>NC_017033.1:2402305-3603458 GCF_000242255.2 Frateuria aurantia DSM 6220
CCCATTTGCCGCGCCGCGCGTCCCGAGGAAATCGCGCAGGTCGCCGCCTTCCTGGCTTCTGACCAGGCCAGCTACATCGTCGGCGCAGTAGTCATGGCCGACGGCGGCATGAGCATAGCCATCCAGTAACGCAACCCATATTTCAACCTCACAGGAGTTTTCATCCATGCAACAACAAGCAAACCCTTCCAAAGTCTGGTTCATCACCGGCGCCGCGCGCGGCATCGGCCTGTCGCTTGCGCGGCAAGCCTTGCTCCGCGGGGATGCGGTGGCCGCCACCTCGCGCACGCTGGCCAGCCTGCATCAGGCGTTTGGGGATAGTAGTGAGCGGCTGCTTGCGCTGGAGGTGGATCTGGTCGCTGAGGCCAGTGTCCAAGCCGCCATCGACAAGACCGTTGCCACCTTCGGCCGCATCGATTGCGTGGTCAACAACGCCGGCTACGGCCAGCAAGGTACCGTCGAGGCGCTGAGCGATGCCGAACTGCGCCGCAATTTCGAGGTCAACGTGTTCGCGCCGCTGCATGTGCTGCGCCACGCGCTGCCGCACTTGCGCGCCCAGCGCAGCGGGCATGTGTTCAACGTGGCCTCCATCGTCGGCTTCCAGGGCGGCTATGCGGGCTGGGGCAGCTACGTTGCCTCCAAGTTCGCAATCGCTGGCCTGACCGAGACCTTGGCCGCCGAACTGGCCGAGCTGGGTATCAAGGCCACCGCGGTCTATCCCGGCCCGGTGCGCACTGGTTTCCTGTCCAAGGACACACTGGTGGTGGCCAAGCGTTCGATCGCTGACTACACCGAGGCGCAGGCCTCGCTGGATCTGCACTTGAACGGCCTGGACGGCAAGCAGGCAGGCGACCCAGAGAAAGTGGCCACGCTAATCCTGCAAGCCGCAACCGTTGCCGAGCCGCCGGTGCATTTGTTCGCCGGCAAGATTGCCAACACGCTGGCCGAGCAGAAGATGCAGGCGGTTCGCAAGGATCTGGACGCATGGCGTGGCGCATCCGATTCCACTGATTTCGCAGAGTAATTTCGCACGAGGGCGGGCACGTGGCGGGATGCTACGTGCCTCTCCGGGCATTAGGAGATCACACCATGTTCAATGAGTTGCCCGCCGAAAAGGCCTACCGCATCCTCGAATCCGGCCCTATCGTGCTGGTCGCCACGCGCGATGCCGATGGCCGCGCCAACCTGATGACGATGGGCTTCCACATGATGGTGCAGCACGATCCGCCCCTGGTCGGGGCCATCATCGGGCCATGGGACCACAGCCATCACGCCCTGTCGGACACAGGCGAATGCGTGCTGGCCGTGCCCACGGTGGATCTGGCCGAGACGGTGGTTGACATCGGCAACTGCTCGGGCGATGCACTCGACAAGTTCGCCCATTTCGGCCTGACGCCCGCATCCGCGCAAACCGTGGAGGCACCGCTGGTACGCGAGTGCTGGGCGAACCTGGAATGCCGCGTCGCCGATGATGGCTGGGTACGCCGCTACAACCTGTGGGTGCTGGAGGTCCAACGCGTCTGGATTGATACGGCACGCAAGGAAACGCGGTTGATCCACCACCAGGGCGATGGCCTCTTCAGCGTCGATGGCGATACGCTCGACCTGGGCGCGCGCATGACCAAGTGGCGCGACTTGATGGGATGAGGCCTCGCATGCGCCGCTGATTACCGGCGCGCGCTTCATCACTTCACAGCGCCAGCGCTGCTCTCCGACAAAGTCAGCTCAATCCCGCGCGGTACGACGATCAAATGCGGCGCGGGATTGTTCAAGGGCCTGCCGGTTCTCTCGCGCCCAACTTGCCAGGGCTGCCAGAGGTTCTGTCAGGCTTCGCCCCAATGGGGTCAGGCAATACTCAACCTTCGGCGGGACGGTGGCATAGGCTTTGCGCGCCACAAGTCCATCGCGTTCGAGTCCGCGCAGGGTGATGGTCAGCATTCGGTGAGAGATGCCGGGAATACGGTGCTTCAACGCGTTGAAACGATGGGTGCCTTCTGACAGATGGCCACAGACCATGACCGTCCACTTGTCGCCAATGCGTGCAATCACGTCTGCCAGGCCGCGACATTCAGCCTCCAAATTCTCCATGGCTTCTCCTTCGGGCCGACAGGAACATTGGTGTACCTCACGCATGAATTAGTGCGTTCTTGTTGGATTATAGGAACAAATTTATCCTAACGAACAATAAATAACCATGGATTGTGATGATGAAAATAGGCGTCAGCGGTGCCAGTGGTCAGCTTGGCAGTGCAGTTGTCCAGGCACTTGTAGAAACGGTCGCAGCGGAAGATGTGGTGGCGATTTCGCGCACGCCCAAGACCGATCGAGCCTACGAAGGCCGCTTGGGCGACTACGACCAACCCGAGACACTGGCGGCGGCCTATCAGGGCCTGGATCGCCTGATCTTGATTCCTGGGCCTGACCTGCAGCCGGGGATTCGCTCACGTCAGATGCTGGCGGCCCTGGATGCGGCGGCACGCGCCCAGGTCGGTCACGTCTTCCTGTTGTCGGCAACGGGAACGCAGCGTGAGGAGGAACCAGCCGTTGGCGCGGCGTACTGGCACAGTGAGCAAACGTTGATCAAGAGTGCGATCCCCGCTTGGACGATTCTGCGCATGAGCTATTTTTCCGAAACGCTGGCCGAGGAGGTGCGGATGTCCTTGACTGCAGGCGGGCTTCCCACGCTTGCGGACAGCCGCGTCAGTTTCGTTTCGCGCAGTGATGTGGCCAAAGCAGCAGCCGCTGCACTGAGCAGTGAGGGCCACGAGGGCGCCATTTATCAGCTGACGGGATCTGACGTCCTGCGCGGTGAAACGGTCTGCAGGTTGATTGAGCAGCTTGTGCAGCGTCCTTTCGTCTTGAACGTGATGCCCGCCGAAGGACTGAGAGCCGGGCTGATCAAGGCAGGGCTGCCTGAGGTCATTATCGACGCAGTGATATCCATGAAGGCGCGGCAGGCGCGCGGCGCCTATGACCTCGTCAGCGGTGACATCGAGCGTTTGACCGGATGCGCGCCGTGTTCTCTGGCCGAGATTCTTGCGAGAACAGCCGACGGACTGAGGCAGTCGTAGTCATTCGCGTGCAGGGAGCCTTCATCGTACAGGATCGAAAACTTGTAAGAGCGCAGAATCAGGGTGGAGCCGCAGGTCTTCAATGGCCAGTTGCATCACCACTGGCTCGATGCCCGCGCCACCACTTCGCTGCCCCAGTCGACGAAAGCCCGCACTACCGGGGAAAGGTGCCGGCTGTGTGGGTAAAGAACGGAAATTGGCTCCGGTTCGGCATTCGCCGCCTCCAGCACACGGACCAGTCGGCCTGCAGCCAAGTGATCTCGCACCATGTAGCTGGCCACGCGGATCAGGCCCAGGCCGGCGATACCGGCTTCCACGTAGGCGTCGGTGTCATCGACGCGGATGCATTCCCGCATGGCAATGGCAGTGGTCTGCGCGCCGTCCTGGAAATTCCAATGTGCCAGGCGTCCAGCTTGGCCGCCGTGGTAGCCCACCGCGACGTGCTGTTGCAAGTCTTGGAGGTTGCCAGGCGTTCCGTGCTGCGAAAGGTAATCCGGGGCGCCGCAGACGATCCAGTGAAAGCGAGCGATGCGCCGGGCCACCAACTGTGAGTTGCGCAGGTTGCCGGTGCGGATCACACAGTCCAGTCCCTGTCGAACGACATCTGCCGTGATGTCAGACAGATGCAGTTCCAGTTTGACTCGGGGGTGGCGGCGAATGAACGCTGGTAAAGCTGCAATCAGGCAATGCCTGGCCAGCGACGAGGTGGTGCCGATCTTGATCGTGCCGTGTAGCGCTTCGGCTTGTTGAGAAGCTTGGGCCTCGGCCTCCTGCAGTTCACGCAGGATCGCCTTGCAACTGTCGTAGAAGCGCAGACCTGCATCGGTGGCGCTGACAGCGCGCGTCGTGCGATTGAGCAGCCGCGTGCCCAGGTGCGATTCCAGTTCCTTGATGTTGCGCGTGACGGTTGACGCAAGCACGTTCAGCGTATCGGCAGCCTGCTTGAAACTGCCGGCCTCGATCACGCGCACAAAAGTCACCATGGCTTGCAGTCTATCCATGGTGAACATCTCCTTGTGAGGGTGGGCGCGCTAAGACGCCAGCGTTGGGGCCCTCATCGCATGAGGGCTGAAACGACTAATTATTGCATTTATTCAAATAGTGAAAATTTCTTTGTCCGCTTTTTCATCTACTCCCATGGAACTAAACTTCCATGCATGTGACAAGGATGGAAGCACAATTTTGCGTGATTCTCGTAGCGGAGTCGCTCGTTCGCCGTTCTCGCGGGCTGGAGCGAAATGATTCATTTATTTGAGTATGAGAAATTATGCCTATGTCAGCAAACGAATCCTATCGCCGTGACCTGTTGGTCCTTGGCGCCGGTCAACTGGGCATGGCGGTGCTGCGTGCGCTCGCTCCGCGCGCGGCCGAGCGCCGCCAATCGGTCACGGTTGTTGTCTCACCGCAGACTGTCTCCAGCTCCCGCCCCGGGGATATCGAAAGTCTCGGTATCTTGCAGGCGTTGGGCGTGCAGGTCATTGGCTTCGATCTGGCTGGCGATGCCGCCGCCCTGCAAGCCTTGTTTGAGCGCTATCGCACGGTGGTCAATTGCACCGGCTTCGTCGCTGGCCCCGGCACGCAGTTGAAAATCACCCGCGCCGCGCTAGCCGCCAAGGTCGAGCGCTATTTCCCGTGGCAGTTCGGCGTTGACTACGATGTGGTCGGACAGGGCAGTGGCCAACCGGTGTTCGACGAGCAATATGAAGTACGCCAACTGCTGCGCGCGCAGCAGCAGACCGAGTGGGTGATCATCTCCACCGGCATGTTCACCAGCTTCCTGTTCGAGCCGGCGTTCGACGTGGTGAACCTTGCCGCCAAGACTGTCCATGGCCTGGGCACCTGGGACACCAGGGTCACGGTCACGACGCCGGAAGACATTGGCAGGCTCACCACGGAGATACTGCTGGCCGAGCCGCGCATCGCCAACGAGGTGGTGTATGTGGCCGGCGATACGATTTCCTATGGCGAGTTGGCCGAGGTCGTCGAGCGCGTCACCGGATATGCGTTCGAGAAGACGCTGTGGTCGCTGGATAAGTTGCGCGCCGACCTTGCATTGGCTCCTGATGATGTCATGACGCGCTACCGGGCCGCCTTCGCGCTGGGTGATGGGATGTGGTGGGACAAGGCCAACACATTCAATGCAAAACACGGCATTGAAACAGTCGATGTCGCGCATTACCTGCAGCACCTGTTGGAAGCCTGACCCGGTCGCTTGCATGAGACTGTGCGCGTCCTCCATCAGGGGACAAGCCGAGCGTGGCGCTTTCCAACGCCAAGCGTGGATCCGAAAAATCGACTGGCCGGCTGATGCGTATTGCGTTCATCAGCCGGCATGAGTCGCCCGATCCCATTGCAGCAATACCACACACCCGAAATCGAGCGGATGCTGGTCGCTGACTAAACGGATGATTCCTCGGGCGCGTAGCCCGAAGCTGCGCATTCGTTATTCTGAAAAGTGACGACGTATTGGGCTACGATGAACCGATAAGCGCCGCTGTGTAGGCAATCGAGCCCTACGAAGCACGATGCCCCTGACTCTCCCGACGCTCCTATGTGGCTCCTAGCTCACAATACTGAGACCTCCCATAGCCGCCTCCGCAATAGATAACCTATTGTCCCACTTACCGTTTCATGCCGTCAGTCATTGGTACGAAGGGCTTGACACCGGCCCTTTTTTGACAGCACCAGCAAGGCTGCCGCCTCCGCCAAGGCCGCATCCTTGCGCCGGAGCTCACGCTCCAGGTCTTTGATCCGACGTCGGTCATCCTTGGTTTGCGAGGGGCTGGCCCGGGCTTCCTCCGGCGTCGCCAGCGATTGGGTCGCGCTGTCCATCCACTGCTGCAATTGATGCAGGTAGAGGCCGTTTTCGCGACACCACGCACTGCGCGAAGTCTCATCCATCGCGGCGGTCACAATCACTGCCTGCAGCCGTGCCGCCGCGCTCCATGTCCGGTCTTGAGCCGGCTGGCCCAGCGCGTGGGCGCGCCAAATCTCCAGCGTGCTCACACTCACGCCGAGCTCGCGCGAAACCACCTCAGGTGGGGCACTCTCGAACTACGTGTCGTGGAAACGGCGGGCAGAAGTGGCGGCCGACCTCAAGCGCATCTATGCCTGCGCGACCGTCGAGGGGGCCGAGCAGCGGCTCACCGAGTTCGAAGCAAAGTGGGACACCGAGTACCCGCCGATCGGTCAGTCGTGGCGGCGCAACGGGTCCCGCTTGATCCCGTTTTTCGACTACCCACCAGAGATCCGCAAAGTGATCTACACCACCAACGCGATCGAGTCGGTCAACATGAGTCTGCGCAAACTCACCAAGAATCGCGGCTCCTTCCCGAGCGACGACGCACTGCTGAAATTGTTCTACTTGGCGCTGCGCAACATCAGCAAGAAATGGACGATGCCGATCCGCGACTGGAAGGCCGCCTTGAACCGCTTTACGATTCAGTTCGAGGGGCGACTTCCTCAGCGGTAATTCAAATCCCGGTTACACGAAATTCTGCACACCCTCACACTACGGTCTGCCACGAACTATCGATCGAAATCAGTGGCGGGGAGAGTGGGATGATTCAACGCTTAGCGCCTCACCCGCTCGCTTACGCTCGGGGCCAGCCTGCGGCTGTTCGCGCTGCGCGCGTCGAACCCGCGTGGGTGCTCGTCCCACTCTCAACGTGGAATCGGAGAGGCATCGAAGACTTTGAGGATTCGCAACTTTGGGGGAGTGGCGGAGAGAGTGGGATTCGAACCCACGGTAGGCTTACACCTACGGCAGTTTTCAAGACTGCTGCCTTAAACCGCTCGGCCATCTCTCCAGGAACTGTCACTTCAGTGTTGCACTGAAGCTCGATCATTCTAACGGAATCCTCGGCACGCGCCTAGCTCCAGATCGCTCCGACGATGGTGATGCTAGAGGTGACCTGCTCGCTTCTTAGAGCCTGTCGCGACCGTTGGGGTGGGATGACCAGCCTGCGGCTGTTCCGATGAAGCCGGTCGAACCCACGGTAGGCTTGCAACTACGGCCGCTTTCAAGACGGCTGGCTTGAACCGCTCAGTCATCTCTCCTGAACAACTTGGTCCAGGCGTTGCGCCCGGACTGGCTATTCCAGTGGATGTGAGGTGTCTTGCCTGGTGGGTGACAGAGCCTCGTCACCCGGAGAAGCAGCGGGCCCTTGGGGGAGGGATGACCAGCCTGCGGCTGTTCCGATGGAGCCGGTCGAACCCACGGTAGGCTTACACCTACGGCCGTTTTCAAGAGGGCTGCCTTAAACCGCTCGGCCATCTCTCCTGAACAACTTGGTCCAAGCATTGCGCTCGGGCTGGCGATTCCAGCGGATCTGAGGTGTTTAGCCTGGTGGGCGACAGAGCCGCGTCGCGCTGAAAGGTGGCGGGCCCGAGAGGGTGGGATGACCAGCCTGCGGCTGTTCCGATGAAGCCGGTCGAACCCACGGCAGGCTTGCAACTACGGCCGTTTTCAAGACGGCTGCCTTGAACCGCTCGGCCATCTCTCCTGAACAACTTGGTCCAAGCATTGCGCTCGGACTGGCGATTCCAGCGGATCTGAGGTGTTTAGCCTGGTGGGCGACAGAGCCGCGTCGCGCTGAAAGGCGGCGGGCCCGAGAGGGTGGGATGACCAGCCTGCGGCTGTTCCGATGGAACCGGTCGAACCCACGACAGGCTTGCACCTACGGCCGTTTTCAAGACGGCTGCCTTGAACCGCTCGGCCATCTCTCCAGAAACTGTCACTTCAGTGTTGCCCTGAAGGCCGACCATTCCAGCAGAGTCTCGGGCCGACCTGATTTCAGATGACATCCGATCATCGTGATGCCGAAGAGTGGAACCCACGTCTGGGAGCCTGTCGTGCACATGTGGGTGGCATGACCCGCTTGCCGCCGCTTTCCCGTGATCTGCCGTCCCGTTCCTGCACCCAGGCAACGGTCAATGCCGGCATCCTGTCAATCACTGAGCGGCCCGTTGCCCTCGGCTACCGGCGGCCTGAAGGGCGACGCTGATCGCGCCATCCGGCTTCAGCCATCCTGTGGCTGATCAGGCCCGGCCAAGCTCAGCTGGTAGAACGCCGCATCCAGCCAGCGGCCGAACTTGAAACCCACCTGGGGAAAAGTCCCGGCGTGGCTGAAACCCAAGCGCTGGTGCAGCCGGATGCTGCCTGTATTGGCCGCATCGATGCAGCCGACCAGGACATGAACCTGCGCCTCGGCGGCGCGGGCAATCAAGGCCTGCAGCAACATCGAGCCCACACCCTTGCCACGCTGGTCGTGGCGCACGTAGACGCTGTGTTCCATGGAATACTTGTAGGCGGGGAACGGCCGAAACGGGCCCCAGGTTGCAAAACCCAGCAGCTCTCCGTCGGCATCGATGGCGCCCAGCACCGGGAAGCCGCCTTCGCGCTTGGCGGCAAACCAGGCCTGGATGCGCTCAGCCGACCGCGGTGCGTACTCGTACAAGGCGGTGGAATGCTCGATGGCATGATTGAAAATGGCACGGATCGCCTGCGCGTGCTCGGCTTCGTTGCACTCGATCAGTCTCGGCAGCCCCATGGCCGGGCAAGAAGTCATCCAATGGGTCCTTGATTGGGTTCAGGTGACCGATCCGTATCGATCCATACGTCGGCTACATAGGCCTTTCATCATCACGGCTTGCAGGCAAGGCAAGGTCCAGATGACGTCCGCTGACGATGTTGCCGCAAATAGTCCTGGCTGGCGACTCCCCGGCCGAAAATTCACCCATCCGGCAAGACAAGACGGCATCGCAGATCTGCTCGATACCCGCATGAAAGCAGGTACGCATCATCGTCAGGATGAAAAGCGGGGCTTGTCGCTCCCGGCTTTGCTGCCCGCGCCTGCCTGTAAAGGATCATGGTCCACCAGGGCAGCCACGTGCGCCCCTCTGTTGCCCAGGCCTCAGCCGGCTGGAGCCGGTGGATTCAGCCAGCTTCTGGCCGCCTCAACCTGAGTTGCGCCGGGATCGTGCTGCATCGGGCTGCGCAATCGCTGCCTGCAGCCCCAGGCAGAGCCATTTATCCTATTCCCCGGCGCCGACCCGCCGAAGGTCATGCACCGCACCCGGCATGCCGCTGCCATAACCCTGCCGGTGACAGGACGCACCTTCCCCTAGCAGCTCACGCGGCGGCAGAAAAGCGAGCAGGCATTTCCGCGAGTCCGGCAAGGGCCCAGCAGCTGTCGGGAGCACCTCGATGCGCATCTATCCCGGAGGCCCTGGCCACGAACCAGATCCGCCGTGTCCGCCGTTGCATTGCGAGACCAGCTGCCTGCATCTCGGCTCACGGAGTGAACTCATTCCCGGACATGCCGACTGTTGCCGTCGGCCAGCCCCCGGTTTCATCTCGTGCATACGCTGATCACCGGAGGCTGCCGCCGAAACGGAACCGCCCCCGGTGATCGCCAGAGGCATCAGCGTCGCCGTCTTCTCCGAAGCGACAGCAGGATCAGCACCAGCACCAGCAAGACACCGGCCCCCACGCCGATCAGGATGGCACGCAGTCCACGGCTGCTGGTGGCGCTCTGCGCCCGCAGACGCGCCACCTCTGCAGCATCGACGTGTCGCGTCACCCCGGCCCGGGCCGAGATCCAGTTGGTCAATGCCGCTACCTGGTCATCATCCAGCTGGTTGGCATAGCCCGCCATGTCGGCAGGTCGCGCCGGCGCAGAACGGTGCACGCCTTGCAGGATGACCATGACCAGATTGTCAGCTTGTGCGCCATGGACCGAGGCCGCCTGCAGCAGATCCGGGTAGACGCGATCCGGCCCGCCTCGCCCGTCCAGGCCATGGCAGCTGCTGCACAGGCCTGCGAAGATGTGGGCACCATCGTCAGGCAGCTGCTCACCATGGTAGGTATGCCGCAACTCACCCAGCAAGGCAGCTGTGCCTGCCGCGCCTGAGCTCGCCGGCACCGGCGCGGGCTGGCCGGCACGAACCGGATCCTGCGGCAGGCTGCGCAGCCACGCGACCAGATCATCGATATCGCCTGTCGGCAGTTCCGACAAGGATTTTTCGACGACTTCCGCCATCGGCCCGGCCGCCACCGCATGAGGGCCGCGCCCTGTTTTCAGATAGCTGGCCAGCTCCTCGTCAGACCATGCCGCTATCGAGTTTTCTCCCCCGGGGCGCAGGTCCGGAGCATACCAGCCCCCCAGACTGCCCCCCTGCATCGATCGTCCGGCATCCATACCCATCGAGGCATTGCGCGGCGTATGACAGGTGCCGCAATGTGCCAGCGCTTCGGCGAGATGCTGACCGCGTGCAACGGGCGTATCCAGAGGCGGCACAGGGCGTTCATCGGCCTGCCTGAAATTGAGCAGCCGCCAGCCCCACAACAGGCTGCGATGATTGTAGGGAAAGCGCAACGAGGACGGTGGTGCGCTCACGGGCACGGCAGGCACTGACTGCAGATAGGCCCATATCGCGGCCACTTCGTCCCGACTCAAATGGGTATAGGCATCAAAGGGAAACGCCGGGTACAGGTATTCACCGTGCCGGCCGATGCCTTCATGCAGAGCGTGATAGAACTCGTCTTCGGTCCAGCCGCCGATGCCATGCTCGACATCCGGGGTGATGTTGGGCGTCACCAGCTCGCCGACCGGTGTGGTGATGCGCACCCCGCCAGCCATCAGCTTGCCGCCCGGCACGGTATGGCAGGCGACACAATCAGCCGCTGTGACCAGATAGCGCCCCTTGGCCAGCCGGGCCGCTGCGTCGACCGCGCCCTCCTGTGCCAGCAACGCGCCTGAAACAAGCAGGATCGCGGCGGCTGCAAGCCAGCGTATGCGCCGGTTCATGCCTCACGCCCCAGCAGATCGGCCACCCGCAACGCCAGTGCCGCCCCGGTCAAGGTGGGGTTGACTACACCCGCTGCGGGAATCACGCCGGTGGTAACTAGAAACAGATTGGGATGGTCGTGACTTCGGCAATCGCCATCGACCACGGAATCGCGCGGATCGGCGCCCATGATCACCGATCCCATCAGATGGTCGTGATTCTCCAGCTCGCCGTCATCCTTGATCAACTCACCGTCGAACAGTTCCACGAAACGACGGTAGTCCTGACGCATCGGCGCCACGCCTGCACGCAGATAATCGCCGGGATCGTTGTAAAGATCCGGCATCGGCAAGCCCAGTGCATCGCGTCGACTGGAGGAGAGCACAATGCGATTGGCTGGATCCGGCAGCTGTTCCAGCATGGTCGAGACACTGACCCAGCGGGCGGAGTCCTCGCGGATACGGCGATTCAGGGCGCTGCCGATCACGCCTTGCGCCAGCAGGCGCGCCGCGACCTCATGGTTGGGAACCGCATTGGAAAGCGAATGTTTGCCGGCCGAATGCCTGCGACGGAAGTCGCCATCGCGCCAGTCCATGATGCCACCTTGCTGCTGCGGCCCCCGACCCGGCCACAGAGGTTCTTTGGAAAGAAACAGCAGGCTGACGCCGGTATGTCCCATCACATTGCGTCCGACCTGATCGGAACTGTTGGCAACATCGGACATCAACAGCAGCTTGGGTGTCTCCATCGCATGGGCGGCGACGATCACGTATTTCGCGGTCAGGCGATGCTCGCTGCCATCGGGGCGCAGATATCGAACGGCCGTGATCTTTCCGCCCGCTCCCTTTTCCAGCTTGTGCACCACCGCTTCGCTGATCAGCTTCACGCCGGCGGCTTCGGCCTTGGCAACCTGCATATCCCCGGAAAACATGGCACCGATCGGGCATACCGGCATGCAGTTGTTGTTGCCTCGACACGCAGGACGACCATCATAGGGGCGACTGTTCCGCGCATTGGGTTCATCGATGAAATGAAAGCCCGCCCCGTTCAGACGATCCGCCACCTTGCGGGTGAAATCGCTCCACCCCAGTGCCGGCATCGGATAAGGCTTGGAGCGCCGCGGCGCCTGGGTTCCCCCTTTGCCCGTCTGATCATCGGCATCATTGCCGGCCACCCCCATCGCCTCCTCAGCCAGCTGGTACCAGGGCTCGATATCCTCGTAGCTGATCGGCCAGTCACGACCCACGCCATAGGTGCTGTGCAGCTTCATGTCGCTGGGCAGATAACGCCAGGTCGCCGCACCCCAATGCCAGGTAGTGCCGCCCACGACTTTCAGCATGCCGGGACGAAACGGAAATGGTCCGGTATTTCGCCAATAGGTGTCCGAATACTTGCCGCCATAGGACTTCATGGCCCATGGCAGGTCGGGATAAGGCAGATTGGGATTGGTCTTGTCAGCGGTATTGCGGAAGTTCTCGACCACCTGCCAGCGCTGCATGCGCGGCCCGGCTTCCAGCATGATCACCGACTTTCCCGCCACGGCCAGGGCCGTCGCGGCCAACGAACCCAGCATGCCGGAGCCGACGACAATGACATCGGCATCATAATCCACATGTGTCGCCATTCGATTAACCCTGTCCTTCGGTGATGCCGGTCGGTGGCGCGGCTACCCAGTCGTTGTAGCCGCCGCGTGCATAGGTCGGAATCACGGTGATATCCAGCGTCGGCGGATACATCAGCGCCTGTTCGTAACTGACCAGCTGGCGCTGATCATCCTCGCCGGCATGGCCCAGATAGAAGGCGCTGATGATGGCCAGCGCGATGGCTCGCTGGGGTTCCTGTTGAAACAAGGGTGAAGCCGCCAACGCATCGGGATCGTGCACTCTCTGTTGGCGCATCGCCGCCAGCAGCTCCGGCCAGGCCGACTCGAATCCGGGGCGGGTTGCCGCCAGCGCCTGATGCCCGCGCAACAAGACGGCACCGTCGAGATCTGCAGCGGTCAACCACTGGACCAGCTGATTCCAGTCCGGGCTGGCGCGTACTTCGGCTGCTGCGGATGCGGAAGCACCATCAGCCAGCAGGGTATCCCATGGCAGCCAGGCAAGGCCGACGCCAGCCAGGGTGCCTTGCAGCAAACGCCGGCGATGCAGATCCACCGGCCCGCCCGATTCAGCGCCGCCCATAGGCCCCCTCCTTCAGCAGGCGATCCTGCGACCACGACGATGGTCTGGCGGCATACGCCAGATCGGGGAGCGCTCTCATGAAGAGTGGAGAACAAGGGCGCATACGCCGTCTTATCGAATGCATCACATCAACTCCCTGGCTGGCTCGAAAACGGCAGATACAAGCTGGCATGGCCGCTGCAACGGCCGACACTGCGTTATTCGGCCGCATGCCGGAAAGCTTTGCAAGCACCGTCAGTGGTGCGCCGCCGCAGTCAAGACCCCAGCACGGATACCGATATAGGCGTGCAGGCCGGCCCGGCGACATGCTGCGAACGCAAACACCTCGTGTCCGACCGAAGCCATTCCGCGCTGCAGGCACGCGAAATCCCGGTGCGAAAACAAAAAAGCCCCCGCCGATGGCGGGGGCTGGCTCAGGGGGCGGCGACGTCAAAGCCGCCGCCCGGTCCGGGCAGTTCGCTTACTTGCCGTTGGCAGCCGTGCCTTCAGGCAGCGCGTAGGCTTCCAGCGAGTCACCCATCTTGGTACCCAGCGAACCATGGCCACCGGCCATGATCACCACGTACTGGCGACCGTTCTTGTCCGAGACATAGCTCATCGGAGTGGCCTGACCACCGGCGGGCAGACGGGTCGACCACAACACCTTGCCGGTACGCTCGTCATAGGCACGCAGCACGTTGTCCAGGGCCGCGGCCATAAAGGCCACGCCACCACCGGTGGTCATCGCACCGGCCAGGCTGGGCACGCCCAGCGGCAGCGGAATCGGCAGCGGAGCGCTGTCGACCACGGTACCGTTCTTGTGCATCCAGACCTTCTTCATGGTGCGCAGATCGACGGCGGTCATGTAACCCCACGGCGGCGACTGGCAGGGAATACCCAGCGGCGACATCAACGGATGCAGATCCACCGCGAACGGAGTGCCCTTCATCGGCTGCAGGCCCTGCTCGGTACCGGAGCCCCCTTCGACCTTGATCTGGTCACGCGGGTACAGCTTGGATACGAATGCCAGGTAGTTCGGGTTGGCGATCAGCAGCTGACGCACCGGATCCACGGTGACGCCACCCCAGTCGAACACGCCATAGTTGCCGGGATAGGCCAGGGTGCCCTGGGTCGACGGCGGAGTGAACTGGCCTTCGTAGCGCAGCTTCTTGAACTCGATCCGGCAGACCAGCTGGCTGAACGGATCAGTACCCCACATGTCCGACTCCTTGGCCGTGGTCGGGCTGAAGGACAGTGCCGAATGCGGCTGGGTCGGGCTGACGGTATCGCCGGGAGCGGCACCCTGCGGGGCCGGCTCTTCGGTCACCGGCACGATCGGCTTGCCGGTCAGGCGGTTGAGCACGAAGATGTTGCCGGTCTTGGTCGAGGCGATCAGCGCGGGCTGCTTGCCCTGCGGTGTATCCAGATCGACCAGGGTCGGCTGACCGCCGACGTCCATGTCCCACACATCGTGGTGCACGGTCTGGAAGCTCCAGCGGATCTTGCCGGTATTCACGTCCAGAGCCACGATCGAGGTCGCGTACTTGGCACCTTCAGGATTGCGATTGCCGCCCCAGATATCCGGGGTCTGCAGGCCCATCGGGATATAGACCAGGCCGGCCTTGTCATCCACGCTGGACACCGACCAGGAGTTCGGCGAATTGTGGACATAGACCTTGCCCGGAGCCAGCGGCGCGGTGTCATCCGGGTTGGACGGATCCCAGTTCCAGACCAGCTTGCCGGTGTCGACGTCGTAGCCGCGAATCACGCCCGAGGGCTCGAAGCTGGAATCATTGTCGGTGACCGAGGCGGCCTGGATCAGGATATGCTTGCTGATGGCCGGGGGCGAGGTCGGATTCAGGAACCCGCGCTGCTTCATCGGCATGCCCTGGGTCAGATCGATCTTGCCATGGTCGCCGAAGCTGTCGCAGGGCTTGCCGGTATCGGCATTCAAGGCGATCACGGTGGCGTCGGCCGTCGGCGCGAAAATGCGGCGGGGGCACTCGGCCATGATCGCCGAGCTGGCGGCGACGGCGGTGCTGGTCGCAGCAGCCGGCGCGGCGGAAGCGGCAGTGGCCACATCCGCATTGGCAGCGAAGCTGGACGGATCATAATAGGTCACGCCGCGGCAGATCATGTGCTGATAGCTCTTGGCATCACGATTGATCTTCGGGTCGTAGCGCCACAGCTCGGCACCGGTGTCCGGATCGATCGCCATCACGATATTGTGCGGCGTACAGATGAACAGCTTGCCATCGGCCTTGATCGGGGTCACTTCGTTGGCGATTTCACCCGGATCGTTGGGACCCTTGAAATCACCGGTGTGGAAGGTCCAGGCCAGCTTCAGCTTGGACACGTTTTCCGGGGTGATCTGCTTGGCAGGCGCAAAGCGGTCACCGAAGCTGGAACGACCATACTGGGTCCAGTCCTTGTCGCTCACACCGGGTGCATCTTCCGCATCGGTGGCACCCGCCACTTCGGGCACGGTACCGGCCAGATCATGGGTCTTGTTGAACAGACCAGCCGCCAGGGTCACTGCACCGGCCAGCACCGCCAGCACCAGCGCGCCATTGCCGCTGCGCTTGCCGGGCTCACCCAGCTTGTGATTGATGAAGGGCAGCAGCAGGACCACGCCCAGCACCCACCACACGGAAATGCGCGGCACCAGCTGCCACCAGTCGAAACGCACTTCGGCAATGGACCAGATCACCGTGGCCAGCAGGACCAGGGCAAACAGCGACAGACCACTGCGATGGCCGCGGGCCAGCAACACACCGGAAATGACAATGCCCGCACCGGACAGCAGGTAGTACCAGGAACCACCGAGACTGGCCAGGTAACCACCGCCAGCGGCAAATACGAGCCCCAGCAGTATCAGTATGCCGCCGGCGATCGCCGGCCACATACCGCTTGAAGTTTTATTGTTCATACGCGTTGGAAAATCCTTAGCTTGTGTTCCAGCTCAAATTCTGGTGGCAACCGTTCCGCAGAACCTGTCGCCGCTTACGGCACCATCACCTTGTATTTCAAACCCGGTCATCTGCCCCGGATCCGGAACCACCGCACCTGATTGTGCAAACATCCACAAGATTTGAATCGATCCAAAAAATCCTCGAGGTTCTGTGCCGACGAGACGGGGATTCCCCGTCCGCATCAAACACGATGAACACCGGGTGGACCGTTTGAAATCCAGCCTCATGTCTGCGCTGACGCATGGCTGACCGAGGCGGGGCGATGGCATGACCATCATGCAACCACTTCAGGCTGGCTTTGCATGGCGGCGTCGCCGGTCACGCCCGGCCTGGATCACGATGGTCGACCCGGAGCCGACCTCCCTGCAGGGAGGACAGCCGGGACTCGGCGTCTTCCCGACCGGGGCAGACGACGCACTGCCATGTGACATTATGGACCTTTAACCAATCAGATACCAGTTGCCCGCAGCAGCCGGCCCGGCCGCCACGTTGTCTGCAAGCGCAGTGCGGAACATCACCCACCCTCGCCGCCAAACAGCTGGGAGGGCCAACGGGCAAGTGCCAGACAAGCCAGCACCAAGCCTTGATTTCGTCAGCCGGCATGGCAGGCCACCGACTGCGATCGCGTTTCGCGATCAGGCCATTCAGAGCCGGAGGCCGATGACGGAACGGCCTGTGTCGAGAAGCTTGCCGCCCAATCATGTCGCATATTGCCGCCCGAATCGCCGGGCGGCCCGGGTTCACCGCGGCGCCGGATGACACCTTGACGGCATTCTTCCAGCTTCCAGTGGATGACGCCACGGCCGTGGATACAGGCTTCAGCGATGCCTGACGATGAAGGCGCAGTCCCTGATCTGCAGCGACGCCAAAGCTTATTGCACAGCCACATGTGTTTTTTTGTCGCAGACTGCTAGGATTCAATGGCTCGTCACCGGGTCACCTCTCGCCCCACCTGACATTGATCCCGACATTGATCGAGGTGACGAGGATTCCAGCCTGTGGGCAGTGCATTGATCGCGAGCTTCCGGCCCATCGTGCGGAACAGCTTGATGGCAGACGCGGACCGGATGGACGTCCGTACCTATCTGCCAGCCATACCCTTCGTGCAGCTGTGTGGAAAGTCGATTACCAACCTGAAGATGGATCTGAATCTATGAGCACACCTCCTCTGCACAACAAGCGTTGGCCTCGCTTGTCCGGTGCGCTGTTTCTGCTGGTGGGATTGGCCACGGCCATCGCCGGCCTGTGGCTGATCCGCCTGGGCGGGTCCTGGTATTACCTGCTCGCCGGTGCCGGCATCGCCCTCAGCGGTGCTCTGCTGCTGTCCGCCCGGCGCTCGGCCCTGTGGCTCTATGCACTGGTCCTGCTGGCCAGCACGGTCTGGGCCGTGGCTGAAGTGAAACTGGACTGGTGGCAGCTGCTGCCACGACTGGATATCTGGTTCCTGCTGGGGCTGCTGCTGCTGTTGCCAATGGTCCAGCGCGGACTGCCGGGCAAGGGCGGCCGGGCACCGCTGGGCTTGAGCCTGGCCGTCATCGCCGGTGTCGGCATCGTGTCCCAGTTCAAGGACTATCACGACATCCATGCCACCATCGATGATGCCGGCAGTCAGGTCGGCAGCCCCGCGCCCGGCAGCAACGGCAAGGACTGGACAGCCTTCGGCAGCAACGGTTACGGCGACCGCTACGCCCCCGCCAGCCAGATCACCCCTGAAAACGTGGCCAAGCTGCAGCCGGCATGGACCTACCATACCGGTGATTTCAAGGGGCCCGATGATCCGGTGGAGATCGCCAACGAGGTGACCCCACTCAAGGTCAACGGCAAGCTCTATATCTGCACGCCGCACAATATCGTGATCGCGCTGGACCCCGACACCGGCAAGGAGCTGTGGCGACATGATCCCAAGATCAATCGTGATGCCAAGAGCTACCAGCACATGATCTGTCGTGGCGTGTCCTATTGGGATGCCGCCGCCGATACGGCGGGAGCCCCGGCGGCAGCCACCAGCACCGGTGTGCCACCCGCTGCGGATACCCATGCACCGATCGCCGTCGGCGAATGCCCGCGCCGCATCTTTGCCACGACCATGGATGCCACCGTGATCGCCCTGGATGCCGATACCGGCAAACTGTGCGAAAGCTTCGGCGACCACGGCGTGATCGGGCTGTATCACGGCATGGGCATGACCAAACGAGGTTTCCTGATGCCGACCTCGCCCGTTGCCGTCTCGCGCCACGTGCTGGTGGTCGCGGCCAGTGTCACCGACAACTATTCCAACGATGAACCTTCGGGCGTCATCCGCGGTTATGACACGGTGACCGGCAAGCTGTTGTGGGCCTGGGATCCGGCGCGTCCGGACCAGAGCGCCCCGCTGAAGGATGGCGAACATTACGTCAACAACTCGCCCAATTCCTGGGGTGTTTCCAGCGTCGACGAAAAGCTGGGCCTGGCCTATATTCCGATGGGCAATCAGACCCCGGATACCTGGGGCGGTGACCGGATTCCCGAGGCGGAGAAGTACAACAGCGCCATCGTCGCCCTGGATCTGGCCACCGGCAAGGTCCGCTGGGTCTACCAGACCGTGCATCACGATATCTGGGACATGGATATCGGCGGTCAGCCCAGTCTGGTCGACCTGGATCGTGACGGCGGCAAGGTCCCGGCCCTGATCGCCACCACCAAGCGTGGCGACATCTATGTGCTGAACCGGGCGACCGGCCAGCTGCTGGTGCCGGCGCCGGAAAAACCGGTGCCTACCGACAACCCCGCTCCCGGTGACAAGCTGTCGCCGACCCAGCCTTTCTCGGCCCTGAGCTATCTGCCCAAGGACCCGATCAAGGAAGCCGATATGTGGGGTACCACGCCTTTTGATCAGCTGGCTTGCCGGATCATCTTCCGACAACACCGCTACGAAGGCCCCTTCACTCCGCAGACCGTGGATGACGGCAAGGGCCCGATCAAGGGTGCCCTGATCTCGCCCGGACCGCTGGGCATCTTCGAATGGGGCGGCGCCGCCATCGATCCGGTCCGCCAGGTCATGCTGCTGAACCCCAATTTCATGGGCTTCCTGGAACGACTGGTGCCCCGTGCGCAGGCCAATGCGGACACCGCCGGTGGCAACGAAATGGGCCTGCAGCCGCAGTACGGCACCCCCTACGCGGTGGAAATCAAGGCCTTCCTGTCTCCCTTGGGCTTCCCCTGCCAGGCACCGCCGTGGGGTTATGTCGCCGCAGTCGATCTGAAGACCATGAAGAAGAGCTGGATGCTGAAGAACGGCACTACCCGCGACAGTGCACCGGTTCCGATTGCCTTGCCGCTGGGCGTACCCAGCCTTGGCGGGATGGTGACCACCGGCGGTGGCGTGGCCTTCCTTGGCGCGACCCTGGACTACTATCTGCGCGCCTATGACATCCGCAACGGCAAGGTGCTGTGGAAGGGGCGTCTGCCGGCCGGTGGCCAGGCCAATCCGATGAGCTATGTCTCGGACAAGACCGGCCGCCAGTACGTGGTGATCATGGCCGGTGGCCATGGCTCGCTTGGCACCAGGATGGGGGACACACTGGAAGCCTTCGCGCTGCCGGAAGACAGCAAGTAACCGATCCCCCGGTCGGTTGGCGGCGGGACTTCCCGCCGCCTTTTCAAGCCTCCGCCATCGACGGAGGCTTGTTTGCATCACGAGGATGCTCGCCCCGCCAGCGCAGACCATCTGGCGACATCAGGCCACCAGTACGGCCTTGGCGCCGCCGACAGACGTATAACGAAGCGCTGCCTCGATGTGTTCAAAGTCGAACGCCTGTCCGATACGCGTTCTGAACAAGGGGTTGGCGATCAAGGTTTCGATATTCCGCAGTGCCGCCGCCAGCCGCGTCGGGTCCTTCACGGTTGCGCTTTCGAAATTGCTGAACCGCTGCATCGTCAGATGTCTGGACATGAACAGCATGACGGGAATCGACACCGGCGCCGGACCGCCGAGAAAACCGAAGAAATAGAAATTCGAATGGTGAGGCACCAGCGGCGCCAGACGACTGGCAAGCTCACCGCCGACGCCATCGAAAATGGCGGTGGCCTTCAGGCTCTGGCTGAGGCTGGCGAAGTCGCGGTCAAAGTTTTCGTCGGCGGTTGAAAGCACATGCCTGGCACCCAGCTTCAGCAGTTCGCCGCGCGCTTCGGCCGAGCGGGCAAGCAACAAGGCGGGTATGCCTTTGGCCTGCGCCAATGCCAGCAACGCGCGTCCCGTGCCCGCGCTGCCGGCCGTGACGACAACGGCCTCGTGCCCGGCTTCACGCAGCTGCTCCAGAAAGGCGAAAGCCGTGATGGCATTCACCAGCGAACCGCAATAATCCCTTGCAGTCACGGCATCGGGCAGGATCACGCAGGCATTCGGCGGAACAATGACCTGCTCGGACCACAGTCCCAACATATCCGGGATATGGACCAGCGAGCGATAGATGGCGACCTGCCGGCCGAGATTCGGCAATGCCCAGCTCGGTCCACATCCAGCCGAAATCGTAGGCGGCCATCGCCGCTTGCGTCCGGCCGGCGTTGGCGGTGCCATTTTCAAGATACTTGAGCCACTCCACCAGTTGACGACGGCCGCCGGCCGTACGCGCCGCCTGGCATGGTGTCTGGTCGCCCAACGCAGGAATCTCCTCATCAAGAATCTGCTGATAATGCCGGTGCAGGGCCTCCGACAAGAACTGAAGCTCTTCCTCGGGAGACAGACCGGACGGCTCACGATGGCCGGAAGGCCCCGGATGAGCCGCGTGTTCGGCCAGCAACTGCTCCGGGGTCATGATCTGTGCCAACGGCATGCCGACCAGGTCACCCAGCGCGGCGGCGAGCATGGCCTGGCCGCGCGCCGCCCGTTGCTCCGAATTGACCTGCAAGCGCAGCTTGCGTCCGGCGAGTTCCACGGTCCCCAGCACCGGAACCCCGTCAGCCATCTCGCTGCTCATGGAAAAGCCGCTGCCCCGACGAGGCTTGCCGCCGTCTGCCCCGAATCGCAGCCAGTTCCAGAACGATGGCCCCGCCGCCCGCAGTTCGGGCCAGACATCCAAAGCCTTGGCCACGGTGCTCTGGGTCACGCCTTTTGCCAACGGATAACGGATGTCATGGAACACCAGCTCTTCGTCGTCATGATTGATCAACTGCGTCAGATCCAGCGCGCCCTCGGCATCCAGCAATTCCTGCGTCAACCACGCCTGGGTGAACAACGGGGCCAACGGCTGCAGGGTCTCGGTATCCAGTCGCGGGAACTGGCTTTTGCCGCGCCGACGGCGAAGTGCCTTGCGCAGCGCATCCGCCAATACCTCGCAAGCGTCCATGGAATAGGCCAGCAATCCCCCCGCGAGCACGGTCTCCCGCTCAAGCGGCACCAACCGGACCGCGATGCGATCCCATGGCTGCAAGGCCTTGGTCGCCGATACCTCATGCACCAGCACGGGCTCGCCCTTGCGCAGCAAGTCCCGCACCATCATGCTGGTACCGGGAACGATGTCGGAAACTTCATACAGACTCATCGTCGACGCGCGCAGCGCCGTCATATAGGCCCGATGTCGCGGCAGCTCGCTCCACCCACGGCGCTTCAGATAGACCTCGACAAAATTGCGGCCGCCCTCATCGTTCCGGGTCAGAAAATCCTCGAAGGCGCAGCCCCACAACGTCATGGCCGTGCCTGGACCGATCAGTTCGTCGAGTTCGTCCAGGCCCAGATCATCCAGCTCGAAAAGCGGCTGCAAATGATCTTCCAGAACCCTTCCGAAGCGATGGTCCCAATCATCCTGCTTGAGATATCGAATCAATCCGGCGAGGTCATGCGATGACATGAGTCTGTATACCTGCGTCACTTGATAAATGACTGTCGAGCCTGGCAGGGTCTGCAAGCTGATTCGCCGATTTGATGAGCGTCAGGCTGTTCATGTGGCTGCCAGGACGAACCGCCGCTCGCTCCCATGAAGGCATGCCCGTCTGATAAGGCCGTCAGACCACCCGCACCCAGCGCCAGCCCAGCGCCACGGTGATCAGCATGATCGTCATCGCGGCCACCATATGCATGGCGAAGTCGAGCGGACTCATGGCATCGCCATGACAGAGCCACAGCAAGGCCATGGTGACAAAAGCAATGCCCGCCCCCGCCAATGACAGCGATCGACCCGGCCGCAGGCTGCGGCTGCGGCGTAGATACGCCACCGCCAGAATGATCATCGGCATGCCGGCCGCCAGCATGAAACGGAAGCAATAACGCCCTTCCCTGCCCAGCACGCCGACCGAAGCCGGCGCCTTGACCATCAAGGCCGTATTGATGGCCAACCACAACAGCAGGGGCACGGCAAACCAGGGCCAGGCCGGCGCGCGCCGTCCGGCAATGCTGGTATCCAGCGCGGTGCCCAGCAGCAACAGGCCGATCACCAATGACACGCCGGCATCGGCCAGTTCCCAGCCCGCGCCCGGCGCCATCGGATCCAGCGTCGAGTGCTTCAATCCCAAGGCCATCAACGAGCCGCTGGTCAGTGCCATCAACGCCCAACCCGCCAGCCGACGCCAGGTCGGCGCCAGTGGCCGGCCGGCCCGCAGCTGCTGGCTGAGTGCATCGATCAATACGTCATGTCTATTCATGGGGCGTGCCCGTCATGTGCTTCAGATTTTGCAAGGCCCGATACAGAATGGACTTGACCGCCGACAGGGACAGCCGCGAGGTACGGGCCGCATCGGACAGGCTCAGTTGCTCCAGATGCACCATCTCGACCAGCCGGCGCTGTCGCGGAGACAGGCGGTGCAGCAACTGCCTGACCTCCTGACGTTGCTCCAGCGCCCGCAGTCCATGCTCGGCCTGCAGGTCGGGATGCTGCTCGACACCGTGAACCTCCTCCACTTCCCAGCGGGCACGCCGGCCCCATCGCCGCAGCGCATCGACGGCGCGGGCCTGCACGATGGCACTCAGCCAAGGCAGGAAAGGACGCTGCGGATCAAAGGTGTGGCGGACCTGATGCAGACTGATCAGCACATCCTGGGTCACGTCCTCCACGGTTGCCGGATCGAAAATCCGCTTGGCCACCAACCGGCGGATCACCGGCACCAGTTCGCGCAGCAGGCGATGGTAGGCCGCGGCATCACCGAGCTGCGCCGCCTGCATCAAGCCAGCCCAGACCTCGGCCGCCGCATCCTTGCCCGAGGGGCTGGCGGATGCGGCGTCAGGGTCTGCATGACTGTCGTCAAGCCGGGCGATCACTCATCGTCCTAGTCGCGGAGGCCTCTTCCAGCACCTGGATCACCATGCCGGGACTCAGCAGCTGCGGCAGCAGGCGAGGCTTGCCGCCATCAGCGGGATAGACCACATACACCGGCAGACCTCCACGCCCCAACTGGGCCATCGCCTCGTCAACAGCCGGATCGTAACGGGTCGAGTCCGCCTGCAGATAGAGGGTGCCTGTGCGCTGCAAGGCCGAGCGTACCGCCTTTGTCGCCAGAGCTCCGTGCTCGTTGACCTGACAGGTGATGCACCAGGAAGCCGTGAAAGCCAGCAGCACCGGCTGGTGCCGGGTTCGTGCCGCCGCCAGTACCGCCGGTGACCATGCTTGAGGAGACGCCGATACGGCCGGCTCGGCCACCATGGTCGCCGTTGCCTTGATGGCCGGCTGGACGGCAGATACGGCCGTCGCAGGCATCGCCGCCGCTGACATGGGCTGCAGACCGAACAGGGGCCAGGCCACCATGACCAGGATCAACGCCGCCATCCCGTGTACGGGCAGATGGCGACGTCCCAGCAGCTGCCGGCGCTGACCGATGCCATGAAGCCAGGCGGCAAATCCAAGCCCGATCGCCGCCGCCAGGACCAGGCCCAAGGCGTGATGACCTGCCTGCGCCTCCAGCACCCAGGCAAGCCAGGCGGCCGCCCCGTACATCGGGAAAGCCAGACCATGCTTGAGCGTCTCCATCCAGGCGCCTGGCCGAGGCAGCCAGCGCCCCAGCACCGGAAATACCGAGATGGCCGTCACCGGCAAGGCGAATCCCAGGGCCAGAGCCATGAAAATGGCCAGGCCGACCCAGGACGGCTGAGTCAGCGCATAACCCACCGCACCGGCCATAAAAGGCCCGGTGCACGGGGTGGCGACCACGATGGCCAGCGCTCCGCTCAGGGCCGAGGCCAGCATGCCGCCCTGCGCCGGCTCCAGCCGCCCCAGCCGCTGTGCGCCCATACCGAACTCGAACACGCCGCTCAGATTCAGTCCGGCAGCCAGCATCACCAGCATCAGACCGGCCACCAGCGGTGGCGACTGCAGCTGGAAACCCCAGCCCACCGTGGTGCCGCCTGCCCGGATCGCGATCAGCACGCCGGCCAGCAGCAGCATGGTCAGCATCACCCCGGCCAGAAAAGCGACCCCTTCCCTGCGCGCGGCCGCGGAATCCTGCTGATGACGGACCAGGCCCATGATCTTGATCGAGACGATGGGCAGCACACAGGGCATGCCATTCAGAATCAGGCCGCCCAGAAGAGCCGCCGCCATCACGGAGAGCATCATGGCACGATGCCAGACGGCCTGGCCCGATCGGCCGTCATGGCGTTCAATGCTGCTGCGCCCGCCAGGCCTTGACCGCATCCATGGCTTTCTGGATGTGCGCATCCGGATTGCGGTCGGTATAGCTGAGCAGGATCCGGCCATCGGGAGCGATCACAAACGAGGTGCGATCCGAGAGTGTCCGGCCCTGGACCTGGATCGTCGTGTGATAGCTCGCGGCCACTTTCGCACCCGGATCGGCGGCCACCGCGAATTTGTCACGGCACTCGACCTTGGAGAACTCGGCCACCCGGTCGATATTGCCCGCCGTCACACCGATCACGGTGGCGCCCAGCTTCTTGAACGCATCGGTGGCCTCCGCGAAGTCATGCGCCTCGATGGTGCAGCCGCTGGTAAAGGCCGCCGGGAAGAAATACAGCACCACCGGCCCCTTGCGCAGTGCCTGCTCAAGCGAAAAGCTCATCGGCTTGCCGGCCAACGCGGCCTTCACATTGAAATCGGGTGCATGGGTACCCGCCGGCAGGGCCGCGGCCGAGCCGATCACAGGCAGAGCCAGCAGGGCACTGAACACGGCGGAGGCGGCAAGACGACGGGCGGGCTTGAGCAGATTCATCATTAGATTCCTTGGGCCGGAGAGCCGAGTATCGGCTCTGTCTTTTCTGTTTCGTCGCGATGCTGGGAAAAGTTGCGGTCGGTTCCGTGATCGCCTGCCGAGGGAACCGTGCTGTCGGATCCGGCATGGCCGGCATCAGCCCCTGAGACGGCGCGGCATGGCCCTCGTGCCTGACTCAATAGACGGCGTCACCGCTCTCGAACGCGCCCAGGTCCGGCGCCTTGCCATGGAATGGCCGGCCGATCTCCACCCCCGCATCGATGGCGGCGCTGCCTGCTGCCAGATGGGCGAAACGGATGCGGGGCAGCGATCCGTCCGCTTGCCGCGGCGCGTCGAGCTCGCCGGCATCCAGACTCTGGAAGTCGTGCCGGTCCAAGCGGATCGGCAACTGGAAGCTGTTCGCCTGCAGCGTGTTCTGCCGCGGACGGCCCAGATTGGCGACCTCAACCCTGGCACCAAAGCCCAGATTGTTTTTCATGACATGCCCGTAGCCCGGCACATCGGTGCGGTTGTCGGCCAGTACCGAAAGCATGTTGAAGTCGGCCCGCCGATTGCCGATGGCCGTATTGTTGAACCAGTTCTGGCCGCCGACCTGATGATTGGCATAGAAACCGCTGGACAGATTGCCCACCGCCAGCGAGAACTCCACGGTATGGCGCGGCACGGGCTGCGGATAGGGCTTGCCGTTGGCGCCATAGCCTCCGGCCTTGAAGCCGTTGCCGTCGCCCAGCGGCCGGAAGGCCTGATCATAGCCATTGAAAAACGCCCAGCAGTGATCGATGATGACGGCGGCATGGGCATTGATCAGATCGAAACCGTCATCGCTGTTGAACCAGGCCCGACTGCCCTGGATGACATTGCCGGTACCTGCCGCCGAACGGGGATGCGCACCGAAACCGTCGATATTGCCGTTGGAGCCGTCATCCAGCCCGCGGTTGTCGTAGGCATCCACATTGCGGACCCGGTTGTCGCTGCCGCTGACCAGATACCAGCCGATGCCCATGCCGTCATGGATGGACAGTCGGTCGAACAGATTGCGATTGCCGCCCTGCACCCGGAATGCCTCGGACTGGGTATGCCGGTGCGCAATGGTGATCTGTACATGGATGACCTGGAAGCCGCGGAACACGCAACCATCGCAACGGACCAGAAAGGCCGTCACCCGACGGTCCGATGGGCGTACCCGCGAAAAGTCGAACACCGGCACCTCGTTCCGATACGCCACATAGGCGATATGCGGCTTGGTGAAGTCATTGACCACGGCATAGATGGCATCCGTTTCCACGATATCCGACAGATCGGGCCGATAGATGCCGCCCCGGATATACACCGTGTCGCCGGGACTGGCCTGGCGCTGGGCAGCCATCAGGGTCGCCAGCGGCGCCTGCAGCGTGCCTGCGGAGCCATCCAGGCCATTCGGCGCCACATAGACATCCCTGGCCAGGGCCGGCATGGTCAGGCCGATCCAGCCGGCCAGCAGCACTCCCAGGCGGGCCGATGCACGGCCGCTGCCGATCCGTCCGCTCATGAATACACCTTGCCCGATAGTGAGGAACGCCACAGCTTGGTCGCCAGCCGCCGGAGCCCCAAGCACTCAGCCATAGCATCCGGCTGCCCATATATGTCCTCATCTTCGCTCAAGACACCATCCTGCTCACGCTCAGCCCGCCCCGAACCACGCGGCCTCCGGGGCAGATCGAAACGCAGGATACACATGGCCTCAGGTGATTGGAACCCGTGTCGTACGGAATTAATTTTTGTGCCTGAAAAACATCCAACACACTGTATTTGAAAGATGTTCATGCCACCTAAAACACTCTCGAAGAGGTCCTGACATCATTGAAGCGAGCACCGTCCAACCGTATATTCGGCTCTCGAATCACGAGCCTTTGACATGACTGACACCCTACTCGAACGACTGGAAGCCAGCCGCCTGACTTTCGAGGTCATCGACTACGCCTACGACGATGGCCGCACCACGGACATCGGCCTGCATGCCGCCAGCAGCCTGGGCCAGAGCCAGGACAGCGTGGCCAAGACCCTGGTGGCTGAAATAGACAAGAAGACACCGATATGCCTGGTCCTGCCGGTGCACCGGAAGCTGGATATGGAGCGCGTCGCGCAACTCGGCGCCGGCCGCAAGGCCCGCCTGATCAACGCCGAAAAATTGACCAAAATGACGGGCTTCCTGCCTGGCGGCACCTCGCCGCTGGGACTGTTCGACCACATGCCTGTCATCATCGACAAGGCCCTGCAGCCCCTGGCCACCCTCCACGTCAATGGCGGCCGGCGGGGACGTGTGGTGAAAATCGCAGCAGCGGATCTGCAGGCCTTTACCGGTGCCACCTTCGCCGATATCACCCTTGCGGAACCGGATTAGTCATGGCTGGACACGGCAAGCGGACCCCGGCCGGCGGCACGCCTTCGACAGCACCGACGGGTCACTGGGCACCAGTGGCAGCGTGACCTGCCAGTTCCAGCGCCAGAGCGCGCTGCCAGATGTGCAGGATGCCTGGCACTCCGCGGCATGGCGGGAAGCCACCTGAGTCGGGCCGGAATCCGCTTGAGCCATCCATCTCACACGGCAGGAAATGACCGCTCTCCGTCACCCGACCATGCCCACCTCCCCTGCGACGCCTGCTGCATCAGCCGGTATCCATCGCCGTATCACTCCGGACACGCCCATGTCTCGAACCATCTTTCTTCTGTCCAGTCCGGTCATGCGGCAACCCTGCCGCGAGATCAGCGACTTCGGCCCAGAGCTGCAACAGCGCATCCGGGCAGTGCACGCCTGCATGGTCCGGCATCGCGAGCATGCGCTCTCCGCCAATCAGGCCGGCTTTGCGGACAGCATGGTACTGGTCAACACCTCGCCAGACATGGATGAAAGCACTCTGCAGGTCTTTATCAATCCGCGCATCATTTCCAGCTCGTCCACCCAGCACCTGTTCACGGAGTCCTGCCCCTCCGAACCAGGCAAGCTCCGCCAGCGCCGCCGCGCCATCGAGGTGGTGATCCACTATCAGGATGCTCGCGGCGCCGGTCATACCGTCATCGCCCGGAACGATCTGGCCGTCTATCTGCAGCACACCATGGAGCATCTGGTATCGGACCTTGCGCCCGCCTGATCCTCAGCTTTCAGCGCCTCCGCTGAAGCAGTACCGTCGGCGGACCAGGATCGCGCCTGCCTCGGCCGCTTTTCTCGACCCGCCCCTTGCTCAGTCGCACCCCCAGTCCATGAATCCAGGCCACCACGCCAGCGAAAGCATCCGCCGGATCCGCAACCAGGTCATCATCAAGAGCAATGACCTGATTCAGGCTTCGAACTATCGCCTGTCCTTCCAGCAATACAAATTTGCCAAATATTGCATCGCCATGCTGACCCAGGCCGGCCAGCGCCGACTTGAGATCGATACCCGCGAATATTGTCAGGCGATCGGTCTGTCGCTGCAGACCGTCAATTACCGGTCCATCCAGCAGGCGACCCTGAAGCTGCCCGACATTCGCATCGTCAGCCATGTGGACGGCATGGAGAAGCGCTCGAAGATCATCGATACCGTCGCCATCCATGACCATCACCGTATCGATGTGCAGCTGTCCGAGGAATTCTCTTCGCAGATATTCTTCGTGCCACCGCCTTACACCCGCTACCGCTTCGTCAATATCGCCTTTCTCAGCAGCTATTACTCGATCCGGCTGTATGAAATGTGCAAGTCATGGCAGGTCCGGAAGCGGTTCAGCATCCGGCTGGAGGATCTCCGCGCCAAGTTCATGTCCGGCGAGCAGCTCGCCACCTGGCAGCACTTCAAGACCCGCGCCCTGCTGAAACCGATCGACGAGATCAACCTGCTGACCGATCTCGTCGTCGCCATCGACTTCAGCCGTGGTCGCAGCCGGCGGATGGAGGTCATTCATTTCCATATCCGTTCCAAGACCCCTGAGCAGCGCCGCCAGGTCAAATCCCATATCCAGCGCCATATCGATGCTCGCTATTGATCGATCTGCCGGCCCGACATCGCCACCGACCTGCCACCCAAGGTCCTAGACAGCCGCCCGGCCCCGGAAGCTGGCGGGTCTGAAGCGGCGGGAAATCCGCTCCAGCCCTTCATGCACGACAGAGATCGCGCGCAAGCCCCATGCACCATGGCTGGCAGCGGCCACCGTTCTGCCCGCTCGGGGCAAACGGGTCCGGAAGCCATGGAAAGCCCGGCATGAGGCGGCATCCCCCGCCACATCCGGAACGCGCTGCCGGGCAAGCAGAAAAGTTTGGGAATTCACCCCGAAAACCGCTGACAACAGCCATCCATTCGGGCACAATCCGCGCACTTCGCCTGATGCATGCCATGCAGACACGATGACCGGAAAGTGTGGGCCGGTCGAATGTCGTTGCGGGTCGACAGCAGTAGCTGCTTCCCCGGCCCTGATGGGTGCCGGCCCTTCGACATTTCTGCCTCCTCTTCCCGCCATGAAAACCAGAAACCGGGCCACCTGGATCGGGCTCAGTGCCATCCTGCTGTGGGCTTCCGTGATGGGCATGATCCGCCGTGTCAGCGTCGATCTGGGCCCGCTCGGCGGCGCCGCCATGATCTACACCGTGGCCGCCGCCCTGCTGATGTTCACCGTCGGCCTGCCCTCGCTGAAGAAGATACCGCGCCGCTACCTGTTCTGGGGCAGCCTGTTGCTGGTCAGCTACGAGGTCTGCCTGTCGCAGTCCATCGGCTACGCCCACAACAGCCGCCAGGCCATCGACGTGATCATGATCAATTATCTGTGGCCCAGCTTCACCATGGTCGCGACGATCCTCTTCAATCGCCAGAAGACCCATTGGCTGATCGTGCCCGGATTGTTCCTGTCCTTGCTGGGCATCGGCTGGGTACTGGGCGGCAAGCACGGACTCGATATCGGCGAAGTGCTGGCCAGCATCCATGACAACCCGCTGAGCTGCGGACTGGCCTTGCTTGCCGCCATCCTGTGGGCGGCCTATTCCACGGTGACTGCACGCATGGCCGAAGGGCAGAATGGCATCAGCCTGTTCTTCGTGCTGATCGCCCTGGTGCTGTGGGCCAAATACCTGATCTCGGGCGCTCCGGCCATGCATTGGACCCTGCCCTCGGTGCTGCATCTGGCCTGGGCCGCGGCCGCCATCGGTTTCGGCTACGCCGCCTGGAATGTCGGCATCATGCATGGCAATGTCACCGTTCTGGCCGGCGCCTCGTATTTCACGCCGGTATTTTCCGCCGCCCTGGCCGCGCATCTGCTGGGCGTGCCGCTGACAGCCTCGTTCTGGCTGGGCACGGCCATGGTCAGCGGCGGCGCCTTGCTGTGCTGGCTGGCGACTCGGGTGCAACCGGTGATCAAGCCGCCGCTGCAGGCCGTCTGAGCCACCCGGACCGCCATCATCGTGTGAGCCGACGGGCCCCTCGCAAACAGCAAGCATCAAGCACGGACGGCCGTCCGCACTTGAATTGCCGCCGCTGACTGGGCCGTCAACCAGTGGGCTCATCCACCTGGGACTACAGTCGCGAAGGACTGCGGGCGCGAATCAGGGTTCAGGCATCCACGCGAACCGCGACCTGGCGGATCGTCTGACAGCAACGACGTCAAACGATCCACCCGCCCGATGGGATCAGTCCTTGCGCTGCAGCAGCTGCGCCCGCAGCTTCTCGACCCAGGCCGTGGCGATTTCAAGGCCTTCGCGCCCCTTGTCGACCATTCTCGACAGCTCGGCCTCGACATGGTCACGCCGGGTCTCCTTCGGCTCCGGCAAAGGCGGCAGGATATGCGCAAAGTAGCTCTTGTCCAGCAGCCGATGCAGCAGCCGCTCGCCCGGGAACGGCTGGTTGTTGTTGAGTGCGCGGGCCCCCTTCAGAAGGTTGCGGATGTCGTACTGCGTCGGACTGATGTCGGCGACCTGCTTGGGCAGGCCCAGCAAGGTATAGACGCCGATGCGCGCAGTACGCACCGAGCTTTCCATGGTGAAGATGATGTCATTGCTGGTTTCGACAAACTGCCCCAGCAAGGCCAGATTGGTGCAGCCCTCCGGAACGACTCTGGGCCGATCACCCGCCGCACGCGGCATGAACTGGGCGGTGATATAGGGCATCACGGCCAGCCGGACCTTGGTGTTGGCCGCGACCACATCGACCTGATCGGCGATGCCCAGATGAAAGCACAGCTCGGCCAGAATCTCGCGACCGGTACAAGCCGGCATCGGCTTCTTGACGTGGTTGCCGTCCTTGTCCATCAGCAAGGCATACACCCACAGCACCAGCACATCATCCGGCTGGCTCGGAAAGTGCGGCTGCCGATTGCAGGTGAAGCTGAGCACCCAGTTGGAATCGGTGAAGGTGATGATGCCGCCCGTGGCGGTCTTGCCCGAATAGGGATCGTTGACCGACAGCTCCTTCAGCTTGTCGATCAAGGGCGAAGGCTTGCAGGTCAGCGTCGCCGACTCCCACATCGAGCGGGCCGGATCGCCGCAGAAACGCTCGGGCCGGCCAAAGACCGGCGACTGCTTCGCCAGATTCTGCCAAAGCTCCCAGCCACTGCCCTCTCCGGCAGGCTTGAGCGCCCGCTGCAGATCGGGGGCCGTGTCCAGATCACCATAGACGGTACTGTCGGTCATCGATCCGGTCAGTGCGAAGACCACATCATCCTTGCCCAGGCGGATGACCTCGTCGCGCCCCTGCAACTTGCAGTGAATCGCCGTCACCGTACGCTGCCCGCCCACCTCGCTGAAGGCCAGATCACGGACATGCGTATCGAACTGCGTCCTGACCCCTTCCTGCTCCAGCATCCTCATCAGCGGCACCACGAAGCTGTCGTACTGGTTGTACTTGGGAAACACCAGCGCCGACATGTCGGTCAGACCGTCAATCGCATCCAGAAAACGATGCATGTACAGCTTCATTTCCAGCAGGCTCTGCCAGTTCTCGAAGGCGAACATCGAGCGCCACAGATACCAGAAATTGGTTTCCAGGAAACTGGCGCTGAAGTAGTCCTCGATGGTGATGTCATCCAGCTCCTCCTTGCGCTTCAGCAGCAGCTTGAGGATCTCCCACTGATGGGCCGTGCTGAGACCCAGGGTGGCAAAATCACGGATCTGGCCCTGCCGGTGCATCAACCGTGACTTCGACCAGTTCGGATCGTTGTCGTTGACCAGCCGATATTCGTCCAGCACGCTGTAAGGCTCGGGCAGTTCCAGTGCCGGGACCTCCCGGAACAGGTCCCAGAAATTGTCGTAGTTCCAGTTCATCTCGCGGCCGCCGCGGATGATGTAGCCCTCCTCGGCATTGCCGGCACCGTCCAGTGATCCACCGGCGACATCCATGCCATCGAGAATGGTGATGTCCTCGCCCTTCATCCGGCCATCCCGGATCAGATAGAACGCCGCCGCCATCCCGGCGATGCCGCTGCCGACGATCCAGGCCTTGCGCCCGGCCACCGGTTTTACCGGCAATGGCCGATTGTGCTGGTAGGGTCCCATCATATCGGGGGGCGGCAAGGTGTCATGCGGACCCTTGCGCCAATATCGATCACCGACATTGGCCTCAACGGCGGCGGAAGGGGCGGGAGAGGATGCAGCGCGTTCCTGATCAGTCATGAGAATCGTTCATCACTCGGGGAAAGTGCGACAAATAGCACCACATGTCTGTAACGGGATACAAGCATTATCGCACTGCAACATCATGCCGCCCGTCCATGACCTCGGGCCGCCCCATTCCCATGCCTGATGACCGCCAGCATTGCATGGCGGAAGGTCCACCCCCACCCCCCGCCATGAGATCGGGAAGTCAGGACCATCGCTTCACGGCGCAACAGGCAAAAGACAACGGGCCCACCTCGAGCGCACCGGGACCGAGAGCCTTGCGACCTGCTACGTCATGCGGAAACAGCGCCGAAGCCTTCAGCGACGAACAGCTGGAAACATGGCAACAGGCTTGGGGCTGATGCATCCTTGAGGCCACGGTGAGGCCATGAACCTGACACACTTCGCCTCCACTTGCTGTGATCCCGGTCCCCGCCCATGAAAACACTGGCTCTTTTTGTTGCCACGGCCCTGGCCGAAATCATCGGCTGCTATCTGCCATGGCTGTGGCTGAAAGAGCACCGGTCCGCCTGGCTGCTGCTGCCTGCCGCGATCAGCCTGGCCTTGTTCGCCTGGCTGCTGACCCTGCACCCGAGTGCCGCCGGCCGGGTCTATGCCGCCTATGGCGGGGTCTATATCACCGTCGCCATCGTCTGGCTGTGGCTGGTGGACGGCATCCGCCCTACGCCGTGGGATATCGCCGGCGTGATGGTCGCCTTGACCGGCATGGGTCTGATCATGTTCCAGCCGCGCTGAATCGGTGAACAAGCAAGCCCGGCTCGAAGCTGACTGACCGGCTGAAAGTCGGCGCCGATCCGGGCCTCGATCGTCGGCATCCGCGGTCTTCAAGGCAATCATGCCGACGGCCCTGCAGACACGCGGCAATGCCATCCGTGATCACGATTTTTTGCAAATGGGTCATGGGCCGGTGATGTACCAGCCCTCCGGCTGGCCGGACTATCGCCAGCCGCCGGTGGTGCCGCTCAAGGCCTGGGCAAGGTATGCATGGGCCGGCAATCCTTGCCGTCGCAATGGATCAGCACATCGTAGGACTCACAGGCCGCCGTGAAGTCGGATGAACCGGAAAGCATGACGGTCCCGCAGCCGATCTGGCTGGATACCTGCTGGGCCGCAGCGACCATGCCGACATAGGCCTGCAGCCCCAAATCCGCGGCGCCTTCCGTTGCCGCCGGCCGAGACTCCTGTGACATTCCTGCTGAACCGGCAGCGGGCTCTGCCATCACGGCACCGGCTGGCCAGGTATCCGCGACCAGCGGTGAACGGGGATACTCATGACGCAGCGGGGTAATGACAGGAGCAGGCCCGGCCACGGGGGCCACGACCGTCGTCTGCGCAGACGGCGAGGCGGCGGCAACCGATGGCTGGATCGCCGGTTCCGGCGAATGCCGCGGCTTGAGTCCGTACTTGGCGCGAATGGAACGAGCCACGAAGCGGGCATCGAACAATTCCACGTCGGACGGCGGTGACCGCGTGCACTTCACCAGCAAGCTGGTGTTCGGCTTGACCACCGGTACGGTATTGGAAAAGCCCCAGCCGCCATGGCGATTCCAGCCGGCCGAGGACAGGGTCAGCGTGCTTGTCGAAGCACCGTCGGTCTCGTTCATGACACCGAACCAGCCGCAGCCCAGATCCATCGAAGTATCCGCCGCCCGCAGCATCGCGAAATCGGACACCCTTTCCGCATCGGTAAACCCATTGCCGGCAAACCGTATCCTGAAGATATCCGGTGCCAGCAAGGTGTCGCTGAAGCCGCCAGTGAATCCCTTGGCATGATAACCCGTGGCACAACCACCCAGCGCAGCCACCAGCAACGCGATCGCGCCTATACGTCGAAAATTCATGACTGCCCTTGCCTGCAAAACGGTCGATACCTGATACCGCCCCACCCGGCCACGGCAACTGTTGACCGTCATTAGAACGCAACCCGTCGCACCCGCCAACTGCGGATGAAAGGCCCCGCCCGACCAGCGCTGCCTGCGCAACGGTGGTCGGGCTGAAGGCAGCGGTATTACCAGATCTTGACCCGCTGTGCCGCCGGCCGCCACATCGGCTGGCCCGGCTTCACGTTGAAGGCCTTGTAGAAGTCCGGAATATTCGACATCGGACCATTCACCCGCCACTTGGCCGGCGCATGCACGTCGCTGAGCAGCCCCTGCCGCAGCAGGCCTTCACGCTCCTGCGACAACCAGCCCAGGGCATAGCCCAGGAAAAAACGCTGCAACGGCATCAAGCCGGCCACAGGCTTGCCGGCCTTGTATTCAGCCGTCTGTTTGAAGGCATCCAGACCCAGCAGGATGCCGCCGAAGTCGGCAATGTTCTCACCCAGGCTGGCCTGGCCATTGATATGCAGGCCGGGCAAGGGCTGATAGGCATTGAACTGGTTCACCATCACCTGGGCTCGCGCCTGGAAGCGGCTGGCATCCTGTGCCGTCCACCAATCCTTGAGATTGCCCTGGGCATCGAACTGGCGGCCTTCGTCATCGAAACCGTGGGTCATCTCGTGACCAATGGTCGAGGCGGCGGCATAGCCGTAAACCACCGCGTCATCCAGCTGATCGTCCTTGAAACCGGGAATCATGAACTGCGCGGCCGGCAGCACGATCTCGTTGTTGGACGGGTTGTAATAGGCGTTGTAGGTCTGCGGCGTCATATCCCATTCGCTGCGATCCACCGGCTTGCCGAACTTGGAGACCATGTCAGCAAACTCCCAGCGACGCCCGGCCATCACGTTCTGAGCGTAGGATTCGCGACCGATCTGCAGGCTGGAATAATCCTTCCAGTGGTCGGGATAACCCACCTTCTTGGTGATCGCCGCCAGCTTGGCCTCAGCCTTGGCCTTGGTTTCCGGGCTCATCCAGTCCAGCTTGCGGATCCGCGCGGCATAAGCCGTTCGTATCGCCTCGACCATGGCGTTGTAACGGGCCTTGCTGGCCGCCGGGAAATAGTCCTTGACGTAGATCCGCCCCAGGATCATGCCCAGCGTCTGATTCTCTGCACGCAGTACGCGCTTCCAGCGCGGGCGCTGCTGCTGCTGACCGGTCAGAACCTTGCCGTAGAAGTCGAAGTGCTCGTCATCGAAACGCTGGCCCAGAAAGCTGGAATACGCATCGACCAGATGCAGGCGCAGATAGTCCTGCAATACGGGCACCGGCGTGGAGGCCAACAGTTTCTGCAAGCCGGCAAAGAAGTCCGGCTGGCCGACGTTCAGCTGATCCGGAGCCAGCTTCCAGGCCGCGAGGCGGACCTGCCAGTCGATGGCCGGCGTATACTTCCGGGTCATCTCCGCCGGGGTCAGCAAATTGTAGTTCTTCTGCGGGTCACGCAAGGCTTCCAACGGGCGCGAGACCCCGGCCAGCGCCGTCTCGAAAGCCATCACCTTGGTCGCCCGGGCGTCAGCGTCCGCCGCCGAGACGCCCTGCAGCTGGAACAGCTTCTGCAGATGCTGCACATAGGCCTGACGCACCTTGGCGACACCGGCCTCCTTGTTGAAGTAGTAGCTCTGATCCGGCAGACCCAGGCCACCCTGGCTCAGATGGACGGCCATGCGATCACTGGCCTTCTCGTCCTGATAGACGCCGGCACTGAACAGCACATCAACCCCCAAGGGCTGCAACGCGAAGCCGGCATCCAGGACCGAGGCCAGATCATGCGCGGCATCGATGCGAGCCAGCTCATCCTGCAGCGGCGCCAGACCCAGCTTGTCGGCCAGCCCCTGGTTCATCGCCGTGCTCCAGAAATCACCGATCTTCTGCTGATCACTGCCCGCCGGCGCATGCGCCTTGGCGGCCGCCTCGCTGATCTTGCGCAGGTCGGCATAAAGCTCGTTCTGCACTTCCTGACCGATGCCCCACTGTGATTCCGAGGCGGGAATCGGATGCGCCTTCAACCAGGCGCCATTGGCATAACTGAAAAAATCCACGCCCGGATCGACCGAATGATCGATATGCGAGGCCAGCACGTCATTCGTCGCGCCCGCCTGGGTCACCGCCTGGGCCAACATCGGCGTGGCCGCCAAGGCCGAAACCAGCAGGCCGCGGCGCAGTGTGGAAAGAACAGGATTCATCGCGTGCATCACCCTTCAGAACATGAAACCGATCCGCCGCAAACGGCGAAAGACATGCGAGTGATTGTGGCTGGGCCAGCCTGCACGACAAGTGCCAGACGTTGGGTATTTCCACGCCTGGCAAGAGAAGCCCCGTGCCCGGACACACCGCTGCCCGGAGCCGTTCACTGGACTTGCAGGGTGCCGCCGAGACGGCAAATCAGGCTCGGCCGGAGAACGTCCCGCGGGCAACCATTCTTGCGGTATCCAGCGCCAGCCCCAGCAGGAACACCATGCCCACGCCTCGCATCACCGGCGAGGACTCGCTGACAAAGGTCACCCCGATAAACAGCAGCGCCAGCGCGCAAACCGGAAAGCTGCGTGCGGCAGGCACGGCACGAGCATCGCCAGCAGTGAAAGTGCGCATCTTCATTCCCCCCAATGAACGGCATGCCAAAGCGGCATCCCTGATGACGGCTTTGACTATAAAAGTACGCCGGCATGCATAGCAAGCGACTGAATGTACATTGATCACACAGGCAACCGCTCCCGGCTCCAGTCAGCCGGTTCAGATGAACAGGTGTAAGAGAACTGGCGCGCGTCGAAGGAACGGCAGGCGGCAAGGTGGAGCTTTGCCGCCTGCCTCGTCAGGAACGTCGAGGCTTGCCGCGGATCAGCGCCATGACCATGCCGGCCATGATCAGCACCGGGATGGCGCCACCCAGCATCAGGATCAGCATATCGGGCCGACGCAGTGCAATCGGCAAGGCCTGGGAGATCACGCCGAAGGCCAGGGCGGCCCAGCGCATGCCGGGCTTGCGCCGGCACTGGATCAAAGCCCACAGGCTGCAGGCGGCGGCAGGCACGGTCAGATACCAGTCCAGTGCATGCATCGGCCAGACCAGGGCGAAGGCCATCCGGCCTAGCAGTATCAGCAGCAGGCCACCGTGGAACAGCAGCGAACTGCCCTGCTCCACATTGAAGGCGGCCCGGTCGACTGGGCTGCTCATGATGACGGCCGGCGTTTCAGTCCAGCCGCTCGATGCCGCCCATATAGGGCTGCAGCACGGCAGGAACGTCGATGGAACCGTCGGCGTTCTGGCAGTTTTCCAGCACCGCGACCAAGGTACGGCCCACCGCCAGACCCGAGCCGTTCAAGGTATGCAGCAGTTCCGGCTTGTTGGTTTCCGGATTGCGGGTACGAGCCTGCAGGCGGCGGGCCTGGAAGTCCTCGCAGTTGGAACAACTGGAGATTTCGCGATAGGTCTGCTGGCTGGGCAGCCAGACTTCCAGATCATAGGTCTTACTGGACTGGAAGCCCATGTCACCGGTGCACAGCAGCAGCTTGCGGTAAGGCAGGCCCAGCTGCTGCAGCACCGCCTCGGCGTGGCCGACCATTTCTTCCAGCTGATCATAGGAGCTGCGCGGATCGCTGACCTGGACCATTTCGATTTTCTCGAACTGGTGCTGGCGTATATAGCCGCGGGTATCACGGCCATAGCTGCCGGCCTCGGCGCGGAAGCAGGCCGAATGGGCGGTGAAACGCAGCGGCAAGGTCGAGGCCTCGACGATGCTGTCGCGGACAAGATTGGTCAGCGGCACTTCGGCGGTGGGAATCAGATAACGGCGGGATTCACCCACCTGAGTCGAGAACAGGTCTTCCTCGAACTTGGGCAGCTGGCCGGTGCCCCGCATCGACTCCGCATTGACCAGCAGCGGCACATTGCATTCCAGATAACCGTGCTTGTCGGTCTGCAGATCCAGCATGAACTGGGCCAGGGCACGGTGCAGACGGGCCATCTTGCCGCGCAGCACGGTGAAGCGGGTGCCGGACAGCATGGCGCCGGTTTCGCCGTCCAGCCAGCCATGGCGCGCGCCCAGATCGACATGATCCAGCACCGGAAAGTCGAAATCACGCGGGGTGCCCCAACGCAGAATTTCCTGGTTTTCGCTTTCGTCCTTGCCCAGCGGCACCGACTCATGCGGCAGATTGGGAATCAGCAAGGCGATCTCGGCCAGTCTTGCCTGCACCTCGGTCAGGGCCTGCTCGTTGGCCTTCAGCTTATCGCCGATGCCGGCGACCTCATCCAGCAGCGGCTGGGCATCTTCACCCTTGGCCTTGGCCTGGCCGATGGCCTTGGACCGGGTATTGCGCAGGTTCTGCAGTTCCTGGGTCTCGGTGGCCAGCGCCTTGCGACGGGTCTCCAGACTTTCGATCAGGGCCACATCGAGTTCAAAGCCACGAGTGGCCTTCAGGCGCGCGGCCGTTTCGGCCAGATGGTTGCGCAGCAGTACGGGGTCCAGCATGGATGTATCCAGATAACGGCTTGATGCCGCATTATCGCCGCCGCAGGCCGGGGCCTGCAATCAGGCAGGCCGTAAACGGCCCGCCCCTGCCGCCTCGGACGAAACAGGAAAACAGCGCATACAGCAGGCCCGAGGACCACTGCGAAAGCCGGTACCGCATCCATCAGCGATGACTCCGCCAATGCATGGATGTCACCAGGCCACCGGCGGCAATCCAACCTCGGCCCATCGACATGTCAGCCTGAACTGGTGAGCCCCGGAGACGCCATCGTGTGAACGGAAAGGCCCTGCAGGTCGAGACAGCTGTCGAGTCAAGCCCGCCCGTTCAACGGTCGGCGTCTTCGTCCCATTGCCGCAGCTGCTCCAGCTTCTGGCCGATCTGGATTTCAAGGCCGCGTGGCGTGGGCCGGTACCAGCGTGGCTCGTCCATATCTTCGGGCAGATAGGTCTCGCCGGCGGCATAGGCATTGGGCTCGTCATGGGCATACCGGTATTCATGACCGTAGCCCAACTCTTTCATGAGCTTGGTCGGCGCGTTGCGCAGGTGCACCGGCACTTCGCGGCTGTGATCCTGGGCCACGAAGGCCCGCGCCTGGTTGTAGGCGTTGTAGCCGGCATTGCTCTTGGCGGCCACGGCCAGATAGATCACCGCCTGACCCAGCGCCAGCTCGCCTTCCGGGCTGCCCAGCCGCTCGTAGGTCAGGGCCGCGTCATTGGCGATCTGCATCGCCCTTGGGTCGGCCAGACCGATGTCCTCCCAGGCCATCCGCACAATGCGGCGGGACAGATAACGCGGATCGGCACCACCATCGAGCATGCGCGTCAGCCAGTACAGCGCGGCATCGGGATGAGAGCCGCGCACCGACTTGTGCAGGGCCGAGATCTGGTCGTAGAAATTGTCGCCCCCCTTGTCGAAACGCCGGCTGTTGAGCGAGAGCGCATTCTGGACAAAGTCCGCATCGACATGGCGGATGTTCGAGGCCCGTGCCGCGGTCTGGGTCTGCTCCAGCAGGTTCAGCAGCCGACGCGCATCGCCATCGGCATAGCCGATAATGGTGTCGCGGGCCAGATCGTCGAACTCCAGATCCCCCAGCGCCTTGGCACTGGCCCGCTGCAGCAGCTGCTGCAGCTCGGTATCGGTCAATGACTTCAGCACATAGACCTGGGCCCGTGACAGCAGCGCCGAGTTCACCTCAAAGGAGGGGTTTTCGGTGGTCGCACCGATGAAAGTAACCAGCCCGTTTTCGGCATAGGGCAGCAGCGCATCCTGCTGGGACTTGTTGAAACGATGGATTTCATCGACGAACAGAATGGTATGCCGCCCCATCGCCAGATGGTGCTGGGCCTGCTCCATCGCCGCACGGATGTCCTTGACCCCGGAGAACACCGCCGACAAGGCGATGAACTCGCACCGGAAGGCCGTGGCGGTCAGCCGTGCCAGGGTGGTCTTGCCGACCCCGGGCGGCCCCCAGAAGATCATCGAATGCGGTTTGCCGGACTGGAAGGCCAGACGCAAGGGCTTGCCCGGCCCCAGCAGATGGGTCTGGCCGATGACCTCATCCAGGCTTCCAGGACGCAAGGCCTCGGCCAGCGGCGCCGTCGGCTCCTGGGTGAACAGATCAGCCATGCGGCGGCCCTCCATCTGCTACCGCACTCGCCCGGCAGGAACCGCTGCCGGTCAGGCAGACCATCCGCCGGCTGGTCCGCGGCCGCCACGCGGCGACGCACCTCGTCATGTCAAAAGAATTCGGGTCCATTCGGCCATGATACGCCTGCCGTCAAGCCTCGACCTGCCTGGACAGGTTCAACGGCTCAAGGCGGCATCGGCTCGACATGGGGAAAGCGGACCCGGGCGATAGGCCCCTGCAGGGGATCATGTTCCAGCTCCAGGGGCCAGCCATAGCGTTCGCTGATCCGATAGGCGATCGCGATTTCGAAACCATGCCGATCGCTTTCCTCCGCCAGGGCCATCATATGCTGGGTACCTGTGCTGCTGGAGACCAGCAGGCTGTCGACCAGAATGCTCAAGGTGATCTGCCCACCGCGCTGCTGTCGATGGGCATTGCGGATCAGTTGCCAGCACATCACCGCGAAAGCCTTGGGGGAAGCCTTCAGGGCAAAACAGGCCGATTCATGCAGATGCAGCTCGGTATCACTGTAGTCCAGCAGTCCACGGGCATGCTCCAGCTCCTGTTGCAGGACCTCGTTGATCACGAAGACCTGTTCATGGGTCCCGTTGTCAGACTCCCGGGCCAGCAACAGCAAGGCATCGACCATGATTTCCAGTTCACGGGTCGCGCGCCGGATCCGGTGCAGCGAACGCAGTCCGGAGGGGCTGATGAACTGGTCGCCGCTCAAGGTATCGACCGACATCTTGATCATCGTCAGCGGGCTGCGCAGCTCGTGGCTGGCATCCCGGGTAAAGCTGCGTTCGCGGGCATCAAAGCCGCGGACGCGCTCCAGCAGCACCTGCATCACATCGCCCAGCGAACGCAGGTCCGGATCCCCCAGGTCGGTCAGCGACAGATGGGAGTGCGGGGTGGTTTCCTGCAGGGGGCGGTCCACGCTCAGCGCCGCCATGCGGGCCAGTTCCAGCACCGGGTGCCAGGCTCGGCGCTCCCACCACCAGACCAGGGCCGCCGCCAGCACGGCACCGACCACGCCCAGCCACAGCGGTACCCAGCTTTCGCTGACCAGCCAGCCCAGCAGCACCATGCTGCCGGCCAGGCCGGCAAAGATCCAGTTGGCGATCAGGCGGTGGGCACGCCATTGCCGGGCATTGCGTCGTCGGGCTTGCTCACGTTCCACGATGGCTACCTGTGTGCTGCAGCGGCGGAACGGCTGGCTGGACTCAGGCTCCGCGCTTGAGAATTTCCGCGTCGAGATCCGACAGCCGATAACCCGCTGAATGGATGGTATGCAGCAACGGCCGGTCGAAGGGCTTGTCGATGACCCGCCGCAGATTGTAAAGATGGGAACGCAAGGTGTCCGAGTCGGGCAAGGTATCGCCCCAGATCTCGCGTTCGATGTCACGACGACTGACCACTCGCGGCGATTCGCGCATCAGAATCGCCAGCAGCTTGAGGCCGATCGGCGAGATCGAGAGCTCCCGGCCGGCCCGTGTCAGGCGCAGGGTCGAGGTATCCAGGGTCATGTCGCCTACACTCAGCACCTCGGTCGAGGTCTGCCGGCGGTCGCGCCGGATCAGGGCGCGCAGTCGTGCCTCCAGTTCACGCACTTCGAAAGGCTTGACCAGATAATCATCCGCTCCCGATTCCAGGCCCAGCAGCTTGTCTTCCAGCCGGTCGCGCGCAGTCAGCATCAGCACCGGCGTTGCCTTCTTGCCATCCTTGCGCAGCTTGCGGCAGACATCGAGACCATCGATGCCCGGCAGCATCAGATCCAGCACCACCACGTCATAACTGTTGGACACGGCCAGATGCAGGCCACTGACTCCGTCGGCGGCATAGTCCACCGAATACCCCTTGCGCTCCAGATGCTCGCCAATCATTTCGGCGATCTGGCGATGGTCTTCGACCAGCAGGATCAGGCCGGATTGCTCGTCTCGGGCACTCATCGTAGAACCTCGAATTTTCACGTTTGTGAAGACGCCCCATCTAAGCATGAGCTGATGTGTTCTTGGCGTGAAATCGCGTCCACAAAAGCATCAAACCAGCGCTTGACGGCCAACCAGCCGCACCGCATGGAAGTTCTATGGGCCAGCCTGGAAATGCCTATGGCCGAATGATCGTGGGCCGTGCATCGATCCCGGCACAGGCATCGGCGGTGTCGCATCGACCAGACCATGACGGCGCCCTGCCATAAAGATGCCGGGCGTGATCACCACCTGCCGGCACCTCGCTGCACGCACCACCGACGGAGCCGCCAGACCGCCACCCGGCCAGCGCTGCCCAAGCGGGCAAGCCGGGCTTGCGCCACAGCCGACCCGCCCGGCACCGGTATGGAGCCTGATCAGCCGATATGGGCGAGGGGCGTCAACGGCGGCGACTTCAAGGATGGTGCGAGGCTGCTTCGGCCGGCTGCAGCAGCGGCTGCAGCCGGGGCCAGATATGGTCCAGGACCCTGGGCTCGGCATCCGCGACCGGATGCAGGCCGTCGGCCTGCATCAGCTCCAGATGCTGGGCCACGCCATCGAGCATAAATGGCACCAATGCAACGTGCTCAGCCTGGGCGATCTGGACATAGACCTGCGCCAGACCATCACGATAACGCGGCCCGTAGTTGACCGGCAGTTCGATCCCCAGCAGCAGCACGCGTGCGCCAGCGCCACGGGCGGCCTTGACCATGGCCGTGAGGTTGGCTTTGAGCGCCGGCAGGGGCAATCCACGCAAACCGTCATTGGCCCCCAGTTCGATCACCACCAAAGCCGGACGTCGATTCGCCAGCAGCGCCGGCAGCCGTGCGCGGCCGCTGAGCGAGGTCTCGCCGCTGATGCTGGCATTGACCACCTGCCACGGCGGCCTCATCTTGGACAGGCGCTGCCCCAGCAAGGCCACCCAACCGGCTTGTTCAGGGATATTGTGGGCCGCCGACAAGGAGTCTCCGACCACCAGCAGCGTCGACGGCGCCGCCGAGGCGGCCTGTACCAGCCCAGGCCCCATGGCCAGCAGAAAACACAGGAAAAAACGCATGACAGCTTTGCCTCAACCGATGCTTGCAGTCCGTCATCTTAGCAAGACCGTGACCGCGCCCGACGGCAGCCGACTGGAGATCCTGCGGGATATCGAGCTGCGGATCGAGCGGGGCGCGAGTTGCGCCATCGTCGGCAGTTCAGGCTCGGGCAAGACCACCTTGCTGGGCCTGCTGGCAGGGCTGGACCTGCCCAGCGCCGGCGAGGTGGTCCTGGCCGGGCAGTCGCTGCAGAGCATGGACGAGGAAGCCCGTGCGGCCTTGCGGCGACGACTGGTCGGCTTCGTATTCCAGTCCTTTCATCTGCTGCCGGCCCTGACGGCCGAAGAAAACGTGATGCTGCCACTGGAGCTGGAAGGCATCCCCGGTGCCCGCGAGCGTGCCCGTCAGGCCTTGCAGGATGTCGGTCTGGCGGATCGGCTGCGGCACTACCCTTCCCATTTGTCGGGCGGCGAGCAGCAACGGGTCGCGATCGCCCGTGCGTTTGTGCATGGCCCGGAGCTGCTGTTCGCGGATGAACCCACCGGCAATCTGGACGGTCGTACCGGGCACAGCATCGTCGAGCTGCTGTTCCGGCTCAATCGCGAGCGAGCGACCACCCTGGTGCTGGTCACCCACGATCCGGCGCTGGCCGCGCTGTGTACGCAACAGGTCGAAGTGCATGAAGGTCGCTTGCTGGATCAGGCCGCCCGCCCCCGCCAGGTGCGCGCGTGATACGGCCGGGTGCACTGGCCTGGCTGGCGCTGCGGCAGATTCGTCGCGAATGGCGGCTGCCCGAACTGCGGACTCTGGCAGCCTCCTTGTGGCTGGCCGTTCTGGCTCTGGGACTGGTGGCCAGCCTCAGCCAGGGCGTCAGCCGCAGCCTGGGTGCCGGTGCCGCGCGTCTGATCGGCGGTGATGCCGGCCTGTCCGCGGCCGTGGATCCGCCGGCCAGCTGGGAAGCACAGGCCGCTCGGCTAGGCCTGCGCAGCAGTCGCAGTGCCAGCTTCCCGACCATGGCCTTTGCCGGCGACAGCAACGTGCTGGTCGACGTGAATGCCGTCGATCCGGCCTACCCCTTGCGCGGCAGCCTGCAGCTGGCCGGAAACTCGGCCCAGACGCTGGCATCCACCGCGCCGGCGCCGGCCCCGGGCACGGTCTATCTCGACCATCGCGCGCTGCATGCGCTGGCAGCCCGGGTCGGCCAGACCGTGCAAGTGGGCGGCCAAAGCCTGCGCGTGGCGGGCGAACTGGAGCGCGAACCGGACGGTGGCAGCCTGTTCGCCATGGCACCGCAGGCCGTGATGGCTTTGGCGGATGCACGCGCCGAGGGGCTGCTGGGACCCGGCAGTCGTGCCAGTCACCGGCTGCTGATCGCCGGACCGGCGCGCGCGGTACAGCACTGGCTGGACTGGGCCCATGCCCAGCCCCGTCCGATGGATGGCCGCTGGATCGGGCCTCGACAGGCACAGGAGCGCATTCGCGCCGCGTTCGACCGCGCCGGACTGTTCCTGCAGCTGACCGCCTTGCTGGCCGCCCTGCTGTGCGGCATCGCCATTGCTTTGTCGGCCCAGCGCTATGCCAGCCGCAAGCGCGCCGAAGTGGCCGTGCTGCGTGCCATCGGCATTCCCCGCGGACAACTGGCTCTGCTGCTGGGCATGGCGATGGCCTGGCTGGCCCTGCCGGTGGCCGCCATCGGTACGGCCATGGCCTGGGGCCTGTCGCAAGGAATCTGGCATTGGCTGGCCAGCCGACTGGGGCAGCCCGCGGAATGGCTGCCGCCTGGTCCCTGCCTGGCTTCCGCCGCGATGGCGCTGGCGGTACTGGCCGGTTTTACCTGGCCTCCGCTGGCGCGCCTGGGCCGAATTCCGCCCGCCGCCGTTTTTCGCGACAGTTATCGCTATCAGGGTGGTCTGGCCGAACTGGCCTATCTGCTGCCGGTGCTTGTGGCACTGGGGCTGATCTGGCTGCAGACCCGCAGTCTGGCACTGGCCTTTCAGCTGGGCCTGAGCCTCGGTGTCGTCGCCGCCGCGACCTTGCTGATCACGACGCTGCTGCTGAGCGCGATCCGCCGCCTGCCGACCGGCCGCTGGGTCACGCTGCGGCTGGGCCTGCAGCAGCTGGCACGGCGGCGGGGGCTCAGTCTGATCCAGGCCACGGCGCTGAGCACCGGCCTGACCGCCCTGCTGTTGCTGGGTCTGGTTGCGCCCGCCCTGCTGGACAATTGGCGGGCCGAATTGCCGGCGGACACCCCGAACTGGTTTGTGCTGAACCTGCAGGACGATCAGCGCCAGGAATTCAGCCGCCACCTGGCTGAACTCGGCGCCAGCCGCCTGAGCATCATGCCGCTGGCCGTGGGCAAGCTGATCGCCATCAATGGCCGCCCCGTGGAGCAGATCGCCTTTGGCGATGCCCATGCGCAGGAGCGTGCCTCGCAGCAGCTGCGACTGTCCTGGAGCGCGCAACTGCCGCCGGCCAATCGGCTGGTCGCCGGACAGTGGCCGCCCTTGCAGCCGGCCACGCCTGAGGTATCGGTGGACCAGACCTGGCAGCAGTGGTTCGGCCTGAAACTGGGGGACCGCTTGCGCCTGCAAATCGGCGAAGCCAGCGTGGAGGCCAGGGTCAGCAGCTTTCGGCAGGTGGACTGGCGCTCGTTCCGGGTCAATTTCTTTCTGATGCTGGACCAGGCCCATGCGACCCGGCTGCCGCATACCTGGATCGCCAGTTTCCATCTGCCGGCTCGCCAAGCCGACCGGCTCGGCAGCTTGTTGCAGCAGCAATCCAATCTGAGCCTGATTGATATCAACAGCCTGCTGGATCAGGTCCGCCAGCTGGTCGGCCAGGTCGCGCTGGCGGTGCGTGCCATCCTGCTGCTGAGCCTGCTGGCCGGCGCGCTGGTGCTGGCTTCGGCACTGGCGGCCAGCCATCAGGAGCGCCAGCACGAGGCCGCCCTGCTGCGAACCCTGGGCGCCCCCTCCCGGCAGTTGCGCGGTGCCGCCGCCTGTGAATTCGCGGTGCTGGGCCTGATCTGCGCCACCACCTCGGCGATCGCCTGCGTGCTGGCCGGACAATGGCTGGGGCGACGGCTGTTCCGGATCGAACATGTGCAACTGCCTTGGCTGGCGGTGATCGGCACCAGCCTGCTGGCGGTGGCAGTCGTGACCCTGCTGGGTCTGACCGGTACCCGCAAAGTGATACGGACCCCGCCGATGCAGTTGCTGCGGCACTACTGAGCCATTCCCCGGATCCACCGCCAGCCCTACCCGTCCCAGGCTTGGCAACTGGCGGCGGGCTCGGCGATACTGTTCTGTTGGCCTGCAGATCAAGGACTTTCATGCATCTGGGAATCGACTTCGGCACCAGCTATTCCGCCGCCGCCGCCATTCGCGAGGGACAGTTGCACAGCATCCGCTTCGGCGAGGCGCAGCAATTCCGCACCGCGGCGTTCTTTCCGGAAAACGTGCCGGACCCGAATGACTTCGTGCTGACCCCGGCACTGGAAGCTCAACTGGAGAGTCTGCTGCGCTCGGGCATGCGGCGCCAGGACGGACTGCGCATCGTGCGCCGGCAATGGATGGAAGAACAGTCGCGTCAGGGTGAAGCCGTCTCGGTCGGCAGCCTCAAGCATGCCCTGTTCGGCGATGCGGCCATCGAGGCCTACCTGCTGGAAGGTACCGGCCATCTGATCGAATCGCCGAAGTCGATGCTGGGCTACCGGCTGGATCCGCGGGTGCGCCAGACCATCGTCAGCATTGCCACCCACATTCTGGAACATATACGCCTGACCGCCAGCCGCCAGCTGGACACCGCGATCCGCAGCGCGGTGATCGGCCGGCCGGTGGAATTCCGCAGCTCGATGGGTGCAGACGGTGGTGAACAGGCGCTGGGCATTCTGCGCGAAGCGGCTACCCAGGCGGGCTTCGACAGCATCCGGTTCGTCGAGGAACCGGCCGCGGCAGCCATGCATTACCACCAGAGTCTGGACACTCGCCAGCGGGCCCTGATCGTGGATATCGGAGGCGGCACCACCGATGTGGCCTATGCCGAACTGGGCGGCGACGAGCCGGCCCGTATCCTGCGCAGCTGGGGCCTGGCCCGCGGCGGCACCGATCTGGACAGCGGCATCAGCCTGCGCCGGTTCATGCCCTTGATGGGGTCCGAAGTTCAGGCCATCCCGGCCCACCATTATGTCGCCGCCGCCAGCGTCCACAATCTGCCCAAGCAGCGCGAGTTCCGCCAACAGGATTACCGGCGCGTCGAGGCCCCCTACGGCCCGCGCCTGCGGGCCTTGCAGGAACTGGGCGCCACCACCCGCCTCAACCGCCGTGCCGAGGAGACCAAGATCGGGCTCAGTTCGGAGACCGAGCATGGCGTCCATCTCGGCTTTCTGGAACCTGGCCTGGATGCGCGCGTCGACACGACCGAATTTGCCGCCTCGGCGGAAGACTTTCTGGGCCGCATGCGGCGACTGCTTGAGCAGGTCAGCCAGGAATGGCCGGCCCCGCCGGCCAGCATCTTCCTGACCGGCGGCAGCTCGCGTTCACCCCTGCTGCAGCAACTGGTGGCCGGGCAGTTCCCCGGCATTCCGCTGGTCAAGGGCGACCCCTCGCTGGGCGTGGTCAGCGGCCTGGCGGCAGCCCCCGTGATCGCGGACTGAGCCTTGCTCACCCTGCAGCCGTGTCAGGACTTTCTGCGGCGTGAAAGCCTGCTGGTGGGCTTCGCCCTGCTGGCCGCGATACTGCAAGGCACAGACCCCGTTTCATGGGCACAGCTGGTTGCCTGGTCACGACCGCCGACCCTGGTCGGACTGCTGGGCCTGATGCTGGCGATCCAGGGCATTCGCGACAGCGGCCTGATTCCAGCCCTGGCCCACCGCCTGATCCGCGGCATTCCTTCACGGCGCGGCCTGGGCATGGCGCTGGTGCTGAGCAGTGCTTTGGCTTCCATGCTGCTGACCAACGATGTCAGCCTGTTCCTGCTGATCCCCCTCAGTCTGGTACTGGCCGGACCGACCGGCCTGCCAGTCTGGCGACTGGTCAGCCTGGAAGCGCTGGCCGTCAATGCGGGCTCCGCCCTGAGCCCGGTCGGCAATCCGCAGAACCTGCTGCTGTTGCAGCAGTCAGGCCTGAGTCTGGGCCGTTTCAGCCTGGGACTGCTGCCCTCGGGACTGGCGATGCTGACCCTGGTCATGGTCTTCAGTGGCTGCTGGCTGCCGGGCGGCCGGGTCCCGCCGATGCCGGCAGACATCGCACCTCAGGCAGTCCATCGCCCCATGGCCGGAAGCTCGCTGCTGGCCCTCGCCGGGATGGTGCTGAGCCTGGCCAGCGGCCATCCCGGCTGGGGTTGCGGGCTGATCCTGCTGGCGACACTGCTGCTGGCTCCGCGTCTGGCGATCCGGATCGACTGGCTGCTGCTGGCCAGCTTTCTCGCAATTTTTGTTGCCCTGGGTCATGCCGCGGCCCTGCCCCCGGTACATGCCCTGCTGGCCCGACTGGATCTGCAGCAACCGCTGACCCTGTACCTCAGCGGCATTGTCGCCTCCCAGCTGATCAGCAATGTGCCTGCCGCCGTGCTGTTGCTGAGCCGCCATCCTGACCCGACCGCACTGGCAGTGGCGGTCAATGTCGGTGGCTTCGGGTTCGGCATCGGCTCGATGGCCAATCTGATCGCCTGGCGGATCGCCGGGGTCAAGGGCGGTCTGGGCCGCTTCCACAAGGTCTCGATTCCCTTTCTGCTGGTCACCGCCCCCATCGTCTATGGCCTGCAGCAGGTGTGGCACCCGCACTAGACGGCCACGGCTCGATACCCGCCCGATGCCTCAGCGACTCGGCGGCACCGACACCTTGCCGCCGATGTCATGATGCCTGACCTCGCCAGAACCGACCGCGCGCACCACCAGATCGCCAGTGATCCGGTCGGCCGTCACATCGCCCGAGCCGATGCTGCCCACCTGAACATGGCCCTTCACGTCCTGGACATCGAGATCGCCGGAACCGATGCTCCCGACCTGTACCGCCCCACCCAGTCCGCGTAGACGGACATCACCTGACCCCACCTGACCGAGACTGAATCCCCCCGCCGCATCGGACACGACAAGGCTGCCGGAGCCGGCACTGCGCACATCGACCGCACCATGGATCGCCGTGGCCGTGAGATCGCCGGAACCCAGCTGACTGATATGCAAGGCCGCCACGTCACGGATCTGCAGGTTGCCGGAGCCGGCCGCGGCCGTGACCGGACCGTGGATGCCCCGGACCGAGGCATCGCCCGAGCCGGTGCTCAGGTCCAGCGGACCACCGAGATCGCTGATCGCCAGATCGCCCGAACCGCTGGTGATCTGCAACGCGCCCAGATGGCTGATCCGCACGTCACCGGATCCCGTATCTACCTTAAGCGCCACGCCGGCCGGCAGCGACAGCTGCAAGGTCTGATAGGCATAGTGGCGGCTGAAAAAGGACATGGACACATGAGGGCCGGACTTGCCGACCTGCAGCACCAACGTGCTGCCTTCACGATGCGGCGTTATCTTGAGACGGGCCAGACCATCTGCATCACTGGCACAGGCTTCGCCCTGCAGCTGCAGGCCGCTGCCCCCTTGATGACCGGTGAGATCGAGGTCGGTTTCCAGCTGGCGCAGCTCGACGACACGAATCCCGTCCAAATCCTGCTGCAGGGCAACCGGCGCATTGACGGCACAGGATCGGGAGGAGGCGAATGCCACCGGCAAGGCCAGTCCCAGCAGCGTGGCGGTGGCGAACAGCATGGTGCGCATGGTTTTACCCCTGTGGCTGATTGAATGAATATGAACCTGAGATGCCGCCGGCAGGCAAACGGTTGCAATCGAGGTCAACCAGCCCATCTATCGCACGTTTTCGCTATACGACACACCGTTGCCCGCGACCGAAGGAGAACAGGTTCCCATGATCCGCCCCCGACTGACACTTGCACTCTGCACGCTGGCGCTCGCCGTGGCCAGCACCGCCAGCCTGGCCCAAAATACAGCCGGGCCTGTCACAGCTCCCGCGCCGCGACCCGGCGTGCCGCACTTCGATCATCCCGGCTTCGGACCGCCCGGGTTCGAGCGCCAAGGCTTCGGCCCTGAATGGGGGGTGCTGCAGACGCTGAACGAACTGCAGAGGCTGTATGTCGAATCAGGGCGTGCCGGCGAGCTGCCCGCACTTTACAACGAAGTGCTGGGCAAGACCCGCAACCCCAGGCTACGGCAGGCGCTGTACCAGCGTCTGGCCCAGGCCCAGCTCCGCCCCACCCACGTCGATGCGGCTATCGCCACCTTGCGCAAAAGCCTGAATGAAAGCCTGGCCGATGAGGCCCGCATGGCGGCCGAGCACCGTCATCCCGGACCGCAGGGCCCGGCACTGCAGGCTCCGCCTCCGCCTCACCCCTGAGTTACAGATCAATCGTCTGTCGGCACCACGCCGGCAGACGAGGCCTGCGGCACCGACTGTTTGGCCTGCAGCCACAATGCCTGCAACTGCTCGCGCTCCAGTCCGGCAAGGCCTTCGGGCCGGTCGGCGCTGGCCTCCATCTGCCGGAAACGGGCCTCGAATTTTCGATTGGCTCCGCGCATGGCCCGGGCCAGATCAATGCCGCCATGACGGGCCAGACTGATCACCGCGAACAGCACATCGCCCAGCTCGTCCTCCAGCCGTGCGGAGGATGAGCCCTCGTCCAGCTCGGCGCGCACCTCGGCCACCTCTTCTTCCAGCTTGGCCATGGCCTGCTGCGGACTCTGCCAGTCGAAACCGACCCGCGCCGCTTTTTTCTGCAGCTTCTGTGCCCGCATCCAGCCAGGCATGCCATGGGATACCCCGGCCAGAGCGCTGCGATCAGCATGACTTCGACCCGGCTCCTGCGCTTTCAACGCCTCCCAGTCCGGCAAGGTCCGGCCATGACGCTCGGCATCAAAGACATGCGGATGACGCCGGACCATCTTGTCCGTGCTGGCACGACAGACATCCTCGAAACCGAAGTGCCCCGCCTCGCTGGCCAGCTGTGATTGCAGCACGACCTGGAACAGCAGATCACCGAGCTCGTCACGCAGCCCGGCCCAATCCTGACGATCGATGGCATCGACCACTTCATGGGCTTCTTCCAGGGTATAAGGCGCCAGACTGCCCAGCGTCTGGGCAAGATCCCAGGGGCAGCCGTGCCGTGGATCGCGCAATCGCCGCACGACCTGAAGCAGGGCATCGATATCAACGGGAGCCATCGGAGCGGTCATGGGTGTTTCCAGAAGCTGTTGGCGACCGAAGGCCGGATGCATCCGCCCCTCGGCCATGGTCGAGAGAGACGGGCAACGCGGGTGAGTCAGGCCTCGGCGCCGCGGATACGACGCAGGTTGCGCAGCCGGGCATCCCAGTCGACACCCCCATCGCCCACCGCGATGAATTCGGGATTGATCAGCGAGAGACCACGGTTGTAGCGCAGACGCTGCCCGGAAAGATCCAGCACCGCGCCACCGGCCTCTTCCAGTACGCATTGCGCGGCCGCCGTATCCCACTCCGAAGTGGCGCCCAGCCGCAGATAGATATCCGCCTGGCCATCCGCGATCAGGCAGAACTTCAGAGACGAGCCCATCGCCATGCTGGCATAACCGGCGCCGGCCACCTGCTCGAGTTCCGCCGGCTGCGCCCGCTCATAGGAGCGGCTGCCGGTCACTGTCGCAGGACGGGCCAAGGGGCGGCTGCGCAGAGGCATCCAGGAACCTTCCGGCCCCGACTGTGTCCAGGCGCCGAACCCACGCCCGGCCAGATACAAGGCTCCGGTCACCGGCGCCAGCACCACCCCCAGCAGCGGCTGGTGGTTCTCGATCAGGGCGATATTGACGGTGAACTCGCCATTGCGCTTGACGAACTCGCGCGTGCCGTCCAGCGGATCGACCAGCCAATAGCTGGACCAGTGCCGACGCTGCTCCCAGTCGGCATTGACTGCCTCTTCGGAGACTACCGGCAGGGCCGGCGCGATGGCCTGCAGGCCGGCCACGATCACGGTCTGGGCGGCCAGATCGGCCGCCGTCACCGGCGAATGATCGGCCTTTTCGTGAACCTCGAAAGGCCGGGCGTAGACCTCGAGTATCGCCGCCCCGGCCTGGCGGGCCAGCGCCGCCAGCAGCCGCAACCGGGGTTCGGCCGTCATCCAGTCGCTCATGATCGCTCCGGCCTGTAACGGCCTGCCAGATATTCGCGGGCAATAAACAGCGCGGCAATGCTGCGCCCTTCGGTGACATCGTCGCGGGCGATCAGCTCGTGCAGATCGGCCAGCTTCCAGGGCACCATTTCAAGCTCCTCCGGCTCATCACCCTCCAGCTGCTCGGGGTATAGGTCCTGAGCCAGCACCACATGGGCCTTGTAGGTCATATAGGCCGGCGACAGCGAGAGCTCATGCAGCACGGTCAGGCGGCGCGCGCCGAAACCCAGTTCCTCCTTCAGCTCGCGGTCGGCACCTTCGGCCGGGGTCTCCCCCGGCTCCAGCCGGCCCTTGGGAAGCCCCAGCAGATAGCGCTCTACCCCGACCGCATATTCCCGGGCGAGTATGACCGTCTCCGCATCGCGCATCGGCACGATGATGACCGCACCGTGGCCGCTGGCGCGCAGACGGTGGTAGACACGCCGCTCGCCGTTGGAGAACTCCAGATCCACCAGTTCGGTATCGGAGCGGGCATCAACGACTTCCAGAGGCCTGGTCGAATGAATGATCGGTAAGCTGGGCATGGATCGATTGTATCCGGTAATCTCCGTCAATGGCGGCCCGGGACAACGGCCGGCACGACTCAGCGCGCCCCCGACTGCAACTGTCGCAAGGCCAGACCATGCAGCACCGGCGTGCCCGCCAGCACGCTGCGGCTGTCCAGATCCAGAGCTCCGCCCCGCAGATCGGTGAACACGCCACCGGCTTCGCGCACGATGACCGCCAGCGCGGCAATATCAAGAATGCCGACATCGGATTCGATCACCAGATCCAGACTTCCACGCGCCAGCAGATGGTAATGACAGAAGTCGCCGTAACCCCGGATACGGTTGCACTGGCCAATCAGCTGTCCCAGCAGAGGCCATTGAGGTCCGGCCGCCAGCGACTTGATATTGCCGGTGGAGATGGAGGCGGCCGCCACGTTGTCGGTACTCGCCACCCGTACCCGCTGCCCATCCAGCCAGGCGCCCTGACCACGAACGGCCCACATGGTTTCGCCGTAGATCGGAGCTGAGGACACACCCAGCACCAGCTCGCCATCCAGCATCAGAGCGATCTGAGTGGAAAAGAAAGGTGTGCGTCGAACGAAACTCTTGGTGCCGTCCAGCGGATCGACCAGCCACAACGCCCGTCCGTCCGCACCCTGGCGGCCGAATTCCTCGCCATAGATGCCGGCCTCGGGCAGCGCCCGCTGCAGGATCGCGCGAATCGCCAGCTCGGCTTCGCGATCCGCCACCGTCACGGGGGTCTGGTCGTCTTTCAGCTCGATCTCGACGCCACGCTGCCAATGATGACGGATGATGTCTCCGGCGGCGGCGGCGGCCTCGCGAGCCGCGGCCAAGGCGTGAGCCAGTACGGCCTCGTCCATAAGCTGTTCCTTCATTGCAGATTGTCCAACATGCCACCGCTGCGGCGGATATCCACCATACCATGCTCGTCGGGCACGCCGAAGCCGGCCAGCCAGGCCGCCAGCGCCGGCTGATGCGCCCCCGCGGCGGCATCGACCTGGAAGCTCCAGCCCAGCGGATGGAGCCGCCCCTGGCCATGAACATGCAGCGGCCCGCCGCCATCATCCTCCAGCTCGGCCGTCATCACCCCCTGCTGGCTGCGGGCATGCAGCAGAAGATTGCCCAGCGCCAGCTTCTGACCCGATGCCGTCACGCCGGCATCGCGCCAGGCCAGCTGCGCCTCCAGTGTCATCGGCCAGCCATGCCACACCACCGCATGGGATATATCCAGATACCATTGACCGGCCACCGGCATGACCGGCAGCCCGAACCATTGGGCCAGTGCCGCGGGCGTGCTGCGCAACCGGACATGATCGATCACCAGCCGCGCATCGGCTTCACGCTGCAATTGCCCGGAAGCCGTGATCCGGGGACCGTTCAACTGCCAGTGCAGATCCGCGCGGCCCAGCAGAATGGACGGTGACAGCTGCCAGCGCAGACCGCCCAAGGGGAATCCGGCACGCGTGAGCACCTGTCCGGCCTGCCCTTTCCACACGGTGCCGCTGACCTGCTGCAACCGCAGCCCCGGCAAGCGCTCGCCATACCAGCCCAAGGCCCAGCTGGCGGGCAGAAAAGCCACCATCAGCAGCAGCATCAGGCTGATCACCAGGCCCCATACCATCAGATAACGAACCACGTTCAATACGCACCGCTCCATCGCGCCGCCACCCCGGCCGCAGACGCCCAATGTACCGCAGCCGGCCCCGAAACCCGCCATGGCGGCACCGTCGCGCCGGTGCCATCATCCTGCATCGATGGCTGCTGGATCCTTGTCCGTCAAGCCGACATCCCTCTCTGGAGCCTCCTCGTCTGCAACGGGACCTGACGCCGCAGTCGGAATGGTGCCGCTTGAGCCTGCAGGCCCGGACCGACGATGATAGGGCCATGAGCCAGCAAGCATTCCCCGAACCGATATCCAACCAGACTCTGGCCGAACGCGACCTGCGCCATGTCTGGCATCCCTGCACCCAGATGCAGGATCACGAGACCATCCCGCTGATCCCGATCACTCGCGGCGAAGGCGTATGGCTGCACGATGCCGACGGCCGTCGTTACATCGACGGTGTCAGCTCGTGGTGGACCAATATCTTCGGCCATGCCAATCCGACCATCAGTGCCGCCGTCAAACAGCAGCTGGATACCCTGGAGCATGTGATTTTCGCCGGCTTCACCCACGAGCCGGCGATTCGCCTGGCTGAGGAACTGGTCGCCATCACGCCACCGGGGCTGGACCGTGTGTTTTACGCCGACGTCGGCTCGGCCGCGGTGGAAGTGGCCCTGAAGATGAGCTTCCACTACTGGCTCAACCAGGGCCATGGCGAGAAAACCCAATTCATTGCCTTGGCCAACAGCTACCATGGCGAGACTTTGGGTGCCTTGTCGGTCAGTGATGTCGCCCTTTATCGCAAGACCTACGGCCCGTTGCTGCTGAACTCGCTGATCGCGCCTTCGCCGGATGCCTATCTGGGCGAGGCCGGCGAAACGGCCGAAGCCACCGCCCAGCGGGCGCTGGAAGGCATGAAGGTCCTGCTGGAGCAGCATGCCGATACCACCTGCGCAGTGATCATCGAGCCGCTGGTGCAATGCGCCGGCAGCATGCGGATGTATCACCCCAGCTATATCAGCGGCCTGCGCCAGCTGTGCGACGAATACAAGGTGCACCTGATCGCCGACGAGATTGCGGTCGGCTTCGGTCGTACCGGCACCCTGTTCGCCTGCGAGCAGGCCGCGGTCCGACCGGACTTCATGTGCCTGTCCAAGGGACTGACCGGCGGCTATCTGCCACTGGCCGCGGTCATGACCTCGGACCATGTGTACCAGGCCTTTTATGCCGAACACCACCGCGGCCGGGCCTTTCTGCACTCGCACAGCTATACCGGCAACCCGCTGGCCTGCACCGCCGCTCTGGCCACTCTGGGATTGTTCCGCGACCAGCCGGTACTGGAGCGCAACCGCGAGCTGGCCGCTCGTCTGGCTCGTCGCCTGGAGCCTCTGCGCGATCACCCTCACGTTGCAGACATCCGCCAGCACGGCATGATCGCCGCGGTGGAGATGGTCGCCGACAAGCGCACGCGCACGCCGTTCCCGAGCACCGACCGGCGCGGCCTGCGGGTTTTCCAATACGGCCTGCAACATGAAGCCTTGCTGCGCCCGCTGGGTGACGTGGTGTATTTCATGCCACCCTATGTGATCAGCGACGACGAGCTCGATCATCTGGTCGATGCAGCCATCCGCGGCATCGACGTCGCCTGCGCATGACCCGGCTCCCGCCGCACCGTTGCGGCGGGTCATCCCGGCCGGCAATGGCCGCACTTGCTATGCTGGCCAGCCCCGGCCCTGTTGATTGAATTTCCATGCGCACGATCCGAATCCATATCGACTCTCCGCTCAGCGAACACGGCAGCACCGTGCTGGAAGGCCAGCCCGCCGAACATCTGGTCCGCGTGCTGCGGCAGGATGTCGGTGCCCAGGTGGTGCTGTTCAACGGCGACGGGCATGACTATGCAGCGACCATCACCGCCGTCGAGCGACGTCAGGTGCAATTGCAGATCGCGACCCGCCACTCGCCCGGCAATGAATCACCGCTGCGACTGACCCTGGCTCAGGGCATCGCCCGCGGCGAAAAGATGGATCTGATCATCCAGAAAGCCTGCGAACTGGGGATCGCTGAAATCGTGCCGCTGCATACCGAGCGCAGCGAAGTGAGGCTGGACGAAAAGCGCAGCGCCAAGCGCCTTGAACATTGGCAAGCGGTCGCCATCAGCGCGGCTGAACAGTCTGGTCGCGCCATGGTGCCCGTGATCCACCCCGCCCGCCCGCTGGCCGTATGGCTGGACAGCCTGCCGGCCGAAGGTCCGCTGCGGCTCAGCCTGTCGCCTGACGGCGAACAGCGGTTGCGCCAGCTGCAACTGCCCGCCAGCGGCGCCATGCTGATGGTCGGCCCCGAAGGCGGCCTGGGCGAGCGCGATCTGGAAGCTCTGGACGGCAAGGGCTTCCAGCGCCTGCAGCTGGGGCCGCGCATTCTGCGCACCGAAACCGCCGGTCTGGCCGCCGCCGCGGCCTTGCAGGCGGTCCACGGCGATTTCTGAACTGATTCCATGACAGCATGATGCGCTTGCCGCCCTGCCCAGGGTCGGCGAACATGCGCTACTGATTCTGCCGGGTCCTGCACCCGGCCGCCTGAAGGTCGGCCCCTGGCCCACCAGGAGATATCCCGTGACCCGTTCGCTTGCGATCCTGATGGATCCCGTCGAGAAAATCAAAATCGCCAAGGACACCAGCTTCGCCATGCTGCTGGAGGCTCAACGCCGGGGCTGGCAGGTCCATTACCTGCAGCAGGGCGACCTGGAGCTGCGCGACGGCCACCCCTGGGGCCGACTCAGCCCGCTGCGGGTATTCGATGATGCCGGCCACTGGTTCGAACGCGGCGAAGCCCGCTGGACCGACCTGCGCACGCTCGACGTGGTGCTGATGCGCAAGGATCCGCCGGTCGACGCGCAGTTCATCTACGACACCATGGTGCTGGAACTGGCCGAGCAGGCCGGCGTGGAGGTGATCAACCGCCCCGCCTCGCTGCGCGACTGCAACGAAAAACTCTATGCCCTGCAGTTTCCGCAGTGCATCGCCCCCACTCTGGTCAGTCGCTCGCAAAGCCAGCTGCGCGCTTTTGTGGAGAGCCATGGCGAGGCGGTACTGAAGCCGCTGGACGGCATGGGCGGCCGCGGCATCTTCAGGGTCAAGGCCGGCGACCCCAATCTCAACTCCATGCTGGAAACCCTGCTGCATGACGGACTGCAGTTCACTCTGGCCCAGAAGTTCATTCCCGCCATCGTACAAGGCGACAAGCGCATTCTGCTGATCGACGGCGAGCCGGTGCCCTATGCCCTGGCCCGGATTCCGCAGGGCAGCGAGTTTCGCGGCAACCTGGCGGCCGGCGGTCGCGGTGAGGGTGTGCCGCTCAACGAGCGTGATCGCTGGATCGCCGCCCAGGTGGCGCCGGAACTGCGTCGCCGCGGCCTGCGGTTTGTCGGTCTGGACGTCATTGGCGACTATCTGACCGAGATCAATGTCACCTCGCCGACCTGCGTGCGCGAGCTGGACCAGCAGTTCGGCCTGAATATCGCGGGTCAGCTGTTCGATGCCGTCGAGCAAGGCCGGCCGTGAATGCCGACGCTGCCGGTACCGCGACGGCGAAGAGCGGCACGCCCTTCCGCCGTCGCGCACCGGACCTGCTGGGCGCCTGCATCCTGCTGTCGCTGATCGTCCATGCCCTGTTGCTGCTGGGCCTGAGCTTCCGGCATCCGCCGGCACCGCCCGCTACCCCGAGCATGGACATCACCCTGTTGCAGGCCAGCAATACGCAGGCACCCGCCCAGGCCGACTTTCTGGCCCAGGCGGCCAATCGCGGCGGCGGCAATGACGATCGCGTCGGCAAGCCCTCCGAGCCTGTGGCCGGGCTGTTGCCCACGCCGGACCAGGGCGTCGCGCCACAGCCGATGCAGGCCTCACTGGCCCGCCCGCAGGACGATATCAAGCAACAACGACTGACCACCACCGCCGACAGTCCCGATATGGCCGACGACACACCCAGCCATACTCTCCACGACACCCCGGATGCCACCGCCGACGAGACCCGGCAGGCTCAGGAAATGGCGAGTCTGGCCGCCGAGCTGAATGCTCGCAGCGAGGCTTATGCCAAGCGCCCGCGCAAGAAATTCATTTCGGCCAACACCCGCGAGTACGCCTATGCCGCCTATATGCACCACTGGGTCCGACGGATCGAGCGCAGCGGCAACCTGAACTACCCCGAGGTGGCGCGGTCACGGCATCTGCATGGCGAGCTGATTCTCAGCGTCGGCCTGCGTCGCAATGGCGAGGTGGCCAGCATCGACGTGATCCAGTCGTCAGGCCACCCCGAACTCGATCAGGCTGCCCGGCGCATCGTCAAGCAGGCAGCGCCCTATCCGCCCCTGCCCACCACCCGACATCCGATCGACCTGCTTTACATCACACGGACCTGGCAGTTCCTGCCCGGCGATCGCCTCGACGCCCGGTAATCATTGGTCTCCGGGCAATACGGCGTCTGTCCTGCGTTCACTGCGCGACGGCAGCAGATGACCGGCCGCGTCATAACGGAGCACGATCATCCAGTCGAAGACCTCCGCCGGCCAGCGCCCCGCAGGCAACAGGCTGGCCGGATCCGCCCCCAGCACCGTCAGCAGCTGCGGCATGGCGCCATGGTGCCAGCAGATCAGGATCTGCCGCCCGCCCGGATGGGCCCGCAGCTCCGCCGCCAGCGCGGACTCAGCGCCCTCCGGGAAGCGATCATCCTCGGCAAGCCCCAGCGCCTGCGACAATGGAGCCAGCGTCAGGGTCTCGCGCCGGGAGTGGCGACTGTCCCGACTGGCAAGCAGATGCTGTGGCTGCCAGACCTCCCCATCCAGCGACAAAGCCGCGAATTCACGGGCATAGGCTCTTGCACGCGCCTGCCCCCGCGCCGACAGCCCCGTGCCATGCGCAGGCTTCTCGCCATGCCGGATGATGATCACGGTGGCATCGGCGAGTCCGGACTCGGCCGCCGCCACCGGCGCCGTCAGCCATACCGTCACCAGCAGTCCAAGGCCACCCAGCCACTTGCCGGCCGTGTTCCGCATCACTTCGCCTCCTTCGTCATCATCCCGCCCTATCCCAGTATGCGGAAGCCAGGAAATTCCGCACCCTCCGATGGTTGTCCATCGCCGAGTCGAGCACAAAGATGACAGCTTTGCTTACAATGGCCGCATGACATTTCCCGAGTCCGCCACTTTGGCCGGTCAGTTTCTGATCGCCATGCCCAATCTTGACGACCCTTCGTTCAACCGCGGGGTCACCCTGGTCTGCCAGCACAACGAGGAGGGCGCACTGGGGCTGCTGATCAACCGCCAGTCCGAATACAGCCTCGCCGACATCCTCGAACAGATGCAACTGGAGTATCAGGCCCCTGAACTGGCCGACGTACCCGTGCTGATCGGCGGTCCGCTGCAGCAGGAACGCGGATTCGTGCTGCACGAAGAACCCGGCTACTGGGAAGCCAGCTATCGCGTCAACCAGACGTGGTCGGTTACCACCTCGCGTGACATCCTGGTAGCCATCGCCGCCGGCCAAGGGCCGGCCAAGGCCTTGCTGGTACTGGGCTATGCGGGCTGGGATGCCGGCCAGCTGGAGCAGGAACTGAAGGACAATGCCTGGCTGACCGCCGAAGCCAGTCACCAGGTCGTCTTCGACACGCCACTGGATCGTCGCTGGACCGCCGCCGCCGATCTGGTCGGAGTCGACGTCAACCGGTTGACGGCCTATCCGGGGCATGCATGAGCTGCATTTTCGGCTTTGATGTCGGCAGCCGCCGCAGCGGCGTGGCCATCGGCAACACCTTTACCGGCACCGCCCGCAATCTGGCCGTACTGGGCATGGATCAGGGCCAGCCGGAATGGGCCAGGCTGGATGCCTTGCGCCGCGAATGGCTGCCGGACACCTTGGTGGTCGGCCTGCCCCTGACCCTGGACGGCGAAGAACAACCGGCCAGCAAACGGGCCCGTCGCTTTGCCGAAGCGTTGCAGCAACGCTACCGATTGCCGGTGTATCTGGTCGATGAACGCCACAGTTCGCAGGAAGCCGCCCAGCGTTTCGCCCAGGCCCGCGCTTCGGGATTGCGGCGCCGCAACCATGCCGAACAACTGGATGCCGATGCGGCCGCCGTGATTCTTGAACGCTGGCTGCTGGCCGGCCCCGAAGATCGCCTCGCCCTGCCGGAGCCCCGGTCTTGACCCTCTTTTTTTCCATCTCAGGTCCGTCGCCCCTATGACCCAACGTCTGCGCCATCTCACCTCGCTTGCACCACTGGCCCGCCCGACCATCGAGCGACTGCTGGACCGCGCCGAGTCCATGCGCGAGGCCTGCGCGCATGGCACCCGCAAGCTGGACCTGCTGGCCGGCCGCACCATCCTGAATCTGTTCTTCGAACCCTCGACCCGTACCCGCACCTCGTTCGAGCTGGCAGCAAGGCGACTGGGTGCCGATGTCATCAATTTCGACATCGGTTTCTCGTCCACCGCCAAGGGCGAAGAGCTGTTTGACACCCTGCACACCCTCGAAGCCATGCATCTGGACGCGATCATCGTCCGCCACAAGCAGTCAGGCACCCCCGAGGAGCTGGTACGCCACGCCATGAGCGGCGTCTCGGTAGTCAATGCCGGAGACGGCAACCATGCCCACCCGACCCAGGGCCTGCTGGATGCCTTGACCATTCGCCAGCATCTGCCGGACCTGTCCAAACTCTCGGTGGTGATCTGCGGTGACGTCAAGCATTCCCGCGTCGCCCGCTCGGATGTCCACGCGCTGTCCACTCTGGGCGTGCGTGATCTGCGCCTGTGCGGCCCGGCCAGCCTGCTGCCGCCGGCCGAGGAACTCCCGCAGTGCCGGCTGTTCAGTGATTTCGACCAGGCCATCGAAGGCGCCAACGTCGTCATCATGCTGCGACTGCAGAAAGAACGCATGCAGACCATCGACTTTCCGGACGAAGCAGCGTATTTCCATGCCTATGGTCTGGACAAGCGACGGTTGGCACTCGCGGCACCGCGCGCCCTGGTCATGCACCCGGGACCGATCAACCGGGGCATCGAGATTGCCTCGGAGATCGCGGACGGCGTGCAGTCACGTATTCTGGAACAGGTCAGCAACGGCGTCTTCGTCCGCATGGCGGTACTGGCCGAAGTACTGGGCCGCTGATCGCAGGCAGGTGGCTCTGGCGACGCCAGAGCCGGCCGCATGCGGGGCAGGCATCACGCGCCGGGCTCACCCCCGGCATCATGTATCGACAGGGGTTTCTATGCGATCGACAACAAGCTACCTCGCGCTGGCCCTGGTCAGTGTGTGGCTGGCCGGCTGCAGCCACCGCCGCACTGACACCCCCCTGGCCTATGTGCCGGACGATACCCCGTATGTCCTGACCAATCTCAAGCCACTGGATGACGACACCCGCGAAGCCCTGCTCGCACGCGCCGATGCAGCCCTGCCCGGCCAACTGGAACAGTTGCGGGCGATGTTGCCCGGACTGGACAGCGCCTCACCGCAGCAAGCCGGACTGCTGGACCTGCTCAGCCGCCAGGTGCAGGGCAAGTCCATCGAACGCTTCAGCCAGGAAGTGGGCGTCGATCTGCAGGGCAAAATCGTGCTGTACGGCCTGGGTCTGTCACCGGTGCTGCGCCTGCCTCTGCGCGATCCTCGCGCATTCAGCCAGTTCATGGCCCAGTTGCAGAGCGCCTATGGCCAGCCCATTCCCGGCTCCAGCCTCGACGGCCAGGCTTATCACCTGATCGACCTGGGCCACAGCGGCACCCAACTGCTGGTCGCCCTGCGCCACGATCAGGCCATTCTGGCCATTCTGCCGCAGACAGCGGATGCCAAGCTGCTCGGACAGGCACTGGGCCTGCGCACGCCCAGCCATTCACTGTGGGACAGCCGCAGCCTCAGCGACCTCGCAAAGGCCAAGGGCTATCACACCCAGATCCTGGCACGCCTTGACACCCATCGGCTGCTGGGCCTGATCGCCGGCGGCCATGATCCGCTGCTGCGGGCCCTGCTCACGGTGCAGGCCGGACCCGAATCTCGCCAAACCGGCGAACCAGTCGACCGCCTGATCAGCATCCCTCCCAGTTGTGGCAACGATGCCCGCCGGATCGCGGACCGGATTCCGCAGATCAGCTTCGGCTACACCCGACTGGATGCCCATCATCAGGATGTCCGCTGGGATATCGGACTGGCCGACGACATCACGCAGACTTTCACCAACCTGCCCCCCGACCTGCCCGGACTGGGGGCCGACGCCAAGGCAGCGTTCGACCTCCAGGCAGCCGTACCGGTTGCCGAGGTCCGCAATTTTCTTCAGCAACAGGTGGACGCAGTGACAGCCACCCCCTTTACCTGCCCGACCGTGGCCGATCTCAATACGCTGGCCAAGCGCCTGGCCATCCTGATTCAGCAGCTGGGCGTACCACCCATCGGCCAATTGCGGGGTCTGCGCCTGGTACTTGACCGTTTTGACAGCAGACAGCCCGGACTGGCCGGACTCAGCGGCCGGGCGATCATTGGCTCGCAAATGCCGGACAGTCTGATTTCCACCGCCCAGCTGTTCATCCCGTCGACCAGCAGTCTGCGGATCCAGACCGACAGTCATCCCGTCAGTCTGCCGGATGATCTGCTGGCCCCGATGGGACAACCTGGCTGGATCGCTGCCAGCAGCAAGGCCGTGGCCATCGGCATCGGCGCAGGAGAAAACAGTCAGCTGCCTGCCGACCTGATCGCGCCCACCAGCAAAGATCCCATCCTCGGCTCGATCCACCTGAGCGGCGCCATGTATCGCAACTGGGTCCAACTGGCCGAACTGCGGGCCGCCCAAAGCCGGGAAGCCATGCCGGATGCATCGGCAGGCGAACACGGCGGTTCGAGCATGTCGATCTCGGCGCTGGCCGCCAGCTCACAGGCACAGATCGCCTCGATGCGTGCCCAGGCCGACCGCATCGATCACTTCGATGCGCGCTGGTGGATGGAACCGACCGGCCTGGTGATCAGCAACCAGATCACCCTGCATTGAAAGACAGGGCACCCACGAGCCAGTGACGCCCCTTCGCCCTGTACAGCTGTGCAGGTCCGCTCCGCACCAGCACCGGACACGGTCGCATCCCGCCATGCGGAGTACCGTGCCTTCCTGCAAGCGGACCGCATGAAAAACCCGGAAGGCCGACGCCCCCCGGGTTGAATTTCCGCCCGCGACTGATCGCAGCCAAGGGCCGCGGCCATTACCAGTGGTAAGCGATCTTCGTGTAGTAGTAACCACCATTGAAACCGTAGGGCGAAAAAATCGAATACGGCATGGAGCCCTTGTTCGATCCGTAGCCATTGATGGCATTGACACCGGCCGGATAACGATTCATGGCATTGTCGGCACCGGCAGTGAAGGTCCAGTGGTGGGTGTTGTAGCTCACCGCCAGATCCGTGATCCAGGTCGGCTGGAAGGTCTGGTCGTAGATATAACTGCTGGTACTAAAGGACGTGTACTGACCATAGCGCGTCACACTGGCATTGAGCGACCAGTTGCCCAAAGTATAGGTACCGTTGAGTACGAGCTTGCTGCGCGGCGTGCTGTCAGCCAGCAAGCCCTTGATGTCACGCCGACTCAGGCGCTGCAGATTGACGCCCAAGGCATCGAGCACGGCCGGATTGCCATTGACTTTGGTAACCTTGTTCTGGTTGTAGTTGTAGCTGAGATTGGTCAGCAGGCTGCCAGCAGAACCGAAATCAAAGCGATAGCCAGCGACCAGGTCAATACCTCGCGTACGGGTATTGCCGGCATTGGTGAAGTAGGTGACGCTGCTGTAGTTGGTATCGGTCACGCCGTTGGCGGCGAGATAGTCGCGCACCGTCGACGAGGTCGCCGCCAGCGGATTGGACAGCACGATGCGATTGCTGATGTCGATTTCGTATACATCTGCACTCAGATTCAGCGCATCAATCGGACTCCATACCGCACCGAAGCTGTAATTGCGCGAATGTTCGGGCTTCAAGGCCTGACCACCGAGCAAGCGACCGATCTGACTGGTGGATGACACGATGGCACTGTTGTAAATGCCTGGCGTCACACCGATCGAGTTGCCTGGTCCGTAATAGGTCGAAGAGGTATAAGAATAATACTGCTGTGCCAGGGACGGGGCTCGAAAGCCGTTGGAGACATTGGCCCGCAAGGCGAAGCGATCAGTGAAATCATAGCGGAAGGCACCCGAACCGATGGTGGCACCGCCGAAATCACTGTAATTTTCGTGACGTAACGACAGCGAGGTCGAAAACTTGTCGGTCAGATTGGTTTCCGCGTTCACGTACTCGGAAAAATCGTCACGGGACCAATTGCCGGCATCGCTCGGCTGGAAGCCGCCGAAGCCCTGAGCCCCCCCGGCCACCCCGGAGGTGCCCGTATAATACGAGTCGAGATCACCGGCCTGTACCGAATAGGCCTGATGCAGATACTGTGCACCGAAGGCAACCGTGACCGGATTCGGCAACCAGGAAGGATTGAGGTCCTTGCTGACATCCAGATTGGCCGATTCCTGCCATGCCTTGAGCACACCGTCATGAAAGCTGGTCGGACTGGATCCGAAATCATGCAGCCAGGCCCGATTGACACTGTCGATGGTGTTGTACGACACGCGATTGCTGCCGTAGTTGCCGCTGAGATCCCAGCGCCAGCCATGCAGCGTGCCACGCAGACCGGCAACCAGCGACTGATCGTTGGACTGCCCCTGCTCCAGAGGCAGATAGCCGTTGGGATACATGGAAGGTACGGAGTTGCTGCTCAGCGTATCGCGGAAAAATGCCGCCGAAGTCGTATTGCGGTGCGAGTAATGGGCTTCCACATAGCCCTGCACATACTGGCTGAAGTCGTACTGCCCGTTGATGAAGATATTCTGGTTGTGCGATGCGGGGTCGCCATAGCGCTGTCCCTTTTCGTAAGGCGCCGCATTTTCGTAATTGGCACGATTGGTGTAGTCGTTGTTGCCACTCTGCAAGGTGAAGCGCAGCCAGCCCTTGTCACCATTGAGGGGAATACCGAAATTGGCATCGCCCTGCCAGGCGCGTCCGTCACCCTGATAATACTGGCCACCATTGAAGGAGACCTCACCACCCTTGGCCCCTTTCTTCAGGATGATATTGATCACGCCAGCGATGGCATCCGAGCCATACTCCGCCGAAGCGCCATCACGAAGCACTTCGATATGGTCGATGGCCGCCATAGGAATCGTGTTCAGATCCACGGCCTGTGAGCCACGTCCGACCACGCCATTGGTCAACAGCAGTGCCCCTGGATGCCAGCGTTTGCCATCGACCAGCACCAGCACCTGATCGGGCGAGAGGCCACGCATCTGCACAGGCCGCTGCTGATCGGCCGTATCACCGCCCGACGGGCGCGGAAAATTGAGGGATGGGATGATGCGGGCCAGCGCCGTAGTCAACTCGGTGGTGCCGGTCTGCTGCAGCACCTTGGCCGATACCACATCGATCGGCGTCAGCGAACTGCTCTCGGTGCGGTTCTCGGCACGAGTTCCCGTCACGATCACCGTATCAAGATTGTGCGGCTTGGCCTTGCTCTGGGCGGAAGCATCCGCCGCACTGTCCTGCGCCCACGCCGTTCCGTGCAAAGCCACCGCCACGGCAACCGCCATCCAGCGCCTGGACCCTTGAATCACTGCCATACCCACCCCTCAAAATAATGATCAACTGCATGAACTACCGAATTCAACAGGTCCTTCACCCCTTGGACCACCCCATGTTGAACTCGTGAAGATCGAGACTACCCATTTCACCCGACTGCGTCAACAGGCGTTTAGACGTCCATAAAAAACAATCACAACCCCGCGACATGTCAGATGCCTTCACAACTTTCTAACTCAATTCGGCATCAATGTCACGCCCTGAGTACCCAAGCCATCACATGTCATCCAGATCCGGCTGCCGGCGCCCGTCCCTGAGATTCAAAAAAAGGGGGCGTCGCCGCCCCCTCCCTTTTCTCTCAATCACGGCATACGCGCTGAACCGACTTACCAGCGATAAGCAATGCGGGTGTAGTAATACCCACCGTTGAAACCATAGGGCGAGAACAGCGAGTAAGGCATGGTGCCCTTGTTCGACCCGTAGTTGTTTATCTTGTTTACGCCATCCGGATAATGATTCATCGCATTGTCCGCACCCGCAGTGAATGTCCATCCGCCAAGGTGATAACTGGCCGAAAGATCCGTGATCCATGCCGCTCCATAGATCTGGTCATAGATATAGCTGGTCGAGCTGAAAGAGGTGAACTGGCCATAGCGGGTCACACTGGCATTGAATGCCCAGTTGCCAACATTGTAGCTTCCGTTCAGCACCAGCTTGCTGCGCGGAGTACTGTTCGCCAACAAGCCCTTGATATCTCTACGCCCAATACGCTGCAGATTTACTCCCAACTGATCCAGTACGGACGGATTGCCGTAGACACGGGTCACCTTGTTCTGGTTGTAGTTGTAACTCAGATTGGCCTGCAGATTGCCTGCACTTCCGAAATCAAAAAGATAGCCGGCCACCAGATCAATACCTCGGGTCTGGGTATTGCCGGCATTGGTAAAATAGGTCACTCCGCTGTAATTGGCATCGGTCACGCCATGGGTGGAGAGATAATCACGAACCACCGCCGAAGTCGTGCCCAGCGGATTGGAGAGCACGACCCGGTTGCTGATGCTTATCTGATATATGTCAGCACTCAGATTCAGCGCATCCAGCGGATTCCAGACCGCGCCGAAGGTGTAATTGCGCGAATGCTCGGGCTTCAGCGCCTGCCCCCCGAGCAAGCGCCCCACCTGGCTGGTCGGCGAGACCAGGGCACTGTCGTAAATGCCGGGCGTCACACCAATCGAGTTGCCCGGACCATAATAGCTGGACGAGGTATAAGCATAGTGCTGCTGAGCCAGGGACGGCGCTCGAAAGCCATTGGAGACACTGGCCCGCAAAGCGAAACGATCAGTAAAGTCATAGCGGAAAGCGCCGGAACCGATGGTCGCGCCGCCAAAATCACTATAGTTTTCATGACGCAATGACAACGAGGTACCAAACTTGTCAGTCAGATTGGTTTCGGCATTGATATATTCCGAAAAATCATTGCGCGCCCAGGAGCCGGCATCGGCCGGTTGAAAGCCACCAAAACCTTGCGCGCCACCAGCCGCGCCTGAGGTGCCGGTATAGTACGAATCCAGGTCACCAGATTTGATGCTGTAGCTCTGCCGCAGATACTGAGCGCCGAAAGCCAGTGTGACCGGATTCGGCAACCAGCTCAGATCCAGACCCTTGCTGATGTCCAGATTGGCCGACTCCTGGGCCGCTGCCAGAATGCCGTCGTGAAAACGCGTCGGACTGCTGCCGTAATCATGCAGCCAGGCCAGGTTCACCGAATTGATCGTGCTGTAAGAGACCCGGTTGCCGCCGTAACTGCCACTCAGATCCCAATGCCAGCCATTGCCGACCGTGCCTCGCAAGCCGGCAAGAAGCGACTGATCGATGGACTGCCCCTGTTCCAGCGGGAGATATCCGTTGGGATACATCGACAGAGCGGCATTCCCGCTGGCCGTATCCCTGAAGAACGCCGCCGAAGTGGTATTGCGATGCGAATAGTGGGCCTCAAGATAGCCCTGCACATGCGGACTGAAGTCGTACTGTCCGTTGATAAACACATTCTGGTTGTGCGAGGCGGGATCGCCGAAGCGCTGCCCTTTCTCGTAGGGCGCGGTCAGCTCGTAACGGGCACGGTTGGTATAGTCGTTGTTGCCGCTCTGCAAAGTGAAACGCAGCCAGCCTTTGTCGTCATTCAGCGGAATGCCGAAGTTGGCATCGCCCTGCCACTGCCGCCCGTCGCCCTTGTAGTACTCGCCGAAGGTGCTCTCGACCACACCGCCTTTGGCCCCCTTCTTCAGGATGATATTGATCACGCCGGCGATGGCATCCGTACCGTATTGTGCAGAGGCCCCGTCACGCAGCACCTCGACATGATCGATGGCCGCCATGGGAATGGTGTTCAGATCCACCGCCTGGGCACCACGACCGATCACGCCGCTGGTCGCGATCAAGGCACCGGGGTGCCAACGCTTGCCGTCCACCAATACCAGCACCTGATCCGGCGAAAGCCCGCGCAGCTGCACCGAACGCTGCTGATCGGCCATATCGCCACCCGAGGGCCGCGGAAAATTGAGCGAAGGAATGATCCGCGACAAGGCCGTCGTCAGCTCGGTGGTGCCGGTCTGCTGCAACAGCTTCGCCGAAACCACATCGATCGGGGTCAGCGAGCTGCTTTCGGTGCGATTGTCGGCTCGCGTGCCGGTGACGATCACCGTCTCCAGCTTCCGCGATGCCGGGGCCGGCTTCGCAGACGCCACAGCGGCCCCCGTGTCGCTTGAGGCGCTCTGCGCCCACAGCGGAGCCTGCAGGCTCATCGCCACGGCGACAGCCAGCAGCTGCCGCGTTCCATTGATTACAGCCATGTCTCACAACCTCGTCAAAAATGTCCGGAACAGGCGAAACACCGCATGGACCGGGCGACCATGTCAGCCCATATCCCATGGCGTTTCGTCATGCTTTCGGAGGGCCGTCGAGGTTAAACCCATGAAATCAAAGGTTCAACGCAAACTGACCGATTTACTCCAGACGGGCCATAACAAAAATACATAAGCTAAATTCCGCAAGTTATGCCCCACTCTCTCGTGCCTGGCGCGGAGACAAGGCGATCCCGGACTTCCACCAGACGCAAGTCCAGATGGCTGAGATAGCGGGCGGCCCCATACCCCGCCCGACAGGCGATGACCTCGCTCCCGCCCCGGACCGCAGGCATGAAAACACTGGCCCGGGCTGAATCGATCTGCAGCACAGGTACTGATAAAGCCGGCATAACCAGACCTGGATAGCCCAAGGGGCGCCACGGTTCCGTCATGACGCAAAAAAGCCGCCTCCCGAAGGAGGCGGCTTATGGCATGCACTGCAACCGGTTCAGCCCGAAACGGGCGAAGCCATGGTTATCCCCGCAACAGCGCCGGGACAGCGTGATCAGCGATCACCTCGACCATGGCCTTGGCCACGCCCAGGTTGCCGGCGACCAGGTTGCCGCTGACCGGCAAGCCATCGCGACCAGCAAAATCGCAGTACTTGCCGCCGGCTTCACGCACCATCAGGGCGCCGGCAGCGAAGTCCCACACATTCAGACCGTTCTCGAAGAAACCGTCATGACGACCGCTGGCGACATAGGCCAAATCCAGCGCGGCCGAACCGCTGCGGCGGATGTCCTCGGCCTGGTTGAGCAGAGCGCGGGTGATCGCGATCTGGCTGTCGATGGTTTCGCGCTGACGATAGGGATACCCCGTGGAGATCAAGGCGCCATCCAGCGACTCGCGCTTGCTGACCCGGATCCGGCGATCATTCAGATAGGCGCCATCGCCCTTGCTTGCGGTGAACAGCTCATCGCGCAGCGGGTCATAGATCACGCCGTAGACCGGCTCGCCGTGATCCAGCATCGCGATCGAGACGCAGAAATGCGGAATACCGCGCAGGTAGTTGTGAGTACCGTCCAGCGGGTCGATGACCCAGGTCAGCGGCCCCTTGTTGCCCTGGGCGCCGCTTTCCTCGGCGAGGAAACCGTGACTGGGATAGGCGCGACGCAGCTCCTTGATGATCTCGGCCTCGGCCAGACGATCCACCTCGGAGGCGAAGTCCAACCGCTGCTTTTCGACCACGGTCAGACCTTCGACGCGGTTCATGTAACGAAGGATGATTTTTCCTGCGGCGCGAGCGGCGCTGGAGGCAACGTTGACGGCGGGTCTTGGCATGATCTGGACTTTAGTATGCGTTGATAGCAAACCTCCAGTTTACCAGACCCGGGACATTCCTTCAGCTTCCGGGCGTACGCGAAGACGCCGGGCGCGGTAGCATGCAGGTTTTCATGCCGGAACGACCTGATTCAATGTCTGATCTAGAAACCCTGCGGGCAAGATTGCGCTTCGTACTGGTGCGCACCTCCCATCCCGGCAATATCGGCGGTGCCGCGCGCGCGATCCGGACCATGGGCTTTACCCGCCTGCATCTGGTCGATCCGGCCCGCTTTCCCGACCCGGAAGCCTATGCTCTGGCCGCCAGTGCCGACGCGGTACTGGACCAGGCCGTGGTCAGTCCTCAATTGACCGATGCCCTGACCGGCTCGCAGCTGGTGCTGGGCCTCTCCGCCCGCCGCCGCGATGTGCACCTGCCCGAACTGACGCCGGAACAAGCCGCGACCAAGGCCTGGCAGGCCGCCGCCGCCGGCCAGGAGGTATCGCTGATTTTCGGCAACGAACGTACCGGCCTAGAAAACGACGAACTGGCCCGCTGCCATGCCATGGTCATGATTCCCAGCGTGGAAGATTACAGTTCGCTGAACCTGGCCCAGGCGGTACAGGTCATGGCGTATGAACTGCGCAAGGCGGGCCTGGCCGAGGCACCGGCCGTGCCGACACCGACCGACGAGGAGCCGCCAGCCGATGCCGCCCTCATGGAACGCTTCTACCAGCACCTGGCACAAACCCTGGACGACATCGAATTCCACAAGGGCCGCGCGCCGGAAACCATCATGCTGCGCCTGCGCCGCTTGTTCCAGCGGGCCCGGCCGGATGCCCGCGAGCTGCGGATCCTGCACGGCGTGCTGGCCGATGCCCAGCGCATGGCCCAGCTGGCCGGCAAGGCTGGCAACGCCTGAACGCATGCCGGGGCGCCAGGCCCCGGCTCGGCGCCTCCGACGCGAACCGGCCTAGCGGCCTCGCTGCGTTCGAATCGGCTTACTGCGCGTCGTCGGCCGGGCTTTGCTCGGACGGGGGAATCACCGCCAGACGCTCGATGCGGGCGCCGCGCAGCTCCAGCACCTCGAAACGGAAGCCGTGCCACATGAAGACCTCGCCGGCCTGAGGCAGATGGCCAAGCGCGCTCATCACCATGCCGGCGGCGGTGTGGAATTCATGCTCCTTCTCGCCGGGCAGCTGATCGACCTTCAGCAGTTCCCGCAGGTCGTCATTCGACAGTGAGCCGCCGATCAACCAGCCCCCCTCGTCGCGCGGCGAGATAGCCGGGGCCGGGCCGCCATCGCCCGGGTCGTCCCCGGGGTGAGGTCCGTGGCCGATCTGGCTGGCGCCGATCACCGCCGCCAGCAGATCGTTGATGGTGATCAGACCTTCGATCTCGCCGTATTCATCAACCACCAGCGCCAGCACCGTATCCGCATCACGGAACGAGTTCAGCAGGTCCAGCGCCCGTGCCGCGCCCGGCACGTACAACGGCCGCTTCAGCGAACGGAACAGCGTCCGCGCCGGCTCGTCCGGCCCGCGCAGCAGACTGCGCACCTCGACCACGCCGACAATGTCGCTCTGATCGCCGCGATAGACAGGATAGCGGGCATAGGCGGTGCTGCGGATCACCGCCAGATTGTCCTCGGCACTGTCCTCGATATTGAGCCAGCTGATCCGCATGCGTGGCGTCATCACGCTGTCGACGGTGCGGTCGCCCAGACGCAACACCCGGTTCACCATCTTCTGCTCGTCGGGATCCAGCACGCCCTGCTCGGTGCCTTCGGCCACCAGAAGGCGGATCTCGTCCTCGCTGATCGCGTCACTGCGCTGCTGGCCGACCCGCATCCAGCGCAGAATCAATCCGCTGGAGGCATTGAGCAGCCATACGAAGGGCGCGCATATCCGCGACAACAGCAGCATCGGCAAGGCCACCATGCTGGACAGGCGCTCAGGCGCGGCCAGAGCCAGACGCTTGGGCACCAGCTCCCCGACCACGATCTGCAGAAAGGAAATCACCGCAAAACCGATCACGATGCCGCCCGCGTGCGCATAGCGGCTCCAGCCGCTCATGGCGTGGCTTTGCAGCAGCCGGGCGATATGGTCGCCCAGCGCGTCACCGGCGACCGAACCGGTGATCAGCATGACCAAGGTGATGCCCACCTGCACGGTGGAAAGAAAACGCTCCGGCGCCTCCATCTGACGCAAGGCCACCCTTGCGCCACGACTGTGCAGCGCGCGCTGTTTGAGCTTGATCTTGCGGGAGGCCACCAAGGCCATTTCCGAGAGCGCGAAAAATCCGTTGCACAGGGCAAGCAGGACCACCAGCGCCAGTTCAATCAGCATTGCGAAGCAAACCCAAAAGGATCGAGATGAGAACAGTGTAACCGCTACGCCCCCGCTCCAGCAGGGGTGCCCATCGCCCGGCCGGGCAGGTCTTGATACCATACCCCTTTGGGGAATCCCACCGCGACCGCAATCAGGTACTGCATGTTTTCACTGCAAACGATTTTTGGGAAAGGCGACAAGTTCTACGGATTGCTCGAGCAGAGCGCCGACGCCGCCTGCGACAGCGCCAAGGCGCTGCATGAACTGGTGACCCAGACCGACCGGGCGCCGGTGATCAGCCACTTTGCCGCGGCCCGCGCCCGCGAAAAGGCACTGGCCAGCAAGATCAGCGAAGAGCTGGTCAACACCTTCGTGACGGCACTGGACCGTGAAGACATCGAGGCGCTGAACTCGGCGCTGTACAAGATTCCCAAGACCATCGAGAAATTCGCCGAACGCTACGTGCTGGTGGCCGAGCGACTGCAGGGCATCGACTTCGCCAAGCGCACCGAATTGCTGGAGCGCTCGACCATCGTGGTCGCCGAAATCATCGGCGAGCTGCGCAAGGGGCTGCGGATCGACCCCGTGCAGAAGCTGCAGTCGCGCCTGCAGGCACTGGAGGCCGAAGGCGACCGGCTGCTGCTGGCACCCTATCGCGCCCTGTATCTGGAGCCGGGTGATGCGATGCGTGCCATCCTGGCCAAGGACCTGTTCGAACTGCTCGAAAAGGCCATCGACAAATGCCGTGACGTCGGCAACACGGTGTATTCCATCGTGCTGAAGAATTCCTGAGGCAAGGCATGTCGGGCTACATAATGCACTCTGCCCTCATCATGCGCAGAGATATCCGCTCATGACCTTGACCATGCTGGCTGCGGTGATCCTGATCGCGTTGATCTTCACTTATATCAACGGTTTCCACGACACTGCCAATTCGATTGCCACCGTAGTGGCCACCAAGGTGCTGACGCCAGGCCAGGCGGTGCTGCTGGCCGCCATCACCAATATCTTCGGCGCCTTGTGGGGCACGGCCGTGGCCGCCACCATTGCGGCCGGCCTGCTGAACATGCAGGTCGGTGCAGACTTGCTGATCAGCGCCCTGCTGGCCGCGACGATCTGGAATCTGCTGACCTGGTGGTGGGGCCTGCCCTCCAGCTCCAGCCATGCCCTGGTCGGTGCGCTGGTCGGTGCCGCCATCGCCAGCTCAGGCAATGATCTGGGTTCGGTGATCTGGTGGCAGCCCGGTGCTCACTGGTGGCAGGGGGCCGGCGTCGTGCCCAAGGTGATTCTGCCGATGGTCATCTCGCCCGCACTGGGCTTCGTGATCGGTTTCCTGGTCATGGGTTCGCTGTACGCCCTGCTGTCCTGGCTGGCTGACCGCCAGGGCTGGCTGCGCCGCTTCGGCCGCACGCCCTTCGTCAACGGCTTTTTCGCCAAGGCCCAGATCGTCTCGGCCAGCGCCATGGGCGTGGCCCATGGCATGAACGATGCGCAGAAGACCATGGGCATCATCGCCCTGGCCCTGGCCAGCGCCACCACCGCGGGCACTCTGGACCACCTGCCGCATTGGCTGAGCTTTATGCGGATTCCCACCGCCGGCGATCATTTCGTGGTGCCGGCCTGGGTCAAGATCCTGTGCGCCCTGACCATGGCCGGCGGTACGGCCGGCGGTGGCTGGCGCATCATCAAGACCCTGGGCCACAAGATGGTCAAGCTGCATCCGATCAACGGCTTTGCAGCCGAGGGCAGCTCGGCCTTGGTGATCCTGTCGGCCTCGATGCTGGGGATTCCGGTATCCACTACCCACAATGTGTCGGCTTCGATCATGGGCGTCGGCGCAGCCAAGCGCTTCAATGCCATCCGCTGGTCCATCGTCGAGCGGATGGTCTGGGCCTGGGTCCTGACCCTGCCGATCACGGCAGCCCTGGCCTACGGAGTGGTCAAGGCCACCCGCGCCCTGCTTTGACCCATCCTCGCTCACAGGTAAACCCATGACAGCCTCCCCTTCGGCTCCGGCCACCATTCTGCTGTTCGATTTCGACGGCACCCTGGTCGACAGCACGCCAGCGGTCAAGGCCGCCCTCGAAGCCGCCTGCCTGGCGCTCCGTGCCCCGATGCCTGATCCGGAGGTACTGGATGCGGCGATAGCGCGAGGCGTGCTGATGGGGGATCTGGTCCGGCTGATCAGGCCGGATGCCGATGACATCGAAGTCAAGCGCTGGCTGGAGGCCTATCGCGAGGCCTATCGTCGCATAGGCCTGGATCACTCCAGCCTGTTTCCGGGGGCCGAAGCGCTGCTGGATGACCTGCGCCAGCAGGGCTATCGCATGGCGATTGTCAGCAACAAGTCCGAACCCTCCATCCATGTTGCTCTGCAGCATTTCGGGCTGATGCCCTACTTCGAACATGTCTGGGGCGAGCAGCCTGACATGCCCGGGAAGCCCAGCCCGGATCTGTTCCATCACAAGATCCGGCCGGCCTACCCGCAAGCCACGCCCGCAGACTTTCTGATGATCGGCGACACCATTGCCGATCGTGATTTCGCAGCCGCCAGCCAGATCCGTTTCGGCCTGGTGGAGTACGGCTACGGCGAAGTCGCGCTGCGGGATGACAGTACCAGCTTCAAGATCCATGCCCTCTCGGAACTGCCGCGCCACGTCGAAGCGGCCAGCCTTCCAGGCTGATGGTTGAACGCTCGGACCGGAATCCGTCGACATGGATAAAGCCTCTGCCGGCCAGCCCCTGATTCTGCGTATCCAGGCCGAGATCGCCTCGGTGCCGCAGGGACAGACCTGCAGCTATGGTGCCATCGCGACACGAGCTGGCGCCCCCGGCCGCGCCCGACTGGTCGGCAAGGTGCTGCGCGAAGCGCCTGCCGAGCTGGGCCTGCCCTGGCATCGCATCATACGGGCCGACGGCCGGCCGGCCTTCCCCCCTGAGAGCGAAGCCTGGCGGGAGCAGTACCGGCGTCTGCTCAACGAGGGCGTGGAGCTGCGACAGGGCAAGGTGCCCGAGCACCAGCGGGCCCGGACCGAAGATATCGACGCCCTGCTATGGCGTCCTTCGTACTGATCCCCCTCCGGGGTTCGCGGCACAGATCGAATTCCGATCTGCGATAAGTCACGACAGCGACCCGGCAAGATGGTTCGCTGCGCTCGCCCGACTCCAGACCAGAGTCTGGCTCGTATCGCAACTCGTTTCATATCGCCACTCGATCGTCAAGTAGCCATGAAGCAAGATTGCCTTGTGTTGCACCGCAACATAATCGCATCGTCTATGCAATAAAACGAAATGAACCATATGAAATATTCGTGAAGCAAGGGACGTAAAATAGTCGCACCCCCCTCGCCAGGAATGCGTCAAGCACCCCAGCTACTGTGGCCAAGATCTCTTCCATGCATCGCTTTGACGCAATCTCGTCAAAGTACTGCCTCCCGACTTTTTTGACGAACCCAAAGGGATTCCCCTTGGGTTGCGTTGTGTTGCCTGCCCGTATCATTTGAGGATAGCTAGATGCCATCACCCTTGAAGCAATTCACGAAGCGCATCAACAGGACCCGGCTCGCCGCGGCGTTGACCAGCCTGCTTGTCGCCAGCACTGGATTGACTGCCGCAATCGCCGACGAGGTTGATAGCAACACCGGTCAGGCAATCATCAACGCCGATCAGCATCCCGGCGACTGGCTGACCTATGGCCGCACCTATTCCGAGCAGCGTTACAGCCCGCTTGATCAGATCAATCGCGGCAACATCGGCCAGTTGCACCTTGCCTGGTACCAGGATCTGGACAGCAATCGCGGTCAGGAAGGCACTCCCCTGGTGGTCAATGGCGTAATCTATGCCACCACCAACTGGAGCAAGGTCCGCGCCTATGATGGCGCCACCGGCAAGCTGCTGTGGTCCTATGACCCCAAAGTCCCCGGCTATGTCGCCGACAAGGGGTGCTGCGATACCGTCAACCGCGGTGCCGCCTACTGGAACGGCAAGATCTACTTCGGCACCTTCGACGGCCGCCTGATCGCGCTGGATGCCAAGACCGGCAAGCTGGTGTGGTCGGTCTACACCATCCCGAAGACAGGTTCGCTGGGCCAGCAGCGCTCTTATACCGTTGACGGTGCCCCGCGTATCGCCAAGGGTCGCGTCATCATCGGCAACGGCGGCGCCGAGTTCGGCGCCCGCGGCTTCGTATCGGCTTTCGATGCCGAAACCGGCAAGCTGGACTGGCGCTTCTACACCGTGCCGAATCCCGAAAACAAGCCTGACGGCGCGGCATCCGACAGCGTGCTGATGAGCAAGGCCTATCAGACCTGGAGCGCGAACGGTGCCTGGAAGCGTCAGGGCGGTGGCGGCACCGTCTGGGATTCGATCGTTTACGACCCCCAGACCGACCTGATCTACCTGGGCGTCGGCAACGGCTCGCCCTGGAACTACAAGCTGCGCTCGGAAGGCAAGGGAGACAACTGGTTCCTGGGCAGCATCGTCGCCATCAAGCCGGAAACCGGCGAGTATGTGTGGCACTTCCAGGAAACCCCGATGGACCAGTGGGATTACACCTCGGTCCAGCAGATCATGACGGCCGACATCATGGTCAATGGCCAGAAGCGCCATGTGATCATGCACGCTCCCAAGAACGGCTTCTTCTATATTCTGGATGCCAAGACCGGCGAGTTCCTGTCGGGCAAGAACTATGTCTACGAGAACTGGGCCAAGGGCCTGGATCCCAAGACTGGCCGCCCGATCTACAATCCGGATGCGATGTATACCCTCAACGGCAAGGACTGGTACGGCATCCCGGGCGATCTGGGCGGCCACAACTTCGCCGCCATGTCCTACAGCCCCAAGACCGGCTATGTCTATATCCCGGCTCAGCAGGTGCCCTTCCTGTATGAAGGCGCCAAGCAGTTCACTCCGCATCCGGACAGCTGGAATCTGGGTCTGAACATGAAGAAAGTCGGGCTGCCGGATACTCCGGAAGCCAAGGCCGCCTTCATCAAGGACCTGAAGGGCTGGATCATTGCCTGGGATCCGACCAAGCAGGCCCCGGCCTTCACCGTGGAACACAAGGGTCCGTGGAACGGCGGCATCCTGTCCACCGCCGGCGACCTGCTGTTCCAGGGCCTGGCGGACGGCACCTTCCACGCCTATGACGCGACCAATGGCAAGGACCTGTTCAAGTTCGATGCTCACAGCGCGATCATCGCTCCGCCGGTGACCTATACCGCCAACGGCAAGCAGTACGTGTCGGTACTGGTCGGCTGGGGTGGCATCTATCCCTTCTTCCTGGGCGGCGTGGCCCGCAGCTCGGGCTGGACCGTGAACCATTCGCGCATCATCACCTTTGCCATCGACGGCAAGGCCGAGCTGCCGCAGCATGAAGACCAGAAGGGCTTCCTGCCTGTCAAGCCGCCGGCAGATTATGACTCCGCCAAGGCCGAAGCCGGGTACGAGAAGTTCCAGATCTACTGCGCTGCCTGCCATGGCGACAATGGCGAGTCCGGTGGCGTGCTGCCTGACCTGCGCTGGTCCGGTGCCATCAGGAAACAGGATGGTTTCTACAACGTCGTCGGCCGTGGCGCCCTGACCGCTTACGGCATGGATCGCTTCGACAAGTCCATGAAGCCGGAAGAGATCGAGGATATCCGCCAGTTCCTGATCAAGCGTTCCAACGACACCTTCCAGCGTGAAGTGGACGCTCGCAACAATCCGGAAGGAGTGCCGCAGCAGTGATGACCTCACGCAACAGCCCTTCCCCTGCCACTCGCCCGGTAGCTCGCATGAACAAGATGCTTCGCTCGCTTGCAGCAACTCTCGCCCTGGGTTCGGTGGCCTTTGCCGCCCATGCCCAGTCCTCTGACGATCAGGCACTGATCCAGCGCGGCGCCTATGTCGCCCATCTGGCCGACTGTGCCGCTTGCCATACCGGCATCGGCGGCAAGCTGTATGCCGGTGGTCTGCAGATCAAGACTCCGATCGGCGCGATCTACTCGACCAACATCACCCCCGATGCCAGTACCGGCATCGGCGGCTATACCTTCGAGCAGTTCGACCAGGCGGTCCGCCAGGGTATCCGCAAGGATGGCAGCACCCTGTACCCGGCCATGCCGTACCCGTCCTTCGCCCGCATGACCGAAGACGACATGAAGGCCCTGTATGCCTACTTCATGCATGGCGTTCAGCCGGTGGCGCAGACCAACAAGGCGGTCGATATCTCCTGGCCGATGTCCATGCGCTGGCCGTTGGCGATCTGGCGCAAGGTGTTCGCACCGACCCCGACCACCGCGACCACCGCCCCGTCCAACGACAATCCGATTGCCCGTGGCGAATACCTGGTAACCGGTGCCGGCCACTGCGGCGCCTGCCATACCCCGCGTGGTACCGGCATGCAGGAAAAGGCGCTCGATGGCTCCAGCCCGGATTTCCTGGCCGGCGGTGCGCCGATCGACAACTGGATCGCCCCCAGTCTGCGCAGCAACCCGAATTCGGGCCTGGGCCGCTGGAGCGAGGAAGATATCTATTACTTCCTGAAGACCGGTCGCACGGACCACGCTGCCGTGTTTGGCGGTATGGCCGACGTGGTGGCCTGGAGCACCCAGCACTACTCCGACGATGACCTGCATGCCATCGCGAAGTATCTGAAGAGCCTGCCGGAAGTTCCGGCCCAGGGTACGGCCTATGCCTACAATGATGCCACGGCCAAGGCGCTGGATCAGGGCGATACGGCCGGCCATCCGGGTGCCGATACCTACGTCAAGCAGTGCGCGATCTGCCATCGCAATGATGGCGGCGGCGTGGCTCGCATGTTCCCGCCCCTGGCCGGCAATCCGGTGGTCATGAGCGGCAACCCGACCTCGCTGGTCAACGTCATCGTCAACGGTGGTGTGCTGCCCCCGACCAACTGGGCTCCCTCGGCCGTGGCCATGCCTGCCTACAAGCATGACCTGACCGACCAGCAGATCGCGGATGTCGCCAACTACATCCGCCAGGCCTGGGGCAACCAGTCCGATGCGCCGAAGACCACTGTCACCGCCAGTGCCGTGCAGGCCCTGCGCGAGCACGACATGCCGGTGGCCGATATCAGCGGCTGGCTGCGCCTGACCCCGCAGCCCTACGGTGCCGGCTGGACCTTCGCGCCGCAGACGCATACCGGCAAGGACGAGGCGCAGTAAGTTCCGGCACGGATCCGGCCTGCACGGCGGATCCGGACTGAAAGCCCTGTGTTGAAAACCTGAAAGCCCGGACCGGGAAACCGGTTCGGGCTTTTTGATGACCGGCATCCGCGCAATATGGATCAAACCGGTCACGGCCCTGCCCTTTTCTGCGCAGACCCGATGCGATCACATCCGGCCATTCAACGGTCCGGGACGGCGCACCTGCTCAAATGGCGGGCACGCATTCCAGATAGCGCCGACCGCTGCCCGGAAGCTCAGGGTAAAGCTGCAGCGCGCGGCGGCTGCAACCCCAACTACTTCAACCGGTGTCGGGCTCTGTCCAGCTGTTCGGCTTCGAACAATGGCTGCCAGCGCGGATCCAGCGCCAAGTACTCGACACTCAGGCGCAAATCTTGTCCACCTTGCTCGGCCAGCTTCGCCAGCCCACCGGACAGCTTTGCCGAGGCAAGCAAGGTATCAGCAGTGCGCTTGCCCCCATCCCCCCATGCCTCCGGCAGGAAACGCCTCGCCTCGTCGGGTGGCGTCAACTGCAGTCCAGCGGTATATCTGCAGAGACGGCATCAGGCTGGCGAAATTCACCACCACAGCGAGGGCGCCGGGAAAACCCGGCCCGCCAGCTTGCCGCATGAATAGTCACCACCCTGCCATAAAAAAAGCGCCAGCCCGAAGACTGGCGCTGCTGATCACGACGGACAAGTCCAGCCATCCCGGACCGGTCAAAGCAGTCCGGACAGATCCGGACTGGCGGTTTCGTCGCGCTTTTTGCGCTGCTTGACCAGCGGCTCGCCGTGGACCTGGTACCAGATGCTTTCGGCGATATTGGTGGCATGGTCGCCGATCCGCTCAATGTTCTTGGCCATGAACAGCAGATGCGTGCAGGGCGTGATATTGCGTGGATCTTCCATCATATAGGTCAGCAGCTGGCGGAAATAGCCGGTATAGGCTTCATCCAGCTGCACATCGTTTTTCCATACCGCATAAGCCTTGTCGGCATCGCGTTCACGATAGGCCAGCAGCACATCACGCACCGCCACGGCGGCCAGCTTGGCCAGATGACTGAGTCCGCTGGTGGCCTCGATCGGCGCCACCATGGTCAGGGGAATCGAACGCTTGGCGACATTGGCGCCATAGTCACCGATACGCTCGATGTCGGCGGCAATCCGCAGCGCCGCAAAGACATTGCGCAGATCGCCGGCCATCGGCGCCCGCAGCGCCAGCAGCCGCACCACGTCACGCGAGATCTCCTGCTCGAGCTGATCGATCGCCTCGTCACTGCTGACCACATGCCGGGCTGCCCGTTCGTCGCGACGCTCGACCACATCGATGGCCGCTTCCAGCTGGCTGATCGACAATTCGCCCATGCGGATGATCTCGCCGGTCAGCCGCGCCAGCTCGTCGTCGTAGCTTTTGATGATATGGTCCATGCCGTTGCCGCTCATGTCTGCCCTTCCGTATCCGTAGTCCCGCCCCGCCGGCCAGCTCCTGCCTGGAGGCACGTGATGATCAGCCGAAACGGCCGGTGATGTAATCTTCGGTCTGCTTCTTGCCGGGCTTGGTGAAGATCTTGTCCGTCTTGTCCAGCTCGATCAGCTCACCCATGTACATGAAGGCGGTGCGATCCGAACAGCGGGCCGCCTGCTGCATGTTGTGGGTCACGATGATGATGGTGTACTGGCTCTTGAGTTCCTCGACCAGCTGCTCGATGCGACCGGTGGCGATCGGATCCAGTGCCGAGGTAGGTTCATCCAGCAGCAGCACTTCGGGCTTCAGCGCGATGCCGCGGGCGATGCACAGACGCTGCTGCTGACCACCCGACAGGCCCAGCGCACTCTGCTTGAGCTTGTCCTTGACCTCGTCCCACAGGGCGGCACCCCGCAGGGCCTGCTCGACCCGGTCGGCCAGATCGCCGCGCGAAAGGCGCTCGTGATGACGTATCCCGTAGGCGACATTCTCGAAGATCGTCATGGGGAACGGGACCGGCTTCTGGAACACCATGCCGACCTTGCTGCGCAGACGATTCACCGAATAGGCTGGGTCCAGGATGTTCTCGCCATCCAGCACCACCTCGCCCTTGGCTTCCAGCCCGGGATAGATGGCATAGATGCGGTTGAAGATCCGCAGCAAGGTGGACTTGCCGCAACCGGAGGGCCCGATGATGGCAGTGACCTTCTTGTCCTCGATATCGAGGCTGATGTTCTTCAGTGCATGGTAGCCCTGATAGTAGAAGTCCAGATTGCGAACGGCGATCTTGACCGCCGGCGCGGGGGCCTCCTCGATCAGAGGGCGGCCATCGGGTCCGAAGGAGGTCGAATCAATCATGCGAAACCTTGCTGCGTGACAGGATCAGCCGAGAGAGCAGGCTCAGGGCCAGAACAAACATGGTAATGACAAAGGCGCCGGCCCAGGCAATGGCGTGGGTGCCTTCACCGGGATCATTGGCATACTGATAGATGATCTGCGGCATGCTGGCCATCTTGTCGAAGGGGTTCAGCGCCATGAAGTTGTTGCCGAAGGCGGTGAACAGCAAGGGCGCGGTCTCGCCGCTGATGCGTGCCAGTGCCAGCAGCACACCGGTGATGATGCCGGAACGGGCACCCCGGATCAGCACCTGGCAGGTCAGCTTCCATTGCGGTACGCCCAGCGACAGACCCGCCTCGCGCAGGGTGGAGGGCACCAGCCGCAGCATTTCATCGGTGGTGCGCACCACCACCGGCAGCGCGATCAGCGCCAGGGCGATGCCGCCCGAAAAACCCGAAAAAGTCACCCGTGCATGGCTTAGCGCCGTCATCGGCAGGACCACGATGGTATACACGAACAGGCCGAGCACGATCGAGGGTGCCGACAGCAGGATATCGTTGAGAAAACGGATCGTGGCACCCAGCCGGGTACGGTTGGCATATTCGGCCAGCCAGGTACCGGCCAGCACGCCGATCGGGGTGGCCACCGCAATGCCGATGCCGTTGATGATCAGGCTGCCCACCATGGCATTGGCCAGGCCACCGTCCTCGCCATAGGCAGTGATCCTGGTGAACAGCGGCAGATGGATCGCGGCAATGCCCTGTCGCAGGGTTTCCCACAGGATCCATGCCAGCATCAGCAGACCCAGCGCGGTAGCCGCCAGACTCAAGACTGTCGCGATCCGGTTGCTCCAGGCGCGGCGCGCATACAGACGCGAGGTCGCACTCATGACTTGCCCTCCTTGGCCGCCATACTCCGCAACATCAGGCGGGCAATCAGCAGCACGATGAATGTCACCACGAACAGCAGGAAGGCCAGCGCCATCAGCGAGGACTTCTGCAGATCGACCGCCTCGCTGAACTGGTTGGCGATGGTCGAGGCAATCGACGAGCCCGGATCCAGCAAGGAGATCGACAGATTCATGGAATTGCCCAGCACGAAGGTCACCGCCATGGTCTCGCCCAAGGCACGCCCCAGGCCGAGGAATACGCCGCCGATCACGGCGGAGCGGGTATAAGGCACCACGATGTCCCAGACCACTTCCCAACGGCTGGCACCCAGGGCGTAGGCGGATTCCTTCAGGCGCTGCGGCACTGTCTGGAAGACTTCACGCATCACCGAGGAAACAAAGGGCACCACCATCACTGCCAGCACGATGCCGGCGGTCAGCACGCTCGCACCGAAGGGATAACTGCTGCCGAACAGCTTGCCCAGCAGCGGCACATGGGCGGCCACCCAGGACAGCTTGCCGTCATCGGGCTGGTTGCCGAGATAATTGCTGAGCCAGGGCTTGATATGGTCGGCGAAAAAGGGTGCGAAAATAAACAGGCCCCACATGCCATAGATGATCGAGGGAATCCCTGCCAGCAACTCGATGCCCGAAGCGATCGGACCGCGAATCTGTCGCGGCGCCACCTCGGTCAGGAAAAAAGCGACGCCAAAGCTGATGGGTACCGCGATCAGCAAAGCGAGAAACGAGGTCACCAAGGTGCCGAACACCGGTACCAGGGCACCATAGACATCGTTGCCCGGGTCCCAGGTCGCGCTGGTCAGGAAATGCCAGCCGAAGGTCGCGAAAGCCTGCCGGCCGCCCCACAAGGTGGAGCCGGCCGCGCCCAGCATGGTGATCAGCACCAGCATGGCGCAGGCCATCAGCAAGCTGCGGAACAGCCGATCCTGGATCATGTCGCGCGCCGCCCGCCGTTCCAGCTCTTTGACGGTGGCGGAGGGATGGTTTTGTTGCATGACCTGGACCTGCTCTTGCTTTGTCGGATTGCCAACGGATCCACCGGCAGACGGAAGCCTGCCGGTGGATCCGGGTGGCCGGGCCTCAGCCCGGCTTACTTGAACTCGCTGCCCCAATAGGCTTCGATCTTGTTGACCAGAGCCGGCGGCAGGGCCACGTAGTCCAGCGATTCGGCATCAGACTGACCATGATCCAGTGCCCAGCGGAAGAACTGGAAGGCCACCTTGCTGGTCTCGGCATTCTTCGGCTGCTTGTACATCACCACCCAGGTGGTCGCCGTGATCGGCCAGGCCGCGGCACCCGAGGCATTGGTCATGATCAGATTGAAGTCCTTGGCCGAGGCCCAGTCCGCCGTCGCGGCGGCCGAAGCGAAGGCGGCGGCGGACGGCTTGACGAAGTTGCCGGCGGCATTCTTCAGATCGACCCAGGCGATCTTGTTCTTGACCGCATAGGCATATTCGACGTAACCGATCGCGCCATGGATCTGCGATACATACTGCGACACACCTTCATTGCCCTTGCCGCCCACGCCCGCCGGCCAATCGACGGCGGTCTTGAAGCCGACGGAGCTGGCCCAGGACGGGCTGACCTTGGACAGGTAGTTGGTGAAATTGAAGCTGGTGCCCGAACCGTCGGAGCGATGCACCACGGTGATCTTAAGCGCCGGCAGGGTCTTGCCCGGATTCAGCGCGGCGATCGAGGGGTCATTCCACATCTTCACCTTGCCCTGGAAGATATTGGCCAAGGTCAGGCCGTCCAGATGCAGCTGATCGGCCACGACGCCCGGCAGGTTCACCACCGGCACGATGCCGCCCACCACGACCGGGAACTGGCCCAGACCGTGCGAAGCCAGGTCGGCGCCTTCCAGCGGCGCATCGGTGGCGCCGAAATCGATGGTGCCGGCCTTGATCTGGGCGATGCCCGCGCCCGAACCGATCGACTGATAGTTCAGCTGGTTGCCGGTTTTCTCGGCAAAAGCCGCCGACCACTTCGACAGCACGGGATAGACGAAGCTGGAGCCGGCACCGGTGATATCGGTGGCCTGGGCCCCCGTGGCAGCCAGGGACAGCGCGGCAAGCGCAAGAACACGACGAGTCAGGGAAGTAAACACGACAACTCCTTGGGAAAGGCGAGCGAAAGGTGGGGGCCACCGACCCCGCCATTTCACGCTGGGGATGTTGCAATGAAATGAGTTGAACGTTTCACTTTTATGACAAACGGGAAAGCAATTATGTCCCCCGTCCCTTGTCGCTTGTTTCCAGAGGCTTTTTACAAGGTCGCGTCAGGACCCACCAGCTCGGCCTCGAGCGTCTGCAGCCGGTTCCAGCGATTGACGATGCGACAGAACAGCTCCGCCGTGCGCTCGGCATCGTAGACCGCCGAATGGGCTTCGCGAGTGTCGAACTCCAGGCCCGCCGCCATCACCGCCTTGCTCAGCACGGTCTGACCGTAAGCGAGCCCACCCAGCGTGGCGGTATCGAAGCTGCTGAAGGGATGGAAGGGATTGCGCTTGTGGCCGCAACGACGTACGGCCGCATTCAAAAAGCCCAGATCAAAGGACGCATTGTGGCCGACCAGCACCGCCCGCTGGCAGTCGACATCACGCATGCCCTGGCGAACTTCGGCAAACACATGATCCAGTGCCTGCCGCTCGGTGAGCGCGCCGCGCAAAGGATTGTCCGGATCGATGCCGGTAATTTCCAGGGCGCGAGGATCGATATTCGCTCCCGCAAACGGCTCGACATGAGCATGCACGGCCGGCCGTGGCCGCAGCTGGCCTTCATTGTTCATGCTAAGGGTGACCACCGCGATTTCCAGCAGGGCATCGCGCTCGGCATCGAATCCGCCGGTCTCGACATCCACAACCACCGGAAAAAAGCCACGAAAACGCTCGGACATGCGCGTGGCATGACTGTTGTTCAAAGTATGCATGACCTAAGCATAACAGTGCGACGCGCCATCGCGTGATCGGCAAATGCATCACCGCATGCATCCGGCGTCATCCAGTTGAAATATTAACAAGCACAGAACTGTCATCTAGGCAGAAGAACATGGCGCCAACTCTTGCGATTCTCGCTGGCAAGTTGCGTTGCCGGCGCGGATCGATCCGATTTCTTTCAGGGGATTGACCCGCATGTACTTCAAACCATTGGCTGTACTCATTGCCGCAAGTCTTGGCGTGACCAGCCTCAGTGTCGCCGCGCAGACCACTGGCGCGTCCGCAAAGCGACACGCCGCACACCAGGCCAAGACGGCACCCGCCGCGGTCAACCAACAGGAAATCGCGCTGCTGAAGGCGCAGCTGGCCGCTTTGCAGGCCAAGGTCGAAGCGCTGTCCCAACAATCCGCGGCTCAGGCCACGGCCGTCGCTCAAAGCCAGGCTACCGCGACAGCCTCCGCCGCCGCCGTCGCCCGGAACCAGGCCAGCGTGCAGCGTATCGAAGCCGCACGGCCGCGCTTGGATGCGCTTGAGAAGTTCGTCAACAACACCGAACTCAACGGTACGATCTTCTATGACTTCACCGGTGCTTCACATAAGGAGCGCGGTGCGAACGGCATCTACAGCCCCAAGGACAGCCACGGCACCACCAATGGCGCCGGCTTTGACATGAAGCGGTTCTACCTGTCGATCACCCACACCTTCAGCAAGATGTGGTCGGCCAACCTGACCACCGACTTCAACTACTCCAGCAGCTTGGGCCAGACCAGCCTGTTCGTGAAGAAGGCCTATCTGCAGGGTGATTTCAGCAAATACTTCATCGTCCGTGCCGGCTCGGCGAACTCGCCGTGGATTCCCTTCGTCGAGGACCTGTATCACTATCGCTTCTTCGAGAACACCATCACCGATCGCTCGATCGATGGCGGACACAACAGCGACAATACCGGTGTCGGCTCCTTCGGTCAGTCGGCTGACTGGGGTCTGCATGCAATGGGCGGCACCAAGGGCGACAACTCGTTCACCTATCAATTGTCAGCCGTGAACGGGAATGGTTTCCGCAACCCCAGCCGCTCTGGTCACGTCGATCTGGAAGGCCGCGTCTCCTACTCTCCGATCAAGGAGCTGACCCTGGCCGTCGGCGGCTATGACGGCAAACGTGGCAAGGACAACGTTGCCGACGATGCCAAGGTGCGCACCACCCAGCGTGCAAACGCGTTGATCGTCTATCGCAACGACAGTTTCGGTGTCGGCGTGGAATACTTCAATGCTAGGAACTGGGATGACGTATTGCATGGCTTTGACGGCAGCGTACTCCTGAACAACGGCGACAAGGCCAACGGCTATTCGGTCTTTGCCGACTGGAGCTTCGCGCGTCGCTGGGCCCTGTTCGGTCGCCATGACCAGATCAACTATCATTACTGGACCGGCATCGGCAACAGCGGCTCGCACTACATCAAGGACGAGTACTACAACGCCGGCGTCTCCTTCGACCCGATCCGCATGCTGCGCTTCGCGCTGGGCTGGAAGTACGACACCCTGCGGGCGGATGATCAGCGCTTTGCCTACAAGACCAACGAAATCGGTCTGTGGGGCCAGGTTCTGTTCTGATCGGACCCCGTCGCCAGATGATGTGAACAACGGCGCAGCGCATGCTGCGCCGTTTTCTCAGCAGCGGATCAACCCCGAGACGACCGGGCCTGCCCGGCCGCACTTGCCGACCGACGGCACTTGCCCGTCCTCTGCACTCAGTTCGCAGTCCATTGTCAGGATGCGGGTCGCGGGCATGAAAAAGGCGGGCTCCAGACCCGCCTTTTGACAGCGTCTACGGGCCGGTTTCAGGCCGCTGCAGCCGCTCCCTGCCTCAGTGCATAGAATTCCGCCACGAAATCGTCCAACCGCCGAGCAGCGATGGCATCGCGCAGGCCCTGCATCAGCCGCTGGTAATAACGCAGATTGTGGATAGTCGCCAGCTGGCTGCCAAGAATCTCGTTGCAACGATCCAGATGGCGCAGATAGGCGCGACTGAAACCTGAAGCACAGGTGTAACAATCGCAACCTTCTTCGATCACCGCCGTATCCAGCGCGAACTTGGCATTGCGGATCCGCAAGGTACCCTGCGCGGTAAACAGAAAACCGTTGCGGGCATTGCGCGTCGGCATCACGCAGTCGAACATGTCGATACCGCGACGTACCGCCTCGACGATGTCTTCCGGCCGCCCCACGCCCATCAGATAGCGCGGCTTGTCCTGCGGCAACATAGGTACGGTGAAATCCAGGGTGTGATTGCGCGCGTCTTCCGGTTCGCCCACCGCCAGCCCGCCGACGGCATAGCCGTCGAAGCCGATCTTGACCAGCCCCTCGGCCGACTCGCGGCGCAGTGATTCATACACGCTGCCCTGGACAATGCCGAACAGGGCGTTGCCACTGCCCAGCTCGGTAAAGGCCTGGCGTGAACGCTCGGCCCAGCGCAGGCTCAGCCGCATCGACTCGGCCGCTACCGGCTCCGTCGCCGGATAGGGAGTGCATTCGTCGAAGATCATGGCGATGTCCGAGTTCAGCGTACTCTGGATCTGCATCGAGACCTCGGGCGACAAGAACACCTTGGAGCCGTCCACCGGTGAGGCGAAGGTCACCCCTTCCTCGGTGATCTTGCGCTTGTGCGCCAGCGAGAACACCTGGAAGCCGCCCGAGTCGGTCAGCATCGGCCGGTCCCAGCCGACAAACTTGTGCAGGCCGCCGAACCTGGAGATCACTTCCAGTCCGGGTCGCAGAAACAGATGGAAGGTATTGCCGAGAATGATCTCGGCACCGGATTCCTTCAGGTCGCGAGGCGTCATCGCCTTCACTGAGCCATAGGTACCCACCGGCATGAAGGCCGGCGTTTCCAGGCTGCCATGCGGCAGGTGGACCCGGCCGCGGCGCGCCGCGCCATCAGTGGCGTCTAGTTCAAAAGTCAGTGCAGTCATCCGCCTATTCTACCTGCACAGCCCGCCCTTGGCCGAGCAACCGCCATCCTCGCCGAGACGGGTGCTCGCAAGACCTCGCCTCACTCCCCGGCGGCAGGACTGTAGGGCGACAGCAGCGGCGTCGGCTGTGGCTTGACCGTGCCACCGAAGTCGTCGAACTGATAGCGCAGATACAGTCCGCTGCTCAGCTGCTGGTAGTTGCTGGCGTTGCTCAGCTCGATCCGGCCACCAAGGTACAGCTTGGGTGCCACCTGATACTCCACGGCGCCATCCAGGTTGTAGCCCAGACCCGTTTTGCTCTGCGCCCGATAGACCGGGTCGGTATAGCTGGCCAGCCCCAGCGTGGAGGCGATCGATGCCGCCTGGTAGGCCTGAGCCTGCAAGGCCGCATCGGTGGGGAAGTAATTGCTGGCGTTCTGGTGGAAGGACTGCACGCCGATACTGGCGTCAAGCATCCAGTTCCAGGCACCCTTGCGCCCGCTCCAGTGGATGGGCACCCCGATGTTTACATAGCGCTGGGGACTGAAATATCCGCCCTGGCCATAGGTGAAGCCCTGCAAGTTGTGGCTGTACTGCATATAGGTCACATTGAGCCCGGCCGTCAGCGACTGATCGGGGCCGCTGATTAAATGCAGATAGGCGCCGCCACCGGCTTCCCCGCGATTGTTCTGCTGCACATGCGTACCGACCAGCACGGCGTAGGATCCGTAGCCGTAAAAGCCAGCCGCGCCATTGTCGCGGCCGATCTGGAAACGGCCGCCGTTGGCCGTCACCCCACCCCAGCGCTGCCCGGTACGCGGATCCTCGACACCCGCGAACGACAGCAGGCTGTCGGATACCGCACGTCGGGAGCCTTGCACGGTAAAGTTGACGTCCTCACCGATCTGTCCGTGATAGGCCAGCCCGCCCACCAGCCGCGATTCGGGAAAACCCAGCGGCGTGGAGCCGACATCGAAATGCAGCCCCCCCAGATCATAGGCCGCACCGACACCGGCGCCGCGCGCATCCTGCGGCCCCAGCCGTCGCGCGCCGGCCCCGGCTGCCGACATCGACTGCAACCTGGCCGCAAACTGTGTCGGCGTCAGCGCACCCAGTGCGCTGCCAGCGAGTGACTGCAGAGTGGCCAACTGGGCACTGCTCAGCGCGCCGCTGTAGCTTGAATTGGCCAGTATCTGTTGTGCAATCGTCTTCAACGGCGTCGCACTGAGATCGTTGTTGAGCATATAGCTGGCCAGCGGCAGATTGAACAGCGCCGACATGGCTGCCGCCGTACGATCGGCGTAGCTGGCGCTGTAATCGGTCTGGTTGAACAGGGTCTGGTACTCGCCATTGCTGAGCGCGGTCTGATAGATCAGATTGCGAGTGGCATTGCCGTTGCCTTGAGTCAGCAGTCCCTGAAACAACGTGGAATCGAGCAAACCGGATACCGCCGTCGCATTCGCGGCAATGGCGCCATCCAGTGCGGCGGCCGGCCCGCCGCCAAATTGGCTTGCGCTGTCATAGCTGGTACTTGCCGTGCCAGCATCAAGCAAGGTCGGCGTGATGCTGGCGGTGATCCTGCCCTGCCCTACGGAAAACCGGCCCTGCAGGGGAAGTTCCAGATCATCCAGCTTGCCCAGTCCGCCCGAACCGTTGCGGTTGCGATAAACCATGCCGGCACTGAGGCTGTCGCTGGCATCGGCCTGCACCGACTGAAGTTCGGCGACCAGATCCTCACGACTGTCATCGCCATTGACCGGCGAGAGACGGTGCAAGTGCCGATCGGCAGCGGCAGGCAAGCCCTGGCCGGGAAGACGGCGATCGGCGCCGAAGCCGTCCGCTCCGCCCCCGGCCCTGACCGACGCAGCCAGGGCGGAAGAGTTCATGGCCGCCGGAACGGACGCGCCAGCGACCGTATCGGTTGCCTGTACATCGTAGCCGCCGGCCGCGGCCGGAACCGAAGCCATGCCTGCATCGGCAGCGATCTGCTGCGAGCTGTCGGAAGCGGTACGCAAGCTGGCCGCCGCCGAGGCCAGTGCAGGCAACGGCAGGCCATCACCCGCTTCCGGTTCTTCGCCGGAGCCAGTGATGCCGGCGAAGGGATTCATGCCGGCGGCGGGCGCTGCGGCAGGAGCAGCCAGCGCAGGCAAGGCCATGCCGGCCTGGCTGTCGGCCAGCGCCTGAGCCTGCTCGTCCAGCGCCTGGCGGAAATAGGCCGCAGCACGGCGGCTGTCACCCCGCGCCCGGTACAGCCGCGCCGCATCGGCCAGCACTCGCGGGGAATGCGGTGTCTGGCTGAGCGCGGCATCGACGAAACCACTGGCTGCCGCATAATCATGTATTTGTTCGGCCGCGCCAGCCGCCGCCAGCAGGGTATCGACATCATCGGGCTGCAGTTGCAGCACCCGTCGATAGATCTGCAGCGCATCGTCCGACTTGCCCGCCGACACGTACAGCCGTGCCAGGGCCTGCAGCGGTTTGACTGCCTGCCCGTCATGCTGCAGCAACGGCGACAGCACGGCATAGGCCTGCTCGAGATTGCCCATCTGCCGGTACAACTCGACCTGGCGCAAGGCGTAGCCTTCCCGCAGATCGGCATATTGCTGCGCTTGTGCGGCATCCATCGGCGCACTCTGCAGCTGACGCAGAACCCGCAGCAAAGGGGCATCCTGCCTGGCCGACAACAGCACGGAAGCGTACTGCAGGCGCAGTTCGACACTGGGCTGGGGCTGGCCCGATTCCAGCAGACGAGTGGCCAGCTGACTGGCCCGGGCCGTATCACCGATATCGGCATAGCCCGTCGCCACAGCGGCCAGCAGATCGCCCGGTCCCGTGCTGACACCCGGCTCCAGTTGCATGAGAGTCTGCCGCGCCTCGGCGAAACGTCCCTGCCGTGCCAGCGCCACCGCACGGGCAATCTCAAGCCGGATCGCCGCCCTGCGCAACAAGGCTGCCGCTTCGTCACTGCGCTGATCAGGCGCCATACGCCTCAGGGATGCATAGACAGCCGCCCAGTCACCCTCGTCCGCACTGAGCAATGCGCTCGCATAAATGGCGTCCACCGAGTCCGGGGCACGCAGCAGCAGACGATCCATCACCGTCCGCGCATCGACCGGTCGATCCGCATGCAGATACAGTCTGGCCAGATCCAGATTCAACCAGACATTGCCCGGGTCCGCGTCGAGACCTTTCTGCAGCAAGTCCCGTGCAGCGACCATATCTCCGCCGGCGACGGCGGCAGCAGCCTGCTGCCGGGCTTCCTCGGCCTGCAGTCGATCCAGTCCCCCCATCCGTTTTTGCTGGTCGGCATTCAACTGCCCGAACAACTTGGTCGCCTGCCCGGCATGCCCCTGCCGGATATAGACCTGGATCAAGGCCTGACGTGCTCCGGGATTGGCTGGATCGAGTTTGAGCGCCCGCTGGCAGGCATCGGCAGCTCCGTCGGTATCCCCCTGAGCCAGCAACAATTGCCCCAGTGCGACCCAGCCTGCGGGATTGGACGGTTGCTGTCGCGTCAGTTGCCGCAGGCCGGCCAGGGCCTGCTCCGGATGCTGCGGAACCAGCGCCTGCGCCTGCCGCAGCGCCGACCAATAGTCGGCACTCTCCAGCGGCCCGCGCCAGCGGGGCGAGGCGGCGGCGGCCTTCTGCAACCATCTGCGCGCCGACTCGAATTGCTCCTGCTGCAGCAAGGCCGTTCCCAGACCGCCCATGGCCTGGCTGTCACCCGGGTGCTGGCGCAGCAACTGACTGAATGCCGCCTGTGCCTGTACGCTGCGATGCTGATCCAGCAGATGGAAGGCGGCAGCCAGCTCCACGCCGGCATGCGCATCGCCAGCCTGCGCCGACTGCTTTCTCAACCGTTCGGACTGCTCAAGCACGAGATGATCCGTCGGATAGATGGTCATGTAGCGATGAAAGCGATCCGCGTCATCACCCTGCCATGAACCCAGCCAAAGCAGCGCCTGCCGCCAAGGAGCACGAGCTTCATCCGGATGACCGTGCCTTGCCGACCATTCGGCAAGGCGGTCGATACCTTCGCGCCGAGACGGCTCCCGGTAGGTCAGCACCCGGGCCAGGGCCAAAGCCGTCGCGGCGTTGTCGGGCTGTCCCTGCTGCAGCGAGCGCAGGCCGGCCACCGCCTGGGCCCAGGCTTCGCCCGGGGCTCCCGCAAGGACCTGATAGTATTCCAGCGCCAGATTCGCCGGAGGCGTGGGGCCGCCGAAAAAGCGGCGATAGGAAGCAATGGCCTGCGCATAGTCCCCGCGGGCGGCCGACATTCGCGCCGAACTCAAAGCGCTGTCATTGCCACCAACATCCAGTCTGAGCTGCGCTGTCTGGGCCGCGCCGGGATGGATCCGCTGCAACTGCTGCAAACGTTGCCGGGCAGTGTCCGCATCACCGCGGTTGATGGCGATTTCACCCAAGCCCAGCAAGGCATCCGGCTGGGCAGGATCGACCAGAAGCAGGCGGTTCCATGCGTCCTGAGCCAGATCATCACGCCCGTGCGCATGCCAGTAACTGCCCTGCTGGATCAACTGCTGCGCCCCGCCGTCCCCCGCCTGCGCCCAGGCTTGATGCCCTCCTGCAAGCAAACCCGCAAGACTGATTGCCATCTGTGTACGCCGACCGAACGTCTTCATTTCGCACCACCGCTTGTCAGGCTCCAGGCCGGCAGCAGCCGCCCCGAAGCGTCAAAACTGAATCGCCCCTCCAGCCAGCCCTGGCCGTAGAGGATCAGAATCCGTTCGTAATAAGGCAGACCGCCGCTCCGATAACTGGACACGGCCGGTATCCGCGCCGACTGCGCCCGCAGCAGATCACCCGCCCCGCTGGCCTTCAGATAAGGCAGCAGCGCCCCGGCATAACCACGTGGCTCCGCCCCCTCACCGCGGCCGGTCAGGACATTGACCTTTTCAGGCAGCCCGCCAACGGCATGCAGACTCCGCAAGGGGCCGCTCAAGGCATTGAGCAGGCGTCCGCGCATGGGCTCTGTTGGCGCCAGCATGCCCGCCCAAAGATAGGTACGGATCGCATCCCAGCTGCCGATGGGCCCGGTCGCCGGATCGACGACCATGGCGGTACCGTTCCAGCGAACCCAGTCAGGCGCGTAGCCCACCGGTGCGCTGCGGACAATCAAGGCCGCGGCCTGCTGTGGATAAAGAGCCCAGTCTCCATGCAGATCAGGCTCAAGTGCGAAGCGACGCAGCAACTGCAACGGTACATAGCTTGGGTTGAAGCGGGTCCAGTCTCGGGCCGTGAAACCCTCTTTTCCCGGCAACAGCATGGGGCCGAACCCGGCAACGGCCGTGCTTTCCCCCATGGCGATGGCCTGCAACAGACGACGCCCGTCCAAGACATAGTCTGTGCGTCGCCACAATCTGCCGGCTTCCAGCAGGGCATAGGCCATCCACAGATCGGCATCGCTGGCCGAATTCGGATCAAGCAAGGCTTGTTTACCCACCGAGCCCTCACCCCACAACCAGCCCGGGAGCAAGGCATCATCTGCCGTATCCGCCGGCATCAGATGGCGATGTGTCCATTGCCAGATCCGCTCGAACAGCACCGCATCATTGTCGACCAGCGCAAAGAACATGGCGTAGGCCTGGGCTTCAGAGGTGGTCCGACGATCCGTGGTGATGAAATCGACGACACGACCATCCTGCTGGATCTGCACCTGCACGAAGTCACGCCAGGCCGGCCAGTCGGCCGGACTTTTCGATCGACGCATATCACCTCCAATACAGGCGGACAGACCGGGAAGCACGGCACAGCCAGCCAGCAGGCCAAGCACCTTGCGACGACGATGACTCTGGATTCCGGCAAGGATTTCAATCATCGAGATACTCCCGCTTCAATCGCCAAGCGGCCCGTCGACGCAACCATCCCCGACCCAGCCAGGCACTCAGCCAGATCCCGCAGAAGGCCACCGCCACAAGCAACCAAGGCCGCGCCGACAAGCTCAGCTGCAGGCGTGTCATCCAGGAGAGATGTCCGATCGTGTAACTCTGCAGGCCGGCGTAGCTTCGTACGCGATCGCCTTGGACCGTCGCGACGCTGCCCTGGAAGTGAGCCAGCTCATCGCGTCGCTGCATGGCCTCATAAAAGGCTGTTGACGCACGCGCACCATCATATTGGATCGCAATCACGCTGCGACGGTGATCCAGGGGCGAGCGAAACCCTTGCACCATGACGTCGTATTGACGTGCATCGAAAACGGCTTGGGCAGTGGACTGAAGATCTGGTCGCCGCAGATGCAGCAAGGGACCGGGGACATGAATGATCAGCCAGCGCTTGACCCGGTCACGCCATCCGGCAGGATCGGTATTGGCCGGCAGATCCGTGCTCCAGCGTGACAGCAGCGGCTGTGTGCCGGCCCGGCCCAGCACGATCAGATCATCACCGGCATGGGCCGCTGCGTCCGCGGCTTCGGAAAGATGGACCCGATAAGCCGGATAGCCCGTGCGACTGCCCAGCATTGCCAGCAGGTTCAACAGCATGCGGTTGTCCTGCTCGTCCCTGTTGCCGGGCAGAACCAGCGTCGTCTGCTCAAGGTCGGCATAGCGGCTGAACGGAAAACCGCTGTTCGCGAAGGCCGCCAGGTCCGGCATCACCAGATAGTGCTGCAGATGGGAGATATCCAGAGTCGATCCGGGATCCACCGTCGCCATCGCATTGCGCGAAGCCCGGCTGATACAGCCGGGTTGCGCGCCGAAGCTGAAGTGCACCTGCAACTGGTTGCGGGCACTGAGTGCCGACAGCGGCAGCCTGATGGTGCGCTGGCCGACCAGCATCTGGTCTTCGTCCGGCAGCGCATGCCAGCGTGCGAACATGGAGGTCGGATCGGTTGCCTCATCCAGTTTCCAGCCGTCGACACCTGCATGGTTGAGATTGACCTGTGCGCCCCAGCCAGAACCGATGGGCGCGGCAGTCGCGCGATAATGCAGGTGCAAGGGCACATCCTGGGCACCCGTGGTGAACAGGTCCGGCGGCAGCATGAACTGGAGGCTGACCGTGTCCGGTATCGGCCCCTGTACCGTAAAGCGGGTTGACCCGCCCAGCTCACCGAGCGTCACCGGGCCTCGCGTGCTCAGCCAGCCAGGGGCATCATAGGGCTGCCGCGGAGCCGGTTCGGACATGGCCGGGAAGTGCACCTGATCGCCCTGCATGCTGGTGCCCTGCAACAAGCCGAGGACGGCCGTCCTCAATTCGGCATCGTCCCGCCCCATGACCAGCAGCAGCTTGTGCCCGTCGTCACCGGGAAGGTTTTCCATCTCGACCTGGGGACCGGTGATCGCAGGGGTCGAAATGCCATTGATCGGATGCTCCGAGGTGATCAGCGCTATCGCGTTGCCATGGCTGGGAAGAGTATCGGCGCTGGCCTGGACATCCACGCCGCGATAGGAGGCCAGCGCTCCGAACCAGGAGGCAAGCAGGCCGGCGGCCTGCAATGTCGGCAGGCCCGGATGCTGCCCCAGGACCATGGTCAAGCGCAGTGAATCGATGTCCCGCCTGTCGAAGAACGGCAACGGCCAGTGCGACAAGTCGTTGCTGAGCCCCAGCGTGCGACTGCGCAACTCGACGCTGCTGCCATTGTCGATGCGAACGATCCAGGCCGCCGGCTTCCCGGGCACGCACAGATCGCCTGCATCGCTGTGCAGCACGAATTCAAGATGGTTGAAGTCGATCAGCGCCTTGGCGTCAAGCACGATATGGCGATTGAACCGCTTGCCGGCATCGGCCGCATGCAATTCGATCCGATCGACACTCACGCCATTGAGACGTACCAGCAATTCGGTATGTCCGTGCGGCACATGGTCCGCCACCTGGTAAGCCAGCTGGATGCTGCCGTCCAGGGGAAGCTGGTCCACCCTGACGCCGAAAGGCACGCCCAGTTCGGCCTCCGGTCCGTGCATGGTCATCTGATAGTCCACGCCCAGCTGCTGGAAGCTGTGCCGCGAGGTGATACCCAGCTGGCCAGGGGCTGCCGGCGTCGATTCCGGCACCACTTCGTCCGCGATCGCACAACGGTCCGCGATGGCCATCGTACCGACCAGTCCAAGCGAAAGACACCATGCCAGCCGCCTCATGCTTTCCCCTCGCCAAGCGAAGCCCGGCGACGCCGCGGCATCAGGAAATGCGAGAGCATGTGACCCAGTCCACGCAGGCTGGCCATCGCCACGCCGTGGATACTGCGGAAGGGTTGCTCGGCTTCATGCGTCCCCCAACGTCTGGCCCATTGGTCAGCGCAGGCGAAAGTACAGTTGACCAGCCAGGTCTGCTGTTCGGACGTCAGCGTTTCGTAGCTGAGCCCGAAGCAGCTGCCGCCGCGATCATTGACCACCACGGCCGGCAGGAAGCGTGTCTCGTGCCCGTCAGAAAGCCCCAGCTGCACCTGCAAGCCTGGCATCAACTCGTAATTGCGGGTTTCCACGGCCATGCCCTGCACCGAGAAATCGGTGACCCGTGCCTGGCTGATCGTATCGTCGGGCAAGCGCAGGGCCACCGTCATGTCCAAGGCCTCAACACGATGCGCACCCCGCATTTGCTTGGATTCTCTTGCCGCCGCAATGGCGGCGCCGGTGACGGCGATGTTGTACATCGTCCAGAACACGTTGATCCACATGGTCTGGGTGAAGCCCGCATTGGGCGAATGGTAGAGGTGCCACATGCCAGCCAGGATGCCGAGCAGATTCACCAACAGCAGATAGACGTAAGGACGCGCGATCTTTGCATCGAAATAGCTGCTGGCTACCAGCCCGCCCTTGCTGGTGACATTGAACTTTCCGAGCTTCGGGTTGATCAGGGCAAGCAGCGTGGGCAACAAGATGTACCAGGCCAATACGGTTTCATAGACCTCGTTCCACAGCAGATGACGGAACCGGCCTTGATTGCGGTGATTGGCCATATAGGCCATCGCTACATGGGGGCCCGCATAGGCCAGCAGCATCACCGCTGACGTGTGGATGACATGCAGGCCGAACAGCAGACTGGCCAATGGCGCGGTGAGAAAGATCAATCGCGGCAGGCCATACAGGAAATGCAGCATCGCGTTCAGGTAACACAGCCGCTGGGCCAGGGTCAGTCCTTTGCCCAGCAGCGGATTGTCGATCCGGAAGATCTGGATCATTCCACGTGCCCATCGTATTCGCTGACCGACATGGCTGGACAGGCTCTCGGTCGCCAGGCCGGAGGCCTGGGGAATGGCCAGATAGGCACTGCGATAGCCGCGGCGGTGCAGTTTGAGGGCCGTATGGGCATCCTCGGTCACCGTCTCGGTGGCCACGCCCCCTACAGACTCAAGATGGGTTCGGCGCAGCACGGCGCATGAGCCACAGAAAAAGGTGGCATCCCATAGATCATTGCCATCCTGCAGCAGACCGTAGAACAGCTCCCCCTCGTTGGGAATCCGACCGAAAGTCCCGAGGTTGCGCTCCATCGGGTCAGGCGAGAAGTAATAATGGGGTGTCTGCATCAAAGCCAGACGGCGATCCCTGAGAAACCAGCCCATGGTCAGCTGCAGAAACGAACGGGTAGCCATATGGTCACAATCGAAGATCGCCACGAACTCGCCCTGGGTACGTGCCAGCGCGGCGTTGATATTGCCGGCCTTGGCGTGGCGATTGTTGCCACGGATCATGTATTCCACCCCCAGGCTTTCGCACAGCTCGCGAAATGCTTCTCGACGCCCGTCATCAAGCAGATAGATCTTGATCTTGTCGGCCGGCCAGTCCAGTGCAAGCGCCGCCATCAGCGTCGTCTTGACCAGTTCCAGCGGCTCGTTGTAGGTGGGCACCAGCACATCCACCGTCGGCCATTGCCCGGGATCAGCAGGCAGCGGTGCAGGCTGGCGGTGCAACGGCCACAAGACCTGGACGTAGCCCAGCAGCAGCACCACGAATGAATACGTTTCGGCAAGCAGCAGGCCGATGCCAAGCACGCAATCGGCAATGTGATCGAAGCTGAGAGTATGGGTCAGACGCCAATACATGTAACGGCCCGAGCTGACCATCGACAGTGCAATCATCATCAGTCGCGGCAGATCACCTTCACTGCGTCCAAGCAGCGAGCACAGCAGCAGTGACATCATCGCGAAAACGATCTGATCCCAATTGTCAGCTGGCACGCTGATGACCAGCAGTGCCGTCACCGCCACTCCGACCCAGGCAAGCGTGCGCCCGGGGACGAGCAGCCAGCGCCTTGCCTTGTCTAAATACATTTGCATATCAGGCTCGCCTCCAGGCGGACATACGCACATAACAGTCCGACGCGGCTATGCGCCACGGACATTCACATCGGAAACAAGAAGTCCTGCCGGAAAAAGTCAGCCGGACTGCAGCATCCGGTCAAAGGTTCTGCTCAGCGCACTCGCCGCCGGAGAAAGCTCCATCCCCGTCCATCTTCCGGCAGGTGGCTCACTGCTTTTGGGCGTTGACGGAAGCGTCGGACCGGGTCGCTTGTGGCCATCCGCTGGCGCAGACACACGAGTCGCTGGAGCACCGACGGCGTCGGCAGATTTCAGCCCAGGCTCAGGCAGCAATCGACGGGGAAAACTGCAATATCCGTATGTGTCCGCAGAGTGGCCCATGGTCTCGAACAGTCGAACGACATCATCACGATGACGCATAGTCATTTACTCCGGGCGATCCGGGCTTGCGATGACCCGGAAGTTTTGACAGACAGGATATTGATGCTCGCCACTGATGACTCGCAATCCGGACGGCATGCCGGCCTGGCCGAGCCAGACCTGATAGGCGCTCTCCAGATAGGCCGCCGAGGCGTTTTTTCCGACCTCGGCCAGGAAGGCCAAGGGCGAAGCGTAATGGTGGATGTTGATGCTGGTATCGGATTCGCCGAGACGGCAATACCCCCAGTGCATCGTTTCCAGATGGGCGTTGATCTGGGTCTGAAGCTCATCCAGAGAACCCGCCGTCGTCACCGGATGGCTGGCTGCCATATGCGAGCCACTTGTCCGGAGAACGTTTCTGAGCCGGTCTCGCCCCAGCTCCCGCTCCATTTCCTGCAGCAGAGGCATGACGAAGACCGGCCACTGGACACCTGGCCCCTTGCGCCCGAAATAATCCAACAGATGATTCACTCTATCCATGGTTGCTCGAATATGTTCTGGTCAGGATTCCCGCGCGGCACCGTCACCGGATCATTCCGGCAGCACGCACCACCCCGCCCGTCATGACAACGGGTCGCTTGTGCACGCCAGACGATCTATACCCGCCGCAATACGGAAAGGGCGATGATTCGTCTTCGCGCCTCCTCCATGGATTTTTGCGCATCGTTCCAGCGCGTATTGACAGGCACGACCTGCGCAGAGGCCCTTCAGCAGTGAAGCACCCAGGACCATGCTGCTGGGCATCCTGCCGGTTTCGGCCGGGCTTTCAAACACGATGGCTTTATGTCGTGATGCCAAACAAATAGCGACTTCCCACGCTATATTTTCAAGTTTGGCAAAGTCCGTCACGCAAAACACGACATAAAATCTCAATCAGAAGTGACGTACCTGTCTCGCGTGATACCGTGCGGCTGTTCTTACCGTCGGCACCGCATCATCGCGCCCCCCCATGCAGGAACCCCCTCTCGCCCTGCGACCATCACCGGCATGACATTATGACCCAGTGGGCGTCCAGATGCCTTGACACCGATATGTCCCATCCATCGCGAACCACCCTCCGGCGGATCGTGCCGGATCGAATCTTCGCACTGATGACAATGGCGCAACGGCAAGTGGCGCGACGCCGCTCGCACGGAAAGATCCCCGGACCTGACCGGCCGGCTCCATGCTTCAGACTTCGCGGCTTCCATCTGACGTCAGCCTTGCCTTTCTCTCGTTCATGGCCGGCATATCGATGCAGTGACGCCGTAGCGACCTGGCGCCCGTGAACGGGCCAGCAAACAGGGTGAGGACGCCCAGCCTCGAGGAAACCGGCTGCAACGCCATCCTGCCATCGTCAACCGCCTGGATCAGCCTGCCCCGGAGATCCGCGGCGACAGTACGGCCTGGCTGATCCTCGGCACCTGCCAGGCCATGCACCTTGCCCGCCGACCGGTCGCGCAGCGACTGATCCCGCCGCGATGACGACCTGATCGGGAATTCAGGCCCGGGAACCCGGGCACCAGGCAGGCACCATGCGTCCCTCTTCGTCGAATCGGAAGCGATGCTGGATAAACCCGGTACCAAACAGAATCATCGCTCGCTGGTAGTACGGCAACCCCATCGCCCGATACTGACTTGCCGGCGGTATCATTCCCTGCTGCGCCATGAGACCCGAGCGGCTGCCGCAGGCCAGCAGATAAGGCAGCAGTGCCCCCGCGTAGCCGCTCGACTCCATCCCGAAACCGATGCCATGACGGGTGTCCATCTTCTCCGGCAGGTCACGTCCCTTGTCGATCAAGTCCGACGGACCATGCAAGGCGGCAAGCAACGGCGTGCGCAGGGGGTCCGTCGCGGCCAGCATGCCGGCCCAGAGATAGGTCCGGATGGCGTCCCAGCTTCCGAGCGCCCCCTTGTCCGGATCGACGATCATGGCCTGCCCGTCCCAACGGATCCAGTCAGGCACGAAGCCCATCGGCGCACTTGACTGTATCAATTTGAGCGCCTGGGCCGGCATGCGGGCCCACGACGCGTCCGCCGGGAATTCCAGGCCAAAACGACGCAACAGCTGCAAAGGCATGTAGCTTGGATTGAAACGCCACCATCCGGGTCCACTGAAACCCTGCAATCCAGGCATTACCATCGGCCCCAGCCCGGGAACTGCAGCCATTTCCTGCTCGGCCACGGACTGCAGCAAGCGACGTCCGGCCTCACTGTAGTCCATGCGATGCCATAACCGCCCTGCCTCGAGCAGACTGTAGGCAATCCACATATCGGCATCGCTGGCAGAATTGGCATCCAGCACCCGCATGACTCCGTCCGCATCCTGCGCCCACAGCCAGGCAGGCAATCCACCCGAGCCGCCCGAAAGCAGATTCGCATCGACCCAGTTCCACATCTTTGCGAACAGAGCAACGTCGTTGTTGACCAGCGCAAAGAACATTCCGTAGCCCTGGGCTTCGGAGGTGGTACGCTGATCCGCCGTAGCCAGGTCGACAATGCGACCATCGGGACGCAGCAGGCTCGTCACGAAATCATTCCACTCCGGCCAGTCTGCAGCACCGAGCGTGCCCGTCGCATTGACACCACGCCCCTGCATCAGGAGCGAGAAGCCCAGGCCCCACTTCAAAAGCCTCCGACGCGCATCGTTCCGAACATCACTCATCACCAACGTCCTCATTGAACTACCCGCCCGCCTATCGGCACCCCACAGCGCACCTACAGCTCGCCCCGTAATGCCGTACTGAGCCATTTCAAACGCCCTCTCGGGCGAAAGCCTGCAAGAGAAATGCAACAGCGGTACGGGCTGCCCCCCCCCCCCCCGGATGGATCGACATGAAATGCCTGCGAGCCGATGCAGCTGCTTGTGACCCGGATGCAGCCGCACACGCTCTATCGCAGCCCGCTCACCGATGACTGGGTCAGGCCACGCTCCCCGGCATCGGCCAGGCCCGTGTAAAAAGATATCGCCATGGCAGAGACCGTCGCTGCAGATCATGTCGATGCCGGGTTACCGCTTGAACGATCGGATCAAGGCTCAAGCCCAACTCGGCATCAGATGTCCTTGCGGACCGAAGCGGAAGCGATGCTGCAGCCATCCCTCACCGAACAGGATCAGCATGCGTTCGAAGTAAGGCAATCCGGTGGTCGCATATTGCGCCACAGGCGGAATCTGCTGCTGCTGGCTTGCAAGCAACTGATTCTGTCCCTGGACGGCAAGATACGGCAACAATGCACCGGCATAGCCACGCGGCTCGCGGCCTTCCTGCAGTCCGCTTTCCAGATGGATTTTTTCCGGCATCCGCTGCCCGTTCCGCAATTGATCCAACGGTCCGTGCAAGGCAGACAGCAGGGGCGCGCGCAAGGCATCTTCATCAGCCAGCATGCCAGCCCACAGATAGGTGCGAATGGCGTCCCAACTTGCGGTGACGTCCCGCTGCATGCTCGAGCCATTCCAGCGGACCCAGTCCGCCACAAACCCTTGAACGGCACTGAGCTGGATCAACCGCAGCGCCTGATGCGGGTATACCGCCCACGGACTTGATGGCGGCAGCTCGAGGGCGCAACGCCTGAGCACCTGGATCGGCAGATAACTGGGGTTGAGCTTCCACCAGCCTGTACCGGCAAAACCCAGTCGGCCAGGCAGCAGCATAGGCCCCAGTCCAGGAATCCGGGCAGCCTCATGGACCTGGATCAATTGCAACAGAGCATGCCCGGCGGCACTGTAATCCTCGCGTCGCCACAGCCGCCCAGCCTCCAGCAGGGCGTAAGCCATCCACAGATCGGCGTCGGATGCGGAATTGCCGTCAAGCAGGCGATACCCGCCCGAGGCCGAGCGCCCCCACAGCCAGCCCGGCAAGGTTATCGGCGCACTGCCTGGCATCAGATTGTGTCGTGTCCAATGCCAGACGCTGGCAAACATCAGCTTGTCATTGGCCACCAGCGCGAAGAACATTGCATAGGCCTGCGATTCGGAGGTGCTCCTCAGATCCGTGGTGATGTAATCGATGACCCGGCCGTCGGCCTGGATCTGTGCCTTCTTGAATGCCTCCCAGCCCGGCCATGCCGGCAGTGGCTCCCGCGCCACGCTCAAGCCCATGACAGGCCCGGTACTGGACAGCAGCGCTCCTGTCGCCAACCAGACCAGCGCCCTGCGCCTGCCGCCACTGACATCTTCACGCCCACCGACATCGCTCACTGCCTTGTTCCTTGCTGGGTGTTCTCCGGAACCATCTTTCCTCTCCTGATGATTCACCGGAAGCCGCGGCCATGCCACTTCCGCAGGCATGGGCTTTGGCCTGAAGGATATTGCCGATGCTTCGAACATGAGGCCTGCGCCGGCAAAGCTCCATCGCCATATTGTCGCGCGTCATTATGGCCTCTAAAGTCGGTTTTGGTGGATGGCACCGACACGACGGCAGTGACTTCGGTGACGAAGCCTGTCGCCAAGTCCACGGAACGTGTCTACGACGTGACGCAATTTTCACATTTGTGTAAGATGTTGTTTGCATTCTTTTAGTTGATTTCCGTACCCGCGACTTGCAGTGGGTTGACGGAACGACTTCATGCCCAACGCTGGGAGCCGGGCACGCAGCCCATCACCGGCAAGGCCAGGCGCACGACTCGCGTCACAACGTCGCACGACGTAATGCAGCCGTCTTGTTGCCCGTTGTTTCGCTCAGGACCCCACACATTGTCGACCTTCAAACCCACAAGCCATGAGCCTGTCTGTCTGCCGTTGCTCGGTCTGCAGACGGAGATCACGGCGATGCATTCGACGGGCCTGTACTGGATCCATGCCGACTCCAGAGCCACGGCCATGCGCCTGGGACTTGCCTTGATTGCCGCCCAGTCGGCAGCAGCGCAGATGCTGCTGATCGACAATGATGCACTGGGACGAAAGATCGTCGAACACCTGCCTGCAGCAAGCGGCCCAGCACGTCTTGATCTATGGCAGCTGGACGCGGGGAAAACCTCGACCATCGCCCGATGGCTGGTCAGGGACCTCGATCGCATCCTGCAACAGCGCCCCGACCTGATCGTGCTGAGCCTGAACATGACCGGTCCGCATGTGTCCGACCCCGCCGAGCTTGCGACCTCGCTGGCCAGCCTTGCCGGTTGGCTGCAGGCACGTGGCTGCCTCATGCTGGTGATTTCCCATGGTCAGGCCGCCGGGCTGGAAACCCGTCTGTTCCAGATGGGCCACCGGGTCCACGGCTTTGCCATGCTGGCAGACCGTGGCAATATCTATCTTTACAAGCTCAGTTACTGGTGCAACCGCAGCGGAGTGTTCTCGCAGCTGGAATACGCTCTGGATTGGCAGTCCGCCGAAACCCGATTCACGCTTGCTTGCGGCCAGCCGCCCCAGCTCCCCTCCTCGTCCACGGATCAGGATCAGGTGCTGGCTATGAGTCCCGTCATGGAGGGCGAGCCCGCTCCGTCATCGAACTGGCATCTTTTCGAGGCATTCGATGCGCTGGCCGATCAGGCCATGAGGGCCTATTCAGCCACCCTGCTGCTGAGCGTGCAGCAGACCGATGACATCATCCCGCTGGCACGCTGGTTGTTTCAGCTTCGTCTGTCGCGCGGCAGCCACATCAAAGTCGTGGTCCGCGAAATGGCCACATGTCTGCGCTACGCCGATGAACATCTGTTGCTGAGTGCCGGCACCAATCTGATTATCCCCTTCGGAGCCAGCTTTGGCCGGGTCCAGACCATGATCGAGAGCGTGCAGGGCCAGCTCTGGCCCGCATCGCCCTACCGGCAGGTCGAGGAGCTGCTCGAACAATACCAGCCGCCCTCGGCCGCAGGGCTGGTCTCTGAAGCGGGGTTCATGCTGCAGCTGCAGAAATTGCGTCTGGGCTCGCCCAGTCAACGCCTGAATCACGTTCTGCTGCGACTGCAGCCCAAAGCGGGCATCGACCTCGAAACCGCCATCCGGCAGTTCACAGTCAAGCGCCGCGGCGACATGATCTGTACCAGTGGCGACCAGGCCTACCTGTTCCTTTACGCTTGCCGTGCCAACGGCATTGAACGGGCGCTCCAGAACCTGTTCCGGCTGAGCTGGCACGACCTTTTCGACCGTCCGGAATCGCTGGATCTGACCTATTTTCTGGAGCATGGCTTCTCGTCAGCGCCGGAGGGACGCATGCCCGGACACCCTGGCCGGAAAGCGACAAACCTCCCCCTGACAGCATCGACTGCCGACAATCGTCCTCTCCCCTTGCGCCCTCGTCCCATGACGACCGACTCCCGCGGAGCCCTTTGACCATGGATTATTCCCAGGCCATCCAATTGATCACCGCAACAGCCATCGTGGCCGGACTCGCCGGCTGGCTGGCACATGAATGGCTGCGTTGGCTGCGCGGCAACCTGCGCCGCATCCTGCCACCTCGACACCTGCGTCACCAGCTCACCCGCATCCGCGATACCGGCAAGCCCCCCGCATGACGCCCGCCGCACCATCAATGCAGCGCGTTCAGGGCCTTGGCATCTGGAATATCTATTTCTGCATCGTGCTGATGCTGGACTGGCAGGGACGTATTCTCTTGCAGCCGGTGGCCAATGCACTTCTTGCCGCGGCCCTGCTGGTACCGCTGGCGTCGATCCGGGCTCGCCGCCTGCGCCAGTGTGTCGCCATCCCTGCCGGCACAGCCCTGCTGTATCACGAGACGTGGCTGCCGCCGATCAGCCGCCTGCGCGACGAGAGCAGCGTATTTCATTTCAGCGCCGACTATCTGGCAGACATCGCGCTACGCTTCGTCAACTGGCAGCTTCTTGCAGCGATGGCATTGATCGCGCTGGGTTATATGCTGCTCAAGCCCTGGCTGCGCATCACGACCGTGAGCCTTGCCGGACTGGCATGGCTGCTGTGTCTGCAGATTCCTCCTCCGTCCTGGGTCCGGGCGACGAGTGACCGTGGCGAGACCCGTATCGGCACCGGATCCAACACTCCTGCCAGCCACCCTGAAGATCTCAACGCGAAGCTGCAGCAGTTCTACGAAAAAGAGTCGCAGCGCGTCACCCGCTTTCCTGCAGCCGCTGCCACAGCCCAACCCTTCGATGTGCTGATCGTCAATATCTGCTCGATGGCATGGGATGACCTCGATGCCGTCGGTCTGCAGAACCACCCCTTATTCAAGAAGATGGACGTGGTCTTCGACAATTTCAACTCGGCGACCTCCTACAGCGGCCCTGCAGCCATCCGCATCTTGCGGGCCAGCTGCGGCCAGACCAGTCACCAGACGCTGTACCAGGACGCGCCGTCCGGCTGTTATTTGTTCGACAACCTGCGGAAACTGGGCTTCGACACCGAACTTGCGCTCAATCATGACGGTCACTTCGACGGATTCATCGATGACATCCATGAGCAAGGTCAGCTGAAGAGCACACCCTTCGCGATCAACGATTTGCCGCGTGCGCTGGTGGCTTTCGACGGTTCGCCCATCCGCGACGACGGCCAGGTCCTCGGCCATTGGTGGCAGCATCGGCTGGCCAGCCCCGTAGCGCGCACCGCGCTGTTCTACAACACCATCACCATGCATGACGGCAATCGTGAAATACTGTCCAATGGCGACAGTCGTCCGGCCGGCTACGCCCCCCGCGCCAGCCGATTGCTGGATGAGCTGTCGACACTGGTCGATACCATCCAGCGGAGTGGACGCAAGGTGGTATTGATCATATTGCCCGAGCATGGTGCCGGACTGCGCGGTGACCGCATCCAGATGCCGGGCCTGCGGGAAATCCCCACCCCGGTGATCACCCATATCCCGGCCGCCGTCAAGTTGATCAACATGACGGCGGACACGCCCCACCAGCCCATGCAGATCAAATCCCCGTCCAGCTTCCTGGCCATTTCCGAGCTGCTGTCCCGCCTGTATCGGCAGAGCCTGATCCTGCCTCCGAACTATGACTTGTCGACCCTGCTGGATCAGCTGCCTGAAACCGCTCCGGTCTCCGACAGCGGCGCGGCGACCGTCATCCAGTCCGCCGGCCGGCCGTGGGTGCGAATGAAGGGTGAAACGGACTGGACTCCTTATCCGAGTGCCGCGCCATGAGCCAGACTCCCAAATCGGCCATCGAGGCTGCCGTGCACCGCACGGATGACATTGCCCGTCTGAAACAGCACCTGCACGCTTCCGGGATGGTCTATCACGATTTTGCCCGGGAGCAACGCCAGACCAGTGTGGTGCATCGCTGGCCACTGCTTGGCGAACTGGCCGCCAGACTGACGGATACGCCGTCCGTCAAGGAGCAGCCATGATACGGGCCGGTTTGCGCGGCATGCGCGGCGGTGCCGGCTGCACTTCGCTCACTGCAGGGCTCGCTTACTCGCTGAGTCTGCTGGGAAAGTCGGTGCTGTGCGTCGACATGTGCGCGAGCAATCAGCTGCGCCTGCACTTCAACCACCCGCTGCAGGCCGTCGAAGGCTGGAGCCGACGGGACGGTACAGACGTGCGCTCGGCCTGCTTCGAGCTTTCATCGAAACTGGCGGTTCTACCGCATGGTGGTCATCGCGACGCGGATATCACGGCCCAGGGACCGGGACCGGAACTGGAGGCCCTGACCGCAGGATTCGACTGGGTACTTTTCGACCTGGGCAGCAGCTCGCCTGCGCCGGCCCGGCCCGACCTGTCGCTGGATATCGAACTGAGGGTGTTGCCGCTGGACGTTGCCGCCGTGATGCGCCTTGACCGTGCCGACCTGCAGGCCGATGCGCCTCCCCTGCTGATCAATCGCTACAACCCCACCCGGCCATTGCAGCGCGACCTGGTCACCTTGCTGGACAGTTTCAGCGATCTGGCCACGGTTTCACAGAAAGTGCATGAAGACCCTGCCTTCGAGGAGGCTCTGGCCTCCAAGATGCCCGTCGGCTACTACGCCAGCCAAAGCATGGCCTGTCAGGACTTGACCGGGCTGGCCACCTGGTGTCTTTCGCATGCCGCCCACGGGAGCGCGCCCCGTGGCTGATCCGCGCCGCTGGCCCTGCCGTCGCAACCAGGCTTTCCGTCTGGCCGGTCACGGCCGTTTGGCCGCCTGCTGCCTGACCGTGGTCACCGCGATGGCCTGGCTGCTGTTTCCGCTGGAGTCCGATGCATGGAAAAGCTTTGTCAAGGACTATCGACGCTGGTACCCCCAATTGGATCAGGCAGGGTCCAGCAGGCCAGGGCGTCTGCTGCGCATCCTACTGCAGACCCCTGCACTGCTGCTGCTCCAACCCAGGTCCCGTCATCCGGGGCAGATGCTGAGAAAGCAGCTGCGGCGCGGCAGGCATCGACTGCGCCTGCTGGCCAGTCTTCCGACACAGTGGATCAGGCGCTGGCGGCGGCGCATTGCCCACAGCCAGCGATATCACGACGCGCGCGGATACCTGACCAAGCGTTATCATGCGCTGCCGGCGAAGATACAGCAGCGACTCGCCTGGCTGGCGCTGGCCGCAGCAGCGGGACTTGCTGCCATCTGCATCAGCCAGCCGCTCAGCTATCCGGCCCAGGCCGTGTTCGCCTTGACGCTGCTGCTGACGGCCCAAGTCATTTACCGCATACCCGGTCGTTTCGCCGGGTTGCTGATCGCCGTGCTCTCCATCGTGGTGTCCAGCCGCTATCTGTGGTGGCGCTATACCTCGACCCTGCATTGGAACAGGAGTCTGGACCTGATGTTCGGCATCGGCCTGCTGCTGGCCGAGACCTACTCCTTCGTCGTGCTGCTGATGGGCCACGTGCAGGCAATATGGCCGCTGCAGCGCAAACCGGTCTCCTTGCCGGACAGCCTGGAATCCTGGCCCAGCGTCGATGTGCTGATTCCGACCTACAACGAAGACCTGGACATGGTCCGCAACACCATCTTTGCCGCGCAAGGTATCGATTGGCCGGCAGACAAGCTCAAGATCTGGGTACTGGATGACGGTGATCGCGACACCTACCGCGACTTCTGTGCCGAGATCGGCGTCGGCTACCTCCGGCGTGCCGAACACAAGCACGCCAAGGCCGGCAATCTCAACCACGCCCTGACCCAGACGGATGGCGAGTTGCTGGCCATCTTCGATGCCGATCATGTCCCCTGTCGGTCGTTTCTGCAAATGACCGTCGGCTGGCTGCTGCGTGATCCGAAGATGGCCCTGGTACAGACACCGCACCATTTTTTCTCGGCCGACCCCTTCGAGCGCAATCTGGACGAGTTCCGATCCTCTCCCAACGAAGGCGACCTGTTCTATGGCCTGCTGCAGGACGGCAACGATACCTGGGATGCGACCTTCTTCTGCGGCTCCTGTGCCGTGATTCGACGCAGCGCGATCATGAGCATCGGTGGCTTCGCCACGGAAACCGTCACGGAAGATGCTCATACTTCGCTGCGGATGCATCGACATGGATGGCGCTCGGCCTACCTGCGCCTGCCCCAGGCGGCAGGAATCGCCACCGGCAGCCTGGCGGCGCATATCAACCAGCGGATCCGCTGGGCCCGCGGCATGACCCAGATCTTCCGGCTCGACAATCCGATGCTTGGCCAGGGACTGAGCCTGTTCCAGCGACTGTGCTATCTGAACGCGATGATGCACTTTCTGGCCGGACTGCCTCGGCTGGTATTTCTGACCGCGCCACTGGCCTTTCTGATTTTCCATATCGAGATCATCTATGCACCGGCCGTGGCCATCACCTTGTTCGTGTTGCCGCATATGGCTCACAGCGCCATCGCCAATGCCCGGCAGAAAAGCCGGGTCAGGGCACCTTTCCGCGGCGAGATCTACGAGACGGTGCTGTCCTGGTATACCGCCCGGGCAACCACCTCGGCCCTGATCAACCCCTATCGCGGCAACTTCAATGTCACCGCCAAAAATGAGCTGCAGCAACGCAACTGGATTGACTGGCGAATCGCAGCCCCCTACTTTCTGCTGGCCGGCCTGAATCTGTGCGGCATCGGCTTCGCCGTCTGGCGCATACGCTTCGGGCCCCAGAACGAGATCCACACCACCTGGCTGGCCGCCGCCTGGACGGTATACAACCTGATCGTGCTGGGGGCGTCCATCCGGGTGGCCATGGAGATCCGGCAACAACGGCAGCGCCACCGTATCGCGACCAACCAGCCCGCCGCCATCCAGTTCGAAGACGGCCGCATCTATGCCTGCGAGCTCAGGGACTATGCCGGAGGTGGCGTCGGCATCAGGCTGGAGGGAATGGTCGACGCCCCGGTCGGCAGTCGCGTCCAGATCATTCTCGACCGGGCCGGCGACCCATCGTCATTTCCAGCCATGATCCGCCGCCACGCCGGCCAGTATCTGGGCATGGAAATGCAGCTGAGCCATGTACAGATGGTGGAATTCATCCGCTGCACCTTCGGACGTGCCGATGCCTGGATCAACTGGCATGACAGCCGCCCGAAACGCCACTTCATCGGTGAAGTCTTCGACTTCGTACTGATGGGGCTGGGTGCCTACCCAAGACTGTTGTGCTACCTGCCCGCTCCAGTACGGCGATTGGGGCGGCACTCGGTGCATCTTGTGCGCTGGCTGCTGAGCTTTATGCCTCGCCGTCCGCTTGCCGCATCGCCAACTTAATTCACAGTGACCGTACCCATGAATCTTTGCCCTGACATATTTCGCTCGCTGCGGGCAGGTCGCCTGTTGATGCTGGGCCTTGCCATCACCAGTGCCTGCCCGCTCCAGGCCACGCCTCTGCCGCTGAAAAAACCGGCCGCACCGGTTGCAGCGGCCTCGACGCAGGCAACGCCGGTCGTGACAGACATCGACTGGCAGCAAACCCAGAGCTTTGCCCAGCTGGGCCAGAACGGCGATCTGATGCTGAGCGGACTGGCGCCGGACGGCACCATCAACTTCATGTTGCGGCGCGACCGCGTCGGCACCCAGGCCAGCCTGAAGCTGGACCTGACGCCATCGCCGGCCCTGCTGCCGGGCCTGTCCCAACTGCAGATATTCCTGAACGATCAGCTGGCTGAGGTCATTCCCTTCCGCACCGAAGATCTCGGCAGGCACATCCTGCGGCAGATCACCCTGGATCCCAAGCTGCTGGCCAACTTCAACCACCTGCGCTTCCATCTGATCGGACACTACACCAACAGCTGCGAATACCCGGCACATACTTCGCTGTGGCTGGCCCTGGGCCAGAACAGCGAACTGCAGCTGGCCGGCAGCTCGCTGGACATGCGCAATGACCTGGCATTTCTGCCGCTGCCGTTCTTTGACCCCGAAGGCGGTCGCCGACTGAATCTTCCCGTCGTGCTTCCCGACCAGCCCGGTGCTCTGCAGATCCAGGCCTCGGCCGTGGCCGGCTCTTATTTCGCGCAACACCTGGGCTGGTGGCGCTCCAGTCATCTGCAGGCGATGTACGGCCGACTGCCTGCCGAAGGCAATGCCGTGGTGCTGATGGACAATGCCCAGCGGCAATCATTGTTCCCCGACCTACCGCCGGTCGATACACCAACCATCGAAATGCTGGATCGTCCTGATCGGCTCCCAGGCAAGATCCTGCTGCTGACCGGCCGCGACGATGCCCAGGTGTTGATCGCGGCGCAGACCCTGGCCAGCGGAAACGTCCAGTTTCGCGGCAGCCAGGTCCGCATTGACAGCTTTCAGCTGCCGCCGCGGCGCCAGCCATATGACGCGCCGACCTGGGTGCAGACCCGGCACCCCGTCCACTTCGGTGAACTGGTCACTGCGCCCTACCAGCTGCAGGCCAGCGGAACCGAAAGCCCAGAGGTCAACCTGTCGCTGAACCTGCCGCCCGATCTGTTCGTGTGGGGCGATGCCGGCATTCCCATGAAGCTGCATACCCGGGTCAGTCCGCCACCGGCCCACGACCAACCCTCCTGGCTGGAGGTCAAGGTCAATAACCAGATCATGGCCACGCTGGGCGTACCGGATTCGGACCATACCTCGTTCATGAGCCGGCTGCGCATACCTCTGGTCAATCGTCTCGGCGAGCTGGACCGGAGCGTCCCCATCCCGGCCCTGGAGATCGGCAGCCGCAATCTGATGCAATTCCGCTTCGACATCAATGCACAGCCTTCAGGCGCAGGAGGCAATCCCTGCGTCCCGGTCAGCCTGCCGCTGATCCAGGCGGAAGTGCTGAAAGACTCCAGCCTGGATCTGTCGGGCTATCAGCATTACATCGGCCTGCCCAATCTGTCGGTCTTCGCCCAGTCCGGCTTTCCCTTCAGTCGCCAGGCGGATCTGGCCGACACCATCGCGGTGATGCCACCGCATCCCTCTGAAGCCGACACCACCCTGCTGCTGTCAGCAGTCGCTGCCATCACCTCGGAAACGGGCTACCCGGCTTTGCGATTGCAGGTCTCGACCGATTTCGACGCGGCCAGCCGCCTGGATGCCGACCTGCTGGTCATTGGCGCAGGTACCGGTCATCTGGAGGGCAAGATGCCCGTGGAGCTGCAACTGGATGGCAACCACAGCCGCTTGCGTGGCGGCCAGCCAGGCTCTGCCATTCGGGCAGAAGGCCAGGCCGCACAGGGCGCCATGTCCTCGTTGGGAGACGCCGGCACCTCCAGCATCACCGCTTCCGGTGCCATCGCCGGCGTGGTACAGATGCAGGCACCCCATCATCCACAGCGAAGCATCGTGGTGCTGGAGGCCTCGCCGGGAAGCGGCCAAAGCCTGCTTCAGGGCGTGCTGGATGATCCCACCCAGCGCACCGAACTGCGTGGCTCGGCGACCATCCTGCGTGACAGCGGCGCCAGTCCGCAGTTCACCGGCGTGCATTATTACATCGGCCATCTGTCCTGGTGGGCCTTGCTGTGGTTTCACTTTTCCAACCATCCGCTGGTGCTCGGCTCGCTTGCCGCACTGCTGACCTTGATGGTCGCCGGCTTGCTGTGGCGAGTGCTGCGCTGGCAGGCACGTCGTCGACTGGAGGGGCACGATTGAGCATGCAGGGCCTTGTGCCAGCTCCGGCAACACGACCGGGACGGCGCTGCCATCGCCTGATGTCCCGATTGCTGATCCTGCTGGCCAGTGGACTGACCGCTCACGCCAGCCTGGCGGCGTCGCTATCGGATCAGCAGCGTATCTGGCTGCTCAGCCAGATCAGACTCGGCATGGCCACCGCAAGGCCGGAACTGGCTTCGGATGCCTGGCAGCGCCTGCAGATGCTGGCTCCCGAAGATCCGGCGATACTGCAGCAAGGCGTGCTGCTGGCCATGTCCCAGCATCGTGGCGACGATGCCCGCCGCTACTTTGAACAACTGCAACATCTGACCCGGGATCCTGAACTGCTCGAGCCGGCCCGGCAGGCTCTGGCACTGGATCAGCCCCAGGTCCAGGCGGCGCTGCATCGCGCCCGGCTCTTCGAGACAGCCGGACAGAATGCCCAGGCCATCGCCAGTTTCCGGAGTATCTTCGGTGATCGGCCACCGACGCTGGATCTGGCCGTGGAATACTGGTCTCTGCTGACTCGAGATCCGGCACAACGTGAGCAAGCCATTGCACGGCTGCAGGTGCTGAATGACGACTATCCCGGTTACGCCCCCCTGCGCTGGGCCCTGATCGGCCCACTGTTTGCCGCCGGACACCCGCAGCAAGCCATCATGGTACTGCACCAGCTGGCCTCGACCCCGGGCAATCGGGAGGTTGCCTCTGAACGGGAGTTCGCCTATCTGAAGTCTTTGCCCGTTGATGCCTCCACGATCAGGCTGTGGCAGTCCTTTCTCGCTACTTATCCCGGCGTCAGCGCCTGGGAACAGGCGCGGCAGATCCTGGACCGCCAGCAGCATCTGGCTGGTGATCCGGCCTGGCGCGATGGCCAGCGCGGCATGACCCTGAGTCAGAATGGCCGCGATCAGGCCCTGGCCCAGTCATTGCTGCAACGGGCACTGCAACACTATCCGGATGATCCCAAGCTCCTTGGTTACTACGCGCTGAGCCTGTTCCAGTCCGCCCGCTATGATCAGGCGGCCATCTATTTCAAGAAAGCGACCATGCTGGAGGACGATCCCTACTTCATGACCAAGTGGCGGACCCTGCACCAGGACACCTTGTACTGGCAGGAATTGCGCCACGCCGACCAGGCCCTTTCCCGCCAGCAGCTGGATGCAGCGACAAGGCTCTATACCTTGGCCCACCAGCAACGACCCGACAATATCAATGCCCGTCTCGGGATGGCAGACGTGGCCATCGCGCGCCGCCAGTGGCCGCGTGCGATCGAGCTGCTGAATGCGGTCCGGACCCTCCATCCGGGGGATGATGGCGCGCTCCGACGCCTGCTCAACATCCACGCCGAGATGGGCAGCTCCTCGCTGCATGATTTTCTGGCGACCCTGCCCGCCCCCGTCGCCGCACGCTATCGACCACGCGAGATGGCGCTGCGCCGTGACGAATTGAGCCGCCGGGCCGGAGAGGCCCGGCAACACGGTGACATGGCGCTAGCTATCCGGTTGCTGCAACAAGCGCATGCGGCAACTCCCGATGATCCGTGGCTGAGTCTGCAGCTGGCCCGTACCCTGCAGGACCAGGGACGCAACACGGAAGCGGAGCAGGTCTTTGCCCGAGTCTCTGTTGATTCGCCCATCGAGCTGCGATATGCCCGCGCCCTGTATCTCGATGGCAGCGGCCGCGACCCGCAGGCGCTGATCCTGCTGCAGACCATGCACGGCGCCCGGATGACCGCGGAAATGCAGCAGCTGGAACATCAGATCCGGATCCGACAGCTGACCCGTCGCGTCTGGTCCGAACTTCAGGCCCGCCATTTCGGCATCGCCTCCGATCTCGTCAAACAGCTGCCGGATACCCTCGATACATGGCGCCTGCAGGCCGAGCTTGCACGCCAGCAAGGCCACCACGATACGCAGTTGGCGATAGACCGGCGACTGCTTGCGCAGTGGCCACAGCGCATCGATCTGAGGCTGGATGAAATCGATGCACTGCTGCAGTTGCAGCGCACGGGCGAGGCCCGCAGCCGGCTTGAGCCGCTGGCTGCCGCCAGCCTGGCCCCCTCGGCCAGCGACCGACGGCGCATGGCCAGAGACTGGAGTCAGCTGGGCGAGCCGCGGCGTGCCGCGGCCCAGATGCGAGCCGCGCTGGCTGACGAAGCTCATCCCTCGGCCCTGGATCTGCGGGACCTGGCTCGCTGGGAACGGAAAGACGACCCTGCGCGCGCCCTGCAGGACGACGCCCGCGCCCTGCAACAACTCCGGCTGCTGCCCGCAACGATCACCACGCCGGCAGATCCGGCTCAACTGACCCGGGCCACCCGGGCCCGGGACAGCGATGACTGGTTGCGACAAAGTCTGCGCAGCGACATCGCCGAGTACTATCAACGGACCGACCCGGTACTGACCCTGGACGAAGGTCTGAACAGCCGAAGCAACGGTCAGGCCGGCGCCACCGATCTGCGCAACCAGACCCAGATGCTCGACTACGCCTTCCCTTGGGTCACCGGCCGCGCCTTCGTGCGGCTGGAACATCAGCAACTGGATGCCGGCAGCTTCCGGCTGAACAGCGGCGGCCGCTATCTGGATGATTTTGGCAGCTGCCTCTTCGCCGGGCTGGACAGTCTGGGCAGATACCAGCAGCTGCCGGGCTGCAGCAATCGCCAGCATCAACATGCCGATGGCGTACTGCTTGCAGGGGGATGGCAGAGCGCCGATGGCCGAGTGCAGGCCGATATCGGTCATTCGCCCTTCGGTTATGCGGTGGGCAACTGGCTGGGGGGCATCAGCTGGCGCGGCGATCTGGGGTGGCTGGGCTGGCGTCTGACCGGTTCGCGCCGTCCGATGGACAATTCGCTGATCTCGCTGGCCGGTGCCATCGATCCCCGCACCGGCCAGCGTTGGGGCGGCGTCACCGCCAACGGTGCGACCCTCGGCCTCAGTGTGGATCAGGGCGGGAGCGATGGCGCCTGGGCCAGCCTGGGTGCCCATCTGATGCTGGGCCGGAATGTCCCGTCCAACTTCCGTCAGACCGCGATGGCCGGCTGGTATCACCGCTTTGTCGAACGTACGCATCTGCAGATCCGCAGCGGCCTCAGTCTGATGTACTGGGGCTATCGCCACAACCAGGACTATTTCAGCCTGGGCAATGGCGACTATTACAGCCCCAGCCGCTACACCTCGATCGGCTTGCCTTTGACCATCGCCTGGCGCAGTGCCGACTGGTCGGCGCTGATCGATGCTTCGGCAAGCTGGTCCTGGGCCGGTCTCGATCCGTCGCGACGCTTCCCCATCGAACGCCTGATCCGCACACCGCTGGCCGCGCTGCAGGCTCAAGCCAGTCCGGCCACGATCGATACCGCGCAGTGGTTGAACGCCGGAGGACGCAGCCAGGGGCCGGGGGCCCGATTGCATCTCGCCCTGGAGCGCCGGCTCGGTGCCCACTGGGTGCTGGGCACGTCGTTCACCGTCCAGCACAGCCAGGACTATGCGCCCAGTTATGGACGTCTATATATCCGCTACAGCTTCCACCCCTGGGAGGGTGACCTGCCGATGCCGGTCACGCCGCTGACGCCCTACGACAACTTCCGCTGACCGCTGAACTTGCGGCGCCGCCGACTCAAACCTCGGCGGCGCTTCCGGGCAGGATAAGCATGGCGTCACCATACGAGAAAAAGCGGTATCCCGCTGCCACGGCATGTTGATAGGCCTGCATGATCCTGTCGCGACCAGCCAGAGCACTGATCAGCATCAGCAGGGTCGATTGCGGCAAATGGAAATTGGTGACCAGACCATCGATGCTGGTGATCCGGTAGCCCGGGTAGATGAAGATCTGGGTCTCGCCGGCATAAGCGCCCAGCTTGCCGTCCACAGTGGCACTCTCCAGCGCCCGGACCACGGTAGTGCCCACTGCGATCACCCGGTTGCCGCGGGCGCGGGTGGCGGCGATCCGCTCGACCAGATCGGTATCGACCTCCAGATATTCCCTATGCATGACATGGTCTTCCAGGCGACCTTCGCGCACCGGTTGGAAGGTACCCGCGCCCACGTGGAGCGTGACATAGCCGAATTCGATGCCCTGCCCGCTCAGCTGATCCAGCAATGCCTGGTCAAAATGCAGACCGGCCGTCGGAGCAGCCACCGCACCGGGTTCACGGGCGTAGACGGTCTGGTAACGACTGTCATCGCTGTCATCGGCCTGGCGGGTGATATAGGGCGGCAGCGGCATCTTGCCGACGCGCGGAAGCAGATCGTCCAGCGCGGTATCGAAACGCAGCCGGAAGAAGCTGCCTTCCCGCCCCTGCATGGTGGCCCGGCTGCCGTCGGCCAGCACGATCTCGCCGCCTTCCCTGGGCTTTTTGCTGGCGCGCAACTGGGCAATCACCTCATGCGTGCCGCAGACCCGCTCGATCATGATCTCCACTGCACCGCCGCTGGGCTTGTGGCCGTGCAGCCGGGCCGGCAACACCTTGGTGTTGTTGAAGACCAGCAGATCACCCGGCTGGCAGAAGGTCGGCAGATCGCGGAAAACCTTGTCCTCGATATGGCCGTCATCCGGATTCAGCCACAACAATCGGCTGGCGCTGCGCTGGGCCAGAGGAGCCTGAGCGATCAGCCCGGGCGGCAATTCAAAATCGAAATCGGACTTGTCCATGGTATCTGGCCTGACCCGGCATCGGTCCGGGCGGAAAAAACGGCCAGTTTACATGTTCCTTCCATCGGCACTGAAATCCCGTGACGATCCCGGTCTTAGAGCCAGCCCTTCTGACGGGCCAGTCGCCAGGCTTCGATGCGGTTGCCGACACCCAATTTGCCGATGGCTTCGGACAGATAGTTGCGTACCGTTCCCTGCGACAGATTCAGCCTGCGGGCGATATCGCCGGAGGCCATCCCTTCCCCCACCAGACGGAGTACCTGGCGCTCGCGCTCAGTCAGGGGATCGCCGCCCGACCAGGCCGCCAGCGCCAGCTGGGGATCGATGGCCCGTCCGCCCCGATGGACCAGACGCAAGGCCTCGGCCAGGCGTTCGGCAGGCGCATCTTTCAGCAGATAGCCGCTGACCCCGGCCTCCAGCGCCCGCCGCAAAAAGCCCTCGCGCGCAAAGGTGGTGACAATCACCACCTTGATCGGCAAGGCGTGGCGTTGCACCCGTTGCGCCAGCTCCAGTCCGCTCAGACCCGGCATCTCGATATCGGTCACCAGCACGTCGGCCCGGCCATGCTGCAATTCGCGCCAGGCCGCCTCGCCGTCAATCGCGGTGGCGGTCACCTCGATATCGGCTTCCAGATTCAGCAAGGCCGACAAGGCACCGCGCACCATGCCCTGGTCTTCGGCCAGCACCACCCGGATCATGCCGGCGCCTGCTGCAAGCCGACACCGATGGCCGGACCGGACGGGTCATGACCGAAAGGCCACAGACTGATCACCCGGGTACCCGCCGGGCCTGTATCCAGCTGCAGGCGCCCGCCATGAGCTTCGACCCGCTCCCGCATGCCGCTCAGACCATGACCGGCCATGCCCCGGATACCGTGACCATCATCACGAACCTCGACATGCAGGCCATCGGTATCCTGCCGGAAACTTACTTTTGCCCTTGCCGCCGCCGCATGGCGGGCGATATTGGTCAGCGCCTCGCGTACCACCAGCGCCACACTGCGTTCCATGGCCGGGGGCAGCCCCGTCGGCAAGACATCGTGCTCCAGTGCCACCCCGGCGGCGGCCAGCAGCAGCCGGGCCGACGCCAGTTCGGCGGCAAGATCCGTCGCGCGAATGCCTGTGACCGCGGCCCGGACCTCGGCCAGCGCCTCACGCGCGATGATCTCGGCTTCGTCACGCTCCCGCGCCGATCGCTCCGGGTCGCTCTCCGACAGCCGCCGCGACAACTCCAGTTTCAAGGTGATGGTGGACAGGGTATGCCCCAGAAGGTCATGCAAGTCACGCCCGATCCGTTCACGCTCGGCCAGGCCCGCCAGACGCCGCACCTCGCTTTCCGACATGCGCAGACGATCGGCCTTGCGATTCATGGATTTCATCACCTGGACAATGATGCTGGCCACCAGCGCCGCACCGCTCATCCACAACAGCAGCACCTCGGGGTAATGATGGCGGGTACAGACCAGCACGAACAGGCCGATCATCAGCAACAACTGGGTCGCGAAGGCCCGCCAGCCGCGCCAGCGTCCGCCATCGGCATCCAGAGTCATGCAGGCAAACATGAAATAGGTCCCGCTGGCTCCCGAATTCCAGCCCGCAACCAGCAGCGACAGGATCAGCGTACCCCAGCTGAAACGGTTGACCTGGGTGCGAGGGCGCAAAAAGCTGGCCAGAAACAAGACCAGAAAAAGGGGAAAGCTCAGGCTCGTACTGAGCCACCAGGCCCGACTGAAATCATGGTTCAGCCAAGGCACCACCACGATCCACAGCGACCACAGCAAGTGGATCAGATCCACCCACGGCGAGATGCCGCGAGCCATATTGGCCGCCGCATCCGAACCCGGCGCAGGCGTCAGCCAGCACCGCCAGATCGAGCCGGACTTCGGCATGGCAGCATCTGACCTGGTCATCGGCGGCTTCCCCCTTGGTCTGCAGACGGCGTATCGCCCATCCCGCGAAAAGCAGAGTGTAGCCGAGCAGCACCAGTACATGCGGCCGGACGGATGCGTGCTGCGGCATCACCCCCAAACGCCTGCATGACGCCAGCACCCGGAGAGAGCCGCCCCAACTGCGGACCTGTCCCCGATCCGGCACGACCCGTCCGTTGATCATGCCCATCGCCGTGCTCTTGCCCGCGCCATCGGGCCCTGAAGGCCATCACCTGCACCGGCGGCAGCGTCATGCTCAGATCCTTCAGCACCACTTGCCCGTCATGCGACGGGCCCGTTGCCTCGAGCTGCAGCGGTCTGTCCACCACATCCGACATGATCATCTCCTGTTTCAGCCATCGTGCACCAAGCATCTCTCGCCAGACCAGGATGCCCCAGTGGTCACCGTCAGCTGTTCGACCTGACAGTTGTCAGCCTCTCCGATCCGGACGGGGTACCCCCTGCCATCCCTGCGCGCTATGCTCGGGCGTTCATGTTCCGCTCCGGCGGGGGCCGCTGCCGGAGCATGAGCCGCGGTTGATTCTCAATGCACTACTTGGGAGTGTGGGCAAGCCGCCGACATTCCGCCCGGGAGACAGGTTGATGAGCGTGATCGAGCAATTGCAGGAACTTCGTGATTTCGGTGGAAAGGCCCTGACCTGGGGCCTGGACGATGCCAGCATCGCGCATTTTGCGGCCGGCGACCCACAGCTGGGGCTGGCCATCGCCGCGGCCCTTGAGACTCACCGGCGTCTGCAGACCGACGATGCGGAGTTTCTGCGTCTGGATGAGGCCGAGCAGATCCGGCAGGCCCAGAGCGGCTTCGTGAACTTCTATCCGGACGATGCCATCAATCGATACCTGCCGGCTGCTGCCCAGGGCCCCTGGATCGTGACGCTCAAGGGTGCCGTGCTGCATGACAATGGCGGCTACGGCATGCTGGGTTTCGGTCACAACGACCCGGCCATCCTCAGCGCGCTGGCCCGGCCTCAGGTGATGGCCAATATCATGACCCCCAGCGTGGCTCAGCGGCATTTTGCCAAGGCCTTGCAACAGGAGCTTGGCCATCGCCGCGGCGGGTCGCCCTATGCTCGCCTGCTGTGTCTGAATTCCGGCTCCGAGGCCGTCAGCCTGGCCTGTCGCATTGCCGACATCCATGCCAAGCACCTGACGGACCCGGATGGCCGCCATGCCGGCCGCCGCATCAAGCGTTTGGCGGTCAAGGGAGCTTTCCACGGCCGCACCGACCGCCCCGCACTGTATTCCGACTCTTCGCATGCGGTGTACCGTCAGCATCTGGCCAGCTATCGGGAGCAGGACAGCCTGCTGACCGTCGAACCCTATGACCTGGAACAGTTGCAGGCCGTGTTCGCCGAGGCCGACCGCCAGGGATGGTTTATCGAGGCCATGTTCCTGGAGCCGGTGATGGGTGAGGGCGACCCCGGCCGGGCGGTGACACCGGAATTTTACGCCGCCGCCCGTCAGCTCACCGCCGATCACGGCAGCCTGCTGCTGGTCGACTCGATCCAGGCCGGCCTGCGGGCCCACGGTGTCTTGTCACTGGTCGACTACCCCGGCTTCGAGACACTGCCACCGCCCGACTTCGAGACTTTTTCCAAGGCCTTGAATGGCGGCCAGTATCCGCTGTCGATACTGGCGGTCGGCGAACAGGCCGCAGGTCTGTATCGCAAGGGGGTATATGGCAACACCATGACCGGCAACCCGCGGGCACTGGAGGTGGCGATCGCCACCCTGGGCCAGTTGAACGACAGCGTCAGGCAAAATATCCGCGAACGTGGCGAAGAGGTCCTGCAGCGACTGAACCAGCTGAAGGAAGAGTTGCCCGGCCTGATCACCAAGGTGCAGGGGACAGGACTGCTGTTTTCCTGCGAGCTGGCCGAAGCCTACAAGTGCTACGGCGAGGACTCGATCGAGGAATACATGCGCAGCCATGGCGTTGGGGTGATCCACGGCGGTACGCGCTCACTGCGCTTCACGCCGCACTTTCGCATCAGCAGCGCCGAGATCGGCCTGGTCATCGACAAGCTGCGTCATGCCCTGCTGCATGGGCCCAGGCAGACGGACACCGACAGGTCCTGAGTGCCGAACATGCTGTCGTTCGACACACGAGCGACAGCAGACAGCCCCGCCAGCACTCCCCTTTGCACGCGTATCGACATAGACTGCGGCTGCACACTGCCTGCGGGCAAACCTGCATCTCGTCATCCATCGCAAAGGGGTTTCCATCATGTTCCTGCGTACCAGCCTAGCCGTTGCCGCCCTGGCCGTGGCGGCATCATCCGCTTTTGTTGCGCCTGTTTCCGCCAAGACCCTCACCGCCCAGCAGCAGCGGATGGCCACCTGCGCCAAGGAGTCGACCGGCAAGAAGGGGGCCGAGCACCGCGCCTTTATGAGCAGCTGCCTGAAGGGCAAGACAGCTGCCAGCAGCGCCTTCTCCACTGCCGAAAAAGCCAAGGATGAAATCTCCACCACGACGGGCAAGACGGAAGCTGCCGTGACCGGTACAGGCAAGAGCACCGACCAGCGCGCCAAGATGACCGAATGCAATGTGCAGGCCAAAGCCAAGAGCCTGAAGGGCGCCGAGCGCAAGAGTTTCATGAGCAGCTGCCTCAAGGGCTGATTCAGCCAGACGGGGGCCGGTTCAGGCCGGTCCCGCGTCAAACCGGCCTTCCCTGTTCCCACCGGAACCGCCATCACAGACAGGGTGAACTACGCCCGGAAATCGCTACCCTTCCGCCCACGCATGCCGCCGCCGGCCCGCCGCAAGGCTGAACCAATCATGGGTGGCAAGCGATGGCGGGCGCGGGAATCCGGTCGGGGCTGGTAAACTCCAGTTGCAGGTGCCTGCAGGCACCTCGACCTTCTGTCCCACAGATAAGGATTTCAGTCCATGTTCCTGCGTACCACTCTCTCCTTCGCCGCCCTGACCCTGGCCACTTCGATGGCCTTCGCCAGCCCGGCCCCCCAGACCTCGCTGCTGGACAAGTCCAAGGCCGCGGTCGAGTCAGGTTATGACAAGACCAAGGACGGTACGGTCTCGGCTTACGACAAGACCAAGGAAGGCAGCAAGAAGCTTTGGGACAAGACCAAGAGCGGAACCGAAAAGGCTTACGACAAGACCAAGGACGGTTCCGAAAAAGCCTGGGACAAGACCAAGGAAGGCACCACCAAGGCCTGGGACAAGACCAAGGAAAAGTCGACCAAAGCCTGGGACAAGACCAAGGAAAAGAGCCAGGAAATCTCCGACAAGAGCAAGAACGGCGGTGACACCGCCTGGGACAAGACCAAGGAAGGTACTACCAAGGCCTGGGACAAGACCAAGGAGGGTACCACCAAGGCTTGGGACAAAACCAAGGAAGGCACCACCAAGGCCTGGGACAAGTCCAAGGAAGCCGTGAAGTCGGCAACCGGCGGCGACAAGTAAGATTCGCCGCGGCCGGCATCGCGCCGGTCAGCGGGTTCCATGACGGCCGATTCCTGCGGGGATCGGCCGTTTTGCATGGTCTGACCCGTGTTCAAGGGGCCGGCCGGCTCGCAACACCACCACGGATCAGGCACTATCTTCCAGGTCAACAACCGGTAGTGATGGTCTGCAACGCATGAAAATCGTCGAAGTCGCCCACCCCTTGATCCAGCACAAGATCGGCCTGATGCGCAAAGCCGGCATCAGTACCAAGGACTTCCGGGAACTGGCCTCTGAAGTGGCCTCCCTGCTGACCTACGAGGCCACCAAGGACCTGGAGACCGTGGAGACCACCATCGATGGCTGGGCAGGACCCATCAAGGTCCGCCGCATCGCCGGCAAGAAGGTCACCATCGTGCCGATTCTACGGGCCGGCCTGGGCATGCTGCCCGGCGTGCTGGAAATGATTCCCGCCGCCCGTGTCAGCGTGGTCGGTCTGCAGCGGGATGAGGAAACCCTGGAAGCCGTTCCTTATTATGAAAAGCTCACCGGCCAGATGGGTGAACGCACCGCCCTGATCGTGGATCCGATGCTGGCGACGGCCGGCACCTTGATCGCCACGGTGGACATGCTCAAGGCCGCTGGCAGCAAGTGCATCAAAGCCTTGTTTCTGGTCGCCGCACCGGAGGGCTTGAAGCGGGTCGAGCAAGTCCACCCCGATGTGGAAATCTATACGGCCTCGATTGATGAACGCCTGAACGAGCAAGGCTACATTCTGCCCGGTCTCGGAGACGCCGGCGACAAGATATTCGGCACCAAGGCCTGAACACGGCACGGCCGGAGGTGTTCCCGCCTCCGGCTGCCGGCTGGACCCGAACCTGGCGAGGTGACGACCCCAAGGCCGCCGCCACACGCAATTCAGGCGTAACGGTCGGTCGCGGCCACCAGTTGTTCGGCGATCCCGGGTTCAAAAGCCGAATGCCCGGCATCGGCGACAATGCGCAGATCCGCTTCCGGCCAGGCCCGGTGCAGGTCCCAGGCACTGCGGATCGGGCAGACGACGTCATAGCGGCCTTGCACGATGGTGGCCGGAATATGCCGGATGCGATCCACATGCCTCAGCAACTGGTCATCGTGATCGAAAAAGCCGCCATGCACGAAGTAATGACATTCGATGCGGGCAAAGGCCAGCGCGAATTCATCCTCGCCCGTCGCCGCCATATGCCCCGGGTCCTGATGCAGATGGCTGGTCGAACCTTCCCACACCGACCAGGCCTTGGCCGCCGCCAGCTGCTGCGCCCGGTCCGTCCCGGTCAGACGACGATGATAGGCGCTCATCAGGTCACCGCGCTCGACTTCCGGAATGGCAGCCAGGTATGACTCCCAGGCATCCGGAAACAGGCTGTCAGCGCCCTTCTGATAGAACCATTCCAGCTCGCTGCGGCGCAGCATGAAAATGCCGCGCAGGACCAGCTCGCTGACCCGCAGCGGGTGGGTCTGGGCATAAGCCAGCGCCAGGGTCGAACCCCAGGAACCGCCGAACACCTGCCATTGTTCAATACCCAGATGTTCGCGCAGCCGCTCGATGTCCGCGACCAGATCCCAGGTGGTGTTGTCACGCAGCTCGGCATGCGGCGTCGAACGGCCGCAGCCGCGCTGATCGAACAGCACGATGCGATAGATCGCCGGATCGAAGAACTGGCGACAGCGCGGATGGCTGCCGCCACCCGGTCCGCCGTGCAGGAATACCACCGGCTTGCCCTGCGGATTGCCGCTCTGCTCGTAATAGAGGCTGTGCAGCGACGAGACCGCCAGATGATTTTGATCAAAGGGTTCGATCGCGGGATACAAGGCTTCCAGGCCGCGGGCAGTGGTCACGGTTCAATCCATCAACAAGACGAGGGCGCAGATTACCACGCCCGTTGCAGCCTCTCAGAACAGCTTGCCGGGATTGAGGAGCCCGTCGGGATCAAACGCCCGACGGATACCTTGCATCAGGGCGATCTCGGCCGCGCTGCGGGTGCTGCCCAGATAATCGCGCTTGACCAGACCGATGCCGTGCTCGGCGGAAATGCTGCCGCCATGACGTTGCAGGGTAGCTGCCAGCAGCTTGGTCACTCGCTCGCACTGGCCGATAAAGTCTTCGGCCGCCATGTCCGCGGGGCGCAACACATTGATATGCAGGTTGCCATCACCGATGTGGCCGAACCAGACCACCTCGATATGCGGATATTCACGCCCCAGCAGATCCTGCATGTCGGCCAGAAAAGCCGGCACCGCACTGATCCGGACCGAGACATCGTTCTTGTAGGGCTGGTACGGAGCCAGACTTTCGGTGATGCCCTCGCGCAGTCGCCACAAGGCGGCGGCCTGCGCCTCGCTCTGGGCCAGTACGCCATCCAGCAACCAGCCCTGCTCCATGGCCTTCTCGAAAGCCTGCAGCGCCACCTCTTCCGCGGCTTCGGTAGCGGCATCGAATTCGCAGACTGCGTAATACGGATAATCGCCATCCAGGGCTCGACTCGCGCCATGGGCCAGTACATGCCTGAGTGCGACATCGGTGAAAAATTCGAAGGCCTGCAATGGCAGCCGATGCTGAAAAAGCTCGAAAACCTGCATCAAGGCCGCCATGTCCGGCAAGGCCAGCAACATCACCTGCGACGGCGGCGGTGGATCGGTCAGTCGCAAGGTGGCCTCGACCACGATGCCCAGGGTGCCCTCCGAGCCGATCATCAGATGACGCAGGTCATAGCCGCTTGAATTCTTGACCAGCCCCCGATTGAGATCCAGCAGCTCGCCCTTGGCAGTGACCACCTTGAGACCGGCCACCCATTCGCGGGTATTGCCGTAACGGATCACCCGGATGCCGCCTGCATTGGTAGCGATATTGCCGCCGATCGAGCAGGAACCACGGGCGGCAAAGTCCACCGGGTAGATCAGACCATGTCCGGCGGCGGCTTCATGCACGGCCTGCAAGGGCAGTCCCGGCTGCACGGTCAACAGCCTGGCCGCCGCATCGAAAGCCAGCACCTGCCGCATGCGATCCAGGCTGATCACCAGTTCGCCATGAGCGGCCACCGCGCCACCTGACAAACCTGTGCGACCGCCGGAGGGAACGACGCAGACCTGATGCCGGGCAGCCCAGCGTACCAGCTGCTGCACTTCGGACGTATCGGCCGGCAAGGCAATGGCCAACGGCGCCGGATTCCACCGCCGCGTCCAGTCCCGGCCATAATGTTCCAGCTCGGCCGGCGCGGTCAGCAGACGGATATCCGGCAGATCGCGCAACAGCGCCTCACGCAAATCGCTCATGGTCTTTCGTGTCCTGGCAAGGGTGGCTGGCCGACAGCCTGCCACTGCCCCGGGACGCCGTCCAGTCATGCTGCATTGCAGCTTTTGATGGCCTATAGTATTTGTCCCTCACGCGTGGCGCGCCCATGAAAACCTCGTTTCCGAAAGAAGACATTCGCGTATTGCTGCTCGAAGGCGTCAGCCAGAGCGCGGTGGACACCTTCCGAAATGCCGGCTACACCCAGATCGAATACCACAAGAAGGCCTTGCCCGAAGCCGAGCTGATCGAAAGCATCAGCCAGGCCCATATCATCGGCATCCGCTCGCGCAGCCAGCTGACGGCCGAGGTCTTCCAGCATGCCAAACGCCTGATCGCCGTCGGTTGCTTCTGCATCGGTACCAATCAGGTCGACCTGGATGCGGCCGAGCGTCTGGGCATTCCGGTCTTCAACGCACCGTATTCCAATACCCGCAGCGTCGCCGAGCTGGTGCTGGCCGAGGCCATCATGCTGATGCGCGGCATTCCGCAGAAAAACGCCGAATGCCATCGCGGCGGATGGTCCAAGTCGGCGGCCGGCAGCTACGAGGTGCGTGGCAAGACCCTGGGCGTGGTCGGCTACGGCCATATCGGCACCCAGATCAGCGTGCTGGCCGAGGCACTGGGCATGCAGGTGCTGTTCCACGATATCGAGGCCAAGCTCTCGCTGGGCAATGCCCAGCCCACCGCCAGTCTGGACGAGCTGCTGCAGCGCTCGGACATCGTCACCTTGCATGTCCCCGAAACCCCGGCCACCCGGATGATGATCCAGGCCCCCCAGCTGGCCGCCATGAAACCGGGCGCCATTTTGCTGAACGCCTCGCGCGGTACGGTGATCGATATCGATGCGCTGGCCGATTCGCTGCGCAGCGGCCATCTCGGCGGCGCCGCAATCGACGTGTTCCCGGTCGAACCCAAGGGCAATGGTGACGCCTTCGTCTCGCCGCTCATCGGCATGGACAACGTCATCCTGACCCCGCACATCGGCGGCAGCACCCTCGAAGCGCAGGACAATATCGGCATCGAGGTCGCAGCCAAACTGGTGCGCTACAGTGACAACGGCTCCACCTTGTCGGCCGTCAACTTCCCCGAGGTCTCGCTGCCCGAGCACGCCGACAGCCGGCGACTGCTGCATATCCACCAGAACGTGCCGGGGGTGCTTTCACGCATCAACGAGCTTTTTTCAGCCGGCAATCTGAATATCAATGCGCAATTTCTGCAGACCCGGCCCGCGCTGGGCTATGTGGTGATCGACGTGGCCGCGGATGAGGCCACCACCCAGGAACTGCGAGACAGATTGAGCGCCATCACGGGCACCTTGCGAACCCGCGTGCTGTACTGAGCTCCGCCCGGACCTTCCCGTGCCGCCTGGCGGCACGGGAAGGTCCGGCGGGACCGCTTCAGGCGTGGCGACCGGCGGCCACCATCGCCAGCGGGGCCGCTTGACCGCCCTCAAGACCATCAGGGCTCGCAGCCGTGCCACAGGCCGATTCGGATGTCCGGGCCGGCCGCTTGGATGGTGACAATTCACGCAATACCGGCATCGCCGCCGCCATGCTTTTCAGCATCGCCGTCAGATGGGCAAGATCCTCGGTCCACGGATTGGCATCGCGCCAATACAGCAGGATCCGCCGCCCGGCCGCCCGGCCCTTGAGACGGCTGATCGCGACATTGGGAAAGGACTCCAGACGCTGACGGGCCAGCGCCGGAACCAGGGCATAACCGCCATGCAGACTGATCAGGCCAGCCAGGCTTTCCAGACTGACATCCTGCACCTGCTGACAGCCTTGCGGGCAGTCCAGCAGATCCTCGGCATGACTTTCCTCCATCAAGACCGCCTCGGCGGGATCGAGTTGATCCAGGCTGATACTGGCCTGCCCCGCCAGCGGATGACCGGCACCCAGCATCAATTCCCACGGCTCGAAAAAGATTTCCTGAACCGCAATGCCGCTGGGCACGGCACCCAGCGCAGGCGGTGCCAGCACCGCATCCAGCTCGCCTTCATGCAGCCGCCGCAACAGACCGCGGGGCTTGCCTTCGGAAATGCTGAGTCGCGCGCCGGGAAAGCGCTGCGGAAATGGATCGATCAAATGAGGGAGCAGATAAGGCCCCAGACTGATCGGCAAACCCAGCTTAAGCTCGCCACCAAAGGCTACCTGTCCGGCCCGGGCGGCCTGCTGCAACTGATCGGCCCCCAGCAGCAGCGCATCGATCTGCTTGAGCAGGCCCTTGCCGGCGCCAGTCACGCCGATCTTGCGACCACCCCGCTCAAACAAAGGCACACCAAGGGCCTGCTCCACCTTCTGCACCTGATGCGACAGCCCGGAAGGACTGATGTGCATGGAGCGCGCGGCACTGTTGAAACTTCCATGTCGGTGTACTGCCTGCACCAACGCCAGATCGCGCAAAGAAACCACCGACAACGCTGTCGAAATCATGACCGCCAACTATCCTCACCGGTCCACCGAGTGGTGGCCGTTCTATCCTAGCATCACCTGCCGTCCAGACGGCAGGCAGCCGTCATCCCCGTTGGCCGATCTGTTCAGACCGCACCGGCCAACGGGGACAGGCCGAGCCATGCCACCGCTCAGATCAAGCGGCGACACCCTTGGCCATATCGGTGTAGTCGCTGATCTTGTCGAAGTTGAGATATCGATAGATCTTGTCGCCATTGGCATTGATCACGCCGATATCCTCCATGTACTCCTGCTTGGTCGGAATCCGGCCAAGCCGTGAGCAGATCGCGGCCAGCTCGGCCGATCCCAGATACACGAACGTGTTGCGACCCAGGCGATTGGGGAAATTGCGGGTACTGGTGGAAAACACCGTGGCACCCTCGTGCACCTGGGCCTGATTGCCCATGCACAGCGAGCAGCCCGGCATTTCCATGCGTGCACCCGCCGCGCCGAAGGTGCCATAGACACCTTCGTTGGTCAGCTCGCTGGCATCCATCTTGGTCGGCGGAGCCACCCACAGCCGGGTCGGAATATCACGCTTGCCTTCCAGCAACTTGGCGGCTGCACGGAAGTGACCGATATTGGTCATGCACGAGCCGATGAACACCTCGTCGATCTTCGCACCAGCGACGTCGGACAGCGTCTTCACGTCATCCGGATCGTTCGGGCAGGCGACGATGGGTTCATGCACATCGGCCAGATCGATCTCGATCACGGCGGCATACTCGGCATCGGCATCCGGCTCCAGCAGCTGCGGATCAGCCAGCCAGGACTCCATCTTCTCGACCCGCCGAGCCAGCGAACGGGCATCCTGGTAACCCTGGGCGATCATCCACTTCAGCAGCACGATATTGCTGTTGAGGTATTCGATGATCGGCTCCTTGTTCAGCCGCACGGTGCAACCGGCGGCCGAGCGCTCGGCCGAAGCATCGGACAGCTCGAAGGCCTGCTCCACTTTCAGATCCGGCAGCCCCTCGATCTCCAGGATCCGACCGGAGAAGATGTTCTTCTTGCCCTGCTTGGCCACCGTCAACAGGCCCTGCTTGATGGCATACAGCGGAATCGCGTTGACCAGATCGCGCAAGGTCACGCCCGGCTGCAGCTTGCCCTTGAAGCGGACCAGCACCGACTCGGGCATATCCAGCGGCATCACACCGGTGGCAGCGGCAAAGGCCACCAGACCGGAACCGGCCGGGAAGGAAATGCCGATCGGGAAACGGGTATGCGAATCACCGCCGGTGCCGACGGTATCGGGCAGCAGCATGCGGTTGAGCCAGCTGTGGATCACGCCGTCACCGGGCCGCAGGCTGATGCCGCCGCGATTGCTGATAAAGGCCGGCAGGGTGTGATGGGTCTTGACGTCCACCGGCTTCGGATAAGCCGCGGTATGGCAGAAGGACTGCATCACCAGATCGGCGGAGAAGCCCAGGCAGGCCAGATCCTTGAGCTCGTCGCGCGTCATCGGACCCGTGGTGTCCTGCGAGCCCACCGAGGTCATCTTCGGCTCGCAATAGGTGCCTGCGCGAATGCCCTTGCCTTCCGGCAGACCACAGGCGCGGCCGACCATCTTCTGGGCCAGTGTATAACCCTTGCCGGTATCGGCCGGATCGTGGGGCAGACGGAACAGGGTCGAAGGTGCCAGCCCCAGGGCTTCACGGGCCTTGGCGGTGAGCCCCCGGCCGATGATCAGCGGAATCCGGCCACCGGCACGGACTTCGTCGAACAGCACTTCGGACTTGACCTGGAACTCGGCAATGACCTTGCCGTCCTTCAGGGCCTTGCCCTCGTAAGGTCGCAGCTCGATCACATCGCCCATATCCATGGCCGAGACATCCAGCTCGATCGGCAGCGCACCGGCATCTTCCATCGTGTTGTAGAAGATGGGAGCGATCTTGCTGCCCAGACACACGCCACCGAAGCGCTTGTTGGGAATGAAGGGAATATCCTCGCCCGTCCACCACAGCACCGAGTTGGTGGCCGACTTGCGGCTGGAACCGGTGCCGACCACGTCACCGACATAGGCGACCGGATGGCCCTTCTCCTTCAGCGACTCCAGAAAGGCGATCGGGCCGCGCTTGCCATCTTCTTCCGGCTTGAACGGCGCGCCTTCGCGCTGGTTCTTCAGCATGGCCAGCGCATGCAACGGGATATCGGGACGCGTCGTCGCATCGGGTGCCGGCGACAGATCGTCGGTATTGGTTTCGCCCGGCACCTTGAACACCGTCACGGTCAGGCTTTCTGGCACTTCGGGACGCGAGGTGAACCATTCGGCATCGGCCCAGCTCTGCAGCACGGCCTTGGCCGGCGCATTGCCCTGATCGGCCTTTTCCTTCACGTCATGGAAGGCATCGAACACCAGCAGGGTCTTCTTCAGCGCGTCGGCGGCGATCGGCGCCAGCTCGGCATGATCCAGCAGTTCGATCAGCGGATGGATATTGTAGCCGCCCAGCATGGTGCCCAGCAGCTCGGTGGCCTTGGCCGGAGTGATCAGCGGACACTTTTCCGAACCCAGCGCGACGGCCGCCAGGTAGGACGCCTTGACCTTGGCCGCATCATCGACACCTGCCGGCACCCGGTGAGTGATCAGGTCCAGCAGAAAGGCTTCCTCACCGGCGGGCGGCGACTTCAGCAATTCGACCAGTTCGGCAGTCTGAGTGGCCGAAAGCGGCAGCGGGGGAATCCCCAGCGCGGCGCGCTCGGCGGCATGTTGGCGGTAGCTAGTCAGCATCGAGATATCATCCGGTCAGTACGCAGAAAACCACTGCTTGCGAAACTCCGTGATGCCGGCCGATCTGCTGACCTTCTGGATCAAGATCAGCTCGGCTACGACCCGCGGAAAGGCAGTACCTGACGCCCGCAACGAGAGCGTCTTCAGCCATGGATTGTGCCAGTCCGCAGGGAATTCACGCAATCCAAACGATTGCTTCCGGGTCCATTCGAAAATCTGCAAGCCCTTGTATCCAAAAGACTGTTGTCCCCGTACAGGCTCCCCCCATGTGCTTGTCCGAGCCGGCCGGATGATGTTCGAGGCAGCCGGCAAAACACAGGTTTCCACACCACCGGGAACTGTGTGAACATCACAGCCCCATAGATTGCCAAGCCACGCCCTTCGGGGCACGAAGCCGGTCAGGAGCCACCATGAAAGACTCGTTTTCGACTCGCGACACGCTCGATCTGAATGGACAGTCCTATCAGATCGCCAGCCTCGCCCGACTGGGGCAGCACTTCGATCTGCGCCGCCTCCCCTATTCACTGAAGATCCTGCTGGAAAACCTGCTGCGACACGAGGACGGCATCAACGTCACCGCCAGAGAGATCGAGCAGGTCGCCCAATGGCAGCCGGAACGGGAACCGGATACGGAAATTGCCTTTATGCCGGCCCGGGTCGTGCTGCAGGATTTCACCGGCGTGCCCTGCGTGGTCGATCTGGCCGCGATGCGCGATGCCGTGGTCAAGCTCGGCGGCAGCGCCGAGCGCATCAATCCGCTGGTACCGGTCGAATTGGTGATCGACCATTCCGTGCAGGTCGATGCCTATGGCAATGCGCAGGCGCTGGAACGCAATGTAGAGATCGAGTTCCAACGCAACCGCGAGCGATACAGTTTCCTGCGCTGGGGCCAGAAGGCCTTCGACAACTTCAAGGTGGTGCCGCCGCGCACCGGCATCGTGCATCAGGTGAATCTTGAGCATCTGGCGCGGGTGGTGTTCACAACCGAGGTCGATGGCGAACTCTGGGCCTATCCCGATACGGTATTCGGCACCGATTCGCATACCACCATGATCAATGGGCTGGGCGTGCTGGGCTGGGGCGTAGGCGGCATCGAGGCCGAGGCGGCGATGCTGGGTCAGGCTTCATCCATGTTGATCCCCCAGGTCGTCGGCTTCAAGCTCGACGGCCAGCTTGCCGAGGGCGTCACGGCCACCGACCTTGTACTGACCGTGACCCAGATGCTGCGCAAGCTGGGCGTGGTCGGCAAGTTCGTCGAATTTTTCGGACCCGGTCTGGCCCATCTGGCGCTGGCCGATCGTGCCACCATCGGCAATATGGCACCGGAATACGGCGCGACCTGCGGTATTTTCCCCATCGATCAGGAAGCTCTGAACTATCTGCGTCTGTCCGGCCGCGACGAAGCCCAGATTGCCCTGGTCGAAGCCTATGCCAAGGCCCAGCAGCTCTGGCACGACGCGAACACGCCTCACCCGCAGTACACCACGGTGCTGGAACTCGATCTTGACCAGGTCCGCCCCTCCCTGGCCGGCCCCAAGCGGCCGCAGGACAAAGTCCTGCTGGATCAGGTACAGGCCAGCTACCGGCAGGCCGTGGCCGGTCTGACCCAAGGGCGGCCTCCCCGCCATGTCGATGACGACTTTGCTGCCGAAGGCGGAGCCAGTGCGATCGGCAACGATGCGAACGACATCGTCGACGGCGGCGTGCGGGTGCAGAAAGACGGCCAAAGTTTTTCGCTGAAGGACGGTGCCGTGGTCATCGCGGCGATCACCTCCTGTACCAATACGTCCAATCCCGCGGTCATGCTGGCCGCCGGCCTGCTGGCGAAAAAGGCGGCCGCCCGCGGCCTGCAATCCCGCCCCTGGGTCAAGACCTCGATCGGCCCCGGCTCCAAGGTGGTCACCGACTATCTGCAGCAGACCGGTCTGCTCACCGAGCTGGAAAAACTGGGCTTCTATATTGCCGGCTACGGTTGCACCACCTGCATCGGCAACTCCGGCCCCTTGCCGGATGCCATCAGCAAGGGCATCGCCAAAGGTGATCTGGCGGTGGCCTCGGTCCTGTCAGGCAATCGCAATTTCGAAGGCCGGGTCCATCCCGAGGTGAAGATGAATTATCTGGCGTCACCGCCACTGGTGGTGGCCTACGCCCTGGCCGGGACTCTGGACATCGATCTGAGTACCGATCCACTGGGCAAGGACCCTGCAGGCGACCCCGTCTTCCTGCGCGATATCTGGCCGGACAACCGCGAAATTTCCGACATCATGGCTCACGCCATCCATCCAGACATGTTCCGCAAGAACTATGCCGACGTATTCAAAGGCGATGACCGCTGGAGTGCCATCGCCTCGCCCGATGGTTCGGTCTATCGCTGGGATCCGTCGACCTATATCAAGCACCCGCCCTATTTCGACGGGATGACTGCACAGCCTGCCGCCTTCGAGGATATCCATGACGCCCGGGTGCTCAGCCTGTTCGGTGACTCGATCACCACCGATCATATCTCCCCGGCCGGCGCGATCAAGAAGGACAGCCCGGCCGGGCGTTTCCTTGTCAGCCATGGCGTCGAGCCCGGGGATTTCAATTCCTACGGCTCCCGGCGTGGCAATGACGACATCATGGTCCGCGGCACTTTCGCCAATATACGTATCCGCAACCGGATGCTGGACAATGTCGAGGGTGGCTATACCTTGCATATCCCGAGCGGCGACACACTGGCCATCTATGATGCCGCGATGCGTTATCGCGAAGAAGATACTCCGCTGGTGGTGATCGCCGGCAAGGAATACGGTACCGGTTCATCCCGTGACTGGGCGGCCAAAGGCACCCTGCTGCTTGGGGTGAAGGCGGTCATCGCGGAAAGCTTCGAACGCATCCATCGCTCCAATCTGGTCGGCATGGGCGTGCTGCCGCTGCAGTTCGAACCGGGCCAGAGTGCCGCCAGCCTGGGTTTGACCGGCAGGGAGACCTTCACCATCACCGGTCTGGAAGGCGGTGAGTCAAAGTCGGCCAGCGTCAAGGCTGTCCGCGAGGATGGCAGCGAACTGGACTTCCGCCTGAAGGTGCTGCTGCTGACGCCCAAGGAGCGCGAGTTCTTCCGCCACGGCGGCATCCTGCAATACGTGCTGCGACAGCTTGCCGAAAAAAAGCCGGCCTGAGGCCGGCTCAAGGGTGGCCGGCTGCAAGCGGCCACCTTGTACCTCGCGCCGGCACCATCCTGCCGGCGCCTTTGCCTGGAACCCGCGGCTCAGAAAAACTTGTAGTTGAAGGTCACCATAAAGCTGGCCGGCTGGCCAAAGGCGAAGTCGGAGCTGTCATCGGCAATGAAATATTTCTTGTGCAGCAGGTTGTCGCCATTGATCTGCAACGACATGCGATTGTTGAAGGCATAGCGGGCCATGAGCCCGAGCAGCATCACCGAGCGCTGATGAATCGTTCGGGTCAGGTTGTCGACATCCGCGACCGGGATGTTCGTCGCATTCTGCCAGTTCACCCCCCCGCCGACGCTGAGTCCGCTCCAGGCTCCAGGCAAGGTATAGGTCGTGAAGCTGCGAATGGTGGCCCGTGGCAAGGAAGGATGCACATTGCCGTAGCCGGGGGCCTTGATATTGTAGTGCGAAATGCCCAGGGTGGCATTCCAGTTGTCAGTGATGCTGCCCGAGGTCTCGAACTCGAAACCGCGCGAACGGGTGCCATTCAACGGCTCGTAGACCTGGGTGATGCCGTCGGCCAGATATTCACCGGGTATCGCCTGCGCCACATTGCTTTCGCGGGTATTGAAGAAAGTCAGCGAGGTATTCAAGGCGCCATTGAAATTGCGGCTCTTGATGCCGACCTCGCTGCTGGTGCCGACCATCGGCTCCAGATAGGCGCCGTTGGCCCCGCGATTGGTCTGTGGGTCGAAGATCTTGGTATAGCTGGCGAATGCCGTCAGATCGGGCAGAATGTTGTAGATCAGGCCGGCATAAGGCACCACCTTGCCCTTGGTTTCGTTGTAGACACCGTAGGTCGCATCATTGGTGTCGTTGCTCCAGCGGGTGTAGCGGGCACCGGTGACCAGTTTCAGGGGATCGGCCAGTTGTATTCGTGCCGCGATATAGGCGCCCTCCTGCTTGATATGGGTCAGGGTCACCATCTGCTTCTGACTGGAGAAGTCCGGATACGGGTAGTTGCCATTCCAGTGATTGAAATCGATCGTCCCCAGATCCGTATCGGTCGGAAACTGGTAGGAATCGGTATTGAAGTCCGAGGTATAGATGCCACCCACCAATTCATGCTCGCGACCGAACGCCCATACCGGACCGGAGGCATACAGATCGAACATGTTCTGGCGGCCGGACTGGTAGCTCTTGTAGGCATAGGGCGTGATGCCCTCGCCGGTGGTCCGGTCCGGAAAACCGTAGGAATAGAACAGTACCGAATCGGCGTTGGTCTTGCGATGATCGACCTCGCCATGGATCTGCCAGCCATTGGCAAATTCATGCTTGAGATCAATGAACGCCGACTGGGTCATGTTGTTCCAGTAGGTCCACCGCGCCGCCGGATTGAAATTGCGCGGCAGCGGTATCTGGCCGCCATCGGCATACAGCACCGGGAAGGAGCCCCAGGTAATGCCACGGGGCATCGAGCGCTGGTATTCATAGCCGACGCTGAGCAGGGTCTTGGGCGAGATATCCCAGTCCACCACCCCGTAGAGCACGTTCTTGTTGTTGCGCGCGCGGGTCTGGTAGGTGTTGCCGTCCTCATGAGTCACCACCAGCCGACCACGTACGGTGCCTGACTTGTTCAACGGCGTGCTGCCATCGGCGGTCAGCCGCTTGGTCGCCCAGGACCCGTAGCTGACCGAGATATCGGCCTGTGCTGTCTTGCTGTCGGCCTGCTTGCGCACGAAGTTCACCATCGCCGACGGACTGCCGGAACCGCTGAGCAGACCGGTCGCGCCGCGGACCACTTCGACACGGTCGTAAACCGAGGTGTCCAGTGAACCATCGACGCTCGACACATTGAGCCCTGAGGCTACAGGTACCCCGTCGTAGGCCATGTTCTCGATCTGGAAGCCTCGCGACCAGTACACCACGCGCTCGCTGTCATAGGCGTTGGACTGCACGCCGGTGGTATTGTCCAGCACGGCGCGTACCGAGTTGAGCTGCTGGTCCGTCATGCGCTGGCGGCTCATGATGCTGACCGACTGCGGCGTGTCCAGCAGGCTCAAGGGCAATCGCGTCGCCGCATTCGTGTCGTCGGAGGAATATGTCGACGAAGTCTGCCCTTCCACCTTCACCTGCTCGAGGGTCTTCGATGCCGGCTTGCTCCTGATCACGCTTTTGTGCCCACCCTGGCCGGCCACGGTGTCTTGATCGGCGGTAGCGGTCTGGGCCAGCACGGGCACGGTCGAGGCCATGGACAGCAACAGCCAGCTTGCACACTGGCGTGCGCAAAAACGATGACGCATATCGAATGATTCCTGGATTCCAAGAGAGGACCTGCTGCCTGCAAGCCCCGCACGGCAACGCCTGTGCGGATGCGTCCTCGGCAGCCCGGTAGCTTTCACAAAAGCTTAATATCATTCAATTCACATGACAATCACATTGATTGTGATTCTCATTTATATTCATGCGAAAGTTTTTGCGGTTCACCCGCCTTTTAGGCTCAGAGTCCGACCCGCAACCTGCTCGCTCTCAAGACATGGACTTGCCGCTCCGAATGGACAGCTCCTGGCTCAGGAAGTCGCAGAACGCCGACAGCAACGGCGAAGACTGGCGGTGCTGCGGATAGACGGCATAGACCGCCGAACTTGCCAGGCGATAGTCATCGAGTATCGTCACCAGTTGGCCACTGGCCAGTTCGGGGTCGACGATGAAGGTCGGCAGATAGGCAATGCCCATGCCCTGTACCGCGGCATCGCGCACCAACTCGCCATTGTTGGCGCGCAAGCGTCCCTGCAACCGGATCTTCTCGTGGCCTCGGGCGCCGAAATGCCATTCCACCAGACTGCCATGACCATAGAGAAGGCAATCATGCTGCTGCAGATCGCTTGGCACCTTGGGTGCATCGCGATACCGGAGATAGGACGGACTGCAGCAGGCCACCATCTCCATCGGCGCGATCCTGCGCGCGATCAGAGAAGAATCCGCCAGCGCTCCGATACGAATGGCAAGGTCATAGCCTTCGCCATGCAGATCGACCACTCGGTCGTTGAGCTCGATCTCGATGCTCACCTCCGGATGCGCGCCCAGAAATCTGGCCAGCAAACCGCTGAGGTGCAAAGTACCAAACGACATGGGGGCCGTGACCCGCAAATGCCCCCGTGGTGACTGGCTGGCACCGGTAATCGACTGCTCCAGTTCGGCAACCTGCTGCAGAATCGCCCGCGCCTGGTCGGCGTAGGCCCTCCCCAGATCGGTCGGCCGCAAATGACGGGTGGTACGAATCAGCAGCTGAGTCCCCAACTGGGCTTCCAGCGCCATGATCCGCCGGCTGATGTATTGCTTGGACACGCCCGCCCGCTCAGCCGCCGCGGTGAAACTGCCGCTGTCCAGAGTCTGGGTCAGAAGGCGCATATCTTCGAGCTGGATCATAGTCAACCTGAAAGAGACAGTATTACGGATCGTAACCTGTTTTTGATAGGACTGCATGACACTAAAGTACACATCACCAGCCGGGAACACACCGCGGCCAACCCCCTCTCTCTGACTTCAAGGATTGCCATGCATACCTCACGCCTCGCTTCCGCCGCCGCCCTGATCGGCCGCATCGCCCTCGCCTCCCTGTTCCTGGTCAGCGGCTTCGGCAAACTGGCCGCTCCCGCCGCCACCAAGGCCTACATCATTTCCGCCGGTCTGCCCCTGCCTGACCTCTCCTATCTGGCTGCCGTCATGGTCGAGGTCGGTTTCGGCATCGCCTTGGTACTGGGCTTCAAAACCCGCCCTGTCGCTGCCGTCATGGCCTTGTTCACACTGGCTACCGCGCTGGCTTTCCACACCGATTTCAGTGATCAGAATCAGTTCATCAACTTCCTGAAGAATGTCTCGATCACCGGCGGCCTGCTGCAGGTGATGGCCTTCGGCGCCGGAGCCTGGAGCCTGGACGCCCTGCGCCGGTATCCGAGAGTCCGTACCTCGCTGGCCTGATCAGCGCGGATCATCGACAGGCGACAGCCGGCCCCCGGGCCGGCTGTCCGCGTTTGCGCCAGAAACCGGATCACCGGCCAAGCCGACGCATCACAGCCCTGCGTCCTGCCACCCTTTGTCAGTTCGGCGGGCAAACGCTAGACTCGCCGATCCGCCAGCCGTCCTCAAGCGACATGCCAGCCCCTGCCCCATCTATGACAGGAGCCTGCCATGCCCCCCATTTTCGCCCCTTCACGCCTTGTTCCCGGTCTTGCCCTTGTCCTCGGTCTGGCATGGGGCGGCAGTCTCTACGCCGGCCCGCCGAAATTCGATCCCATGCGCGCCCCCCTGCCGCAGACCGGACCGGCAGCGGTATCGGTTGCTGCCTCCAGTATCACCATCCTGCAGGTGGACAGCGACGAGGGTCGACATTACCGGTTATGGGTAGCTGCCATCGGCAAGCCACCTGCATCCGGCTATCCGATGATGATCCTTCTGGACGGCCACGCGGCCATCCAGACCTTGATTGACACCAGGGACTCCGCACCGCTTCCGGGGCCGATCTTGCTGGTGGCCGTGGGCACGCCCGGACCGGCCTATTTCGATGTCGAGCAGCGTGCCTATGATTACACTCCGGATCTGGCTGACGGTCAGCCGATCTTCGATCCGCGCGTGCCACAGCGGCGAGCAGGCGGTGCCGAGGCTTTCCTGGCCACCTTGCTGGGACCGGTACAGCAAGCTCTGTCATCACGCTGGCCGCTGGATCCGTTGCATCGGGGACTGTGGGGCCACTCCTATGGCGGTCTGTTCACGCTCTATACCCTTCTGCGCCACGGCGATGCCTTCCAGTTCTACGCACCGACCAGTCCGTCGCTGTGGTGGCACGCTCCCTTGCCGCAAAACCTGGCGGAGCGCTTTGATCGCCATCAACCCGGTGCCTCGGCCTGTGTCCGGCTCAGCAACGGCTCCGCCGAAGGGCGGCCAGGTCACCACGGATCCCGCCCCGATGCCGTAGCCCCTGACCAGCCATCGCCACCACTCTTCAGTGCCGCGGACCTGGTCCAGCAGCTGGAACCCGTCTTCGGCCAGCGCCTGCAGTGGCAGACCTACTCCGGCCTGAGTCACGGCGAAACCTTCCCGGCCTCGCTTGGACCGGCGATCCGCAGCTTCAGCGCATGGAGTCATGGCGCAGCATCTTGCGGATTTGACGCCCTCAAACGATAATGCGTCTCGTTATCATATAACCCACTATCCCGTGGCGGCCATCGTCCCGCCAACGGCAAGGACTACCCATGACTTCCCTACCGCCTTCTGCCGGCGCCATGCCCCGTCTATCGACACTCAGCCTGCTCCTGAGCCTGCTGCTGCCGCAAGCTCTGTTGGCGACAGCTTCGCAGACGACTCCTGCGAGCGGGGTGCACGATATCCCCGGCGCCACTCCCGCCAAAGCCGGGGCCAGACAGCTGGAGTCCGTCACCGTCAATGCCTACCGCCCGGCCGACAGCGCCGTCGGCGCCACCAAGAGCACCACGCCGCCTCTGGAGACCCCTCAATCGATTTCGGTCGTCACGCGAGCGGAAATGGATGCCCGCGGAGTGCAAAGCGTCAACGAGGCGGTTCGCTATATCGCGGGCGTGCAATCGGAAGCCAGCGGCATCGACAGCCGGGTCGACGATTATTCGGTCCGCGGTTTCGCGGTCGGCAGCTTTACCAATGACATTACCCTCGATGGCATGAAGGCACCGGGCGGCAGCCAGTGGAACCGTCCCTCTTTTGATGCCTGGGGTCTGGAACGGGTCGAAGTGCTGAAAGGTCCTTCAGCCGTGCTGTACGGTCAGGTGGCCCCGGGCGGAATGGTCAACCAGGTCAGCAAGCTGCCGACCGAGCAACCCATCCATCTGGTCCAGCTTTCCGGCGGCAGCTTCTCGCAACGTGGCGTGGCCATCGACATGGGGAGCAAGGCCGCCCATGACAAACTGCTGTATCGAGTCGTAGGCATGTATCGTGACGGCAACGCCCAGATCGGCCACACCCGGCTCAAGCGCTACATGATCGCTCCCAGTCTGACCTGGAAGATCAATGACGATACCCGGTTGACCCTGCTCAGTCAGTTTCAGCGCGATCAGGGTGGCGCCACCTTCCAGTTCCTGCCGATGACCGGCACGCTCAAGCCCGGTGCCCAGGGATATATGCGCAACACCACCTTTATCGGTGAGCCAGGCTGGAACACCTACAACCGCACCCAGTACAGTGCCGGCTGGATGTTCGAGCATCGTTTCAGTGATCACTGGAAACTGCAGCAGAGTCTGCGTTACACCTATGTGTCCTCGCTCTATCGCAGCGTCGTGACCAGCGGTGCCCTCGCCGCCGATGGACGAACCCAGAATCGGCGTGCGGTACAAGGCGAGGGAACGTCATCGGGCTATACGGCCGATACCCGCTTGAGCGGTCTGTTCCACACCGGCCAGGTCCGCCATGAGGTTCTGGTCGGCATCGACTGGCAGAACACCCACTGGACCGGCTTGCGGCAACTGGCCTCGAAAGCGCCCTCGTCGATTGACATCTACGCGCCCATCTACGGCGGTACCGGCTTTGCCTCTTCGCTGAAGCCTCAGGTATCCACCCGCGAAACCGACCAGCAGCTGGGCTTCTATGCCCAGGATCAGCTTGCACTCGGTCACTGGCGGCTGACCCTGGGGACCCGCTACGACTGGGCGACGACGGATGCGCTGAATCGGCTGAAGCATCTCGAGACCCCCATCCAGACCCACGCTCTGACCAACCGTGGCGGGCTGCTTTATCTGTTCGACAGCGGCTTCGCTCCCTATATCAGCTTTGCCCAGTCGTTCCAGCCGCCGACCAACGGCGCGGGCCAAAGCTATGAGGGCCGCATGTTCAAGGCCGTGACCGGAAGCCAGTACGAGGCCGGCGTCAAATATCAGCCCCAATCCATCGATGGCATGATCACCGCCGCCGTCTATGATCTGCGCCAACGCAATATTCTGGGTACGGACCCCGATGCCAGCCATGTCTGCGGCACCGGCACCTGCATGATCCAGGATGGCGAGGGCAGGATCCGGGGCATCGAACTGGAAGGCCGGCTGACTCCCGCCGATGGCTGGAGCATGATCGGTACCTGGACTCGCATGCAGTCCGTGCTGCTGAAGAGCAGTTATGGCAACCAAGGCAACGGCCTGCCTCAGGTACCGCGTGAAATGGCCTCGGCCTGGAGCGACTACACTTTCCAGCACGGTTGGCTGGAAGGCTTTGCGGTCGCCGGTGGCGTCCGCTACATCTCCGAAACCTGGGGCGACAGCGCCAACAAGATCCGGGTGCCCGCCTATACCTTGTTCGATGCCTCGCTGCGTCTGGATCTGGCGCGGTTCGGCTGGCGCGGCGCGCGGCTGGCAGTCAATGGCAGCAATCTGGCCAACAAGCGCTATGTCGCCACCTGTGGCAGCGTGGCCAGCTGCTACTACGGCAGCGGCCGAAACCTCATGGCTACCCTGCGCTATCAATGGTGAAGGCCGGCAGGCTCCATGCCATGCCGGAGCCTGTCAGCTGCACGCGCCCCACGCTGTCCGCCTCGCTCCCCATTGGCGGCTGCATCTCTGCGCATGCAGCTCCGGTTCGTCGCCAAAGGCTGGTCGGACGACAAGCGCACCGCCTCCGCTGATAACGTCACACGATATGGTCTGACCGCCATTTTCATGGGCATATGCGAACCACCGCAAACCGCGATGACGGCAGCTTCTCGTCCGGAGCTTCCCGATGCGCCGCCGCATCCACGCGATGCATTTATCTCGTCACCATGTCAGGTGTCGTTATCCGCCAGCGCCCGGACCTAGCCCTCTCGCTCATCTTCCAGACCGGTCCGGGCCATCCTTCCGGCACGACGTGCCTGTGCCGGGTCCTGCATCCCCCCTACCACGGCACTCCATGGCTCACCTGCTGCGCTCGGCCACGACGACCATCGTCCCGACCTCCCTTCGTCAACATCCGTCCGCGCCATGCGCTGGCCATCAGTGGCCGGCCCACCGTAAGAAGACCTAACGAGTGGACGTTTGCGCTTCAGCATCCATCCGCCAGCTGGCCAGGGCATGGCCATATCCGCCTTCGTCCTTTATGGTGGACCCGCGCAGGCAGGCCTCTCCGCCCCCAGATCCTCGGCCGACACGACGCTGATCACCGGAGACCTTGCACCGGGCGCGATTGCTTCTTGCTTTGCAAGATTTCCAGGAGGCTCATGCACGCGACAACGCCCACGCCAACGAATCACAATTGAACTGTATCGGACCGATGGCCGACTGTTGCACCGGAGCTGCCCGCCATACCGTGACGGGTGACCATCTCCCCCGGTTTTCGCCAAGGCCGGTTCGGCCCAGTTGGCCAGGCCAGCGCTCCAAGGGCCGCGGCGGCGGGGTTCGCAACGCCCGTGGCCTGCACGCGCTCGTTCGATGCCATTCCCCGGATACAGCGGCCCCGCACTGTCCGGATGCCATATCGGCAGCAGACTACCCAGATTCAAGATAATGGATTCAAAACTGAACACCCCACGCACCACCTCGTCCACTTCAGTCGCCCGACCGGCCCACCCAGGTATGCTTGCCTTCGCGCTGGCTCTGGGCGCCTTCACCATCGGCACGGCCGAGTTCGCGGCGATGCCCTTGCTGCCACTGGTATCCAAGGCCTTCAATATCAGTGCGCCCTATGCCGGACACATGATCAGCGCCTATGCACTGGGCGTCGTCGTCGGTGCACCGCTGATCATGTTGACCACGGTCAACATGCGTCGACGCAGCTTGCTGATCGGGCTGAGCCTGTTCGTGGCCATCACCAATATCGCCAGTGCCCTGGTGCCGGACTTCCACTGGCTGCTGCTGACCCGGTTCCTCAGCGGCCTGCCGCACGGTGCCTTCATGGGCAGCGCCGCGGTACTGGCCTCCTCCACCGCGCCGCCCGGCAAACGCGCCTCCGCCGTGGCACGGGTGTTTCTGGGGCTGACCATCGCCACCATCATCGGGGTGCCGGCAGCCACCGGTCTCAGCCAGATCCTGGGCTGGCAGGCGAGCATGCTGATCGTGGCCGGCCTGGGGCTGGCCACGGCCGTCTGCATCGCCCGCTACGCGCCCCGTACCCCGGTGCCGCCAGGTGGCGGCCCCTTGAAGGAATTGAAGTCACTGGCCAACCGGGCCGTGTGGCTGACCCTGGGCGTATGCATGATCGGTTTCGGCGGACTGTTCTGCATATACACCTATCTGGCCGACACCTTGCTGCGGGTCACTCATACCTCGCCGCACTGGATTCCGCTGATCATGATGGTCTTCGGCGTGGGTACCACTATAGGCAATCTGGTCGGCGGGGCACTGGCCGACCGCTCTCCCGCCCGCGCCGCCGCAGGCATGCTGATTTTCAGCACCCTGGTACTGCTGATCTATCCTTCGACCACACCCCATCTCGCACTGCTGACCCCGACGGTATTCCTGGTCGGTGCAGGCATCGGACTGTCTGCCGTGCTGCAGACATGGCTGACCCAGATGGCACCTCAAGGCCAGGCTGCCGTCAGCGCCCTGCTGCAATGCGCCTTCAACCTGGCCAATGCCATCGGCCCTTGGGTCGGTGGTCTGGCGATTGCCGCCGGCTACGGATTCGCCTCCACCGGCTACGTCGCCGCTGCGCTGTCGTTTGGCGGCTTGCTGCTGTGGGTGCTGGCCTATCGCGCGGATGCACCCCAGGAGACGGTGGTCCAGTCCCGCTGAAGCAGCCATCTGCCTGCCGATGTGTTCACATCGACATGTACCTTGCACCCCGTTCAGACACACGTCGTGACTTATGGCACTGAGATTGCCTGCCGATAGCGCCAAGATAGGGGGCTGTCCCTCTCGCCGCTCCGGAGCAGGTCCGTAGCCGGCGAGAGGGGCATTCTTTCCACTTGAAGGACACAACATGAAACCTGGTGTATTGCCGCTGGCACTCGGACTGGCACTGGCCGCCGTCACAGGCTCGGGCTGGGCCGCCGAAAACCATGACGCACCCAAGAAGGCCGAGGCAAATTCGCCGATACCGGCTGAACGGAATGTCGCTACCCGCCATGTGCTGCATATCGATGGCGGCAGCCTGCATTACACCGCCCACGCCGGTACCCTGCTGATCCATGACGACAAGGGCAAAGCCATCGGCAGCATGTTCTACGTGGCCTATACCAAGGACGGCATCAAGGACAAGAGCAAGCGACCGGTGACCTTCCTCTACAACGGCGGCCCCGGCTCGGCCAGCCTGTGGATGCATATGGGCTCCTTCGGTCCGAAGCGGGTACTGACCACCAATGCCGGCGCCACCCCGCCGCCGCCTTACCAGCTGGTCGACAATCCGGACAGCCTGCTGGACGTGACCGACCTGGTCTTTATCGATGCGATGGGCACCGGCTTCTCGACTCCGGTCGGCAGCGGCACCGACAAGGACTTCTGGGGCGTGGATCAGGATGCCACCGCTTTCGACAAGTTCATTACCCGTTATGTCACGGTCAACCAGCGCTGGAACTCGCCCAAGTTCCTGTATGGCGAATCCTATGGCACCACCCGCTCGGCGGCCCTGGTCGACAAGCTGCAAAATGACGGCATGGCCTTCAATGGCGTCATCCTGATGTCTTCCATCCTCAATTACGGCGAATTGCTGCCCGGGATGGATCGCGAGTCGATCGGCAACCTGCCCTCGTATGCCGCCATTGCGGCCTATCACCACAAGATCGCGCTGCCTGCCGGTGGCCTGCCGGAGCTGCTGAACCAGGCACGCGCCTTTGCCGACACCGAATACACCGAGGCGCTGGCCAAGGGCGATACCCTGCCCGCCGCGCAGAAAGCAGCCATCGCGGCAAAACTCAGTGCCCTGACCGGCCTCAGCACGACCTGGCTGCTGGAAGCCAACCTGCGCATCGATCCTTCGCGCTTCCAGAAAGAACTGCTGCGCGACCGCCGACTGACCATCGGCCGCTACGATGCCCGCTTCACCGGCATCGACTCCGACGCGGCTGGCGAAACCACCGAGACGGATCCCTCCGATACCGGCATGTCCGGCGCCTTCACTGCCGCATTCAACCAGTACCTGACCACCGACCTGAACTATCACAGCGACCGCAGCTACCTGACGATGAGCAACGCCATCGAGTCATGGGACTGGAAGCACCGTGCGGCAGGCAACGGCTGGAAAGTCCCGATGCCTTATGTCGTGAGCGATCTGGGCGAAGCCATGCGTTCGAATCCGCACCTGCATGTGCTCTCGGCCAACGGCTGGTACGACCTGGCCACGCCGTTCCATGCCACCGAATATGACCTGGCGCATCTCGGCCTGGAGCCCTCGCAAATGGGGCAGTTGCAGTACACCTATTATCCCTCCGGCCACATGATCTATCTCAACCCCCAGGCCCTGCATCAGCTGAAGCATGACCTCGTCGGTTTCTACCATCAGGCAGCACCGACGGCCAGCAAGCCCTGAGGCATGCCCCGGGCGGGCTGCATGCCGCCCGCCTGGCGAATTCGACAGGGCGCCCGCAACAGGCGCCCTGTCGCCAAACAACCCGACCCTGACCAAACCGTACGGCCGGCCGATGCAAACGGCCCCCCATGGCCTCGCCAGTCCTGTCTTTGCATCGACACACGACGCTTGAGGCCCTGCCGTTCAGGGGCTTGCCGCTCCCGTACCCGTGACTGAATGCAGTCCGACATACCCGTCATCGGCTGCTGCAAAGCAGCACGATGGCTTGCTACCATGCGCATGTTTTCACCTGCCCACTCCTGCGGCCGCCCGCCAGCGAGCCTCCCGCCAGACCATCCGATCATGCCCATCGCTCCCGCCGATTCCAGCCGTACCGCCTGGCTGCGCGTCGCCATGCTTGCGCTCGCCGCCTTCATTTTCAATACCACCGAATACGCGCCGGTCGGTCTGCTGACCGATATCAGCACCAGTTTCGGCATGCAGGTCGGCAAGGTCGGTCTGATGCTGACCATCTATGCCTGGGTGGTCGCCTTGATGTCGTTGCCGGCGATGCTGCTGACCCGTTCTGTGGAACGCCGCAAACTGCTGCGCTGGATTTTCATGCTGTTTATCGGCAGTCACCTGCTGTCGGCCATTGCCTGGAATTACCCGGCGCTGCTGGTCAGCCGCATCGGCATTGCACTGGCCCACTCGGCCTTCTGGTCGATCACCGCCGCTCTGGTGGTGCGAGTCGCGCCGGCCGACAAGAAGCAGCAGGCCCTGGCCCTGCTGGCCACCGGTACCGTGCTGGCCATGGTGCTGGGTGTGCCGCTGGGTCGGGTGGTCGGCAATGCCTTCGGCTGGCGCATCACCTTCAGCCTGATTGCCACCGCGGCGGCATTGACGCTGCACAAGCTGATGCAGATCCTGCCCGAACTGCCGAGCCGGAATACCGGCTCCCTGCAGAACCTGCCGATTCTGCTGCGTCGTCCGGCATTGGTCCTGTTGCTGCTGCTGACGGTGCTGGTCATCACCGCCCATTTCACCGCCTACAGCTATATCGAACCGTTCTCCGGCAAAATCGCCGGTCTGGGCAGCCTTCAGACGACCTTGGTCCTGCTGGTGTTCGGCGGTTCCGGCATCATCGGTTCATGGCTTTTCAGCCTGTTCAACAGCCGTTTTCCGGAAGCGCTGATGATCGCGACCCTGCTGGCCATGCTGCTGAGCCTGCTGCTGATGCCCTTTATGCTGGATCAGACCGCCATGCTGGTGCTGGTAGTGATCTGGGGAGCGGCCATCATGAGCTTCGGCCTGCTGATGCAGTCGCGCATCCTGGAACTGGCCAGTGATGCCACCGATGTATCCATGGCCTTGTATTCGGGACTCTACAACGTCGGCATCGGCGGCGGCGCGCTGCTGGGCGGGCTGCTGGTGCAGCAGCACCAACTGCGCTGGATCGGTCTGTGGGGAGGCAGCCTGTGCGCGCTGGCGGTCGCCATGTATCTGGCGCTCAGCCGACGCCACGCGGCCAGCTGAGGCGGCCCCGCCACAGACCAAAGCCTTGGTGGAGTCACGCTCATGCCGCGACCCCACCATCGATTCAACCAGCCAGCGCCTGCGCCGCCAGAGTTTCGCAGATCATCTGCCCCTGAAAGAAGATCCGATGCCGCCCCGCCTCCTTGGCGGCATACAACTGCACGTCGGCAGCCACCAATGCCGAGGCGGAACTTGTCTCGCCGGGCATCCACACAGCGCCTACGCTGAGCGAAACCGGCAGCGTACTACGCGCCAGACGGTCAGCGAAGCCTTGCAGCACCGTGGCCTGGTCTTTGGCCTCGGCGGAATCCAGCAGTACCGCAAACTCCTCGCCGCCCAGTCGGGCACTGGCCATGATCTCGTCCCCCGGGCGGATGGCCTCGGCAATACGCACCAGCGCCTGATCCCCCACACTGTGTCCCCAACGGTCATTGATCCGCTTGAAATGATCCGCATCGAGCAGCAAGAGCAGCAGCGACGGCCTGCCTTCCGCAACGACCTCATCCAGACGGGCAATGAAACGGCGCCGGTTTTCCAGTCCGGTCAGCGCATCTGTTTCAGCCAGCAGCCTGAAATCGTCCCGGGCCTTCATCAGACGCAAGCTGCCCACGATATACGACCGGTTCATCAGCGTGCCGAACCCCGTCACCGCCAGCACATAGATCAGAATGAAGCTCAGCCCGGTCTGCTCGGGCAAGGTCGAGGGCAGCGCCAGAAAGACCAGCCATATCCCGGCTACCGCCGCGCCGTAATCCAGGCCTCGGGTCATGAACAGCGACGACACCAGCACCATGCCCCCCGCACATGGCAGCAGCCACAAGATGCCGGCGCCTCCCATGTAATGAAACTCCGCCCGCAGCGCCAGGGCCAGCAGCAACATGTACAGCACGGAACATGCTCGCCAGGATGGCGATGAAGTCGTCCGGACCGGCTGGACCAGAATCGCGATCATCAGACCGGCAACGGCAAGCAGGGTCAAAGGATGCTGCTGCGGCCTGAAATGGCTGGAGACCAGCATGACCATGAGGACAAGCAGCAGACCCAGGCATTGGTTGATGAACTTCTTCCGCCGGGTGTCCTTGTCGAACTCCAGCCAGCGCTCCACTGTGCTCATGCCACCGCCTCAAGCCATTGCCGAATCCGCATCCCTTCGAAGGCGTTCATGATGCGAGCCGCTGACTTGCGGAACATACACCGGCCATGGCCGGTAAACCCGTTCCGCAAGCCGACAGGCACGCTTCAAGCATGAAGCCCCAAAGGATCCTGTCTGCACATGACCACCCTACCCCACAATGTCACGGACACCAAGACCATCCTGCTTTCCGCCATATCCGCTCCCGCGCATCTCGCGCCGACATATCGGTTGCCACATCCTTGACCGCAAATGTCGGGTCCACCCGGCATGGGTTCCGGCCGCCTGGAATCCAGTCCATACCGGAAGTGCGATGCCGGGATCACGTCCGCTGCAGAAATGGCCCGGACCGTTACAATGGCCAATTGCCCGCAACCGAACCGACGCGGGAACCCTTTGCCCCGCCTCACGCGGCCACCACTACCTGAATGTATATTGCCGATTGATGGACATCTCCCCCGCCAGCACCGCTGACAAAGCCCACACCCCGATGATGCGCCAGTATCTGGCCAACAAGGCGGCGCACCCCGATGTGCTGCTGTTTTTCCGTATGGGCGATTTCTACGAGCTGTTCTATGACGACGCCCGCAAGGCGGCACGGCTGCTCGACATCACCTTGACCACGCGCGGCCAGTCCGCCGGCGAGCCGATTCCGATGGCCGGCGTGCCGTATCACGCGGTGGAAAACTATCTGGCCCGGCTGGTCAAGCTGGGCGAATCGGTGGCGATCTGCGAGCAGATGGGTGATCCAGCCCTGTCCAAGGGGCCGGTCGAACGCAAGGTGGTCCGCATCGTCACCCCGGGTACGGTCACCGATGCCGCCCTGCTGGAAGAGCGGCGTGACAATCTGCTGTTGTCCATTGCCGCCGGGCAGGGCGGTGCCTTCGGCCTGGCCTGGGTGGATCTGGCCAGCGGGCGCTTCGTGCTTGGCGAGGTACCCAGTGCCGAAGCCCTGGCCGCCGAGCTGGCCCGCCTGCAGCCGGCCGAAACCCTGATCGGTGACGACCAGTCCTGGCCAGCCGTGGTGACCCGTTTGCCGGGTCTGCGCCGGCGGCCCCCCTGGCATTACGAATCCGATGCGGCTCGGCGCGAGCTGAACCGCTTTTTCGGCACCCGCGACCTGGACGGTTTCGGTGTCGATGGCATGACCTTGGCCATTTCAGCGGCTGGCGCCCTGCTGGGTTATGTCGAGGAAACCCAGAAGAGCGCGCTGCCCCATCTGACTGGCATGTCGGTGGAAAGCCAGGCCGATACCGTGGCGCTGGATGCCGCCACACGTCGAAATCTGGAACTGGACACCCACCCGACCGGCCGCACCGAATACACCTTGCTGGGTGTCCTGGACGAGACGGTGACACCAATGGGCGCGCGTCTGCTGCGGCGTTGGCTGAACCGTCCGCTGCGCAGCCGCGCCGTGCTGAAGGCACGTCAGCAAGCCATCGCCGCCCTGCTGAACGGGCGCGAATACGAAGGACTACGCGAGCAGTTGCGCGCCATCGGCGATCTGGAGCGGATCCTGGCTCGTGTCGCGCTGCGTTCGGCCCGGCCCCGCGATCTGGCGACCCTGCGCGACGGCCTGGCCGCCGCCCCTGCACTGCGCCAGCAGTTGCAGGCACTGGATGCCCCCTTGCTGCACCAGCTGGTGGAACGCATCGGCGACCATGCAGAAACGGCTGCCGAACTGGCCCGCGCGATCCTGCCGCAGCCACCGCAACTGCTGCGCGACGGTGGCGTCATCGCCGAAGGCTATGACAGCGAACTGGACGAACTGCGTAGACTGTCCACCCATGCCGACCAGTATCTGGTCGAACTGGAAGAGCGCGAAAAGGCCGCCAGCGGACTCAGCACCCTGAAGGTCGGCTACAACCGGGTGCATGGCTATTACATCGAGATCAGCAAGAGCCAGTCGGAGAAAGCACCGACCCACTACACCCGCCGGCAGACCACCAAGAATGCCGAGCGCTATATCACCGAGGAGCTGAAAGGCTTCGAAGACAAGGTGCTGTCGGCCAAGGAACGTTCGCTGATGCGCGAACGTGCCTTGTACGAAGCCCTGCTGGAAACTCTGGTGGCCGGACTGGAGCCGCTGAAGTCGGCGGCTTCGGCCATCGCCGAGCTGGACGTGCTGGCCGATCTGGCCGAGCGCGCTGACCAGCTGAACTGGGCAGCCCCCGAGCTCGTCGAGGAGGCCGGCATCCGCATCGAGCGCGGGCGCCATCCGGTCGTGGAAAAAGTCCGTGACGAGCCCTTCGAGCCGAACGACCTGATGCTGGATCGCGAAACGCGCATGCTGGTGATCACCGGTCCCAATATGGGCGGCAAATCGACGTATATGCGCCAGAATGCCTTGATCACGCTGCTGGCTCATATCGGCAGCTACGTACCGGCCGACAAGGCGGTGATCGGGCCGGTGGATCGCATTTTCACCCGTATCGGCGCAGGTGATGACTTGTCCCGTGGCCAGTCGACCTTCATGGTCGAGATGAGCGAGACGGCCAATATCCTGCACAATGCCACGGCCCACAGTCTGGTGCTGATGGACGAAGTCGGTCGTGGCACCAGTACGTATGACGGTCTGGCCCTGGCCAAGGCGGCGGCCGTCCATCTGGGACGGCACTCCTGCGCCTACACCTTGTTCGCCACCCATTATTTCGAACTGACCGAACTGGCGGCCCATTATCCGGCGATCGAGAACGTGCATCTGGACGCGGTGGAATATGGCGACCAGCTGATCTTCATGCATGCGGTCAAGCCCGGCCCGGCCAATCGCAGCTTCGGCCTGCAGGTAGCCGCCCTGGCCGGCCTGCCGCGATCGGTGATCGCCGATGCGCGCCGCACCCTGACCGAACTGGAACGCGGCCACAGCAAGCCGGCCAAGGACAGCCCGCAGCTGGGCCTGTTCGCCCAGACCCCGGCACCGGCCCCCTTGCCGCCGGAACCCTCGCCGGCCGAAGTCGCACTGGCCGATATCGACCCCGACCAGCTGACGCCGCGCCAGGCCCTGGAAGCCTTGTATCGGCTGAAGGATATGCTGCCCGCCAGCTGAAGCCTGCTGCCCCCGGCCGATTACGGTCCGGGGGCAGGTCTGCAACAGCCAGACCATAGGCGAAAAACGCTTCCCTCCGTCCATCCGCACTGAGTCCCCCCATCATGACGCCTCATCCGTTTCTCGAGATGTGACTTGGCGTCAACACCCCGATCCGGCTGGGCACCAAGCCTCGGGACGTGAGGAATCCACTGGGCCTCCCTGCACGCTGCGCTTGCTGATGCTTTGCCTGATTCTTCAGGAGCAAATCACTTCGCCTGCACTGTCGATACCGCTAATGTATCGAGGAGCCACCCGTGACTCATCCAGCTTGTTCGACAAAGCAGATTCCACCACCGTCGAACGCTGTATTTCATCAGGTGTCGACTTCTCAAGCAGCCCCTCTCGTCTTGGCGCCCACGCATATCAGGGACGACTTCTTTCAAGGCATGCATCGCCAGCCAACCGACGGCCAACCCGCCAGCTGCATCTTTCAAGAGATGGATGAATGAGCAAACGAACCCAGGAAGCCCAGCGCCGACGTATGACATCCGATTAAGAAAGGATGGCTCACCGTATTTACGGCCATTCCATCGCATACACCCGCGCCTGCATTCACTATGGAATCCATTTGCCATTCGGATGGCAAAAGCAGAGTTATGCGATGACACCTGACGGCGGGTTATGGTTCAGGCAGGCCATGTATGGGAATGACTTTTCATCGGCGAATGTACTGCTTCAAGACAGGCATGTCTTCATTCATGAAATGGGGCATGTGTGGCAACATCAGCATGGTCAATGGGTACGTTTGAGAGGTGCATTCAGTTGGGCTGCGGAATACACATATCAGCCAAATAAAAAGAGCTTGACCGATTATTCACTGGAACAGCAGGCCTCCATATGGGCTGACTTCTGGCTGCTCCAAGTCTATGGCATCGATACCTGGCGTTACCATCAGCAAGCTGGACGCATTGGAAAATACAGAGGAAATGACGATTCACAAAAAATCCTCGGCCTCTACCAACGCATCATCGACAATTCTCAGCATGGCCGCCATCAAGTTCTTCATCATTGCCGTGGCTATACTGCTCTGCATGGGCTGTCCTGGGCCGGGTGACCGCATGATTTCACGCGAGTCGACACCCATGATCATCAAGGATGGGCAGCCTTGCGTGCTATCTCCACTGAAACCCGGCGAGCAGATTACGGCTGTCCAAATATATAGTGATCAACAGACAATCTTGCATCGAATTTTTGATGCGCGCCCCATCCATGTGGACCAAGGTCTGTGCCTGCCTCTGTTTGATGCCGTCTTCGTACCTGGTCAACACTATTTGATCGCCTACGATGTTACATCGGACCTGACTCCACCCCGCCTGATCATCTCGTACTATCCATAATCACGTGCTCGACCAAGGCAATACAGTCACTCTCAGTGATGCTGCCATTGCCCGTCGATCATACCCATCGACCGCCAGAGCCGTGAGAGTCGCGGCCGCGGCGGCCTTCCCTCTGGCCCCAACCCCATCTGTCGTCAGCGCAACAGGTCCGTGATCGTGATACGCAGAACCGGCAACAGCTCGGCCTCGAACCACGGATTGCGTTTCAGCCAGCCGCTGTTGCGCCAGGACGGATGCGGCAAGGGGATGCAGGTCGGCCGGATATCGGCATCATCATGGATATCCCGCCAATGCCTGACCGTGTCATTGACACCTGGACGAGTCAGTGCCTTCGGAGCCTGCAGCCGTCGCAGATGCCAGCGCTGGGCATATCCGCCGACCAGCAGCAGCAATTTCACTTCGGGCATCGCCGCCAGCATCGACGCATGCCAGGTGCGCGCGCATTCCGGGCGTGGCGGCTTGTCACTGCCATGGTCGTCAAACCCCGGGAAACAGAATCCCATCGGCAGAATGGCCATGCGACTGGCATCATAGAAGGCCATTTCATCGATGCCCATCCATTGACGCAGTCGCTGGCCGGATGGATCGGAAAACGGGATACCGCTGTGATGAGCCCGGATGCCGGGAGCTTGTCCGGCAATGCAGATCCGCGCCGTGGCCGAAACCTGGAACACCGGCCGCGGCGCATGATCCAGCGGCCGGCCATGATCCGGATGCTCGACGCAGAGACGGCAGCGACGGGCCTTGTCGGCCAGCAGGTCCAAAGCCGTTCCGGAAGGCACTCGATGCTGATCGGTGGAGGGCGGCTCGGTCATATCGGTGATCAGGATAGCCGGTCACCCGTGGCGGCGTCAGCCGTCCTCCGCGGTCTGTCGATCGCCGCCGTCGCCAGGCAGGCCGATATGCGCTGTCTGCAGCAAGAGGTGCGTTTCTCCGCACCGCCAGCTGCCGCGCACGGAACCCTGCGTGTGGCATCGCGGTGAACCAGCCGCAGGCCGGCGCACCGCGACCAGGCGGTCAGCCCGCCTGCAGCTGCTGCAGAGCCTGGCGAATGCCGAACTCGATTCCAGACAGCGCCTCGACATCCTTGACCAGCGCGCTGCGGGCCAGTTCCTCGCCCGCCAGTTTCAACTGCACATGGTCACCACCATTCACCAGCTCGACGGCCGCCGAGGGATCACGCAAGGCGGCCTGGGCCTGGCCAGCCTGTTTGGGATCGGCAAACGGGATGGACAGCATCAGTTCGCGACCATCGGCCGCAAACAGGCGGAACCGGAACTGGCCCATGTCGTCGCGGAAACTGGCCAGCCGCGCTGACTTGTCTCCCTTGGGCTTGGCCACCGGCTTGGCGGCAGCGGCATCGACTTTGCCCAGGCCGATGGCCTCGCGCAACTGCGCCAGCTTGGGCACGGCCAGCGCGCGGGCCTTGCGGGCACCTTCCTGCAGAATCTCTTCCATCCGTGCCGGGTTGGCCAGCAGGTCCTGATAGGCATCGCGCATCGGGCCGATTTCGGCCTCGATACGGGCAAACAGCTGGGTCTTGGCCTCGCCCCAACCCAGGCCCTGTTCCAGCTCATGCCGGAAAGCGGCATATTGCGCGTCACTGGCAAAGCTGCGGTAGATCGTGGTCAGCGAACTGCTGTCCGGATCCTTGGCTTCGCCCGGCCCGCGCGAGTCGGTGACGATGCGCGAGATCGAATCCTTCAGCTTGCGGCTGCCACCCTCGAACAGCGGAATGGTGTTGTCATAGCTCTTGGACATCTTGCGCCCGTCCAGCCCGGGAAGAATCGCCGACGTCTCTTCGATCAGGGCTTCGGGCTGGACGAAGAAATCACCGTTGTAGCGATGATTGAAGCGCTGGGCAATATCGCGGGCCATTTCGATATGCTGGATCTGGTCACGCCCCACCGGTACCAGCTGGGCATCGAAGGCCAGGATATCGGCCGCCATCAGCACCGGGTACATGTACAGGCCGGCGGTGATGCCTGCATCAGGATCTTCGCCGATGGCCGTGTTCTGATCGACCGAGGCCTTGTAGGCATGGGCACGGTTCAACAGGCCCTTGGCCGTGACACAGGTCAGTATCCAGCTCAGTTCGGGAATTTCCGGCACGTCGGACTGACGGTAGAAGGTCACCTTTTCATGGTCCAGGCCCGCCGCCAGCCAGGTCGCGGTCAATGCCTGCCGCGATTCGGCTACGCGCCGCGGATCACCGGCCTTGATTAGGGCATGGTAGTCGGCCATGAAATAGAAGGCGTCCACACCGGCCTCGCGGCTGGCCGCGATGGCCGGCCGGATCGCCCCGACATAATTGCCGAGGTGGGGGATGCCGGAGGTGGTGATGCCTGTCAGTACGCGCTTTGCCATGGTTCTGCCAATAAGGGAAAGAATGATTCAGCGAATCAGGGTGGACTTGCCGAACAGCGACTCGACCAGATCTACCGCCAGCCGGGCGGTCTGGTTGCGCTTGTCCAGCGCCGGATTCAGTTCGACGATATCCAGCGACGCCATTTTACCCGCATCGGCAATCAGCTCCATGCACAGCTGGGCCTCGCGATAAGTCGGGCCACCGCGGACGCGGGTGCCGACGCCGGGCGCAATCGAGGGATCCAGAAAATCCACATCGAAGCTGACATGCAGATGGGTGTCGGGTCCCATACCTTCCAGGGCCGCCTCGACCGTGCGCTTGATGCCGTGCTCGTCGATATGACGCATGTCGAAGATCGGAATGGCCGCCTCGCGAACCAGGTGCTTTTCACCCGCGTCGACTGAACGGATGCCGATCTGCCGGAACTGGGCAGGAGTCACCGCCGGGGTGAAGCCGGCCAACCCGGCAAGCTCGGCCGGACCATGACCACAGAGGCAGGCCACCGGCATGCCATGGATATTGCCGCTGGGGCTCAGGCTGGCGGTATTGAAGTCGGTATGGGCATCCAGCCACAGGATCCGCAGTTGCTTGCCCTGCTCCCGGCAATGGCGTGCCACCGCACTGATCGAGCCCATCGCCAGACAATGGTCGCCGCCCAGCATGATCGGCAGCCGGCCAAGACTCAACTCGTCGTAAACGGCCGCGCAGACTTCCCGGTTCCAGTCGATGGCTTCCTGCAGATGGCGGTAGCCCTCGGCACTGGGAGGCAGCCAAGGATTGAGAGGACCGTGCAGATTGCCGCGGTCGATGACATCCAGGCCGAGTTTCTGCAGGCGCTGGCCAAGGTTGGCGACACGCAGCGCCTCGGGCGCCATCGAGGCGCCACGATGGCCGGCGCCGATATCGGTGGGTACGCCAATCAGGGATACAGCCGTATTGCTCATGGGGTTTCGCAAGTCTCGGGTGGGCGATGACCGGACGGATCCGGCTCATGCATGGGTTGCGCTCGATCGAACGTAGGGCGGCTATTGTGGCATTGCCGGCGGATCAGTCCAAATCAAGTGCCATGCCGGTCCGTGGCAGGCCCTCAGCGGCGCAGCTCGCGCGTCGCCGCCGCCAGCCCGTCTGTCGTCAGCGGATACATCCGCGGGCCGATCAGCTGCTGGATCATCCGGGTGGACTGGGTATGAGCCCATTGCGCCTCGGCCACCGGATTGAGCCAGACCAGATGCGGAAACCGGTCCACCCAACGCTGAAGCCAGACCTTGCCGGCTTCGGCGTTGACGTAGTCCACGCTGCCGCCGGGCTCGCTCAGTTCGTAGGGCGCCATGGCCGCATCACCGACGATGATCACCCGGGTATCCGGAGGATGGGTACGCAGCAGGGTCAGACTGTCGATGGTGCCACTGGCATGATGGCCATCGCCGGTCCACAGCTTTTCATACATGCAATTATGGAAATAACAGTGGCTGAGCCGCTTGAACTCGCTGCGTACCGCCGTGAACAACTGCTCGCAAATGGCGACATGGGCATCCATGGAACCACCGACATCAAGCAGCAACAGGATCTTGACCGCATTGTGCCGCTCCGGCCGCAGCTGCAATTGCAACAGGCCGCCCTCACGGGCCGTGGCCTGGATGGTGGCCTGGATATCCAGCTCATCGGCACGCCCCTGGCGGGCGAACTTGCGCAGCTGGCGCAGGGCGAGTTGCAGATTGCGGTCATTCAGCGGCGCATCACTGGCCAGCGCCCGATAGCGGCGCGCCTCCCAGACCTTGACAGCCCGCCCCTCCCCGCCGCGGCCCCCGACCCGAAGGCCTTCCGGATGCCAGCCACCATGGCCGAAGGGACTGCTGCCACCGGTGCCGACCCAGCGGTTGCCGCCGGCATGACGTTCGCGCTGCTCGGCCAGGCGTTCGCGAAAAGCCTGCAGCAAGGCCTCCAGCCCGCCCAGCGACTGGATCTGAGCCCGCTCCTCGGCACTCAGCCGTCGCATCCACTCGGCCCTCAGCCAGTCCTCGGGCACGTCGGTCGCCAGCAGGTCCTCGACCTGGGTCGCTCCCTGCCACCACGCGCCGAATACCTGATCGAAACGATCATAGTGGCGCTCGTCCTTGATCCAGATCGCCCGCAGCAGCCCGTGCATGGCTGCCGGCTCCATTGCCGGCAGCCGCGCCTGCAGCGCGGCATGGGCGTCCAGCAATTCGCGCGTGCCGACGCGGATTCCCGACTGGCGCAAGGCCTCGAGCAGGCTCAGCAACATGGAGCCTAAGCCTTGCGGCCCTGCCGCCGCTGCATGAAGACCAGCCGCCGCAGCAGGTCCAGATCCTGCTCGTTCTTGACCAGCGCGCCGGCCAGCGGCGGCAGCGGACGGCCCGCCTCGTTCTCGCGCAGTGCCGAGATCGGTACCTGGTCGGCCAGCAGCAAGGCCAGCCAATCCAGCAACTCCGACGTGGTCGGCTTCTTCTTCAGACCCGGCACCTCGCGAAGCTGGAAAAACAAGGTCAGCGCCTCGTCAACCAGCTGATCCTGCAGCCCCGGGAAATGCACATCCACAATCCGCTGCAGTCCTTCACGATCGGGGAAATCGATATAGTGGAAAAAACAGCGCCGCAAAAAGGCATCCGGCAACTCTTTCTCGTTGTTGGAGGTGATGATCACGACGGGGCGATGTCGGGCACGGACGGTTTCGCCGGTCTCGTAGACATGAAACTCCATCCGGTCCAGTTCCAGCAGCAGATCGTTGGGGAATTCAAGATCGGCCTTGTCGATCTCGTCGATCAGCAGCACCACCCTGCGCTCGGCCTGAAAGGCCTCCCACAATTTGCCCGGACGCAGATAGTTGCGTACGTCATCGACGCCTTCCACGCCCAGCTGGGAATCGCGCAAACGACTGACCGCATCATATTCGTACAGCCCCTGCTGGGCCTTGGTCGTGGACTTGACGTGCCACGCGATCAGCGCGGTATCCAGCGAGCGCGCCAGTTCTTCGGCCAGCAGGGTCTTGCCCGTGCCCGGCTCACCCTTGACCAGCAGTGGCCGCTGCAGCGTGACGGCCGCATTGACCGCCAGCATCAAGGCCGGACTGGCGACATAGCGTTCGGTACCCTGGAAAGCCATCGGTGAGGCTCCTTGTCGATATACGCGCCAGATTAGCCCATCGTCGATGCAGAGTCTGTTTGCCACCGTGAACATCGCGTCAACCCGCGCCGCGCATATTCCGTAGCGCTTGGTTACTATGCAGGGCTTGGCTCCGATCGAGTAACCCGATGCCCGTGTCCAGCGACACCCAGACTTTTACCCGCTCCGAGCGGATCATTCTGCGTCTGATCGCGATCTTCAAACTGGTCAAATCGATCAGTCTGATCGTGATTTCGGCCGGACTGTTCCGCCTGCATCACCAGGATACCTTCGACCGTTTCGTCGACTGGCTGCGGCACCTGCCGCTGGCCGACAATCTGCTGGGCCATCTGGTGGTCGATGGCGTCACCAAGCTGGGGCCGGGCAAGTTTCAGGCCCTGGGGCTGGTCGCCATCGGCTATGCCGTGATCTTCGGCATCGAAGGCACCGGCCTGTGGATGCGCAAGCATTGGGCCGAATGGTTCAGCGTGATCGCGACCGGCTCGCTGATCCCCTTCGAGATCTACGAGCTGTTCCATCGCTTCAGCGCCTTGAAACTGCTGGCCCTGCTGGTCAATGCAGCCATCGCGATCTATCTGATCGGAGTCGCTCGCCGTACCGGCAAAAAGCATCACTGAAGCCTGCGCCGCCATGCGGCCGGTCCGTTCTCAGAGCTGGTGGTGACCCAGCTCGGGGTCCGGTACCGGGCGCTGCGGTGCCAGCTCGACCAGATACATCGCGGCCAGCACCATGGCCCCGCCCAGCAACATGCGCCAACCGGCATGTTCACCGCCGAACATGACCGCGAACAGGGCCGCGAATACCGGCTCCAGGGTCATCACCACCGCGGCCCGGCTGGAGCTCATCTGGGTCTGGGCCCAGGTCTGCACCAGCATCGCGCCCGCACCTGCCAGCAAGGCGATATACAACACCGCCGCCCAGGCCGACGCATCCGGCGGTCGCTGCGGGCCGGCCGGCAGCGTCGCCAGGGTGCAGACCACCGCCACGGCCAGGATCTGCACGCTGGCCATGCCCATGGCATCCTCGGCTCGCGACCAGTGTCCCAGACCGACAATGTGCAAGGCATAAAGTGCCGCCGAGGCCAGGGTCAGCCACAAGCCCAGGTCGACCGTCCAGCCATGCAGGGCCAGCACCGCGATGCCGGCCAACGACAGAACTGCCGCCAGCCAGGTCGCACCCGGCAGTCGCTGACGCAGCAGCAAGGTGGCCAGCATCGGAGTGAACACCACATAGGTCCCGGTCACGAAGCCGCTGACGCTGGAGTCGATACGCGCCAGGCCCCAGGTCTGCAGCAACTGGGCCAGACCATAGACCATCCCCAGCATGACCGCCTGCTGCCAACTGCGTGCCGACAAGCGTGAAATCGCGCGCCGGAAGACCACCACCATCACCAGCGCGGCGATCACGAAGCGTACGGCCAGCAGATCGGCAGTGGACATGCGTGCCAGCACGTCCTTGATCATGAAGAAGGTGGAACCCCATACCGCGGTCACTGCCATCAGCCCGGCCGTCGCCCAGCGGGACTGCAAGCCCGATCCCTTTCTTGTCTGCATGCGATCCCCGATGCCGCGCCTGTTGCGCCTGCATGATGTCAAAAGACCATTTTCACCTGAAATCAGGCGCGCGCCCAGCCCGTGCCCTCAAGCCCCGGCCAGGCCGGAGGACGGTCGGCGCCGATGACGCCAGCCGGCCAGCCAGCGGGATGGCAACCCGGCCGCGAAATGCAGCCAGATACCGCTCCAGACCATGGCGGCAAGCCAGAGCCTGCGTGCCGCCGGATCATGGCGCCGGAACCAGCGCCACATGCCGCGATGCTTGTGCCAGCTGACAAAGACCGGACGGTGCCGGCTGGAACCGCCCTTGCCATGCTCGACCCGTACGGCGCCATCCAGCCATACCCCATAGCCCTGGTCACGCAGACGCCGACACAGATCCAGGTCCTCGCAATGCAGAAAATAGCCTTCGTCGAAGCCGCCGACGGCCTGCCAGGCGACGCGCGGCAGCAGCATCAAGGCGCCTGAGACCGCATCGCAGGCGATCGGCCCGGATAGCCAGGGACCTTGCACGGTCACGCCCTCGACCTGTTTGCGTCCGGTCAGCGTCGCCAGTGCGCGGGCCAGCAAAGGATCCCGCCGTCGCGAGGCCGGATCGGGTCGCCCCTCGGTATCGCAGATCACCGCACCGATCAGACCTGCGCGTGGCAGGCGGTCCAGACTGTTCAGCAGGCGGCCGATACTGCCAGGACTCAGCATGCAGTCCGGATTGAGAATCAACAGATAATCAGCCACGGTATGCCGGGCGCCGCGATTGACGCCCGCCCCGAAACCCAGATTTCGCGTCTGCGGCAGCAGATGGACCCGGCCATCGGCTGTCCATTCGCCCGCGACCTGTCGCGGCACGTCATCAATCGAAGCATTGTCGACGATCCACAGCTCGGTCACCTCGGACTCGGCCAAGGCCTGACGCACACAGTCGCGCAGCGACTCACCACTGTCAGCGGTGACGATCACGACCGCAACCGAAGGCCTCGTCTCGGCCCGGATCGAAGCCGGGGCCAGGGTGGCATCGCTCATAAGGGACTCGCGCCTGGCGGCGGCGGATCGGCCTGCCGTCTCTGCAGTCCGCCATCCGCCTGCCATTGCCAATCCTGTCCCTGCCCCATGTCGTCAACGGCCCGGATCAACAGCCGCCCGCTCACGCACTGCCATCGCAAGGGCGATCCATCCTTCGCCGCAATCTTCAGACCGGTATCCAGCTGATTGATACGGAGCCGCCAACACGGCTGACGGAAGACCGCCAGAGGGTCGGCCGCCTGGCGTTGATCGAGCTGCCATTCGGCCTGCAGTGCAATCGCAGGCATGATATCGGCCCGATCCGCAATCTCCGGTGGTTCGGGCTCGGGCGGCAGCAATCCGGCGAGGTCCCTCAGCCCGCCACGCGGAGCCGGCTGCAGCGGAACCGTGGCCGCCATGCAATCGTCCACTGACAACAGACGGCCCCCGCCGTCCGCCTCGAGCCAGGGACGACCGTCACGCCAGCCCGCCAGCTGGCAACCCGTCAGGCGATAAGCCTTCACACGACGCAGATCGAGCAGCCACAGCACCGCTTCCGGCCCGGCCAGCACAGCATAGTGATTGCTCTCATCCTGTTCGGGCGAACCGGTACCGCCGGGCAGCAACCAGCCATCCGGCCACAACCAGGCCTGCGTCGCCATCTCAAGGCCGGGAATCAGGCGTGGTCCGGCCACCGAGGTCGCCGGCGCAGCGTCCAGCCGCAAGACATAACTGCTGCCTTCCGGCCCGATATCAGCCAGCGGATTCCAGCCTTCGACCGGCGGCTCGGCGGCAGAAGGCGACCGCGCAGGGGGAAACAACAACGCCAGCACGCTGGCCTGCAGCAGAATGGACAGCAGACCGCAGAGCACCCCCACGGCACCATGGCCGACCACCGCGGCGATTTCCACGGCCAGTCCCGGCATGCCGACCTGACTCAGCCAGATCAGCCGATCCGACGTTCGATCCTGTCCCTGGCGCCGATACAGCCAGCCCGCCAATACCGTCGCCGACCACAGCGGCAGTCCCAGCCCCAAAGGCAGCACCGCCAGCAGTGCCGTCACGACCACGATCCCGGCCAGCTGGACCAGCCGCAACCGCAGCAGGACGGCGCGCGTCACGAGCGGGGCACCTGCAAGCCCTCGGCCATGACGCGCGGGCCTGTCGCTGTCAGCCCACCCATGCCCGGGCATTGCGGAACATCCGCATCCACGGGGAGTCTTCCTGCCAGGCATCCGGACGCCAGCTGAGCTGGGCGCTGCGGAACACCCGCTCGGGATGGGGCATCATGATCGTGACCCGGCCATCAGCGGCCGTGAAGCCGGCCAGCCCGCCCGGCGAACCGTTGGGGTTCAGCGGATAATGCTCGGTGGGCTTGCCACGGTTGTCGACAAAACGCACGGCGCCATGCGACTTGGACGGGCTGCACTCATGCGGGAAACTGACCCGGCCTTCGCCGTGGGCCACCGCCACCGGAATCCGCGAACCGGCCATGCCCTTGAAGAACAGGCTGGGCGAATCCAGCACTTCCAGGGTAGCCAGACGGGCTTCGTACTGTTCGGAAGCATTGCGCAGAAATTTCGGCCAGTGCTGAGCACCGGGGATGATGTCCTTGAGCTGGCTCATCATCTGGCAGCCATTGCAGACGCCCAGTGCGAACTTGGAATCATCGGCAAAGAAGCCGCCGAACTGGGCCCGCAGCTCGTCGTTGTAGAGGATCGAGGAGGCCCAGCCGCGTCCGGCACCCAGCACGTCACCGTAGGAGAAGCCGCCGCAGGCAGCCAGTCCGACGAACGGCGCCAGGGTCAGCCGACCGCTGAGCAGATCGGACATATGCACGTCGACGGCCTCGAAACCGGCACGGTCGAAGGCCGCCGCCATTTCGGTCTGGCCATTGACGCCCTGCTCGCGCAGCACCGCCAGCTTGGGACGAACGCCGGTAGCGATGTACGGGGCGGCCACATCTTCGTCGATATCGAAGCTCAGCTTGGGATGGATGCCCGGATCGGCGTCATCCAGCCGCAGCGCATGTTCGGCATCAGCCGTTTCCGGGTTGTCACGCAGTCGCTGCATGGCATGAGTGGTTTCATTCCAGGCACTGTACAGCTCGACCCAGTTCCACTTGAACAGGCTTTCGCCGCCCATCTGCAGTTTGATGCCCAGCTTTTCCTTGGGCCGGCCGATGGCATGGCTGATCTCGGTCAGCCCGTGCCTGGCCAGCAAGGCCTGGAACGCTTCGCGATCAGACTTGCGGATCTGCAGCACGGCACCGAGCTCTTCATTGAACAAGGCCCGCAGCGCCGCTTCGCCCCAGCCGTCCAGCGAGATTTCCAGGCCGCAATGACCGGCAAAGGCCATCTCCAGCAGACTGACGATGACGCCACCGTCGGAACGGTCATGGTAGGCCAGCACCAGATTCCGGGCCGAGGCTTCCTGCACCAGCTCGAACAAGCCCTGCAGACGCTTGGGATCATCCAGATCCGGCGGCACACCGCCGCCGCGACTGAATACCTGGGTCAGCGCCGAGCCGCCAAGCCGATCGCGGCCCGCGCCCAGATCGATCAGCCACAGCTCGGACTCGCCCTGGTCCAGCCGCAACTGCGGGGTCAGCGACTTGCGGACATCACTGACCCGGGCAAAGGCGGTGATCACCAACGATACCGGCGACACGGTACGCTGCGGGCCTTCCTCGGACTGCCAGACGGTCTGCATGGACAGCGAGTCCTTGCCGACCGGAATCGAGATGTCCAATGCCGGGCACAAGGCCATGCCGACGGCCTTGACGGCATCGAACAAGGCGGCGTCTTCGCCGGGATGATCGACGGCCGCCATCCAGTTGGCCGACAGCCGGACTTCACCCAGACTGGCAATCGGGGCCGCCGCGATATTGGTGATCGCCTCGCCCAGCGCCAGCCGCGCCGAATCGGCCGCCGACAGCAGGGCCACCGGTGCACGCTCGCCCATGGCCATGGCTTCGCCGGCATAGCCCTTGAAATCGACCATGGTCACGGCGCAATCGGCCACCGGCACCTGCCAGGGACCGACCATCTGGTCACGGCTGTTGAGGCCGCCGACGGTGCGATCACCGATGGTGATCAGAAAGCTCTTGCTGCCGATGGTCGGCAGGCGCAGCACGCGCAGCAGAGCCTCTTCCATGGCGATGCCGCCCAGATCGGCGACCAGATCCACCCGCGGCTTCAGCCGCTGGGCATCCCGATGCATGCGCGGGGGCTTGCCGAACAGCACGTCCATCGGCAGATCGATCACATCGAGCTGGCGGCGCGGATCGTGCACGTGCAGTTGCCGCTCGGCCGTGGCTTCACCGACGACAGCATAAGGACAGCGCTCGCGCTCGCAGAAAGCCTGAAATTCGGCCAGCGATTCCTTGGCTACCGCCAGCACGTAACGTTCCTGCGACTCGTTGCTCCAGATCTGCATCGGCGAGAGCTGCGGATCGTCGCAGGGAATCTTCGACAAGTCGATGACACCACCGACGCCGGCATCGTTCAGCAATTCGGGAATCGCATTGGAAAGACCGCCCGCGCCGACATCATGGACGCTGACAATGGGGTTGGCATCGCCCCGCGACCAACAGGCATCGATGACCTGCTGGCAGCGACGCTCCATTTCGGCGTTGTCGCGCTGCACCGAGGCGAAGTCCAGCGCCTCGCTGGAACTGCCCGAAGCCACCGAGGAGGCGGCACCTCCGCCCAGACCGATCAGCATCGCCGGACCACCCAGCACGATCACCGCGTGCCCGGGCTGCAGTTTGCGCTTCTGCACATCACCGCGGCGCAGGTTGGCAATGCCACCGGCCAGCATGATGGGCTTGTCATAGCCACGACGCAGACCGGCTTCGCTGGTCTCGTGCTCGTAGGTGCGGAAATAGCCGCCCAGGCAGGAGCGTCCGAATTCGTTGTTGAAGGCGGCGGCCCCCAGGGGGCCGTCACGCATGATTTCAAAGGCGCTCGCCAGCTTAGGCGGCAGCGGCCGATCCTTCTCCCAGGGCTGGGGATGACCGGGAATCCGCAGATCGGAAACCGAGAAACCGGTCAGGCCGGCCTTGGGCTTGCCGCCACGGCCAGTGGCGCCCTCGTCGCGAATTTCGCCGCCGGCACCGGTGGCCGCACCCGGCCAGGGCGCGATCGCGGTGGGATGATTGTGGGTCTCGACCTTGATCGCATAATCGATGGCTTCGACCTGGCTGCCCCAGATACCACCGGCGCCGACGCTGAAGCGTGCACCTTCGCTGCCCTCGATCACGGCCGCATTGTCCTTGTAGGCGGACAAGGTGTATTGCGGCGCATTTTGGTGGGTATTCTTGATCATGCCGAACAGCGACAGCGGCTGTTCCTCGCCGTCGATGGTCCAGCTGGCATTGAAGACCTTGTGGCGGCAATGCTCGGAATTGGCCTGGGCGAACATGAACAGTTCGGCGTCCGTCGGATTGCGACCCAGCTGGGCATAGGCCTCGGCCAGGTAATCGATCTCGTCGTCGGCCAGCGCCAGCCCAAGCTCGCGATTGGCCTCGGCCAGTGCGGCCTGTGCCGAATCGCCCAGCTGCACCGTACCCAGATCGCCCGGCGTACCATGCAGAAACAGGCCGTCAGCCTCGTCCAGCGAGCCCAGCACCGACTGGGTCATGGCATCGTACAGCTCGGCCATTACCGCGCCATAAGCGGCCTCGGCCGGCGCCGGCAAGCCCTTGGTGCGGAACGCCTGACCACGCTCGACGCGCTGCACCGGCAGATGGGCCCCCCGCAGAATGTCGGTGGCCTTGCTGGACCAGGGAGAAATCGTGCCCAGACGCGGCACCACCCACAACGAGGCGGTTTCCGGCGAACCATCCCGGGCCTCCAGAATCTGCAGCAGCTCGCCACGGGCGGCAGGCGTCAAGGCTTCGGGCGCTTCGACGAAGTATACCAGCCAGGTGGCCGTGACCTTGGCGCCACGATAGAGCTGGTCCAGGCGGGCGTTGAGGCGGTCGAGACGGAACGAGGAGAGGGCTTGCTGCCCATCAAATACGATCATGCGAAAGTAAGCTGGCAATGGCCTGATGAAGCCTCATTCTAGCCTATGCCGGCCCTGACCATAAGCCACTGCCGCCAATCACCTTCAATGCCCCGGCGATGCCTTGGCCGGGACGGTTTCACCGGCCTCCTTGCGCACCGCCTGCAGCAAGGACTCAGGACTCAGATAGCCGCCGAGCTCGCGCCCGTCATCGGCGATGATGGTCGGCGTGCCATTGGCCCCCATCCGGCTGCCCGCCTCGTATTCGCGCCGTACCGGATTGGCGCAGGATCGGGCCGGAGGCGGCGTAGCCCGCATCAGGGCGGCCTCGAAAGCGGCCTTGCGATCGTCGGCGCACCAGACATCGGCCATTTCGGTGGCCACCGGCGTCGGTCGTCCCGCCGTGGTCAGCAGTCCTTCGCGCGGCCAGGCCAGATAATCGACCTCGATGCCGAGCTGATTGATCTCGGCCATATGCCGGTGCAGTTCACGGCAAAAGCCGCAGGTGACGTCGGTGAAGACCGTCACCCGGTAACGGGGTTTCGCCGGCGCGTAGATGATGCGGTCGGCAGCGGGAATGGCCGCCAGCTGCGCACGCCGATAAGCATTCCAGGCCGGCCGGCTCAGATCGCGGGCCGGGGCCGACAGCCCCACCAGCCGGCCATCGAACATATAGCGCCCGTCATCACGGACATAGACCATCCGCCCGCCGGCAATCACCTGCTGGAAACCGGGCAAGGGTGCCGCGGTGATCGAGTCGATCTTCAGACCGGGCGCCGCCGCCTGCAAGGCCTGGCGCACCACGGCCTGCGGGCCGGAGGTCGGCGCCTGCGGCTGTGCCCATGCCAGCATGGGCAGGCAGGCGGCCAGACTCAGCCACCATCGTCTTGTTTTTGCTTGAAACGGCACCGGACACGCTCGCTGGACGGGGAATCACCCTCTATCTTCGCATCTCCCGGGCCTTTGGATGGCACCGCTCCGGATGCCACCTCGGCAGGCACGGTCCATGCATCACGATATCCGGGTCCGTTGGCGCAAGACATGCCAGCTCCACAGCGGTGCCAGCACAAAGACCGCGCAGATTGAGCTACCCAGCAGAGAAATCAGCCCAGAAGCATCATAAGGCGGCCTCAGATAATGATTGGCCCACAGCATCCAGCACAGCAGCATCCCGCAAAAGGAGTAATGATCCAGCCATACTCCGAATGGCGCCAACGAACAGCGCAAGTGCTGGGTTCGCGCATTCAACGCCACCATGGGCGTCGACCACACTTTCCAGATCGTGTAAGCGAGAATCAGCGGAGAACCGGTCGAGATCACCCAGGGAACCTCGGTGAAACCGGCAGCGAGCATCAGCAGCTGGAAGCCGATCTTGTACCCCAACACCCGTTTCACCCCTGCCAACTGGCGGGCATGAAAGGTCCTCCCGCCAGCGACTGAGCCGGGATAGAAAATCGTCACTGCTTGTTCGCAGCCATTGTCGGCAATGATCACGATGCCCTCCCCGCCTCGGTCATCAGTGCATGGCCGGAATATCGACACATCGGGCACGCCTGGCCCGGTCCCGGACGCATCAATACCCGGCCAAAGCGGCCACTCCCGCGGCCATGCCGGTAACAGCCGCCCCGGCCTCAAGGAACCCGCCCAAAGCTGTCCCCACCACCGGTACAGTCATCGCTCCGAATCCCAGTTCCACGGCAGTCCAGGCGGCCCCGGTCAGAATTGACGACAGACCCGCACCAGCAGCCGAGGCCATCATTCCCCCGGAAACATCTGCAAACTCGTTTTCAGCCAAGACTCGCATAACGATCACCTCCATGTGTTTGTCCGCAACATGGAGAATGCCGTCATACCATGTCCAAGGATTGCATCGGACAAATGGATCCAGCGTGAAAACCGCAGCCAGCCAAGTCGATTGCATGCGGCAGGCGGCGAGGCCACAAGGCATCGAGATCCTGCCATCGGCCGGGGTCGCTTCGATGGGGATTCGCGCACGACGCCCTGGTTCAGCGCATCGGTTTCAACCGCGCGGATGATGCATGGCGTGCAGCCGCTTCAGGCCTTCCTTGGCCACCAGGGTGTAGATCTGGGTGGTGCTGAGCGCGCTGTGGCCCAGCAGCATCTGCAGGGATCGCAGATCGGCGCCGTGGTTCAGCAGATGGGTGGCGAATGAGTGTCGCAGCACATGCGGCGAGACCTTGTCGCTGGCGATGCCGACCTGCACGGCGTAACGCTTGATCAAGGTCCAGAACATCTGCCGGGTCATGCCCTCGCCACGCCGACTGAGAAACAAGGCCTCGGGCTGGCGGGGTCCGGCCAGCATCGGGCGCACTTCATCCAGATAGCGTTCGACCCAGCGCTGCGACAGTTCGGCCACCGGAACCAGTCGGTCCTTGCCCCCCTTGCCGGTGATGCGCAATACCGCCTGCCGCCGGTTCAGACCGGCCAGCGGCAGCTCGACCAGCTCGGACACGCGCAGGCCCGAGGCATACATCAGCTCCAGCATCGCCTTGTCGCGCAGCCCCAGCGAAGTGCTCTCGTCCGGCGCCTGCAGCAAGGCCTCGATCTGGCCTTCACCCAAGGCCTTGGGCACGCCGCGCGGCAATCTGGGCCGTTCCAGCAGCAGGGTCGGGTCGTCGAAGCCCGGCTGGCGGCGGGCCAGATCGGCATAGAAGCGCCTGAACGCCGATTGCCGGCGTGCCATCGAACGCACCGACAGCGGCGCCGAGCCCTGGTAGGCCGCCAGATCCTCGCGACGGGCGGAAACCAGTTCGCGATGGCGCCCCGCCAGCCAGCCGCCCAGTCCCAGCAGATCACTGCGATAGGCCTCCAGCGTGCGTTCGGCCAGACCATGTTCGGACCAGATCCGCTCGATGAAACCGGCAATGCGTTGCCGGTCGGCGGCGCTGGCCTGGGCGGGACTGCCGGGATCCGGCCCGGGTGATGAAGACTTGTGGAGATCGGACATAGGCGACATCCTCGCCCGGTCCCGACAGGCAGACAAGCCCCGCCCGATGAAAACGCCCCCACCCCGACGGCGCCTGCTTCGCCAGATCGCCGCTGCCGCTTATGACCTGCTGGTCTGCACCGCCCTGCTGGCCGCTTCGGGCCTGATGGCGCAGCTGGCCACCCATGGCCGCTTGTTCGATGCCGCCGGCCACCTGCGCCATGCCTGGTTCCGCCCCTTGCAGGCCGGCGTGATCGCCGCTTATCTGCTGCTGTCGTGGTCACGCGGCGGGCAGACGCTGGGATTGAGGGCCTGGAAGTTGCGTCTGGTCTCGGCGGATGGCGGCCCGACCAGCGGCTGGCAGCGAGGGTGGCGGCTGCTGATCATCAGTCTGCCCTGGCTGGCCCTGGAGGCCGCCCACGCCGCCAGCCTGAACACCGCCCTGACCGGGGTCGCTTTGCTATGGACACTGGCCTGGGCTTGTGGCCTGATCGACCCTGATCGATGTGCGATACAGGATCGCCTGGCCGGGACCCGCATGCATGTCGTCAACCCGAGGTTGGTCCAGAGCAATCCGGTCGGACCCGATTGAAAACAACTCTCTCTGTGATGGGTTAAAATGTCGCACCAGAAGCCTTCAGGCGGCAAGAGCATGCTTTACGAACTCCACGAATGGCAGCGTTCCGTGCTCGGCTCGATGAGCTACTGGGCCCAGGCCAGTGCCAAGGCCTTGACCGAACAGAACAGCCTGTTCTCGCAGCTGCCCGGCGCGCAGCGCGTGGCGGCCGGCTGCGAATTGATGTACCGGCTGGGCAAGGACTACGAAAAACCCGAGTTCGGGATCGCCCGGGTCGAGCGTGACGGGGCCGAACTGGCCATCAACGAGCATGTCATCGAAGCCCGGCCGTTCTGTCAGCTGCGCCACTTCCGCCGCTATGCGACCTCGTCCGAGACGCTTGCCAAACTGGAACGGGACCCGTTGGTGCTGGTCGTCGCCCCGCTGTCCGGCCACCATGCCACCTTGCTGCGCGATACGGTGCGTACCCTGCTGCCGGAACACGATGTCCACATCACCGACTGGGTCGATGCACGGATGGTCCCGGCCGACGTCGGCGGCTTCGGGCTGGATGACTACGTTGCCTATATCGAGGACTTCATCCGCATGCTGGGCGCCGAGCGGCTGCACGTGATTTCCGTGTGCCAGCCGACAGTGCCGGTACTGGCCGCGGCCTCGCTGATGGCCGCCCGTGGCGAGACTACGCCCTTGAGCCTGACCCTGATGGGCGGCCCGATCGACCCGAGGGAAAGTCCGACCGACGTCAACAGCCTGGCCACCACCCGCCCGCTGAGCTGGTTCGAGAACCATGTGATCCACACGGTACCGGCCACCTATCCCGGTCATGGCCGGCCGGTGTATCCGGGCTTTCTGCAGCATGCCGGCTTCGTGGCGATGAACCCCGGCCGCCACGTCAGCTCGCACTGGGACTTCTACCAGGATCTGTTGCGTGGCGATCTGAACGATGCCGCCCAGCATCGCCGTTTCTACGACGAATACAATGCCGTGCTGGATATGCCGGCCGAATTCTATCTGGACACCATCGAAATCGTGTTCCAGGAGTTTCTGCTGGCGCGTGGCCTGTGGCAGGTCAAGGGCGAGCTGGTGAATCCTGCCGCCATCCGCCGCGGCGCTCTGCTGACCATCGAAGGCGAGCTGGACGACATTTCGGGGCTGGGCCAGACCGCCGCGGCCCACGGGCTGTGCAGCGGCATTCCCAAACGCCGGCATCAGCACGAAGTCATCGCCGATGCCGGCCACTACGGCATCTTCAGTGGCCGGCGCTGGCGGGAAACGGTTTACCCCATCGTCCGCGATTTTATACGCCGTCAGCCTGTGCCGAAGCGCTGAGCGGACGCGCCGGCACCCAGGAAAAAGCTGCGGAAGGCCTCCAGACTGCGCTCGATGGCGGCATCGTCAATGCCCAGGTGGGTCACCAGCCGCAGGCTGGGCAGATAGCCGACACCGATCTTTACCCCATGGCTGGCCAGATGGGTGGCCAGCGCCCGCTGCCGCTCCAGCGGCAAGGCGGCAAACACCATATTGGTGTGATGGCTGACTTCACCCAGCTCGGGCAGACCGGACAGGCCTTCGGCCAGGCGCCTGGCCCGCGCGTGATCCTCGGCCAGGCGCTCGACATGATGATCCAGCGCATGGATGCCGGCTGCCGCCAGCATGCCGGCCTGGCGCCAGCCGCCGCCGGTCACTTTGCGCCAGCGCCTCGCCTTGTCGATCAACACGCGCGATCCCAGCAACACCGACCCCACCGGTGCGCCCAGGCCCTTGGAGAGGCAGATCGAGACCGAGTCGAAATAGCGGCAGATCTGGCGGGCACTGACGCCGCGGTCCACCGCGGCGTTGAACAGCCGGGCGCCATCCAGATGCAGGGACAGGCCATGCGCCCGCGCGACATCGTGGGCCGATTCCAGGTACTCCAGCGGCAGCGCACGGCCGTTCCAGGTATTTTCCAACACCAGCAGCCGGGTCCGCGCGAAATGGGGATCGATCGGCTTCACCGAGGCGGCCACCTGATCCAGCGGCAGGCGGCCGTCCGCCAGCTGTACGACAGGCTGGGGCTGGATGGAACCCAGCACCGCCGCACCGCCGCCCTCCCATTTGAAGGTATGCGCATCCATGCCGACCAGGTATTCGTCGCCACGTTCGCAATGCGCCAGCAAGGCCAGCAGGTTGGACTGGGTACCGCTGGGTACGAACAAGGCGGCTTCGAAGCCCAGATCCTTGCCCAGTCGCTGCTGCAGCGCCTGAACCGTCGGATCCTCGCCATACACGTCGTCCCCCACCGGCGCATCGCGCATCGCGTCACGCATCGCCTCGGTCGGCAAGGTCACCGTGTCACTTCTCAGATCAATCACATCCACTTCCATTCCACCTGCGACCAAAAAACCCAGCTTAGCGCCAGGGCCGCGGCAAACATAGCCCACCAAGGTGAAGGCAAAGCTGGCCGTATCGTCAGAACTGTCGGCCGGTCACGCAGACGTCGCGGTCTGCCCGGCGCTTGAAAACGGAACCCTCCGGCCTGTGCTAACGTCGGCCGCGACATCACCCGAAGGGAATCCGGTCATGCACGACTACGCCATCTGCGACCTCTGCGACGCCCACGAAGACCGGCTGCAGCAGGGGCGCCTGCAGATCGTCGAGCCTGAGTACCAGATCTACGGCGGACGCCGCCATTTCTCCGGCCCGGTCTTTACGCTGAAGGTATTCGAGGACAATTCGCTGGTCCGCAGCCTGCTGGAGCAGCCGGGGCTGGGACGGGTCCTGGTGGTCGATGGCGGTGCCAGCCGGCGCTGCGCCCTGCTCGGCGGCAATCTGGCGGCGCTGGCGGCCGACAATGGCTGGGCCGGCCTGCTGATCTGCGGCTCCGTACGCGACCGGCAGGAGCTGGATGCCGCCGAGGTCGGAATCCGGGCGCTGGGCCTGCATCCGCGCAAGAGCACCAAACGCGGACTGGGCGGTCAAGGCGATGTAGGCACCGCCCTGCACTTTTCCGGTGTTCGCATCCGCTGCGGCGATTGGCTGTATGCCGATGAGGACGGCATCCTGATTTCCGATGAGCCACTGCCGCCGGCCTGAGCCGGCAAGCTCAACTGTGGCGTCGGAAGTACAGCCAGGCCGCCCCGCTCAGCGCCATCGCCGGCAACAGGTTGGCCAGCAGCGGCGGAATCCCGTAGACCGTGCCGAAGCTGACGATCGCCTGCTGCAGAAAGTACCAGGCGATCGCCAGCAGCATGCCGACGAACATCCGCTTGCCCAGACCGCCTGAACGCAGGGCTCCGAAGGCGAACGGCATCGTGCACAGCACCAGCACCAGCACATTGAAGGGATAGATGGCACGGCCCCAGAAGGCCGAAGCATAAACGCCCGGACTTTCGCCGTTGGCTTCCAGGTAGGCCATATTGCGACGCAGGTCGCGCATCGGCAGATATTCGGGATGGATCACCGACTGCTCGATCACCGAAGGATTGAGGTTGGAATCCCAGGCCTCGCGATCCGTCTCCTGACTGCTGACACCGGCCGGGCCAAGCACGGCGCTGCGGACCTGCTTCAGCACCCACTGCCCGCCCTCATGCGTCGCGATCCGTGCATGGTCGAAACGCGAAATCTGGCCGTCCGGGGTCAGGGTGAATACCCGCACGTCCAGCAGTTCCACCTCGGGCTGCACATCGCCGTGACGGACCAGGATCGCCTGCTTGGCATTGATCACCCGCGCACCGTCCCGCGCCCACAAGCCGCTCTCGGTGGCCCCCAGGCTGCGCGACTTCAGGCGCGCCATCATCTGCTGGGCCTGCTGGTCACCCCAGGGCGCCAGAGTCTCGCCAAGAATCACCACCCCGACAATCAGCACCGTGACCACCCCTACAGCCGAGGCGGCAATCCGCAGCTTGGACATGCCTGCCGCCCGCAGAGCGGTCAGCTCACCGGTCGAGGCCAGACTGCCCAGCCCCATCAGACCACCGATCAGAGCGGCATTGCCGAACATCTGATAGAGCCGGCGCGGCAGGGTCACCAGTACATAGAGCATCGCGCCGCTCAGCGTATAGCCATTCTTGCCGACATTGCCGAGCTGGCGCAGAAACTGCAGCACCGCGTCGAAGCCGGTCAGCACCAGCCAGGTCATCAGCAGCGAACTGAGCACGGTGATGCCGATCAGCCGATCGACCCGCTTGATGGACAGATCGAGCTTCATGCCGCCACCTCGCGTCGGCGGCGCGGCCGGTATTGACGGGCAAAAGCCCAACCGGCCAGGCCAAAGATCAGCAGATCGATCAGCCACATCGAGGCGGCATTGTGCCAATGGCCCTTGGATATCTGGGCCCGGCAGATCGCCAGCATGGCGTGGTAGACGAAAAAGGCCAGCACCGCCAGCAGCAACCGCCCGTAACGGGGTTCGCGCGGACTCTGTCGCGACATCGGCAGCGCCAACATCATCAGCACCAGCACCATCATCGGCACGGTGGTGCGCTCGGCCAGCTCCGAACGGGCCAGCGGGTCCGACGAGCGGGCCAGATCCAGGGTCCGCATCGCCAGCACCGGATCATCATCATCGTCACTGGACTGCAGATTGGACAGCGAAGCGTCGTTGAGCTGGTACTTCATCGCGCGCCAGGCATTGTCGTCCAGCGGGATCTCGTATTGCCAGCCATCGCTCAATTCCAGAAAACGACCGCCGCCGTTGCTCTCCTGGTACAGGCGACCATGGGCACCCGATACGATCTTCAGCTCGTGCCGCCCTTGCTTGTCGACACGCTCGGTCGCCAGAAAAGTCCGCCCCAGCTGACGGCCATTGCGGCTGAGCTCGTCCACGAAGATGATGCCCGCGGTACGCCCGGGCAGATCAGTGAACTGCCCCGCGTTCAGACCCGCGGCGATGACCGAACGATTGGCCTGCACGATGAGATCGTTGGAAGTTCGCATCGCCCAGGGGCCCAGCCACATCGACACCACGGCCACCAGCAGCGCCGTGATCAGCCCCAGCATTGCGACCGGTCGCAACAGGCCGCGCAACCCCATGCCGGAAGAGGCCAGCACATGCATCTCGCTTTCGCGATACATCCGGCCCAGCCCCTGCAACAACCCCAGAAACGCCGCCAGCGGCAGAAGATTGGACAGCCCCTCGACCATGTTCAGCCCCAGCACCTGGAACATCACACTGGCGGGAAAGCTGCCATTGGCCACCTGCTGCAGCACATGGGCGAACGAAGTGCCGGCGAAGATCGTCAGCAGGACCACGGCCGTGGCCGCCATCGCCAACGATAGCTCGCGTAGAAAGTAGCGGTCGAGAATACTCAGCATGATGCGATAACATAGATCCAGTCGCCGACTGCATGATGCGCCGGCAAACCGCGAGTTTAACGCGTCCGGGGCCCCTCGGATGCCTGCAGGAAATTTCGATGACTTTACAGTTCAGCCTGACCTCCGCCGCTCCCGAGAGCATCGCCACCGCCTGCATCGTTGCCGGCGTCTATGAAGGCGGCGTATTCACCAGCGGCGCCGCCCGCCTGGATACCGCCAGCCAGGGCGCGCTCAAGCAGCTGGTCGATGCCGGCGATCTGACCGGCCAGCTCGGCCAGACCCTGGTGCTGTTCAAGCCGCAGGGCGTCGCCGCCGAGCGCATTCTGGTGGTTGGTCTGGGCACGCAGAAGTCCTTTGACGCCCAGCGCTTCCAGAAGGTGAGCCTGGATGCGGCCCGCGCCATCGACAAGCTGCCGGTGAGCGAAGCCGCCAGCCTGCTGCCGGAGATCGATGTGCCGGCCCACGACATCAACTGGAAGGTCCGCACCGCCGCACTGGCGGCCGATCATGCCGCCTATCGTTACACCGCCACGATCAAGGCGAAGCCGGGCACCAAACCGCAGCTGGCCAGCCTGCAGCTGAGCGGCGGCGATGCGTCCGCCGATGCGCTGGCCCAGGCTTCCGCCATTGCCGCCGGCATCCGCTTCGCCCGCGAACTAGCCAACCTTCCGCCCAATATCTGCAATCCGCAATATCTGGCCGACCAGGCCATGGCCGTAGCCGATGAACACGATGCGGTCAGCTGCCGCATCCTGGACCATGTCGAGATGGAAAGCCTGGGCTTCGGCTCGCTGCTGGCTGTCGGCCGCGGCTCGGTCAACAAGCCCAAGCTGATCGCCCTGGAGTATCGCGGCGCAGGGGACGACAGCCGTCCCTACGCCTTGGTCGGCAAGGGCATCACCTTCGACACCGGCGGCATCAGCCTCAAGCCCGGTGCCGGCATGGATGAAATGAAGTTCGACATGGGCGGTGCCGCCGGCGTGCTGGGCAGCTTCCTGGCCACCGTCAAGCTGGGCCTGCCGATCAACCTGGTCTGCGTGGTCCCGGCCGTGGAAAACATGCCCGACGGCGATGCCTACCGCCCCGGCGACGTACTGACCAGCCTGTCCGGCATCACCATCGAAGTGCTGAACACCGATGCCGAAGGCCGTTTGATCCTGTGCGATGCGCTGACCTGGACGGGCCAGACTTACCAGCCCAAGGCCATGGTCGATGCCGCGACCCTGACCGGCGCCTGCGTGGTCGCCCTGGGCAAGCATGCCAGTGGCCTGCTCAGCAAGCATGACGATCTGGCCGATGAATTGCTGAAGGCCGGCCAGCACTCGCTGGATCGCGCCTGGCGCCTGCCGTTGTGGGACGATTACCAGAACCAGCTGGAGTCGGGCTTTGCCGATGTCGCCAACATCGGCGGCAAGGCCGGCGGCACCATCACCGCCGCCTGCTTCCTGGCCCGCTTCACCGAAAACCAGCGCTGGGCCCATCTGGACATCGCCGGTACCGCCTGGGATGAAGGTCGCAAGGGCAGCAGCACCGGCCGCCCGGTCAGTCTGCTGACCCAGTGGCTGATCGACCGCGCACAGGAGGCCTGAGCTTGGAGGCCAAGCGCAGCACGGGTGCCGCGATGACCGGGCTGGACTGAGTCCATGGCACGCGCCGATTTCTATCTGATCGACAAGCCGCGCTTTCGCGACCAGCCTTTGCTGCTGGTCTGCGAACTGGCCCGGCGAGCCTACGCCAGTCAGCAGCCGACCCTGATCCTGGTGCGTGACGAGGCCCAGGCCGAAGCCTTGGATGAGCTGCTGTGGGCCTTCGACGAGGATGCTTTCATCCCGCACCAGCTCGCCGGTGATGCCGATGACGCCAGCACCGCGGTGCTGATCGTGCTGCCCGGCACCACCACTCCGGATCGTCCGCTCATCATCAATCTGCGTGACGAGATCGCCGGCGGCGATTACCAGCGGGTGCTGGAAGTCATCGCCGCCGATCCAGCCGAGCGCGATGGCTCCCGCCAGCGCTGGCGGCAGTATCAGGCCCTCGGCCTGGAACTGGCCAAGCACGACATGTAGGTCCACCGCCGGCGTGCCCCGAGGCGCCGGCGGATGGCATCACGGCCGGCGCCGGGAAGCCGGCATACCTGCCGCCTCCACCACTGGCAGCGGCAGACGGATTCGGGCCACCGTCCCCCCCATGGCTCCCGACCTTGGCCCAAGACCGTCAGGCAAGGCACCACATCGGCTGGCGGCAAGCAAGGTGATCTGCCCACCCATCCGCCGCACCCAGTTCCGGCAGATGGCCAGTCCCAGCCCCTGGCCGACGCTGCCTGCCGTCGCAGGCAGGCGAACAAAGCGTCTGAACACCCGCCGTCGCTCGGTCTCCGGGATGCCCGGCCCGGTATCATGGATCCACAACCACCACTGCCCGGCCCGCCAGCATGCGACCAGTCCCACCTCGCCCGCCGACGTGTATTTGATCGCATTGCCCAGCAGATTGAGCAGCAGTTGCTCGATCCGTGCGGCATCGCCCTTCAGCATGGCCGGGCAGGCACCCAGCCACCGGTATTGCAAGCTCAGTCCCTTGTCCGCGGCCAAGGGGCTCATCAACTCAAGCACACCCATACACAAGGCCTCCGGCGCAAACGGGGCCGGCCTGAGTGCGGCCCGTCCCATCGGCCGCAGGGCGTCGTCAATCAACCGCAAAAGCAGCTCGCCGGACTGACGCATGGCCAGCAGGAAGCGCTGCTGGCGTCGGTTCACCGGCGTCGCGGCCAGCAGTTCCAGCATGCCCAGCAGACCCGCCAGCGGCGTCCGCAACTCATGGCCCAGATCGGCCATTCCCTGAGTCAGGCCGACGTGATCAAGGCCGGGTCGGGCCGCACACCAGCGCCCCGCCCGCCAGCTGGCGCCGATCCCTCCCATCCCGAAGCCCAGATAGGTGAGCCAGGCCCACCAGCGCCGCCAGGGCGGCAGCATCACCCATACCTCCCACTGCGCCGCCATGCAGACCGGGCGCCGTCGTCCGGGCGCCGCCCGGATCTGCAGCAGATGCCTGCCATGCTGGAGATGGGTATAAATGCGCCAGCCGCTGTGCCCCACATCGGCCCAGCCACGATCCATGCCTTGCAGATGCATATGACAGGACAAGGGCTCGCCTGCCTGCCCGGAGACCGGATGCAGCACCGCCCGCAGCACCGGCTCCCTCCAGTCGATACGAATCAGCCGTGTTGGCGAACCGGTCGGCAGCGTCCGCCAGCCACGTGCGCGCAGCACCTGGAGTTCCAGATCCGCATTCATCTGGTCCCCCTTCGTTGCCGAAGGGGCTGAACAGGGCTGCCGAGTCAGGTGCCGAGCGCCCCGAGGTTCCGGCCAGCAACAGGCGGGCGTTCGATATCCGGGCATGCCGGCTGCGGCCGCTACGAGTGCTGCCGGCGGTGGGTGGAGGCAAAGTTGATGGAATGCCGAACAGATCCCGGCCAGGTTTCGCGAAAATCCCGAGGCAGCGGCCGGCGCAGGAAGACTCGGGGCCGCGAGGCCCTGCAAGCCGCAACGGAGCACATTCGTCAACCCTGAAGCGACGCCTCCCGGAAAGCATTCCGGCAAAGACAGGACCGAAGCAGGAGATGATCCGGCCGATGCGAGCAGAGCCATAGCAAGGGCCAGGCGCTTTGCGCGGCAGCCTTGCCGGCCTCCTGCAGTTTCCATGCTCGCCATCCGCCCCGCCCATGTCTGATCGTCAAGTCCAGACTGAACAGGGCGGAGTGGAGGCGAAGTCGGCGTACGCTCAAGGCGACGCCTGCAACGCCTCCGTCAAGCCTCAGTGCTGATGACCACCGGCACCGTGCACATGGCCGTGCTGCAGCTCTTCCTGACTGGCATCACGGACTTCGGTCACTTCGATATCGAAGTTCAGCGGCTTGCCAGCCAGCGGATGATTGCCATCGACAGTCACGGTGCTGTCATCGACCTTGGTCACGGTGACGCTGATCGGACCCTGCGGACCGCTGCCCTGGAACTGCATGCCCGGCTCGATCTTGTCGACGCCCTGGAAGGCTTCGCGCGGCACGCTCTGGATCAGCTCTTCGTGATGCTCGCCGTAGCCTTCGGCAGCCGGCACTTCGACCTTGAACTTGTCGCCGACGGTCTTGCCTTCCATCGCCTTTTCCAGACCGGGCACGATCTGGCCGCTGCCGTGAATGTAAGCCAGCGGCTCGCGGCCCTGGGAGCTGTCGATCACGGCACCCTCGCCATCGGTCAGGGTGTAGTGAAAGCTGGCGACGCGCTGAGACGCAATCTGCATAATTATTGACTCGCTGTGTGATTGAACTCGTGTGTCGGCCCTCGGAAGCGCCGACGCGAAGACCTAGCCTAACAGATGCCGTCAACCAGGCCCTTTCCCCACATGGATGCCGGTGACGAAAAACCAACCCGGGACACCCGACTGCACCATGCGATTTCTTGAAGACTGGCGCGATGGACCCACCCAGCGCCGGGTGGCCGCCATCGCGGTGCCGATGACGCTGAGCAATCTCAGCACGCCCCTGGTCACCTTCGCCGGCAGCATCATCGCCGGCCATCTGGCCCAGACCCATAGCCTGGGCGCGGTCGCGATCGGCAGCACTTTGTACATGATGCCGGTCTGGGTCCTGGGCTTTCTGCGGATGAGTACCTCGGGGCTGACCGCCCAGGCCCACGGCCGCGGCGACGCGGCCGGACAGTTCCAGGTGCTGCAGCGTGCACTGCGGCTGGCGGCGCTGCTGGGCGGACTGCTGCTGCTGGCCGGTCTGTGGCTCACCCCGATACTGATCGGCTGGATGCACCCTGGGCCCGGTCTGGCCGAGCTGGCCCGAGGATTTATGCGCTGGCGCTGGTGGGGCATTCCGCCGGCACTGTGCAGTCTGGCCGTCAATGGCTGGCTGATCGGCCAGGGCCGCAGCGGCCTGACTCTGGGCCTGCTGTGGACGGCACAGGCCATCAATATCCTGGCCAGTCTCGGACTGGCCCTTGGCCTGGGTCTGGGCGTCGACGGCATTGCCATCGCCGCCGTAATCAGCGAATACGCGGCCGCCGGCATCGGCCTGCTGATCGCCTGGCGATTGCGGCCACAGCCCTGCCCTGCCCCGTCATGGTCATTGGCCGAATGGCTGCCGACGCTGGTGCTGAACCGGGATATCTTCATCCGCTCGCTGGCCCTGCAGGCCGTGTTCTCCAGTCTGGCCTGGATCGGCACCCATCTCGGAGATCGGGTGGTAGCCGCCAACACCCTGCTGCTGAACGGGCTGGAGCTGGTCGCCTTCGTGCTCGACGGACTGGCCAACGCGGTGGAAGCCTTGGCGGGGCAGCGCATCGGCGCCAGCGACGCAGACGGTCTGCGCCGGGTGATGAGCATCAGCGCCGGATGGACCCTGATCGGCGCCCTGCTGTTCAGTACCGCCTTCGCACTGGGTGGCCGGTTGTTTGTCGACATGCAGACCGACCTGGAGCCGATCCGGCACATCGCCATCGCCAGTCTGCCATGGCTGGTGCTGTTGCCGCCGATCGCCGGGGTGAGCTATCTGCTGGACGGCCTGTTTATCGCGGCGACCCGTCCGGCGACCCTGCGCAACACCATGCTGATCGCCGCCGCCGGTTATGCCGTACTGGTCTGGCTGACCCGCCCGCTGGGCAACCAGGGACTGTGGCTGGCCTTCAGCGGCTTCATGCTGCTGCGCGGCGGCGGCCTGCTGCTGGCCGCCCTGCGACTGCAACAGCGCAGGGCCTGGCTCGGCACGACATCGACGACAAGACTTTGAACCCGGGCTGGGCCATACTCGGGACATGTCACGCCCACTTCTCCGCTCGACAGCCTGCCTGCTGGCGGCACTGTTCTGCAGTCATCTGACAGCCCGGCCGGCAGCTGCCCAGGCGGACAGTGCCGTCCCGCCGCCGACCCGACTGGCCACCGTGGTGGCCCGTGCCGGCTTCGATCCGTCCGCGCTGGAAGCCTTTATGGGCCAGGCCCGCTTCGCGCATGCACGCTGGGGCGTGGCCGTGCAGTCGCTGGACACCGGCCGCCTGCTCTATGTCCACGATGCCGACCGACTGATGCAGACGGCTTCCACCGCCAAGCTGTTCACCGCGGCCACCGTGCTTGATCAGCCGGGCCCCGATTTTCGTATCGCGACACGACTGCTGGGTGGTCGCATCGATGCCTCGGGCCGGATGCAGGGTCCTCTGGTACTGCAAGGCATGGGCGATCCGACCCTGGGGGTGGCGGCTGAAACCCGCGACTGGGCCCGGCAGCTGGCCGGCCAGCTGGCCGCGCACGGCGTGCGCCAGGTCCAGGGCGATCTGATCGCCGACGATACCTGGTTCAGCGGACCGCCTTATGGTGCCGGCTGGGAGGCTGAAGACCTGCAGACCTGGTTCGGCGCCACGCCTTCGGCACTGAGCGTCAACGAGAACGTCGCCGAACTGACCGTGGAACCGGCCAACCGCATCGGACGCCCGGCCGGGCTGGTCCTGAAGCCGGAAAAAGCCATTCCGCGCATCGACAGTCACCTCGACACCTCGCGCCCCCGCGAGGGCAATGCCATCAATCTGTTCCGCGCGCCGGGCTCCACCACGCTGGAAGCTTTCGGGCGAATCAGCCTGCGCTCGCCTGCCCAGCACTACAAGCTGTCGCTGCCCGACCCCGCCCGTACCGCCGGCCTGCTGCTGGCGGACGCTCTGCGCGCCCAGGGCATCCGCCTGGATGGACGCGTCGAGGTGCGGCACTGGCCCGATAGGCCCTTGGCCGGCGCCTTGCTGGGCCAGGTCATGTCGCCGCCGCTGGCCGATATTCTGCAGCAAGGCCTGAAACGCTCCCAGAATCTGTATCTGCAGAATCTGCTGCAGATTGCCGGCAACCAGTACGCGGCCGCTCACCCGGCCGCGGACGACGAGGATTTCACCAGCAGCGCCGAATCCGGCGCCCACGCCGTGCATGCCCTGCTGCGACGGGCCGGCCTCGATACCGACGAGGTCCAGTTCAGCGATGGCACGGGCATGTCCCGACGCAGCCTGGCCACGCCGAGAGCGCTGGTCGGTCTGCTGGCCTGGGCGACGACCCGGCCCTGGGCTGCCAGCTTCCGCGAAGGCCTGCCGGTCGCCGCCGAAGACGGCACCTTGACCGCGCATTTCCATGACAGTCCGGCCGCCGACAATCTGCAGGCCAAGACCGGCAGCATGAGTCTGGTGCACTGCCTGGCAGGCTATGTCACCTCGACACAGGGCGAACACCTTGCCTTCGCGATCATGCTGAACAATTATGTGGCTCCCGCTGGCGCACCCTCGATCAGCCACGATGTGGATCAAGTGGCCTTGTTGCTGACCCGTGACGGTGTTCCCGAGCAGGTGCGCGGCAGTGTCAGCCACCACGCGGCGGCGGCGGATTGAGGCTTCGGCTTCAAAAAAATCAATGCACTGCCAAAAATGACGAGCGAGAAATCGCAAGTTGTCGTATCCTAATGCGTTTCCCCTGACGCGACTACGTTCCTGGAATCACTTTCATGGCCAGACAAAAGCCTCTCAGCCTCTACCGCAATATCGGCATCATTGCCCATATCGATGCGGGCAAGACCACCACGACCGAGCGTGTGCTGTACTACACCGGTCGCAAGCACCAGATCGTCGACGTGCATGACACGAAGGACGGCAAGGGTTCGACCACGACCGACTACCTCGAGCAGGAGCGCAAGCGTGGCATCACCATTCAGTCGGCCGCCGTGTCGACCGAGTGGAAGGGTTACCAGATCAACGTGATCGACACCCCCGGACACGTGGACTTCACCATCGAAGTGAACCGTTCGCTGCGCGTGCTTGACGGCGCCGTGGTGGTGTTCGACGGCGTGGCCGGCGTGGAACCGCAGACCGAGACCAACTGGCGTCTGGCTGACCAGTACAACGTCCCGCGCATGTGCTACATCAACAAGATGGATCGCATCGGTGCCAACTTCGCGCACTGCCTGAAGGGTATCCGCGAGCGCCTGGGCGCCAATGCCATCCTGTGCCAGGTTCCCCTGGGCAGCCATGACGAATTCATCGGCATGGCCGATCTGATCGCCGGCGTCGGCTACATCTGGCTGGGCGACGACAAGGACAGCCAGTGGGAAACCATTCCGCTGGACCAGGTCGCCGACCATCCGAAGATCAAGGCCCTGTCCTCCACCGCCGACCAGGACTGGGTGAAGAACCTGGCCAGCCTGCGCGAGGAAACCATCGAGAGCGCCGTCGAACTCGACGACGACGCGATGGAAGCCTATCTGTCGACCGGCGAAGCTCCCAGCATCGAAGTGCTGAAGAAGTGCATCCGCACCGGCTGCGTGGCCGGCAAGGCCGTGCCGATCTTCTGCGGCTCGTCCTACCGCAACAAGGGCGTGCAGCAGCTGCTGGACGGCGTCCTCGATTACATGCCCTACCCCGGTGAAAACGGCGGCATCTCCGTCGTGGACATGGACGGCAACGTGATCGGCGAGCAGGAAGTCACCGACGACGCGCCGGCCCGCGCCCTGGCCTTCAAGGTGATCAACGACCAGTTCGGCACCCTGACCTTCACCCGCGTGTACTCGGGCGTCATCAAGAAGGGTGACACCCTGATGAACGTCACCCGTGGCAAGAAGGAGCGCATCGGCCGTATCGTCGAAGTGCAGGCCAATGCCACCAAGGAAATCGACGAAGTCCGCGCCGGCGATATCTGCGCCTTCGTGTCGCTGAAGGAAACCGAAACCGGTGACTCGCTGAGCGATGCTTCCAGCCCGGTGCTGCTGGAGCGTATGCGCTTCCCGGATCCGGTGATCAGCGTCTCGGTCGAGCCGAAGAGCCGCAACGACATCGACAAGATGTCGACCGCCCTCTACAAGATGGTGAAGGCCGATCCGTCGCTGCAGATGGAAACCGACAAGGAAACCGGGCAGACCGTGCTGAAGGGCATGGGCGAACTGCATCTGGAAATCACCATCGATCGCATGAAGACCGAGCTGGGCGTCGACGCCAACATGGGCAAGCCCAAGGTCAGCTTCCGTGAAGCCTTCGGTGGCGTGGTCGAACACACCTACACCCACAAGAAGCAGTCGGGTGGTTCGGGTCAGTTCGCTGAAGTGAAGATGATCTTCGAACCCGGTGAATCCGGTTCGGGCATCGTGTTCTCCGACGAAATCGTCGGTGGCCGCGTGCCGCGCGAATACATTCCCGCCGTGGAACACGCGATCCGCGTGGAATCGCGCCAGGGTCAGGTCGCCGGCTACGAAGTGCTGGACTTCAAGGCACGCCTGGTGGACGGCAAGTTCCATGACGTCGACTCCTCGGCCCTGGCCTTCGAAATCGCCGGCCGTGCCTGCTTCCGCGAAGCCCAGCGCCTGTCCAAGCCCAAGCTGCTTGAGCCGGTGATGAGCCTGGAAGTGGTGACCGAGGCCGATTACCTGGGCGACATCATCGGCGACATCAACCGTCGTCGTGGCCAGGTCAGCGACCAGGGCCAGAAGGGTCCGCAGGCTTTCGTCCAGGGCTTCGTGCCGCTGGCCGAAATGTTCGGCTACATCAACTTCCTGCGTTCGGCCACCAGCGGTCGCGGCAACTTCACCATGATCTTCGATCATTACGCTGAAGTGCCGGCCAACATGGTCGACAAGCTGATGGAGAAGGAAGCGAAGTAAGTCTTCGCCTCCTGCCTTCCCGGTCCTCGGACCGGGAAGGTCGAAAAGGCCGGGGTCTCGCCCCGGCCTTTTTTGTGTCCGGATGTCACCTGGCTGCGGTCACCCCAAGGCGCACGATGCCCCCTTCCTGACAAGCACAGGGCCCGACCGGCTGCCTCCTCCCCCTGCCCGTCCGCCGAGCGTGGATGATCCTGCCGGTACCTGGCAGCCCGTCATCCAGCCCCTGCTGACACCATGACCCAGGATCATCGATACTCAACAAAATTTACGTGTTGATCTCGGGGGAAGTCTTATGTTGCGTCTTGTTTATGGCAGCTGCCTGGCTGCCTCACTGGCTGCGGCGAGCTTGTCGTGCCAAGCTGAAACCACGGCCCAGGCCATGCCTGAAACAATGCAGATGCTCAAGACAGCCATCGAGATTCCTACCGAAGAAGGCAAGGCCCAGGTTCCGGTACTGGCCCGTTACCTGGCTCAGCAGCTGGAATCTGCAGGTTTCGCCGCTTCGGACATCCAGATCATCCCGATCGGCGAGACCGCCGCACTGGTGGCCCGTTATCACGGCAAAGGTCATGGCAAACCCATCCTGCTTTCCGCTCATATGGATGTCGTGACCGCCCGGCCTGCCGACTGGGTACGGGATCCGTTCAAGCTGACTGAAGAAAACGGCTATCTTTACGGCCGCGGCACGGCGGACATGAAGACCTCGCTGGTCACCCTGGTCGAAACCCTGATGCGCCTGAAACGCGAGGGCTTCGTTCCGGCCCGGGACCTGATTCTGGTAGCCTCCGGTGATGAGGAGACCGCCATGGCCACCACTCGCGAACTGGCCAGCCGCTATCACGATGCGGCATTCCTTCTCAATGGCGACTCCGGCGGCGGTGTCTACGGCGCCGACGGCAAGCCCTTGGCCTACGAAATCCAGGCCGCCGAAAAGTCTTATGCCGATTTTTTGCTGACCGTGACCTCCGCCGGTGGCCATTCCAGCGAACCGACGCCCGACAATGCCATCTACAATCTGGCCACGGCCCTGAAGCATATCCAGGGCTATGCCTTTCCTGTCGAGTCCAGCAGCATCACCCGCACCTCGCTGAAGGCGCTGGGTGCCCGCACGCCCGGCCCCTTGGGCGAGGCCATGAAACAATTCGCCGCTCATCCCGATGACGCGGCAGCGGCAGCGACGCTGTCGGCAGATCGCGCCTACGTCGGCAAGATCCGCACTACCTGCGTGGCAACCGAGCTGAATGGCGGCCATGCCTTGAATGCCCTGCCTCAGCGTGCCACTGCCAATATCAATTGCCGTATTTTCCCGGGCGAGAGCATCGCTTCGGTGCAGGCCACGCTGACACGCGTCATCAATGACCCCAAGGTCAGCATCAGCATCCAGCCACCGACTCCGGTAGAAAGCCCGGCCTCGCCCATCCCCGCCAAGGTCATGAATGCAGTCGCTGCCACCCTGCATCAGCGCTTCCCCGGACTTGAGGTCATTCCCGGCATGGATGCCGGCGCCTCCGACAGCATGTACTTCCGCCGCGCCGGTGTCCCCTGCTTTGGCGTCAATCCCTTGTTCGCCAAGGCCGGCGACAGCTTTGCGCATGGACTGAACGAGAAGCTGCTGGCCAGCGAAGTGCCCGGCGCACTCGATTTCTGGCACGGCGTGCTGACACGGCTGGCCCGCTGACGTTGAAACGCCGAAGCACGGGGCCGATATCGGCCCTTGATGCCCGCCGTCCCGCACCGCCCATCAGCCCGGTCGCCTGAGACCCTTAAGTGCCAGTCAAAGCACGGTATAATGCCGGGTTCAGCTCTTATCAGCCTTCCCAGCCATGTCCTCGCATCTTCAAGAAACGCATCGCCGCCGCACCTTCGCCATCGTCAGCCACCCTGACGCCGGCAAGACCACTTTGACCGAAAAGCTGCTGCTGTTCGGCGGCGCGATCCAGATGGCCGGCTCGGTCAAGAGCCGCAAGGCGGCTCGCCATGCCACCTCCGACTGGATGGCCCTGGAAAAGGAGCGCGGCATCTCGGTGACATCGTCGGTGATGCAGTTCCCTTACGAGGGCAAGATCGTCAATCTGCTCGATACCCCGGGCCATGCCGACTTCTCGGAGGATACTTACCGGGTGCTGACCGCCGTCGATTCGGCGTTGATGGTCATCGACTGCGCCAAGGGCGTGGAAGAGCGCACCATCAAGCTGATGGAGGTCTGCCGATTGCGCGACACGCCGATCATGACCTTCATCAACAAACTGGACCGGGAAGGCCGCGAGCCGATCGAACTGCTGGACGAAGTCGAATCGGTGCTCGGCATCGCCTGCGCGCCGCTGACCTGGCCCATTGGCATGGGCAAGCGGCTCAAGGGCGTGTACCACATGCTGCTGGACGAGGTGCACCTGTTCGAGCAGGGCAAGAACTTCACGCGCCAGGATTCCACCATCTTCAAGGGCCTGGATGCTCCCGGGCTGGAAGAGGCGCTGGGCAGTCAGGTGCTGGCCGACCTGAAGGACGAGCTGGAGCTGGTCCAGGGCGCCTCCCATGCCTTCGATATCGAGCAATATCTGGCCGGCCAGCTGACCCCGGTGTTTTTTGGCTCGGCGGTCAACAACTTCGGTGTGCAGTTGCTGCTGGACTTCTTTGTCGCGCATGCTCCCTCGCCGCAGCCGCGCTCCACCTTGGGACGCGACATCGAACCCAATGAGGAGAAGCTGACCGGCTTCGTGTTCAAGATCCAGGCCAATATGGATCCGGCACACCGTGACCGCGTGGCCTTTATGCGGATCTGCTCAGGTACCTACACCGCCGGCATGAAGATGCTGCAGACCCGGACCGGCAAGGACGTGCGCATCGCCAATGCCCTGACCTTCATGGCCTCGGATCGCGAAATCGTGGAAAAGGCCTATCCAGGCGACGTCATCGGTCTGCACAATCACGGCACCATCGGCATCGGCGACACGTTTACCGAAGGTGAGGCGATCAGCTTCACCGGCATCCCCAACTTCGCGCCTGAACTGTTCCGGCGTGCCCGCCTGCGGGATCCCCTTAAGATGAAAGCCCTGCAGAAGGGGCTGGCCCAGCTGTCGGAAGAAGGGGCTACCCAGTTCTTCCGCCCCTTGATGTCCAACGACCTGATCCTGGGCGCCGTCGGCGTACTGCAGTTCGATGTGGTCGCCTATCGACTCAAGGATGAGTACAACGTGGATGCCAGCTTCGAAGCCGTCTCGGTCAATACCGCGCGCTGGGTGCATTGCGACGATCCCAGGAAGATGGAAGAGTTCAAGGAAAAGAACGCGATGAATCTGGCCTATGATGCCGCCGGTGAACTGGTCTACATCGCGCCGACCCGGGTCAATCTGCAATTGGCTCAGGAACGCTGGCCCCAGGTCCGCTTCGCCGCCACCCGCGAACACGCCTCGGCACTCGAAATCTGAGGTTCGCCATCGCCGCTTGTCTCGGCTATCGATAAGCCTCGGGGCCGGTTATGCTCAACCCGGCCCGAGGCATGGTGCTGATCCGGAGCCGTCATTTTTCCAGAGACAAGCATGCAGATAAGAGCGACCCGATCAACCTGGCTGGAAAACCTGCCGATCCGGCACAAGACGCTGCTCGCCATCGGCTCGCTGCTGGTCTTGATGGTGGTGGCCGCCGCTTTCGCGCTGTATACCATCAGCACCGAAAACCACAGCCGGGCGCTGACCTGGGTCAGCTATCAGACCCAGCTCGAGCTGGCCAAGGTCCGGCGTGCCGCGCTGACCAGTCAGGCAGGCGTGCGTGGCTACCTGCTGACCCAGGACCCGCAGGAAAAGCGCAACTTCGAACAAGGCAATGCCGACCTGAGTGATGCCGTGCAGCAACTGCGCGGACTGGCCAGCCAGCACCCCGATCAGTTGCAACGCATCGACCAGCTGCAGCGGCTGATCGATCAGTGGCAATTGCAGACCGAGCACAACGCGTTTGAATCCATGGACAAGCTCGCAGTGTCCGACCCTGTCCAGCTGGCTTACCGCCAGCGGCAGCTGCAGCTGTATGCGATGAGCCACCGCACGGTCAAGGTCTCCGATATCGAGGCCGTGCTGAACAGCATCGCTGCAGCCGCCGAGACCTCGATCAGTGCAAGCGATGCCCAGCTGGCCCATGCAATCAGCACGGCCCGCAAGGTGGTATGGACCACGTTGATCCTCAGCCTGCTGTTCGGTGCTTTGGTGCTCCGCGCCGCCTCACGCACCGTGACGCGGCCCATGCGGCGCATCACCGAATTGATGACCCAGCTGGCCGACCCGGAGGACCACAACGAGGTTGTCATTCAGGGCCAGGGGCGCAAGGACGAGATCGGCGCCATCGCCCGCGCCTTGCAGGTATTCAAGGAAATGGCCGTCACTCTGGAGCATCGCGACTGGCTGCGATCCTCGACCTCGACCATCAGCGGCCTGCTGCAGGAGGCCGAAAGCCTGCAAGGCTTCGCCAATACCTTGACCGCTGAGCTGAGCCCCCTGCTGCAGGCAGGTGTCGGCGTGTTTTATCTGCACGACGAGGCCAGCGCCGTGCTCCGGCTGACCGGCAGCTACGGCTTCAAGCACCGCAAGCACCTGGATACCGAATACCGGCTGGGCGAAGGCCTCGTCGGCCAGGCGGCCGGCGAGCGCAAGACCATCGTGCTGGAAGGGGTGCCGGAAGACTATATCCGCATCCATTCAGGCACCGGCGAAGCCAGCCCGCGGGTCATTGTGGTACTGCCACTGATTCTGCGTGACCGCCTGCTCGGCGTACTGGAACTGGCGAGCTTCAAACGGCTGAGCGACCGGCAGCTGCAACTGCTGGATCAGCTGATGCCGATCGCCTCGCTGACCCTGGAAAACCTCGGCCGCTCGCTGCGGACCCAGGCCTTGCTGGAGCAGACCCAGCACCAGGCGGATGAATTGCGCAGTTCGGCCGAACAGTTGCGCCAGCAGCAGGAAGAGTTGATCGCCACCAACGAAGAGCTGCAATCCCGTTCCAGCGAACTGCAGCAGCAGTCCTTGCTGCTGCAGAGCTCGGAAGAGGAGCTGCGGGTCCAGGCCGAAGAGCTGCAAGCCTCCAACGAGGAGCTGCGGCAGAAGACCGACACCCTGGACCAGCAGAAATCGATACTGGAATCCCTGCAACAGGAAACCGCCAGCAAAGCCGATCAACTGGCCCAGGCCAGTCATTACAAGAGCGAATTCCTGGCCAATATGTCGCATGAATTGCGCACTCCGCTGAACAGCCTGCTGATTCTCTCGCGCAGCCTGGCCGACAATCGGGAAGGCAATCTGGACGAGGAGCAGAAGGAGTCGGCCCGGATCATCCATGAATCGGGCAGCAATCTGTTGCGCCTGATCAACGACATCCTCGACCTGTCCAAGGTCGAGGCCGGCAAGATGGAGCTGCAGCTGCAGGAATTCCCGATCAATGATCTTGCCGTCGCCCTGCGCCGAACCTTCGACCACGTGGCCCGCGAAAAACTGCTGGACTTCATCATCCATGTCGATCCCAGAGTACCGGCGACGGTGATCACCGACATGGCCAAGCTGGAGCAGATCGGCAACAACCTGGTCGGCAATGCCTTCAAGTTCACCAGTCAGGGTGCCGTCACGGTCAGTATCGGCATCCCGGATGCCGATACCCAGATTCCCGCGCATCTGCGCCATACCGCCATGCTCACCATCAGCGTCACGGATACCGGCATCGGCGTGCCCGAGGAGTTGCGCAGCAAGATCTTCCAGGCCTTCGAGCAAGCCAACAACAGCACCAGCCGGCAGTACGGCGGCACCGGTCTGGGACTGGCCATTTCCATGCGTCTGGCCGAACTGATGGGAGGCGTGATCACCCTGCGCAGCGAACATGGCCGTGGCAGCACCTTCACCCTGCTGCTGCCGCAGATCGCGCGCGAGGATGTGCCCGAACTGCAGCAGGCCGTGGTCACCACAACCTCCGTCGCGCCACCGGCCACTGCCGGCCGGCCGGCCTCCGCGGCGATGCAGGTGCCCGGCCTGCTGCCCGAGCGGGTCGACGACGACCGCGACAATATCTACGATGGCGATACAGTCATCCTTGCCATCGAGGATGATCCGATTTTCAGCCGGATCCTGATCGACATGATCCGGCGCAACGGACACCGCGCCCTGGCCGCCCTCGACGGCGAGGCCGGCCTGCAGCTGGCCGAGCGCTACAGGCCTACCGGCATCGTGCTGGACGTGATGTTGCCCGGCATGGATGGCTGGGCGGTGCTGGATCGCCTCAAGCACCACTCCGCGACCCGACATATCCCGGTCCATTTCATCTCGGCGGTCGATGACAGCATGCGCGGCAAGGAACAGGGCGCCGTCGGTTTCCTGACCAAGCCCGCCAGCAAGGAGGCGGTCAACCAGGCCTTTGCCCGCCTGCTGCACTTCGCCTCGGGCAATCCACGCAATCTGCTGATCGTGGATGACGACGAAGATTCCAGGGTGGCCATCCGCAACCTGCTGAAGGCCGACCACCTGGGCATCGACGAAGTGGACAGCGCCGAAACCGCCTTGGCCCGCCTGGCCGAGCGCGACTACGACTGCGTGGTGCTGGACCTGGGGCTGCCCGGCATGTCCGGCATGGAGCTGCTGGAGCAGCTGCGGCTGCGTGGCGAGCTGCCGCCGATCGTGATCTACTCGGGCCGCGACCTGAGTCGCGAGGAAAGCCTGAAGCTGCGCCAGTACACCGACAGCATCGTGGTCAAGGGCGTCCGCTCGCCAGACCGGCTGCTGGACGAGGTGAGCCTGTTCCTTCACAGCATCCGTCACGCTCCGCCCCCCTCTTCCCAGAGCTCAGCCCCGGTCGCGGATGCGCAGCTGGACGGCCGCAAGGTCCTGCTCGTGGATGACGATATGCGAAATCTGTTCGCCTTGTCCAAGGTCATGCGCGGCTGGGGCATGCAGGTGACGCTGGCCCAGAACGGCCAGAAAGGTCTCGATGCGCTGGCCGAGGACGACGGTCTGGAACTGGTGCTGATGGACATCATGATGCCGATCATGGATGGCTACCAGACCATGCAGGCGATTCGCGCCCAGCCCGCACATGCCAGACTGCCCATCATCGCCCTTACCGCCAAGGCCATGAGCGGTGATCGCGAGCAATGTCTGGAGGCGGGTGCCAACGACTATCTGTCCAAACCCATCGATATCGACAAGCTGGCCTCGATCCTGCGGGTCTGGCTGCCGCATTGAGCGGCCCCGGCATGAACGGCGAACCGGAACCGGACATCACCCGCATCGAGCTGGATCTGTTCGTCAGCGCCATGCGGCAGCGCTACGGCTATGACTTCAGCGGCTATGCCCCGGCTTCGCTGCGCCGCCGGGTCATGCGCCTGGCCCAGCAGCTGGGCGGTGGCACGATCTCCTCGCTGACCGAGCGCCTGCTGTACCAACCGCAGATGCTGTCCGACATCCTGGACGGACTGTCGGTACCGGTCTCGGAAATGTTTCGTGATCCACCGGTGTTCAAGGCCTTGCGCGAGGAAGTGCTGCCCTGGTTGGCCTCGTTTCCGCATATCAATATCTGGCAGGCCGGCTGTGCCTATGGCCAGGAGGTCTACTCGCTGGCCATCCTGCTGGAAGAGGCCGGCCTCTACCATCGCAGCCAGATCTATGCCACCGACATCAGTCCCGAAGCCCTGCGCCAGGCCGAACAGGGCATCTACCCCGCCAAGGAGGCCCAGCAGTGGTCCCGCAATTATCTGGCCGCAGGTGGCCGACACTCGCTGTCGGATTACTACAGCGCCCGCTATGACCTGATCAAGATCGACCAGCAACTGGCTCGCAACGTGGTATTCGCCCAGCACAATCTGGTCGCCGACAACGTCTTCTGCGAAGTCCAGCTGGTTCTGTGCCGCAACGTGCTGATCTACTTTTCCACGCCGCTGCAGAATCAGGCGCTGGAACTGTTCAGGTCCAGCCTCTCGCGCGGCGGTTTTCTGTGTCTGGGCAATCGCGAAAGTCTGGATTTCGCGCCCGCTGCCGCCGACTTCACAGCCGTTGATGCCGGCTTGCGCTTGTACCGGCTGCCGAGCACACCATGAACAGTCCGCGGCGGCGGCCCGAACTGGTTGCCATCGGCTGCTCGGCCGGTGGCCTGAAAGCGCTGCAGGTCCTGCTTGCCGGACTGCCTCCGGCCGGGCTGCCCCCCATCGTGCTGTGCTGCCATACCGCATCGAGAGATGTGGGCACGATGTGCGAACTGCTGACCCGGCACAGCCCGACCCTGGTGGAAGAGGCCGTGGAACGACATGCGATCCAAGCGGGTCACATCTATGTCGCTCCCAGTGGATATCACCTGCTGGTCGAGGAGGATCGCCGGTTTGCCTTGTCGGTGGATGCCAAGATCAATTTCTCGCGTCCATCGATCGACGTGCTGTTCGAGTCGGTGGCCATGAGCTACCACGCCGCCACACTCGGGGTTATTCTCACCGGAGCGAACAGTGACGGTGCGGCCGGGTTAAAATGCATCCGTGAGGCGGGTGGCATCACCATGGTGCAGCAACCGGATACCGCCGAGGTCCCCTGCATGCCCCAGGCGGCAATGGATATCGCTCATCCTGATTACGCTCTGGAGCTGGACTCCATGGCTCCACTCATCAGCCAATTATGTCGACAATGAACACAGTCAAACCCAAATTGCTGGTGGTGGACGACCTGACCGCCAACCTCGTCGCCATGCGTCATCTGCTGGCCGATTGCGGCGCCGAAATCTTCGAAGCCAGCAGCGGCAATCAGGCACTGGCCCTGTGCCTGGATCATCAGTTCGCGCTGGTCCTGCTGGACGTCAATATGCCGGACATGGACGGCTTCGAAGTCGCCCAGTGGATCAACGAGTCCGAACAGCTGGGCGAAACCCCCATCATTTTCCTGACCGCGGCTTATGGCGATGATCCCAATCGCATCAAGGGCTACCGGATGGGCGCGATCGACTATATCGCCAAGCCCATCAATGACATCGTACTGCAGTCCAAGGTCCGGGTCTTTCTCGAGCTGTATCACGCACGCCAGCAGTTGCAGCAGGTCTTGCGCGATCTGGCCGAACGCAATCAGCAATTGCTGGACGAGATCGCGGTCCGCAAACGGATCGAAGCCCAGGTCCGCTACGAGGCGTCCCATGATTCGCTGACCGGCCTGCCGAATCGCAGCTGCTTTTTCGAGCGCCTGCAGCAGGCGCTGGTGACCGCGATCCACCAGGATCGCGGTTTCGCCGTGGTCTGCTTCGATCTGGACGGCTTCAAGAGCATCAACGACGAATTCGGTCATGCCGCCGGCGATGCCTTGCTGTGCGCGCTGGCCTCACGCCTGCAGGGCATGATGGGTGCCGATGACACCGCCGCCCGGCTGGGTGGCGATGAATTCGCCCTGATCCTGCGCGACTTCAACCGGACTGACCCGGCGATGGAGCGCTGCGAGTTTCTGCGCGAACACCTGACCGAACCGTATCCGATCCACTACGACGGCCAGAGCGTGACCGTGCAGATCGGCGTCAGTTTCGGCTTTACCCTGTGGCATGATGCGCCCGAACAGGGGCCCGACCAGATGATCCGCAGCGCCGACAAGGCCATGTATGATGCCAAGCGCGGCGGCAAGAACCGCAGCGCCAGCGTGAACCATGCCGCACCCGCCCCGCTGGATACCGCAGCGACGCAAGCCTGACACCCTCCTTTCTTGACGCCGCCGCATCACTGGCAGGCGGCTTTCCTGTTTCACGGACCCCGATTTACATGTCACCAACCCGCCCCGCCGCCACTGCCCCCCTTGCCGTGCCGCCCGTTGCCTATGGCCGCAAACTGGCGGTGGCACCGATGCTGGACTGGACTGACCGGCACTGCCGCTATTTCCATCGGCTGTTGAGCCCGCATGCTCTGCTTTATACCGAAATGGTCACCAGTGCGGCCCTGATCCGCGGCCGTCAACTGCGCTTGCTGGAGCATGATCCGGCCGAGGCACCGGTGGCCTTGCAACTGGGGGGCAGCGAGCCGCAGGAGCTGGCGCAGGCGGCACGACTGGGCGCCGAGGCCGGGTACCACGAGATCAATCTGAACGTGGGCTGCCCGTCGGACCGGGTGCAGTCCGGCGAATTCGGCGCCTGCCTGATGCGCACACCACAACGGGTCGCTGACTGTGTCAGCGCCATGCAGGAGGTCGTCTCGATACCGGTCACCGTCAAATGCCGGATCGGCGTCGATGACCAGGATCCGGAAATCGCGCTGCAGACCTTCACCGAAGCGATGCAGCGCGCCGGCGTGCACAAACTGATCGTGCATGCCCGCAAGGCCTGGTTGCAGGGACTCTCGCCCAAGGAGAACCGTGATATTCCGCCCCTGGACTATCCCCGCGTCCATCGCCTGAAACGGGACTTCCCGGACATGGAGATCATCATCAATGGCGGCCTGACGACGGTCGAGGCCAGTGTCGAAGCGCTGGATCACGTCGATGGCGTCATGATCGGGCGAGCGGCCTATCAAGATCCCTATCTTCTGACCCAGCTCGAGGCGCGCCTGTTCGGTACTCCGTCGCCCAGCCGCGAAGCCATCCTTCAGCAGATGCTGGGCTATTGCGAAAAGGTGATCGCCGGCGGCGGTTCACTGAAGCATGTCACCCGGCATATGCTGGGCTTGTATCAAGGCCGTCCCGGGGCGCGTGGCTACCGGCGCATGCTCAGTGAAGGCGCCCATCTTCCCGAGGCGCTCCCGCAGCTGATCCTTGCCGCGATACCCTCGGCCACCGCCGCGCCTGAACCCTTCTTCAGCGACAAGGCATGACGCCATGCCCGATGCATGGGCCGGGCCGCGGCACTGACGTATGATGGACCGGCACGCTCTGTCCCCTTGTTCCCAGGAGTCCCCCGCATGGCAACCCAAATGGCAGCGGCAATGCTCGGCCTGCTCTGGCTGGGCTCGGCTCAGGCGCAGCACCTGCAGCCTGAATTGTCACTGGAGGATGCCGTGGCAAGAGCCCAGTCCGAGACCCATGGCCAGATTCTGACCGCCTCCACGGTAGGGCATGGACATTTGTATATCCATCGGATCAAGATCCTGTTGCCGAACGGACATATCCGCACCTTGTCGCTGTCCACCCCGGCGAGCAAAAATGGGGCAAGTCCACATACAATGGACCCCTTGCACGACAACGCCCCGAATTCATGAGGAGAATGTATAGATGCGCATCCTGCTGGTAGAGGACGAAGCGCCGCTGCGGGAAACCTTGGCTGCACGACTCAAGCGCGATGGCTTTGCGGTCGACGCAGCCCAGGATGGTGAGGAAGGTCTGTATCTGGGACGTGAAGTCCCGTTTGATCTGGCCATCATCGATCTGGGCCTGCCCAAGCTGCCTGGCATGGAGCTGGTCAAGGCCTTGCGCGAGCATGGCCAGCGTTACCCGATTCTGATCCTGACCGCCCGTGGCAGCTGGCAAGACAAGGTCGAAGGCCTCAAGCACGGTGCCGACGACTATCTGGTCAAACCCTTCCATGTCGAGGAGCTGCTGGCCCGGATCAACGCCCTGGTACGCCGCGCCAGCGGCTGGTCCAAGCCCATTCTGGCCTGCGGCCCGATCAAGCTCGACACCACCGCCCAGACCGTGATGGTGGAAGGCAAGGCCGTCGACCTGACCAGCTACGAATACAAAGTGCTGGAATACCTGATCCTGCATGCCGGCGAACTGGTCTCCAAGGCCGATCTGACCGAGCACATTTATCAGCAGGACTTCGATCGCGACTCCAATGTGCTGGAAGTCTTTATCGGCCGACTGCGCAGGAAACTCGACCCGGAAGGGATTCTCAAGCCTATCGAGACAGTTCGTGGACGCGGATATCGCTTCGCCATCCCCCGCAGCGACGCCGAAGACGAATAAGCCCGGTCGAACCCGCCCCCCTCACTCGCTGGCCGCCCGCGCGGCGCTGGCAACGGGTCTGGTGGTCGCGGTCTTTCTCGGACTGATCGGCGTCATCATGCTGCGCAGCGAAAATCAGCGGGCGGTCAGCGACATGGCCGACACGCTGCGCAGCTATGCCCTGTATTACCTGACCTATACCGAGTTCGATCGCGACGGCAGGCAACTGCTGCCGCCCGATCTCCCGGCGGTGCCCCGGTTTTCCCAGCCTGGCTCGGGCCTCTACGCCATCATCAGCAGCCAGCAGAAAACCTGGCGCTCGTCCTCGGCGATTGGTCATCATTTCCCGTTCGCGCAGACCCTGAAACCGGGCGAAAGCCGCTTCGTGGGTCCGGTGGATACGCCTTCGGGCCGGCTCTACTACTACGCCTGGGGCGTGGCGTTCGACCTGCCCAGCGGCCGCTCGATTCCGCTGACCGTCACCATCGCCCAGGAAGACCTGCAACTGGAAAGCCTGAACCGGGTGTATCGCCAATCCATCATCGGCGGCCTGGGCATCGTCGGTGTCTTCCTGATCGTGCTGCAACTGTCTCTGCTGCGCTGGAGCCTTACGCCCCTGCGGCAGGTGGTGACCGACATGAATCAGATCGAGCAGGGCCAGCGCGAACATCTGGCCAATGACTATCCGGTCGAACTGCAGTCACTGACCCACCGCATCAATGCCTTCATCGACAGCGAGCGCGACCAGCGTACCCGCTATCGACATACCCTGGCCGATCTGGCCCACAGCCTGAAGACGCCGCTGGCCGTCATCCGTTCGGCGCTGGAGTCCCATGCCCAGGACAATGGCCTGCGCCAGGACGTGCTGTCCCAGGTCCGGCGCATGGATGAACTGGTCGCCTATCAGCTGGCACGCGCCGCCGCCAGCGGCCGCCAGACGTTTGCCACCGCCATCCCCATCATCAGTCATGCCGAAGATCTGGTGCGCGGTCTGGAGAAGGTTTACGCCGCCAAGAATGTGCTGTGCGAATTCGACATCGAAGATGCCGCCGCGTTCTATGGTGAGCAGGGTGATCTGCTGGAGCTGTTGGGCAACTTGCTGGAAAACGCCTTCAAATGGGCCAATCATCATGTGCTGCTGGTGGTGAAGATCACCAGCGAGGTCGGCCGGCTGCGCAACGGCATGCAGATCAGCGTCGAGGATGACGGCCCGGGCATCGAGGAGGCCAAGGTCGAGAAGATCCTGCAGCGCGGCGTCCGCGGCGATGAACGGGTACAGGGCCACGGCATCGGCCTGTCCATCGTGCAGGATCTCGTCAAGGTCTATCGTGGCGAACTGGTGGTGGATCGCTCTCCGGAATTCGGAGGCGCCCGCTTCACGGTCAATCTGCCACCGCTGTCCTGAGTCAGGACGGGGCCGGTCAGAGCCGGATCGCGCCGGGCAGCAGCGACTGCCATGACGGCGGCAGCGGCGCATTCGGACTCTGGGCGGGAATCGCATGCAACGGCGGGGCCTCGAAGCCGCCACTGGCTTCACGAAAGCGGCGATTCTGGCCACCCCCCGCGGACGAAGCGGCACGGGCAGGCCGTGGGGAGACGGCAGAGCCTTCGGCAGCACCTTCGATAGCCGCCTCTCCGGACAAACGCGTCGCCGATACATCCCGCAAGGAAGACGCGATCACGGCCCCCGCCGACATCCCCAGCAGGCAGCCAAGCACTGATAGTTTGATGAACTTCGGCATGGGCCCCGGCACCATCCGGACAGATCCTCCGATACTCGCAGGAATCGAAGACTGATGCCAGCTTTTTTGCAGGCGCGTCAAATGAGCGACGCCAAGGCCGGCTGCGGTACTATACGCCGCATGAAATGCCTTCCCCTCCCTCAGGCCTGCCCGGGCAAGGACACGCCTTGCCACGGTGTCGCCGAACGCAAGTCCACGGCGTCATGACCACGGCGGCGATGATTCTGCGGACACTGGCGGATGGCGAGTGCCATGCCGGCACGGCGCTGGCCAGACAGGCCGGCATCACTCGTGCGGCCATCTGGAAGCAGATCGCCGCACTGCGCGAACAGGGACTGCCGATCCGGACGGTCGGACGCCAGGGTTATCAACTGCCCTGGTCGACCGAATTGCTGGACATCCCGACCATCCGGGCCTTGCTGCCAGTCGAGGGGCCGGCTTGCCCCGGGCCGCTGGACCTGCATTGGGATATTGACTCCACCTCCAGTGAACTGCTGCGCGGAGGCCTGAGCCTGCCAGATCTCAGCGTGGTCATGGCCGAAACCCAGAGTGCCGGACGTGGTCGTCGTGGACGAAGCTGGTTGTCACCGCCCGGACTCAACCTGTATCTGTCCTGCTTCAAGCGCTTCGAGCGCGGCTTCAGCGCCTTGAGCGGGCTGTCATTGGCCGTCGGCGTGATGGTGGCCCGGACCCTGGAACAACTGCAGCTGCAAGGTGTCGCCCTGAAGTGGCCCAACGACATCATCTGCAAACAAGGCAAGCTGGGCGGCATCCTGGTCGAGCTGATCGGCGAATACCAAGGCCCCTGCGCCGCCGTGATCGGCGTCGGACTCAACCTGCGGCTGCCCGAGGATCTGCGGGCCCAGGCCGGCCAGCCGGTCAGCGACCTGGCCGAACTGGCCGGCGGCACCCCGCCAGGCCGCAATCTGATGGCGGCCCGCCTGATCAGCCAATTGGCGGTCGGTCTGCGCCAGTTCGAACGCGAAGGCCTGGCCGCCTTCAGCGACGACTTTGCCCGCCTTGACGGGCTGCGCGATCAACCCCTGCGGGTCGAGACCGCCACCCACGCTTTCGAAGGCCTGGGCGCCGGCATCGATGCCGATGGCGCCCTGCAAGTCATCACCCCGAATGGAATCCAGCGTGTCGACAGCGCTGAGGTATCGGTACGACGCGCATGAGACTATTGCTGGACCTTGGCAACACCCGTATCAAGTGGCTATTGCTCGATGATCAGGATCAGCCTGTCACCGACGGTGCCGCCGCCTGGAGCGAACAGCTGGATGACGATCTTGGCCAGCCCTGGCTGGCCCTGCCCTTGCCGACCCGGATCTGGGCGGCCTCGGTGGTCGACGGCGAGCGCGAAGCGCGGTTGGAACATCTGACCCGGGAATGCTTCCGGCTCAAGCCGGACTGGCTGCGGACTCCGGCAGCTGCCTGCGGCATCACCAATGGCTACAGCCAGCCCGGCCGGCTGGGCATCGACCGCTTTCTGGCGATGATCGCTGCCCGCGCCGACTATCCAGGCCCCACCGTGATCGCCTCGATCGGCACCGCCTTGGCCCTGGATGCCATCGATGCCGATGGCCGCCATCTGGGCGGACTGATCGCCCCAGGCCCGCGTCTGATGCAGCAATCCGTGCTTGGCGCCACCGTCCAGGTCCGCCTGCAGCAGCAAGGCCATCTGGTCCCGGTGGCCACCAATACCGAGGACGGGTTGATGTCCGGCGCCTGGCAGGCCTGCATCGCCCTGATCGAGCGCTTCCATGGCCAGATCGAACGCCAGCTGGGCACCTCGGTGCAATTGCGGCTGGCCGGCGGCGACGCCGCCCCCCTCCCCGCGTGGCTGTCGCTGCCCTCGGTGCTGCGGGTAGACAGCGTGCTGCAGGGCCTGGCGATCTGGAGCGCCAGCCTGGAAGCGGCCGCCGCCGAAGCTGCCGTTTCCTGATCCCGTGCCTGCCGGCTCCCCAAAACGGCGGGCAACTGCTAGACTTGCCCACCTTGCCGCTTTAGCTCAGTCGGTAGAGCAACTGATTTGTAATCAGTAGGTCGTCCGTTCGATTCGGACAAGCGGCACCAGTTCAGCGCATCGCACCCGCCTTCTCACCGATTTGCGTGCCCGAATGGCAATCTGGCGAGATGGCCGGGACTTTCGCGGAAAGGCTGCACCAGAACGTACCGATCAACCCTGATCACTCAAGCCCCCTTGTATTGAAGCTCCCGCTCTGCAGCCGGAGCGTCGACGCCGCTGCCACATGGCTGTCAAAGACAGGACTTGGCCCGTGCGGTTTCTCGCGCTCCATAGCCGAAGGCTTTGGAGCGATACCAGATCGTGACCTTGGTGCTGCCGTCGGGCTGCGGCTCGGCGTCCATGACCGCATCGGCGCCCATGCCGCCCAGCAGGGAAACGTTGTAGCCTTTTTTGTCGGGCAGCCAGCCTTCCTGCAGATTGTTGATGCTGGTGGATCCCCAGGCCGTGGACAGGCACATGCCGTAATCATCCGGCGTCTTGTGGGTACTGAGCTCCAGATCGGGCTTGTCCCGGCGCAGATCGGCCATCGTGGAACAGGCCGCCATCGTGAACACGGCCGCCGACAGAAACATCACTCGCTTGATCATGATCCAGTCCCATGGGTGCCAAGCCATTGTAGCCTCATGACGGGAGGTGGGGGCGTTTGCAACGTCCGGTGCCGCCCCGCCTTGTTACGCCCTGTTCCGCCGGCTTTGCCCGAACCGTCCGGAAATCGGCCTGCGGCTGACCCCAGCCCCTGCCTGCCTGCCGTTTCGATGCGGGCATATCCGCCGACCTGCGACCGGCGTCCCCTTGCCGCAGTGCAGTACAGCAGTCACCATGCAGGGCATTGCAGTGCGGCCAAGCACCGGGCTTGGCTCATCTGGGACCACGCCACGACAGCCGTGCACGACAGCTGCGACCATGCGCTGCATTGCAACTTGCCCGATCCATGACCCCATGCTGAAATGCTGCGCGTTGATCGGGGCCCTGAAAGGATGGGCTCTTGCCCATGGAAATCAATAAGGAAGGATGCAATGAGTATCGAGCAACCGTGGTTGGCACGCTATCCCGAAGGCGTACCAGCCGAGATCGATCTCAACAGCTACGCCTCGATCCCCGAGATGCTGGAGGAGACCTTCAGGCAGTTCGCCGATCGGCCGGCGTATGCCAATATGGGCAAGGTATTGAACTACCGCCAGCTGGAACAGCTGAGCGGCCAGTTCGCCGGCTATCTGACCGGACAGCTCAATCTGGTCAAAGGCGATCGCATCGCCCTGATGATGCCCAATGTCCTGCAATATCCGATTGCCCTGCTGGGCGCGCTGCGCGCAGGCCTGGTGGTGGTCAACACCAATCCGCTGTACACCGGCCGCGAACTGCAGCACCAGCTCAAGGATGCCGGCGCCAAGGCCATCGTGGTCGTGGAGAACTTTGCCGCCACCCTCGCCTCGGTGATCGGCCAGACCGATGTACGTCATGTCGTCGTCACCGGCATTGGTGATCTGCTGGGCTTCCCCAAGGCACAGCTGGTCAATTTCGTGCTGCGCAAGGTCAAGAAAATGGTGCCTGCCTTCAGCTTGCCAGGCGCTGTCAAATTCACTGATGCCTTGCGTCTGGGCGCCTCCCAGCCCGTGCCCAGGCCCAGCTTGAGCCACGAGGACCTGGCCTTTCTGCAATATACCGGCGGTACCACCGGAGTGGCCAAGGGCGCCATGCTGAGCCACGGCAATATGGTGGCCAACCTGCTGCAGACCGGTGCCTGGGTCGGCCCTGTCGCCACCCCGGGCCAGGAAATCATCATCACGGCGCTGCCGCTGTACCATATCTTCTCGCTGACGGCCAACTGCTTCACCTTCATGCGGCTGGGCGGCCTGAACTACCTGATCACCAATCCTCGCGACATGCCCGGCTTTATCAAGGAGCTGAAGAAGGTTCCTTTCACGGCCATGACCGGAGTCAACACCTTGTTCAACGGGCTGCTGAATACACCGGGCTTCGACGAGCTGGACTTTTCCCACCTCAAGCTGACTCTGGGCGGCGGCATGGCCGTCCAGCGCTCGGTGGCCGAGCGCTGGAAGAAAGCCACCGGCTGCACGCTGCTGGAAGCCTACGGCCTGACCGAAACCGCCCCGGCGGCCTGCATCAACGCCTATGACATCAAAGCCTACAACGGCTCGATCGGCCTGCCGATCTCCAGCACCCAGGCCGCGATCTGGTCCGAACAGAACGAACCGTTGCCACTGGGCGAGGTCGGCGAGCTGATGATCAAGGGTCCTCAGGTCATGCAAGGTTACTGGCAGCGTCCCGACGAGACCGCCAAGACACTGAGTCCGGATGGTTGGCTGCACACCGGCGACGTGGCTCGCATCGATGCCGATGGTCTGGTCTATATCGTCGATCGCAAGAAGGACATGATTCTGGTCTCGGGCTTCAACGTCTATCCCAATGAAGTCGAAGATGCCGTGATGGCCCATCCCGGCGTGGCCGAGGTGGCGGCGGTCGGCGTGCCCGACGAGCATTCTGGCGAAGCGGTCAAGCTGTTCGTGGTCAAACGCGACCCGAAGCTGACGGTAGAAGCACTGAAAGCCTTCTGCCGTGACAACCTCACCGGCTACAAACGGCCGAAGACCATCGAATTCCGTGACAGCCTGCCCAAATCGAATGTCGGCAAGATCCTCCGTCGCGAGCTGCGGGATACCTCCTCGACGAGCAGCCGCACGCCGCACTGAATCCGGGGCGGTGATCCCGTCCGGTCAGCAGGCCTCCCTGCTGACCGGGGGCTGATCATTTGTGACTATTTGACGTCAGGCACTGGACTTGGCGTCCATCTGACGATACCCTGTGGCCATTCAGCTAGAACCCTTTGCCGGCCTGTGACTTGTTCGGGCTTGCGGTTTCGGCTATGTGCCTGTTGTCACCCTGCACTGCATCCGCCCGCTGTGGCCTGGGGTGTCGGGGACGCTGATGAATGAAATGCCCTGGATACCGGGGTGCGTTGCACGGTGACGGATGTCGGACCGGATGGAAGCCTGCCTTGATGCAGCGCCATGATCCGGCCTTGATGACGGCTATCCTTGACTTTCACCTGTACTGTTGGCGCCGGCGGACAATGGCTGCCCATGGCGGTGACGGATCTGATTTGCGTTTTGAACGACAGTGCCGCGAACATCGGCCGTCATGTGGATGGATGAGCAACAAGTCTTCTGAGTCCCAGGCACCGCATGTGACGGAGCCGGCTGCCGAACGGCCCCACTCTGGCGACACGTCCAGGGTCAAGGTCCATGGCGAGCCGGTGCTGCAGATGCCACGGGATCTGTATATTCCGCCGGATGCGCTGGAAGTGGTTCTGGAGTCCTTCGAAGGCCCGCTCGACCTGTTGCTGTATCTGATCCGCAAGCAGAATCTGGACATTCTCGACATTCCCATTGCCGATATCACCCGCCAGTACATGGGGTATATCGAAATGATGCACGAGCTGATGCGACTGGAACTGGCCTCCGAATATCTTTTGATGGCGGCCATCCTCGCTGAAATCAAATCCCGCTTGCTGCTTCCTCGCCCGCCCGTCGAGGAAGGTCTGGAAGAGGATCCACGGGCCGAACTGGTGCGACGTCTGCAGGAATACGAGCGCTTCAAGCAGGCGGCCGAACAGCTGGACCGGCAGCCGCGACTGGAACGCGATACGGCGGTGGCGCATGCCGACAGCTCGTCGGGAACGGTGACGAGACTGCCACCGTCCTTGGCCATGGACGAACTGCTGCTGGCACTGCGACAGGTTCTGGGCCGGGCTGAACTGTTCAGCCATCACGCCATCCGGCGCGAAGCCTTGAGCGTAAGGCAACGTATGGCCGAACTGCTGAAGGCCCTGCAGTCCGGCCAGCCGCAACGCTTCGAGCATCTGTTTCAACCGGTCGAAGGCCGACTGGGCGTGGTGGTGACCTTGCTGGCGGTGCTGGAGCTGGCCAAGGAAAGCCTGATCGAGATTGTCCAGGAGGCTCCGCTGAGCGTGATCCACGTCCGGATCAAGGCCTCCGCAAGTTCCGAAGAAGCCGCCATCGCGGTGGATTCATATCCAGAGAGTTGATTGGGTACGCATGCAGATTGACCAACTCAAACCGATTCTGGAAGCGGCGCTGCTGGCAAGCAGCCAGCCGCTGAGTCCGGGCCGGCTGCGCGAGTTGTTTGCCGAGCAAGCGGAAGTCGACCGCGATCAGCTGGACCGGGCGCTGGAAGCGCTGTCCGCCGATTGCGCGGGCCGGGGCATCGAACTGGTACAGGTCGCTTCCGGCTACCGCTATCAGGTCCGGCAGGAGATCCATTCCTGGCTGAGTCCGTTGTGGCGCGAAAAGCCGGCCCGCTATTCGCGAGCCTTGCTGGAGACCCTGGCCTTGATCGCCTATCGCCAGCCGATCACCCGGCCCGAGATCGAGCAGGTCCGCGGGGTGGCGGTATCGACCAGCATCATGAAGACCCTGGAAGAACGCGAGTGGGTCCGCGTGGTCGGACACCGGGACGTTCCCGGACGCCCGGCGCTGTACGGCACCACCCGCGCATTTCTCGATCATTTCAATTTGAAGTCCCTGGATCAGCTGCCCAGCCTGGCAGAGATCCGGGCCCTCCAAGATCCTGCTGCGGACTTCGATCCGGAGCTGCTGACGGCATGCGTCCTTGCGGACCGGCCTACTGACACCGATGCCGGAGAAACCGCCGATGGCGCGATCTCCGCAGCATCCCATACCGCCGCCGCCGACCAGGCCGCGGCAACGGCGAGCGCCGAGAGCGCCGCCGACCTACCAGATAGCCAGGAGCACAGCGCATGAATGCGCCCACCAAATCCGTTTTGACCCTCAAGCGCAACACCCCCGCCGAGGCCACCGCCCCGGCTCTGGAAGAACGTCTGCACAAGGTGCTGGCCAATGGCGGCCTCGGCTCGCGGCGGATGCTGGAACAGCGCATCCAGGCCGGTGAGGTCGTCGTCAATGGCCAGCCGGCGGACCTGGGCTCCAGCGTCCGCGCCGGTGACCGCGTGCAGATCGACGGCAAGCAGTTCGTCGTCGCCACCGATCAGCGCGAAGAGTCCGAAGTGCTGGTCTACCACAAGCCCGAAGGCGTGGTGACCACCCGCGAAGATCCCGAAGGTCGCCCGACCGTGTTCGAGCAGCTGCCGCGTCTGAAAGGCGCCCGCTGGATCGCCGTCGGCCGCCTGGACATCAACACCACCGGCCTGCTGCTGTTGACCAGTGATGGCGAACTGGCCAACGCGCTGATGCATCCCAGCAGCGGTCTGGAGCGCGAATACCTGTGCCGGGTCCATGGCGAAGTGCCCGATGAAGTGATCGAGCAGTTGAAGAAAGGCGTCGAACTGGATGACGGTCCGGCCCATTTCGATGATGTCGCCATCATCAGCCGCGGCGGCAGCCACAGCTGGTTCCGCGTCGTGATCCGCGAGGGCCGCAACCGCGAGGTCCGCCGCCTGTGGGACTCGCAGGGCTTTCTGGTCAGCCGCCTGAAGCGCATCCGCTACGGTCGCGTCGAACTGCCCCGCACCTTGCGCCGTGGTGCCTGCGAAGCGCTTGATGCCGACACGGCCAAGTCGCTGCGGGCCGATGCCGGCCTGGGCGAAAGCCAGCCGACCCTGACCCTGAGCCCGGTCGTCAACCAGCGCCGCACCTCGCGTCACCAGACCGAATACCGCCCCGAACAGGGCCGTGGCCAGGCCTGGTCCGGCGGCAGCCAGGATGAGGCTCGTGAACTGCGGGCTTTCGACCGCGTTCGTGACGAAGCACCGCGCGGCCGTGGCGGCCGTCCCGGCGGTCGCGGCAGCCATGGTGGCGGCCGCCCCGGTGGTCGTGAAGTCAACGGCAACGTGCTGCGCCCCGAGCGCGGCGGCAAGCCCGGCGGCCGTGGCGGCAAGCGCGGCGTCGCTCCGGGCCAGGAACTGCCTTCGGTGCGCACCTGGTTCGCCGGCGATGCCCGTGAAGGCGGCGGCTTCGGTCAGGCCAACGGCAACAGCACCCGCTCGCCGGGTGGCCGCAGCCCCCGTGGCAGCTTCGGCAACGGTGCCGGCCCGACCGGTGGCGCCCAGCGCCGCGGCGGTCCCGCCGGCGGTCGTGGACCCCAGTCCGGTGGCAACCGCGGTCCCCAGGGTGCCGGCGGACGTGGCCCGCAAGGTGGTCGCGGCCCGCAGGTCGGTGGTCGCGGCGGCCAGGGTGGCAATCGTGGCCCGCAGGGCGCACGTGGTCCGCAGTCCGGCAATCGCGGGCCGCAAGGCGGCAACCGCGGTCCGCGCCCGGGCGGCAATGGCGGCAATCGTTCCGGCAACCGCTAAGCGATACGGATGATGAGCCCGAAGGACTTGCGCCTCTATCACAACCCCCGCTGCAGCAAGTCGCGAGGCCTGCTGCAGCACCTGCAGGCCCTGGGCCTGCAGCCCGAGGTCGTACTGTATCTGGAGCAGCCACCCAGCATCGACGAGATGCAGGCGCTGCTGGCCAAGCTGGGTCTGCCGGCACGTGATGTCATCCGACGCGATGAGCCGCTGTATCGCGAGCTGGGCCTGGATGAACCGACACTCGGGGAGATGGCGCTGATCCAGGCCATGGTCGAGCATCCGCGCCTGATCCAGCGTCCGATTCTCGAGTCGGCCCAGCTGGCCGTCATCGGCCGGCCGCAGGAGGCCGCCGATGCCTTGCTGGCGGCACTGCCGCGCTGAAGCGGTCATGTCAGCACAAAAAAGGCCGGCACCTCGCGGTGCCGGCCTTTTTTGTGGCTGGCGCGGATGCGCCTCGCCCTCTGCCGTCAATCCACCTGCAAGCTGAAGTCGTCGGCATCCATCCAGGCCGGAAAGCGCTGCCGATGGGCCAGCAAATGCGCCGGATCCAGCCGCACCGTAGTGACCTGCTCCACTGCGCCGAGCTCCACCAGGGCCTCGCCCAACGGATCGATCACGGCGGAATCACCGGAGTAGCTCAGGTCATGGCCATCCACCCCGACCCGGTTCACGCCAACCACAAAAGCCAGGTTCTCGATCGCACGGGCCCGCAGCAGCGTCCGCCAGGCATGACGACGCCCCACCGGCCAGTTGGCCACGAACAAGGCCAGGTCATAGTCCATGCCGCCGGCCTGCGACTCGTCGCGCCGATTGCGCAACCACACCGGAAATCTCAGGTCATAGCAGACCTGGGGCAGAATCCGCCAGCCACGGATCTCCAGAATCGGCCGCGCCGTACCGCTGCCGTAGCGCTTGTGCTCTTCCGCCATCCGGAACAGATGACGCTTGTCGTAGCAGTCGTAGCTGCCATCCGGACGCACCCACAGCAGACGATTGTAGATGGTCTCGCCATCACGGATCGCCAGGCTGCCGGTGACCGTTGCTCCGCTCAGCCGGGCCTGTTCGCGCATCCAGGCCAGCCCCGGGCCGTCCATGGTGTCGACCGTGGCACGCGTATCCTGGGTGAAGCCCGACATCATGGTTTCAGGCAGCACCAGCAGATCGCTGGGGGCTGCCTGCGCGATCAGGCCGGCATAATAGGCACGGTTGGCCTCGGCATCATGCCAGCGGGTCGCGCCCTGGATCAGGGAGATGGTCAGAGTTTGCACAGGCGCTCCGCAGCAGCTTCCATGGTGGCCTCGCTCTTGGCAAAGCACAGTCGCAGCAGGCGGGTACCCGGCGCTTCTGCATAGAAGGGAGTCAAAGGTATACCGGCGACGCCGGCCTCGGTGATCAGCCAGCGGCTGAAATCCACATCATCCTCGTCGCGAATGGCCGAATAGTCGACCAGCTGGAAATAGCCGCCCGGCACATCCAGCAGCCGCAGCCGCGACGGCTTCAGCAAGGCCTGGAAACGATCCCGCTTGGCCTGGTAAAAGGCCGGCAGCTCCAGATAGTGCTCGGGGCAATCGGCCATGAACTCGGCAAAGGCCCACTGCGCCGGGTTGAAGGTGCAGAACGTCAGATACTGGTGGACCTTGCGGAATTCCTGCGACAGGGCCGTCGGTGCCACCGCATAGCCCAGCTTCCAGCCGGTGCAGTGGTAGGTCTTGCCGAAGCTCGACACCACCACGCTGCGACCGGCCAGTTCCGGATGACGCAGCACGCTCTGGTGCCCTTCCGGACCGTAGACGATATGTTCGTAGACCTCGTCGGACAGCACCACGATGCGGGTACCCCGGGTCAGCGCCGCCAGCTCATCCAGATCGGCGCGGCTGAATACCGAACCGCTGGGATTGTTGGGACTGTTGACGATGATCATCCGGGTCTTCGGCGTGACCGCCTCGCGGATGCGCTGCCAGTCGACGCGGAAATCCGGCTGCGCCAGCGGCACGCGCACGGGGCGGGCGCCCTGCAGTTCGATGGCAGGTTCGTAGCTGTCATAGGCCGGATCGATCACGATGACTTCGTCGCCTGCGCTGACCAGGGCGGCGATGGCCGAGAACAAGGCCTCGGTGGCACCGGAGGTGATGGTGATCTCGGTGGCCGGATCGACTTCGCAGCCGTAGAGACGGGCAATCTTCAACGCGATCTGCTCGCGCAACGGACCGATCCCGATCCCCGGGGCATACTGGTTCTTGTGGTCGGCCATGGCCCGCGACACCGCTTCACGCAAGGCCTCGGGCGGCTCGAAGTCAGGAAATCCCTGCCCCAGATTGATCGCGCCGTGCTCGGCGGCCAGCTGGCTCATGACGCTGAAAATCGTGGTTCCGACCTTGGGAAGCTTGGTTTGAATCTGAATGGACACGGCAGTATGGACGTCTGGATAGTGAACAAGATGGTAGCACGACCTTGAGGAAGGCTGCCGCATGGGCTTCAGCCGTCGATCAATGCCTGTGGCGGACGGTTGTCACAAGACTCGGTACGCCGGGCCTGCTGGATTTCAGGCAGACGCCTGGCCAGAAAATCGACAAAGCTCCGCACCGCCGGCAACATGCCGCGGCGACTCGGATAGACGAAATGCAGCGTGCCTTGAGGCGTTTCCCAGGTTGGCAGCACCACTTCCAGCTGACCGCTGGCAATCAACGGCGCGCAGGCATCCTGCGGAATAAGGCCCACCCCCACCCCTTGCACCGCGGCCTGCAGCAAGGCGGAAAAGTCACCGGTAACCAGCCTGGGCTGGATCGGCTGCATCACCTTTTCGCCGCTTTCGCTGATCAGCTCCCATTGCTGGGGTCCCTCGACCTCGAACATCGACAGTGCCGGCCAGTCGGCAATCTGTTCTGGCCGGCTCGGATGCCCGTAGTGGCCGAGAAAGGCGGGACTGGCCACCAGCAGGCTGCGGGTCTGGCCGAAGCTGCGCAGAATCATGGTCGCATCGGTATCCAGCTTGTCCCGCACCCGGATCGCGACATCATAGCCCTCGCCGATCACATCCACCCGCCGGTTGCTGGACAGCAGCCTCACCTGAACCTTGGGATGGGCCTTCAGAAAGGCTGGCAGCACCGGCGCCAGCAAGGAAGTGACCAGTGACACCGGGCAGCTGATCCGCAAGATGCCGCGCGGCTCGGTGCGCAGTTCGTCAATGGCATCCTGCGCGGCCCGAGCCTCTTCCAGCATCGCACGACAGTGCTGATAGAAACGGTCGCCGACCTCGGTCACCACGAAGCGACGGGTGGTCCGCTGCAACAGCCGTACCCCGAGCCGCTCTTCCAGTCGCGCGATCCGCTTGCTGAGCCTGGATTTCGGGATGCCCAGAGCGCGTCCCGCCGCGGAAAAACCCGCATGCTCCACGACGGCCGCGTAAAAATACAGATCATTCAGATCCTGCAAAGTACCATCCATGCCTTGTGATCAGTCCCCGGCCGTCAGGACTGGCCGGCCGGCACCCAGCCCAACGACTCGCCATGCGAGCCGATGGCCAGGGTCGGATGCCGTCCCGCGTCCAGCTCGGCAGTGAGACTCACGCTGCCGGCCTTGCAGGCACCGAAGTGACGAGCCTCCAGCCGATGGCTGCCCGGCACCAGATGGAAAGAGGCCCGCTCGCCCTGCTGGAACTGGGCGACAACCCGGCCATCGATCTTCAGTTCGGTGGCGCAGCCACCGCCGAACAGGCCGTTGGCGCGAACCACGTCGAGTACGGCACTGCCGTCCGAAGACGGCTGGTACAGGAACAGTCGGCTGGATACCGCATCATGCACGTAGGTGTGCTGGGCCGGTTGGGCACAGGCCGCCAGGCCCAGGACGGCAGATGCCATCAACGCTTGCTTGATCATTGTTCACTCCTCGACTGCGCCGCGAGATCAAACCGCCCCGCTCTTGCTGCAGGTGATATGAATCCCATACTGCCCCGAGGATAGCGCCAAATGCCGACCGGTCAACGCCGGGTATAAGCAGCGACTTACAACCCATGGCCATAAGCCAATGAACCACGGCTATCAACAGACCGACGAAAAGATGGGATTCCTGCCGACACACCGACCTTCAGCCTGCAATACGGCAAAAGACAGGCACAAAAAAACCCTCACCGGGAACAGTGACAGGCTTGAATGGAGATCTTCAAATGCTTCTCAGATCAATTCGGGATCACATGATCCGTACTGGATCTCATCGGACTCTCGACAAAGAACCCGGCCGATACTTGGAAGTATCGCTTGCTGTGAAGATTGGTCGGGGCGGCGGGATTCGAACCCACGACCCTCTGCCCCCCAGGCAGATGCGCTACCAGGCTGCGCTACGCCCCGACTGCTTCATCAGCAAGACGACAAGTATAAAGATTTGTTGAGCAAACTGGAAGCCTCCAGCGCAAAAAAACTTTATATCTGTCGCAACAGCTGCTGGACTTCCTCCAGCTCCAACCGCACCTGACGCACGATCTGGGTGGAAATGCTCGCTTCCATCCGCCCCTGCGGCCCTTCCAGACGGGCGCGGGCGCCCGTGATGGTAAAGCCTTCGTCATACAGCAGGGAGCGGATCTGGCGGATCATCAAGACATCATGCCGCTGGTAATAACGGCGATTGCCCCGGCGCTTGACCGGGTTCAGTGCCGGGAACTCCTGCTCCCAGTAGCGCAACACATGCGGTTTGACTCCGCAAAGGTCGCCTACTTCACCGATGGTGAAGTAGCGCTTGGCCGGAATGACGGGCAGTTCGGTGTTATTCCCTTGGTCCAGCATAGCCTTCGACCCTCACCTTGAGTTTTTGTCCCGGCCGGAACGTCACCACGCGCCGTGCCGAAATGGGAATCTCCTCACCGGTCTTGGGATTGCGCCCAGGCCGCTGATTCTTCTCTCGCAAATCAAAGTTGCCGAAACCCGACAATTTCACCTGGTCGCCATGTGCCAGAGCATCGCGCACCACCTCGAAATAGGCGTCGACAAACTCTTTGGCTTCCCGCTTGTTCAGTCCCACTTCGAGGAACAGCCGCTCAGCCAGCTCCGCCTTGGTCAGCGCCATCTTATCCTCGCCATTTCGCCTTGCATGTTTGCTCCAGTGCAGTCACGGCCTCGCGGACACAGTGATCAGCATCGTCATCCGTAAGCGTGCGCGATGTGTCCTGCAAAATCAAGCCCATAGCCAGACTCTTTCGCCCTGCTTCGACACCTTGGCCACGATAGCAGTCGAACAATCGCAGCTCGACCAGACGCTCGCCCAGCCGCTCGCGCAGCAAGGCATCGATCTGTGCCCACGCCGTAGCCTCCGGAAAATCCAGAGCCAGATCACGACGCACCGAGGGATAACGCGGAATCGGCCGGGCCTGCGGCAGGCGACGACCGGTCAGGGCCGCCAGGTTCGCTTCCAGCACATAGACTTCGCCGGTCAGATCCAGTTCGCGGCTGAGCTGCGGATGCAAGGCGCCGATCACGCCCACGGCTTTGCCATCGTGCAGCAGCCGGGCGGATCGACCTGGGTGCAGCCAGCTGGGCAGCCCGGCCGTATCCAGCGTCCAGCGTTGCGGCTCGCCACCCCAGTTCAGGCAGGCATCCAGGTCGCCCTTCAGATCGTAGAAATCGATCGGACGACCAGCCAGCCCCCATTGCTCGAGGGCGGCGCTGCCGCTGACGACGGCGGCAAAGCTCGGCGCTTCCAGCGGGGCCTCGCCCTCGACTGCAGGTGCAGCGAAGACCCGCCCCAGCTCGAACAGACGCACGCGAGCCTGCTGCCGTGCCTGGTTGTGATGCAGGGCATCGATCAGCCCGGGCAGCAAGGAAGGACGCATCACGCCCAGATCGGCCGACAAAGGATTGGCCAGCTCGACCCAGGGCTTGGCCAGCCCCCAGCGCTGCAGCAACTCGGCGCTGACAAAGGCCAGATTGACCGCCTCGTAATAGCCACGGGCTGCCCACTGCTCGCGCAAGGCCAATTCGCCGATCTTCGCTTCCGGCTCCACCGCCACCTGCAGCTGACCGCTGGGCGCATGGGTGGGAATCCGGTCGTAGCCGTAGATGCGGGCGACTTCCTCGATCAGGTCTTCTTCACGCTCGATATCAAAGCGGCTGCTGGGCGCGGTGATGGTCCAGCCCTGCTCCAGGGTCTCCACTTTCATGCCCAGGGTCGCGAAAATGCGTGCGACCTCGGCATCGGCGACGCTGATGCCCAGTACCCGAGCCAAGCGGGCGCGACGCAGCAGGATCGGCTGCGGCAGGCTCGACCCCTGCTCGATTTCGGCACTGACCACCGGGCCGGGCCGGCCGCCGACGATCTGCAGCAGCAGCTCGGTGGCCCGCTCGATGGCACGATCCGGCAGCCAGGGATCCACGCCGCGCTCGAAACGATGCGAGGCATCGGTATGCAGGCCCAGCTTGCGGGCCCGCCCCATGATCGCGGAAGGAATGAAATGCGCCGCCTCCAGAAACACATCGCGCGTCGCGTCGGTGACCTTGGAGGCTTCGCCGCCAATGATGCCGCCGACACCCAGCGCCTGCGCCTGGTCGGCCACGACAACGAACTGGTTGCCCAGCCTGGCCTCGGCGCCGTTCAGCAGTTTCAGCGGTTCGCCGTCCGCGCCATGACGCACCACGATATCGCCCTGCACGGTGGCGTTGTCATAGGCATGCATGGGCTGGCCCAGCTCCAGCATCACGTAGTTGGTAACATCGACCACCGCACTGATGGGACGCAGGCCGGAGCGACGCAGCCGCTCGGCCATCCACAACGGCGTGGCGGCCGTTGCATCGATGCCTTCGATCACCCGGCCCAGATAACGCGGCGCGTCCTTGCCGGCCTGCAGGCTGATCGTCCGGCGCGCCTCGCTGGTCGCCGCCACTGCCATCGCACCCGGCTTGCGCACTTCACCACCGAACAGCGCCGCCACGTCATGCGCCAGACCATACAGGCCCAGGCAATCGGAGCGGTTCGGCGTCAGCTTCAGTTCGAAACAGGCATCGGGCAGCTGCAGGTAATCACTGATGGGCGTACCCACCGGCGCATCGGCTGGCAGTTCGAACAGACCGGATGCATCCTCGTCCAGTCCCAGCTCCTTGGCCGAGCACAGCATGCCGAAGGACTCAACCCCGCGCAGCTTGGCCGGGCGGATCTTGAAATCGGGACTCAGCTGGGTCCCGACCGTGGCCAGCGGTGCCTTCAGACCGACGCGGGCATTGGGTGCGCCACAGACGATCTGCAGCGGCTCGGACTGGCCGATCGAGACCTGGCAGATCTGCAGGCGATCAGCCTCCGGGTGGCGCACGGCCTCGACGATCTCGCCGACGACCACGCCATCCAGGCTTTCGCCCAGCACGGTGAGTTCTTCGACTTCCAGGCCGGCCATGGTCAGGCCGTGCGACAAGGTCTCGCGATCGGCATCGATACTGACCAGCTCGCGCAACCAGTTTTCGGAAAATTTCATGTCTTGGATTCCTTGGCCGGGTCTTCAAGCGAACTGTTCGAGGAAGCGCAGATCGTTCTCGAAAAACGCGCGCAGATCACTCACGCCATAGCGCAGCATGGCAAAGCGCTCGACGCCCAGGCCGAAGGCGAAGCCGGTGTAGCGCTCGGGATCGATGCCGCAATTGGCCAGCACATTGGGATGGACCATGCCGCAGCCCAGCACTTCCAGCCAGCGACTGGAACCGTCGGCCGACTCCCAGCGAATATCCACTTCGGCCGAAGGCTCGGTGAAGGGAAAATAACTGGGACGAAAACGCATCTCGAAATCGCGCTCGAAAAAGGCGCGGATCAGTTCGCTCAAGGTGCCTTTGAGATCGGCGAAGCTGGAGGTCTCGTCGACCAGCAGACCTTCGATCTGATGAAACATCGGCGAATGGGTCTGATCCGAATCGCTGCGGTAGACCTTGCCCGGCGCGATGATCCGGATCGGCGGCTGCCGGCCCTGCATCGAGCGGATCTGCACCGGCGAGGTATGGGTTCGCAGCAGGCGGCCATCACCGAAATAAAACGTGTCGTGCATCGCCCGTGCGGGGTGATGCTCGGGAAAATTCAGGGCTTCGAAGTTGTGCCAGTCATCTTCGATTTCCGGCCCGTCCATCCGCTGATAGCCCAGCCGCGCGAAAATCGCGGAGATGCGCTCCAGGGTGCGGGTGATGGGGTGGATGCCGCCGCGCTCGCCAAGCCGGCCGGGCAGACTGACATCCAGCTGCTCGGAACGCAGCCGCTGATCCAGCGCCGCCTGCTCCAGCACCTGCCGCCGCGCCGCAAGGGCCTCGGCCAGGGCATTTTTCAGCAGGTTGACCTCGGCCCCCTGACGCTTGCGCTCATCAGGTGCCAATCCGCCCAGCGCCTTCAAGGCCTGGGTCACTACCCCGCTCTTGCCGAGCAGGCTTACGCGCAGACCTTCCAGCGCATCGAGTGAATCAGTGGCGGCGATGTCGCTTTGCGCCTGCGCAGCACGGGACTTCAGCTCGTCCATCATGTCTCCGGATTTCGGGTTTCGGTCAGCCGGGCCAGGTCCATGCCTGGGCAGCCCTTCCATCAAGCAAAAAAAACGGGGAGGAGGCCTGGCCTCCTCCCCGCTGCACGCTGCCTGGGCTTCAAGCCCCGGTCGCGTTTCAGGCCGCCAGACTGGCCTTGGCCTTCTCGGCGATCGCGCCGAAGGCGGCGATGTCGTTGACGGCCAGATCAGCCAGCACCTTGCGGTCGATCTCGATCTGAGCCTTGCTCAGACCGTTGATCAGACGGCTGTAGGACAGGCCGAACTGACGGGCTGCCGCATTGATGCGGACGATCCACAGCGCGCGGAACTGACGCTTGCGCTGCTTGCGGCCGATATAGGCGTACTGGCCGGCCTTGATGACAGCCTGGTTGGCTGCACGGAAGACCTTGCGACGGGCATTGTAATAACCCTTCGCGCGACCGATGATTTTCTTGTGACGACGACGGGCGGTAACGCCACGCTTAACACGAGCCATGGTTTATTCTCCGCCTCAGACGTACGGCAACATGCGTGCCACACTCTTGGTGTCGCAGGCCTTGACGTGGTTGGTCGCGCGCAGGCCGCGCTTCCGCTTGGTCGACTTCTTGGTCAGGATGTGCGACTTGAACGCATGACCTGCCTTGAACTTGCCGGACGCGGTCTTGCGAAAACGCTTCGCGGCCGCCCGGTTGGTCTTGATCTTGGGCATAAGAATGCTCCGTATCCATTGTTGAGTCAGATTTGGCGGCAACCCGGAGGCTGCTCTTTCCTTCCTGCCAAAATCGGCTGCCCGCTCCATCCATACATGAGCGAGCCCGCAAGTATATTGCATCATCGCAGCCACTGCCAAGAGGCAGTCGATGCGATGCGACACCGACCCGCAGCCGGCGGGCCCGACCCGGAGGCCGGCCTGCACAGCCAGGACCCGGTTCGGCTTACTGCTTCTTCTTCGGTCCGATCATCATGACCATCTGCCGGCCTTCCAGCCGGGGGAAGGACTCCACCTGGCCGATTTCACCGACATCACCCTGGATCTTGCGAGCCAGATTCTGGCCCAGATCCTGATGCGACATTTCACGACCGCGGAACCGGATCGTGACCTTGACCTTGTCGCCTTCTTCCAGGAACCGGACCATGTTGCGCAGCTTGATCTGGTAGTCGCCGACATCCGTCACGGGACGGAACTTGACTTCCTTGATCTCGACCTGCTTCTGCTTCTTCTTGGCAGCCTGGGCCTTTTTCTGGGCCTCGAACTTGAACTTGCCGTAATCCATGATCCGGCAGACCGGGGGATCGCCGTTCGGCTGGATTTCGACCAGGTCGAGTCCGGCTTCCTCGGCCACACGCAGGGCCTCATCACGGGTAAGAATGCCCAGCTGCTCAGAATCGGGACCAATCACCCGGACCCTGGGAACACGGATTTCCAGGTTGCGACGATTGCCCTTGTTTTCGGTGGTGGCGATACCACTATCCTCCAGAAGATAAAATAAGATGGCCCACCAAGCACTTAGCGCTTGGTTTCGGCCTCCAGGCGTGCCGTGAATTCGGCAACGCTCATGCTGCCAAGGTCTTCACCTGCACGTGTACGTACGGATACCATGCCCTGTTCTTTCTCACGGTCACCGACCACGAGCAGGTAGGGCACCTTCTGCAACGTATGCTCGCGGATTTTATAGCCGACCTTTTCGTTGCGCAAATCGGACTTCACACGGAAACCCTTTTCGACCAGCTCACGCGCCACCCCGGCGGTGTAGTCGGCCTGGGCATCGGTGATGTTCAGCACCACCGCCTGAACCGGCGCCAGCCAAGCCGGCAGCAGGCCTGCATAGTGCTCGATCAGGATCCCGATAAAGCGCTCCATCGAGCCGACGATGGCCCGATGCAGCATCACCGGATGCCGTTTTGTCGAATGCTCATCCACATATTCCGCACCCAGGCGCTCCGGCATCATGAAGTCGACCTGCATGGTACCGACCTGCCAGGCGCGGCCGATCGAATCCTTCATGTGGTATTCGATCTTAGGGCCATAGAAGGCACCCTCACCCGGCAGTTCTTCCCAACTCTCGACGCCGGCCGAACGCAGGGCCGAGCGCAGGGCGTGCTCGGCCCGATCCCAGACCTCGTCACTGCCCAGCCGGTTTTCCGGACGCAGGGCGATCTTCATCGCGACATTTTCGAAACCGAAGTCGTCGTAGACCTTCATGGCCTGCTGATGGAACGCCGTCACCTCGGACTCGATCTGGGCCTCGGTGCAGAAGATATGACCATCGTCCTGGGTAAAGGCACGCACGCGCATGATGCCGTGCAGCGCGCCCGACGGCTCGTTGCGATGGCAACTGCCGAACTCGGCATAACGGATCGGCAGGTCGCGGTAGCTGTGCAGGCCGGCATTGTAGATCTGCACATGACCCGGACAGTTCATGGGCTTCACCGCATAGGTCCGTTTCTCGGACTCGGTGAAGAACATGTTTTCCTTGTAGTTGTCCCAGTGACCGGACTTTTTCCACAAGCTGACATCGACAATCTGCGGACCGCGCACTTCCTGATAGCCGCTCTTGCGATAGACACCGCGGACGTACTGCTCCACGGCCTGCCACAGCGACCAGCCATTGGGATGCCAGAACACCATCCCCGGGGCTTCTTCCTGCTGATGGAACAGGTCCAGCTGCTTGCCGATACGGCGATGGTCACGCTTTTCGGCTTCGGCCAGCTGATGCAGATAGGCCTTCAGCTCCTTGTCATTGGTCCAGGCCGTGCCATAGACGCGGGTCAGCATGGCGTTGTTGGAGTCGCCACGCCAGTAGGCACCCGCCACCTTCATCAGCTTGAAGGCGCGCAGCTTGCCGGTATTGGGCACATGCGGACCGCGGCACAGATCGGTGAACTCGCCCTGGCTGTACAGCGACAGTTCCTGGTCGGCCGGAATCGACTCGATGATTTCGGCCTTGTAGTTCTCGCCCAGTCCGCGAAAGAAGGCCACAGCCTCGTCACGGCTCTTGACGCTGCGGCTGACCGGCAGGTCCTGCTTGACGATGGCTTCCATCTCGGCCTGGATCTTGTCCAGGTCTTCCGGAGTGAACGGCCGCTCGTAGGCGAAGTCATAGTAAAAACCGTTCTCGATCACCGGACCGATGGTGACCTGGGCCCCCGGATACAATCGCTGCACGGCCTGGGCCAGCAGATGGGCGGTGGAATGGCGCAGGATTTCCAGCGCTTCCGGACTCTTGTCGGTGATGATGGCCAGACTGGCATCATGGTCCATGACATGGCTGGCATCCACCAGCTGGCCGTCCACCTTGCCGGCCAGCGTGGCCTTGGCCAGGCCGGCGCCAATCGAGGCTGCCACCTCCTGAACCGTTACGGCATGGTCGAACGGCCGCTTGCTGCCGTCGGGAAGAGTGATTTCGATCATTGCATCAATACCTGTACAGCACCCGTCAAAGGCGCCGGTTGGGAAGTCTTAGGGAGATCGGATCGCGCAGGTCGGGCAAGGGATCTGCCGCGGACCAGGCAGGACAGGCCGGGGACAAGGCGCACCGGAAGGTGGCTATCCGCGCCGGCGTGTCATCAAGTCGGGAAGTGACGAGTTTGCATGTCGCACACAAGACCTGCGGTCACCCGCTGGCCACCTTCTCTGGTCGAGGTTATCCCCATACCTTAGGCCTGTTGGCTACCTGCTGTCAATCAAGCCGCCAGGTGGCGGGCATGGTCGTCGCCGGCACCCGACGGGGATCGCATGCAGCGGCCTTCAACAAAATCCATGAGCGCGTAAAATCGGGACATCTTCAGGAGACTCCCAAGCCATGCGCATTCTGGTCACCGGCGCCGCCGGCTTTATCGGCGCCGCCCTGGTCGAGCGATTGCTCGCCCGCGGCGATGAGGTCGCCGGCCTCGACAACCACAACGACTATTACGACCCCGCCCTGAAAGAAGCCCGGCTGGCCCGCTTCCATGACCATCCGGCCTACCGCCACCAGCGCAGCGATCTGGCTGATGCCGGCCGCCTCGATGCCTTGTTTGCCGACTTCCGGCCGCAACGAGTGGTAAATCTGGCGGCCCAGGCCGGGGTCCGCTACTCGCTGCAGAACCCCGCCGCCTATATCAGCAGCAACCTGGTCGGGTTCGGCAACGTACTGGAAGCCTGCCGACACCATGAGGTCGAGCATCTGGTGTATGCCTCCTCCAGCTCGGTCTACGGCGCCAATCGATCGATGCCGTTCTCGGTCGATGATCCGGTCGATCACCCGCTGAGCCTGTATGCGGCCACCAAAAAGTCCAATGAGCTGATGGCCCACAGCTACAGCCATCTGTATGCCCTGCCCACCACCGGCCTGCGCTTCTTCACCGTCTACGGTCCCTGGGGGCGCCCCGACATGGCCCCGATGCTGTTTGCCGACAGAATCAGCCGCGGCCAGCCGCTGGACGTATTCAATTACGGCCACCACCGTCGCGACTTCACCTATATCGACGACATCGTCGAAGGCATCATCCGCACCCTGGACCGGCCACCGGCCGCCGATCCCGACTATGACCCGATGCAGCCCCATCCCGGCCGCTCCAATGCGCCCTATCGGGTCTACAACATCGGCAATGATCAGCCTGTTCCCTTGCTGCAATTCATCGAATTGATGGAACAAGGCCTGGGCCGCGTGGTCGAAAAGCGACTGCTGCCGATGCAGCCCGGCGACGTACCGGATACCTGGGCCGATGTCACCGCCTTGCGTGAAGATGTCGGCTACGCGCCGTCCACATCGATCGAAGCAGGCGTGAGCGCCTTTGTCGACTGGTACCGCCGCTATCACGGCCTGGATACCGCCAGCTGAAGCCTGACATGCTCCTCGCCACGTACCCAACCGTCCGCCCAACCCAGGATTGTTTATGACCCAGAAGACTATTCTCGTCACCGGCGCCAGCAGCGGCTTTGGCAAGCACATCGCCGAACGCATGGCACGTCGCGGCGACAAGATCATCGTCACGGCGCGGCGCGCCGAGCGGCTGACCGAGCTGGCCGAAGCCTACCCTGGCCTGATCAAGCCGATCCCCCTGGATGTCACCGATGCCGCCGCTGTCGAAGCCGCCCTGGCCGACCTGCCACCGGAATGGCAGGCCATCGATGTGCTGGTCAACAATGCCGGCCTCGCACTGGGCCTGGAGCCAGCCAACGAGGCCAGGCTGGACAACTGGGAGCGGATGATCGCCACCAACTGCAGCGGCCTGGTGACCGTGACCCGGCTGGTGTTGCCTGGCATGGTCGCCCGCGGTCGTGGCCAGATCATCAATATCGGCTCCACCGCCGGCAGCATCCCCTATGCCGGCGGCAACGTGTATGGCGCGACCAAGGCCTTCGTCCACCAGTTCACCAACAATCTCAATGCCGACCTGGTCGGCAGTGGCGTCCACGCCAGTTGCGTGGAGCCCGGACTGGTCGGTGGCACCGAATTTTCGTCGGTCCGCTTCGACGGCAACTCGGAGAAGGCCGCAGGAGTCTACCAGGACACCCAGCCACTGACCCCGGAAGATATCGCCGACACGGTCGAATGGATCATCGACCGGCCGCCGCACGTCACCATCAATTATCTGGTGATGATGCCCGACTGCCAGTCCTTCGGCGGCCAGGTGGTCAAGCGCCGCGTCAGCAACTGACAGGCCGGACGATGCAGGGGCGACGCGAGCGTCGCCCCTGCGCAATTCAGAACGGCCGCGCCATCACCAGATACAGTACGCCCAGCACCAGAAATACCGGCAGCTCGTTGGCCAGCCGCAACTGTAAGGCCGAAGGCAGGCCCTTGCTGGCGTGCTTTTTCAGACGCCGGCCGGTGAAGATGTAGTACACGAACAGCACCGCCACCAGGCCCAGCTTGGCGTGGATCCAGTGCGCCTGCCCCACCACCGGCGGCAGACTGGCCGTCATCCGCCAGCCCTGCCACAGCAGCAGGCCGCAGATCACGGAAAGACCGAACATGATGTGGCCGAAACGGTACAGACGCCGTCCCATCAACTCAAGACGCGCGGACACGGCCGCCGGCTCGCCAGCGGCCTTGACCTCGGCCAGATTCACCAGAATCCGAGGCAGATAGAACACCGCCGCGACCCAGCCCATCACGAACAGGACATGGAGCGCCTTGATCCAGAAATACCACATGAGCATCCGCCCGCATTGAAAGAATCCCGCCATCGTAAGCCCGCCCCGCTGACCCGGCAATCCGGCCGCGACCGCCATCGGTCTCCTGTAGCCAGCCGGCATGCGGCGCCAGACCTTGCCCGTTGGCCGCGCTTGCGGTTCAATTCAGGCAGAAAGAGACCATGACTGCGGAGGTCCGATGGCCGGGACACCGCAGCCAGTCATCCCTCCGGCCCTCGCCGGAGACGCCGGCCCCGCCACGGACAAAGGTCGCCTGCTCGCCATGGACAGCGTTTCACCCGCCCGCCACTGGATCGGCCTGCTTGCCGACTCCGAAGATCTGCATGTGCTGCGCTTCGCCGAAGATGGTCAGGTGCCGGAGCGGCGCAAGATCGCTGCCGCCCCCATCCTCCGGGGATCTACCCCGCTGGCCGATGCCATCAACGAACTCTGCAGCGACTGGCTTCAGTACTCGCCCGCGACCGCCCTGGTCGGCGCTGGCCTGAATGCGCTGCTGCCGGCCGACACCGCACCTGCGCCGATCGAAGTCCCCTTCGAACTGGCCCCCTTGGCACGCCTGCTGCGCCCCATCCGGCAGCCCGGGTTGCCTGACTTGCATCTGCTGCCGGATTTCGCCCAGAACGGCATCCTGCCGGGCCGCATCGACCACGGCACGGCAGCCCTGCTCGGCGTCCGCAGCAGTACCGACGAGGCCGACCTGCTGGTCGGCCTGCTGGGCGAACAGCACCAATGGGTGCGCCTGGACCGCCAGCGGGTCCGTCGCCTGGTCAGCTTCATCACCCCCAGCCTGCAACGCCTGCTGAGCGGCTCGGCCGATCAGAGTGCCGACACGCCGACGGACACCTCGGCCGACTGGCATGCCGGTGCCTTCGATTTCGGCCTGGCCGTCGCGCGCGGCGAAGAGCAGCAGGCCGGCATGCTGGCCAGTCTCGGCAGCCCGCAAGCCCTGGTGCGCAGCGGTCAGCTGGCCGCGACCGAACAGGGCAGCTTCCGCCATGGCCTGCTGATCGGTCATGAACTGCTGGGTCTCAAGCGCATGGAGCCGGATGCTGCCCCTCACTGCCCGGTGATTCTGGTCGGCCCTGAAGATCGTTGCCTGCGCTATGCGCGCGCCCTGCAACTGTTCGGCTTCGAACATGTGGAGCGGGCCCGCCAGGCCGCCGAGCGCGGCCTCTGGCAACTGGCCCGCACCCTCGATCATGGCGCGCCGGAACCCGCCGGATGAAGGGCCATGCCATGCGAGAAGTCTTTCTGCATGGTTTTCTGGCCAATCTGCGGGGCATTCTGCCCGAAGAATGTGCCGATATCGTCACCACCTTGTACCACCGTGAGTTTCGACTGTTCGAAGTGCCGATCCAGGCGCCCGAAGCCCTGAACTGCATTCGCCGCATGCGCGAGCGTCTGCCGCCCGACGGCCTGGTCGGTGCCGGCATGGTCTTCAACCGCGATGACATCGAGGCCGCCTGCCAGGCCGGTGCCAACCTCGTCATCAGCCCGCACTGCGATCCGGAGCTGATCCGTGACGCGAAACAGGCCGGCCTGGCCTGCATCGCCGGTGCCGCCACTCCCACCGAAGCCTTCCGCGCCGTCAAGGCCGGCGTCGATGCCCTCAAGTATTTTCCGGCCGAACAACTGGGACCGGGCAGCCTTAGGATCTGGCGAAGCGTGCTGCCCAAGCATCTGCCCCTGCTGCCAGCCGGAGGCATTGCCACCGGGCAGATCCAAGCCTATGTCCGTGCGGGGGCGGCCGGTTTCGGGCTGGGCCGGGCGCTGTACATGCCCGGCATGGCATGCGCCGAGCTGGATCGCCGCGCGGAGGCATTCCAGCTGGCCTGGAAACAGGCCCACGGCACCGACTGACGGAAACCTCCATTCATCCGGCAACACTCCTTCGTGAGCGTGCCAGGCATGGATCCGGCGAGATGGAAACCGCGGCTGGCCGGCCAGTTCGAGCCGCCCTCACCACGGAGGCCTCGCCGCCATGGACCATCGACAAAGCCATGCGCGCCGGCACCGGACTTCTGCCGCGTCAACGCTCACATACCATGGAGGCCCGAATCACACGCTGTGCAAGTTCGTTCGATTAATTTCCTTCGGACCTGTCGTCACGGACGACCCTCAGGAGGAGACCCGAACATGCGTACACTTACCCACGATGAAATGACCTCAGTTGCGGGCGGCGGTGTTTTCGGCGATATCGGAAGCGCCATAGGCGGAGCCATCGGCAATGTCGTCGATCTAGGCACCACCCTGCTCGGCCTCAGCACCGATGCCACCGGCCCGGCCGCCAAGCTGGGCGAGGGCATCGGCCTGATCGCCGATTCGGTACTGAATCCCGGCAACATTCCGGCAGCGATTCTGGACGTCGGCGAAGGCATCGTCGGCATCGTCGGTTTCGGTATCGATGCCATCCAGCAACTGGGCGCCGCCCACGCCAGCGCCTGAGGCACCGCACGCCCCGGATCTGCGGATCCGGGGCACCGGCATCGCGTGCTTGTCGTCGCCCGCCCCGGTCGCCAGCGCATGGCTGGCGCAGTCGTGCCATCCCCGGCGCACCGCAGCAACGAGCCCCAACCGCTTGCTGACCACCTGCACGCTCTCTCCGCACACATCACAAGTGCGAAGCATTCCGATCGCCGGAAAGCATCCCCATGCCGCTGGCTGCCCCGTCCAGTCAGCCCCCACTCGATATCATCGGACAGCCTGCCTTGGCAGTCATCGCCACGACCATCCATATGGACGTCCATCAGTCAGCATCAATCCGCTCCAAGGCAGCCCCATGATTTACACAAGTATTTGTTGCAACGCAATATTCAAGACCATCATTCCGGCTCCAAGCTTTGTTGAAAGAAGCGTGAAGGCGTGCATAGAATGTTCGCAAATCACCGCCCCGATCAGGCAACTTGCGGCCCGATCACCGTCAAGCTCATCGCCATCCCGACGGGCGGCCGTCTGCCGGATCGCGGCCAAGCGCTGACCGCGATCCGGCGCCAGCACAGGAATGCATGCCATGAGCGGAACAGCAGCAGCCACCCACCGCGGCCCCGGACTTTTCATGATCGGCCTGCTGGCCTCCCTGGCCGGCCTGATGTTCGGTCTGGACATCGGCGTCATCTCCGGCGCCCAGCAATTCATCGAGACCGATCTGCACGTGTCCGACCAAGCCATGGGCCTGATCGTCAGCGCCATGATGGCTGGCGCGGCCGTCGGCTCGCTGGGCTGCGGCTGGGCCTCGGCTGCACTGGGCCGCAAGCGTTCGCTGATCGTCGGCGGCATCGTGTTCGTGATCGGTTCCATCGGCTGCTCCCAGGCGGGCTCTGCCGAAAGCCTGATCGTCTGGCGTTTCGTGCTCGGTCTCGCCGTCGGCGTAGCCAGCTATACCGCGCCCCTGTATATCGCCGAAATCGCCCCCGAGGCGATTCGCGGACGAATGATTTCCACTTATCAGCTGATGCTGACTTCAGGCATCCTGCTGGCGTTCCTGTCCGATACGGCGTTCAGCTACCACGGCCACTGGCGCTGGATGCTTGGCATCATCGCCCTGCCCGGCGTCCTGTTTCTGCTCGGCCTGCTGGTGCTGCCTTTCAGTCCGCGCTGGCTGCTGATGCGCGGTCGCCGCAAAGAAGCCCACGAGGTGCTGATGGGACTGCGCGGCGGCCTGCGGCGCGTGGTGGATGCCGAAATAGACGATATCGACCGCCAATTGAAAAAGCCCCAGCAGGGCTGGGGGCTGTTCCGCTCCAGTCCCGACTTCCGCCGCTCGGTGGGGCTGGGCGTGTTGCTGCAGATCATCCAGCAGCTGACCGGCATCAATGTGGTGATGTATTACGCGCCGAAGATCTTCCAGACCATGGGCTACGCCGTCGAAGCCCAGATGTGGTTCACCGCCGCCGTCGGTCTTGTCAACGTGCTGGCCACCTTGCTGGCCATGGCAGTGATTGACCGCTGGGGACGCCGCCCCACCCTGCTGGCCGGCTTCGGCGTGATGGCCGCAGGCCTGGCGGTGATCAGCTGGACCATGCGTCATGGCGCGCCCGCCACCCATGGCCTGCAATTGTTCACGGTCATCATGCTGCTGGTCTTTATTGCCGGCTTTGCCATGTCGGCAGGACCGCTGATCTGGACTCTGTGCTCCGAAATCCAGCCCTTGAAGGGCCGCGACTTCGGCATTGCCGCCTCCACCGTCACCAACTGGGGGGCGAACATGGTTGTCGGTTTCACCTTTCCCCTGATGCTGAGCGGACTGGGATCCTCCCGGACCTTTCTGCTTTACGCCGTGCTCAACGCCTTGTTCATCGCCTTCACCCTGGCCCTGGTCCCCGAGACCAAGGGCATGACGCTGGAGGCGATCGAGAACAATCTGATGGCCGGCAAGCCGCTGCGCCGCATAGGTCGTTGAGGGGCATATCGTCTATCGTCATAAAACCGCCATGGTCGGAACCTAGGCTGCCAGCTCCCCCTTGTGACCGATGATGAAGACGTGCCGGCATTCCCCTCCGCATCAGCCTCCCCTGCCACCGCCTCGCCTCGATCGCGCCGGCAACGCCTGACAGAACTCGGCAGCCTGAGCCTGCGGGCCAGGCTGCTGCTGCGACTGGTCGTGGTCACCCTGGTCTTGTTCGGGCTGGGCGGCAGCGCCTGGCTGGCGCTGGCCAAATCCAGCCGGCAGATGGCTTCGCTGGTCAGTGACACCTTGCGTCCTGTCGCTGAACTTGGACGCATCCAGAATGATTATGCCGATGCGCTCAATGCCGTCACCCATGCGGCCATGGCCCGACTGCCCTCGGCGGTGGATATCGCCCTTGACACCATGCAGGCCGAACAGGCCGACATCGGGCGGCGCTGGCAGTCGCTGACAGCCACGCCCTGGGTTCAAAGCCACAAGGCCTGGCTGAACACGACCGCCGCGCATCGACAAGCCCTGGATGAAAGTCTGCAGCAGTCCATGCAGCTGCTGCGCGCCGGCAATTTCGATATCGCCGTTCTGCAGGTTTCCTCGGATACCCAGTCGGCCTTCAGCCCCCTGCATGCCGACTTCAGCAATATGTTCGAGCAGGCCGTCACCATCGGCACCGCCGTAGTCGACCACAACCACCGGGAGCACCAGCACCTGGGCTGGCTGCTGGCCGGCCTGACCGTGCTGACGGCCGCCGGCCTGCTGATCTTCGACAGCTGGCTGATCCGTTCCATGAGCCGTCGACTGGCATCCGCCATCCAGCAGGCGCGTACCGTGGCCGCCGGCCAGTTGGGACAGCCCTTCAAGCCCGGACCGGCGGACGAGATCGGCCAATTGCTGCGCGCCCTGCAACAGATGGATCTGGCCCTGGCTTCGGTGGTGGAGCAGGTACGCGGCGGCGCCCGCCACGTCCAGCAAGCCTCCGAGCAAAGCGCCAGCGAAAGCACCGCGCTTCGCGATCGCACCTTGCACCAGTCACAGCAACTGCAGGCCTCCAGCCGGGCCATCGACCGGATCAGCGACATGATCGCGCGCAGCAAGGAACACAGTGCCCTGGCCCGCAGCGCGGCCGATGCGGCCGCCGACTTGACCGGCCAGGGGCAGCAGCTCGCACAGGCGATGCAGGCCTCCATGCTGGAAATCCAGTGCAGCGGACGCAATCTGTCGGAAATCGTCGAACAGCTTGACGACATCGCCCTGCAGACCCGGCTGCTGGCCCTGAATGCCGCCGTCGAGGCAGCCCATGCCGGGGAGCATGGTCGCGGCTTTGCCGTAGTCGCCGAAGAAGTCGGTCGCCTGGCCAGGCAGACCGCCGAAGCCCTCTCGCATGCGCAGCAACTGCTGGCAGGCAACCAGGCGACCATCCAGGATGGCAGTGCTCGCGCCGGTCACTGCGGCGAGGTGCTGGACCAGATCGCGGACCGCGTGCAGCACCTGCAGCAGACCATGCTGGACATCGATGAACAGAGCCGCCATCAGCATCAGGAAACCTTGCAGATCACCTCGATGATGCGCGCACTGGAATCCCTGACCCGCCACCATGCCGAAGCCGCCGACAAAGCCCATCTCAATGCGGAGGGGCTGCAATCCCAGGCCCGCCTGCTGCAGGACAGGATCGGCTTTTTCCAGCCCCATGAGGCCAGTTCCTCCTGAAAGATCCGCGGCGCCGAGGCGAACCTGTGAGGAGATCATCCCGGCCTCCGTCCGATATCAGGCAGGACCCCGGCCTGGGTCGACCCGCGTTTCGGGTCGCTGCGGCCGGACCCTCGTCAGCCCGTGGCCGGATCGGGCTCCATCCGTCTATGCTGTGGCTTCACTCAAGCCACTGCAGGATGCCAGCATGTTCAACCGCACTGCCTACGGTCTGATCGCCCTCACCATGAGCCTGACCGCCTGCACCGTGGTCACGCCCGATGCCGGCCAACAGGCGGTTCTGATCGACCAGCCCTATTTCCTGGGCCATGGCGGCGTGCGCCCGCAAGCCGTTCCCACCGGACGCAGCATCACGTGGGGCAGCACCAGTGCCATCTATGTCGACATGACACCGCAGACCGTGCATGTCGCCTTCAACGACTACTCCTCGGCCGACAATATCCTGCTGGACTTCGACACCGCCATCCAGTATCGCGTTTCGGATCCGGTCAAGCTGATTCGCGACTTCGGCGGACAATGGTTCAAGAACAATGTCGCAAGCCAGTATTCAGCCATTGTCCGCGAAGCGGTCAAGACCAAGACCATGACCGACATGATGAGCAATGTCAGTGCGGCGGCCGATCTGGACCGCCAGGTGACCGCACAGATCCGACGGCTGATCCGGGACAACGGCATCCCGATCCAGGTTCTGGATGTCACCTTGGGCCGGGCCGTGCCCAATGCCAATGTGCTGGAACAGATGAACGAGACCGCTGCCCAGCAGCAGCGTCTGCGCACCCTGGATGCAGCCAAGCTGGCTGAAGATGCCCGCAAGGCAGAACAGGAATCCAAGGCCGCCGCGGACGATGCCTACCGGCAGAAGATGGGTATGTCGGTGGAAGGCTATCTGCAACTGCAGATCGCACAGATCCAGGCCGATGCCTGCAGGGCGGCGAAGCAATGCGTGATCGCCCCGCCCGGCAGCACGGTGATCGTCGGCGGCAAGCTGTAAGCCCCGCCATCGATGGCGACTGCGCGCCGGACAGCCAGCTGCAAGCTGGCCGGCCATCCGTCATCATCCCTCCCATCCGACGCAAGCATCATGATGCTGCCGCCAGGCGAGATCGCCTTGGTATCCGTCTCGAGCCGGCGACACAGACGGCAGGGGACGCTTCAGGTACAGGGCCACCCCGACCGATGCCGCCGATATGCTTTATGCTGGGCAGTCATAATCCGCCGTTCCCAGCCATTGCATCGCCCACGTGGTGCCAGCACGGGCTGGATCAGCGCTTCATCCCGTTGACTGCATTGACCAAGGAATACCGCATGCGCCTGCTTATCGCCCTGATTTTTCCATGGCTGACCTTCTTCACCATCGGCCGCCCCATTGCCGGCATCATCTGCCTGATCCTGCAGATCACCGTGCTGGGCTGGATTCCGGCCACGATCTGGGCCGTCTATGCGCTGAGCCAGTATCAAACCGACAAGAAAATCGCGCAGTCCATGGCTCAGCGCTGAGTCAACGGCAAACCGGTTCCGGCCACGCCGCTGGCGCAAGGCCGAACCGGGTTCCTGCGGTCTAACCCAAACCAGACCTGATTCAAACCAGATCCGCTCCGGCTGGCAGGCCAGCCGGACAGCGACGGATCAGCGATTTTCCGACCGACCTGTGCCGATCCCTGAATCCTTTCCGGCCGCCAGAGACGCATGCTCAAGCCGTCATCGCAATCAGATGGTCCAGCAGTTCGAGTCGCAGCGCACCGTAGCCACCTTCCCACATCGCCCCGGCCACGGAATGGGCACGATAACCGCGGCCATTGACGGCAGGTACCGGCATAAAAGGCTTGCCTGACCACTTTTCCCATCCGCTTGCCAGCTGACTCACCTCGACCAGCACATTCATGTCCTCGATCAGCTCGGGCGGCAGGATCTGGATCAATGCGCTGCAAATCCCCCCGTGCGGTTTTCGAAGCGAGGCATCATTCCTGAGTCGCACACAGGCTTCGTGAAACATCTTTCTCGCACGGGCATCCATACCTGCACCTCGATATCATGAACTGACCCATCGGACCCGCGGCTGATATCGTCAGCGCCAAGGCCCTGAAGGCATGCTGTCGGTGCCGTTCCGCCGATAAAGGCTCGGTACGGGCGCAGCGACACCATCTGCGACGCCCCTGTGCCTATCCTCACCGCAGAGTCTGGCAGCCATCACCCATTCACGGACTTGTCATCCCCGCCACAGGCTGGTTGGCAAACTCCGCGCCGTCATCGACAACACTGATGCCCCAGTCTGCGCCAGATGCCGGCCAGCATAAAGAACCCGCGCCGCGCTCGGCCTGATATCGTGCCTCAGCAACGCCCAGCGCGACGCTTCGGGATTCCCGGTTCCTGATCCTCCGCCAGGACCACCCGGTCCCGGCCAGTGTTTTTCGCCGCATAGAGGGCGGTGTCCGCCAGCTTGATCAACCGGATCAAATCGGAATGCCCATCATCCATGGCCACACCGATGCTGACCGTGACGTCGAGTCCTTCCGCTGCGGCATTCGCCGGATGACTGGCCAGATGGAGACGCAGACGATTGCCCAGTGTCATGCATGAGAGGACATCGCTGCCCGGCAGAAAGCAGACGAATTCCTCGCCGCCATATCGCCCGCACAGATCCTGCTTGCCATGCACCACATCTTTCAGGGCCGAGGAAAACCATTTCAGGATCTGGTCCCCCACATGATGACCACGATCATCGTTGATCGACTTGAAATGGTCGATGTCGATAAAGAGTGCTCCGAACGGCAGGTCTTTCGCGCGCGCGCCAGCCAGGCCCTCGGCCCCTCGGCTTATCAGGGCGGAACGGTTGAGCAGGCCGGTCATGCCGTCGATTTCGGCCGCCCTGCGCAACTCATTGATCAGTTTTTCCACCACCATGGCCAGCAAGGCAAAGCACTTGGCCAGCGTCATGACGATCGAGATGTAGTAGATCGCGACGGAATCGGCCAGACCCTGCGGTCGACGCCAGGAAAACGCCGGCAGCAGATACAGCACTTCCAGCAGATGCATCAAGGCATGTCCGGCAATCACGATGATCGCGATGCGACGGCCGTAGATATCGCCGCCCCGCGTCCCGGGCAGCAGCAGACCGATGACCCATATATCCCATACCGCCACGGCGAAGCCGTATAAGGCGATACGTGGCAGCAGCCTGTAGCCATACAGATACAGGATCACCTGAAGCACGATATAGAGACAGGCCGGAGCGATCAGGATCAGTGCATTCACCCTGCGACCGCAGTAATGCAGCACGCCGGCGACCAGCAGCACCTGCGAGGCCGCCAGGGCCAGATGCCCCGCAAGCAGCACCGGAAACGGCCGATGCACGGGAAAGAACATCACCACCATGATCGAGAACAGTCCGATCCACAGGCTGGCTACCCAGTAGCGGTAGGCCTTTTCATCGCTCAATGTCCTGAGGATGAGTGAAAACCCGGACGCACAGACCAGCCCGGTGACAAACAGCAGCACTGGCAGCGCACCCATCCCTTGCTCGTGCATCGGCGCGTCCATGTAACGTCCTGAAGGTGGGGGCCGTCAGCGGAACCCCGCCTCGGCTTGATATCCGATCCTACCCAAGGGACAAGGCAGACATCCAGTACCCGCTCCACCAGCCGCTTGATCAGCGGCTCGAGCGCCTCCCCACGAAGAAGCCCGAAACCCGCGGGCTGGCCATATATTCCCCGGACGAGGATCCTCGGTCTGGCATCGCCATACGCTTGTCGTCAGACCTGCGAGTTGTCCAATACGCGCGCCCCCGTAATGATCATGCGCAGCATCTGCGAGATCTCATCGATCAGCTTGGGGTCAAGTTCGGGCGGCTGGTCCATCGCCACCGCGCCCATGGCGAATACCAGCCGCGTAATCGCCCGGGAGACCAGCTCCGGTTCGTGGAGCTTCGAGCGTTTGGCGGCGGCAAGGCGGATGAGGTCCACCTTCAACTCGTCTTCGAAGTAATTGAGTTCACGTTCAACAGCATGCTTGAAGGCGTCCGAGCCGACCGCGCCTTCGCGCAGGAGGACGTGCAGCAACTTGTCGTCCGCGCGGAGCTGTTCCATGAAGGTTTCCACCGACACCTTGATCACGCTGCGATCGGTGGATGTGGCGCGTTCGCGCGCCTGACCGATGATCGTACGCAGCGAGCGTCCGGCCAGGTCGATCAGGGCAATCGCCAGCTCGTCCATATCCCGGAATTGGCGATAGAAGCTGTTGGGCGCGATGCCGGCTTCACGTGCCACCTCACGCAGGCTTACCGTCGACAGGCTCCGGTTCGGCCCGATCAGCTTGAGGGTCGCTGCCAAAAGATCCTCGCGTGCAATAACGGGTTTGCGGGATGGCGCGGCGTCAAGGGGAAGGGACGGGATGATGGAAGTCATGGTCGGTCGTTTCGGGCGATAGCGAATCATACACCTGCGACACTTGTATACGACTGTATACACAACCGTATGCCTATGCGTATAGTGCCCGCCATGAACGCGATATCCGACTCTCGTACCTCCTGGCCGGTCCGCCTGGTCAAGTCGCTGGTGTCTCCAGCCCTGTTCGACTTCTGGTCGACACAGATCAATCCGCTCTGGACCTTCGAGCAGCCCCTGGCCCGGCTCATGACCCGCTCGAGAGCCAGCCGGGATGCCGTGACCCTGATAGTGAAACCGAACCGTCACTGGCATGGGATGCGGGCCGGACAGCACGTGAACCTTGGCGTGGAAATCCAGGGGCGCCGGCTGGTACGCAGTTACAGCCCCACCCTTCTCGATGACGGCCATCTGGCGGTGACCGTCAAGATGATGGAAGACGGTTGCGTCAGCCGCTATCTTGCACAGCAAGCACGTGTCGGCGAGATCTTCACGCTGACGCAGGCTTTTGGCGAGATGGTCTTGCCGGAACACCCCGGCGACCTTCTTCTGCTGGCCGCCGGCAGCGGCATTGCACCGATGCGCGCCCTGCTCCGTTCGCTCGCCAGCCGAGGCATGCCCGACAACGTCGACCTGCTCTACTGGGCGCGCCATCGCGACGAGCTCTGCTTCGTGGATGAACTGGATGCCTTGGCCGCTGCTCATCCCGGCCTGCGTGTGCGTTATCTGCTGACCCGCGAAGGCGATGCGCCGGATGCCCGTGTGGACGCCATCTCGCTGGAAGCGATTGCCTCGCTGGCCCAGCGTCGCGTGCTCGCCTGCGGTCCGAACGGCTTTGTGCAGGCAGCACGCATCCGCATGGGCGGACAGGTGGCAAGTTTCGATGCCGAAGCCTTCAGCAAGCCGACGAGAACCGACGGCGACGAGGGCGACGTCGAAGTCCAGCTCGCCGCCAGCGGCCGGACGCTTCGGCTTGCACGCGGACAGTCCCTGCTGGAGGGCCTCGAAGCCCAGGGGATTCACCCTCCGCATGGATGCCGCATGGGCATCTGCAACACCTGTGTCTGCGGCCGCCAGTCCGGCAGCACCCGCCATATCCTTACCGATGAGCTCAGCAGCGAACCTTCCTCACAGGTGCGCCTGTGCATCAGCGCGCCGAGCACCGACCTGATCCTGGACCTCTGACAGCCCTATGAGCCGTACCCGCAACCGCCCTCTTTCGTCCGACGAACTCAAGGCCTTCGGCGATGAGCTCGATGCCATCCGTGCCCGAGTGACCGCCGACATCGGTCTGAGTGATGCTCGCTATATCCGCCGCATTGTCGCCGCGGTGCGCTGGTCCGGTGTCGCCGGACGCGCGCTGCTGTTTCTGGGAGCGTTCGTGCACGTCGTACTGGTCCCCGCGTGGATCACTGGCGTGATTCTGCTCGCGTTGTCGAAGATCCTCGAGAACATGGAGGTCGGGCACAACGTCATGCACGGCCAGTACGACTGGATGAACGACCCCAGGCTCAACGGGCGCACGTACGAATGGGACATCGTCGCCACCAGCGACAACTGGCGCAAGACACACAACTTCCGGCACCACACCTATACCAACGTCCGCGGCATGGATGACGATATCGGTTACGGCCTGCTGCGCATCTTTCCCGAACAGCGCTGGCGCCCGTTCTATCTGATGCAGCCGGCCATCGCCGTGGTGTTCATGCTGCTTTTCGAGTGGGGCGTGGCTATCCAGGACCTGCGGCTGGGGCGCTGGTTTGCCGGCAAGACATCGACGGCGGAGATCCGCGAAGCCTTCCGCCCGGTCCGCCGCAAGATGGGACGCCAGCTGCTGAAAGATTACGTGGTGTTCCCGCTGCTGGCCGGCCCGTACTTCCTGCCCGTACTGCTGGGCAATATAGTGGCCAACGTGCTGCGCAGCATCTGGACCTTCGTGATCATCTTCTGCGGACACTTCACCGCCGATGCCGAGGTATTCCCTAAGCAATCGATCAGCGACGAATCACGCGGCCATTGGTATCTGCGCCAGTTGCGCGGCTCGTCGAATATCGCAGGCGGCAAGTTGTTCAACGTGCTTACCGGCAATCTCAGCCACCAGATCGAACATCACTTCTACCCCGACCTGCCCGCCAATCGCTATGCGGCCATCGCTGTCGAGGTAAAGCAGGTCTGCGCGCGCTATGGCCAGTCCTACAACACCGGCTCGCTGCCCAGACAGTTCGGTCAGGTGATCTGGCGCATCCTGCGCCATGCCTTCCCAAGCCACCCCGCCCTGCAGAACGAAGCCAAGGCAGGCGCGATCTGAGATTGGTGCCAGCGGGCCATGGGCAGGCGATTGTCCCCTGGCCCGGGATAAGCCTCCGTGGAAAGGCCCGTAAATCGGGATAAAACTCGCGGGAGGTCTACGGAATCACTCCGGCACAGGCCTTCAGCAGGCGTTTGTCTGGCCAACCCGCCTTGCCCATCTAGCTCCGCTTTTGGCGACAGTTAAAAATGGGGTGATTACCGACCGAGTGCATCAGCTCTCGTCCTTTCCCAGCAGGGATGCCAGCCTTTTTCGAGCGCAAATCTCCAGCATGGCCTCGCCGTAGGCTTCCTGCAAATCCTTCAACTGCCTCTCGTACTGCTCGCTTACATCCTAAGGCTTGGCTCGCAGTGCGTTCTCCATGCCGCGCTTGCCGTCCTCTACCCAGCTTTCAATCTCCGCCGGGGTAAGGTCGAACTGCCGGCTGGCCGCGGCCACCGTCGTCTTGCCCAGGATGATCTCAAGGACCAGTGCCGAGTCGCGCCCGGCGGCCCAACGCTTGATCTCTTCGTTGACGGGCACACCCGACTCAAGCTGCTTGAGGGCGGCCATGATCTGGCTTTCGGTAAATTTGTATTTGTGCATGTGGGTCTCCTGATCAAAGGATGACAGAAGCTTCTACATGTTACCGTCCAACTTCGGGAAGGCTTACACTATCAACTCATCAGGGAAATGCAGTGCTCAAAAAGCAACCAACTGACGAGCCATTAAAGCCAGATGTTAATTGCAAAAAATCTCGCATAAAGACTCCCCGCAATTATTTACCCCGGCCGCCTTCTCATTACTGGTGAGGAGGGCCGCTGCTCCAGCGAGTCAACGGCAAAAATCTTAGCAAGCAAATCAATAGGGCGCACGTCGCGACAATGACACCCACCCAATCCATATGAAAATTAGTATCTACCGCAAACCGATTAATCCACAATAGGTTGACGAGCAAGAAAGCATTGGAGACGGCATGTATGACTACTCTTTCGGCCCAATTATACCCCATATAAACAAGATAAGCCATTGCAGACTGAAAAAAAAACATCATAAAATTGATTGTTATAATGCATGATGACCAATGGAAGCAGGGCTGCAACAACCCCTGCAAAGTGGCCAAAAAATGGTGTTACAACCTTGTAAATAACACCCCTAACTAATTCCTCCCAAAGCGGGGCGGATATAAAGGCCCGGATTGCAAATGCTACCGGACCACCAACAGCTTCAATGATTACAAGTTGAGTAAAGTTCAGCCCGCGCAAATCCCTAACTTCCGCCACAGGGATGGAAATATGGAGATAATTTGCAAAGCATAATTTCATTGCGCTAAAAACATATATGAAAAGATGACTGACCTCACTTATCAACACCCCAATAAGAAGTAGCCCAAGATACTTCTTCCTCACTCGTGGAATGCCAAAGTATAGTAAGCCAAAAATTATCAATGGTATATTTTGCTCAATTCCACTGAAGTCTTTTCGGCCAATATCAGTATATATGGCGGACACCAAGTACGACTCGATCACCATAAAAACAAAGAAGGCAAGATAGTGGGAATTACATCTCTTCATCCAATCCATGACACCACTCATTATATTAATTAAGCAAATCAAGGGCGAGACAACTTAGTCGAATCCATATAAAGTAGGCGGGAATCGCACCTTAACTAGACCGATCGCGCAACCGGCGCGACTCCCTCAAAAAAATGAAGAACATCTTTACGCTGATGACTTTAAATAATTTTGACTGCAATTAAAAAGGTCTCGTATGCCGGTGATTTTCAGAGCCAGGTAATACAATTGAAATATGCGGCGAATGCGCCCCCCATAAGTGAAATGGTGATTTTACATACCTGATTCGTGTTTAGAGGGGGGCGGTCTCAAGAATCAAGTGCAACACCAGACGACCATTTCGCCAATTCTTCAGCCATCACCTCTTCTGGATTTCGCCATCCAAGCGTTTGACGGGGACAGCCGTTGAGCTGGCGGGCGATATCGTTAAGCATGGTTTGGCTGGGCTGCGACAGGTCGGTACCCTTGGGTAAAAACTGGCAGAGCAGCCCGTTGATGTTTTCATTGCTCCCGCGTTGCCATGAGGCATGTGGATCGCAAAACCATACATCGAGCTTCAGTCGCTTGCTCAGGTCAGCATGACAGGCCATCTCGCTGCCTCGATCGCAGGTCAGGCTTTGACGCAGAAAGGCCGGAGGCCTTTTCGTTTGCGGCGTAAATCCCTCCATGGCATCAGCTGCAGTGCAGCCGTCCATTCGACATAAAATCACGAACCGGGTTTTGCGTTCGACCAAAGTGCCAATCGCTGATCGGTTGAAGGCCCCTTTGATGAAATCGCCTTCCCAATGCCCTGGTACGAGCCTGTGCTCGATGTCCTCCGGTCGATGCACAATGCGCAACGATTCCGGTACAAAGCTGGATCCAGCCGCTGTCGTTCGGCGCATGCCGCGACTGGTTTTGGCCTGGCGAAGCGCCTGGATCATTCCTTGTTTGAGGGCGCCCCTTGGCTGGGCATAGATGGTCGCGTAAATCGTTTCATGGCTGACCAGGCCGGGGCGCGTATCGCTAGGCAGGTATCGTAGTCTGGAAGCAATCTGCTGAGGTGACCAGCGAAAATACATCAGACGATCATGCACGAACTGATAAAGCGGGCTGCCACCTTGCAGCCGCGGCTTGCGTCGACAGCGCTGGCGCCTTTGATAATAGGCTTGGCCTGCTGCCGTGGCGTTATACGGATCAGATGCTGAGCAGCATCCTGCTCGAGTCAGCTCGCGACTGATGGTAGCGGCGGAGCGCTGAGTCCGCCGAGCAATCTCGCGCAGGCTGGTGCCGTTCTGACATTCGATCATGATGACGGCCCGCTCTTCTGGGCTCAAATGCTGGTAAGTGCGTTTGCTGGACATGGCAACACCCGAGTATGAGGGTGCTGCACTTCAAACTTGAGCTCACCCTATCTTGGCCAGACCAGCCGGGCATTCAATGACTGGATGCATAAGCTCGCCGCACGCGTATCGAGACTTCAAGGTCAGTTGGGAGCAGTCCCGACCAAACAAAAACAGCGAGAACCGTGAGGCACCCGCTGTTTTTGCATTTGAGCCCGCCACCTCGAAAAGCCAGTAATGGCTATCGACGCTTGCATAGCTCGCTTGCGTGTTAGTTGCGTGTTAGAAAAGCACTTGGGCCGCCCCTAAGTACAGCCCAAGTGCTTGTTTATATTGGTGGGCGGTACAAGGATCGAACTTGTGACCCCTACCATGTCAAGGTAGTGCTCTACCGCTGAGCTAACCGCCCTCACCGTTGTCTTGACCTTCGTTTCGAAGGCTTCGTCGCCGGGGAGATGAGAAGTATAGGTATGCCCCAGGGGCTTGGCAAGCTTTTTTCGAAACTTTTTTATCTTTTTCTGCAAAAGCAAGAAGTAACTTATAAATAACAATAGGTTACCGTCATGCCAAGGACTGGTCCCGCAACTGCTGGATCTGGTCGCGGACACGGGCGGCAGCTTCGAATTCCAGATCCTGGGCGTGGCGATACATCTGCTCCTCCAATTTCTTGATGGCCGCCGCCTGCTGCCCGGGTGACAAGGCACGGTAGTTGGCGGGCGTCTCGGCCACGGCGGCCTGTTTGCCGGCCCGGCCACGCCCGGCCTTGTCGCCGCGCACAGCTGCGGTGCTGCGTGCGCCCTCCATGATGTCGGCGACACGACGCACGACCGAGGTCGGGGTAATGCCGTGTTCGGCGTTGTACGCCTCCTGCTTCTCGCGCCGTCGCCGGGTCTCGTCGATGGCCGCCTGCATCGAGCGGGTGATCCTGTCGCCGTAGAGGATGGCCTTGCCGCGCTGATTGCGCGCCGCGCGACCGATGGTCTGGATCAGCGAGCCGGTGGAGCGCAGAAAGCCTTCCTTGTCGGCATCCAGGATCGCGACCAGCGAGACCTCCGGCATGTCCAGTCCTTCGCGCAGCAGGTTGATGCCGACCAGCACATCGAATTCGCCCAGACGCAGGTCGCGGATGATTTCGGTGCGTTCCACGGTCTCGATGTCGGAGTGCAGGTATCGAACCTTGATATCGTGCTCGGTCAGATATTCGGTGAGATTTTCGGCCATCCGCTTGGTCAGGGTCGTCACCAGCACGCGATCACCGATGGCGATCCGCTTGCGGGCCTCGCACAGCAGATCGTCGACCTGGGTGCCGACGGGGCGTACTTCGACCTCGGGATCCAGCAGACCGGTCGGCCGCACCACCAGTTCGACAATGGCGTCACCGGATTTCTCCAGTTCGTATTTGGCCGGGGTTGCCGAGACATAGATGCTGCGCGGCGCCCGCTGCTCCCATTCCTCGAATTTCAGTGGACGATTGTCCATCGCGGATGGCAGCCGGAAGCCGAAGTTGACCAGATTTTCCTTGCGCGAGCGGTCGCCTTTGTACATGGCGCCGAGCTGGGGAATGGTGACATGCGATTCGTCGACTACCAGCAAGGCGTCGGCCGGCAGATAGTCGAACAAGGTCGGCGGCGGGTCGCCCGGCGCGCTCTGGGTCATGTGTCGAGAATAGTTTTCGATGCCCTGGCAGTAGCCCACCTCGGCCATCATCTCCAGATCGAAGCGGGTCCGCTGCTCCAGTCGCTGGGCTTCGACCAGCTTGTCTTCTGCCCGCAGGACTTCCAGCCGTTCTTTCAATTCGACCTTGATGGTGTCCATCGCCCTCAGCACGCTCTCGCGGGTGCTGGCGTAATGGGTTCTGGGGTAGACCGTATAGCGCGGAATCCGGTGCATGACCTCGCCGGTCAGCGGATCGAACAGTGCCAGATTCTCGATCTCGCCGTCGAACAGTTCGATCCGCAAGGCTTCCATTTCCGATTCGGCCGGAAACACGTCGATGACCTCGCCGCGGACCCGATAGGTGCCGCGCCGCAGCTCCATATCGTTGCGCGTGAATTGCAGTTCAGTCAGATGACGGATCAGCTGGCGTTGGTCGATGCGTTCGCCGCGAGCCAGAATCAAACGCAGCGAGAGATAGTCCTCGGGATCGCCCAGGCCGTAGATCGCCGAGACCGTGGCCACGATCAACGCATCCTTGCGGGACAGCAGGGCCTTGGTCGCCGCCAGCCGCATCTGCTCGATATGATCGTTGATCGCGGCATCTTTCTCGATAAAGGTATCGGAGGCCACCACATAGGCTTCGGGTTGGTAGTAGTCGTAATAGCTGACGAAGTATTCCACCGCATTGTGCGGAAAGAACTCCTTGAACTCGCCGTACAGCTGGGCCGCCAGAGTCTTGTTCGGCGCCAGCACGATGGTGGGTCGCTGCACCTGCTCCACGACATTGGCGATGGTGAAGGTCTTGCCCGAGCCGGTGACGCCCAGCAGGGTCTGGGCCGCCAGTCCGTGCTCGAAGCCCTCGGCCAGACGCTTGATCGCCTCGGGTTGGTCACCGGAGGGCTGATAGGGGGAGACAAGCTGGAATCGGTCGCTCATGTCTCCATGGTGCGGGCGATTCCCCGGCTTTGAAAGGGGGAAATGACTGACATGACACTCAGCGGCCGGCCGGATGGCCCGCCGGGCCGATACCGACGGTCTTCTCGATGCCCCTGTCGCAGACTGGATTCCGCTCGCTGTACGAGGCCAGGCCATGAGGCAGCACGCCGGCCATACCCTGATCGAACTGCTGATGGTCATGCTGGTCGCGGCCGTGCTGACCGGCGTGGCCTTGCCGGGACTGGGCCCGCTGCTGCATCGCCATCGCCTGCAGCACGCCTGCGAGGCCTTGCTGCACTCGGCCTACTACGCCCGCAGTCAGGCCATCAGCCTGGGCCGCAGCACCTGGCTGTGTCCCAGCCGGGATCATGCCCACTGCGAGGCGGCAACGCAGTGGCAGCACGGCTGGCTGGTGATGACCGCCGCGCCGTCGATCGACACCCCGGTGGTGCTTCGCGAGCAGGCCAGCCTGGAACCGCTGCATATCCACAGCAGCCAGGGGCGGCTGCGTTTGCGATTTCAGGCTGACGGCCATGCCGAGGGCAGCAATCTGACCTGGACCGTATGCAGCGAACAGCGGCCGCAGGACCAGGCCCGGGTGATCGTGGCCCGCAGCGGGCGGGTGCGGGTCGAGCCGCGCGCCGCAAAACCCTACCCGACCTGCCCGCCCTGATCAGCTTCGGGCAAAGGCCGCCGCCCGCTCGACCAGCTCCGGCTCGGGACGCACGCCGGTATACAGCACGAACTGCTCCAGCGCCTGGATCGCGATGACCTCGGCGCCGGTGATGACCCGCTTGTGCAACTGTCGGCCCAGCTTGATCAGCGGCGTCTCCGAAGGAATCGCGACCACGTCGAAGACGGTATGGGCGGTACCGACCAGGTCCTGCTGAAAGGCCAGATCGTCGGCCTCGGGGCCACCGGCCATGCCGATAGGAGTGACATTGACCACCATGTCCACCCGCAGGTCACGGGTGTCGGCCATCCACTCGTAGCCACAGCCTTGCGCCAGCTGCAGCCCCGCCCGTTCATTGCGTGCCACGATGAAACCCTGCTTGAAACCCGCATCACGCAAGGCATAGGCCACGGCCTTGGCCATGCCGCCGCTGCCGCGCAACGCGAACACGCTGTCGGTCGGCACGGCGTGGCTGGCGAGCAGGCGCGAGACGGCGATGTAGTCGGTGTTGTAGGCCTTCAGATGGCCTTCGGTATTGACGATGGTATTGACCGAATCAATCGCCTTGGCCGACGGATCCAGTTCATCCAGATAGTCGATGCAGGCTTCCTTGAAGGGCATCGAGACGGCGCAGCCGCGAATGCCCAGAGCCCGCACGCCGCCTACGGCCGCCCCGATATCCTCGGTAGTGAAAGCCTTGTAGATGTAGTTGAGGCCGAGTTGCTCATACAGGTAATTGTGGAAGCGGGTGCCGAAATTGCCGGGGCGCCCGGACAGGGACATGCAAAGCCGGGTGTCTTTGTTGATCGTGATCGACATCGTTAGCTCTCGCTGTGAACAAGACGGAACGGGGCCGAAGCCCTGTATTCCGCAAGCATAAAGGAATGCCCTGCGGCATACCGCCCCTGTCGCGATGCCGGCCGACTTACCCGTTGAAGTGGATACTGGCATGCTGGGTCATGTCCGACCTTCCCGAACTGCGCCTGCGCGAACTGGCCTCCGATCTTGATGAAGCCTTCGTGCTGCGGCTGGCCCCCTTGTTTGCCGACTTCGAGCTTCCCGCCTGGAGACAGCGTCAGACCTGTGTGCGTGGCGTGCGCGCAGCCCTGACCGAGCGCATGGAACAGGCAGGACATGAGGCCTGCCTGCTGATCGCGGAAAACATGCAAGGGGTGACCATAGGCTTTCTCAGCCTCAGCCTGACCCGTGATTATTTCAGCGGCCAGCGCCAGGCACACTTGAATGAACTGGCAGTGGCCCCCGAACATCAGCGACAAGGCTATGGTCGCGCCCTGTTGCGCGAGGCCGAACGCTGGGCCGGCCTGCGCAACTGCCGGGCGCTGAGCCTGAACGTGTTTCCCGGCAACGAGGCCGCACGCCGGCTGTATGCCGGCGCGGGCTATCAGGTGGATCTGCTGCGGCTGGCCAGACCCCTCTGACCAGCTGTCGTCCTCAGGCAGCCGGCGTCCCGGCGGCTTCTGCGGCTTCGCGCTCGCTGAGACGGCGGGTAACCCGGTCGATATTGGCCAGCGACACCAGGTGGGCATAGATCCAGCCGAACACGCCTTCCTTCAGGAAGGTTTCCGCCGTGGCCGCATCCAGCTTGCGCAGACGCTCCTCGCTGACGATGAACAGACCGTTGAGGTTCAGGCCCTCGCCGCCGTCCTTCTTGTCCAGCCGGATACTCTGCGGCTCCAGCAGGTCGTGCTTGCGCAACTGTTCCATGAACCACTGGGTGCGTCCGACATGGGACTGGAATTCGCCCAGGAAATTCACCGCATGGGTCAGAATCTCGTTGTCGGTGCCATCTTCCTTGAACAGGCGCTCGCCCTCGGTCTGACTGAAGCCCTCGAAGGCCTCATCCAGAAATACGGCGAAGTCATCACCCGGCTGGCCCGGCGGCTTCTCGGCCAGCACGAAGGGATAACGGCGCACGAAGGCCGGGATGTAGACATCACTGGCCCACATGCCGTCGGCATCGACGAACAGGTTCTCGTCTTCACGCAGGCCCAGCAGGGCAATCGGACCGGCCTTGTCGGCACTGGGGCCGGCGAACAGGACCGGCAGATCACGGGCTGCCAGCGGAAATTCGACCCCCGTCAGCGGAATCGAATGCACCTTGGCGGCAAACTTGGCGCCGGGCACCGGCTTCAGCCGCAGATCCTTGTGCTCGCCCCGGTTGAGCGGCACCGGCCGCTGGTAAAACAACATTTCCGCCACGTCGATCCCTCTGCTTCTGTGCCTGCGGCGCTCCGGCCTGCCGGAATGGCAGGCCTGCCGAACGGTCCGCAGATCATGCTTGAATCATCCGACTATAGCAGCGGCCACGGGTCTGCACGCAAGCAACAGAGGGTGAGGATGCCGCGCCCGGCAAGAGGCTGCTCGACTTGAGGTTTTATTGTCATCTGCATGGGGTATGCTCGAAGGATCCGAACAGAACTGACCTGACCGGGTCGCCCTGTCGGCTGTTGGACCGCTCTTTAACGCTGGACAGCTTAAGGACCGAAACAGATGCTGATGGACCTGCCCCACCCTTCGCCCCTGCATGCCACCCGCATCCTGTCGCTGGATGCCGCCGGCAGGATTCTCGACTGGATCAGCTGGCAGGATGCCGCCTGCCTGTATGTCCGCGGCGCGGTGGCCTGGACTCTGGGCAACCCCTGCCTGACCCTGCATGGCGGCATGCACCGTGAAAACGGGCGGCAGAGTCTGTTGCAGCTGCATCCCATCATCGCCAGTACCGGTCGCTGCCGCGACCAGGCCATCGATCCCAGTCCCTGCCTGACCAATACCGCTCTGTTTGCCCGCGACGGCCATCTCTGTCTCTACTGCGGCGGCCATTTCAGCCGCGGCGAACTGACCCGCGACCATGTGCAGCCGATTTCCAGGCAAGGACTGGACGAGTGGGAGAATGTCGTCTCCGCCTGCCTGCCCTGCAATCTGCGCAAGAGCAACCGTACCCCGCAGCAGGCCAACATGCCCTTGCTGGCCGTGCCGTTCCGCCCCAGCTGGGTCGAACATCTGATACTGTCGAACCGGAACATCCTTCACGATCAGATGGAGTTCCTGCCACGATCAGATGGAGTTCCTGCGCAGCCACCTGCCCAGACGCAGGCGCGGAGGAGTGGTCTAGTGTCGCCAGACGCCTTCTAATGAAAATTTAACAAAAAAACCTTTTCTGCGCCATTTCCTCGCTAAATACGCCGATATCCAAGGTTTTTCAGCCGAAAAACTCAACGGTTCATTAACACTGGCCCTTGCGTCCACGCGCGCGTAGACGAACAATACGTGGATGAAAGCCCGCGCCCCCTATCCCTTGCTGTCGAAAATCGATTCGCCAGCCGATCTCCGTCGCTTGTCCGACGACCAGCTCCCCGCCGTTGCAGACGAGCTGCGCCGCTACCTGATCGAAGCCGTCGCCTCTTCCGGTGGTCACTTTGGTTCGGGTCTCGGCGTGGTCGAACTGACGGTTGCCCTCCACCATGTCTTCGAGACGCCAGTGGATCGTCTGGTCTGGGACGTCGGGCATCAGTGCTATCCGCACAAGATCCTGACCGGTCGCCGTGACCGCATCACGACGATCAAGAAGAAGGATGGCCTGACGCCGTTTCCGACCCGCAGCGAGAGCGAATACGACACCTTTGGCGTCGGTCATTCCTCGACCTCGATCTCGGCGGCCGTGGGCATGGCTCTGGCGGCGCAGCGCAAGGGCGATGACCGCAAGATGGTGGCCATCATCGGTGACGGTGCCGCTACCGCCGGCATGGCGTTCGAAGCCTTGAACCACGGCGGTGACGCCGAGCCCAACGTGCTGGTCGTGTTCAACGACAACGGCATGTCGATCAGCGAAAATGTCGGTGCCCTGACCAAGTTCATGGCACGCGCCACCTCCAGCGCGACCTTGAACGCACTGCGTCAGCAGGCCAAGAAGGCGATCTCCAAGGAATCGGCAATCGGCCGCGCGGTGAGCCGGCTGGAAGAGCACGCCAAGGGCATGTTCGTGCCCTCGATCCTGTTCGAGGAACTGGGCTTCCATTACACCGGTCCGATCGACGGTCACAACATTCCCCAGCTGCTGGCTGCCCTGCGCACGGTCAAGGACCTTCCGGGTCCCCAGTTGCTGCACGTGATCACCGCCAAGGGCAAGGGCTATGCCCCCGCCGAAAACGGGCCGATCGAATATCATGCGGTCAGCCCCTTCGATCCCGAAGCCGGTCTGGCCAAGAAGGCCAAGTCGGGCAAACCGACCTATACCGACATCTTCAGTGATTGGCTGTGTGACATGGCCGCCACCGACGAGCGCCTGATGGCCATCACGCCGGCGATGCGCGAAGGCTCGGGTCTGGTCCGTTTCTCCAAGGAATACCCGCAGCGCTACTTCGATGTGGCCATCGCCGAACAGCATGCCGTGACGCTGGCGGCCGGCATGGCCTGCGAAGGCGCCAAGCCGGTGGTGGCGATCTATTCCAGTTTTCTGCAGCGCGCCTACGATCAGGCCATCCATGATGTCGCCCTGCAGAACCTGGACGTCACCTTTGCGATTGACCGCGCCGGCGTGGTCGGACCTGACGGCGCCACCCATGCCGGCAGCTTCGATCTGAGCTTCCTGCGCTGCCTGCCGAACATGGTCATCATGGCGCCGGCCGACGAGAACGAATGCCGGATGATGCTGAGCACCGGTTACGAATACGAAGGCCCGGCGGCGATTCGCTATCCGCGAGGCACCGGCATGGGCACCGCCCTGCGCCCGGAACTCGATACCTTGCCGGTCGGCAAGGCCGAACTGCGTCGCCGCGGCAGCGATCTGGCCATTCTGAGCTTCGGCGCCCTGCTGGGCACCGCCTCGGTCGTCGCCGAGGAACTGGATGCCAGTCTGGTCAATATGCGCTTCGTCAAGCCGCTGGATGTCGAGATGATTCTGGACATGGCCAGAACCCACGACGCCATCGTGACCATCGAGGACAATGCCGTTGCCGGTGGCGCCGGCAGTGCCGTGGCCGAGTGCCTGGCCGAAAACGGCGTGGTGCTGCCGATCATGCATCTGGGTCTGCCCGACCGCTATCTGGACCACGGCAGCCGCGAAGAGGTGCTCAGTGACGCCGGTCTGGATCTTCCTTCGGTCCGTGCCGCGATCCTGCGCCGCTTCCCGCAGTTCGCCGGCAAGGCCAGCATGGCCAGCGCCAGCTGATCCATCGGCAGTGCCCATCCTGAACCGCAGCGGCCAGACGCACCCAACCGGCGTCGCCCCTGCGGTTTTTTTGTGAGCTGATGCTTCAATCTCCTTATTTGGCCAGGAGCCACCCATGATTGCCTGGATCGTCCGGCTGATCGACCTGAGCCGGCGGCATGCATGGCTCACCACAGCCTGCTTCGCCCTGCTTGTCCTCGCCAGCCTGGGGCTGGCCAACAGTCGCCTCAGCGTCGACACCGACACCGATCACATGTTCGCCAGCAACCTGCCCTGGCGTCAGCACCAGATCGAATACGGCAAGCAGTTTCCGCAATTCGATGACCTGCTGGTCGCGGTGGTGCGTGGAGCCTCCGACGAGGAAACGGCAGAGACGGCCGATCAACTGGTCCGTCAGGCCCAGGCCGATCCCCGTCACTTCGTGGATGCCAGCCGGCCGGACGTAGGCCCCCTGTTCCAGCGCGACGGCCTGCTGCTGCTGCCGTCGGATGAACTGGCCAAGCTGATCGATTCGCTGATGACCTCGCAGCCGCTGCTGGGGCCGCTGGCTTCGGATCCGACGGCTCTGGGACTGATGCACACCATCACCTTGATGACCCTGGGTGTGCAGCAGATGGGCTCGGATCTCAGCAGTTACCGCAAGCCGCTGCTGCAGGTCGCCGACAGTCTGCAGAACGCCGCCGATGGCCATCCCACCCCGCTGTCGTGGAATGCACTGCTGGGCCCTTCGGTGACCCAGCAGCAGGACAACGTCCATTTCGTGCTGCTGCATCCGCAGCTCGATCATGATTCGCTGCAGCCCGGCAAGGCCGCCACTGACCGGCTGCAACAGATCATCCGGACCTTGCCGGATGTGAAAAGTCACCGGGTCACCGTCGATTACACCGGCTCGGTCGCGCTGTCCGACGTGCAGTTCGGCGCCATCACCGACGGCATCGTACTCAGCACCGCCGTCAGCTTGCTGCTGCTGGCGTTGTGGCTGTTCCTGGCGCTGCGCTCCTGGCGCCTGATCGTGCCGATCCTGATCACCCTGGTCGGCGGACTGGTGCTGACCCTGGGCTTTGCCGCCCTCAGCATCGGCCGCCTCAACCTTATCTCGATCGCCTTTGCCGTGCTGTTCGTCGGTCTGGCTGTGGACTTTGCCATCCAGTTCACCGTGCGTCTGCGCGAAGCCCGCCTGACCCTGCCCGAGCTGGCCGAAGCCCTGCGGGTGACGGGACGTCGCTCCGGTGTCCAGATCACCGTCGCTGCGCTGGCCACGGCCTGCGGCTTTCTGTCCTTCGCGCCGACCAGTTTCGTCGGCGTCGCCGAGCTGGGTATCATCGCCGGCGTCGGCATGATCCTGGCCCTGTTCTGCACCCTGACCCTGCTGCCTGCCCTGCTGACCCTGTTCCATCCGCGCGACGAAGCCGCCGAAGTGGCCTTGCCGGGTGGTGCCGCAGCCGACCGCCTGATGCATCGCCATCAGCGTGCGCTGCTGGGGATCTTCACGGTGCTCAGTGCGCTCGGCCTTTACAGCGCAATCACCTTGCCCTTCGATGCCAACCCCCTGCATACCCAGGATCCGAATTCAGAACCGATGCGTACCCTGATGGGGATGGCGGCCGATCCGGCCACCAACCCCTTCAATATCGACATTCTGGTCCCGGATCTGGCGCAGGCCCGACAGTTGACCGCCAAACTGGAAAAACTGCCGGAAGTGGCCAGCGTACTGTCGGCGGCGACCTTCGTGCCCGAAGATCAGGATGCCAAGCTCGACCAGCTCGGTCAGGCTCAGGATCTGCTGCTGCCTTCGCTGCAGTCACCGACCCAGGTCCAGACCCCGACGCCGGCCGCCTTCCGCGCAGCCATCGCCGACACCCGCAAGGATATCCACAGCGTCTGGGACAAGTTGCCGGCCGACTCCCCGCTGCGCGCCATCGACAGGGCCCTGGCCAAGCTGGAAACCACCAGCGATGCCAATCTGGCAACCTCGGCCCAGGCGCTGGTGCGCTTTCTGCCGGCACAGTTGAACAGCCTGCGGGAAGTGCTGAATGCCCAGACCATCACCGCACAGAATCTGCCGGCCGCGGTCCGTCGCAACTGGTATACCGCCGATGGTCGCGTGCATATCCAGGTATCCCCCACCGTGGCGGCACAAAGCAGTGAAGGCCTGCATCACTTCGTAAAGGCGGTCCAGGCCATCGCCCCCGAGGCCGGAGGCCCGGCGGTGACCACCATTGCCAGTGCCGATACCATCCTGCATGCCTTCCAGCAGGCCGGCCTGCTGGCTCTTGTCACCATTTCGGTCGTGCTGCTGCTGATTCTGCGCAATGGACGGGATGCCGGCAATGTGCTGCTGACCCTGCTGGTCTCGGCGCTGCTGACCGCCTTGTTCGCCCGCCTCGGCGGCATGAGCATCAACTATGCGAACATCATCGCCCTGCCCCTGCTGCTGGGCGTCGGCGTGTCTTTCAACGTCTACTTCGTGATGAACTGGCGTGCCGGCATCACGGACTTCATCGGCTCGGCCTCGGCGCGGGCGGTGCTGTTTTCAGCGCTGACCACCGGCACGGCCTTCGGCTCGCTGGCCCTGTCGCATGATCTGGGCATGGCCAGCATGGGCCGGCTGCTGCTGCTGAGTCTGGCCGCCGTACTGCTGGCCACCTTCGCCTTCCTGCCGGTGCTGCTGTACGCCCAGCGCAAGCATCAGCCCCGGCTGGCGCAGGACTGAGGCCCGCCAGCCTCCGATCGATGCCAGGGCGCCGCCGGAAATCTCCGGCGGCGTCCCGCAATCAGGTCCGCCGCCGCCCCAGGGTGACCCGGTCGCGGCCTTCCAGGTCACGCAAGGTCTCGGCATCGGACCAGCCGTGCGACAGCAGCAGACTGCGCACAGCCGGCCCCTGGCGCCAGCCATGCTCCAGCAGCAGCCAGCCTCCCGGCCGCAGCAGACGTCCGCTGCCGGCCACCAGTTGCCGGATCGCGTCCAGCCCGTCACGCCCCGAGGCCAGCGCGGCGGCCGGCTCGAAACGCAGGTCGCCCCGCTGCAGATGGGGATCCGAGCTTTCGATATAGGGCGGATTGGAGGCAATCAGATCGAAGCTCCCCTGCAGCGGCGACAGCCAGTCGCCCTGCCGGAACACCACCCGGTCCAGTCCGTGCCGGCGCGCATTGCGCCGGGCCACCTCCAGCGCCTCGGCACTGCAGTCGACCGCCCATACCTCGGCCTCGGGCCGCTCGATGGCCAGCGCCAGCGCGATCGCGCCACTGCCGGTCCCCAGATCCGCCAGTCGCTGCGGCGTACCGACGGGAATCCGCTCGAGCGCGGCCTCGACCAGGGTCTCGGTGTCAGGTCGGGGAATCAGCGTCGCCGGGCTGACTTCCAGATCCAGGGTCCAGAAGCCGCGATGTCCGGTGATGTAGGCCACCGGGGTTCCCTCCAGACGACGCTGCACCGCCGTCTCGAAGGCATGCTGCAATGCGGCCTCCAGGGGATCGTCCAGATGCGCCATGATCCAGGCCCCGGAACGTTGCAACGCATGGGCCAACAGGTAATCGGCCTCGTAGCCGTCGCTCAGGCGCGACCTCGCGGCATTCAGAACAGTACGCAGATCAGGCATGGGGTCCGACGCCAACTTGAATCAGCCCGCAGTATGCCGCATCCAGGGTGAGCGCCGGGTGTGAAACAAACCCGCAGTCCGGCGCCGCCATTTTCATGATCGATGCATCTTGATTATGTGATAGCCTGAAACTATCACATGGAGTCCGCGATGAATCTGCGAGATCTGACTTATCTGCTCGCCCTGGCCGAGCATCGCCATTTCGGCCGCGCAGCGGAGGCCAGCTTCGTCAGCCAGCCAACCCTGTCGACCCAGATCAAGAAGCTGGAAGAGGAACTGGGGGTGGCCTTGGTCGAACGCACCCCGCGCAAGGCTTTGCTGACCGAGACCGGGCTGGAGATCGCCAGACATGCCCGGGCCATCCAGGCGGAAATCCAGGAAATCAAATCCATTGCCCAGCGCAACCGCGATCCGGAATCCGGTACGGTCAAGCTGGGTATCTTTCCCACCTTGGGGCCCTACCTGCTGCCACATGTGATTCCGCGACTGCGCCGGGAGCTGCCGCGGCTTGAGCTGCTGCTGATCGAGGACAAGACCGAGGTGATCCTGAAGCGGCTGCGCGAAGGCAGCCTGGATCTGGGCATCCTGGCCCTGCCGGTGCATGAAGACAGCCTGCATGCCGAATTCCTGTTCGAGGAACCCTTTGTGCTGGCCGTGCCGGAAAGCCATCATCTGGCGGCTTCCGACACGGCCCTGCCCCTGGATGCCCTGACCCGCGAAAGCCTGCTGCTGCTGGAGGACGGACATTGCCTGCGCGATCAGGCACTGGAGGTCTGCCAGCTGGCCGGCGCGGGTGAAAAACCGGGTTTTCGCGCCACCAGCCTGGAAACCTTGCGCCAGATGGTGGCCGCCAATGTCGGCATCACCTTGCTGCCGGCCCTGGCGGTGGCGCCCCCGATCGTGCCGACCCCGCATATCCGGCTGCGGGCTTTTGCCGAGCCGGCACCCAGCCGCCGGCTGGCCATGGTCTGGCGCAAGCGCTCCTCGACCACGGAGCTGTTCACTCGACTGGCGCGGATCTTCGCCGAGCTGCCGCCCGCACTGCTGTCACCGCGGCAGGCCTGCAGCACGCAGGATCCGCCGGCCACCGCCTGAAGTCCATCCGGCGACCGCCCTCGTCACATCTGCTGTGCGATGGCCGGCGGCGGACCGGTCACCGACTCAGTAATGCAGCAAGGCGTGAATATCGCTGCCGGCCGCCCAGCGCTGGCGGCCACCCAGGGCGTCCAGCTCCATCAGCACGCTGGCGCCGATCACACTGGCACCGACCGATTCCAGCAGACACCGGCCAGCGGCCAGTGTGCCGCCGGTAGCCAGCACATCATCGACCAGCAGGACCCGGCTGCCCGGCGTCAGCGCATCCTCGCGCACTTCCAGCCGGTCGCTGCCGTATTCCAGGTCATAGTCCAGCGCCCGTACCGGCGGCGGCAGTTTGCCGGGCTTGCGCAAGGGAACGAAACCCGCCTTCAGCTGCTGGGCCAGCGCCACGCCGAAGATGAAGCCGCGCGCTTCCAGCCCGGCCACCTGATCGATGGACTGGCCAGTCCAGGGCGCGGCCATGGCGGCGATGGCGGCCTGGAAGGCCTCGGCATCGGCCAGCAGCGGGGTGATGTCGCGGAAAGTAACGCCCAGCTTGGGATAGTCCGCCACGGAGCGGATCAGGGATTCGATGGAGTGCAAGAGAGGGTCCTGGTGAAACGGAAAGGATCGGCGCCGGGCCTTGGGCCGACATCGACGGACCGGCCATTTTAGCAAGCTGCGACGTGGGCCGGTATCAAGTCCCGGTGCCCGCCGGATTTCAGACGGAAACCGGGCCGCCGTGGGCGAACGGATCCTCGGCCAGTGCGGCCCGCCCCTCCGCCATCATCGCCTCGACCTCGGCCACCACCCCGCCAGCTTCTTCGGCCTGCAGCGGCGAGACCATCACCGTGACATAGTCCGTTGCCGGCAACTGGCCGACCGCGCCGGTCAGGTATTCGCCACTGACGAAGGCCGGAATGCCGGCGTGGTCCAGCGCGTCCTTGACCAGATGCGCATCCAGCATGTTTTCGGCACGATAGGCGATATGCATGACTTCACGCTAGCCCCGGATCGCGACCGGCGCAAGCCATGCCTGCGGGCCGGCCAAGTGGGTTAGACTTGCTCCTTTCGCCATTCATGCCACGAGCCAGTACCGATGTCCCATCCTGATTCTGTCCTTGAGCCGACTGCCGACAGCCAGCCCGGCACCGACTTTATCCGCCAGATCGTCCGCGATGATCTGGCTCGGGGCAGGCATGCCCGGATCCGGACACGCTTCCCGCCCGAGCCCAACGGCTATCTGCATATCGGCCATGCCAAGGCGATCTGCCTGAATTTCGGCATTGCCGGTGAAGTCCATGGCCTGTGCAATCTGCGGCTGGATGACACCAATCCCGGCAAGGAAGATCCCGAGTTCGTCCAGGGCATCAAGGACGACGTGGAATGGCTGGGCTATCGCTGGAGCGAGCTGCGCCACGCCTCGGACTATTTCGAGGTGTTCTACCAGGCCGCGCTGAAGCTGATCCGCGACGGCAAGGCCTATGTCGATGACCTTTCGGCCGAGGCGATGCGCGAATACCGCGGCACCCTGACCGAACCGGGCCGGCCCTCGCCCTTCCGCGAGCGCTCCGTCGAGGAAAACCTGGATCTGTTCCAGCGCATGCGCGCCGGCGAATTTGCCGACGGCAGCAAGACCCTGCGCGCGCGCATCGATATGCGTTCGGGCAATATGAATCTGCGCGATCCGGCCATCTATCGCATCCGCAAGGTCAGTCACCAGAACACTGGCGATGCCTGGCCGATCTATCCGATGTATGACTATGCACATTGCCTGTCGGATGCCCTGGAAGGCATCACCCACTCGCTGTGCACCCTGGAATTCGAAGACCATCGGCCCTTGTACGACTGGTTCGTCGACGCGGTGGATCTGGTCGGCCATCCCGAGCTGTGGCAAGGTCTGGCCCAGGCCGGCCTGCCGACCGCACCGGACAAGCCCCGCCAGATCGAATTTTCGCGCCTCAATCTGAGCTACAGCGTCACCAGCAAGCGCAAGCTGGCCCAGCTGGTCGCCGAAGGCCATGTCGGCGGCTGGGACGATCCGCGGATGAACACCTTGCGCGGCCTGCGCCGTCGCGGGGTGACGCCTGCCGCGATCCGCCGTCTGATCGAGCGGGTCGGCATCAGCAAGCAGAACAGCGTCATCGACTATGCGATCTTCGAGGCCTGCATCCGAGACGATCTGGATCAGGTCGCGCCACGTCGGATGGCGGTGCTGGACCCGCTGAAGCTGGTGATCGACAACCTTCCGGCCGGCCACGAGGAATCCATCCAGCTGGCCAACCATCCCAAGGATGAGCGTTTCGGCCAGCGCGAAGTCAAGTTCGGCCGCGAGCTGTGGATCGAGCGCGAGGATTTCGCCGAAGTTCCGCCCAAGGGCTTCAAGCGCCTGATTCCCGGTGGCGAAGTGCGCCTGCGCGGCATCGGCATCTTCCGCTGCGACGAGCTGGTACGGGATGCGGCCGGCGAGATCATCGAGCTGCACGGCACCCTTGATCCCGAATCGAGGGCCGGCATGGAGGGCTCCAACCGCAAGGTCAAGGGCACCATCCACTGGGTCAGCGCCGCGCATGCCGGCGCCGCCGAAGTGCGCGTCTATGACCGTCTGTTCAATGTGCCGGCACCGGATGACGAGGACTGGCTGAGTCACCTCAACCCCGAGGCCTTGCAGATCAAGCAGGGCTGGCTGGAACCGGCCGCCGCCGCCGCCGCACCCGAACAGCATTTCCAGTTCGAACGGATCGGCTATTTCAGTGCCGACCGCTATGATCATCGCCCCGAGCAGCCGGTGTTCAACCGCATCGTCACCTTGCGCGATGTATGGGCCCGTCAGGAGAAGGCATGACCCTGCCGACCGCGGTCAGTCTGCAACTGCCGGCATGGATCGGCGAGCTGGCGCAGGCCGGCAACCATCACCCGCGCGATGAAGACAAGGTCGGACTGGCGATCGCGCTGGCTGATGCCAATGTCCGCCATGGCAGCGGCGGTCCATTCGGCGCCGCCATCTTCGAAGGTGATACGCTGGTCGCTGTCGGGGTCAATCGGGTGGTGCCGCAGCACTGCTCGGTGGCCCATGCCGAAATGATGGTCTTCATGCTGGCACAGCAGCAGCTGCAGCGCTTTCGTCTCAACCAGGCCGGCGGCCCTTTCACCCTGGCCACCAGTGCCCAGCCTTGCTGCCAGTGCTATGGCGCCACGGTCTGGGCCGGGATCGACCGCCTGCTGATCGGCGCCCGCGCCGAGGATGTGGAACGTCTGGCCGGCTTTGACGAGGGCCCTCTGCCCGCGGGCTGGCAGGGCGAGCTGGAACAGCGCGGCATCCAGGTCCGTGGCGATATCCTGCGCGCCGAGGCCTGCGAGGTGCTGACCCGCTACCAGAGCATGGGGCCTGTCTATTGAAACGCCTGAAGGCGATGCTGCCGCTGCTGGCGCTGATCCTGGTCGGCGCGGCACTGTACGGCTCAGGCGCACTGGACGCCTTGCGGCCTGCCCAGCTGTTGGCGCATCAAAGTGAATTCAGGGCCGAACTGGCGGCTCATCCCTGGCTGTGCCGCGGCGCCTACGTGGCGCTGCTGACCCTGATCGTCGCCACCGGCATCCCCGGCAATATTCTGGTGATCATGGCCGGCGGCTTCGCCTTCGGCATCGTCCACGGCACGCTGTGGTCTTCCGCAGGGCTGACCCTGGGCTCGCTGGTACTGTTTCTGGCCAGCCGCTATGCCTTCGGCCATGGCGGCAAGCCGCCGGCCGCGATTGCCCGACTGCGCCAGGGCTATGAGCACCACCCGGTCAGTTACACCATGTTTCTGCGTCTGGTGCCGGTCGTTCCGTTTGGCCTGGTCACCGCCTGCCTGGCCTGGCTGCGCTGCCCGCTCTGGCTGTTCCTGAGCACGACCTGGCTGGGCGGCACCGTGATGCTGGTGTTCGAATGCTCGATGGGCGCGGGCCTGGGCCGTGCCCTCGCCGCCCATCCCGAGCACGGCCTCGCCGCCCTGCTGAACCCCCAGGTCCTGTGGCCGACCATCGGCATCCTGGTGCTGGCAGTGATCCCCCTGCTGATCCGCCGCAAGCGCTGTCCGGCACCGATGGACTGAACCCTCGCCGCCAAGCCGCCTCGACCGGCGGCCAAGACCTCGGCCATGTCCCGCAGCAGCGCCCGGCTGGCCATCGCGATTGACGGGTCAGCGCACATGCCGGCGACATCCAGATCAGGCCTCAGCAAGGGAGGGCAGATCGATGCAGGCTCGACCCGTTGCGCCCCCCCATAGTGACCAGGATTTCACGCAAAGCCGCATCCGCGTGATGGGCCCGAGGCGAGGCATTGAGCACGGCCACCGGCGTGCCGGCAACAGTCTCCAGCCCCACCAACCAGTCCAGCGCGTTTTTCAAGGCCCCGCTTACGCCATGAGCCTACTCCGGACTGGCGATCAGCAAGCCGTCTGCGGCCGTCACCCGCTGCCGCAGGCAGAAGCACCGGCTCGAGATCGGGATTGAACCAAGGCATGGACGCCAACCCTTCCCATAACTCAAGCCTGATCCCGCAGGGGCCAGCTCACGGATTGCCTGCAGCCATGTGCGGTTCACCTGAGCATCTCGGAGGCTGCCGCCGATGCCCGGCACATGCACTTCCCGGTCCGGCGGCGGCGATGCGGGACCTCCTGCCGGCTTCGCCGCCTTGCGCATCCTTTATGCTCCGCTGAACCGAAACACGGTCTAGCTGTGCGGCATCCTGTCGTTCCATAAAAAATGCCGGCCCCAAAGGACCGGCATGCGATATCAACCGGGCACGGGACTGGCCCCGCGCCCTTCCCCGCGCATCAGGCGAAGGGATCATCCAGGATGATGGTGTCTTCGCGATCGGCACCGGTGGCGACGAGGGCCAGGCTGCAGCCGGACAGCTCTTCCACGGCGCGCAGATAGGCACGGGCAGCGGCAGGCAGCTTGTCCCATTCGCGGATGCCGGCGGTGGACTCTTCCCAGCCCGGGAACTCCAGGTAGACCGGCTTGCACTCGGCCCAGCCATCGGCATCCAGCGGAGCCAGGTCACGGCGCTTGCCGCGATATTCATAGGCGATGCAGACCTTGATCGACGGCAGGCCGTCCAGCACGTCCAGCTTGGTGATCGCCAGACCGTTGATGCCGTTGATCTGCACGGCGCGCTTCAGCGCCACCAGGTCGATCCAGCCGCAGCGACGGGGGCGGCCGGTGACGGCACCGAATTCGTTGCCCTTCTTGCGGATGGTTTCGCCCATCTCGTCATGCAGCTCGGTCGGGAACGGACCGCCGCCGACGCGGGTCGCGTAGGCCTTGCAGATGCCCAGCACGTAATCGATATCGCCAGCGCCGACGCCGGTACCGGCCAAGGCGCCGCCCACGGTGGTGTTGGACGAGGTCACATAGGGATAGGTGCCGTGATCGATGTCCAGCAGAGTGCCCTGGGCACCTTCGAACAGGATATTGCCGCCCTCCTTGCGCACGTCGTGCAGGATGGTGGCCACGTCATCGACCAGCGGACGCAGATACTCGCCCCACTGCAGGGCTTCATCCAGAACGGTCTGGTAGTCGACCGGCTCGGCCTTCAGCCACTGGGTCAGAATGAAGTTGTGATAGTCGACGGCGGTACGGATTTTTTCCGGCAGCTCGTTCGGATACATCAGATCGGCAACGCGAATCGAGCGACGGGCAACCTTGTCCTCGTAGGCCGGGCCGATACCACGACCGGTGGTGCCGATGGCCTTGCCGCCGGCGGCGATTTCGCGCGCTTTGTCGACCGCGATGTGATACGGCATGATCAGCGGCGTGGCCGGGCTGACCCGCAGACGCGAACGGACATCGACGCCGTTGGCCTCGAGCTCGCCCACTTCCTGCATCAGAGCCGCCGGGGACAGCACCACGCCGTTGCCGATCAGGCACTGCGCATCTTCACGCAGAATGCCCGAGGGAATCAGACGCAGCACGGTCTTCTTGCCCTTGATGACCAAGGTGTGACCGGCGTTGTGGCCGCCCTGGAAGCGTGCGACCGCACTGACCCGCTCGGTCAGCAGATCGACGATCTTGCCCTTGCCTTCGTCGCCCCATTGGGCGCCCAAAATTACTACTGATTTACCCATGATGCTCTCGCTCAGCTAATGGGGCTCCGCCATACGGAAGAACCACAAAGAAAAATTCGTCTGGCCTGATTCAGCGGAGAATCCGCAACAGCATCAGGCCCACCATGATCATGCCACCACCGATCCACCGCAGCCGCCGTGGATCGAGGTTTGAAGCGTTGCGCATCGCCGCCTGCCATGGTCCGGGCACTGCAAACAGCAGCAGGCCCTCGACCGCCACCATCAAACCCGCGGCCAACCCCAGCTCATGCCACATTACTTGGACGGATCGCGTACGGCTGTCGCCGCTGCCGCGCCCGCCTCCATCGTCTTCAGAAAAGCCGAATCCGGACGCAGTATCCACACATTGCCACCCTGGCCAAAGGCCGTGCGATAAGCCTGCAGGCCTTGATAGAACGCGAAGAATTCGGGTTCCTGAGCTGCGGCTGCCGCCTCGATCTGCAAGGCCTTGGCCTCACCCTCGCCACGCAGGCGCGAGGCCTGGGTGCGTGCGTCGGCGACCTGCCCGCGGGCGGCTTGGTCCGCATCGGCGCGGATCTTGTCCGCCGCCGCCTGACCTTGAGCGCGCAGCTCTGTCGCAATCCGTGCCTGACTCGCCTGCATGCCCTTGTAGACCTGCTCCAGCGCCGAATCCGGCACCGAGATCTGGCGCAATTGGAGGTCGTCGACCTTCACGCCGAAACGACTGTCAAGCTGGTCGGCCAAGGTCTTGGCGGTCGTCCCGAACAGCGTCTCGGCCGGCAATGCCACCAACTGCGACAGCGAATACGCCTTGACCCGCCCGCGCAGCTGCTCGTCAACCCACTGCCGCAACTGGGAGGCCACCGCCTGCGGCGAAGCATCGGCCGCCAGAAAACGACGGCTGTCGCGCACCTGCCAGGTCAGCACGACATCCAGATTCACCGGCTGACCGTCGTTCGTCTGCTGCGCAATCTCCGCGGTACCGGTGGACTGCACCCGCGTATCCACTGTCTCGACCTGCTGCAGCAACGGCCATTTGAAATGCAGACCCGGAGCCTCGTCGATGCGGACCGGGCGGCCGAACTGGCTGACCACGCCCAGATGACCTTCGTCCACCACATAGACGCCGGCATAACCCAGCATCACCACCAGCAGCGCGATAATCAGCGAAAACGGTTTCATGGCTGCTTGTCCTTGACCTCGGGGGCGGGTGCTGCGCTGGAGCCGGCACTGGCCGGTCCCGCCCCGCGCCCGCCGACCGACAGATGGATCACCGTCTGGCCGGAACTGTCCACGACCTTGGCATTGGCGGCAAGGACCTGCCCGCTTGCGGCCAGCCACAGGCTGTGACGCGTCAGGGCCGGGTTCTGGCGATAAGCCGGCAGCAAGGCAGCAAATCCGGCGACATCACTCTGCGCACGCGCAATGGACTCGCTCTGCTCGGCACGAGCCGCTTCCAGCAGACGCTGCGCATCGACCTGTGCCGACGCCTGCACCTTGGAAGCATAGGTCCGGGCCTGATCCTGCAAGACATCGGACTCGTCACGAGCCGAACTGATGGCCGCATAGGCCTCGTGCACCGCCGCAGGCGGCTCCACACTCTGGATTTCGATGGTCATCAACTGCAGGCCGACCGGGGTCCGGTCAACCACCTTCTGCACGGCCGCCCGCAGCGGCGGGGCCAAGTCGCCCCGCGGCGTTCCCAGTACCTGATCGAGGCTGTGGCGGCCGACCAGTGCGCGCAATTGCGAGTCCACCGCGCTGCGCAGCACTGATACCGGCGAGTCTGCCGCAAACAGATACCGACGTGCATCCGAGACCTGGTATTGCATGGTGAAACGCACTTCGACCAGCCCCCGATCCGTGGTCAGGGCATGGACCGTGCCGGATTCGGCCCGCAACTCGGCCAGATTGACCTTGGTCACGGTTTCCAGCGGGCGCGGCAGGCGCAGATGAAGGCCCGGTCCGAGGCTGCGCGCATAATATCCGAAGCGCTGCACGATGCCGGTCTGACCGTTGTCGATGCGGACCTGGCTGGACACCAGCAACCATGACACCACCACGGCCAGCAACAGTCCGATGATGCTGCCCGAACGGCTGGGAAGCTTGCCCAGCTTCGCTTTCAGCGTTCGCAGCAACTGTTCCAGCCCACCGCCACCACCGCCAGACGGAGGGCGGCCGGGCGGCTTGCTCCAAGGATCGCGTGAGCCCTTGCCGGGTTCATTCCAAGCCAATTTCAGTCTCCTAGGCGTAGCCATCGCGACAACTGTCCAACCCTTCCCGCCACCAGACGGCCGGGCGGATCGAACCACTATTGTCGCAAACGGCCATGGGGCCGTCGCCTGCGACAGACGAGACTGACCATTCTAGCAAAGCCGGCCTGCCCCGTCCTAGAGATGCCTTGATCAATCTCCCATCCCCGGCATACCCCGGTCAGCCCCTGCCGCCATGGCGCCCTGACCGCGCTGGCATCTGACGCCCTGCGAAGCCGGCCGAGCCTCAGGAACACCGCTTCGCATCGACACTGTCCCGGTCCGGCCCCGCAGGACGGGAATTCGGATCCCGTGGATGCAGTCGAATGTCGCGGCAATGCCATCGGTCATGGGGACCGACGAGGAATACCCATGACGGAACGCCTTGAGAGAGCTGACCTCGCCGAGCGCTTGTTCCCGTACCAAGTCCCGCCCGAATCATGGCGCAATTTGTCGCACTTACAGGTTGGTGCGACAATGCGACACGACTTGAATCGTGACAAATTCGACTAAACCGCAGGTCTCTCATGCAGCGGCCTGCCTGCTTCCAGCTTTACCAAGGAAATCATTGATGTCCAGGCCCGCCGCTCCCCACCCCGATCCCGTTCGCCGTCGCCTGCTGCAAGGTGCCGCCGGCCTCGGGCTGGCCAGCCTTGCACCCGCCAGCTTGTTCGCCACCGAACGATCCGGGCTGAAACCGCCCAGCGTCGTCACCCAGCCGCCGCGGCAATGGGGCCCGGATGCCCCGCCTTCCTTTATCCCCGACCCCGATGTCATCGCGCTCGATCCGTCATTCAAGAATCTGGCGTATTTCTCGGGCGAACTGCGGCGGGTCTGGACCGGGCATGGCTGGGTGGAAGGTCCGGCCTGGAATTCGGAAGGTCGCTTCCTGCTGTTCAGCAATACCATGGACAGCCGCCAGTACCGCTATCTGTGGGAGACCGGTGAGGTCACGGTCTTCCGCCCCGAGGCCTATCACCCCAATGGCAATACCTATGACTTCGAAGGCCGCCAGATCACCTGCGAACACCAGTTCCGTCGGGTGATCCGCTGGGAGCATGACGGCTCCGCCACGGTATTGGCTGACCATTGGGGCCGGGATACGCCCTTCAACTCACCCAACGACGTGGTCGTGCATCGCGACGGAAGCATCTGGTTCACCGACCCGGCCTACGGCGATACGCTGGCCGAGGGACATGTGGATGAACCCGGCGGCGCGGCCAATCCGCAAGGCCTGCTGCACTGGCGCCTGGGCGATGAAACCACCGGCGCCATGGGTGGACGGCGTCGTCAGCCCGACCATACGTTCCGGATCGATCCCAGTGGCCGGGTCGATGCGGTCCTCGACCAGAGCCTGGTGGCCGACCCCAACGGCATCTGCTTTTCCCCCGACTACCGGACACTCTACGTGGTGTCCACGCCCGCGGCTGTCGGTCAGCAGGGGCCGGGTGGCGATCAGGCCATTCATGCCTTCGATCTCGACGGCAGCCGGATTTCCCGGCCGCGGATCTTTACCGACATGAAGTTCCAGGGCGTGCAGATGAACCCTGACGGCATCCGCGCCGACGTCTACGGCAATCTATGGTGTGGCGCCTCAGGGCCGCTGGGCTTGTGCGGCGTATTCGTGTTCAACCCCGCCGGCAAGCTGATCGGCCGGATCCGCCTGCCCCAGGGCTGCTCGAACCTGACCTTTGGCGGCCCACAGCGCGATCATCTGTTTATGTGCGCCGCCCAGTCGCTGTACGTGCTGCAACTGGAAACCCAGGGCGCCGGTCCGGCCTGATTCCGATGCACCGGGCCGGCCGACCGCCGGCCCGGTACGACAACCGCAGGCTCAGAGCTCGGGCTTGAGCCGGGCCAGGGCCGAGGCCGCGCAGGCCTCGTCCTTGTCGCCTCCGGGAGCGCCAGATACTCCCAGCCCGCCGATGACTTCCCCCTTGGCCGTGCGGATGGTCACCCCGCCGGGAATGAACAGCACCTCCGGCACGGTATTGAGCGCGCCATTGGCCGGACCATCCTGATGGGCGGCAATGATTTCGCTGGTGGCATTCTTGTCAAAAGCCTGGCCGTACGAATAAGCCGTATAGGCCTTGCGATAGGCTACCGACAGCGACTGCAGGGGTACCGTATCCCCCTTCACTACGGCCTGCTGGTGACCGCTTGGATCCACCACCGCGGCGGTGACCGACCAGCCGCGATCGGCACAGATCTGCACCGCGTCCGTAGCCAGAGTCGCCGCCGTCCTCCATGGCAGCTTGTGCACCGTGACCAGAGGCACCGCCGCCATGCCTGCCACCGGCAGCAGGCCGATCAACCCAGCAAGACACCATCGCTTTATCATCCGCAGTCTCCTTGGCAGTGAAGCAGGCATGGACCGGGCCACCGCCGTCGTGGCGTGATCCCGCTCCCATCCAGCCTATACCGGGCCACCCCGGCAGGGAACCACTCTATCTGACCTGCAGCCATTCCTCGGACGGTATCGGCTCCAGCAGCAGCCCCAGTCCCTGCAAGCTGACCGGGAGGCCCGAAAACGGCCCCTGCACCGCATCGCAGCCCAGGGCACGCAACAGATTCAGCTGCACCACATTCTCGACGCCCTCGGCCACCACCGTCATCTTCAACGAATGGGCCAGGGTAATGATCGCCTCTGCCACGACGGCCCCTTGCCGCATATCCGCCGCCAGCTCCTTGACCAGCAGACCGTCGATCTTCAACTGGCTGGCCCCCAGCCTGGGCAGAAAGGCCAGACTGGAGCGGCCGATGCCGAAGCCGCTGATCGCGATCTGGAAACCGGCCCGCTGCAGATCCTGGACCCGCTGCACACTGCGCACCGGATCCTCCATCATCAAGGACTCGGAGACTTCGAAAACCACGGACTCGGGCTGAACCTGCTCGGCCTCCAGGATCTCCAGGGCGCGCTCGAGCAACTGCGGATGCAGCCATTGCGCGGGAGTCAGGGGCACGCTCACTTTGACCATGGCTACGCCTGCCTCGGCCAAGGCATGCAATTCACGGCAGGTCTTGCGCAACAACCAGTCACCCAATTCATTGCCCTGCCCTGCCCGTTCCGCCATCGGCAGCCACTCTTCGGAACTGATCCGACCCAGCACCGAGTCCGCATATTGCGGTATGGCCACTGCCCCGAGCACCCGTGCGCCCAGCACGTCGAACTGGGGGTAGAAGGTCAATTCCAGCTGGTCCCCGGCCAGCGCCTGCATCACGCCCGAGCGTATCCGCTCCAGGCGACGCTCCGAATCCTCCATCCCGGGCTCGAAAAAGCGGTACTGTCCGCGCCCGCTGCGCTTGGCAACATACATGGCCGCATCGGCTTTGCGAATCAGGGTATCGGCATCGTGGCCATCGCCCGGAAACATCGCGATCCCGGTGCTTGGCATCACATTGCAGCCCAGCCCGTCCAGTCCTCCCGCCGCGCGGATGGGCTCCAGCAGGGATTCCACCCAGGCCACCACCACCTCGGCACCTTCCAGATCTTCCAGCAGCAGCACGAATTCGTCGCCGCCGATCCTGGCCACGGTCCCCGTCTCCGGCAGCAACGCCTTCAGACGGGCGGCAAAGGTCCGCAGCAACTGATCCCCTGCGGCATGACCCGCCGAATCATTGACCGCCTTGAAGCCATCCAGATCGAAAAACAGCACCGCCAGCAGACGATCAGCCGCAGCCGCCTCGACAATGGCCAGCTCCATCCGCTCCAGCAGCACTCCGCGATGAGGCAACTGGGTCAGCAGATCCAGCTTGCCGGCCTGTCCGATCTGATGATTGAGCTTGGACAAGGCTCCCGCCAGCGCCTGATGCCGCACCTCGAAACGCGAGGTCAACAAGGCGACCACCGACATCGCCACCACGACCAGCGAGACCAGCCCCCCCAGCCAGGAAGCATGAATGCCGTGCGCCGAACCGCATATGCTGCCCACCGGGAATGTGGCTGCATACATGCCCACATAATGCATGCCGGCAATGCCGATGGCCATGCACACGGCCGCCAGCAAACGCTTGCGGACAAGGTTCACGACTTCAGAGCGACACAGTGCGCGGGCCAACGACAAGGCCGCGAGCGAAGCCACGAATGCGATCAGCAGCGAAAGCAGGACCAGGCCGGTGTGATACTGAATCGCCGGATGCATCTCCATCGCCGCCATGCCGCTGTAATGCATGCCGGCCACACCTCCAGCCATCAGGATCGCGCTGCCGACCAGACTCAGACGCCCCAGATCCGGCGCCACGGCAACGCGCAAGGCAAAAAAAGAAACCAGGATCGCGATCAGCAGGGACAGCGCCGTAATCAGCGGGTCATATCCCATGGGAATCGGCAGGACAAAAGCCAGCATGCCGATGAAATGCATCGACCACACGCCGCAACCCATGGTGACCGCGCCTCCCGCCAGCCAGCGCCTGCGACTGCGCAAACCCGACAGCAAGGCGATCCGACCGGAAAAATCGAGCGCGGTATACGAAGCCAATACGGCGACCAGCAAGGAAAGCATTACCAGGTAAGGATCAAAATAGCTTGGCATGGTCAATTCCACCCGCGATATCTCCACCAGCTCGAACAACCGGCCCGTCCCATCTCCACTCCTCTCGACGGACTTGCCCGCTGCAACTCAATGCGAACCATTCCGGACCGCCGACCGCGGCCGCTGTCCAGGCATGTGATTGCAACCTGTCGCGGCCAAACGGGCTGGCTGGAATGCCGACTGATCATGCCACGACAATGTGTCGCACGCCACGTATAAACAGACAGTTCGCACGCTTTTCGGCGCTGGTGCCCGACATTACCGCAGCCGAGTTCATGCATCTCGTTCCGCGATGTATCCATTCCCCGATCATGCGTCGACGCTCAGCGGTTTCATGAGGCCGTACCTCCCGAGACAGCCCCCCCCCCCTTCGGCCCTAAGGCAAGGCAATTCACTGATTCTGCGTGAATCATCCAATGTATCCCCATGAAAGATCATGCCATCAGATCATCGATCAACAGCAGCCATCTTTCGTTATTTTTCAAAACGAATACAAGTCAAAAACATCATTCAAGCCTGGAAATAAACAATCAAGCATGAAACAAGACATTTTCAAAATATTATCCGCATCACTCCCAAAGAGGCTTGATGAACGTAAATACTTGCATTTACGCCATGGCAGCGGCACCAAAGACACAAGTTTCCACGCTGGATCAGGTCAGGAGGCAACATGCCCGCCGATTATCAAAAGCGCATCCCTCCATCACCATTGGCACGACGCCGATTTCTGCCCATTCCCGTGGCTGGATGATGGGCATCGCCTTCCGATGCAAAAACCGCCCGCAATCCCGTTCTGACCATGGTTGCACCTGCAGCGTGCACATGCTTCATGCAAACCATTGATTCAATGATGTCGGTCGCGATGTCTGGTGAGTTTTTCCTTGGCTTTCTGAAGGAGCGCTGGCAGCAGCGGGGCAACCATCTTCGATTTGGGCACGGCCGTGCCTTTCGATGCTTGCCGACGATTGAGCACACCTCAACCGAAGCCAGCCTGCATCGCCTTTATGCCGCCACCGGATACCCATCAAAGATGGCCATCTCATCCAGCCGCTGTCCGTATCGACGGTGATGGAAACCCACGAAGGCGAACTCAATATCTTGTGCACATTCCCCATGGCCCAGCTGTGGGCCATGGGGACACCCCCTGGGCCTGGGCGCGGCGCCGTCTGCTGATCGGATGCCAGCAAGAGACCTAGACGGCAGGCCGACTGGATCTGGCGGATCTGAGTCCGGAGTGATCCCTTGCCCACCTCGCAAGGCATGCCTCGCTTCGAGACCGCGCAACGAAAAACGCCCGACGATCCGGAGATCATCAGGCGTTTTCGGCTTTCTCAGCTGGCGGAGAGGGTGGGATTCGAACCCACGGTACGCTTGCACGTACGCCTGATTTCGAGTCAGGTACATTCGACCACTCTGCCACCTCTCCGTGATCGACCCTGCAAATCTCTTTGCGGGAGCCGTGCATCATACGTGCAGAAATCGAACTTGGCAACTGTTGATGTTTGGACAATGTTCCGGGCTTGCGGCATGCTGGAGCTTCCAGCGACGTAGCAGGCATCATGATCGAATTTGGCCACGCAACCCATGCCGGTTTACGGCGGGTCCGCAATGAAGATACTTATTATGCCGATGCCGGCAGCGGCCTGTTTCTGGTCGCCGACGGCATGGGCGGACGGCATCGCGGCGAGGCGGCATCGGCCATGGCGCGCGAAGTGGTGGTGGACCTGCTGCAGCGGAACCAGGAGCTGGGCGAGGCCATCCGTTGCGCGCATCGCCGGCTGCACGAGTGGAGCCTGTCCTGTCGCGACGGGCTGCCGCGTGGTGCATCGCTGGCCGCCCTGCAGGTACGTGACGAAGGCTATGAACTGGCCTGGGTCGGCGACAGCCGCATCTATCTGTGGCGAGGCGGTCAACTGATCCGCATCAGCCAGACCGCCACAGCGCCCGATACCCGACCGACAGGGCGCAACAGTCCGCGTCAGCCCCCCGCCACGGCTTCCACTCCAGCCACCCATGCGCTGGGCGTCACCGGGCTGCAGGAATTGCATATCGGCTCGGCCTCGGGACGTACCCAGCGAGGTGACAGCTTCCTGCTTTGCACCGACGGGCTGACCGAGGAGGTCAGCGAGGCCCAGCTCGGCCATGTGCTGCGCCGGCATGATCTGGCGGCGCAGGAATGCGTCGAACATCTGCTGCTGCAAGCGCTCGAGCATGGAGGCCATGACAACATCACGGCCGTACTGACCCGCTTCAGCTGAGCCCCGCTCAGCCTCGCGGGTTCAATCCTGCCATCGTCGCCACAGACTTTCGCCCCCTGCCGACTTGTCCAGAGCCGTCAACCGGGCCTCATGCCGGGCCAGCTCGGCCTCACTGGCCCGCAGTATCCGTGGCCGCCGGCTCAGGTTGATGGGTTTGGCGACCTCATGGTCAGCACCGCCCTGCTCGCCTTCGAAGCCCAGATCCAGGGCTACCTGCCCCGAGGTCATCGCCAGATAGACATCAGCCAGCAACTGGGCGTCGATCAGGCCCCCGTGCAGATCACGGCGTGAATTGTCCACGCCCAGGCGTTTGCAGAGCGCGTCCAGGCTGTTGCGCTGTCCCGGATATCGGGTTCGCGCCATGGCCAGGGTATCGAGCACCGGACAATAGTCGCTGATCTGGCCCCATTGGGTGCCGGCACGGGCCAGCTCGGCATTGAGGAAGCCCACGTCGAAGCTGGCGTTGTGGATGATCAGCTCGGAACCGCGGACAAACGCCAGAAACGGCTCGATGACTTCCGGGAAGCGAGGCTTGTCGAGCAGGAATTCATCTTCGATGCCGGTGACCTGGCGGGCCCCCTCATCAATCGCCCGATCCGGATTGAGATAGGTCTGGAACGTCTTGCCGGTAGGCCGCCGCTCGATCATCTCGACACAGGCGATTTCGATCAGACGGTGTCCTTGACGGACTTCCAGACCGGTGGTCTCGGTATCCAGCACGACCTGTCTCATGCCTTCGCCCCTTCCTTGAACCGGATCGCCTGTTCGCGTGCAGCGTCATCCACCAGTTCGTTTTCGGCATGCCCGGCATGCCCCTTGACCCATTCCCAGCGAATCTGATGCCGACCCGCCGCAGCATCCAGCCGCTCCCAGAGATCCTGGTTCTTGACCGGTTTGCGATCCGCCGTTTTCCAGCCGTTGGCGCGCCAACGCGGCACCCACTGCTCAATGCCCTGCATCACATATTTCGAATCCGTCACCAGCCGGACCTGGCAGGCACGATTCAGCGCTTCGAGCGCGGCAATCGCGCCCATCAGTTCCATCCGGTTGTTGGTGGTATCGGCCTCACCGCCGGCAAGCAGGCGCTGCTTGCCCTGGCTGCGCAGCAAGGCAGCCCAGCCGCCGGGTCCGGGATTGCCCAGACAGGCACCATCGGTAAATGCTTCAACTTCAGTCATGAAACCGCTTATGCATCAGGAGGGGGGAAGGGTCCGGCCCGAGACACCGCCAGGGGCATCGCGCCGAATCTCTGCTGGCAGAAGTTTACACGCGCCCATGCCCCGATTGAGTACCGCGACATCAGGCACCTCATGCAACGTGCTGGTCTGGACGGCGGCCAAGCGGCCGCCCTCGGCTCGTCGACTGGCGGCCAGCCGGGTCACGAATGGCAGAATCTGGGCCCGCTCCTTGCGCGCCACCAGCACATACACACCACCCAGGCGGTTGCGCCGCTGCTGGTCGCCACGCGCCCTGGGCCAGCAACTGCCTTGCCGCCAGTGGTCGGACACCGGCATGCCGGAGAGCCTCAAAGCGAGGCGCAACAACCAGGGGGCCTGCAAACGACCGCCCTCGCCCAGCCCGTACCGGCTCCATGCGGCCCAGCCACTGACCGGATGCAGGCCACTGACCACCAAGGTTCCCCCCGGTGCCAGCAGGCGTATCACCGTCGCCAGCAGCTGTGCCGGATGAGAGCTGCGATCCAGAGCATGCTTGAGCCAGACCAGATCCAGGCTTTCATCGGCAAATGGCAACGGCGCGGCCGCATCCAGGCTCAAGTCACCGCGGCAACCGTCCCGGTCCAGATGCAGACAGACCCAGTGCGGCAGCAGCGGCAACGACGGTGGCGGATCAGCCTCGAAAGCACCCAGCTGCAAGGCATGACTGCCGGCGCAGGATCGCAGGCCCGCCGACACCACGCCCCGTTCGGCCACGGCCAGTCGCTCCATGAGTGGATGCCGGTAGAGATCTTGCTGCCGATTCAACATCACCGTCCTCATGTCAGCCTGAATGCCAGTGCCATGCTGCGAGACGCAAATCACCGAAACTGAAGCCGGCCCCGCTGTCCCGGCCGGGATTAACGCCTATCTAACGAGTCCGGGGAAATCGGCCGATATAGTTGGCTGCTGACATCTACGCGTTCAACCGCACACCTCGGCCATTTGAAGGAGCTCGTCCGGTGCAGCTTACCGCCATTCCATCGCTGACTGACAACTATATCTGGCTGCTGTCAGATGCACAGGGCCAGGCCGTGGTCGTTGATCCGGGCGAGTCCGCGCCAGTGGAGCGGCATCTGCAGGCACATGGTCTGAGCCTGCGCGCGATTCTGCTGACCCACCACCACGACGACCACATCAAGGGGGCGGCGGCACTGCAGATGAACCACCACTCCGCCGTCTATGCGCCGCATGATCCGCGCATCGACCTGATCGGCCATCGCGTCAGCGATGGTGATCTGATCAGCCTGGAGTCACCGGCTCTGACCCTGCGGGTGATGGGCGTGCCTGGACACACCCTCAGCCATATCGCCTACTGCGGCGATGGCAAACTGTTCTGTGGCGACACCTTGTTCAGTCTGGGCTGCGGCCGTCTGTTCGAGGGACAGCCGGAACAGATGCTGGCCTCGCTGGATCGCTTTGCCGAACTGCCCGCTGACACGCTGGTCTGCGCGGCGCACGAATATACCGCCGCCAACGGTCGGTTCGCCTTGAGTGTCGATCCGGCCAATCCTGCCCTGCAGCAACGGGTCCGGGACGTTGATCTGTTGCGCGCAGAACATCTGCCCAGCCTGCCGGTGAGCCTGGCCAGCGAACGTCAGACCAATCCGTTTCTGCGAGTCGATGATCCGGCGGTGATCGACTGGTGCCGGCACCACGGTGCCGCCGAGTCCAGGGTGTCGCGTTTTGCCGCCTTGCGCCAGGCCAAGGATCATTTCACGGCATGAAATCATCTCTGCCTCAGAGCGCAGGCATTGCGCTGCTGGGACTTTGGCTGAGCGCCTGCACACCGACCGCCACGACACACCCATCCCGCCCGGACCAGCCTCCCGCCGAATCCGCGGCCCGACCCGCATTGATGGAGCCGCCCGGTACTCTGGCCCCCGTCAAGGTAACCGCCGACCGGATTCCCGAGCCGGTAGCGACCGACCTTTGGCAGGATTTGCGCAACAGCTTCGTGATGGATGACTGCGGTGGCGAGCAGCGGCAGGACGTCGATCACTGGGCCCATCTGTTTACTGAAAGTCCGAACCGCTTCGAAGCCAATCTGCGACGTGCCCTTCCCAGTCTGCGCTATATCCAGCAGATTGCCAGCCAGCGCGGCATGCCTGGTGAATTCGTGCTGCTGCCCTGGGTGGAAAGTCATTATCTGCCCGTGTTCAGCCGCCGCAACCGACCGGTCGGCATGTGGCAGATCATGCCGGACACCGCCAGGACCATGGGTTTGCAGGTGGGACACCATTACGATGCCCGACTGGACACGGCCGCTACCACCGAGGCGATCTTCGACCTGATCGCCGGGTATTACCAGCAGTACCATGACTGGCGACTGGCCGATTACGCCTTCAACAGCGGCACGGGCACGATCAATCGACTGCTGGCCCGGCATGGCCCTGCTTCAGCACAAGAGTCCATTCCCAGCCTGCCGGTACATCGCGGCACTCGGGAACACCTGGTCAAGCTGATGGCCATCGCCTGCGTGATACGTCACCCCGAAGCCTATGGGGTGGAACTTCCGCACCTGGCACCATCTCAGCGACTGGAGCCGGTGGTCATCCCCAAGGCCATGCCGGTGGCCGAAGCCGCGGCCAAGGCCGGACTGCCGGAAGAAACCCTGACCCAGCTAAATTCCGCCTTTCTGGACGGAACCATCGACCCCAGCCGCAGCGAGACGCTGCTGCTGCCTCGGGCCAATGTGCAACGCTGGTATGACACCGACCCGAGCATGCAGAGCTGGCCGTCGTCCGGCGCCGAAGACCATGCGGCCGAGCGCGCCGCACCAGCCTCGCCTGATACCCGACATGCGCTGCGCAAGCGCCATTGCACGGTGAAACGCGGCGACACCTTGTCGGGTATCGCCCACCGCCATCATGTCAGCACGCAGCAGCTGATCCGCTGGAACCATCTGGGCAAGCGCCCTCTGAAACCTGGCCAGATCCTCCGGCTGGAGCCACGCTGAGCAAGGGCCGGCATCACCTCATCCATACGCGCACGCACAGTAAATCCTGTCATGACAAGGGTCTGCCGCCCTCCGGGCCTGATAGAATTGGAAGGCCCGGCCACTTGGCCGACCATTCAACCTCTGGAGGAAACATGGGATTTTTGCACGGCAAGCGTGCCCTTATCGTCGGCATCGCCAGCCAGCGCTCAATCGCCTGGGGCATAGCCAATGCCATGCATCGTGAAGGTGCGCAGCTCGCGTTCACCTATCAGAACGACCGCTTGAAAGATCGCGTCGAAGAAGCCGCCAATGCCTTCGGCTCGAATATCGTGCTGCCCTGCGATGTCGCTCAGGACGAGCAGATCGATCAGCTGTACACCGACCTGGCCAAGCACTGGGACGGCTTCGACATTCTGGTCCACTCGGTCGGTTTCGCGCCTCGCGAAGCGCTGCAGGGCCAGTATCTGGACAATCTGACCCGCGAGAACTTCAATATCGCCCATGACGTGTCCAGCTACAGCCTGGCCGCTCTGGCCAAGGCCGCACGTCCGATGATGGCCAACCGCAACAGCTCGATCCTGACCTTGAGCTATCTGGGCGCCGAGCGGGCACTGGCCAACTACAATGTGATGGGCCTGGCCAAGGCCAGCCTGGAAGCCAATGTCCGTTACCTGGCCTACAACCTGGGACCGGAAGGCACCCGCGTGAACGCGATCTCCGCCGGTCCGATCAAGACCCTGGCAGCCGCCGGCATCGCCAACTTCCGCAAGATGCTGGACCACGTCGAAGAGAACACCCCGCTGCGCCGCAGCGTCACCATCGACGACGTCGGCAATGCCGCCGCCTTCCTGTGCTCGGATCTGGCCGCAGGCATTACCGGCGAGATCACCCATGTGGACGCCGGCTACAGCACCCTGGGCATGACCGGCATCTGATCGCCGTCAGCCATTTGCCCTTGCCGGGCCTCTGAAAACAGACGGACCGCCTTGGCGGTCCGTCTGTTTTTTGTCAGCCTGACGGAACACCCTCGTCACTCCGTGATGACCAGTCATGTCTGTCAGCAGGCCGACAGCCCGGATCAACCGTGCAGACGCCCGGCCACTTCGGCCACGCGCACCGCATAGCTCTTGACCGTCTCCAGATCACCGGAGGCAATCTCTTCCACACTGGCGTCTGCCGGCGACTGCACCAGGGCACCGACCGAGCCGCCCAGATTGTTGATATCGGCGCGGGTCGCGGCCTTGGTATTGGCCGGCGCCAGCCCCAGGCTGACCCAGATGCCGCCATGCTGCGAAGCCAGGGTCTGCAGGGCGATCAAGGTGACCTGCTTGTCACCATTCAGGCTGGCACTGTTGGTGAAACCGCCGAAGACCTTGTCCTGCCAGGCACGCGCGAACCACTTCTTGGAACTGGCATCGGCGAACTTCTTGAACTGCCACGGCGGTGCGGCCATATAAGTCGGGGTGCCGAAGATGATGGCCTGAGCCTCATCCAGCTGGGCCCAGCCGGCCTCGCTGACATGGCCCTCGGCATCGATCTCGACCAGTTCCGCCCGGGCCGCCTGAGCCGCCACCTCGGCGATGCGCTTGGTATGCCCATAACCCGAAAAATATACGATCACTGTCTTTGCCACGCTGAACTCCTCTGCCGGAATGGCGAATATCGAATCAACCTGGTTCGGATGGTATATTTAGGAAACCTGCACAACAAGAAGTTACCTCAAGGTAACCACCCCTGGAGCTCACCTCATGTCCGCCCCTTCCGCCAAGCCGCCTCGAGATGCCGCGCAGCGAGGCTACAACGTCTATCAGCAAGACTGCCCTGCCCGCCAGATGCTGGATCGACTGGCCGACAAATGGTCGCTCCTCATCCTCACTCACCTGCGGACGGGGCCTGGACGCTTCAATCAGTTGCGCCGCGATATTGGCGGCATTTCGCAGAAAGCCTTGAGCCAGAGCCTGCGGAAACTGGAACGTGACGGACTGGTCAACCGCGAGGCCTTCGCCACGGTGCCGGTGACCGTGGAATACTCTCTGACCGCCCTGGGCCTGTCGCTGGCGGTCCTGGTGGATCCATTGGCGGCCTGGGCGGAGGCTTCGATCGATACCGTGCTGCAGGCCCAGCGCAACTATGATCAACGCCATGCCCCCAAGCCAGACACCCACTGAAGCACGACTGATCTGCCCGAAGACGGTATCACCGCACTTGGCGGCAACGTCATGCCTGTCCATCTCAGGCCGACCACCGCCACGCAGCACAGGCCTGCGCGTCGACGCCGGTGGCGCGCAGGCTATCGAACCTCACGGCTCAACCATGGCGGACAGACCGATGCAGAGCGACTGCAAGGGCCTCGCCCTCACGGTTCACCACATCAGGTCGTCGGGAATGCCATCCTCGTCCACGCCGCCCTGACCCGGCTCCACCAGCAAGGCAAGAACCCGCGGCTCCAGCGTCTGCACCTCAAGGGCGATATCGCGACTGACCAGCAGATAGCGGCCATCTTTCTGGACCACGCCCAGCTCACCGGCATTGAGGGCCTTGAGCTGCTCGTCATTGACATAGATCCGGCGAATCTTGCCGCCATAGGTGAAGTGACGGACCTGCTCGGCCGCCTCGATATTCAAGGCTTTGCCTTCCAGCAGCTGCTGCAGCTTGAGCTTGCGCTCGCGCTTCTGGCGAGCCTTTTCGGCCGCCTCGGCCTCCGCCTGACGCTTTTCCTTCTGCTCGACCTGGGCACGCACCGCCCAGGCCTTGGCCAGATTGATGTCCTCCCCGTCCCCCGCCGCTTTGCGCGAAGAGACCGGATGGCCGCCCCCCTTGCCACGCAAAGCCGCGCCGGACTTGGCGGCGGCCCGTCCCTGCCCCGGCTTGCTGCCGGCCGGCCTTGCAGGGCGTGTTTCGGGCACCTGTTTGGCAATGCCGCTCTTGAGCAACTGCTCGCGCAGTGAATCGGCCATGAGAATACGGAACTCCGGAAGCTGAGGGGCCGGCATGAAACCATACCGGCCGATGGGCAATCAATAGTGCGGCGGCGGGGGTTCGGAATGTGCATCGCCACCATGAGCGCTGCGAACCGTCTCCAGCTCGTTGCGCAGCTGCCGGATCACACGCTCAAGCGCCACGATCTGCTGGGCCTTGGCCGCATCGGCATCCAGCAACTGGTTGAGGGCATCATCGACAAAGGCCAGCTTGATCTCGACCTCGGTCAGCCGCTCCGCCAGTGCCTCGTCTTGCGCGCTCATGCCGACACCGCCAGGCTGCGACCACGACCGATGCCGTAGTAGGCCAGGCCGGCCTGTTCGACCACCTCCGGCGCATACAGATTGCGTCCATCCACGATCACTCCGGCGGCCAGCGCCTGCCGCAGCCTGGTGAAGTCGGGGCTGCGAAACACTTTCCATTCAGTGACGATCACCAGCGCATCGGCCCCCTGCACGGCCTCGTCAGCACTGGCACACAGCTGCAGATCGGCACGTTCGCCCCAGATCCGACGCGCCTCGTCCATGGCTTCCGGATCATAGGCCCGGACCGTGGCACCGGCCTGCCACAGTGCAGCCAGCAAGGTACGACTCGGAGCTTCGCGCATATCATCGGTATTGGGCTTGAAAGCCAACCCCCACACCGCGATGCAACGTCCCTTCAGATCTCCCTGAAAATGCCGGCTCAGAATCTGGAACAGCCTTTCCTTCTGGGACTGGTTGACGGTCTCGACCGCATGAAGCAGACGTGCATCGTAGCCCTCGGCCGTCGCCGTGCGCAGCAAGGCCTGCACATCCTTCGGAAAGCAGGAGCCGCCATAACCGGCACCGGGATAGATGAAGTCATAGCCGATCCGTGGATCGGAGCCGATGCCCTTGCGGACCAGCTCGACATCGGCGCCGACACGCTCGGCGATATTGGCGACCTCGTTCATGAAGCTGATCTTGGTGGCCAGCATGGCATTGGCGGCATACTTGGTCAGCTCGGCCGAGCGCTCGTCCATCACCACCATGCGATCGTGATTGCGATTGAAAGGCGCATACAGCTTGCGCAGCACCTCCACGGCGCGCGCACTGGAGCTGCCGATCACGATGCGATCCGGCCGCAGGCAGTCGACGACGGCATTGCCTTCCTTCAGGAATTCGGGGTTGGAGACCACGTCAAAGGAAATCTCTGCACTTCGTACCTGCAATTCGGCCTGGATCGCCTCCCGGACACGGTCGGCGGTCCCGACCGGCACGGTCGACTTGTCCACGATTACCGAATAATGCTGCAGATGCCGGCCGATGGTGCGCGCGACCGCCAGCACATAGCGCAGATCGGCACTGCCATCCTCGTCCGGCGGAGTCCCTACCGCAATGAAGATCAGATCCGCGCGGATCACGGCCGGGCCCGGATCGGTGGTGAACTCCAGCAGACCATCCGCCGCATGACGATGCACCAGCGGCTCCAGACCAGGCTCGAAAATCGGCACCTCGCCCTGTTTCAGACGACGGACCTTGTCCTCGTCGACATCCACGCACACCACCCGGTTGCCCATCTCCGCCAGACAGGCGCCGGTGACCAGACCGACATAACCGGTTCCAAAAATCGTGACATTCATCGAACAGCCGAAATCGAACGCAGGGGCCCGTACTCTAGCATCTGGCCACGACGAGGCAAGCCGCGGCCGCAGAAGCCGCAGTCAGCTCAGCTGTTGTCGCCCAGACTGTTGGCGATCGCCTCGGGCCGCTTGGCCCCGGCAAAATGATTCGACCAGTAGCTCTGGTCCAGATTGCTGACCTCCACGGTCTTGCCCGTGGTCGGCGAATGAATGAACAGACCGTTGTCCAGATAGATCCCGACATGGGAGATCCGGCCATGCATGCCTGCCGTGCGGAAGAACACCAGATCACCCGGCTGCATCTCGCCGCGACGCACCTTCAGCCCTTCCATGTACTGCGAGGCCGAATTGGTGGGCAGGTGCGAACCGATGGCATGCTCGAACACATAGCGGACGAAGCCGCTGCAGTCGAAACCGGTAGACGGGTCATGACCACCGCGGACATAGGGGATATGCCGCAGCTTCAGGGCCAGATTGACCAGGGTACGCCGCAGCTGGTCGTTCTGCGCCAGCATGTCGTCGGCATTCTCTTCACTCGCCTCGGTCGCCGCAGCCGCCGCCGGCACCACATGTCCGGCCAAGGTCATCGCCGGTGCCAGTGCGGCCAGCGGATTCAGCAGCGGGCCGGGAATCACCGTCGTGGCAGCGCCTGACGCCGGAGCTGTGACGGGAGGGGCGGGGGTGGCCGACAAACTCATGGCAGCGGATGCGCCGAAAAAAAGCACGACAGCAGCGGTCAATCGTTTGATTGGCATGCGAGAAGCCCCGAGGCGTGATGGTTGTAGGCGAGACGGCCTGCAGAGGCGGCTGACTCAAAGGATGTCACCGAAAATAGCAAACGCCGCCCGGGCAAATGTTTTATTAATGTTAAATGCGGCAACAAACTTGAAATAGATGAAAAGGAGTGATAACCGTCACATCCCGGTCTCCCATCTCATCGACTCAAGCGTGCAGCGGCGGGCGCGGACCGAACAAGGCGCTGCCTATCCTCACCTCGGTGCTGCCTTCGGCAATCGCCTGCGTGAAATCACCGCTCATCCCCATCGACAGGCGCGGCAGCGGCTGCCCCAGTTGCTGCTGTGCCTGCTCGCGCGCCTGCCGCAGGGTGGCGAAGCAGCGCCGGATCTCGGCCAGGTCGTCCGTCTGCGTGGCCACCGTCATCAGTCCCTGCACGCGCAAGGCCGGCAGGCGGCTCAAGCCCCGCAGCAACGTCTCCAGCTGCTCGGCCGGCACGCCGTGTTTCTGTGCCTCGGCGGCGGTATGCACCTGCACCAGCACATCGATCGAGCGCCGTGCCTGCTGCAGATAGCCATCCATCCGCTGAGCCAGTTCAAGCCGGTCCAGCGACTGCCACTCGCCGATCAGGGCCGCGGCCTGTCTGGCCTTGTTCGATTGCAGATGACCGATCAAGACCCAGGTCGGCGCCGCCGCACCCAGTACGGCCTGCTTGTCACGGATTTCCTGGACCCGGTTTTCGCCGAAACGGGTCCAGCCCAGGGCCTGGCCCGCCGCCACGTGATCGGCGCCGAAGGTCTTGCTGACCGGCAGCAGATCAACCTCCCGCGGCAACCGGCCTGCGGCATGACAGGCCCGGTCCAGGGCCTGCCGGACGGCAAGCCAACGCTGCTGCAATGCCAGACCCAGCTCGATCTCAGGCATCGGCGTGACCCTGCCGGCCATGCCTGGCGATCACATCGGCCACGACCATGGTCAGCTTCTTGCCGGTGGGGATATGCAGAAACTCGTTCGGACCATGTGCATTGGAGTGGGGTCCCAGCACGCCGGTGATCAGAAACTGGGCCTGCGGAAATTTCTCGCCCAGCATGCCCATAAAGGGAATGCTGCCGCCCTCACCCTGATACATTGCCGGCGCATTGAAATAAGCCAGCGAAGCCTCGTCCACTGCCGCCTCCAGCCACGGCGACAAGGCCGGCGCATGCCAGCCGCTGCCATCCTTCTCCAGCTCGAAATGGACCTTGGCGCCATAGGGCGGATCACGTTCCAGCTCGGCCTTGATCCAGTCCCCGGCCTCGCTCGCATCCAGGGTCGGCGGCAGCCGCAGACTCAGCTTCAAGGCCGTTTTAGGCCGCAGCACATTGCCGGCCAGTTCCAGTGACGGAAGGCCGTCGACGCCGGTAATCGACAGCTGGGGGCGCCAGGTCCGGTTCAGGACCAGCTCGGCCAGGTCCTCAGTCACCGGAGTCAAACCCTCGACCCGCGGAAACTTGTCGTAGACCTCGCTGCCCAGCACTTCGGCCACGCGGCGGGCCTGCTGCCGGCGCTGCTCGGGAATCTCCACCTGCAGCACTTCGGGCTTGATGGTGCCGGTGGAAGCATCTTCCAGTCTCGACAGCAGTTCGCGGACAATGCGGAAGCTGGAAGGCACGATGCCCGAGGCATCGCCCGAATGCACGCCTTCGGTCAGCACCTCGACCTGCAGGCTGCCGCCGACCAGACCGCGCAAGGAAGTGGTCAGCCACAGCTGATCGTAGTTGCCGCAACCCGAGTCCAGACAGACCACCAGCGACGGATGGCCGATGCGTGCCGCCAGATGATCCACATAGAAGGGCAGATCATAGCTGCCCGATTCTTCACAAGCCTCGATCAGGATCACGCAACGGGCATGCGCCACGCCTTGCTCGCGCAAGGCCAGCAGCGCAGCCAGCGAGCCGAAGATCGCGTAGCCGTCGTCCGCGCCACCGCGACCGTACAGCTTGTCACCTCGCAATACCGGGGCCCATGGCCCCAGCCCCTCGCTCCAGCCCGACATTTCCGGCTGTTTGTCGAGATGGCCGTAGAGCAGCACGGTATCGTCCGTCTGGCCGGGCACTTCGATATAGATCAGCGGCGTGCGGCCTTCCAGTTCGATCACTTCCAGACGGGCTTCCGGCCACGCCGCCAGCTTGCCCCGCGCCCAGCCGGCCAGCTGCTGCACGGCCCGGTCCATGTGCCCATGGGCTTTCCAGTCGCGATCAAACATCGGCGAACGGTTGGGAATCCGGATGTAGTCCATCAGCTGGGGCACGATTTCGGCGTCCCACAACTGGGTGATTGATTGCGACAGACGTGTCCGGTCCATAAGCCTTGGCTCCATTCAACGGCATGGGAAAGCCTTCAAGAATACACCCGCCACTTGGGCCAGGGGCAGTCTCCGTCGCAACCTCAGCCTGCGCTGACAGACAAACCCGGCCTTCCCCCAAGCCCCGATCAGGCCATGCCCGACATCGACAGCCTGCCCAGCGGGTGATGCTGAAACCCACTTTCCGTTGCGGAGCAGATCATGAACCACCGTCCCCTGTTGCGGCTGCTGTCCCTGATGCTGACCGTACTGCTGACCATGCCGTTGCTGGCGGCTTCCCCCGTCAACATCAATACCGCCGATGCCGCCACCCTGGTCGAAGGCCTGCAAGGCATCGGCCGGGCCAAGGCAGAGGCCATCGTGGCCTGGCGGCAGGCGCATGGGCCCTTCAAATCCCTGGATGAACTGGAACAGGTCAAGGGCATCGGCCCCTCCATTCTGCAGCGCAACCGCGATGCCATCGCCTTCGGAGCCGCAAAGGCCAAGCCCTCAGGCAAATCCCCGGCGACCGTCAGGCCCCGTCCCGGCAAAGCCGGCAAGGCATCGACCGACCGTAGCCCAAGGCCGACTCCGGCCGGCGGATAAATGCCATACCGGGCCATCACTCCGGGCCGCCATGGCGGCGATGCGCCAGCAAGGCCATGCCCAATCATCCCGGCCCAGTCATTCCAAGGCGAGCGGCGATGACTGTACGAGTCGCCCCTGCACGCCGAGGCCACTGATCGCTACACTGCCCATTCCTGATCGCCCGCCGGCCCTGCGCATGATATTGCCAAGTTACAAGATCGCCCCCTCCTTGCTGCCGGGTGCAGGTCTGGGCCTGTTTTTGACGGAACCGGTATCCGCCGGCCGGATCATCACCGCGCCTGATGCCATTGACCGGACCTGGACCGGGCGGCAACTGGCAGAGCAGCCGGAGCTGGCCGGGCTCCAGCACACAAGCGCCCGCTGGTTCGAAGACCGCTACACGGTGTCGCCGGACTGGCCGGACGAATGCTATCTGAACCACAGTTTCGAACCGACCGGGCTCTGGCATCTGGGCTTCGTGTTCGCCATGGACGAACTGCCCACCGGCTGCGAGATCACCATCGATTACCGGCACCTGCTGCCGCCCGGCATCAGCGAGGATTTCACCGATGCCCTCACCGGCCAGACCATCACCGGCTGGACCTGGGCCGACAGCCTGCGCATCAGCACCGAGGCCCTGGCCGCACTGCTGTCCGGCGCCGGCCGGACCTGATTCCGCAGAACGGATCATTCACCGCCATACGCAAAGGTATGGAAGGTTTTTATAATGTCGCCAGCCTCCCATGAGCACCGGCATGAAACCTGCAAATTTCCGTCGCCTGATCAATCTCTGGCCGCCCTATCTGCTGAACAGCATCCGGGTGCAATCGATTGCACGGGACTGGTCGGAAGCCAGAGTCGTGCTGCACTTGCGGCCCTGGAACCGGAACATCATGCGGACCCAGTTCGGCGGCAACCTGTTTGCCATGATCGATCCGATGCCCATGCTGCTGGCCATGCGACAACTGGGAACGCACTACCATGTCTGGGACAAGGCGGCGGAAATCGACTTTGTCGCTCCGGGGCGAAGTCATGTTCACGCCACCATCCGGATGCCTGCCTGCGCCATGGATGAGATCCGCAGCGCCGCCCAAACCGGCGACAAGGTGCTGCGCTGGTTCGATATCGACATCTGTCATGCCGATGGCAGCCCCGTGGCGCATGTCCGCAAGCAGCTGTATGTCCGTCTAAAATCGCAACACCGCTGAGCCATGCCAGGCCCTGCAGGCGCAGGCTGAGGGAAAATCGCAGGCATCTCGCCTCCACCACGCTTCGGGTATGCTCGGAGTCGGGGAGCGGTAAACCGGCCTGCGCGCGGCAAGGCCATGTTTGCCGCCACGTCACTATCTCGATCGGCAGCCTGCATCCATGAGACCAAAGCATCTTCATTGCCAGCTGCGAGGGCTGGCCATCCTCGCGTTCGCCTGCCTGAGCCTTCATGCCAGCGAGCCGGATCACTGGATCACACCAGCCGAAGCCAGCCATTTCCAGACCACACCGGACCCTGAGACTTCGCTGGCCTATCTTCGCCGACTGGCGCAGGCCGCGCCGCAGCGCCTGCAACTGGAAACCATCGGCCGCTCGCCGGAGGGCCGCCCCATGGTTGTCGCCATCGCAAGCCGCGACGGCGTCTTTGATCCCGAGACGGCCCGCGCGCGTCATCTGCCGGTGGTCCTGATTCAGGGCGGCATCCACCCGGGCGAGATCGAGGGTGCCGATGCCGGCCTCATGCTGCTTCGCGACTTCGCCTTGCAAGGCCGGCAGCGCCACCTGGCCGACCATCTGGTGCTGGTCTATCTTCCGGTTTTCAGCGTGGACGGGCTGGCCAACAGCTCGCCCTGGCACCGGATCAACCAGAACGGCCCTCAAACGCAGGGTTTCCGTGGCCAATCGCAGTATCTCAATCTCAACCGGGATTACATCAAGGCCGATGCGCCTGAAATGCGCGACTGGCTGCGCCTGTGGAACCATTGGCGGCCTGATGAGTTCGTCGATATCCACACCACCGACGGCGCCGATTACCCCTATGACCTGACCTGGTATACCGAGGATCCGCACAAGCTGGACCCGGCCGTGGACCAATGGCAGCAGACCCTGATGCACCAGCTGCTTCCCGCCTATCAGGCCGATGGTCATCTCGCCTCACCCTATCTGGAGTTCAGGGACGGCAGGGATCCCTCGAAGGGCATCGAAAATTTCGGTTCGGGCCCCCGTTTCTCCACCGGCTACGCCGCGCTGCAGAATCGTCCCGGGCTTCTGGTCGAAACCCATATGCTCAAACCTTACGGCGTCCGGGTCAAAGCGGTATATGACCTGGTGGCAGAGTTGCTGGGCCAGATCAACCGCCATCCGGAGGCCCTGCTTGCCGCCACGACTCGGGCCGATGCCGACACCGTGGCGACAAGCGATCAGACTGACCACCCGATCCCCCTGACCTTCAAGCTGGACCCGGTGCCGACCCGTCACGAATTTCGTGCCTATGCCTGGACCTTGAGCGCAAGCGCGATTTCAGGCCAATCGTGGATCCACTATGACCGCTCACGACAACGGACGCTGTCGATCCCCGACTGGAACCGGCTGCTGCCGGATATCAGCGTCACGGAGCCAGCAGCCTATGTGATTCCCGCCCCCTGGACCGTCATCATCGACCGGATCAAGGCCCACGGCCTCCGCTACCAAAAGCTGCCGCAAGCGACCACCCTCACCGCGCAGAGCTATCAGCTCAGTGATCCGGTCTGGGCCAGCCATCCTTTTGAAGGCCATTTGATGCTGACCCGGTTTGCCCAATCCCGGCAACCACGTACCGTCCGGCTGCCGCCCGGCTCGATCGTGGTCCCCATGAACCAGCGGGCCGCACGGGTGGCCATGGCCCTGCTGGAGCCTCAGGCGCCCGACTCCCTGCTGCACTGGGGGTATCTGAACGCGATTTTCGAAGCCAAGGAATATGGCGAGCCACGGGTGCTTGAACAGCTGGCCCAGGACATGCTGATCAAGGATCCCGACATGAAAGCCGCCTTCGATCACAAGCTGGCCAGCGACCCGGCCTTTGCCGCCGATCCGCAGGCCCGACTGCAGTACTTTTTCGACCGATCCCCCTGGCATGCGGCCCAAGGCGTGGGCGCCTATCCGGTGTTGCGGCTGGATGCCGCCGAGCTGGCCCGACTGCAAGCCCAGCCCCAACCCGCCACAGAGCCACGGTCGTCCGGCCACACCTGACTTTTGCCACTGTACAAAGTTCCGGCCCCTTCTTTAGTCTTGAACTACAGTCACCCGTTTCATACCCCTGTGCCAGTCACAGGTCTTTTCCATTGAGGGATGTCATGACCAAAACGTATTTGAAGCCGCTGACTCTGGCCGTCAGTGCCTGCCTCGCCCTGTCGGCATGCAGCCAGCCGGATTCGAACGACCATCAGGCTCCGGTGGCCAGTGGCAGTGTCGCCGGCGCCCGCAGCGCGGCCGCACCGGTCAGCTCCAGCGCGGTACCGGCAACGGCAACCAGCAGTGCCTCGGTCTTCAATATCCAGGACCTGGACACGAGTGCGAACGCCTGCAGCGACTTCAATACCTTTGTCAACGCCAAGTGGGTCGCCGCCAACCCGATTCCGGCCGACCGCAGCCGCTGGGGCGCCTTCGACCAGCTGGCCGAAAATGCCCTCAACACTCAGCACGATATTCTGAATGACGCCGCCAAGAATGCCGGACAGGCCAAGAGCGGGTCGATCGAACAGAAGCTGGGCTGGCTGTATCAGGCCGGCATGGACGAGTCCGCCATCGACAAGGCCGGGTTCGATCCCATCAAACCGCAGCTGGCCAAGATCGCTGCCCTCAAGGACAGCAAGGAACTGGTCGACTGGCTGGATGACAGCTATGCCAATGGCGACGGTTATGTTTTCAGCTTCGGCTCGGGCACCGATTTCAAGGATGCGCGCAAGACCATCGCCTTCGCCTTCCAGGACGGTCTGGGCCTGCCGACCAATCAGTATTACACCGATCCCAAGCATGCCGACGAGCGCAAGGCCTACCAGGCCTACGTCGCCAAGACCCTGGAACTGACCGGCGTGCCGGCCGCCCAGGCGGCCAAGCAGGCCGAACAGGTGCTGGCACTGGAAACCGCGCTGGCCAAGGTCTCGCTGTCGCCGGAACAGATGCGTGACCTGGACAACGAATACCATTTCGTCAGCTTCAAGCAGGCCGATGCGATCACCCCGCACTTCAGCTGGGAGAAATTCTTTGCCGCCCAGGGTGTCGCCCAGGGCGAAGGCTTCTCGCTGTCGCAGCCCAAGTTCTTCGCCGGCTTCGATCACCTGCTGACCACCACCCCGATCGATGCCTGGAAGGCCTATCTGAGCTTCCATACCATCGACAGTGCTTCGCCTTATCTGGCCAAGAACTTCCAGGACAACCGTTTCGATTTCTACGGCAAGACCCTGTCGGGGCAGCCCCAGCAGCAAGATCGCTGGAAGCGCGTGGTGCATGCCGTCAACGGCGCCATGGGCGAAGCCCTGGGCCAGCTGTTCGTGGCCCGCACCTTCACCCCCGAAGCCAAGCAGCGTGCCGAAGATCTGGTCAACAATGTCCGCGATGCCCTGAAGAACCGCATCGAGAACCTGGACTGGATGACGCCGGAAACCAAGGCCAAGGCCATCGACAAGTGGAACAAGTTCCTGCCCAAGATCGGCTATCCCGATCACTGGCGTGACTGGTCCGGCCTGGCGATCAAGCCGGGTGACTTCTACGGCGACATCGAGGCGGCCGGCAAGTTCAACTACCAGCATGATCTGGCCAAGATCGGCAAGCCGACCGATCGCTCGGACTGGATGATGACGCCGCAGACCGTCAATGCCTACTACGATCCCAGCACCAATACCATCAACTTCCCGGCCGCCATCCTGCAGCCGCCCTTCTTCTATGCCAAGGGCGACGACGCGATCAACTACGGCGGTATCGGTGCGGTCATCGGTCACGAATCCAGCCATGGCTTCGACGACCAGGGCAGCCAGTTCGATGGCGAAGGCAACCGTGCCAACTGGTGGAGCAAGGCCGATGCCACCCAGTTCAAGGCCCGTACCGCCAAGCTGGTCCAGCAGTTCGACGCTTACACGCCGATCAAGGACAAGCCGGACCTGCACGTCAACGGCAATCTGACCCTGGGCGAGAACATCGCCGATCTGGGCGGTCTGAATGTCGCTTATGACGCCTTGCAGACGGCCCTGAAGAAGAACCCGAAGGAAGCCGACACCAAGATCGACGGCTATACCGAAGACCAGCGTTTCTTCCTGAACTGGGCTCGCGTGTGGCGTGGCAATGTCCGCGAGAAGCAGGCCATCCTGTATCTCAATGTCGATCCGCATGCTCCGGCTGCGCTGCGTGCGATCGCGGCCCCGTCGAACATGCCTGCCTTTGCACAGGCCTTCCAGTGCAAGGCCGGCGACGCGATGGTCCGTGGCCAGGACAAGCAGGTCAAGATCTGGTAAGTCCGCTTCCGGAGCCTTGATCCGGAAAAAGGCCCGGGGCGCATCGCGCCCCGGGCCTTTTTGCAATCACTTGCCCCTCCTATGGCGACCTGCCGACAAGCCGGCACATCACCGGAAACGCGGGGAACGTATGGCGACAGAGGCCAGCGGACATTCGCGATCAGACCGGGCCGGTGTCACCGTCAGCATCGCTGGGCTGCCCTCGCCCAAGGGGCGCCGGGCTTCAGGGCCGACGGGTATCGAACAAGCTGTCGCCCTCGTCCATCTGCTGCAGACTGATCTTGGAAGTCTCGGCCAACAGTGCGTTGGCACTGCCCGGGGTCGCCAGCTTGATCTGCAGCCGCACCTCGTTGGCACTGTCGGCATAGCGCAAGGCGTCTTCGTAGGTGATCTTGCCCTGCTGATAGGCATGGATCAGGCTCTGGTCGAAGGTGCACATGCCGGCCTCGTTGGAGTTGCGCATCACCTCCTTGATTCTGACGATGTCACCGGTACGGATCAGGTCCTGCACCAGCGGCGTCCCCAACAGTACTTCGAGTATCGCCTGCCTGGACTGGCCGTCTGGACGGCTTACCAGTTGCTGGGCCACGATCCCTTTCAGATTCAGCGACAGATCCAGCAGCAGATGGGCATGCTGATCGGCCGGGAAGAAGCTGATGATGCGCTCGATCGCCTGGTTGGCGTTGTTGGCATGCAGGGTGCACAGGCATAGATGCCCGGTCTCGGCGAAGTTGATGGCATATTCCATGCCTTCGCGCGTACGGACCTCCCCGATCAGGATCACGTCGGGCGCCTGTCGCAAGGTATTCTTCAGTGCCGATCCCCAGCTCTCGGTATCGATGCCGAGCTCGCGCTGACTGACGATGCAGCCTTGATGCCGGTGCACGAATTCGATCGGATCCTCGACGGTGATGATATGCCCGGTCGAATGGCTATTGCGATAGCCCAGCATCGCTGCCAGCGTGGTCGACTTGCCGGTGCCGGTCCCGCCGGCCACGATCACCAGACCGCGCTTCATCATGGCCAGCGAAGGAATCACCGCCGGCAGACTGAGTTCGTCCACCGTCGGAATCCGCGTCTCGATCCGACGCAGCACCGCGCCCATGCTGCTGCGCTGAAAGAACGCCGACACGCGGAAACGGCCCACGTCACGACGGCTGAGGGCGAACTGGCATTCCCTGGTCTGCTCGAATTCCTGGATCTGGGCCGGACTCATCATGCCCAGCACGATGTCGCGGGTCTGGACATCACTGAGCGGCTCCGCATCGATGGACTTGACCTCGCCATTGATCTTCAAGGCCGGCGGCGCCCCGGCAGTGACGAACAGGTCCGAAGCACCCCTCTCGACCATGGCGGTCAGCCAGCCATCGATCATCTCGCTCATTGCGTGCTCCGAGCCAAAGCCATGTCCATCCTCCTCAGCGCATCGGCTCGCGGGTACGGGAATAATTGGCCGCTTCCATGCGGGTCACCACCCCTTGCTGCACCAGTTGCTGCAGGCACTGGTCCAGGGTCTGCATGCCGAATTGCTGCCCGGTCTGGATGGCCGAATACATCTGGGCCACCTTGTCTTCACGGATCAAATTGCGGATGGCCGGCACCGCGACCATGATCTCGTGTGCCGCCACCCGACCGCCATTGACCTTTTTCAGCAGGGTCTGGCCGACCACGGCCCGCAAGGATTCGGAAAGCATCGAGCGGACCATGGATTTCTCGCCCGCCGGAAACACATCGATGATGCGATCGATCGTCTTGGCCGCCGAACTGGTATGCAAGGTACCGAACACCAGATGGCCGGTTTCGGCGGCGGTCAAGGCCAGCCGGATCGTCTCGAGATCCCGCAATTCACCGACCAGGATAAAGTCGGGATCCTCGCGCAGCGCCGAGCGCAGGGCCTCGTTGAAGCCCTTCGTGTCGCGATGCACCTCGCGCTGGTTGATCAGGCAACGCTGCGGCGTATGCACGAATTCGACCGGATCCTCGACAGTGAGAATATGTCCGTAACGGGTGCGATTGAGATGATCGATCATCGCCGCCAGCGTGGTCGACTTGCCCGAACCGGTGGGCCCGGTCACCAGCACAAGCCCCTGCGGCTGATCGATCAGGGACTTGAAGATGGCCGGCGCGCCCAGGTCGTCCAGTGACAGTACCTGACTGGGGATGGTCCGGAACACCGCTGCCGCACCGCGACTCTGGTTGAAGGCGTTGACACGGAAACGGGCCAGATCCGCCAGCTCGAATGAAAAGTCGGTTTCGAGATCCTGCTCGTAATCACGCCGCTGCTGATCGGACATGATGTCGTAGATCAGGCCATGCACCTCGGTATGATCCAGCGCCGGCAGATTCAGGCGACGAATATCGCCATCCACGCGAATCATCGGGGGCAGCCCGGCCGACAAATGAAGGTCCGAAGCCTTGTTCTTGACAGAAAAGGCCAACAGCTCGGCGATATCCATGCAACACCTCTTGCAAGCACCCAACGATCATGAAGAATGGAGCCTGCCTCAGGCCGACCCTTTCCATGTCCCAAGCTCGTGATGGTACTCCACCGCCGGGGTCCGTCGCTGCCGAAGGCGGACAAAAAGCCAGGCCCGGCCTTTTCCTCAGAACTTCCGGAGTTGAGACAATGCCCCGTATCGCCTTCGTCGGCGCCGGCAACATGGCCCGCAGCCTGATCGGCGGCCTGGTCCGGACCGGCCTGCCAGCCGCCTCCATCCGCGCCTCCAGTCCCAGTGAGGAAACCCGCCAGCTGGTCGGGAGAACCTTCGGCATTGCCACCTTTGCGGACAACGCCCGCTGCGTGGAAGAGGCCGAGCTGGTGATTCTGGCCACCAAGCCGGCAAAGCTGCCCGAGCTGCGGCAGGAACTGGCGCCCCTGTTCCGGCAGTACCGTCCGGTGCTGCTGTCGGTGGCGGCCGGCGCCCAGCTGCAGCAGCTTGGACGCTGGTTCGGTGCCAGCCTGCCCATCATCCGCTGCATGCCCAATACCCCGGCCCTGATCGGCGCCGGTGCCAGCGTCCTGTCCGCCAACCGTCATGTCACTGCGCCTCAGCGTGCCATGGCCCAGCAGGTACTCGACACCTGCGGACTGACCCGCTGGGTCGACGACGAAAACCTGATCGATGTGGTGACCGGGCTGTCCGGTTCGGGGCCGGCCTATTTTTTTGCCTTGGTCGAAGCCATGGAGCAGGCCGCGATCACCCAGGGCCTGCCGGCGGACACGGCTCGCGCGCTCGCCGCCCAGACCTGTCTGGGCGCCGGCCGCATGCTGGTCGAAAGTCACGAGTCGGCCACCGTGCTGCGGCAGCGGGTGACCTCGCCCCGAGGCACCACTCAGGCCGCGCTCGATCGCTTCGCGGCCGATGGGTTACCATCCATGGTCAGCCGCGCCATGCAGGCTGCCACTGAGCGCAGCCGGCAGCTGGCCCTACAACTGGAAGAACCGACACCGTGAGTTATCTGCTGCAAGCCCTGACCCTGCTGATCCAGGTCGCCTTTTCCTTTGCGATTGGCTTGTTCGTGATCCGGGTGCTGGCCGAAGCCTGCCGCGCCGAGTTCCAGAATCCGCTCAGCCAGCTGATCTACCGCTACACCAACCCGGTGGTCACGCCGATCCGGCGCTGGGTGCCCAACTGGAAGCGGGTGAATCTGGCCGCGGTTCTGGTGGCCTGGCTGCTGAGCACCCTCAGCCGGGGCCTGCAGCAAGGCTTGCTGGGCGGTCGCCTGCCGGCGCCCCTGGGGCTGGTAGTGCTGGGCACGGCCGATCTGATCGATTTCACCCTGGTGTTCTATGTCGCCATGATCTTCGGCTGGACCTTGAGCAGCCTGTTCGGCGGCGACCGGCGTCATCCGGCCGCACGGCTGCTGGGGCAGTTGATCGAGCCGCTGCTGCGACCGTGGCGGGGCCGCCTGGCCTTCGGCGGCATCGATTTCTCGCCCACCGTCGTCATGCTGGCCCTGCTGGTGGCCCGTATCCTGGTGGTCGGCCCCTTGCGGGCGCTGGGCTACGATATGGGCGGCTGAGCCGCCCGGCCTCGGCATCATGTCGATGCCTGAGCGACTGCAGCAATGCATCAATAGATGGGCTGCCGGCCTTGCGGCCTTGCCATGCATCGAGCATGCCCGACGCGGGGGGCCGCATCGCCTGTCCTCAAGGACGCACTGACGCTGCGACGCGCCCGACCAGCCGCCCTCTGCCCGCCGACCGCCCCGACGGCGGGCCGGTCGACGGATCCGCTTACTTCAGGGCACCGCGCTGGCGCAGCACCTCGAACAAGGCCACGCCGGTCGCCACGGAGACATTCAGACTCTCCATCTCGCCCGGCATGGGAATCTTGGCCACGTAGTCACAGGTATCCCGCGTCAGGCGACGCAGCCCCTCCCCCTCGCTGCCCATGACCAGCGCGGTCGGCCCGCTCAGATCCAGACTGTAGAGCGACTGCCCGGTATCACCGGCCAGTCCCGTCAGCCAAAGACCGGCATCCTTCAGCTGGCGCAGGGTACGGGCCAGATTGGTGACCGCGATCAGCGGCACCAGATCGGCGCCACCGGCCGAGGCACGATGCGCCACGGCGGTCAGTCCCACGGCCCGGTCCTTGGGCACGATCACCGCCGTCACCCGGGCCGCCGCCGCACTGCGCAGGCAAGCCCCCAGATTGTGCGGATCGGTCACCCCGTCCAGCACCAGCACCAGAGCCGAAGCACCGGCCGCTTCCAGCAGCGCCGGCAGATCCGACTCGGTGGCCGCCACGCTGGCCTCGCAGCGGGCGGCCACGCCCTGGTGGCGGGCACCGCCACTGACGGCTTCCAGCTGCTCGCGACTGACAGGGCGCAGATCGACGCCGCGCGCCTTGGCCATGTCCCTCAGCCCCTGTACCCGCGGATTGCGCTGGCCATCCTCGAACAACAACTCACGGACCCGCTCGGCGCCTTCCTTCAATACGGCCTGCACCGGATTGATACCGACAATCCAGGACTCACTCATGACTTGCTTTCACCTTCTTTTTACGTGAGCGACGGGCCTTGCTGCCAGACTTCCGGTTCGACTTCACCGGCTCGGCGGCCACTGCTGCCGGGGCCGTCGCGGTCGCCGATTTTGCACCGCGCCTGCCCTTTTTGCGAGCCGGCTCCACTGCCTGGGCCTGCAGCACATGCGGCGGCAAGGGCGGCAACTCGGGCAGCGCCGGAATCGTGGAGACCCTCGCCACCGGCTTGCGCTCGTTCCGCGCCGTCTTGGATCCTTTCTTCGCCTTGGCGGCCGGCTTGCCGGCATCGGAGACCAGCCGGAAATCGATCTTGCGATCCTCCAGGCTGGCCCGCAGGACCTGGATACGCAGCCGGTCACCCAGCCGGAAGGACTGCCCCGAATGCTCGCCGCTCAGCATGTGGCGAGCGGAATCGAAGTGGTAATAGTCGTTCGACAGCTGGCTGATATGGATCAGTCCGGACACTTTGGAAGCATCCAGCTCGACGAACAAGCCAAACGAAGTGACGCCGGTGACCACCCCGTCGAATTCGCTGCCGACATGCTTTTCCATCCAGGCGCATTTGAAACGCTCGGTGACGTCCCGCTCGGCTTCCTCGGCCCGCCGCTCGCGCTGCGAACAATGCAGCGCCATGTCTTCCATCCGTTCGGCGCTGTAGCTGTAGCTGCTGGCCTTGCGGCGGCCGATGGCATGGCGAATGGCCCGGTGCACCAGCAGATCCGGATAGCGCCGGATGGGCGAGGTGAAATGGGCATAGGCCTCCAGCGACAGGCCGAAGTGGCCGTGGTTGCTGGGCTGGTAGGTGGCCATGCTCTGCGAGCGCAGCAGCACCGACTGGATCAGCTCACGCTCGGGCCGGTCCTGAATCTCGGCAATCACGCGGGCAAAGTCGCCCGGCGTCACCTCGGCGGCCGAAGGCATGCGGATCTTGAATTCGCGCAGGAAGGTCCTGACGTCCTCGTATTTCTCTTCCGGCGGCGGCAGATGCGCACGGTACAAGGCCGGGATGCCCTTCTTCTCCAGATACATGGCCGCCTGCACATTGGCGGCGATCATGCATTCCTCGATCAGCTTGTGGGCATCATTGCGCTCGGTGGCGCCCATCGACACCACTTCGCCATGGGCATCAAGCCGGAACTTGACCTCATGCGATTCAAAATCGATCGCCCCGCGACGACGGCGCTGCGCGGCCAGCAACTTGTACAAGGCATGCAGATGCTCCAGCTGCGGCAGCACATCGGCGACTTCCTCGCGGGCATCGGCATTTTTCAGACCCACCGCCTGCCAGACCTTGTTGTAGGTCAGACGCGCATGGGACAGCATCACGGCCTGGTAGAACTTGGACTTGCTGACCTCGCCATCGGCATCCACGGTCATTTCGCAGACCATGCACAGCCGCTCCACCTTGGGATTGAGCGAGCAGATACCGTTGGAGAGGCTCTCCGGCAACATCGGCACCACGAAACCCGGGAAATAGGTCGAGGTACTGCGCTCATAGGCCTCGGCATCCAGCGCCGAACCGATCGGCACATAGTGCGAGACATCGGCGATCGCGACGATCAGGGTATAGCCACCGCCACGGCGCGGCTTGGCAAACACCGCATCATCGAAGTCGCGGGCGTCCTCGCCGTCAATGGTGACCAGCGGCACGTCGCGCAGATCCACCCGGCCCTCCCGCTCGGCCGCGGTGACCGTCGGCGACACCTTGTTGGCATCGGCCAGCGCGGCGGCCGGCCACTCATGCGGCAGGTCATGGCTGGCAATCGCCATTTCCACCAGCAGCGAAGGCTGCAGACGGGCGCCCAGCACGGCCACGATGCGACCGATCGGACCACGCGCCACCGTCGGCGGCGAGGTGATCTCGGCCACCACGATCTGGCCGTTGCTGGCGCCCTCGGCCTGCCCCTCGGCTACCAGCAGGTTCTGGCAGATCCGGCGATCATCAGGAATCACCAGCACCACCCCATCCTCGATCGAAACCCGACCGATGATGCGGCTGACTCGACGCTCCAGCACTTCGGCAATGGCCCCCTGCCGGCGGCCACGGCGATCCATGCCGACCACGCTGGCCAGTACCCGGTCACCATGCAGCACGCTGCGCATCTGCTGCGGCGACAGATACAGATCATCGCCGCCATCTTCGGGGCGTACAAAACCGAAGCCCTCGGTATTGGCGATGACCACACCGGTCAGCAGATCCAGCTTCCGTACCGGCCCCAGGCCGCCACGGCGGCCCTGCAGCAACTGGCCGTCACGCAGCATCGCCCCCAGCCGCTTGTGCAAAGCGAACAGATCACGTTCTTCGGTCAACTGCAGGGATTCGGCGATCCGCGCCTCGGTCAGCATCTCTCCCTGCGCCTCAAGCAGGCCCAGAATGGCCTCCCGGCTCGGAATCGGTCGCTCGTAGCGCTCGGCTTCGCGCGATGCAAAGGGATCGCCAGCTGCCGCGACGGGAGGGCGTCTGGTCTTGGCCGACCCTTTTTTCGCGGCCGGTCGACCACGCGGTGCATTGTTTTTTGTCACCAGATTACCTTTCTGTTTGTTCCGGTTGCTGACCCTGTCGATGATAGGGCCGAAAATAAATTTAAGAAATTCGTTGACAAGCATATACGACATGACTATTCTTTGCGGCTCACGAAGTCACCCAGTGACGACGTGACACCTGCCCAGGTGGCGGAATTGGTAGACGCACTAGTTTCAGGTACTAGCGGGTAAAACCGTGGAGGTTCGAGTCCTCTCCTGGGCACCAAGCATTTTCGGAAGCGACAGGTTCACCCCTGCAACGCATCCACAAGGAAGGCCGCCGACCTGCGGACTTTCTCGATTTTACAGCAAACACCTGCCCAGGTGGCGGAATTGGTAGACGCACTAGTTTCAGGTACTAGCGGGTAAAACCGTGGAGGTTCGAGTCCTCTCCTGGGCACCATATTCGATGGTCTCATCGACTGATGACATCATCAAACGGAAAACCCGCCATCGTGCGGGTTTTTTGTTGTCCCGGTCGCAGCGAATGCAGGGACGTGACCGGGCGGCCACCCTCTTCTTGCGCAATCCAGCTCCGCAGTACGGTCTGCAGACGATGCGCAGCTCAGGCACTCGGCATCCTTGTAATGACCCACTGAAAACCTGCTCAGGTGTTACTTTCCCCGAAGGAGACACCGATGAGCGAGATGATGGACGAAGAGATCAAGCGCTGGACCGCCCGGCGCAAGTCGGCACTGGTCCTTGAGATCATCCAGGGCAAGACGACGGTGGCCGCAGCCAGCCGGCAGTTCGATCTGACCCCAGCAGAAATTGAAGGCTGGGTGGAGGACGGCAAGCGCGGCCTGGAGAACGCGCTGCGGGCCAAGCCTGAGGATGTACGCGAGCAGTACGAGCGGCAGTTGAAGGATTTGCAGGAAGCCTACGGCGAGGCCATGCTGGAGATCCGCGCTCGAAAAAAGCTGGCGTCCCTGCTGGGAAAGGACGAGAGCTGATGCACTCGGTCCAGCAGGATTTGAAAGCCGAGGGTATCGCTGTCCCGATAACCAAACTGTGCCAATGGTTCGGCGTAGCCCGTCGCACGACGTACTACAAGCCGACCAGGTCAGCGGCCAAGGTGAAGCCGGAGCTGGCCGAGCCGATCAAGGCGATGATCGAGGCCGAGCCTTCACTCGGTTATCGCACGGTCGCCGCGTTGCTTGGCATGAACAAGAATACGGTGCAGCGGATCTTCCAGCTGAAAGGCTGGCAGGTGCGCAAGCGAGCGCTCGGCCAACGCCCGCGCATTGAGGCCAAGGTATCGCGTGCCGAGAAACCAGATCAGCGCTGGGCCACCGATCTGTGTCGCGTCTGGGGCGGCAAGGACGGCTGGCTCAGCTTGGCGTTGGTGATCGACTGCAGCACACGGCAACTGCTTGGTTGGCACCTGTCGCGGACCGGAAAGGCCAGCACGGCCTCGACAGCCCTAGAGCATGCGCTCATCACGCGCTACGGCACACTCGGCCGGGTGCGAGAGCCGTTCCTGCTGCGTTCCGATAACGGCTTGGTCTTCACCAGTCGCGACTACACGCGGCTGGTGCGCAGTTACGGCCTGAAACAGGAGTTTATCACCCCGCATTGCCCGCAGCAGAACGGGATGGTCGAGAGAGTAATCCGCACGCTAAAAGAGCAATGCGTACACCGACATCGCTTCGAGAGCCAGGTCCATGCTCTGCGTGTGATCGCCGATTGGATCGCCTTCTACAACCAACAACGCCCGCATCAAGCACTAAAGATGATGACCCCGGATGCGGCCTATGCCGCTACATTAACCGCATGACCTGAGCAGAAAGTGGTGGGTCATTACATTTGCGGATGCCCCAGAGGTACGTACTCTAGCAAAGTTTGTCGTCAGCAAGGAATGGGAAAAAAGACCCAGAGCAATTGCGAAGCATTGTTGAAAAGCATAGGGTCCGTATGACACTCCTTTGCCGTTTGCGTCGAGGTGTGGAGGCGGCGAGTTTGACTTCGCCACCAACCGTAATCAGCTGACTTTCTTTGCAGCAGAAGTGTTGCATTGCACGCAAAGACAACGCCCGTTCTTCAGACTAGTCACTCCACCATGAGACCATTGAATTTGATGGTCTGCATGCATCTCATCCAGCTCAACTTCTATGCCGCACATCGCGCACTTTTTCCCCCCAAGAATCCAGATCGCCAGGCGCTCCTCATCAGTAAATGCCCGCTTGGTATCCTTCAATTGAACATCGGGGTACTCAAGAAGAAAGTATCGAACCAGGGTTGCGGTGCGCTCCCTGAGACTATTCAGATCATTGGTTCCTTGCTGCATTAGACGCCCGAACTCGATCAGCGCGTTATCCCGCTGTTCCTCGGCTTTATCTAAGTTGCTCAAGCGGTCAGCTTGAAATTTTTCCAAGAAGGACCGAATTTTCGTGTAGAGTGCCGGATCAGCGTACTCGGCCAACACCTTTTTTACAAAGATGTAGTACAGCGGCGGGTATGCCTGCTTGGATAGCAGAGGATCTGCTTTCTTGAAGACTCGCCTCATCGCAGACAGCTGATCCGAGACGCGCTTAAGCAACCCGTCCCTCGCAGCAGCTGACATGTTCCTGCTCTTAGAAACCATTTCATCCAAGAACTTCTTCTTAAGGTCGGCGAACATTCCGCTGCCCGCCTGACTCGCCTCTTCAAGGCGAAGAACCTTTGCCGCAATCTCAAGATGCTGGAAACGGGAGTTCTTAATTTTAAGGTTCTCTGAGAACCACTTATCTTTCGCAACCTCGCGTATGAGCTTCGACATCTCGCCGCCCATGGCATTTCGCTTTTCTGCCGCGTTTAGCGGCTCTCCGTTATTCAATCGAGAAAAAAGCTCCTCGATGTCGTCATCGCCCGCATTCTGGATTAGAACAACCGACAGGGATGTTCCCTTGAACTCCTCCCGCCAATATTCCGACATGTCAGTAAACTTAGATCCGCCAGCAGGCGCGTCTTGACCAGTGCGAGCCTCAATTAGCGCGAAATCATCCGCAAGTTTGAGCATCCCCTGCATGAACTCAAATATCGCGTGCAGCCGTTGCTTCCCATCTACTACCGCGAACTCATGAAGCCCATTGGAGCCTCGCAGGTCGTGAAAGTACAGCTTGGGTACGTCGAAGCGATTCAGAATCGAGTCGATAAAGAGCTGCTGCTTATCTTTAGACCATACTGCCGACTCACGCTGATACTCGGGGCTTTCGTTGATCGCGTTTCTCGTTATCCAGAGTTTTGAGATAGGAAACTGTTGGTCGATGCAGTGCATGTGTCTCGTCCTTAGAGCGCGAATTTTCAGATGAAGATAACAGAAGACCTGGCCGCTTCGACGACCGGCCGCAACTAGTTAATGCTGAAAGTCCAGTCCGCACGGACCTACTTTCGCATCAAAGACTTCCAAGCCGCGTCAATCCTCGACGATTCTGGCGAATCTCGTCCGGACCTTTCGCCCGGAAGAATGGTCGATGGGCGGCCTCGCTTCCGCACTTCTTGCCCGTGCGGAAGCGCAGTAATCATCACCTGCGCCCCGCCTTCTGCAGCCCACAAAAAAAGGCGAAGACCTCAGTCTTCGCCTTTTCTCGATCCATCCGCCCGCGACCCTGAGGACGGAGGCGGATCGACATCCGCGAGGGCTGACGATTACTCGCCGGCACCACCCGGTGCCTGGCCGCCAGCCGCGCCGCCAGCCGGGGTCGGACCGGTCTTGACCAAGGTCACATCGAAGACCAGGGTCGCATTGGGCTGCATCGGCGGCTGCGGACGCGCGCCATAGGCGAGGCTGGCCGGGATGAAGAACTTGTAATGGCCACCGGTCTGCATCAGCTGCAGGCCTTCGCGGAAACCCGGAATGACATTGGCCAGCGGAATCGAAGCCGGGCCATTGCCGTGGTGAGCGGAGTCGTCAAACACCTGGCCATCAAGGAAAGAGCCCTTGTAGTTCACCTGGACAGTGTCATTCGGGCCCGGGCGCGGACCGGTACCCGGAGTGATCACCTGGTACTGCAGACCCGAAGCGGTCACCTTGACGCCGGGGGCGCTCTTGTTCTTCGCCAGGAAGGCCGTGCCTTCAGCCTGGTTCTTGGCACCCAGACGTGCCATTTCAGCTTCGAACTTGGTACGCAGCTGATTCTGGAAAGCCTCACCCACCTTCTGGGCTTCGGCATCGGTCATGGTCGGCTTCTGGCCAGCCAGAGCGGCCTGCAGGGCACGAGCCACGATCGCCGGATCAATCTCTTCACGAACCAGCGGCGGCAACTGGCCGGCCAGCTGCCAGCCGACCAGATAGCTGGCCTTGGCCTTGTCGACAACGGGAGCTGCGGCGGTCGAGCCTGAGCTCTTCTGGGCCATCGCACCCGCGCTCACCCCCATGGCTACGGCCAAGGCGACCGCCGTCAGTGTGGGACGCAGAAAATACTTCATTCGAAACTCCCTCGATTTGGTTTTTCGTACAGGCTGGACACGCCTCCGCAATCGGAGGCAGGCCTTGCATTGTGCGGTGCTTGCAGTCACTTGGCAACGCCACGTGTCATGGGACAGAAAATCAGTGACAAGGTTCATTCCAGACCGACGGATACAGGGGATGTTCACGGGAAGCACGACACTGCCCGCCAACTCAGGAGTCTCCACGACTCAGCACGTCCAGCAAGGCCGCCTGAAAGCGTGCATGCACCTTCACCAGCACATGCCACAACAGCCAGGTCAGTACCCCACCCGCCAGCAGCAGCACCCATACCACCTGCCGTGGCGGCAGGATGGTCGAAGCCAGAGCGGTCACCAGCAATGCCAGCACGCACATCACGCCCAAAGGAATCAGTCGCGCCAAGGCATTGCGGATATGCAGGTTGTATTCCCCACCCACGGCCACCGGCACCGCGAGCTCGGCGAGCAACATGCCCAGCGCCATTGCCTTGCGATACACGGCTACAAGCATCGGCAGAGACAGCACGGCAGCCACCGACCAGGCCACGCTGCGGCGCGCTCCGGGATGCTGCGACAGCATCGCGACATGAAAGAATCCGTGGCGATAAGCAAAGGCCGTCACCAGAAACAAGGCCGCCACCAGGGCGGTATTGATCACGATATGCCAGACCAGGCGGCGGATCATCGCCATCACCAGCGCGCTCTGCCCCCGCAGGGAGAGATTGCCGATCCAGCGGGTATAGGCCACCAGCACGCCACGCAGCCAGTCCGGCAGGCAGCGTGTCATCGCCGTGGCCACGGGATCGGAGGCGCGGATCAGATACGGAGTGAGCAAGGTGGTCAACGCCGATACCGCCACCGCCACCGGATACAGGAAGTCCGACGTCACATGCAGACTCAAGCCCAGGGAGGCGATGATGAAGGAAAATTCCCCGATCTGGGCCAGTCCCGCACCGATCCGCACCGAAGTTCGACCATCCGTACCGGCCAGATAGCTGCCCAGTGCGCAGGTGACCACCTTGCCGACCACCACCGCCAGGGTGATCACCAGCACCGGCACCGCGTAATGCCACAGCTGCCGGGGATTGATCAGCATGCCGATGGCTACGAAGAACATCGCGCTGAACATGTCCCGCAAAGGCATGATCACCCGCTCGACCCGAGGCAGGCTGCGCGCCTCTGCCACCAACGCCCCCATCATGAAGGCGCCCAGTGCCACGCTGTACCCCATTCGCGACACCAGCAGGCAGAAGCCGAAAAGCAGTCCCAGCACCGCCACCAGCAATACTTCGTCGCGCCCGCCCTGGGCCACATAGTCGACCACCTTGGGAACCAGCAGCAGCCCGCCAATCAGCGAGCCGGCAATAAACAGACCCAGCTTGCCCAGCACCGCCAGAGCAGGCAGCGGCTGCAGACCACCGGTCTTGGCGATACCGGTCAGCAAGGCCAGCAATACCACCGCCAGAATGTCTTCCACAATCAATACGCCGAACACCAGTTGCGCGAAGCGCTCGCGCTTCAGGCCCAGCTCGTCCAGCGCCGAGGTGATGATCGCCGTGGAGGAAATCGACATCATCGCACCCAGGAACAGCGAATCCATGGTCGTCCACTGGAAACGGCGCCCCACTTCGTAACCTATCCACAGCATCAGGATGATTTCGCAACTGGCCACCACCAAGGCAACCATGCCCACCTTGCGCAACTTGCGCAGACTGAACTCCAGGCCCAGAGCGAACAGCAACAGGATCATCCCCAGGGTGGACAGCGTCTTGATGGTCGACTCGTCGTGGATCAACAAGGCCGGCAAGGCATGCGGGCCGACCAGCACGCCGGCGATGATATAGCCCAGCACGACCGGCTGCCCCAGTCGCTGGAACAGTACCGAGGTCACCCCCGCCACCAGCATCACCGTCGCCAGATCCTGCAGGAAATGCATTTCGTGCATGGTGTCTCCGTTTGTCCGCGATGACCCAGCCTACCCCGATGCAGTGGGCCTGCGCTCGGGAATCGAAAAAAAATATTAAAAATGCTTGACGGCGCCGGGTATCGGCCCTATTCTTTGCCGCTTCCAGCCGAGGGGCCATAGCTCAGCTGGGAGAGCGCCTGCATGGCATGCAGGAGGTCGGCGGTTCGATCCCGCCTGGCTCCACCACGCTGTACAACTTGATGTCCCCATCGTCTAGAGGCCTAGGACACCACCCTTTCACGGTGGCGACCGGGGTTCGAATCCCCGTGGGGACGCCAATTCGAGAGAATTGACTGTACAAGTTTGGTTTTTCGGTTTTTGGAAGTGTTTTGCAAGTGCGGAGCGGTAGTTCAGCTGGTTAGAATGCTGGCCTGTCACGCCGGAGGTCGCGGGTTCAAGTCCCGTCCGCTCCGCCATTAAGTTTTCTCTGGAAGAGCCAGTTGACCGGTTTTTCTAAGGGGCCATAGCTCAGCTGGGAGAGCGCCTGCATGGCATGCAGGAGGTCGGCGGTTCGATCCCGCCTGGCTCCACCACTACAATCTGTCCCCATCGTCTAGAGGCCTAGGACACCACCCTTTCACGGTGGCGACCGGGGTTCGAATCCCCGTGGGGACGCCATTCAAGGATGATGGCGTGATTGTGGTTGCTTGGCAGGATGTCACAACTTGGAGCGGTAGTTCAGCTGGTTAGAATGCTGGCCTGTCACGCCGGAGGTCGCGGGTTCAAGTCCCGTCCGCTCCGCCATTTTTCTTGAAAAGAGCCAGAGCATCGGTTTTTTTTTCGGGGCCATAGCTCAGCTGGGAGAGCGCCTGCATGGCATGCAGGAGGTCGGCGGTTCGATCCCGCCTGGCTCCACCAATTTACAATCCGTCCCCATCGTCTAGAGGCCTAGGACACCACCCTTTCACGGTGGCGACCGGGGTTCGAATCCCCGTGGGGACGCCATTCATGGATGATGGCGTGATTGTGGATTGCCTGGCAGGATGCCACAACCTGGAGCGGTAGTTCAGCTGGTTAGAATGCTGGCCTGTCACGCCGGAGGTCGCGGGTTCAAGTCCCGTCCGCTCCGCCATTGTTTCGAAAGCCCGCCTTGTGCGGGCTTTCTTTTTTCCTGCAGCCAGCCTTGATCATCAGTGACAGCCCACAACGGATGCATTCCTGTGCCGGTCAGTGACCTGCCGGTACCACCATGCCAGCGGCCTGAGCAGAGGAAGCGCGCCACACAGCCATCTTGACAAGCCCTCGTTTCCGGTGAAAGCTGAATGCGTATATGGAACAACGTTTCATATACGTAACGTGACAACTGACCCCGGGGGGGAGTCATGGTCACCAATACCGAAAGCGGACCCTGTCCCGACCATCACACCGCTGCGCACCGACGACGATGGCCTGGCTCGGCATCGCGTCCGCCGGACGCCTGCTGCCCGACCGGATGCGGGCCGGGAAGATCCATGGCAGGCCAGACCCCCGATACCCGATCGCGCCGGCCACGAGCACCGCGCCAGCGCTTCGCCCGACACCCAGCGGGCAGCCATCCCGGGCCTCTCAGCTTCCAACCGGAAGATTGGCGTCCGACGTCAGGCCTGCGCCCCGGCATCATCGACAAACCGCCATGGCCAGTGACCAGCCGGCATCGGCCGGTCATCGCCGCACCACATATCCTTCGACAGCCGCAAGCCGTTCGGCCGTCACTGCCACCGTCGAAGCAGGAAGCCTGGTCTTGCTTGAACCCCCCAGGCAGCCGGCCCGGCACCTCCGCCAGGTCTCCGTTACTGCGGAGCTGTCTGCCAGGACGACAGGACGCCCCGGGAGGGAAGCCGACATGGACAAGCTGACATGGCGTGCAGGCAGGCTGGGTGGTGGATTGATCCTGCTTGGCTGCGCCCTGCCGACAGGCACCATCCAGGCCGCCCAGCGTGGCAGCGTCAACGAGTATCCGCTGGGCATCACCATGGGCATGCCGACAGCCACCCTGCCGCCGGCCGGACTGTATCTGATCATCAAACCCACCTTGTCCGCTGGCGACTCGGTGGACAGGTCGGGAATCAGGACCGGCACTCGCATCTCCAGCTGGGCGGCCAACGGCCAGTTGCAATGGGTCCATGCCCATCGCCTGCTGGGCGCGCGCTGGGCCAGCTATATCCGCAGCGTCGGCGTGGTCGATGTGCAGATCCGGCTGCCCGACCGGCAGGTTCTGCATGGACATGGCATGCCCGATGTCGAAGTCCAGCCAGCCTCGTTGAGCTGGCAGCTGAGCCAGCATGTCTATCTCCAGGCCGGCGTCGGCTTCTATGCGCCCACCGGAAAAACCAGCGGCGATCCATCCATCGGCCAGGATCACTGGACGCTGGAGCATGATTTTTCCATCGGCTATATCGACCGGGACTGGACCTTGGTGGCGCATACGGTATTCAATTTCAACAGCACCGAGACCGCCACCCGTTACCGCAACGGCAGCACGGCCACCATCGACTACACCGCTTTCCGCAAATCGCACGGGCTGGCCTATGGCCTCGTCGGCTATTACCACGCCCAGTTCAGCAGGGATCACGGTCCGCAAGCTTTGAACGCCGGCCGCCCCAAGGCCTTCAGCCTGGGACCTGGCATGACGGTTCGCCATCAGCGCTTCAGCTTCGGATTGACCCTGACCCGGGAGTTGTTCACCCGCAATCTGGCGCGCAAGACCATGCTGCTGGCCAATATCTCCTGCCGCCTGTGAGCGACAGCCGTGTCATCGGGCGGGATCGGCCACCAGAGTGCCGCTGGAGTGCCCTTGGCCGGCCAGATATTCCAGCCAGCGGGTCAGAAAACCGTTCATCCGCAGACGATGCTGCAACACCGTATGGGCCTGCGGAAACGGGCCCAGCACCTGCCACAGATGACGCCCGGGGTGGCAATGCAAGGCCTCGGCCACATGGGCATCGCTGTACATCCGCAACTGGGCCGAGGGCGAAGGCCGCCCCGTGCTGGCATCGACGAAGGCATAGGTCAGCTCCAGCTCGATCATGTAGCGATGATGTCGCTGGATGGAAAGCGAAACATCCAGACCGTCATCCACACTGGAAACATACAGGCCGGGCTCCAGCGTCTGGGGTGCGAACAGACGCACCAGACGGTGGTAGTTTTCGGCGTACAAGCCCATCAGAAAGCCGAAACGTCCCGGCAGCAGCGCTGCGCGTCGATCCAGTACCGCACTCATCGTAATGCCTGATCCTCATGGTCGGCCCCGCCACCGAATCCCGTCCCCGTCTCAGAACAGGGTCCGCTCGATGCCGAAGGTTTCAAAAATCTTGGTGGCGATCTCCTCGATCGACACATGCGTGGTATTGAGCGAAGGGATCCCTTCCGCCCGCATCAGCCGCTCGGCCCGACCCACCTCCTGGCGGCATTGCTCCAGGGTCGCATAGCGGCTGCCCGGGCGACGCTGCTCGCGGATCTGCGCCAGACGCTGCGGATCGATGGTCAGGCCGAACAGCCGGTCCCGGTAGGGGCGCAGCCGAGCGGGCAGCTCCCCACCCTCGAGATCCTCGTCGGTCAGTGGATAGTTGGCGGCACTGACCCCGTAATGCAAGGCCATGTACAGACAGCTCGGGGTTTTTCCGGACCGCGAGACCCCCATCAGGATAAGGTCGGCCATCTGGTATTCAATGCTGATGCCATCGTCATGGCTCAGTGCATAGTTGGTCGCATTGATCCGCGCCTCGTATTTGGCAAAGTCGACCATGCCATGCGAGCGATTGACCAGGCCGGTGCGTGCCACGCCCAGCTCCCGCTCCAGTGGTCCCATGAAGGGGGCAAAAACATCCAGCATCAAGCCGCCGCTGTAGGCGACGATTTCGCACAGCTCCAGCGAGGCCATGGTATTGACCACGATCGGACGCACCCCGGTGGCCTCAAAGCTGCGCCGGATCCGGTCTCTGGCCTCGGCCGCTTTCTGCGGCGTATCGACGAAAGGAAGGCGGTGTTTGCTGAAGGGAATCCCCTCGAACTGGGCCAGCATGCTGTTCCCGATCGTCTCTGCCGTGATACCAGTCGAGTCTGAAATAAAGAAAACCACACGTTCCATAGCACTGCACCACCCGTTCCGTGAATTGATACAAAACCAAATTACGACTACATATCACTTTAAATACAATATGTTATGAAAGTGGTATGCTTATGGGTCCTGCCCGGCATAGATTGGTCCTCTTGTGCCAAGCAGCACGCTCGTCAAAAAATACCAGTTAATCAGAACGCATGTTTCCATGCACTTTATTCCTGTTCAATGATCCTCCCGGAGTCTATTTTGAACCAGCTCGTGCTTTGGCTTGACACCCTGCGCATGTCCGATCTCGGCCAGGTCGGCGGCAAGAATGCCTCTCTGGGTGAAATGATCGGCCACCTCTCGCAACTGGGCGTTTCCGTGCCGGGTGGCTTCGCCACCACGGCAGCGGCGTTTCAGGATCATCTGCAGCACAACCAGCTGGGCGAACGCATCCAGCAGCGCCTGATCGGCCTGGACACCGACGACGTCAACGCGCTGACCGCCGCGGGCAGGGACATCCGTCAGTGGATCATCGACACCCCGCTGCCGGCCGATCTCGAGCAGGCCATCCGCGAGGCCTACCAGCAGCTGTGCCGGCAGGCCGGCAGTGACGATATCGCGGTGGCCGTGCGCTCCTCGGCCACCGCCGAGGATCTGCCCGATGCCTCCTTCGCCGGTCAGCAGGAAACCTTCCTCAATGTCTGCGGCATCGAGGACGTGCTGCACAAGGTCCGCGAAGTATTCGCCTCGCTCTACAACGACCGCGCCATCGCTTACCGCGTGCATCAAGGCTTCAGGCACGAAGATGTGTTCCTGTCGGCCGGCATCCAGCTGATGGTGCGCTCCGATCTGGGTGCAGCCGGCGTGCTGTTCACCCTGGATACCGAGTCCGGCTTCCGCGACGTGGTGTTCATCACCGGCAGCTACGGTCTGGGAGAAATGGTGGTTCAGGGGGCCGTCAATCCCGACGAGTTCTATGTCTACAAACGGACGCTGGCTGAGGACCGGCCGGCGATCCTGCAGCGAACGCTGGGCACCAAGCAGCTGCGGATGGTCTACTCGCAGCAGGCCGGCGAACGGGTCCGCACCGAAGACACCCCGCAGGATCTGCGTCAGCGCTTCTGCATCTCCGACCAGGATGTGCAGGACTTGGCCCGCCAGGCGGTACTGATTGAGCAGCACTACGGCCGCCCGATGGACATCGAGTGGGCCAAGGATGGTCAGACCGGCAAGCTCTATGTCGTCCAAGCCCGACCGGAGACCGTCAAGTCGCGTGCCCATGCCACCCAGCTGGAACGCTTCCACCTGGGCCGGCGCGGCGAAGTACTTGCCGAGGGTCGGGCCATCGGTCAGAAGATCGGCGCCGGCAGAGCCCGCATCGTCCGTTCACTGGACGACATGGCGCGGGTCGAGCCAGGCGACGTGCTGATTGCCGACATGACCGATCCGGATTGGGAGCCGGTGATGAAGCGGGCTGCCGCCATCGTCACCAATCGCGGAGGCCGGACCTGCCATGCCGCGATCATCGCCCGCGAACTGGGTGTGCCCGCCGTGGTCGGCACCGGCAATGCCCTGGAATTGATCGAGGACGGTGCCGAAGTGACGGTGTCCTGCGCCGAAGGCGACACCGGCTATATCTACGCCGGCAAGCTGCCGTTCGAGCGTGTCACGGCCGATCTGGGCACCATGCCCGACGCGCCGCTGAAGATCATGATGAATGTCGCCAATCCCGAGCGGGCATTCGACTTCGCCATGCTGCCCAACAACGGCATCGGCCTGGCCCGTCTGGAAATGATCATTGCCAGCCACATCGGCATCCACCCCAAGGCCCTGCTGAACTACGATGCCCAGGAACCAGCCATCAAGGCCAAGATCGATCAGCGGATCGCAGGCTATGCCGATCCGGTGAGCTTCTACGTTGACCGCCTGGCCGAAGGCATTGCCACCCTGGCTGCGTCGGTCTATCCCAAGCCGGTGATCGTGCGCCTCTCGGACTTCAAGTCCAACGAGTATGCCAACCTGCTGGGCGGCAGCCGCTACGAACCGCACGAAGAGAACCCGATGATCGGCTACCGTGGCGCGAGCCGCTACGTCGACCGCGAGTTCGCCGATGCCTTCGCTCTGGAATGCCAGGCGGTGCTGAAGGTTCGCAATCGCATGGGCCTGAGCAATCTTCAGGTCATGATTCCTTTTGTCAGAACCCTGGAGGAAGGCCGCAAGGTGATCCAGGTCCTGGCCGACAACGGTCTGCGTCAGGGCGAGGATGATCTCAAGGTCATCATGATGTGCGAGGTCCCCTCCAATGCCTTGCTGGCCGACGAGTTTCTCGACATCTTCGACGGTTTCTCGATCGGCTCGAATGACCTTACCCAGCTGACACTGGGCCTGGATCGTGACTCGGGCATTGTCGCCGGCCTGTTCGATGAGCGGGATCCAGCCGTCAAGAAGCTGCTGTCGATGGCGATCCGCACCGCCCGGGAGCGTGGCAAGTATGTCGGCATCTGCGGCCAGGGGCCCAGCGATCACCCCGACCTTGCCGAATGGTTGATGGACCAGGGCATCGAGTCCGTATCCCTGAATCCCGATACCGTGGTGGATACCTGGTTGCGACTGGCCAGGAAGAAAGCCGGCTGATCCCGCATCCCGCCTGCAATAGAGCGATGACGGCCATGAGATTCATCTCATGGCCGTCATTGTCTGGGCTCCCCGCCGCCATGGCTGAGACGCAGCCGTCAGCCAAGCGGCCACCGCGGAACGCCGCGCCGGCTTCGCGACAACACCTTCATGCCCGCTCGCAGCCCCGCTACCCTCGACCATACCGGCAACGGCATTCGCACTCCCGGACCGATCCGGATCCACCACGGCGGCCTGAGGCGGCCGACATGATGATCGCAACTTTATGCGACAGCGCACCGCACAGAAACCGTCGCGCCGGATCTTCCCAAAGCCCGAAAATGAACGGAAAATCACCGACTTTTTTTTGTCTTCTTATGGCTGTCATAAATGCGGATCGTGATGCTGCGACCAAACAACACGCCACAGATCTGCCCCGTCCCTTTTTAACGGGAACAGCACAAAGATAATCGGAATCGAGGGCCACGTAATTGCTGCTTTGCAGCATAAACAAAAACCAGATGACGGTACGCTCCGCCGCCCCCCATTCCCGGAAAAGCAGCCAATCCGCCTTGTTTTACGGCATCTTCACGCATCCTGACCCATCCTGTTCGGCGCCCTTGGACAGCTGCCGCTCAGGGATGGCCGGACGGCGGTGGATAGGATCGGTCATAGATTAACAAGGCCGATACGCTCGTTCATCAAGCCAGTAGCTAAATACCGAAAGACGCGCTATTAATATGTCGGCCTGCAAAGGCTACGACAACAAGTAACCAGGAGATCACCCATGAATTTTACGCGTACCCTACTCGCCTCTGCGCTCGTCGCATTGCTGGCGGCCTGCAGCAACGGTGCGCAGGATTCCGCGCAGGATGCCCAGAAGTCGGCCGCCGAAGCCCAGTCGGCCGCTGATTCCGCCCAGCAGACTGCCGACCAGAGCCAGTCGCCGGCCGCCGATCAGGCTGCCAGCCAGGCCAATGATGCAGCCAGCCAGGCCTCGAACGCCGCTGACGCAGCCGGTGCAGCCGCTGCCGCCTCGGCGCCGAAGTCGGCTTCCAGCGCGGCCGACAAGGCTTCGGATGCGGCCGACAAGGCCTCTGACGCTGCCGACAAGGCCAAGGACGCTGCCAACGGCGGTTGATGCCGTCGTCTGCAACATCCTGACCGGACAAACAAGAGGCCGGCCGTCATTGACGGCCGGCCTCTTGTCTTTTGCGTATCCATGCCGGATCCGGCACGGCCTGCTCCGGCCGTACCGGCGCACAGGCAGGTCAGGCATGATCCCGGGCGCCCCGTCAGGGATCGCCCGGTCGAGCTCAGTCCGTCGCCTTCTGGGTCGGAATCGCGTGGCTGGTACGGGCGATGGCATTCTTGCCATCGACATAGACCAGCGAAGGCTGGAAATTCGCCAACTCTTCCTCGGTCATCTGCACAAAGGCCGCGATGATGATCAGATCACCCGGCTCGGCCCGGTGCGCGGCGCTGCCGTTGACCGAGATGATGCCCGAACCCGCCTCGGCCTTCAGGGCATAGGTGACGAAACGCTTGCCGTTGTTGATGTTCCAGGCATGGATCTGCTCGTACTCACGGATCCCGGAAGCTTCCAGCAGCAGGCTGTCGATCGCGATCGAGCCTTCGTAATGGAGTTCGGCATGGGTTACCGTGGCGCGGTGGATCTTGGCTTTGAGGATATTGAGATGCATGACTCATGCACTCCGTAAAAGACAGTCCGATATTGTAAGCCGGCCGGCTGAAGATTGCTGCAACCGGCCCCTGCCTGCCCTGCCTCAGCTGGCCTGAAACGGCAGATTGTCGATCAGCCGGGTACCGCCCAGCCGCGCCGCCACCAGCGCGACCAGCCCTTCCAGCACAGCGTCGGGCGCGGGAATTTCCAGATCGTCGGCGCGGCGAACCACGGCGTAATCGGGCTCGAATCCGGCCCGGCCCAGCCTGGCCATGGCTGCCTGCTCGACCGCTTCGCGTCGATGCCCCTCGACGATCAAGCTCCGCATCTGCTGCAAGGTCGCACTGATCTCTGCCGCCACCACCCGCTGGTCGGCATCCAGATACTGGTTGCGCGAGCTCAGTGCCAGACCATCCGCCGCGCGCACGGTCGGTGCGCCCATGACTTTGACCGCCAGCCCGAGATCGGCCACCATCCGTTCGATGACCCGCAATTGCTGATAGTCCTTCTGGCCGAACACGGCCAGATCAGGCTGCACCAGATTGAACAGCTTGCAGACGATCGTCGCCACGCCGTCGAAATGTCCCGGCCGTGAAGCGCCGTCCAGAATCTCTCCCAATCGAGGCACATGCACCTTGACCGCCCGCTCCGCACCCAGCGGATACAGTGCCGATGCTTCGGGCGCGAACAACAGGTCGCAGCCTTCTTCGGCCAGCCCGGCCTGATCCTGAACCAGGGTCCGCGGATAAGACGCGAAGTCCTCGTTGGGTCCGAACTGGGTCGGGTTCACGAAAATGCTGGCCACCACCCGGTCCGCCCGCGTCCGGGCGTGGCGGATCAGGGAATAGTGCCCGGCATGTAGATTGCCCATCGTCGGCACCAGTCCGACGGTCTTGCCCTCCGCGCGCCAACCACGAATCACCGCACGTAGGCTCGCCGGCTCCTGCACTGTCTGCATGATCAATAACCTGCCATTTTTCAGATAACCGCCATCACTCAGTCGAAGCTGTGCTCAAGCCCGGGAAAGACACCTGCCCGCACGTCTTCGACATAGGCCTGAACCGCCGCCAGCGCCGAACCGCGGCCTTCCAGGAAGTCCTTGCTGAACTTCGGACGCCGTCCGGGCGTCAAGCCCAGCAGATCATAGATCACCAGCACCTGGCCATCACACTCGACACCCGCGCCGATGCCGATGGTCGGGATCGCCAGTCGCTGCGAAACAATCTTGCCCAAGGCGGTGGGAATGCCTTCCAGCACCAGAGCCGCGGCGCCAGCGGCCTCGACCTGCAAAGCCTCCTGCAGCAGGCGATCGGCGGCTTCCTGCTGCCGCCCCTGGATCTTGAAGCCGCCCATGGCATGTACCGATTGCGGGGTCAGGCCCAGATGGGCACAGACCGGAATGCCCCGGCTGACCAGTGCTTCGATGACTGCCAGGTGATGCGCCGCGGCACCTTCCAGCTTCACCATCGCGGCCCCGCCCTCGGCTACCAACCGCCAGGCTGCCTCCAAGGCATGCTCGACGCTGCGGTCCGCCATGAACGGCAGATCGGCGACCAGCAGTGCCGTCTCCAGGCCGCGTGCCACCATCCGGGTGTGATAGACCATGTCATCGACGGTGACCGGCAACGTCGTGGACTGCCCCTGGATCACCATCCCCAGCGAGTCGCCGACCAGCACGAAGTCAACACCGGCACGCTCCGCCAAGACAGCAAAACTGGCGTCATAAGCCGTCAGCGCCACGATGCGCTGTCCCTTCTCCTTCATGGCCCGCAGTCCGGGCGCGGTCACCGGCTTGCGCCGGGGAGCTCCGCTCTTTTCCATATACACGCGATATCTCCGTCGCTTGATCGATGCCGCCCGCCCCGGATCAGTCCGGTTCAGCGGCATCCAGACGCTGACAGCCACTCGTATCGATGGCCGCCAGCAAGGCCCGCACCTGACCCTGACCCGGCAATTCCAGCTCGGGTGTCAACTCGCCCAGCGGCAGCAGGACGAAAGCCCGCTCGGCGATGCGAGGATGCGGCAAGGTCAGGTCCGGGTCGGACCGAGACACGCCCTCGACATGAAGTATATCCAGGTCAAGGGTGCGCGGCCCCCAGCGCTCGCCAAGGCGCACCCGGCCGGCCTCGGCCTCGATCCGCTGCAACTCGGCCAGCAGCCGGTCCGGCGACCAGTCCGTGCCCAGTTCGGCCACCGCATTGATGAAATCAGGCTGCCCGGTCAGTCCCCAGGGTGGGGTGCGGTAAAAGGAAGACACCCGCAAGCCGTGCAGTTGCGGCCACGCCGACATCTGCGTCAAGGCCTGCCGCAGTTGCCGGACCGGGCGACCGAGATTGGCACCCAGCCCCACATAGACCTTGCTCACCGCGGCTCGGCACCGCCGCGCGCGCGCCGGCGTCGCGGCGGACGCCGCTTGCGACGTGCTGCCGGCGCCATGTCAGTCGCTTCGCCCTGATCCGCCTCGCCGCCGCCGGTCTCGCGACCGCCGTTGGCCGCCGCATGCCGGTCCAGCGCCTCTGCCAGCAGTTCCTGCGGCAGCAACTGGGCATGGCCCCACCACTGACCCAGCCGGGCGCGTCCTTCATCCTCGGCCGCGCGCAACAGCAGAAAATCAAAGCCGGCGCGAAACCGCGGATGGGTCAGCAAGGCAAAGACCCGACGCCGCTGCATCTGCTCGAAGCGCGGCTGCATCAGCCAGATCTCTTCCATCGTGTAGGTGAAGCGACGGGGTATCGCCACCCGCTGGGTCTGCTCGGCCAGCACCTGGGCCACCGCCGAGGCCCAGGCCTCTGAAACATCCTGCCCCTGGGCGATGCGCGCCTCGGCCAGGCCTTGCACCGGCGCCCACAGCAGCACGGCAAACAGGAAGGCCGGCGTGACCGATTTGCCTTCGGCAATCCGGGCATCGGTATTGGCCAGTCCCTGCTCGATCATCTGCCTCGGCACCGGATCGTCGCCTTCCAGCACCCGCGCCGTGGCGGGGAAAAGGTAACGGAACAGCCCGCAACCTTCCAGCTGATGGAAGCTCTTCAGGCCATCACCGGCCAGAAACAGTTTCAGCGATTCGTCGAACAGGCGTGCCGGAGCCACATCTTCCAGCAGATCGCCCAGGCTCGCGAACGGCTGCCGGCTGGCCGGGTCGATCTGGAAACCCAGTTTGGCCGCCAGTCGCGCCGCGCGCAGCATCCGCACCGGGTCTTCGCGATAACGGGTCTCCGGATCGCCGATCAGCCGCACTTCGTGCTCGGCGATATCCTGCATGCCGCCGACATAATCGCGCACCGAGAAATCGCTGATGTCGTAATAAAGCGCATTCATCCTGAAATCGCGACGACGCGCATCTTCCTCGATCGAGCCCCAGACGTTGTCGCGCACCAGACGGCCATCGACAATATGCCGATCACCGCCCTGCTCTTCATCGCCGGTGCCCCGAAAGGTCGCCACTTCGATGATTTCGGGGCCGAACACTACGTGGGCCAGCCGGAACCGCCGCCCGATCACGCGACAGTTGCGAAACAGCGCCTTGACCTCTTCCGGCGTCGCATCGGTGGCGACATCGAAGTCCTTGGGCTGGATTTCCAGCAGCAGGTCGCGCACGGCACCACCGACCAGAAAGGCCGCGTATCCGGCTTCGTTCAGGCGGTACAGCACACGAAGCGCCGCTTTGCTGATGTTTCTGCGCGAAATCGGGTGCTGTTCGCGCGGGATCACCCGCAGCGAGCTCGTGGTCGGAATCCCAAGGTCGTCGTTCAAGCGCTCACAATCCTTTCTGCCTGTCATTAGTATCTCAAGTACTGCCGCCCGCCGGACAGGCCGTATCCAGCCAGCGGCTTTTCCGGTCGGGGCGGCCGACACCCATGGAAGTGGTCAACCATACCTCAGCGCAGGCATCATGGCATCCTTGCATGAATAACTGAAAAAGAGTTGTTGCCGACTCGCGATTTCCGGTTATACTAGCGCGCCTCGCTTATCGATGCTCCCATCGTCTAGTGGCCCAGGACACCGCCCTCTCAAGGCGGGAACACGAGTTCGAACCTCGTTGGGAGCGCCACCCCCGAAAGCCGGGGCTTGCACATTCAAATACTACAGGCGTGGCAGCATGACTTTTGTCGTTACTGACAACTGCATCAAATGCAAATATACCGATTGTGTCGAAGTGTGTCCTGTCGATGCTTTCCATGAAGGTCCGAATTTCCTGGTGATCGATCCGGACGAATGCATTGATTGCACTCTCTGCGAACCCGAGTGCCCGGCCAATGCCATCTACCCCGATGGCGATGTCCCCGCAGGCCAGGAAGCCTTCGTCGAACTGAACGTCGAGCTGGCCAAGGCCTGGCCCGTCATCACCGTCCGCAAGGATTCCTTGCCTGACGCGAAAGACTGGGACGGCAAGCCCGGCAAGCTGGCAATGCTGGAACGCTGAGACCCGCGCACAGCATTGACACCGAAAAACACCACCTCAGGGTGGTGTTTTTTTATGTCCGTCATCCAGAGACACAAATCCCGTCCCGCAGGGCGCCGGGAAGACGGGCCGCCCTTGGCGTGCCCGCCCGCCCCGGACTGGATCAGTCCTTGGCGCCCACTGCCGAGCGCAACCGACTCACGGTCTGGGCCACCGCGCCGGAAATGCCCTGCACCTGGATCACGCTGGCATCCGAACCACTGGGCACCACGGTGACCTGCACGTCATGCGCGGAGGCCTCGTCCGCTCCGGAAACGGATTTGGAGCCGTGATGGAACAACCGGGAGAACATGCCGCGCTTGTGCTCCGGCGGCGCCACGGCCGCGGGCGAGACCACGGTCACCGAATAGGTGCGGGCAGTGGCATCACTGGCAATCACCTTGCCGATATCGCCCTTGGCCAAGGCCTCACCCAGACGCTGATAGGCCGTGCCCGCATCGGAGGGCACCACGAAACCATCGGTCAACTGCGAGGGGGCACCAGTGACCTGGGCCGTCGCGCCATTGGCAGTCGGCTGATTGGCGCCCGGCGGCGGCACAACCAGTGCATCCGTGGTTGCCGGCGTATCCAGTCCAGGCGGAATTTCCAGCGGAGACTCCTGCTTGGCCGTCTCCCAGGCCTTGTGGGAACGGAAAATGCTGCAGCCGGACACCAGCAGTACGGAGATGAGCAGCGCAGGGGCCACCACGAAAACAACAGGTTTCTTCATAGGTCCAATTCTGTTCTTAGTTTGTAGATACCGCGCATTCAGATGGCGGACACCAACCCCTTCAAGGCCTTTTCCAACCGTGCTCTGGCAACCCCTTCCTCGAGCGCCACCAACGGCAACCTCAGGTGATCCGTCCCGAGTCCGATCATCGCCAGACCGGCTTTGACCGCGATCGGGTTCGGCGCACCGTTGAGCGCCTCGATCAAGGGCAGCAGCATGGCCTGACAGTGTCGCGCACCCGGCGCATTTCCGCCAACTGCAGCATCACACAATTGCCGGAACAGCTGCGGCACCAGATTGGCCACCACCGAGATCGTGCCGGCCGCACCGGCCAGCATGGCATGGATCGCCGAACCGTCGTCACCGGATAGATAGACGAATTCTTCGTCCGCAAGTTCAATCAGGCGAGCCATCCGCTCGGGATCGCTGACAGCTTCCTTGATACCACGAATCCGTGGGTGACCGCGCAATCCGGCCACCGTTTCGGGCAACAAGTCGCAACCGGTACGGGTCGGCACGTTGTAGAGCAGCACCGGCAGATCGCCGGCATCGGCCACGCTCAGGAAATGCCTGCGCAAGCCCTCCTGGGTGGGGCGCAGATAATAAGGCGTCACCACCAGAGCCCCGTCGGCACCGATCCCGGCCGCGCGACGGGTCAGCGCCACCGTCTTGGCGGTCGCCGCCTCGCCGGTGCCGGCATAGACCGGAATCCGGCCATTCACCCGCTCGCAGGCGAAAGCCAGCAACCGTTCGAATTCGGCCTCGTCCAGCAGGTGGGCTTCGCCGGTCGAGCCCGCCACGACCAGGCCCTGACTCCCCCCCGCCAGCTGCGCATCCAGCGCAGCCCCGAAAGCCGGCAGGTCCAGCCCGCCGTCCGCCAGAAAAGGCGTTGCGATGGCGCAAATACTTCCACGCATGTCCAAGACCGATGTATCCCGTAAAATCCCAGTCTTGCATGTTACTTGCGGCTCAGTTGCAGGGGCAAGTAAGCTCATGCCGTGCCCGGTCATGGTTTTGCACCCCTCCTTCGAAGGTCCTCCCCACTTGAGTCAGATTCCTTCCCGCAGCAGCCTTGAAAGCCAGCTGTTGATTCAGGCCTTGTCACCCTCCCGCCAATCGCCCCTGCTGGGACTGGTCAAGCGCATCGCCGATGCCGGCTGCAATCTGGTCGACAGCCGGGTCGCCAGCATCGGTGCCAATACCTCGCTGATGCTGCTGGCCAGCGGCTCTTGGGACAGTCTGGCCAAGCTGGAATCGGCACTCGGCAAACTGCATCGCGATGATGCCCTGCATCTGAGCTGGTACCGTACCGAGCCGCAGCCCAGCGAGGAACAGCGGCTGCCGTATATCGTCGAGGTGGTGGCCGCCGACCGTCCCGGCATCCTGGTCCGGATCCTGGACTTCTTCGTCCAGCGCGGCGTGCTGATCGACCAGCTGAACTCGATGCGCTACCAGGCGATGCAAACCGGTGCCGACATGTTCCAGGCCCAGCTGACCATCGGCGTGCCGGCACAGACCCATATCGCCCATCTCCGCGAAGACTTCCAGGAAATGTGCGACGGTCACAACTTCGACGCGATTCTGGATCCGGTGAAGTTCTGAAGCCGCCCCTGTGCAGGTGCCGGCCCGCGCGCTAGTCTGTGTTCGGGCCCCGTCCAAGGGGCCTTTCCGCAGCAGGCACGTACAAAGGAGCCCCCATGTCAGCACCTGGCAAACAGGTCCCCCACCTGAAAGGCACGACCGGCGACGGTCAGACGCTGGAACTGGCCTCACTCCAGGGCCAGTGGGTCGTGATCTATTTCTATCCCAAGGACTCCACCCCGGGCTGCACCACCGAAGCTCAGGATTTTCGCGATCTGTATCCGCAGTTCCAGGCACGCAACACCCAGGTGATCGGCGTCTCCCGCGATTCGGAGAAGTCCCATGCCAATTTCGCGAGCAAACAGCATCTGCCCTTCCCGCTGATCGCCGATACCGATGAAAGCTGGTGCAAGGCCTTCGACGTGATCCATGAAAAGCCCGGCATGTTCGGCAACCCGCCCAAGCCCGGCATCGTCCGCAGCACCTTTCTGATCGATCCCGAGGGACATCAGGTCGCCGAATGGCGCAAAGTGAAAGTGGCTGGCCATGCCCAGGCCGTGCTGGACACCTTGATAGGCCAGCACTGAGCCGCGCGATCATCAGGCCGATGCCTTCCCGGCACGCCCCCCACGACCCGGCCCGCCATGGCCTGTCGCCCTGCCGGTCGCGACCGGCTGCGCGCCCGGGCCACCCGGTTCCGCCCCTTGTTGTCACCCCTGTCACGAGCCGGCCTCCGCCGGCCCGTGGTTCGCTTGCGCCACTGCCAGTGAGGCCTGAGACCACATGACCGGAAACACGCGTATCTATGTGCTGGACACCAATGTCCTGCTGCACGATCCGACCGCCCTGTTCCGTTTCGAGGAGCACGACATCTACATCCCCATGACAGTGCTGGAGGAACTGGATGAGAAAAAGAAGGGTGGATCCGAAGTGTCACGCAACGGTCGGCAGGTCAGCCGCTTTATTAATGAGCTGATCCAGCATGCCGGTGAGCGACCCTTGTCCGAGGGTTTGCCGCTGATCAACCCGCAAGGCCTGAAGCTGGCCCGCAGCGCCGCGGTCGGCCGCTTGTATTTCCAGCAGCGCACCACCCAGACCCACGGCAAGGCCGACAACCAGATCCTGGCCGCCGTCAGCCAACTGCGTGAAGCCGAGCCGGACAAGACCATCATCCTGGTCAGCAAGGACATCAATCTGCGGATCAAGGCCTCGATCTTCGGCATCGCCGCCGAAGATTACGAGAACGACCGTGCGCTGGATGATTTCGCCCTGCTCTACAACGGCGCGGCCGAACTGCCCGAGGATTTCTGGGACCGTCATCCCGAGGTGCGCTCCTGGAGCGAGCGCGGCCACACCTACTATCAGCTCAAACGGCTGCCCGACGAGCAATGGCACCCCCAGCAATGCCTGTACCTGCCCTCCGATCATGACCTGGAACTGCGAGTGCTCAGTCTGAGCGATCAGCAGGCGACGCTGGTCCTGCTGGACGATCACAGCCATGCCAACCACAGCATATGGGGCATCGCGGCACGCAATCGCGAACAGAATTTCGCCCTCAACGTGCTGATGGATCCCGAAGTCGACTTCGTGACCCTGCTGGGCACGGCCGGCACCGGCAAGACTCTGCTGGCTCTGGCCGCCGGCCTGGCCCAGGTGATGGACCAGCAGCGCTATCGCGAGATCATCATGACCCGCGCCACGGTTTCGGTCGGTGAAGACATCGGCTTTCTGCCCGGCACCGAGGAAGAGAAGATGACGCCATGGATGGGGGCGCTGACCGACAATCTGGAAGTGCTGACCTCGACCCAGGAAGGAGGAGCCTGGGGGCGCCAGGCCACCAATGATCTGCTGGCGTCGCGGATCAAGATCCGTTCGTTGAACTTCATGCGCGGACGCACCTTTCTCAGCCGCTATCTGATCATCGACGAGGCGCAAAACCTGACCTCCAAGCAGATGAAGACCCTGATCACCCGCGCCGGTCCCGGCACCAAGATCGTCTGTCTGGGCAATGTCGAGCAGATCGACACCCCGTATCTGACCGAGACAACCTCCGGCCTGACCTACGCCGTGGATCGCTTCAAGGACTGGGCCCACTCGGCGCATATCACCCTGCGCCGCGGCGAACGCTCGCGACTGGCCGATTTCGCTTCCGAAGTACTGTAAGACCATCGAGCGTCCGGGGCCGAAGGGCCCCGGGCCTCCTGCGCAGGCGACCGAAGGGCCACCCAAATCGTCGCAAGCCCCTGCCCGGCAAGGCTTTGATCACAAAACGCGTTATCCTAGGCAGCCCATGCCAGCCGGCCACGATGACAGCGGACGGCACGGCATTCCCCCGTCAATGGAAGACTGTCCACTCCATGATCTTTCTCATCATTCGCCTGGTGCTGCTGTGCCTGCTGGGTCTGTACGTACTGTGCATCGCCCTGATCCATTTCCGCGGCAAGTACCGGCTGCGCTTCGACCGACAGCTGGTCGATCACTCCGGTCCCTTCGCGCCCTACAACCTGCTGATGTATACGTTTTCAGCGGTACCGGCGCGGGCCTATCTTGATCGCGCGGATTTTCCGCAACTCAATCCGCTGCAGCAGAACTGGCAGATGATACGAGGCGAGGCCGAGCGGCTGTTTGACGACGGCTTCGTGCGCGAAGCCGCCAGAAATCACGATGCCAGCTTCGACAGCTTTTTCAAGCAGGGCTGGCAGCGCTTTTATCTGAAATGGTACGGCGAGTCGCTGCCCTCGGCTGAAATCCTCTGCCCCAAGACTCTGGCTTTGCTGAACTCCATACCGGACGTCAAGGCCGCGATGTTCACCCTGCTGGCACCCGGCAGCAAGCTGAATCCCCACCGCGACCCTTTCGCCGGATCGCTGCGCTATCACCTGGGACTGATCACCCCCAATTCGGAGCAGTGCCGGATCTATGTCGACGGCCAACCCTATGCCTGGCGCGACGGCGAAGACGTGATGTTCGACGAGACCTATCTGCACTGGGTACGCAACGATACCGATCAGTCCCGACTGATTCTGTTCTGCGATGTGGAGCGACCACTGCGCGGGCGCATGATCGCCCGCCTCAATCGGCGGTTCAGTCGCTTTATGGGGCATTTGACCGCCTCGCCCAACGGCGCCAATGACCAGACCGGCCTGATCAATCGCCTGTACGCCGCCAGCAAGCGTCGCCGGGACCAGCGCCGGGCTTTCAAGCAGAAGTACCCCAAGCTGTTCCGCCTGCGCAAATATGCAGGCATCGTCCTGGTGCTATGGATCCTGTTTCTGGCCCCCTGGCCACTGCTGCGTTGAGCCCCTCCAGATTTCAACACAAGTGAAACACAGGCTTAACACAAATCCACCAAACGTGTGAGATGGTGAGGCTGCGTACTAGAACGCAGTCGAAACCGGGGGCAGTCATGCGTACCAATCGTGGTTGGGTATGGGCTTATCGCAAGGCCAGGGGCTGGAACTGTTCGTGGCTGCATTCGACACTGACAGCGACCCGCTATCTCATCAATGGCGACACCGGCAACTTCAATGCACCCAGCGGAGCGATCTACCGTCTGCGCTACTGAATGCCGGCGATGGACAGCCCTCCAGTCGTGACGCAGGGAGATCAGCGGTGACCTCCCAACGAAAACGGGCGCCCGCAGGCGCCCGTTTTCGTTTGACGATGCGTCTTTGATCAGGCGGCAACACGCTTGACCAAGGCATCGGCAAAGCTGCTGGTGCTGCCCTTGCCGCCCAGATCAGGCGTGACATGTTCACGGTCCTGCTCGATGGTCTCGCGGATCGCCGCCCGCAGACGGTCACCCTTGGCGACCTGGCCGATATGATCCAGCAGGTCGGCGGCTGCCAGCAACAGCGCGCAGGGATTGGCCAGACCCTTGCCGGCGATATCCGGCGCCGAGCCATGGACAGCCTCGAACACCGCCACGCTGGCGCCGATATTGGCGCCAGGCGCCAGTCCCAGACCACCGACCAGGCCGGCCGCCAGATCAGACACGATATCGCCGAACAGGTTGGTGGTGACCAGCACGTCGAACTGATAGGGATTCATCACCAGCTGCATGCAGGTGTTGTCCACGATCATCTCGTTGAACTCGATCTCGGGATATTCCGCCGCAATCTTGCGCGCCACATCCAGGAACAGGCCCGAAGCGGTCTTGATGATATTGGCCTTGTGGACAGCCGTGACCTTCTTGCGGCCCTTGGCCTTGGCCATCTCGAAGGCATAACGGACGATGCGCTCCGAACCCTTGCGGGTCACCTTGACCTGCGACATCGCCGTTTCACCGTCGTCGGAAAGGGTCTGGCCTTCCTTCAGATAGGCACCTTCGGTGTTCTCGCGCACCGTGATGATGTCGATGTTCTCGTAACGGGCCTTGCTGCCCTTGAAGCTGATCGCCGGGCGGACATTCGCGTACAGATCGAAATGCCGGCGCAGGGTCACGTTGATCGAGGTGAAGCCACCGCCGATCGGCGTGGTCAACGGCCCCTTCAGCGCCACGCCATGCTTGGCGATGGCATCCAGAGTGGCCTGGGGCAGCAGATCGCCCTGCTTGTCGAGGGCGACCATGCCGGCCTCGACGGTATCGTATTCAAGACCACAATCGAGCGCATCCAACACACGCAAGGTGGCGTTCATGATTTCCGGGCCAATGCCATCACCCGGAATCACGGCAATTGTCTTGCTCATGGGAACTCCTTCGACAGGAAACTTCATCTGCCCGCACGCTCGGCAGACGATTGAATCAACCCGTCAATTATCGTCCATCCATCAGAGCGCGACCACCCATGAAAGCCGCTGCAAGAGCCTGATCAAGCCGGAAAAAATTGCACGCACGATTGCGAAAAGCGAAAGCGCGGCGATGCCGCGCTCCCTGCCTTACCGCATGCCGTTCATATCAATCTGCGACATGATCGGCACAAGGAGGCGCCTCGTCGGCGGCCGCGGATTCCAGCGTGTCCAGGAAGTCCACGGCCCGGCGCAGATGCGGTATCACGATGGAACCGCCGACCACCAGACCGACGCTGAACACCTCGAAAAAAGCGTCCCGCGCGACCCCGGCCTTGTAGCACTCGGCCACGTGGTAGCTGATGCAGTCATCGCAGCGCAGCACCAGAGAGGCGACCAGACCCAGCATCTCCTTGGTCTTCACATCCAGCACCCCGGCGCGGTAGGTCTGGGTATCCAGGGCGAAGAAACGCCGGATCACCTGATTGTCCTCACCCAGGATCCGCTCGTTCAGCCGTTGCCGGAAGGCGGTGAACTCCGCAACGCGATCGGACTCGCTCATGCTTCGCCCGCCAGCAGCTCGGCCAGCTTGCCGCTGCGATCGGCCGCGGCCAGATCATCGTAGCCGCCGACATGATGATCATTGATGAAGATCTGCGGCACCGTGCGGCGACCGCCGCTGCGGGCCAGCATCGCGTCACGCTCGGCCGGATCGGCATCCACCCGGATCTCCTGCCATTCCTGACCCCGTGCTTTCAACAGGTTCTTGGCCGACACGCAGTAAGGGCATACGGCCGTTGAATAGATCTCGATTTTGGCCATGACGTCATCTCCAGCAAATGATTCGGCCCTGATGGCCGTGAATCGCTGAAATGGGGATGACTTCACCCGAATCCAAGCGCCGCGCCGTGTCCTGCCAGGGCCGTGATATTCTGGACGCATGCCCTTCTGCTTACGGCCGTCGCGTTGCCTACTTGTGGTCCTCTCGAGCCTGGGACTGGTCGCGGGATCGCCCGGCGTCGCTCAGGATCTGCCACGACTGCCGGAACTCGGCAGTTCCGCCGATGCCCTGGTGGCACCGCAACAGGCCGAGCTGTGGGGCCAGGCCATGTATCGGCAGATGCGCCGGATCGGACGGCTGCTGGACGACCCCTTGCTGGATGACCGGCTCAATGGCCTGGGCCATCGCCTCGCGGCAGCCAGCGACCGGCCGACCGCGCATTTCCGTTTCCTGCTGGTCAAGGATCCAGAGATCAACGCCTTCGCCGCCCCGGGCGGCTATATCGCCGTGAACAGCGGTCTGATCCTGCTGAGCCACAATGAGGCCGAACTGGCCAGCGTGCTGGCCCACGAAATCGGCCATATCACCCAGGATCATCTGCAGCGCAGCTTCGAACAGGCCCGCCATGCCACGCCACTGCTGGGCCTGGTCCTGCTAGGGGCCGTCGCGGCCGGCGGTGCCGGTGCCGGTGACGCCGGCCTGGCCACTCTGGCCGGCGGTCAAGGCCTGCTGCTGCAACGGAGCATCAACTTCACCCGCGCCGACGAGGCCGAAGCCGACCAGGTCGGCATCCAGACCCTGGCCCGGGCTGGCTTCGACCCCGACGCAATGGCGGAGTTCTTCGGCCGGCTGGGTGACCAGCTGCGTACCGGCGGCAGTGAACGCAGCGTACCCGGCCTGCTGCAGGACCATCCCGTCACCAGTCGACGCATCGCTGACGCCAAGGCCGCAGCCGCCATCATCCGACGCCATCCGCAACCATTCATGCCATCGGCATCATGGTCGCTGCCCTGGGCCATGAATCCGTCGTCAGGGCCGCTGCCGGCAACAAAGCCGTCGATCGGCACCGGCGCCGACCAGGACTATCTTTTTCTGCGCGAACGGGTTCGGGTGCTGAGTGGACGCAGCGCCGCGCTGGATCGCTACTACCGTCCCCGACTGCAGGCCTCCGTCGTCACGCCGGCCGATGCCTATGGCGCCGCCCTCAATCTGACGCGCGAAGGCCGAGGCCAGCGGGCGCTGGACTGGCTGCTGCCGTTGCTGCAGCGTAACCCGGACAATCTCATCATCCATCTGGCCGTGGCTTCCGCCCGGCTGCAGGCCGGTCAGCGCGCGGCGGCGCTGGCCTTGTATGCCTCTTTGCACCGCGACCATCCGGTGAGCCAGGCGGTCACGCTTGCCTACGCGCGCGCCCTGCTCGGCGCATCGCCGCAGCAGGCCCGGATGGCAAGCGCGATGCTGCGTCCCCTGCTTGCCGGCAGCGATGACCCGGCCTGGTACAGCCTGTATGCACGCAGCTGCGAGCAGGCCGGTGAACCGGTCAGGGCCGGCGAAGCCGATGCCGCCGCCAGCTACTACGCCGGCCGGCCCTTCGATGCCATCGAACAGTTCCGCCGCCTGCTGGACCGCGGCGACCTCGACTACTACGCCCGTGCCCGGATCCAGGCCCAGGTCAGTCAGTTGACGCCTCTGGTACTGGAATTGCGCAGTCGGCATATCGTCACCGATGACTATCCGGGCATGGCCGCCAGCCCCTGAGCGCCGGGGCCGCCCCCTGACTGTCATCAACTCGTAACAATGTAGGGTTGCAATATGTCAATGTTCATCCACATGGCCGGGGCCCGCGCGTGCAGAAACGCATTCTGATCGTCGAGGACGAAGTATCGATTCGGGATATGGTCGCCTTTGCCTTGCGCAAGGCCGGTATGGACGCCATTCATGCCGGTGACGCCCGCGAGGCGCAGCTGGCGATTTCCGAGCAGGTGCCCGACCTGATCCTGCTGGACTGGATGCTGCCGGGCAGCAGCGGCCTGGAACTGGCTCGCCGCCTGCGCCGGGAGGAGTTGAGCCGCGAAATCCCGATCATCATGCTGACCGCCCGCGGCGAGGAAATGGATCGCGTCAATGGCCTGGAAGCCGGTGTCGACGACTATGTGGTCAAGCCCTTCTCGACGCGCGAGCTGATCGCCCGCATCAAGGCCGTGCTGCGCCGCAGCCAGGGTGACGACGGCTCCGGCGTGGTCGAGCTGGGCGGCATCCGGGTCGACGGCCCCGCCCATCGCGTGTTCGCGCGTGACCAGCCGGTGGCCATCGGCCCCACCGAATACCGCCTGCTGTATTTTTTCATGACCCATCCGGAGCGCGTGTATTCCCGCGCCCAGTTGCTCGACCATGTCTGGGGCGGCAGCGTCTATGTGGAAGAGCGGACCGTGGATGTGCATATCCGGCGCCTGCGCAAGACTCTGGAGCCATGGAAGCTCGAAGACATGATCCAGACCGTCCGTGGTGCCGGCTATCGCCTGTCCGAGCTGGACTGAATCAGCGCGCGGGGCAACGACATCGAGCAGCCTTGCTCCATCCGAAGCGGACATTGGCCAGGCCATGACGGACAGGGCGCTGACCGTGACACTCCGGGGGATTGATGAGAGCATCCCGGGGCCCCTTTCCAACCGTTGATCGACCTGCATGATGCCCCAGCGCACCACGCCCGTTTCCGCTTATCCCGTCGCCCTGCCGTCGATGCTGGCCGGCCTGCTGCTGGCCGGGAGTCTGCTCGGTAGCTGCTGGCATGCCTCGATGACTGGGCTGGCAGTGACGGCGATTCTGGAGCTTGTCTTTTTGCTGCAATATTTCCGTCATCGAGTTAACGCTCACATCGCGTTTACTCAGCGACGCCCCAAGTCAACGCCAGACCGCTTCATGATCCGTTCCCGCCGCCTCGCCGCCAGCCTCAATGACCTGCGCGTAACCGCCAGCCGACTACCGGATGCCTTGGTCCTGATCGACAGCCACGACCGTGTCCGCTGGTTCAACCAGGCGGCCGAACGGCTGCTGGGCCTGCGCCGGCCCGATGATCGCGGCGTCAGGCTGGAAGCCCGGCTGGCCCGTACCGAGCTGGCCGACTGGCTGCACGAGGGCGGCATCGATCCGCTCAATCATGTGACCGCGCCCGGTCAGCCCAGTCGTCAGCTGCAGGTCAGCCTGCTGCCTTATGGTCAGCAGATGCGTCTGCTGCTGGCGCGCGACATCAGCCACATGACCCGGCTGGAGCAGGTTCGCCGCGACTTCGTCGCCAATGTGTCACATGAGCTGCGCACCCCGCTGACCGTGATCCACGGCTATCTGGAGCTGCTGGATCCCGAGGACATGCCTGAGCACGTGCAGATTCTCGATGAGATGCGACTGCAGTCCAAGCGGATGGAACAGATCGTGGAAGATCTGCTGACCCTGTCGCGGCTGGAAACACAGAACCATGTCAGTGAGGAACGGGTGGGCATGGTGCCGCTGCTGGCCACCCTGCGCAAGGAAGCCGAAGCCTTGAGCCAGGGCCGTCACACCATCGTGCTGGAGAACCATTGCGACCGCGACCTGCAAGGTTCGATGAAGGATCTGCACAGCGCACTGTCCAATCTGGTCAGCAACGCCATCCGCTATACCTCGACCGGCGGCAGCATCACCATCCGCTGGGCGTGCAGCGAGGCCGGCGCAATCTATTCGGTGACCGATACCGGCTTCGGCATCGCCGAAAGTCACCTGGCGCGATTGACCGAACGGTTCTACCGGATTTCCTCCAGCCGCTCGCGCGAAAGTGGCGGTACCGGACTCGGCCTTTCCATCGTCAAGCATGTGCTGAACCTGCATCAGGCCCGCCTTGAAATTCGCAGCGTGCCGGGACAGGGCTCCACCTTTGCCTGCGTGTTCGGTCCCGAGCGCCTGCTCAAGCCGGAAAACCATGAACTGGATGCCTTGTCCGGCGGGCATCACGACTGAGGCCTGACCTCCCGGCATCGCAAGGCAACGCCCCGGTGAGCGCCGTGGCCTGACACGACCACGGCGAAGATGCCCCTGCCAGCCGCCCCGCGCGTGCGACAGACCGGCAGGGCATCTTGTCACCATCCGGCATGCCTCAGAGCCTCTCAAGCTGTGCCAGAATTGGGCGCTTGTCCGAAGTGGAGCCACAAGATGAGCCAGACCGAACCGACGCATCTTGACGATGGCGAACTGATCGCCGCCGTCGACATGGGCTCCAACAGTTTTCATATGGTGGTGGCCCGGATCGAACAAGGCGAACCCCGTGTCATCGATCGCCTGCGTGACGCGGTGCGACTGGCCGCCGGACTGCGACCGGACGGCTCGCTGGACAGCGCCCATCGCGCACGCGCCATGCAGTGTCTGGCCCGCTTCGGCCAGCGCCTCGCCGGACTGGCTCCGGGACGCGTCCGGGTGGTAGCCACCAATACCGTGCGCCGACTGGCCTCGCCCCATCATTTTCTCAGTGCCGCCGAGGCCGCACTGGGTCATCCGGTCGAAATCGTCTCGGGCATCGAGGAAGGCCGGCTGATCTTTCTGGGTGCCGCCCACGATCTGCCGGCGACCACTGCGCCGCGCCTGATCATCGACATCGGCGGCGGCAGCACCGAATTCATCATCGGCCAAGGGCTGCTGCCGCGCTTCACCGAAAGCGTCCAGGTCGGCTGCATCGCCTCGACCCTGCGTTTCTTCCCCCAAGGCAGGATCACCCGCAAACGCTGGCAGAAGGCACACAGCGAAATCGCCCTGACCCTGCAACAGTTCGCCCAGGACTACCGTCAGAGCGGCTGGCAGGAAGCCTACGGCTCCTCCGGTACCGCCAAGGCCATCGCCGGCGTGGCCAAGGCCATGAAACTGCCCGGGCCCGGGATCACCGCCGCGGCCTTGTCCGCGATACGGGATGCCATCATCGCCCAGGGCCAGAATCCGCTCCTGAAACTGCCCGGACTCAGCGAAGATCGCGCCGCGGTGTTTCCTGGCGGCGTGGCGATCATGGAGGCCGCCTTTTCCGCCCTGGGCATCCAGTCCATGCAGCTGACCGACAGCTCCATGCGCGAAGGCCTGTTGTGGGACCTGATCGGCCGTGTCTCGGGTCGCGATCCGCGGGCCGCCAGCATCGATGCACTGGCCTTGCGTTACAGCGTGGATCCGCAGCAGGCGCAGCGGGTGGAAACCGTGGCTCTGGCGCTGTTCGATCAGGTCGCAAGCACCTGGCAGCTGCCCGAGGCAGCCCGCGAATGGCTGTCCTGGGCCGCTCGCGTCCATGAGATCGGCCTCGCCATCGCCCACAGCCAGCACCACCATCACAGCGGCTATATCATCCGCCATACCGATCTTGCCGGCTTCTCGCGGCAGGAGCAGCAGTTGCTGGCGGCAGTCGTCGAAAACCATCGTCGCAAACCGGACAAGAGCCTGTACCTGGCCCTGCCCCTGCATCAGCGTCAGGCCGCTCGCCGGATCACCGCCCTGCTGCGCCTGGCCGTGCTGCTGCGCCGTCCGCGGCGGGCCGAGCCTTTGCCGCCTCTGCAGCTGCGGGCATCGGCCCGTCGACTGCTGCTGCAACTGCCGCTCAGCTGGCTCGGTGACCATCCGCTGACAGCCGAAGACTTGTCGCAGGAGCAGAACCTGATCAGCCCGCTGGGCATGAAACTGGTGCTCAGCAGCCGCTGAACCGCCATGGCCGCGACATGGCACAGGACTGCCCGCGCGGCCGCAGGACAGGTATCATGGCGTGGTTTGCCAATGGCGACACCGCTATGTCCCGATTGCTTGCCACCTTGTGTCTGCTGGCCCTGCCCTTGGCGGGACTGGCCCAGATGCCTCCGCCGCCGCCCCTGCCGTTGCCGCCGACCGCCGGTCTGCCCCGTGTCGAATTGCAGACCAGTCAAGGCACCATCGTGATTGCCCTGTACCAGACCCAGGCGCCGAAAAGCACGGCCAATTTCCTGCATTATGTCCAGGATGGCTACTACGACGGCACGGTGTTCCACCGTTCGATTCCCGGGTATCTGCTGCAGGGTGGCCTCTACTCACAACAGCTGGTGGCGCGCAGGACGGCGCCGGCGATTCCCAGCGAAGCCGACAACGGTCTGTCGAACCTGCGCGGCACCATCGCCGTCGCCCGCGGCGCCGATCCCAATTCAGGAACCTCGCAGTTCTTCTTCAATCTGGCGGACAACCGCCGGCTCGACCATGTCGGCAACCAGAGCGGGCTGACCTGGGGCTATACCGTCTTCGGCAAGGTGGTTTCCGGCATGGATGTGGTCGAGCGGATCGCCGCCCTGCCCACCCATCCACAGGGCCCGTTCACCGGTGATGTGCCCAATCCGCTGGTGGTGATCACCCATGCCCAGCTCGAAGACGCTTCCTCGACCGACGCCAAGCCCTCCGCCTCCCACTGATATCGGATCGTTTCCCGCATGACCACGCTTTTCATTGCCGACCTGCACCTGGACGACAGTCGTCCGGAAATCACCGAATTGTTCGAACGCTATCTGGCCAGTCCGGAGGTGCGTCAGGCCGATGCTCTCTATATCCTCGGCGATCTGGTCGAAGCCTGGGTCGGTGATGATGACGATGCCGCCCTGCCGGGCCGGATCGCCAGTGCCCTGCGGGCCGTCCGTGATGCCGGCGTCCCCGTCTATTTCATGCCGGGCAACCGCGATTTTCTGCTGGGCGAAGACTATGCCGCCCGTGCCGGCATAGAACGACTGGACGATATCACTGTCCATGATCTTTACGGCCAGCCCACCCTGCTGATGCACGGCGACCTGCTGTGCACCGACGATACCGCCTATCAGGCCATGCGTCAGCAGCTGCGCAGCCCGCAGTGGCAGGCCCAGGTGCTGGCCCTGCCGTTGCCGATGCGCCGCGCGATGGCGGCCAAGGCCCGCGAGGACAGCCGGCAGCATACCGGCAACACTCAGGAAGCGATCATGGACGTCAACCAGACCACGGTGGAAGCCACCATGCGCCAGGCTGGCGTGCAGCGACTGATCCATGGCCATACCCACCGTCCAGCCGTCCATGATTTCGATCTGGATGGCCAGCCGGCGACTCGCATCGTGCTGGGCGACTGGTACGAACAGGGCTCGGTGCTGAAGCTGGATACCGACTCTGCGCAATTGGAAGGCCTGCCGCTGGTCTGAACATGAAACGGCCCCCATCCCTTCCAGGACGGGGGCCGGTGGAATCCGGCCGGCGATATCACATCGTCGGCCGATTCCCCATGTCAGCTCAGAAGAACGAAGCGCCGAAGGTCGCCATCACGGCCCGTTCCTGCAATACGGTATAGGTCGGCGTGCTGTAATAGCCCGGACCGGCGGCACGTGAAGCCGACAGGCTCAGATTCTTGTTGTAGGCAAAGGCATGCCGGTTCAGCAGATTGGCGACATTGATCTTCAGATAGGGGTGGTGCAGCCAGCCCCAGCCCTGGCGCAGACGCACGCCGGCATTGAGATTGACCGTGGTGTAGCCCCCCGCCTTTTCGCTGTTGGAATAATCACCCCAGAAAGCACTGCGGGCCTTGACGTTCAACCCGCCCCAGAACGGTCCCTGCGAATAATGCAGGCCAACCACCAGCATATTGCGCGGGGTGTTCACCATGGTCTTGCCGCGGGTGTAGTAGATGCCGTTGTCCAACCCGTTCATATTGCCCTGCATCAAGGCTTGGGTATAGGCATAGGAGACGTAAGTCGACCAGTGCCGGTCCAGACGGATATTCATTTCCGCATCCAGGCCGCGCATATGCACCTTGGGCAAGGAGGTATAGACGGTCAGACCGGTCAAATCGTCATAGCCGTTGACCTGCTTGTTGTTGAAGTTGCTGGCATAGGCATCGACCACCGCCGATACCCGCTGACCATAGAAGCGCCAGCCCAGATCATAGGTCCAGGCGGTCTCGGGCTTCTGATTGACAGCCTCTTCACCATTGGCCTGGCTGACAAAGGCGTTGTTGAACACCGAACCGTTCACCGGCGCCCGGAAGGTCTGGCCCACGCCCAGATAGAACTGGTTGCGCTCATCCAGCTGGTATTTCAGGCCCAGACTCGGCGTGACCTTGTGCCATGAGCGCTTCTGGCGGGTGACGGCGGCCTCGTAGGATTTGCTGACGCTGCCATCCTTGTTGTAATAGATCGGGCCGGTGGAACCGGGGTATTCCCACATGTAGCCGGAACGCTCCACCCACAGATAGGACAGACCGGTCGAAAGCGTCCAGTGCTCGTCCGGCGTCCAGGTATTGGTGATAAAGGCCTTGCGGGTATCGGTGGTGGTGTACTGATCGAAAGTGGAACGGGTGCTGCCATCGGGATAGGTCAGCTGCCCCTTGTCGCCCCAGCGATCGGTCGGCACCCCGTTGGCCGGATCAATCGGCATGAAGACCATGCCTTGCTGCTGGCGCGGCCTTTCGTACCAGACCCCGTATTCCAGATTGTCGTTCTCGCCCAGATCCTGGTTGAACTTGATCACGATGCCGGGGCGATAGGTATTGGAATAGTTGTAGGATCCCACCAGCACTGCGCCATTGCCCTTGACCACGCCGTCACCGTTCAGATCCTGATTCACCAGTGGATAGCGGCTGTCGTTGACCGTGGATTCGGTAAATGCCGATGAATTGGCCGAATCGACGCCACCCTGTCCGTACTGGAAGTAAGGCACCACGGACAGATGCAGGTTGTCCGACAAGGTGAACTCGCCATCCAGGCTGGCCAGCAAGGCATGGAAGGGATTGTTGTGCAGGCCGTAGTAGTTGTAATTGGCATTGGCCTCCGTGCCCGCGACCCCTGAAGCCTTGGGATTGAGCCGACCGGGATACCAGATATCGGTATAGCCCTGATCATAATTCTCATGGGCCTGACGCTTGGTCAGCCCCACATAAGGGGTCTTCATCTGCCGGCTGTACTGTACCGAGGCCGAAATCGAGTTGCGGTCATTGATGGTCCAGACCGACTTGGCATCGATCTTGGTGACCTTCGAGCCGCCCGCCCCGCGCCACAGGTCGACCTGGTTGTCGGAATACGAGACCCAGGACCGGACCGGACCGGTGTCACCGGTATTCAGCCGTACAAAAGTCCGTCGATAACCATTGCTGCCAAAGGATTGACTGATATCCACGCCGCCCTTGTGACGGGGGTCCATGGTGACCCAGGCCACCGAGCCGCCGGCCGCCCCCGCCACCGGAGCCCCCTGGTCGGGATAGCCCTGCTGCACGGTAATGTCGCCCATGTTCTCGGCATCGCCGTATTCGGTGGAATAGGCGCGATAGTTGCCGCTGTCATTGATCGGCGCACCATTGACAGTGATGCCCACCTCGTCACTGGTGTAACCGCGCAGGGTGAACTCGCCATCATTGAGACCCGTGACGTCATCGGTACTGGCATTGACTCCGGGAATGGTGTCCAGCAACTGCACGAAGGTCGCGCCGGGAGCGGCTTCCTGAATGGCTTCCCGGCTGATGGTCGACACGGCCTTGGGCGCGGTCTGGATTTCCATCAGACCACCACCGATCGACAAGGCGTCGGCCTTGACCTCGACCCTTTCCAGCTGTGCCGAGGCGCGGCGGGTGTCATTGGAGCGCGTGGTATTGGAGGTGCTGGAAACGCTTTCGCGCTTGTCAGCGTCAGAAACCGTCTTTGCCGGCTTGACCGGCTGAGTCTGGGCGGACACCAGCGGTGTCGCAAAGCCCAGTGCCATAGCCACCGCGATGGCAAGCGTATTGGTTTTCATGAAAAAACGACCCCTGATCAATGGACGTAGCGACGGCAGCACGGCCGTGGCATGCGTTGCGGCAGCGAACATCATCCCTGTCGACACTCCGGAGCGCCGAAGCACCATCTCGAGTCTCGAGATCGAACAATACCTGCATACGCAATAACTTGCTATCCAGCAAATTACACCAACGATTTGTTTCATTTTTTTTGCATTTCAGGCCTTGATCGTCAATATCTTGCGAATCAGGGCGCTAACCTTCCGGCATACGCGTATCGCCGACAAATATTTCCGCAAAAAAAATCGGCCCCGCAAGCGGGGCCGACAAAACATGTCACCGGAAACTTCCGTCAGATCAGAAGAACGAGGCGCCCACGGTGATCATTCCGGAACGACCTTCCAGCAACGAGTAGTAAGGCGTCTGACCTGCCGTCGCCTGGAAGGCCGTCACGTTCGAGGCAAAGGTGAAGGCACGACGGTTCAGCAGGTTGAAGCCGTTGATCTTGATGTAAGGCTTGTGCATGAAGCCCCAGTCGTGGAAGTTCCAACCGGCATTGAGGTTCAAGGTGGTGTAGCCACCAACCTTCTCGGTATTCATCCAGTCACCGTAGAAGGCGCTGCTGGTACGGGTCGACAGCGTTGCCCAGACCGGACCATGGGTGAACGACACGCCGATGTTCAGCAAGTTGCGGGGCGTATTGAGCAGGGTCCTGCCATGGGTGTTGTAGACAGCATAGCCCGTGTTCAGGTTGCTCTCCATGATGGCCTGGGTATAGGAATAGGAACCGTAGATGCTCCAGTCCTGACTCAGCTTCACGTTCAGCTCGGTGTTCAGACCGCGCATATGCACCTTGCCCAGCGACAGGTAGACCGACTCGCTGGTCTCCTGGTTGGTGCCGGTCAGCTGCTTGTTGCTGAAGTCACTGGCATAGGCATCGACCACGGCCGAAATACGGCTGCCGTAGAAGCGCCAGCCCAGATCATAGGTCCAGGAGCTTTCCGGCTTGGAGGCAATCGACTTGGTTTCGGCACTGTTGAACAAGGGGTTGTACAAGGCACCGCCAATCGGAGCGCGGAAGGTCTGGCCCACGCCCAGATAGAACTGGTTGCGATCATCCAGCTGGTACTTCACGCCCAGGGTCGGCGTGACCTTGTGCCAGCTCTGCTGCTGATAGCCGCCACTGGCAGCCTGCAGCTTGTCCTTGGCGGTGAAGGCACCCTCGTAAGTATAGGAATAGCCTTTGCGCTCCATCCACAGATAGGCCACGCTGGCGTTGATCGTCCACTGGTCGTTGGGCGTCCAGGTATTGGTGACGAAGGCCTTGCGGGTGGTGCTGTCCGTGTACTGGTCCCAGGCCTGCAGGGTCTGGCCGGCCTGATTGGTGATCAGATTGCCATTGCCCCAGTTGTTGGCCTGGATACCGGTCTGCGGATCGACCGGGGTGTAGTTGTTGCCCTGCTGCTGGCGGGCCTCTTCGGTCCAGATGCCGTATTCCAGGCTGTCATTGTCACCGAAGTCCTGATTCAGCTTGGCAATCACGCCCGGGCGATAGGTATTGGAATAGATGAACGAACCGACCAGCTGGCGGGTACCGCCCTGCTTGCTGCTCATCACGTAGGGGTCCGAACCATCTTCGCTCAGCTGACCCGACGTGGTCACACCGCCATTGCCGTACTGGAAGTAAGGCACCACCGACAGATGCAGGTTGTCGCTGAGGGTGAACTCGCCATCCATGCTGACCAGCAAGCTGCGGAAGGGATTGTAGTGATAGCGATAGAAACTGCTGTTGCTGAGACTGCCGGCATGGAAGGTCGGCGAATAACTGGTCTTGTACAGACCGGCCGCGACATCGCTCTTGTACATGCCTTCGTAGCTGGTCTTGCCTTCGCGGTTGTACTGCAGCGAAAAGGAGACCGTGTTCTTGTCATTGATGGTCCAGATCGACTTGGCATCGACCTTGCCGACCTTGGATCCACCCGGTCCGCGCCAGTTGTTGACCTGGTTGTCCGAATACGAAACCCAGGAGCGCACCGGACCGGTATCGCCGGTATTCAGACGGACAAAGGTCCGTCGATAGCCATAGCTGCCGTACGACTGGCTGACGTCCACACCGGCCTTGTGACTGGGATCGATGGTCACCCAGGCCACCGAACCGCCGGCCGCACCCGCCATCGGCGAATCCTGGTCCGGATACCCCTGCTGGACGGTGATGTCGCCCATGTTCTCGGTATCGCCGTATTCGGTGGCGTAGATCTTGTAGTTGCCGCTGTCGTTGATGGGCGCGCCATTCACGGTCACGCCGACTTCATCCATGGTGTAGCCACGAACGGTCAGGTTGCCGTCATTCAGGCCGGTATTGTCGTCGGTCGAAGCATTGACACCCGGGATGGAACCCAGCATCTGCACGAAGGTAGCACCCGGCGCGGCCTGGGTGATGGCTTCGCGGCTGATGGTGGATACGGCCTTGGGGGCCGTCTGCACTTCCATCAGGCCCGACCCGATCGAAAGCGTGTCAGCCTGCACGCTGACGGCACCGAGCTGGGCGGCAGCACGCTTGGTATCGTTGGAGCGGGTGGTGTTCGAGGTCGAGGAGACGCTTTGCCGCTGCTGGGTGGCGGCCTTGTTCGAGGCTGCTGCAGTGCCGTCGGTCTGGGCGAAGCTCAGCGGCGCGGCGACAGCGAGTGCCACCCCTACGGCCAGTGCAAGACAGTTTCGTTTCATACGTCACAACCCCTGATAGCAATCATCGAGACGCCGAATGCCGGCGCCAGAAAAAGAAAAAGCAACACCGCGCATCATCGTGATGACGCGGTCGATCTCACTTGCTTGCAACGCTGGTCCCGGCAGTTCTGCTCTGGAACCCGACATCCGCCCCTGCAGATGTTCCGAAGTGCGTCCGAACGCTGAAATGGGCCCGGACAGGCTTTGGTTATTAGGTTATGACGAATTTTCACTTTTTTTACACATAGATGACAAGCCCCCCTGCCAAAAGGCACCCCTCCCCGCTGCTGTGCAGTGGCCGCCCCTGGCACAACAAAAAGGCCGGCATCTTGCGATGCCGGCCTTGGATTCACACGATGACGCTGGATCAGAAGAACGAAGCGCCGATGGTAATCATGCCCGAGCGACCTTCCAGCAGCGAGTAATACGGCGAGCTCGCATAGAGGGTCGTACCATTGACGTCCTTGATCTTACCAGGATTGCTGGCCATGAAGGCCGAGATATTGCTGGCAAAAGTGAAAGCTCGACGGTTAAGCAGGTTGAAACCGTTGATCTTGATGTAGGGCTTGTGCATGAAGCCCCAGTCATGGAAATTCCAGCCGGCATTAAGGTTCAGCGTGGTGTAGCCGCCAACCTTTTCGGTATTGGACCAGTCGCCGTAGAAAGCACTGCTGGTGCGGGTCGAGAGCGAAGCCCAGGCCGGACCATGATGGAAGGACACGCCGACATTCAACAAATTACGCGGAGTGTTCAGCAGCGTCTTGCCACGCGTGTAATAAATACCGTCGCCGCCACTGTTCAGGTTGTCCTGCATGATGGCCTGGGTATAGGAGTAAGAGCCATAGATGCTCCAGTCCTGACTCAGCTTCACGTTCAGCTCGGTATTCAGACCGCGCATGTGAACCCGCCCCAGCGACAGGTAAACCGTCTGGAAGGTGTTCTGGTCGTAACCCGAAATCTGCTTATTGCTGAAGTTGCTGGCATAGGCGTCGACGACAGCCGACACACGGCTGCCGTAGAAGCGCCAGCCCAGATCATAAGTCCAGGAGCTTTCCGGCTTGGACTGCAGACCGGTGGTCGCCTCGCTGCCCAACAGCGGATTGTAAAGCGAACCGGCAATCGGCGCACGGAAGGTCTTGCCGATGCCCAGGTAAAACTGGTTGCGATCATCCAGCTGGAACTTGGCGCCACCCGAAGGGGTCACCTTGTGCCAAGACTGATCCGCATTGCCTCCGAACTGATTGTAAGTCCCTCCGCGCTGCGAGGTCGGATACTCGTAAACGTAGCCGGAGCGATTGGTCCAGACATAGGCCGCACCCAAGGTGAAGGTCAACTGATCTGTCGGAGTCCAGGTATCAGTGACGAAGGCCTTGCGATTGGTGCTGTTGGTGTACTGATCGTAAGACTGGATGGCACGGCCATTGGAGTAGCGCAGCAGGTTGGTCTGAGCCCAGGCATCGGCCGGCGCACCGCTCACCGGGTCCACGGCCATGTAGTTGTTGCCGTTCTGCTGACGGGCACCTTCAGTCCAGATGCCGTATTCCAAGGTATTGTCCTGACCGATGTTCTGGTTGAACTTGACGACCACACCCGGGCGATAGGTGTAGTTGTAGCTCATCGCCGCCACGCTTACCTTCTTGCCGTTGGTGATCACGCCATCACCATTGAGATCGGCATTGACGTAACCATACATCGGCACGCTCGAGGTCGACTCGGTCATCGACGTGCCGCTGCCGCCACCGCCATAGCCGTACTGGAAGTACGGCACCACGGAGAGATGCAGGTTGTCGCTGAGGGTAAACTCGCCATCAAGGCTGACCAGCAGGCTGCGGTAGGGGTTGTAGTGATACCGGTAGAAATTGTTGTTGCTGGCACTGCCAACCACAAAGGTCGGCGAATAGCTTTGCTGATAGCGGGTACCAGCCTGAGCCTTGGTGAGCCCCATATAGTTGGTCTTGGCTTCGCGGTTGTACTGCAGCGAGGCCGAGATGCTGTTCTTGTCGTTGATGGTCCAGATGGTCTTGGCATCCACCTTGGCCACCTTGGAGCCGCCGGGACCGCGCCAGTTGTTGACTTCGTTGTTGGAATACGAAATCCATGAGCGGAACGGACCGGTATCGCCCGTGTTCAGACGCACGAAAGTGCGGTTGTAGCCATAGCTGCCGATCGACTGGCTGATATCGACACCAGCCTTGTGGCTGGGATCGATCGTCACCCAGGCGATCGAGCCACCCGCGGCACCGGGGATCGGACTGTCTTGATCAGGGAAGCCCTGCTGGACCGTGATATCACCCATGTTTTCGGTGTCACCGTATTCGGTCGCATAAATCTTGTAGTTGCCTGCATCGTTGATGGGCGCGCCGTTCACCGTGACGCCGACTTCATCCATGGTGTAACCGCGAATGGTCAGGTTGCCGTCGTTCAGACCGGTGTTGTCGTCGGTCGAGGCATTCACGCCGGGAATGGTGCTCAGCATCTGCACGAAGGTCGCGCCGGGGGCGGCCTGCTGGATCGCTTCACGACTGATGGTGGACACCGCCTTGGGCGCGGTCTGCACTTCCATCAGACCCGAGCCGATCGACAGCGTATCGGCCTGCACACTGACGGCATCCAACTGGGCCGCCGCACGCTTGGTGTCATGCTGGCGGGTGGAGTTCGAGGTGCTGGAAACGTTGTCACGTGCCTGCGTCGGCTGGGCCGCCTTGGCCGTGGTGGAATTCGCGGACTGGGCCAGCACCAAAGGCGCTGCCGCGCAGAGTGCAAAGCCGACGGCTATCGCAAGACAGTTACGCTTCATAAAGTCAGAACCCCTGATCCAAAAAGATTGATCTAAAAAGTAACGGCGCCATCCCTTGCGCCTGAAGTGTGTTCGCAGCATGGCCCGAACTGGTTTTCAGTCCGCGTCATCAAGCCTGTAATCCCCGAAATGATGGCCGGCATGCCGCTTCCTTCTGGTGAGGTGCAGCAGCCGACTGTCCATGACTCGGTGACAACCTCGTCATTTGAACATAGTAAATTTTCACTTTTTTTACATAGCGTTTACAAGCCCCTATCCGTCTGATTTTTGGGCCTATAGCCCGGCAACCTGGGCCTCGGGAAATGGGTTTTACGCGACAAGCGCATGTTTTTGCGACAGTCTCGGCACGCTTCAGGCTTCTGCGCAAGGCGACAAGCCTGATATCGTGCAGGCGGAAATTGAGCCAGCCCCTCCCAGGCAGCCTCCCCCACAGGAATCCCCCACGCAGTGACCACCCAAGCCCGCGCCAGCCAATGGATCAACTCTGCCGAAGCTCTTCAGGAGTGGCTGGCTCCCATCGAGAACCAGGCCTGCCTGGGCATGGACACCGAGTTCATGCGACGGGATACGTTTTACCCGCAGCTGGCCCTGCTCCAGTTGGAGCATGCCGGGCGCTATGCGCTGGTGGATCCGACCGCTTTCGAGGTCGGCACGCTGCTGCAGGACGTCCAGCATCGGCGGGCACTGGTGACGATCATGCACAGTGCCAGCGAAGACCTCGAAGCCCTGGGCCAGCTGCTGCCGAACGGCCCTGACCGCCTGTATGACACCCAGATCGCCGCCAGCCTGGCCGGACTGGGCTTCGGTCTAAGCTATCGGGCGCTGGTCGAGACCGTAGCCGGGGTGGTGCTGGACAAGGGCGAAACCCGCTCCGACTGGCTGCAGCGCCCGCTGACCGAATCACAGCGCGGCTATGCCACCCTGGACGTGGTCTATCTGCAGGCGATACGGCAGCACGTGGACGAAAAGCTGAATACGCTGGGACGCCAGGACTGGCTGACTGAAGAATGCGAACGACTGAAACAGCGCGGCGCCGGTCGCCACACCGAAGCCCAGCCCCAGCGTCATGTCCGCCCGGCGGCTGAATGGCCAGCCGAACAGCAGGCCATGCTGCGCCGGCTGCTGCTGTGGCGCGAACAGACCGCCCGCGAGATCAATCGGCCCAAGACCTGGTTGCTGGACGATACGCATGCACTGAGCCTTGCCGAACGACCGCCGCGCGACCGCGGCGAGCTGGACCAGCGAACCCGCGGGCTGCGGGCGCTGCGCGCAGCCCAGCGCGAAGCCTTGCATGACGTGATGCAGCCGCCGGTCAGCGCCGAAGAAATCGCCGCGACCGAGCCCGTGCTGGGCCTGCCGCAGGGCGAAGCCAAGCGCGCACTGGCCAGCATGAAGCAGGTCGTCGATACCCAGGCGGCCCGGCTCGACCTGCCAGCCGGTCTGTTGTGCCCGCGCAAGGTGCTGGAAGACTATGTGCTCAGCCGTCAGACCCCGGCCTTGTTCCATGGCTGGCGCGGCCCCTTGCTGGCGGAAGCCCTGGCCAGCCGGCTTCCCTGAAACGGATCACAGGCCGTCGCTGCGGGACACCGGGCCCCTCGGCAGCGGCGGCGCTTTCCAGGCGAAGGGAGCGACCTACTCGCCGCTGCCCGGTTCGGGCTGGTCACCATCTGCCGCTTCGGACTCCTCGCGCTCCGATCGCTCGCCGTGATGGCCGCCCGCCCGTCGCCGATCGATCCACACCCCGATTTCCAGCACCGCGCTCAGCACCCACATCAGCACCGCACCGTGCCAGTGTCCCGACAGCCCCAGCACCAGGCCGATCGACAGCATCAGCCCCAGCACCATCCATTCAGCTCTTTTGCGCATTGTCTCGCTCACCACAGCCTGACCATCATCGGCCATGGTGATGGCGTCCCTGCGGGAACCACGCCGAGAACCGGCCGATGTCCGGCACAGTATCGCCGCTGCCGCCGTCGCCTACCTGCGACATAAAAGCCTGATGCCCGGGAATCGGCCGCCGCTTGGCGAAGCCCGCCGTGGCTGATATCATCGCGATTCTGATGGGGCGGTAGCTCAGCTGGGAGAGCGTCGCGTTCGCAATGCGAAGGTCGGGAGTTCGATCCTCCTCCGCTCCACCAATCATTCCAGCCGAAAAGCCCCGGAAAGCCCGCTTCCCGGGGCTTTTTGCATCCACCTTGCCGGCTCATCCCTGATCAGCCAGCCGCTCCATGGTGTCGCCAGGAAACCACAGCTGCCGCCGGGCCCGGCTCATGGCCACGTAAAGCGCTTTGACCTGCTCGTCACGCTCATCTCTGGACAACACCTTGCGCGACGCCGAGACACAGCAGTCCGACAAGGTGACAATGTCGAATTCCATGTTCTTGCAGTGTTCCAGCAACCCCATGGTCAAGGCACCGTCATCCGCTGGCCGCTGACTGGCGATCAGGCTGGCAAGATGGCGGTCATCAAAACCACGGTCGAACATCCGCAGCACTCGACCATGACCGAGCGTTTCCAGATGCTGGGCCAACATCGGCCAGTTCCGGAAGGCCCGCAGCTTGTAGCTTTTCGGCAGATCTCCGTGCCTGCGCAGCAGCATCGCGTCCTTCACCATCTGGACCAGCTCGGTTTCCGAGGCCTTGATCAGACGGAAGCGTCCTTGCCGGCTGTTCAGCCACAGCGCATCTTCCAGCAACGTCCAGATCCGGCCATAAGCCCGCAGGCCCTCATCAGGCAGGGCGTCCCCTTCGCCATAACGACAAGGCCGGGTCACATGCTCACGCGATCCGCGGATCAGATCATGCACCAGCACCTCGCTGTGGCGCTCCAGCACCTGCTGCATGATGGGCGTTACCTGCTCACCGGCACGGACTGACTGGGCCATCACCAGCGCCTTGGCATGAGGCGCATGCGGGACACTGCCGGACAGGCATTGATAGGGATCGCCCATCGTCACCCAGCCCTGCGGATAACGGCGCAGCAGCGCATACCAGGGACCCGGCAAATCGTGTGCTTCGTCCAGCAGCAAGGTCCCCATCGGCGGGATTCCGGCACCGGCCACGTCCAGCCATTTGACCAGATGAAACAGGTTGAGACTGAAGACCCGTTCCTGCCGGGCGGATCGAGGTGCCAGCATCGCCTCCCAGACCTTGGTCGCCCAGGCCACGCAGGCGGCGAGATCCTCCGCGCTGGCCAGCGGTGACACGCGTCGGGCATGCACCAGCTCGATGGCAGGGTCCTGGCTGAAACACCAGTGGCGGATCAAGCGGAACAACAGCAGCAAGGTAGAGGCCGGCGTCGCCTCGCCGATGGCCGGGATGCCCAGATATTCGGCTTGCCGGGCCACCGACCAGGTCGATTGGCCGACGCGCGGCGGCGACTGCCAGCGGGTGTCTTGTGCCCGTACCAACCCGGCAGCCATGGTATTGGCCAGATCGTACAAGGTGATGCTGTGGATCGTGCCCGCCGTGCCCAGTCGCTGGATCAGGGCCTGTCGATGGGCCGCCGTCGGTGCCAGATGGGTATAACGCCCGCCGGCCTCAGCCAGCGCCAGCAGCAAATGGGTCTTGCCGGTGCCGGCATAGGCAGCCATCGAGAAGTGTTCATCCGGCGTGGCCATGATCGCCCGGACCACCCTGGCCTGATCGCCGGGGCCATGCATGACCCGCCGCCACGGCGACTGACCGGAGGCTTCCGGCACCTCCGGCCCGTCGTCCAGGCCATCCGCCAGGTCGGCATCGGATGCATCCGCCTGAGCCAGCGGCCTCAAGTCGATCTCGTAATCCTGCAGCCATTCGCTGCAGCGCTGCTGGAAATCACCACTGAAGCGCCCTTCCGCATCGCGCCAGGCCTGCTCGGCCATGCAATCTTCGGGTGCAAACACGATGCCCTGATCCAGCAACCTCCGCTTGCTCGCAGTCCAGTCCTCGATGGTGCAACGCTGCCTGAGCTGGCCCAGCCGCGCTTCGGCCGACACCGCCGTTTCCATCGCAAACAGCGCATGCAGCTCGGACACGTAGCGCAGCAGCTCGGCATGTGAAATGCGATCTCTGCCCAGCACCGCCAGCAAGGCCCACACGCTGGCCCATTCGATCGGCAGAGCCGAGGTCAGGCCCTGCTCGACAAAGGCATCGGCAACGGCTTCGGTAACAGGCAGATAACAGGAGGATCGAGGAGGCAGCATAGGCCCGCCTATCTTACCCGCTATCCGTCAGCGCCGCCCCGCAGGCCCTGCCCTGCGCACGCCGGTGCGATCATGAAGGTCCGACGACCAGGCTCGCCTGGAAGCCAGCGAACGACAGGACTTCAGCGCATGCAGATCCAGCAAGGTGAATTGCCCGTCGAGATGCCAGCCACCCGTATCGATTTAGTGCCCATTGCCCAGCTGCAATGGGCTGGGCAAGGCCGGATGCCCCTGAACCACGGCACGGACGTGGCGGATCGGTTGCTCGCAACGCAGCCGATAGCGATCCATCGACCACAGACCGGCCTCCTCGTCCGCCTCGCTGAAATACCGGCCGTGGATGGCCGCCAGTCGTCATAGGGAGAGGCCGCATGGATCAGCCCCACCTTGCCCTTCGGCGTCTCCACTTAGATCGCCAGCGGCAAAGCACGCAAGGCCTCGGCCACCGCCGCGCGGTTCGCCCGATCGCACTCGTCGAGTCATGCGCCGCCGTAGACCCGGTGATCGATGCCCGGCACCAGGTCGCCGACGGCACGACGTCAGGTCATCAGCTCGTGATTGCCGCAGAGGGCGTGAAACCATGGCCGTGCCAGTTCAGCACCTCGGCCGATTCCGGCCCGCGATCCACCAGATCACCGACCGCAAACAGGCGGTCGCGCCCCGCATCGAAGCCCACCAAGGCCAGCGCCGCCTCAAGCCGGCTGAAGCAGCCATGGATTTCTCCCACCTCGATATCTCGCCCACGGTGGTTCAGATCATGGTGCCGGACCCGCGGCGAATGGGAACCGGGCGGTGCAGGCGGCACCGGAATCAGCGGCCGCCATCCTGGACCACCGCCCCACATGAACCCCTTGTTCAGCGGAACGGCTTCAGGCCCAGATCCATGGTGTAGATCGCCACCGGGTAATGCACCTTGTTGACGCCGTTCTGGAAGCTGGGCGTGCGGTTGAGCTGCACCGCAGGAATCCACAGCTTGCCATGGTTGTCGATCCACATGGCATCGGCCCAGACCAGGCGGGGATCGGCCACCAGGGTGCTGGCCTTGCCCTGCGGCGTGATCTTCAGAATTTTCAGCGTATTGACATCCGAGACATAGACATTGCCGTCACCATCGATCACGGTGCCACCGGTGGTCGGCGTGTCGTAGACGAACTGCACCTTGCGGTTCAAGGCTTTCCGGGCCAGCGACGTATCCAGCAGCGCCGAAATCGCGATCCGATACAACGGCCCGGAGCTGGCCTGGAAATACAGCCACTTCCCGTCCGGCGAGACTTCAAGCTGGTCGGCATGGATCCGGGTTTGCCTGCCCTCGCTGATCAGGGTCCGGCCTTCGGCCACCATCGGGCGCAGATCGGTGGTGGCATCGATATGCTCCAACACCCGTCGCTGGGTACCGGTCTTCAGATCCAGCACCACCAGCCCCGGATCACCTGCATCGGTAAGAAAAGCATGACCCTTCCAGAAGCGGATATCGTCGATATAGGTGCGCGGCGTGCTGCCTGCACTCAGATCAATGACACGCACGACCTTGTTGCTGCGCAGATCGATCTCGACCAGTTTGCCACGCGCGGTATGGCTGCCGGCCGGCATCGCCGTACTGAGGCTGGCCTCACCGGAATCGACCACCCACAAATGGCCGTCCGGTCCGATCCGGATCGCATTGACGCGAACAAAACTGTGCTGTGGGTCGATGCCTCGTTTCCAGCCGTTCCAGTCCGCATCGGGATACGGCGAGGCCTTGCCGTCCGGGGCCAGCTCGGCCACGGTCGGTCCCTGATCGGCACCGCCACCCCAATAGGGAAACGAGGCAAAGACCCGGCCGTCATCGGCGACCGTCACCGCATTCCAGATCCGGTTCGAACTGTAAGCCAGCTTCAGCGGTGCCGGCGCCGTGGCGCCAGCAGGAACTTCGGCACTGATGGCCCCCGCAAGAGGCAGCCACGCCATGGCGCATGCCAGCGCCCACATCTTTCGCGATACGGATTGCATACCCTGCTCCTTGGCAGTTTGGTACCTGCTGAAGGCCACTCAGCGCCGGGCGTTGAAGCCCAGCCGCAAGGTGGCGGCGATTTCACGGGCGACAGCCTCCACCGAGACTGCCGCACGCGCGAACATCTGTGACCGGCTCAAGCCTTGGTTGGCGGTACTGAACACGGCATCGATGCCTGCACCCAGCACCGCCTCATAGCCATCGCCCAAGGCACCGGCGATCGCGATCACCGGCCGGCCGTATTGCCTGGCAACCCTGGCCACGCCGACTGGCGTCTTGCCATGAATGCTCTGGCCATCGATACGGCCTTCGCCGGTAATCACCAGGTCGGCCTCCTGCACGGCAGACGCCAGATCCACGGTAGCGCTGACAATCTCGATACCGGAACGCAAGCATCCGCCCAGCAAGGCCACCGCGCCTGCGCCCATGCCACCGGCGGCACCGCCGCCGGCCAGATCGCGCACGTCACGGCCCAGATCCAGCCTGATCCGCTCGGCCAGGCCGGTGAGCCGCTGCTCCAACAGATCCACCATGGCTGGCGTGGCCCCTTTCTGCGGGCCGAAGATGCTGGATGCACCATGGGCCCCCAGCAACGGGTTGTCGACATCACAGGCCACTTCCAAGGTCGTCTCGGCCAGTCTGGCATCGAGCCCCGACAGGTCGATGCGCCGAAGACGATGCATAAAGGTGATCGGCGCCCCTTCCAGCAGCATCCCGTCCGCATCGAAAAACCGCGCCCCCAGCGCCTGCGCCGCGCCGCAACCACCATCATTGGTGGCACTGCCGCCGATGCCCAGAATCAGATGCCGCGCGCCCGTATCCAGGGCCGCACGGATCAGCTGACCGGTACCGAAGGAACTGGCCTGCAGCGGATCACGCTCGGCCTCGCTCAACAGGCCCAGTCCGCTGGCCGAGGCCATTTCGATGACGGCCGTGCGGCCATCGCCCAGCAAGCCGAACTCGGCCTGGCGCGGCCGATCCAGTGGATCGCGCACCGTCACGGCCATACGCCGGCCGCCCATCGCGTCCAGCATGGCATCCACGGTGCCTTCACCACCATCCGCCATCGGCAGGCGACGGCAATCGGCGTGCGGCCAGACCTGCCGAAAACCGGCCTCGATCGCAATGGCCACGGCCGAGGCACTCAGACTTTCCTTGTAGGAATCAGGTGCAATCAGAATCCGCATCGGCTCAGCCCCAGTGCAAGATGCCCACCAGCACGGTGGAGGCGATGGTGATGGTCAGTCCGACCAATGACTGGAAAGGCACCAGCTTCAATTGTTCGGCAATGCCGGCCGCCACCGAACCGCCGGAGGCATGGAAGAAGGGGCCGTGCGGCAGATGATCGATCACGGTCGAACTTGCATTGATCATCGCCGCCGCCGCCAGCGCCGGTACACCCATCTGCAGCAAAGGCGCCTGGAACACCTGCGAGGTCACGATGGCTGCCGCGGTACTGGACGCCGTAGCCATCGACATCGCCGCACCGGCCGTCGGTGCCAGCAGAAACGGAGGCAGCCCGGAGCGGGTCAGACCGTCGATCAGCCATTGGTTGAGACCCGAGGCACGGATCACCCCGGCCAAGGTGCCGGTCCCCAGCAGCATGATCGCCACCGGCGCCATTCTTCGCAGCCCGGATACGATATAGCGGTTGCCCTCGCGCCAGCGTCCCATCAGCAGCAGACCGCCCAGCCCGCCGGCCGGCAAGGCCAGCAGCGGATCCAGCTTGATCCCGAACAGCGGATGCAGGGAAAGCAGCAGCAGGGCGATCAAGGGTGCACTGAGCGAAGCCAGAACACCGGGCAAGGCGGCATGCTCGATACCGGCAACTTCGCCGGCCTCGACCCGGCTGCCCCAGCGACCGAGGCGACTGGCCAGCAGATAGGTCACCAACAGACCACACAGGCCCGGCATGACGCCCGCCGCCATCACGCTGGTCAGCGGCTGATGAAAGCTGTCGGCGACCGCAATCGTGTTGGGATTGGGACTCATCACATTGCCGGCCTTGCCGCCGCCGACCAGCGCCAGCAAGACAGCGGCGCGCGACAGGCCGGTGCGTGCCGCGATGCTCAGGGCAATCGGCGCCACGGTAATCACCGCCACGTCAATGAATACGCCTGCAGCGGTCAGCACCAAGGTGGCCAGTGCCAACGCCAGCAAGGCCCGGCGCTGTCCCAGTCGGCCGACCACAGCTTCGGCCAGACTCAAGGCGGCACCGGATTCGATCAAGACACCGGCCAGCACGCCCGCCGAGAGAATGCGCAGCACCGCCGGCACCAAGGTGCCGGCACCGCTTTCCATCAGCTGGACCGCCTGCTCCAGATGCGCACCGCCACACAGCGCACCCACCAGGGCACCCAGCATCATTCCATAGGCCGGGGGAACCTGGCGCAAAATGGCGGTAATCGCCACCAACAGGGCCACCAAGGCGCCCAGGGTCGTGACATGCATGCCCCACTCCACAAATTCGATGACTCATCGTAGCGATCTGGGCGCCAGACGACTTCGTGCGATCACCCAAAAAAACAGGTCAAATCACACTATTTCTTGGTGCAATGCATCACCTTGCATCGCGGGTACTGTCCAATTGCACAGCGGCATAGAGCAACAGGCGGTCATCGCCCAGATTCAGATCCAGTCCGGTCAGCGCCGAGATACGGCCCATCCGGTATTCCAGCGTATTGCGATGAATGCCCAGCCGCTGAGCGGTCCGCAACGGCTGCATATCGCATGCCACCCAGGCCATCAGGGTCTGCTGCAGATGCCCCTTGGCATCGCCGGCCCGCAGCGCCATAACCGGCCGCATCAGCTCGGCCGCCTGCCAACTGTCATGCAGGCCTTCCAGCAGCACCGGCAGCACCATATCCTGGTAGAAATAGGCCGGCGCTTCAGCCTGGCGCTGCTTGCCGACCCGCAGCGAGGCTGTCGCGGTACGATAAGATCTGGCCAGCCCGCCCTGACCCGGAAAATAGTGACCCAGAGCAATCCGGATGTTCAGACGGCTTTGCGTCTTGACGCGTTCCAGCAGCTGCCAGACCCGATCACGGTGACTGGCCAGATCCCATCCGCCCTCGCGCTCCTGCACCGCCTTCAGGACCACCAGCTCGGTCGGGGACACCACCGCCAGCAGATTGTGCCGCTCAGGCACCAGCAGCATCGAACGCAGCCTCTCCCGCTCCTGAAAGGCCTCGTCCAACGCCAGCTCGCCGCTGTCGACCTCGATCACCGCCACCACTCGCGGCTGCAGCGGGTCGATCTCCAAAGCCCGTGCCCAGTCCAGCAGCCGCTGATCCAGGACTTCGGCGCGGATCAGCTCCAGCACCAGATCTTCCTTGAACCGGATATCCCTCAGCAGCAGGCGGCTCAAGCGGGTCTGCTCGATCAGCATTTCCGCCGCCATGCCCACCAGCTCGCCAAACCGGTGCATCTCCGCCGGCTGGCCCGTCAGCCCGATTACACCGACCAATTGCCCCTGGTTATGCAGCGGCAGATTGACCCCGGGCTGGACGCCCTGCAGTCGGCAAGCGGTAGCCTCGTCGATGTCCACCACCCGGGATTGCGCCAATACTAGCAAAGCCCCCTCGTGGATGACTCCGATTCGATCAGACTGGCCACTGGCAATGATGATGCCCTCGGCATTCATCACATTGACGTTGCAACCAATGATGGTCATCGTACGCGAGACGATCTGCTGGGCCAGATCGGGGTCCAGTGCCAGCAAGCGTGGCACGCGTTTCAGTTCACTGCCACGCTGTGCCGTTCTGGCCACATTCTGCTGCGCCATGCGTCAACCTCGGATCACGGCCGCTGCCGTGACGGCATTATCCCTCGCCGCGCCGGATCGGCCAAACAGGGATCGGTGCATGGCGTTCAGACGATGGCCAGCGGCTGTTTGCGACGTGGTGCCGGAAACAGTTGATCAAGTTCCTGCAGATCCTCGGCCGACAGGTCCAGACTGGCCGCGGCGGCGTTCTCGCGCAGATGGCCCGGGCTGACCGCCTTGGGGATGGCCAGCACCTCGCGGCTCAGCAGCCAGGCCAGAGCGATCTGGGCCGGACTTGCCCCATGCCGCTCCGCCATGGCAGCCAGCCCGGCATGATGCAGCAGATCCATGCCCTGGCCCACCGGACAATAAGCCATCACCGGTATCGCCTCATGCCGACACCAGGGCAGCAGGTCGAAGTCGATGCCGCGCTGCTCCAGGTTGTAAAGCACCTGGTTGCAGGCACAGGCCGAGCCCTGCAGCTCTTGCATCGCGTTCACATCGAAATTCGACACGCCCCAGTGCCTGATCTTGCCAGCATCGCGCAGCCGTTCGAAAGCCTCGATGGTCTCGGCCAGCGGGTACTGGCCTTGCCAGTGCAGCAGGTACAGATCGATACGGTCGGTACCCAGCCGCCGCAGGCTTTGCTCACAGGCCTGTGGCATGGCCTTGCGACTGGCATGATGGGGGTAGACCTTGCTGACCAGCAGGATCTGCTCGCGCAGGCCGGCGATGGCCTCGCCTACCACCTCCTCCGCACCGCCATCGCCATACATCTCGGCGGTATCGATCAGGTTCATGCCCAGCGCGATGCCTTCGCGCAAGGCCGCCACCTCGCGGCGACGCTCCGAAGCACGCTCGCCCATATGCCAGGTGCCCTGACCAATCGCGACAATGTCGGACCGGCCAGCCAGTTGCATCGTTTTCATCTGCGGATCTCCCATGTAGGGGCGCCAGCTGATCGTCAACCATCGCCCTGAATGACGAGACAGGTCACTGCCGTCGACGACCACCGTACTCGTGTACCGGCGATCAGCATCCGCCACGGCCGCGACCTCCTGCCGTTCAGCCTACTCCAGACCCCAAGCAGGCTGAAACCTGTCTTTGATCAGAACACGAAGATCGCGCCACCCGATATGCTGTCATCCGTACCGCGATGCGGTCCCTGCGCAGTGGAGCTGGTATGGGTATATTCCCCCACCAGCGACAGGCCACGGGTCAGGCTGTAATAGATCGCGCCGATCTCCGACAAGTTGCGGCGCACCAGCAGCGGCACGTCCTCGCCAGGCACCGAGTACAGCTGACTGGCGCCATAGCTGGCCACGGCCTTCAAGCGATGGGTGAACTGGTAGGAAAGCTGGGCATAATAGCCCTGCGACGTACGGCGCCGGCCATCCTGGGCCAGGCCATCGAAGAACAGACCGGTCGTCCCCAGACCATTGCCACGGTAGTAGTACAGCACCGTCTGCCATGGACCGTAGTTGAGTTTGGTGCCCAGCTCGCCGGCACTGGCATTGGCATGCACCGAGGAATCCACGGGAATCACGCTGCTGGTCAGATGGCTGTCACGCTGGAACAGGAAGCCGCTCCAGATACGGCCATTGAAGCCGTCTGCCTTGCCGAAATCCCAGGTCAGCTTGCCCTGCATCATCGGACCGCTGTGCGATGTGGAGGTGGCGGACAGGCCACTACCGGCATAGTTGTAGGCATCCAGCGGCGTCATCACACCCATGCTCAACTGGACCCCGTGCATGACCGGCGATGCATACGATATCTGCGGCAACCAGTCAGCATAGACATAACCGACGCCGATGCGACCCAGCGAGGTATTCCCCGGTGCGGAATTGCTGCCGGTGGCGCCGACACTGAGCAGTGTCGCATCGTCCAGGATCGCATCGGAGCCGAACAACCCCAGGTCGCGACCCACCTTGACCGTACCGAAGCTGGAGGTACCGGCGGTGATATAGGCCTGGCGGAAGTCGACACCGGCCGTGCCCAGTCCCACCGGGCTGCCGCCGGAATTGGCATTGAAAGCACCGGGGTCGGCCGAATTGAGGCCTGGATAAATACCGAACACCGTATTGATGTCGATACCGGCCTGGGTCGTGCTCATTTTAAGGACCAGACCGGCCGGCAACAGACCATTGCGTACCGAGGATGAATCAAACCGGCTGGGACCGGTGCTGACCCCGCCAGCCACCGCCTGACCGCCACCGGGTCGGTTGTAGGTATAGAAACCATTGACGAAACCGGAGATATTGAAATTGAAATCACCTGCCGTCAGACCGATACCCTTGCCCGGCGTATAAGGATCGGCTCGAACCAGCCGCCGGGTATCCACCGCCGCCAGCTTGGCACTGGCCGCAGCGGCGACCTGGGCACTGGCCTGGGCCTGAGCGGCCGCCTGCTGCGCCTGAGCCAGGATTTGCGCCGAATCTGCGCTCGTCCTGGCCGAAGTCGCTTCCGTCCCGGCAGGCATCGCGGCGGCGGTGGCGCTACCTGCCGCCGTACCCGCCAGCATCGCTCCGCCGGCAGCCGGTCGGGGGGCATTCATGGCCAGATGCTGGCGATGTTTGTCCAGCAGTGTCCGGTATTCGCTGGCGCTCAAGGTGCCTTTGGCCTTCAGCAGGTCCAGCAGATCGGTGAACTCGTCGGCCCGTGCCTGCTGACTGAGCAAAAGCCCCCCCACCTGCACGGCCATCAGCATAGCCAGCCACAAACGTCCACGCCGCCCGACAGGCCGCGATGGTTCAGTGCATTTCATAAACCGTCCAGAAATACGAGAGAAAGAAAACCTGGATCAGCCACCCTGACAGTGCTGCCATCATCCAGGCGTTGACTGCCATCGACCTTTTGACCGGAGTTCTGAGGCCATTCATGCAGCCTGATGCGTCAGCATGACGCGATTATATCTGCAGCCGATATATTAAATGACGCATCGCAACATGATCGTGATCAGATTATTTCGCATTGTCCCAATGACAATATCGTGCGGGCCGGTATGGCTTTCCCATGCAGCTGATGACCCGTCGGCCATCGCCTTTGGCCCGTTCCGCTCATCGGGCCCCGCAGCTGACCATATCGACGCGGCCCTGGTGAAGATATCTCCCATCCACAGTCATCACCTGGACCTGAGGCCGCGAAAATCCATCCGTCGCAAGCGAGCCAGCTCATGATCCCGTCTTCCCTCGTACCCGGACCACAGGCCGGGGCGGGGGCATCGCGGCGCGCCAGTCTTGCTGAAAAGCAAGGCCGCAGCCAGACCGTCATCGTCTTTACCTCCGAAAAGGCAGAACCTCGATACTGCCCTGATCATAGTGGGCCAGTACCGCCTGCCAGCCATGGCGGCTGCGCCAGCCCAGGTCCCGCTCGATGGCCGAGGCATCGTAGACCCGGTCGATTCGGGGCCGCAGTGGCCAGCCACGCTGCGCGAACGCCTGCAGCAGATCCGGCTGACGCTGCAGGATCACCCCAGCCGGATCGGCCGACAGTGCGGGAAGATCCAGCGCCTGGAAGGGTGTCGCTCCGCTGGCGATATAGCGCTGAAAATCAGCCCCATCCGCTTGCAGCGCAGCGAGATGGGCAGCGGCGACATCGCGCAGATCAATGCCTCGATGCAAACGATAGACGGCCATTCTGTCCACCGGTTCAGGAAAGCAGCGGGACATCCTGATCACCCGGACCGTCAGTCCGGGCCCGGCCGCCGATTCCAGCATGGCCTCGGCCTGCAGCTTGCTGCGATGATAGATGGTTCGGGGTTGCGGCACGGTGGTCTCGTCGACCCAGGTACAGGCTCCCCTCTGGATCGCATAGCCGTATACCGCAGTGGTACTGGTGAAGATCAGGCAGCGCACCCCGGCCTGCAAGGCCAGATCCAGCAGTCGCTGCACACCGTCCACGTTGATGCGGACAAATTCCCGGTCGGCCAGATGCCCGACATGGGGCGCATGCAGCGCAGCCGTATGAATCACGGCATCGACACCGATCAGCGCCCGACGCAGGCAGTCCGCGTCGCAGAAGTCACCGACCAGGCGCGTCGTCGAAAACGGATGTCGATCCAGACCGATCACCTCGTGTCCAGGCACCAAGGCCCCGTAGATGGCACGCCCCACCCGTCCTGAACTCCCCGTCAGCAAGACCCGCATACGAATGGCAACACCCAGTCCGGACAATGGCTCCAGCTTAGGCCAGTCCCTGATGACAGAAGTGACTGCACTGTGAAGTCCAGCGAATGATCTGCCCACCTCTGCCCCAAATGGCAAACCAGCCTCGCCCTGACATCAGGCACCAACCACAGGCCACGATCATCACCGCAAGTCCAGACCAACCGCAGCGGAGTCTCCCTGTCCACCCAAGACCCAGAACAAGCGCCGTCGTCAAGTCGTCGCCGCGTCACCTTGGCCTGCGCCATGACAGAGCAGCGATTCGTCCATCGGTATCAATGTGATGTCGAGATCCTGCCATGATGTCAGCCAGGAAGCCGCTCGCCACAGGCCCCGCCGCAGCCGGCTCGATGCATTTAGCGGAACAAAGAAGTGAGCTGGCCAGTCGGCCTTCCCTGCTGGCCCGCTCCCGCTCGGAAACGCAGCTACCAGGACGGACCGCGCAGCAGGCGTTGCTCGGCCAGCCATCCGAACAGCAGGCCCAGACTGGTCCACAGCACCATATGCAGACCCAGCGAGGTGATCCGGAATTGCCATAGCAAGGTGGCCGGAAAGCCGCTCGGCACCTCGTCAATGGCCGGAAACAGATGATGGGCCAGCAGCATCACCAGCAGATAGGCCGCGACGCCTCCCAACACCGCATTCCAGGCGCCCCATCGCTCGGCCAGGGACCTGGCCAGGTGAACGGCCGCCGCCATGCTGGCCGCGGACACCAGCAGCATCAGAAAGAACAGCCCGGTCCGCAACCGTATCGTATCCGGATGGCCGACCGAAGGGGGATTGGCCGGATACGTCAGATCCGGGACCAGAATGATGGCCACAAAGCCCAGCAGGGCCAGCAAGGCCGCCAGACCGCGCGGCCCCAGCGGCCTGGCCACTCGTCCCATCGAGGCCGCGAACACCAGCGAAAACAGCCCTCCCAATGCCGTGCTGTAGACCAACACCCCGGTAAACAGGCCCAGCGACCGCTGGGTTTCCCGACTGACGATCTCAGGCTCGTCATCATGCCCTGCGTGGGACACGGCGCTTTCAAAGGCGATGGCGCGATCGACTTCAGGTTCACCCGCAACCCGGGCGAAGCCGAACGCCAGCAGGCCCGCCAGCAAACCCGCCAGCAGGCCACGCAACAACAGACTCGATGTCATGCAGGCACCTGCCGGTCAGTGGCAGGGAAAGCCGAGCAGATGCCGGCCGTCATGCACGAACTCATGGACATAGCGACCTGAAATCAGGGAGGTCGCCCCCTGCTCGGCGCCCACGAAATAGATCGCCAGCAGGGCCAGCAGCCCGGCGAACAGCGCCCAGGGCAGGATATCCCTGAGCGGCAGCGGCTGCAGCACCAGCTCGGGTGTGACGGTAGCGGTATGATTCATGATAGCTCCCGGGGTCGACGCGCCCCTGGTCGGATGGACTGGCGGACTGGAAACAGGGTCTGACTCTCGATGACTCGATAACAGTGGCGCGACCGTACCGGATTTCCACCGGTTTCCTGTTTCCCGCTTGTTTCGCCGATCATACATCCAGCGGCCACCTGCGTGCTTGCATATTTGCGGAGAGACCATGCCTGCCAGTCACCTGATCCTGATCAGCCATGCCCTGACCGAAAGCCAGCGGCAAGGTCGCTTTGCCGTGGCCAGCGAACCGCTGGTGCAGCCCCGGCCCACGCCGCCGGCACTGACCTGGAGGTCGGGCAGCCGCCTGCTGCTGGCACCGGAGCCGCGTGCCCGTGAGAGCGCCGCTTTGTGGCCGGGTCTGCTGGATCTTCCCATCAGCGTGGACCCGGAGCTGCGCGACCTGGATTGCGGTCGCTGGCAAGGCATGGAGTTGCGCGCAGTCGAGCAGGCCGAGCCACAGGCCCTACTGCAATGGCTGAGCGATCCTGAAACGGCTCCGCACGGGGGCGAATCCTTTGCTGACCTGCGCCTGCGCATGACCACATGGATGGCCGCCTATCCTGCCGGAACATCCTGCGTAGCTATCACCCATCCCATGGTGGTTCGAGCCGTGGCCGGCCAGGTGCTCGGCATACCGCTGGCTCAACTCTCGCGATTGGACATTGCCCCGCTGGCCCGGCTGGAACTGAGCAGGCTAGATCACTGGAGAATGCGGCTGGGTTGAATCGCCTGGCAGAGACCGGTCTGCGATGTGAACCCAGCTGGGCACCGCGGCCACGGATACTCATCAGCCCGAGGTACCGGGATCCAGGCAAGCCCCGGAACTCCACGCTCATCCAACGATCGGGCCAAGCAGAACTGGGCACCGCCGCGGACGAACAACCTGGCCGAAATGTTGGCAAGTCACCCGCATTGACTCGAAGCCAGTACGCTGCAGTCCATCGCACAAAGAACCTGAGAGCCATTATCGCAAGACGGGTCTTGACGGATCCAGCCGCCGAGCAGCCACCTCCTGGGGCGCGACTCGCTCAGTTCGGTGCCTTGAGATTCAAGACCACCACCCGGATCGGCATCTTCTCGCATTCGGCATCTTCGCAGATGCCGCTGAACCAGATCGCGCCCTGACCAAGCATCACCCCCTGATCGTTGGCAAACAGATCGGCATAGCGCTGACGGCGCACCATCTCGATCAGGGAGGGCGTAAACACATGCGCATAGACATCCGTGAACTCGGAGGGCTTGTACAGCGTCCATTGCTTGCCTTCCATATGCACGGTGATCGGATAATGCATGGCGGCTGCGACCTTGGCCTTGTCGCCGGCCAGCACCGCCGCCTGGAAGTGCTGGAAGAAGTCCCGGTAGTCCTGATGATTGCCGAAGAGCTGATCCAGGCGTCGGTCCATGGTCTGGTCGACCTGCGATTCAGCAGGGCCTGGCGTGGCCGCGGCCGCAAGCAAGGGATCAAGCATCCCGGCCGTCAGCACCAACAGGCTGGACAGCAGGGGTTTCAGAAAACGGGCTGGGAACATCAGTCAATCCTGTCTGGCGTGTTTCATCGGCACAAGTCCTGCGGCATGGCCACGGGGAAAGTCTTCTGCCCAGGACCGGCAGCTTGCGAAGCACCGAAGGCAGGCGCTCACAGTGACCGAGTCATACCAGACCGGGTCATGAACCCATGAGGCCGGACACAATGGCCGCACAGTCCAGGACCTGATCCGGCACATCCGGTCCGAGGCCGTCAGGTCCCGGTTTCGTTCATGTCGTAGGGCCATGATCCCAGTTGTATCTGCAGGGGACAAGTTCCAATGATCGAACGCCCGCCCAGGTCCGTGCTCATCCCTTCAAACGGTCGGGCTGGCCCTGACCGGGCCGACCGCAGCAAGATCAGGTTTCAGTCAAGGGGCAGGCCGGCAGGGCATCACCGCCAAGATGGCCGCTGCATTCCCGACGGCCGGTGGGGCACGGGACAAGCACAACACTGACCGGCGAGGTCTCTGCGGATGATGAACGCGGATAGACGTCACATCTGAAAGCATGGCCTCAGAACAGTGAACCCGTCCGCAGACATGCCTTGGGGCAGTTCGGCCATTCAGCCGCCGGCAACCTCGTGAGATTCGCCGTTGTCCGCCATCAACAGCGCCATCATCGGCACAGGTCATCCATCGGTCAGAAGGATGGCCAGAACAGCACCTGCAAGCCAACAAGGATGGTAGCGCCAGCCTCTTCAGCCATCGGAGAGCAAGGACGCGCGGACGGCGCCCACATGACCTTGCCTCCGCTCAAAAACAGCTCGCCCCTGGCATGGCCGCCAGAGGCAAGTGCCTGCCTGGACAACACCTGCACAGAGGGTTAGAGCAAGTATCCAGCTACCAGCGCGAATGCAGCAACGCCTCGACCACCATATTCGTGGCCATCGATACCAGCACGAAATTGCCATCGGGATCATTGATCCAGCGGTCGCCCGGCGGCGGCGGCGGCAGGCCATAGCGGCCGTAGTCATCCACGTAGTATCGCTGATCCATATACTGCGGCGGCATACGGTCACCCGGGCCATAGTCAAAACCGCGACCACCCGGCCCAAGATAACGATGATGATGACCAGGCCCGGCCTGCCCCCAACCCTGCGGGCCATTGCGTCCGCCGGGCCCACCGGGACCACCATGCCCCTGATACTGGCCACCATAGCCACCACCCTGATCGCCTCCCGGCCCGCCCTGACCTCCACCGGGCCCGCCCATCTGGGCCATGGCCGTACCGGACAAAGCCAGTGCACCCAGCATCAACCAGCTCAATCTTTTCACGGGTTCACCTTTGCACCATATAGACTCCAAGTTGAGGCTAACTCATATCGTCCGGCAGTAAGCTGAACGCGCGACAGTCCGCAATCCGTGAGGTTGTGCAGCGGTCGCCGATGAACGATCCGCCGGTGGAGGCATCCGCCCGCCGGCGAAAAAAACGGCTCGTCGTCAGAGGCCTCGGCAAGACAAGCGCAACCTCCGGCGTGGCGGGCACATGACCGATGTCAATGTGCCGGCATAGGACACTGCTGCGTGATCCCGGTCCTTCCGACCGGAGGGATGGCCGCAACCTTGGCCGTCCTTCCCTCCGGCAAGATCATTTGTCTACTGATGCAAGGCCCTTCCGTTGGCCGCCAGCACCGATTCATGCATGGCCTCCGACAGGGTCGGATGAGCGAAGATCACCGACAGCAGGCTCTCATCGGTCGCTTCCAGCGCCTGGGCCATGCCGAAGCCCTGGATCTGCTCGGTGACCTGCGCCCCGACCATATGCGCGCCCAGCAGCTCGCCGCTGTCGGCATCGAAAATGGTCTTGACGAAACCTTCCGGCTCGCCGCTGGCCAGGGCCTTGCCATTGCCCTGGTAGGCGAACTTGCCGATCTTCAGAGCACGTCCGCTGGCCCGTGCCGCGGCCTCGGTCAGGCCCAGGCTGGCGACCTGCGGCCGGGCATAAGTGCATCCCGGCACATGATCACGCCGCAGTGCATGCACACCCTCGACACCGGCCAGCGACTCGACGCAGATCACGCCTTCGTGGCTGGCCTTGTGGGCCAGGCAGGGCGGACCGGCGACATCGCCGATGGCGTACAGACCGAACACATTGGTGCGGCAGACCGCATCGGTCCTGACAAAGCCGCGCTCCAGTTCCACCCCCAGCGCTTCAAGACCCAGCCCTTCGATATTCGGCTGCACGCCGGCAGCGGACAGCACATGCTCCACGACCAGCTCCTGCACTCCGTCAGGTCCCTGCAACTGGCAGCGCACGCCCTCGCCTTCCATCTGCACCGCCGTGACCTGAGCCTTGGTCAGCACCCGGATCCCGCGTCGCTCGAAGGACTTGCGTACCACTTCGGACACTTCGGCATCTTCCACCGGCAAGATCTGCCCCGCCAGCTCGACCAGGGTCACCTCACTGCCGAGATCGCTGTAGAGGCTGGCAAATTCCACGCCGATGGCGCCGGAGCCGATGATCAGCAAGGATTTCGGCAGACGCCTGGGCAGCAATGCCTCGAAATAGGTCCAGATCCGCTCGCCATCCGGGGTGATCCCCGGCAAGGGCCGTGGCCTGGCTCCGGTGGCGATAATCACATGGTCGGCACGATAGGTCTGCTCGCGATCCTCGGCATCGATAACAGCGACCTCACCCTTGCCGCTGAGCCGGGCCGTGCCATCGATCACGGTCACACCGTTTTTCTTCAGCAGATACTCGACACCGCCGGTCAGTCGTTTCGAGACCGAACGACTGAACTGCACCAGCTTGTCCAGATCGAAGCTGACCTCGCCCACGCTGAAACCCAGCTCGCCGGCGTGGGCGATGCTGTTCGCCACTTCGGCACCGTGCAGCATCGCCTTGGTCGGGATGCAGCCCCAGTTGAGGCAGATCCCGCCCAGATGCTTTTTCTCCACCAGTGCCGTGCGCAACCCCAGCTGGGCGGCGCGAATCGCGGCGACATAGCCGCCGGGACCGCCACCGATCACCAGTACGTCGTATGTTTCGGTCATGACGGTGCTCCTAGACCAGCATCAGGCTCGGCGTTTCCACCAGCCGCTTGAGTGCCTGCAGGAACCGCGCACCCAGCGCGCCGTCAATCACCCGGTGATCGCATGACAAGGACACCGTCAGCTGCTGCCGTACCACCAGCTGCCCTTCGCGCACTGCAGCCCTGGCCTCGCCGGCCCCGATCGCCAGAATCGCGCCCTGGGGCGGATTGATGATGGCATCGAACTGACGGACCCCGAGCATGCCCAGATTCGACACGCTGAAGGTACCGCCCTGGAATTCCTCGGGCTTGAGGGTGCCAGCCTTGGCCTTGGTGACCAAGGCGTGGATTTCGGCCGAGATGGCGCTGATCGACTTGCGATTGGCCGCACGCACGATAGGCGTGATCAGCCCCGTAGGCAGAGCCACCGCCACCGAGACATCGGCGTCGGCGAAACGGCGTATGCTCTGGGCCGTCTCGTCAAACTGCACATTGACATCCGGCACTTCCACCAGCGCCTGGCCGCAGGCCTTGACCAGCAGGTCGTTGACCGAAACCTTGACGCCCGGCAAACCGGCATTGACCTCCTTGCGCAAGGCCAGCAGGCGCTCCAGGTCCAGATCCACCGTCAGGCGGAAATGAGGCGCGTTGCGCTTGGATTCCTGCAGTCGTGCAGCGATGGCGCGACGCATGCCCGACATCGGCAGGTTCTCGACATCCGGCACAGCGGACGCCTCCGCAGCATTCGACGCGGCTGCCGGCACACCATCACGCAACAAGGAGGCCGCCTGAACGTCTTCACGGCTGACCCGACCACGGGAACCGCTGGCTCGGCAATCATGCAGATTGATGCCAAGCTGGGCGGCCAGACGACGCGCCAGCGGCGTGGCCGGTACCTGGCTGTCATCGGCGGCACTGCGCGGAGCCTTGTCCGATCGCCTCGGCAAGGCCGGTGCGGCCAGTTGCCCGCCCGCCGCGACGATCGCGGCCTCCAGATCAGCTACCGAGATGCGACCGTCACGGCCGCTGCCTTTGACCTTGCCCAGATCCACGCCCAGCCGAATGGCCTGGCGCAGCGCACGTGAGGTGGCATGGACCTGCCCGGCCTCCGTATCCCCCTGCAGGCTGGCCGGTATCCGGGTCTGTCCGGAAGCGACCGGACTGACTGGTGCCGGTGCCTGCGCCGATCTGGCGGGCACTGCAGCAGGGGACTTCGCCGCAGGCTGGGCCTTGTCCGTACTGGAAGCGGGAGCGGCCTCCGCCACGGCCGGAGTCCCGCCAAGGCTGGCAGTAAACGCCTTGAGCTCGTCTTCGGCCACCGAAGGATCGGCCGCCAGGCCCAGTGCCGCCCCTACCGGCACGGTTTCACCGGGACCGACAAGCACGCGGCGCAAGGTACCGGCGAATGGCGCTTCGAAGACATTGACGATCTTGCTGGTCTCGATCTCGCAGACTTCCTGGCCCTTGGCAAAGCTGTCGCCTTCCTTGAGCAACCATTGCAGCAGGGTGCCCTCTTCCATCGACAAGCCCCACTTGGGCATTTCCAGCGTCTTGATATCGCTCATGGCTCAGTCCTCCAGCACTTGGCGTACCGCGGCCTCGATGCGCTCGACACTGGGAATCCACAGTTTTTCCAGCGCCGGCGAGAACGGTACCGGCGTATGCGGCGGCGTCACCAGCACCGGCGCGGCCTTGAGGAAGCGGAAGGCCTTGGAGGCGATCAGTGCCGCCACATCGTGGGCGAAACCGAAGCGGGCGGCCGATTCATCGACGATCACCACTCGGCCGGTGGAGGCTACCGACTCCAGAATCGACTCTTCGTCCAGCGGAGAAATCGTGCGGGGGTCGACCACCTCCACCGAAATGCCCTCCTTGGCCAGCTTGTCGGCCACCTGATTGGCCTTGTGGACCATGGCCGAGAGGGCAATGATGGTCACGTCCTCGCCTTCGCGGGTGTAGTTGGCCACGCCCAGCGGAATGGTATAGATATCGTCCGGCACTTCGCCCTTCATGTCGTAGAGCATCTTGTGCTCGCAGAACACCACCGGATCATCATCGCGGATCGACTGGATCAGCAGCCCCTTGACGTCATACGGAGTGGACGGCACCACCACTTTCAGCCCCGGGGTGGTGGCAAAGATGTTGTAGGGCGACTGCGAATGCTGCGCCGCCGCAGAAAAACCGGCGCCGATCATGCCGCGCATCACCAGCGGGGCCTTGGCCTTGCCGCCGAACATGTAACGGAACTTGGCCGCCTGGTTGTACAGGGCGTCATGACTGACCCCGAAGAAGTCCATGAACATCAGTTCGGCGACCGGACGCAGGCCGGTGGCCGCCGCGCCGGCAGCCATGCCGATAATGGCCGATTCGGTGATCGGCGTATCAATGACGCGATCGGAACCGAATTCGGTCCACAAGCCCTTGGTCACCCCCAGCACACCGCCGAAGGCCTCGATCTTCGCTTCTTCCGGAGCATTGCCGCCGTGGCCACCACGCAGATCTTCGCCGATCAGCACCACCCGCTCGTCACGGGCCATTTCCTGGGCCAATGCCTGCTTGACCGCTTCACGATAGGTTTTGATTGCCATGCTTGCCACCCTCAATAAGAAACGTAGACGTCGGTCAGCAGGTTTTCCGGGGCGGGATACGCCGCCGCCCTGGCCTTGGCCACCGCATCGTCCACCTGGGCCTCGACCTCGCTGTCGATGGCGGCCAGCTCGTCCTGGGTGATCTCCTTCGCGACCTTGCCGGCGAAGATCTTCAGCGGATCATGCTCTTCGCGCAGGCGCTGCACTTCGCCTTCGGCGCGATACAGCGCCGGATCACCTTCGAAATGGCCATGCCAGCGGAAGGCCTTGGCCTCGATCACACTGGGGCCGCCACCTTCACGGGCACGCTTGACCGCTGCGGCCATCGCCTCGTACACGGCAAAGAAATCCGTACCGTCCACCGTCACCGCCGGCAGGCCGAAACCCGCGGCACGATGGGCGATATCACGGCCACCAACGGCATAGTCATGTCCGGTACCTTCGCCGTAGCCGTTGTTCTCAAAGATGAAAATGGCCGGCAGCTGCAGCACCACCGCCATATTGATGGCCTCGAACACCAGCCCCTGATTGGAGCCGCCATCACCGGTGAAGGACACCCCGACGCCACCGTTCTTCAAGGTCTTGGCCGTCAGCGCGGCACCGATGGCCAGCGGCGGGGCCCCACCGACGATGGCATTGGCACCCAGCATGCCCTTGGAAAGGTCGGCGATATGCATCGAGCCGCCTTTGCCCCGGCACAAGCCGCTGTCCTTGCCGAAGATCTCGGCCATCATGCCGTGGATGTCGCAGCCCTTGGCGATGCAATGTCCATGACCGCGATGGGTGGAACCGATGTAGTCGGTATCTTTCAGGTTCTCGCAGACGCCGACGGCGATCGCTTCCTCGCCGGTATACAAATGGATAAAGCCGGGAATGTCGCCGCTGGTATTTTCCTGGTGCAGACGCTCTTCGAACGCGCGGATCTCACGCATCTTGCGATAGGCCTGCAGCAGTTGCTGTTTGCTCAAAGTCATCGAACCCTCCTGGATCTGGGTGGACTGGCTGGGGCCGAGCCTGACGGGCTATCGGCCGACCGTGCCTGGATCGCAAAAAAGGTACGCGCAGGTCCCCGGTCGGCGCAGCTACCCGAATGGGGTGGGCTTGAGGGGGGCTGGGGGGGTATTCTTGGAAATCCATGGCGCGACATCGGGTCGCAGAATCGACTGCCACCCAACGTCGAGACAGCTCCGGAATGTCTGCAGGAACATGTCCAGAACACAGGTACCGCCGCGAATGAATCGCTCGCACCCCATGCGCCCCCTGCCGATGCACCTGACTCAGGGGCTGCCCCTGATCCTGACCAAGTTCGCACCACCGCGATCACCCGGTGATTTGCTGCAGCGCCCCAGGCTGCTTGAGCAACTGGATACGGTGGCACAGCGCCGTCTGGCCGTGATATGCGCCGGCGCAGGCTTTGGCAAGACCACCTTGCTGGCGCAGTGGCAACAACACCTGTCCGCCCATGGATCGCGCGTCGCCTGGCTCAGCCTGGATGAAGACGATGACAGCCTGTGGCCGTTCCTGCCCTATCTGCTGCAGGCCCTTCGCCCGCTGCATGACGGCTGGGATCCCGACTTCTGGCACCGGGTGGATGCCCAGACACCGACCAGTCTGCAGTTGCTGCTGGCCGAACTGATCAACCAGTTGCACGACTGCCCCCACGACCTGTACCTGATCATTGACGACTTCCATGTCATCAGCGATCGCGGCATCCACGATGCCTTGGGCTATCTGCTGGCCCACGCGCCGCCATCCCTGCATCTGGTGATCGGCAGCCGCCATCGGCCGCGTCTGGCGCTGAGTCGCCTGCAAGCCCAGGATCAGCTGGTGGACATCGGCGACGCTGCATTGCGCTTCAATGTGGAGGAGGCTCGCCGCTATTTGCACGACACGCTGAGCCCGCCACCCGGTGGCCACGATACCCAGCGCCTGCTGTCACTGACCGAGGGCTGGATCGCCGGCATGAAGATTGCCTCGCTGTCCCCCGGTCTGGGGGGACACCCGGGGCCGCCGCTCCATCAGCTGCAAGGTGGTACCCGCGCGATCAGCCGCTATCTGACCGAGGTCGTGTTCGATCCGTTGCCGGCCGAAGTCTTCGACTTTCTGCTGCATACTTCGATCCTGCGCCGATTCAACGCCGATCTGTGCAATGCAGTCACCGGCCGCGATGATGGCGAGGCCATGCTGGAATGGATCGAACAGCACAATCTGTTTATTTCCGCCCTGGACGAACAAGGTGTCTGGTTCCGCTACCATCCCTTGCTGCGGGAAACCTTGATCCAGCGCTTGCGTCGCGACCGCGGCCTCGACATCAAGCAACTGAATGAACGCGCCAGCCAATGGTTTGTCGAACAACGTCTGTGGGCCGAGGCCGTGCGCCATGCCTTGGCGGCCGGCAAACCCGTCGGCGGCAACGGCCAGGATGGCGCCAGCGCGCGATCCCTCGCCGAAGAAGGCGATATCGACACCCTGGTCCGCTGGATGCAGACGCTGCCCGTCAGCCTTGACCCCTCACGCATGGATCTGCAGCTGAATCTGGCCTGGGCCCTGGCCCACTATTTCCGTTTCGACGAATCACGCCAGTTGCTGGACAGTCTGGACGCGCTGGTGGCTGATCATCGTGATCACCTGCACCGCAGCACCCGGATCAAACTGCAAGTGGTGCGCGCCATCTGCGAGGCCTTCGCCGAAAACATTCCCGAAAGCCTGGCCATCGTCGAGCCATTGCTGCAGGAAGTCCCCTGCGGCGATGTCTGGGTGGACGGTCTGGTCTGCAATATCCTCAGCTACGACTATCTCGTCGATCAACGCTATGCCGAGGCCCTGGCCGTGCAGCGCCACATGCCCAGTCCCGAGGACCCGTTGCACAACCTGTTTGTCACCGTCTATCGCAATTTCATCATGGCCGAGGCCCACCTCTGTCAGGGCGAACTGGACGAGGCGTCGCAACAGGCCCGGCAGGCGCTGTTGCAGGCCGAGCGACATACCGGGCCGCACTCAAGCAGTGGCGCCACGCTCGCCCCGCTGCTGGCCGAAATCGCCAGCGAACGCGGTGAAGACGGCCAGGTAGACCTGCTCCTGGCCGACAGGCTGGAGGCGATCGACCGCTACAGTCCGCCCGACGCCCTGCGCCGCTGCTACGTCAGTCTGGCCCGCAAAGCCCTGCGTGAGGGTACTCCGCAGCAGGCCGAGCACCTGCTGGAACATGCCCAGCATCTGGCCACCCTCCGGCAATGGCCACGGGTCATGGCCTTGTTGCTCGCCGAGCAGATCCGTGTGCGCCTGCAGCGCGACGACCTGACCGGAGCCAGCCAATTGCAGCAGCAACTGGAGCATCTGGCGTCTCAGGCCAGCATCGATGATCCCCATCCCGTGCAGCGGGCTATCGCCCAGCACGCCACGCTGAGCCGCTGCCGTGTCTGGATGGCCACCGGGCAGCCGGATCTCGCCGTGGAATGGCTGGCTCGGCTGGTATCCGAGCAGGAGCGACGCCACGACCGCCTCGCCGCCATTCGCTTGCGCCTGCTGCTGGCATCGGCCCAGCGGCAGAGCGGTCATCCCGAGCAGGCCGAAATCACCGCCCACCCCGCCCTGCAACTGGCCCGCCATCAACAACTTCGGCGCAGCCTTCTGGATGCCGGTCAGACCCTGCAGCCACAGCTCGAACAGCCGCAAGATGCCCTTCCCTCGCCGAACCACGTCAAGGCTGCAGCTGTGCCACATAGGGAGACGATCGCCATCGAGGCCATGTCGCCTGCCGACGGCAGCCCGCTGGGCCTCAGCGAGCGCGAGAGTCAGGCCCTGGACCTGATCGCCGAAGGTCAATCCAACAAGGAAATCGCCCGCAGCCTGAATATCTCGCCAGAAACCGTGAAATGGCATCTGAAAAACATCTACGGCAAGCTCAACGTCAGCAACCGCACCCAGGCCATGAGCCGGTGGCGAGGACTGCGCTGGCTGAGGTAGCCGCCTTGGCCGACTCAGCCAAGCGAGAGCGACGGCCATCAGTCCGGACAAGACAGGACAAAGACGGGCGATCCGGCCGCCAGCCCAACAGCCGGCACGCAACACCGAGTCCCCCCAGGCTGAAGCCATGGGACCCACGACAACGATATATTCTCTCTGGATACCAAAGCCTCGCCAGGGACCGAGTGTCCGGCGATCACCTTCCACCGTATCGCCATGCCTTCGCTGCAACAGCTGACCAAGCTGCCCTTTCAACTCCTGTCTACACCAGCCATGTCGCTCCTGGTCCAATCCAGGGAGTTGCCGCAACTGCCACCGTCACTCATGATGGAGCCGCTGCAAACCCGGGAAGGCTTTCCAGACCTCCATATCCCTCGATCCACGAAGCTTTTCATACCGGGCTCGGATACAGGCTTTGAGTGAAGATTCAATCTTTTGCAGGATCCTGAAGTGGCGACAAGCTATCTCGCATTACGTCAATTGCATTTCCGCCACGAGCTTGTCGAGCGCTGGCGAGGACTGGACCGCATCGTTCTGGTCGGCGCCGGCCTCCTCAGCTGGGGCATCGTGTATGCCGTGGTCGGCCTGATTCTGGCACTGTCCCATGCCTTGCTGACACTGACCGAGACCGGGACCCCGACCGAGATGCGGTGGTTGACGGTCATCGGCTGGCAGGGATTGACCTTCAGCATCTTGTGGCTGGCCCGTCCGATACTCTTCATGCGAACCATCGATGCGTTTGTCGCATCGCTGCCTGTCTCGGCGCGCAGCATCTGGCTGGCCGACATCCTGATGGCCCTGCAGTGTTACTCCCTTTTATGGCTGCCCCTTCTTTGTCTGCCATACATGATCTGGCGGCAACTTCCGCCGCTGCAGGCCTTTCTGGCCTGCATGGCCTTCGCCATCATGGTTGCCGTCGGCCTGCTGTTCAACCTGCTGCTTCTGCGCAAAGCCATGACCAGCGCCACGGCAATGCTGCTGCCGCTGTTGGTCATGGTGTTTTTCCAGCCACAAAGCTTCATCGGCTTCACCGCCTTGATCGGCACAGGTCTGCTGACGACATGCGTCGCCGTCCGGCTGTTGCGACGATCATCGGAGAAACGGGCACAGCCGCCCGCCCCCGCGCCTCCGCTTTCCGGCTTCCACCAGGCCACGGCCTTGGTGCTGCTCATCGCCTGGCATGTCTTGCATGACACCCTGATATGGCGAAGCGGGATGCTGCTGGCCAGCCTGGGTCTGAGCCTGGCGCTGCCATCCCTGAGACCAACCGATCCCAGATTGCCCGAGGCGGCGATGATCATGTGCGCAGCCCTGATATCAGTGATGCTCTATGGAATGCCGGCACTGATCAGTCGCGCCGTTCTGACCCGGCTGGATTTTCTGGCGGGACACCGTGGCTTCCGGCGACGGGTCATACTGTGCTCGGCAATGCTGGCATCACTGATCTTCTGCACGATGCTCTCGGCCTGCTGGCTGACATCAAGCCACCTGATGGCGGCTGGGGCGCCGCATCCAAAAGCGATCCTTTATCCAGTGATCATGTTTCTCGCCCTTTTCATTGCAGGCGTATGGATGGCTTTGAAAATATCTATTTCGCTGCGATGGATCATGCCCACGGCACATCTGACACTTATGCTGATCCTGCTGATGGCTGCTTTCTCATGACCGAACTGCTGCTACAAGACCTGAGCCCGCGGTATGGCCGCATGACTGCCTTTTCATGCAAGATGAATCCAGGCTTGCATCTCGTGACGGGTCACAACGGCGCCGGCAAGTCATCCCTGCTGAAAACCATTGCGGGTGCCTTGCCCCCAGCAGGTGGAAGCATTTATTTCAATGGGATCAGCTTGCCGCAATGCCCAGACAAAGTGCTGCTCGTGCCCGGCGTGCCTCCAGCACTGCCTTGGCTAATCGCGGACAGGCTGCTGGACTTCATGCTGTCACTCTACCCCTCGACCCGACGCGAGCCCTCCTACCGAGACAGAGTACTGCGGGAGCTGCAGCTGGAGCACGCACTGAAAACCCCGCTGGGGGCGCTTTCGGCCGGCATGGCCAAGAAGGTCCTGATCGCCGCCGCCTTGATTGCCGCGCCTGCCGTGATGCTGTTCGATGAGCCGACCAACGAGATCGATGCCGCCTCTTGCCTGGCATTGACATCCTTGTTGGCGGAATACCGCAGCAGCCATATCATGCTGCTTGCTACCCATCATCCTGGTCCATTTATCGATATGGCCGCCAGCACTTTGAAGCTTGGCCATACGACACTATTGGAACCTCGGACACCACGGGTAGCACCTGTGGATCCAATAGCCTCCTGAGTGACTATCCCCCCGGACGAAAACAGCGCCTTCAGCACATGACATCAGGCCACATGCCGCCTCAAATCCTTGTGGAGCTTGGCGGCACATCCGCCATCAGGCCTGACATTCATGCCACGGCCAAGTCATCCGGCCAAGGCTCGCCAGGCGCGAGCCTTGTCTTTGCTTACTCCGCCGGCTGCGAAGACTGCTGGATGATTTCATCGGCCAGCTTGGCCGCCCCGGCGATCTTGGCCTTCACGGCCTTGGAAACCCCCTGCAGGTTGATATGGTCCAGCTCGATATTGGGTGAAAACTGCAAAAGGATCTGGGTGACGATCTGCGCCTTCAGTTCCGTTTCCTGATTCATGATGACCTTCCAGTCTGTGCCGCGTTATTGCGGGTCTCGAAGCATGACAGCACTTGGGCCGAAGTGCATGGGGAAACGATCCGGTCTCGGGCCATGAATCTGCAAGTTTTGCGGCAAATAGTCTGACGTAGGGGGCTTACTTACACCCCGCGGGGAATCGCACGGCCAGCCCGCTGTGGCCGCTCATCTCCACTTTTGGCGACAGTTGAAAACAGGGTGATGACCGATCACGCGCCGCATCTCGCTCGTCCTCTCGTGCTTCACATCCGCAAGGCCATCATGACGGGCGTTCGCACTTCATGAAGCAAAGACGTGGCCGCCGTCATACCCGCACCAGCCGGACGATCCAAGTCCACTCCCCAGAAGCGCGCGTATTTCGCCATCTGACTGGAGAAGGATCAGGCATCACCGCGATGCAGCCACAGCATCGCCTCCTCGGCCTCGTCGTACCAGCCCGATTGTCACATCCCATGCAGATCCGGATCGATCATGACCGCTTTGACGCTGCCCTGCACTATCTTCAAAACCCGGCACCGCATGAATGACTACACCGCCAGGGATATGCGCTGCGGCGATCTGACGGCCTATCAGCTTCAACACCAGTATCAGATGGGTCGCGTTTCAACCAAGGTCGATCCCTATCGGCTGAAAAAAATCCGTCCGTTCACTCCATCACAATATCAGCTCAGCCACATCATTAAAAGCGAAGAGAACATCACTCTGCAGCAATGCGCAAAAATAATGTTTGACGAATTTCGAAGCGCAGCGCAGCCATTTTCATTTTATGGCCCTTACAGACACTTGATTACCAAAATGATCAACCACATGCAATACAACAACGGCGCACCGTTCAGTCACATGCTCCTTGATATGGCTTTGGAGAGAAAAATAAGATCCGATACATCCGTAAACAGCATTATAAACATGATAAGAAACACCTTGAAAGAAAACATGAACTGGAGAAAGAACATCTACCCAGCCGAGAATGTACATGCATTCAGAACAAATATACTTAAAGCAACACTACCAAAATTCACATCAGTCATGGACAACTTCAATGGAATGGCCATCAGCGTTCACGATACCTGGGCTACCCATATCACCCTCACCAGCCTCGAAGTGCGAGAAGATGGTTATCTGGCCAGAATCCACTTCAGAGTTCAGGATCACTTCGGACTGGATGACAACGATGCAATCCAATATAAATCCCGGATATTTTCATTCATAGGCTTGTGGTTTGTTCTGCAACATTACGACAAACTAGGCTTCAAACCATTCGTGACAAATATGCAATCAATCATTGAAATCCATGGAAGTAAAAATGAATACAAATAAGATAATTATTGCAACAATTACACCGGCGCTTATTGCCTTGACGACCATCATTGCGCCCATCATCCAGTCAAAAACCGTCACAATTATTGACACCCACCAGGCAGGCAGTTTTGGTGACATTATCGTCAACCATTTACCATGGACAGACGATGGGAAAATATCCTGGTGGATGCATCATCGCGACGAGATCAGTGAAAAATACAAAATACCCCACCGAGATGAAAACGGAATTTACCATGTCATGATCTGGTCTTTTGGCGATGGCTACAAGGAAGAGGATGACAAAGATCGCCTTTGCTTTGAGGATATGACTGCCACGCAAAGATGCATCGAAAAGAATGCATTGCTGTTGATCAGCAGCAGCAGGAATCGTGGACTTGTTATCGAGAGTCGGGGAGCCAGCTACAGAATCGAAGCAGATGGCTCGGCCACACGACTTCGTAATCTCTGATTGAAACCAGACAATGGGTATCCCTGCCCTGCGTTGCTTCAAACGGCAAAGCGCCTGGGCTCGTCGATACAGGCGATTGTGTGGCCCCCGCACCACACACCGTTCCAAGGCTGCTCGACTATTGCAGCAGATACCAAATGAATTCAGCAGGATACGTTGCGCAAGCCTGCCGAGGCTATCGGAGGCGCTTACAGCGCAGATGGCGGGCACTGCAAAGCCTCTCCAGGCGATTTGTATCTACGGCCAAGGCAGGCGGAGCTCTTGGACCGGAGTGGTGAGAAGATCGATTCCGAAGCCGTACCCGATCATCGCAAGCCAGCCCCACGAACCAGTTCGCCCGACTGACCATATTGTCGTGGCTGGCCGGCTCATGACTTACTGATCGACGCAATCCAGCGCAAAACTCACCCGCCAGTCGACCCATCTGACACGCACCGCCTGGACAGAAGATCTGCGTCAGGTCATCAGTGACTCCGTAGCACTTTTGGCTACTCCCTGCGCGACGAATCACGTCCACGGGGCCGGCATGCTGGTCGTGGCTGGGGCCCATGCACAACCAGCGGCCTGCAGTCCCTGTGGCGGGTAGCATGTGAAAAGGCGGGACTGAAGGACATCACCCTGCACGATATCCGCGGCATGTCCGCCATCAGGCCTGACATTCATGCCACGGCCAGGTCATCCGGCCAAGGCTCGCCAGGCGCAAGCCTTGTCTTTGCTTACTCCGCCGGCTGCGAAGACTGCTGGATGATTTCATCGGCCAGCTTGGCCGCCCCGGCGATCTTGGCCTTCACGGCCTTGGAAACCCCCTGCAGGTTGATATGGTCCAGCTCGATATTGGGTGAAAACTGCATAAGGATCTGGGTGACGATCTGCGCCTTCAGTTCCGTTTCCTGATTAAGGATGACCTTCCAGTCTGTGCCGCGATATTGCGGGTCTCGAAGCATGACAGCACTTGGGCCGAAGTGCATGGGGAAACGATCCGGTCTCGGGCCATGACTCTGCAAGTTTTGCGACAAGTAGTCTGACGTAGGGGGCACCGACCTTTCGCTGCCCAGCCAAACCATGCTTGACGATATCGCACGCTTGCTCAATGGCCGTCCCCGTCAAACCCTGGGGTGGAGACCCCCGGAAGAAGCGATGGCTGAAGAAATGACGAAATGGTCGTCCGGTATTGCACTTGATTCTTGAGACCACCCATCTCCCTTCGATTTTACCCGCCCCACATCATCTTGGCGCAAGCCAGCGCCACCACGACCAGCAGCATGCCAACCACGATTGCCAAAGAGTGCTTGCCCCGTCCGAGAGGGCCAAACAAAGGACCCCATTCAAGCAGTGCGCCCAGCAGATGGGATATCCAGATAAGTAGTCCTTTCACGCCGCGGACCTCGATTCCATGCCATGCACGAACCTGATAAATACCAGTCGTCGAATGCCCTTATCTGTGATATCACAGGCCCAACGAGGCAATCTCCACAGCACTTCGAAAATCCAAGGCCACGGCTGAGACGCAGGTTTTGTAAACCCGATCCTGATGAACACCAAGAATATAGTCGACCCATGGCAGGAAATTTTCAGCAAGATAAAGCCATCCAGGCACCAAGCCAGCGGGACGAGGCACGAGGCTGAAGGCCCGTGAGCACTTGGCAATGGCTGCCGTGGCGGCTGACAACAAATCGCCTACAGCTGCATTATAATTCCACCCATCAGCGATGGAGGCACCCCAAATCGCCTCAGCGATCTTGCGTAGTGCATCCTGCTGCAAGTCATTCGGCTCCTGCAACAAAGTTCGGTCGGGTTCGGGAATACGTATGGTGCCGGGTATAAGCCCCTCATGCACCACACGCTTTATCGACGGGCCCAAACGCCTTGCCCATTGGTCCAAAGCCGGCTGGGATGCTGTTGCATGGTAGTTGCTGAAATACCGGACAATACCGTCATCGTCGTCGTAATAGGCGGCATCCAGGCGCCCATCCGGGTGAATAATCAAGGCCGCACTGTGTTTCATGCCATGGCCTTCTCGCCAGCCCTCGATATACAGGCCTCCGGTCTTGAGCTGGGTAGGAATGGCCAGATGCGTCAGATTTGCGGCAAATTTTGAATACTTCGTACCCAGCAGTGCCTGTAGCTGAAACTTTTGCGATGGCGAATCCAGAACCTCTGCTGCACTGATGCGCTGCTCCTCATACGTTGTCTGGGCCATGCCCGGCATGGCGAATGTCACCAGCCATACTGTCAAAGCCAGCAAGGCAAACCTTCCAAAATTCATGGCCCGCATCAAGCACCTCCTGATCAGTATTCACTGATTGAAGTCATTCCAAAAATATGACTTCTATGCATCCACTCCCTGTCACTGTGTACCAGCCAAGGCTTCAGTAGCCGACGTCAAGGGGGGATGGCGATGATCTCCACTTCGACATGGATTCTGGCCCCCGTTCAGAATCCATCCGACACGCAGGCCTTCAAGAGATCCCGACTGAACTCGGGATCTGCCGAGATCATAGATCTGCGTTTATGCGCAAGGAATGAAGCCCGCATGGAGATGACATCACATACTCCCATGCCCAGCAAACAGCAGGACTTGGTTCGCCAAATCGAGTATGCACAGGAGTCAAACACATGCATGAATCACCACACGCTCCCTGCCAGGACTCATCACCTCGTCGACAGTGCCAAGATGTTCGTAAGCGTCCGATGACGTCATCTTACCGGAGTTCAGCCTTAGCGTCGGGATAGCCATCCTTATCGGATGGCTATCCATGATGCAGATCTCACGCGATAAGTGGCATGACCATGTGGCTGCATAGAAGTCCATTTAATTCAGACAGATGTAGCGGTGCCATGAGCAAGGACTTGCCTTGACCAACTTCGGCTACTGGCGACGCAAGCTGAGGGCCGAGACGGTGCCTGCGCTGTTGGTCAGGTCATTCGATCAACGTGGAATCGATGCAGTGAGCTGGGCCTAGGCCACTCACCCAAGCCAACAGCAGCTGTCCGCCACTGCCCGTCGAGTTAGACAAGCATCGATGCCTGGCAGTCGCTTAGGAAGCAGATCCCCAGGGCGTTTTGAGCCTGATCTGAAGGCGAGCTTTGAGGGTTTGGCCACTCAAGCAGAGGCCTGTACGGCGTTTCGCCCCAACCGCTCGCGCAGAAACTCGATGAATCGTTGTGTCTTCGCCGGCAGCAGGCGTGTTTCAGTCATCGCATACACCGGCTGGGGCGTGCCGTGCCATTGCGGCAAGATCCGCCGGAGCCTTCCCGCGGCCAGCTCATCAGCCACGATCTGCTCGGGCAGCAACACAATGCCCATGTCCAGTGAGGCCATGCGTCGAATCATCCCGACGCTGTTGAGATTAAAGCGACCGCTTACCGCGACCGTGCTGCTCCGCCTTCCATCATGCAGCGTCCACGTCCCGGATCGAAGAATATTGAAGCATTCGTGCCGCTCCAGTTCGGCCGGCTTGGTCGGCTCACCTGATCGCTCGAGATAGCCTGGAGAGGCATAGAGGCCCGGCGTCAGCATCGCCAGGGTCCGGGCGATCAATTGCGAGTTCTCCGACTCGCCCATCCGTATCGCCACGTCATAGGGCTCGCTGACCAGATCAACTCGCCGCGGCGTCAGATCGAAGTCGAACGTAATGCCCGGATAGAGGTGGGCAAACTCGGCGATCAGAGGCGCAAGGTAAGTGACTGCAAAGTCCACAGGAAGCGACGCCCGCAGAACCCCGCTGGGCTGCGCAAGCATCTCGCCAAGTTGCTCATGTGCCAGCCGCGCCTCGTCGACGATGCGCTTGCAGCGCTCAAAATACGCCTGTCCGGCCTCGGTCAATTCGACCTTGCGAGTGGTTCGGTGCAGCAGCCGCAAGCCGATGGACTTCTCCAGCTCGCTGATCCGCCTGGACAGTGTCGAGTTGGGCATGCCGAGCGCAGCTGCCGCACCACGAAATCCCCGGGCCTTCACCACCTCGACGAACAAGGCCATGTCTTTCAGGTAATCGCTCACCACAACTGCTCCATAATTGGATCAATGTTATCCAAAATACCACCTTTATCCGACCCATAAAGCAGCAGATGATGGCTGTCAACGCGAATCAAGGAAGCCATCATGAAACGAAACAAACACGTGGAGTGGAAGCCGTCAGCAACCTTCCCGGCCGACGTCAAAGGCAAACAGATCGCCATCATTGGCGGCACGGGAGGCATTGGCCGGGCACTGAGCAAGCACCTTGCCTCGCTCGGTGCCCAGGTCATCGTGGTGGGCCAGACCTTCCGCGATATGGGCAGACCCGGCATCGAGTTCATCAAGGCCGATCTGAGCTTGATGACCGAGGCACAGCGCGTGGCAATGGAGCTTCCTGCCGAACAACTGGACATGGTGATTTTCACCACCGGCATCTTTGCGGCACCCAAGCGCCAGACTACAGCCGAAGGGATCGAGCGTGATCTCGCCGTCAGCTACTTGAACCGACTGGTCATCCTACGGGGTATCGCCTCTCGGCTTGGGACTGGCCGCCCACGGGGCCGAGTGAAGCCCCGCATATTTCTGATGGGCTACCCCGGGACCGGCCAGATCGGCAGCTCCGAGGATATGAATGCCGAGCAGTCCTACAAGGCAATGTCTGCGCACATGAATACTGTCGCCGGCAACGAGATGCTGGTGCTCGACGGCGCAGCTCGGTATCCGAAGATCGATTTCTTTGGCCTGAACCCAGGGCTTATCAAGACCGGTATCCGCGACAACTTCTTCGGCAAGGACTCGCTCAAATCCCGCATCATGGAGACCCTGATCGGCTGGCTCACACCTACGGCCGAGGCCTACGCAGAGCGTATCACGCCGCTGCTGCTGGCTCCTGCACTTGAGTCATGCAGCAGCACGATGTTCAACAACAAGGGCCTGGCCATCCTCCCGTCAGCTGGCCTCACCAAGGCCCATATCCGCGCCTTCATGTCTGCATCCGAGGCATTGCTGGGTCGCACTGACGTGCAAATCCCCACTCACTGAGCGCCCATCGCCGCTCGACCGCATTCATACCACTCAACCCGAGGGCTCAATCATGACCACCGTTTTCGATTCCGTCGTTCTTGGCCGCAACACCCTGCCCAATCGCCTGGTGATGGCCCCCATGACGCGCAGCCGGGCACAGCAGGACGGCACTCCAGGTGATCTGGCCGCTACCTACTATGCCCAGCGGGCCGGTGTCGGCCTCATCGTCAGCGAAGGCACTCAGCCCTCCGACGATGGCCAGGGATATCTCACCACTCCGGGCATCTACACGGATGCCCATGTCGCCGGCTGGAAGCGGGTGACCGATGCGGTCCATGCCAAGGGCGGGCACATTTTCATCCAGCTCATGCATGCAGGGCGTATGTCACATCCGGACAACACTCTGCATCACCGTCCGGGCGTGGCGCCATCGGCGATCGCTCCCGGCACCGGCATGTTCACCGCCCAGGGCATGAAGGACATCCCCGTACCGCAGGCCTTGAGCCTCGAGGCCATCGAGCAGACCGTCAAAGACTTTGCCTTTGCAGCACGACGCGCCATCGAAGCGGGCGCGGATGGTGTCGAGATCCATGGCGCCAACGCCTATCTGATCCAGCAGTTCTTCGCTCCGAGCGCCAACACACGTACCGATGCCTACGGTGGCTCCATCGAAAACCGCACCCGCTTCGCACTCGAAGTCGCCAAAGCCATCGCCGAGGATATCGGTGCAGACCGTACCGCCATCAGGCTGTCACCGGGCACCACCATGTGGGGCATTGACGAAGGCCCGGAAGGTCCAGATCTCTACCGCCACCTGGTCAAGGAACTGGACAAGCTCAATCTGGCCTATGTGCATGTCATGCACCAGGGCAACGAGCCTTTGCTGGCTGATATCCGCAAACTGTGGAGCGGCAAGCTCATCCTCAATCGCCCCGGGCGCCCTCGTGACCAGATCGGTGCTGATGTGGCCTCCGGCCTGGCCGACCTCGAAGCCTATGGCGTGATGGTGCTGGCCAATCCGGACTTCGTGCAAAGACTTGAAACCCATGCCCCCATGAACGAACCACACCGGGAAGGCTTCTTCGGCGGCACCGACAAGTTCTACACCGACTATCCGACACTGCCTGAAACTCAGGGCGCCTGAGGCCGTTGATATGCCGACCATAGCCCCCCTTCAACGTGCCAACCACGGAAGCCACTTCCGGGCATTCGGACTGCGCGGCGTCGCGTCTCTGATCGATCCGTTTATCGGCGTCGATCATGCCTGGATGAGTGGCCCGACCTTCCCACCGCATCCCCATGCTGGCTTTTCAGCCGTCTCTTACGTCTTTCTGGACTCGGAGACCGGAATCAACAATCGGGACAGCATCGGCACCCAAAACCTGATTCGCCCGGGCGGCCTGCACTGGACAACGGCTGGACGCGGGATCGTCCATGAGGAAGTCCCCGCAGAAACCGGCAAAATGGTTCACTCTCTGCAGATCTTCGTCGACTTGCCTGCAGAGCAGAGGCACGTCGAGCCTTTTCCATTGATCTTGGAGCCTCAGGACACCCCCGTGATCCACATGCCGGGAATCAAGGTGCGCGTGCCGCTCGGAAGTTACCGGGACGCCCGCTCTCCTTTGACGCCACCCACCGACGTCACCATGCTCGATATCTCCATCGAGGCTGGGGCTGAGCTGATGCTTCCAGTTCCTCCTGGACACGTCGCCTTTGTCCTGCCGGTATTTGGCACAGCCCTCGTCGACGGAGAGAGCTTCAATCCAAACGATCTCCGACTGCCGGTCTTCACCGCGCAGGAGACATCCCAAGAGATCAAGCTCCGCGCCAACGACAGTTGCAAGGCCATGCTCTTCGCAGGATGGCCGCTACTTGCCGCAAGAGCATGATGGACACCTGAGCCTCGGCCCTTGTCAGTGAAGGACCGGAGTCAACGACGAGTTCTCCGGTCAGCCCCACCTCCTACAATGGCCGTTATCACGAGACTCAATAGTGATATGTCACCCCGTAACGCGCGCGTGCGCGTGAGGAACGCCCCTGAAGCCAGTCACAGCAACTGTTTGCGGGCCTTGTGGCCTGCCGCCCTGGTGGTGCCTCGGTGACGTCCAGAACGCGGCGCTCAGGAGGCTGCCGGGACCCGCGCAGTATCTGAGTCATGACAATGCATGCCTATCGCTGCAGGGCCGATCAAAGGCGCGGCTAGAAATGCCCGGCGGATCAGCGCCGCAGGCAGCCGGCTCAATGCTCGCCAGCACCAGCCCCTCCGTAGTTCCTGGACCGATACAACACGCACACCCGATCGCCCCGAGCTCATTTCCTTGTCGCCACGAACAGGCACCACCTGCCGGAAGCTGACCACGTGATGGCTGCAGTCGATCATCACGTTGATCTCCACAAGTCTGGAAGAAGGATCAGTGAATTAATGTCTTTGTAAGCCAGCTACCGTAATATGTTGCGAAAAGTGGCGCAGTGATGCGCCTCTTTTTTTACCGCCAATCACGAATGCTTCTCGATTGCACCTTCATTCTCAAATCATGAGCATCAGTGTTCCCGTTTATCGCTACCAGGGAGTTTTCAATGCTGTCTCGTCGTCTAGCCTGTCTAGGCTGTCTAGGCTTTTCTTTCGCCGCACTGCTTTGCTGTGCAAACAGCCAGGCAGCTGAAAAGCACATCCTTTTTATTGGCCGCGACGCCGTCCCGAAGGGTTCGGCTGATCCAGCCGTATTGGCCCACCTGCGGCAGCTTCCAGCCTCGGTCAAAGCCGTGGGCAATCCGTCCGATTACGCTCGGGCACTAACCCAAGTCTGCCACTACGATCTGGTAGTTATTTCCTCAACCATACGCTCAAGGGACTTCCTACCAGGCTTTCGCGACATCAAGGTCCCCTTGCTGACTTGGGAGAATGACATACTGGACGATCTACGCCTGACCGGTCGCTACAAAGGTCATGACTTCGGCGAAGTCGACGCGGAGCATTACGCGTGGCTGGTCAACGCACCCCATCCACTGCAGGGCAAGCTCACCGCCGGCGAACACGCTATCTACGACCGCGACCAGACTTTCGGGTGGGGGCGCCCCGGACTGGGCGCAAGCATTATCGCTACCCTCCCCGGTCAGCCGGAAAAGGCAGTGCTATTCGGTTACGAACGCGGTGCCACCATGGATTACGACTTCACAGCTCCAGCCCGTCGCGTATTTGTGCCTCTGGGCAATACGAGCTTCGACAAGCTAAACGCGGAGGGCCTGCAACTGTTCGATGCTGCCGTTCAATGGGCCGCCGCGGGCAGTCACTGCTCAAGCGATTGAAACCGGTTGACTGTCAAAAGTGGTCGACCGCAAGCCTCTGAAGGCTCCCGAGTAAGGCTTCGACCACAACCTCCATCTATTCCAGTCCTGCACACTGCCATCACGGGGTGAGCCAGGTCTCTCTGTCTGCGATTTTGCCATCCCATGCCTCTGATCTGCCTTCCCCCCCGCACTCTCGCCCTAAGCATCAGTCTGCTTTTAACGGCTCCCAGCTTCGCCCAGAGCACGCTCGACACCCCGATCAGGAACACTCATCCAGACGCCGGCAGCAAGTCGGCTCACGTTCTTGAACAGGTCAAGGTAAGCGCTACTGAAAGCAGCCGTTTTGCCGCCAAAACAGCCAATGTTGGACCTTATCAAGGCATGGATATGCTGCAGATTCCGGCGACCATCAACGTGGTTAACTCCAATGTGATTGAAGCCCAAGGCGTGACTGATCTTTATGGGGCACTTAAAAACGTCGCCGGCGTCAACATGCAGCAAACCAACGGGCTGGCATACTCCAATATCACCATCCGCGGTATGAATCTGGACCAACGCTCCAGCTACTACTTCAATGGCGTCTTGCCTTTTGACAACAACATTGCCATCCCCATGGAGGACAAGGAAAGCATCGAGGTGCTTAAGGGGGCCTCGGCTCTCTACTACGGCTTCGCGGTCCCGGCAGGCATCGTCAACATGACCACCAAACGTGCCGGCAGAATACCGGTGACCACGGTAGGCATGACCACTGACAGCAATGGCTCGGTCAAGGGCCATATTGACGTCGGTCGCCGGTTCGGCAGACATGGTCAGTTCGGAGCCCGCCTCAACGCATCTAGCCAGCGCTGGCATACGCCTATCAAGCAGGTGCGGGGCGAGCGGCGCATGCTCAGCCTGGCACTGGACTGGGAAGCTGCATCATGGCTGAGTTTCAAGGTCGATTACGAACATGTCGACCAAAAACTGCCAGAACAAGCCGGCATCACCCCACTAGCCGCAAATGACGGGCATGTCAGCCTGCCCCGGTTACCCAACCCTTCACGCCTGCTTACGGTGGCCGACGATCCCAGCCGCGCCCGTGCCGACACGTACTTGCTTCGATCGGATTTCAGTCTTGGCGGCGGATGGAGTGGCATGTTGTCGATCGGACAATCGACCACTCGTCGCGAACGGCGACTGAGCATCCTGCGCAGATACGATCTCGATACCGGCCTCGGCCAGATCCAGCTTAGCCGGCAGAGCGGTCAGCTGTATCGCAACCGCAATATCCGTACCGAAATCTACGGCATCATCGATACCGGCCCCGTCACACACAATCTGACCATAGGCTATACCCGCAACCAGCTCTTCCAGCCAGATTTCACTACGTTCTACTTTGTGGCGCCACAGAACCTCTATGCGCCTCATATGCTGACCAGCTCGATGCTGAAGTCCTCAGGTACACCCAAGCTGTTTTATGCCAGTACCGTGTGGACCGGCGGCCTGTACGCGATGGACCGCATGACTTTGGGCGAACATTGGGAACTAACGCTAGGTGTGCGGCGAGCCACGTATCACAGCAGCCAGTTCGGCACGGACAACGACGACGTGCAGAAGACCACACCGTCGGGAAGTCTGGTCTACAAGATCAACAATAGCTCTAGCGTCTATGCAAGCTATATCGAAGGCCTGGAGTCTGCCGGCACTGCGCCGGACACTGCCGAGAACGCCGGCCAGGTGATGCCTGCGGCAATCAGTAAGCAACGTGAAGTGGGCTTCCGTCAGCGCCTGAACAACGGCACGCTGTGGTCGGTGGCCTATTTCGATATCAGCCGCGCTTCAGCCAGCGCTGGCGCAGACAATGTCTATGCCATCAATGGCATGGACCGCTTCCGCGGCATTGAGGCTTCGGCGCAAGGGAACCTCACACCGCAGCTAGCCTGGATGGCATCGGCCATGTGGCTGCGCGCCCGCAATGTGCGAGGCTTTACTCCCGGTTTGGTTGGCAAGACCCCTGAAAACACCCCTGATAAGACCGCCAGTCTGTTCGCCGAATACAGCTTCGATGCCGTGCCCGGACTTGCTATCAATGGCGGCGCCTATTATCTCGCACGCCGCCCCATCAACGATCTGAACCAAGCCTGGATTGGCGGCTATACGTTATTCAGTGCAGGTATCCGATATGGCATGCTGCTTAAGGGTCACTCCCTCAGCTTGCAGCTCAACGGCGAAAACTTAGGTAACAAGCGTTATTGGAGTGCCGCCGGCTCCAACCAGCTGGCCGTCGGTGTAGGACGTACCGCGATGTTCAATATCGAGTACTCGCTCTGATCCTCCCAACGGGCCAATAGGTCAACCTGAATACGAGATGCTGTTGAACATCAGAATATCTGAGGCTTTGCATGGCAGCCATCCGACAAGACAAGGGAACGTTTCAAACGCGCCCCCGGCAATGGCCTTTTCAGACCACTACCCTCGCGCTAGCCGGTGGGGTACTTCCCGAACTGGCACGACAAGGAACCGCCTACCGGTCACGCTCCCTCACTGTCGCGTCACGCGTTCAGCTACTGCTAGGCCACAGCCTGTCAGGTCCCGATTAGAGTCAATGCTCGCCGGTGGTCACAAGCTATCCTGCCCAAACGCTGAACTGCTCTGACTAGGCTGCCAGCGACCTATCCTCCTCACGCACCGGCACGCGACGCGCACCGCTCGAGATGTCCCGATCCGACCAAGTGGTATGGTCGTCAATCAGCAGTGCCGGAACCGATTCAAACTGGCCGATCACCGGCAGCCGGCGCGATCCCGAGTCAAAATAAAGTGACGTGAATCACAATAAAGGCCAATTTCAGCCCAAAGTGGAACACCCTGGAACACCTTGGAACACCTCAGGTGTTCCGAAGTGTGATGCTCACAAATGGCTCAATGGTGCGACCTACCAGCCACTGGAACACCTGGAACACCCGGAACACCGCAAAAGTGATAAGGGTCAGGATAATCTCTCCGAAACTGCCGGCGACGCTAGCACAGATGCAATACCACTTTTGCCGGATCAGCCCGCTTTGCTCTTGAAGGCCACCACCGTGCCGCCAGCCTTGAGACTGTCCAAGTAATCCGCCCAGGCCTGCATCATCCGCTGGCGTTCGGGCAGGTACTGCGCCCGGTTGTATGCCGCCCTCACCTTGTTGCGTTCGGCGTGGGCCAGCTGGCGCTCGATCACATCTGGCGACCAGCCCAGCTCGTTGAGCCGGGTGCTGGCCATGGCCCGGAAGCCGTGTCCGGTCATGGTGTCCTTGTCATAGCCCAGCCGGCGAAGCGCGGCATTAACGGTGTTCTCCGACATGGGCCGCGATGCACTGCGCTCCCCCGGAAACAGGTAGCCATCGGGCCCGGTCAGCGGCAGCAGATCCCGCAGAATCGCCAGCGCCTGGTCAGGCAGTGGCACCAGGTGTTCGTCGCGCATCTTCATCTTCTCGGCGGGGATGCGCCACAGGCCCTGATCCAGATCGAACTCGGCCCACTCGGCATGCCGCAGTTCACCCGGCCGGACAAACAGCATCGGTGCCAGCCGCAGCGCACAGATGACGGAAAAGCTGCCCGAGTAGCCATCAATGGCTCGCAGCAGCTCGCCCACCTTCTGGGGATCGGTGATCGCCGCTCGGGACTTGGTGATGGGCGGCGCCAGGGCACCGCGCAGATCGCCGGACGGGTCATGCTTGGCTCGGCCGGTGGCGATGGCATACCGGAAGATCTGTCCGCACCGCTGCTTGGTCCGGTGGGCGGTTTCATTGGCGCCGCGCTCCTCGATCCGGCGCAGGACCGCCAGCAGCTCCGGCGCATCGATCTCGGATATCGGTCGCTTGCCCAGCCAGGGATAGACCAGATCCGCCAGCATCCACATGGCCTTGTCATAGGTGGCTTTCGCCATCTTGGGCTTTTGCTGGGCCATCCACTCATCGGCCACCGCCTGGAAGGTGTTGGCATTGGCGACCACGGCGGCGGCCTGCTTCGCTCGCTTGTGCGCCTTCGGGTTGATGCCCTGGCTGACCAGTGCCGATGCCTCCGCATGGCGCAGCCGTGCCTCTGCCAGCGTGACCTTGGGATAGACGCCGACGGCGAACGTGTCTGGCTTGCCCGCAATCCGGAAGTCGTAACGCCAATACTTCCGGCCCGTCGCCTCGACCTTGAGATGAAGGCCGCCGCCATCGTAGTGCTTGCCCGTGCCCAGGGACTTGATGCCCAGGGCCGTCAGCTTGTTGCTGTCTTTCGCCATTGTCCCGCGCCTCGCGCTGTGGTCCGACATCTGTCGGTACTTTTCAGGCCAGGGTGTCGGATCTGGCCAAGTACCGACAAAAGTACCTACTCATGAAGCGCACTTCAATGAGATGGCATGAGACGGTATGCGACAACGACAGGCACAAAAAACCCCGCCGGAGCGGGGTTTAGTGCGGTTTTTCAGACTTCGTGAGACGCCATGAAACCTGTCTTTGGTGCCGCAAAGAGGAGTCGAACCTCCGACCTACTGATTACGAATCAGTTGCTCTACCAACTGAGCTATTGCGGCTTAGCCGTCAAGTTTACGATGCCTGACCCGGCTGTGCAACCGTCGCTTCAACCAGAGAAGGAATGGTGGTCTTGGTCAGACGCAGTTCCTTGGGCAGGGCGAAGATCATGGTCTCGGCTTCGCCGTCCAGTTCACGGATGGAACCGGCACCCCAGGACTGCAGGCGGGCGATGACGTCGCGGACCAGCTTCTCCGGAGCGGAGGCACCGGCGGTCACGCCGACGCGCTTGGCGTTCGCCACCCACTCGTGCTGGATGTGCTCGGCACCGTCGATCAGATAGGCGGGCACGCCTTCCTTTTCGGCCAGTTCGCGCAGACGGTTGGAGTTGGAGCTGTTGACCGAACCGACCACCAGCATCACTTCCACTTCGGCAGCCAGCTCACGGACGGCATCCTGACGATTCTGGGTGGCGTAGCAGATGTCGTCCTTGCGGGGGCCTTCGATTTCAGGGAAGCGTTCGCGCAGAGCGTTGATGATGGACTTGGTGTCATCCACCGACAGCGTGGTCTGGGTGACATAGGACAGCGAGGTCGGGTCCTTGGGATTCAGGTCGGCAACGCCTTCCACCGACTCCACCAGCAGCATTTCACCAGCATACTTGGCGTTCCACTGACCCAGGGTGCCATCCACTTCCGGGTGGCCGGAGTGACCGATCAGCAGCACGGTGCGACCGATGCGACCCAGGCGGGCCACTTCCATGTGCACCTTGCTGACCAGCGGGCAGGTTGCATCATAGACGCGCAGACCACGCTGGTTGGCTTCTTCGCGAACGGCCTTGGAGACGCCGTGGGCGCTGAAGATCACGGTGGAATCGTCAGGCACTTCCTCGATCTCCTCGACGAAGACGGCGCCCTGGGCGCGCAGCTTGTCGACGACATAGCGGTTGTGGACCACTTCGTGACGGACATAGATCGGGGCGCCGTAGGCTTCAAGCGCACGTTCGACGATCACGATCGCCCGGTCGACGCCGGCACAGAAACCGCGCGGATTGGCTAGCAAAATGTCCAAGATGATCTCGACTTGAATCTGAAGATGATGAAGGGATTATCGCACATGCGGCCGCTCAAGCCGACCGTCCCGCGTTCAGGCAGCCGGCTTTGTCCGCAGGCCGAACAGCAGCAACAGGACCGCGCCGACGGTGATGCCGCAGTCGGCGACATTGAAGATCGGGTAGTTCCAGTCGCGGTAGTGGACATGGATGAAATCGACCACCACCGAGCCGTGCAACCGGTCAATGGCATTGCCGACGGCCCCGCCGATGATCAGAGCCAGTGGCAAGGCCGTGCGCCAGTCCTGCCGCGGGATGCGCCACAGCCAGCGCAGCAGGAAACCGCTGATGCCGACGGCCAGGGCCACAAACAGCCAGCGCTGCCAGCCGGCACTGCCGGCCAGAAAACTGAAGGCCGCCCCTGGGTTGTAGGCCAGGGTCCAGTTCAGCAGGCCGGGAATCACGGCCTGGGAGCCATCCTGCAAGGCATGCACGGCCCAGGCCTTGCTGGTCTGGTCCAGCACCAGCAAGACGAAGGACAGCAGCAGCCAGATCAGGGCGTTGGAGCGTGCAGCCATGACTTAGAACCAGACCCGGGTTTCGCCATCCCCGGCGACATTGTCCACGCAACGACCGCACAGCTCGGGATGATCGGCATGCTGACCGACATCCGGACGCTGGTGCCAGCAGCGCACGCACTTGGCGTCGGTATTGACGCTGGCTGCCAGACTGGCACTGCCCTGGCTCAGCAGCACGGCCTCGCCACCAGTTACGCCCTCGGCCTGGATACGCACATCGGAGGTGATGAAGAAGAAGCGCAGTTCGGGCACGGCCTCGGCGTAACGCTCCAGCCAATCGGCGTCGACCTGCAGATCCAGGGTGGCCTGCAGCGAGGCACCGACCTCGCCGGCCTTGCGCATGCCTTCCAGCACCTTGGAGCCAGTTTCGCGCAGGGCCAGCAGATCATTCCACCAGGCCCGCTGCGCGTCACTGCCCTGCACGGCGTCCAGACCGTCATACCAGGTCTCGAACAGCACGCTCTCGTCACGCTCGCCGGGCATGCAGGCCCAGACTTCCTCGGCGGTAAAAGTCAGGATCGGTGCCAGCCACCGTACCAGGGCCTGCAGGATGCGGTACATGGCGCTCTGCGCGCTGCGCCGTCCCAGGCTGTCGGTCGGCATGGTGTACAGCCGGTCCTTGGTGATGTCCAGATAGAAACTGCCCAGCTCGTTGGTGCAGTAGTTCTGCACCCGCTGCACCACGTCGGAAAAATCGTAGCGCTCGTAGGCCGCGGTCACCGCCTGCTGCACATCATGGGCCTGGGTGATCGCCCACTGGTCCAGCTTGACGCCGGCTTCGGGCGGCAGCAGATGCTGCGCCGGATCGAAGCCGTCCAGATTGCCCAGCAGGAAGCGGCAGGTGTTGCGGATCCGGCGATAGGTATCGGCGACGCGCTTCAGGATCTCGTCGGACAGCGACATTTCCTGGCGGTAGTCGGTGGAGGCCACCCACAGGCGCAAGATATCGGCGCCCATCTTGTTGACGATGTCCTGCGGCTCGATGCCGTTGCCCAGCGACTTGGACATCTTGCGACCTTCGGCATCGACGGTGAAACCGTGGGTCAGCAGCGCCTTGTAGGGCGGCCGGCCGTCCAGCATCGAGGCGGTCAGCAAGGAGGAATGGAACCAGCCGCGATGCTGGTCCGAGCCTTCCAGATACAGATCGGCCGGAAAGGTCATGGTGTCGGCGTGGGAGCCGCGCAACACATGCCAGTGGGTGGTGCCGGAATCGAACCACACATCCAGCGTATCGCGGTTCTTCTCGTATTGCTCGGCCTCGTCACCCAGCAGCTCGCGCGGATCCAGACTTTGCCAGGCTTCGATACCTCCGACCTCCACCCGGCGAGCCACTTCTTCCAGCAGCTCGACGCTGCGCGGATGCAAGGCACCGGTTTCCTTGTTCAGGAAAAACGCCATCGGAACGCCCCACTGGCGCTGCCGCGACAGGGTCCAGTCAGGACGGTCCGCAATCATGTTGTACAGCCGCTGCTTGCCCCAGGCCGGATAGAACTTGGTGGCCTCGACGCCTTCCAGCGCGACTTCGCGCAGGGTCTTGCCGCCGTCGGCCGGGACCTTATCCATGCCGGCGAACCACTGCGAGGTGGCGCGGTAGATGATCGGGGTCTTGTGGCGCCAGCAGTGCATATAGCTGTGGGCGTGGCGGGTCTGGCGCAGCAGCGAGCCGGCGGCGTCCAGTGCCTTGATGATCTGCGGATTGGCCTCCCAGATCATCAGACCGCCGAACAGCGGCAGGCCGGGGACATAATGACCGTCCCCCATCACCGGGCTGATGATCTCGTCATCGGTCAGACCGTGGGCCTTGCAGGACTGGAAATCTTCCACGCCATAGGCCGGCGCCGAATGGACGATGCCGGTACCGGTATCCAGGGTGACATAGTCGGCCAGATAGATCGGCGAAGTGCGGGCATAGCCCGGGTCGGCCGCATACAGCGGATGACGGAAACGCAGCTCGGACAGCGCCGCACCCGGCGCCGAAGCAATCACTTCGCCACTGAGGCCGTAGTCGGCCAGGCAGGTCTCGACCCGGTCACGAGCCAGCAGCAGCAAGCCACGCTCGGTGCTGACCAGACTGTATTCGAATTCGGGATGGACATTCAGGGCCTGATTGGCCGGCAGGGTCCAGGGAGTGGTGGTCCAGATCACGATCTGGCCCGTCGCGGCCGGCAGTTCGGCCAGGCCGAAAGCCTTGGCCACCGCCTGCGGATCGTCGAAGGCAAAGCCGACATCGACGGTGCTGTCGGTGCGGTCGTGGTATTCGACTTCGGCCTCGGCCAGCGCCGAACCGCAGTCGAAACACCAGTTGACCGGCTTCAGACCACGGTAGATATAGCCCTTCTTCAGCAGCTCGGCCAGAGCCCGCAATTCTCCGGCCTCGTTGACCGGATTCATGGTCAGATAGGGGTTCTTCCAGTCGGCCAGCACGCCCAGACGCTGGAAATCGCCCTTCTGGCGGTCCACCTGCTGCTGGGCATAGGCACGAGCCTTGGACAGCACTTCAGCCGTGGGCAGGCCTTTGCCGTACTGCTTTTCGATCTGGATCTCGATCGGCATGCCATGGCAGTCCCAGCCCGGCACGTAGGGCGCATGGAAGCCGGCCATCACCTTGGACTTGACCACTACGTCCTTGAGGATCTTGTTGATCGCGTGGCCGAGATGGATCACGCCGTTGGCATAGGGCGGACCGTCATGCAGCAGGAACACCGGACGCGAACGGGTGCGCGCCTGGATCTGGGCATAGCGATCGACCTCGCTCCACTGCGCCAGCCAGCCGGGCTCGCGCTTGGGCAGGTCACCGCGCATCGGGAAGGCCGTCTGCGGCAGATTGATCGTGCTTTTGTAGTCCATGCTCATGCTTGCAACCGTTGTGGTCGATCCGGGCGCCGGGGACCGGCCCAGCGCCGCCCCGTCGAGGAATCAGGAATTGATCAAAATCGGGCTCATGCCCAACACTTCGCGGGCGGCCTTTTCATCCAGGCGCATCTGCACCTTGAGGGCGTCGAGTCCGTCGAATTTCTCTTCATTGCGCAATTTGGCGACAAACTCAACTGCGATGCGACGACCGTACAGGTCACCGCTGAAGTCGAACAGGTGTGCTTCCAGCAGCGGCTCAGCCACTTCGTTGACGGTCGGGCGCACGCCAAGGCTGGCAACCCCCGGCCAGCTGCAGGGCCCGTCGCCCACTCCGATCCGCACCGCGAAAATGCCCTGGATCGGACTGACCCGACGCCGCAGATGCACATTGGCCGTGGGATAGCCCAAGGTCCGTCCCAGCTGCTGACCACGCTCGACCCGGCCGGCGATGACAAAAGGCCGGCCCAGCAGCTTGGCCGCACCCTGAAAGTTTCCGTCCTGCAAGGCCTGGCGGATCTGTGTGGAGGAAATGCGCTCGCCGGCCAGACTCACGGTCGGCAACGCCTGCGCCACAAAACCCAACTCGGCGCCAAGCTGCTGCAGCAAGGCCAGATCCCCATGCCTGCCATGGCCGAAACGGAAACCTTCGCCCACCCAGACTTCGCGGGCATTCAAGCGTCCGACCAGAATCTGGCGAACAAAGGTTTCGGCCGACATCTCGCGCAGTTCGCGATTGAAGCGCAGCATCAGCCCGGTTTCGATACCTACTCCGGACATGCTGTCGATCCGCTCGCGCAAGGTCGACAGGCGCGCCACCGGAGTCGTCGAGAAAAAAGCACGGGGCAGCGGCTCGAAACTGATGGCCGCCGCCACGAGCCCTCGTTCGTCCGCACGTCGGCGGACCAGGGCCAGCAGCGCCTGATGACCACGATGCAGACCATCGAAAACTCCGATGGCCACCACACTTCCGGCGGGCGCCAGCGACGATCCCGCAATGTCACGCTGCAACCGCAAAGTCATGCGTGGAGACCCACTCCAGCGCCCAGCGGCATGCCTGCGGGCCGGACTCGCGTCGCCCCCGGGATGCCGCCTGCGGCCATGAATAAGTAAAAAAACCGAGCCATCACATCAGTATAGCCCCATAACCTGCCCAGACAACGATATTCGGTTGCCGGCGGCCGATCACAAGCCTGCGCCCTCATTGCCCCTTCAACTCGCGCAGTCGAAAGCCCATCGCCAGCAAGGTCGCCCCGTAAGTCGCCGCGCCGGCACCTACCAGAGCCAGCAGATGCAGGCCGCGCACCAGCCAGGAAGCGCCATCCCAGCCCGACCACAGCCAGCGCCCCAGCAGCAGGACCAGCACCATCGTCGCACTGGCCGTGGCCAGCCGCAGCAGATGTCGCCGCCAACCCGGCTGCAGCGCGTAGACGCCGGACTTTTTCAGACTGCGCCACAACAGGCCAAGATTCAGGTAGCTGGCCACCGCACTGGCCAGGCCCAGAGCCAGATGCAGACCGGGCACCTGGGTCAGGCCGAGCCGCCATGATTGATGCAAGAGCGCCGACGGTGCCCAGCACACAAACAGTACGGCGAGGAACAGCAGGTTCAGGCCCATATTGGCCACCATCGAGGCTACCCCTGCGCGAACCGGGGTACGGGTGTCCTGGCGTGCATAAAAGGCCGGCAGCAGCACCTTGACCAGCGCAAAGGCCGGCAGGCCGAAGCTGAGCGCCGAAATCGACAGCGTCGTCATCTGGCTCTGAAAGGCATGGAAATGCCCGTACTGGAACAAGGTTGTCACCAACGGCCGGGCCAGCAGCAGCAATCCGAACATCGCCGGCACTGCGATCAGGGTGGCCGTGCGCAGCCCCCAGTCCAGCGCCCGCGAGAAACCCTCATGATCGGTACTGACATGATGCCGCGACAAGGCCGGCAGGATCACCGTACCCAAGGCCACTCCGAACACGCCCAGCGGCAGCTCCAGAAACCGGTCGGCCTGGGACAGGAAGCTCTGCGAGCCCGTCATCAGAAACGAGGCGATCACGGTATCCAGCAGCAGATTGACCTGAGCGACCGAGGAGCCGAACAGCGTCGGCACCATCAGCTTCATGATCTTGCGGACCTGGGCATGGCCCCAGCCCCAGCGGGGGCGCACCAGCAAGCCCAGCCTGGCCAGCCCGGGCATCAGAAACAGCAGCTGCAGCACACCGGCGACCAGAATGGCCCAGCCCATGGCCAGAATCGGCGTATGCAGCCGCGGCGCCAGCCACAGCGCCGCGGCGATCATGCACAGGTTCAGGATCACGGGCACCAAGGCCGGCATCGCGAAACGCTGATAACTGTTGAGGGCCCCGCCGGCCAGCGCCGTCAAGGACACGAACAACAGAAACGGAAAGGTCAGCCGCAGCAATTCCACGGTCAGGCCGAAGCGCTCCGGATGCTCCAGCGCGCCGGGCGTAAACAGCCCGACCACCTGCGGGGCGAAGATCACGCCCAGCGCCACCACGATCAGCAACACTCCGCCCAGCGCCCCCTGCACCCGGCCCATCAGCGCTTTCAGATCGGCTTCGCTGCCGCGTTCCTTGACCTCGGTAAACACCGGCACAAAGGCAGTCGAAAACGAACCCTCGGCAAACAGGCGGCGCATGAAGTTCGGAATCCGGAACGCCACCCAGAAGGCATCGGTGGCCGCGCTGGCGCCAAAGGCATAGCTGATGGACTGGTCACGGACCAGGCCCAGCACCCGCGAAATCATCGTCATGCTGCTGAAAGACAGCAGACCACGGAGCATGGAATGGGATTTCATCTGGATTTCATGGATAATCGGAAAACTGCACGGCGGACAACGCACCCCTCCGAAACTGGAGCCGGTACCGGTTGAGACCGCTTAGTCTGCCAGCGATCGGACCACAAAGGGTGGCCTGATCATGGCAGACGCAGATACCGACCGCAGCCAGCCGCCGATCCGTCGCCAAGCACTTGACGCGAGGCGATTTCGGGCAGATAATTTCGGTCTTTTTTAAATCCAGCCCAACCGATTTCGGAGTTCTACCTTGGCCAACATCAAGTCCGCGAAGAAGCGCGCGCGCCAGTCCGAGCAGCGCCGCCTGCGCAACGTGAGCGCCCGTTCCATGGTGCGCACCGCACTCAAGAAGGTCATCAAGGCCATCGAAGCCAAAGACAAGGCAGCCGCCACGGCCGCTTTTGCCGATGCGCAGCCGGTCATGGATCGTTACGCCGCTCGCGGTCTGATCCACAAGAACAAGGCTGCCCGTCACAAGAGCCGTCTGAACGCCAAGATCCGCGAACTGGCCTGAGGCCGGTTTTCGTGCCGGACGGTTTCCGATAGCCTCGGATACCGGCTCGGCGCGATGCGTTCAGCGCGAGCTGATCTGCAGTGATCGACCCGAAGACCGGCGCAAGCCGGTCTTTTTCGTGTGTCCGCACGGCGACACCGGCACGGCATTCAGGACTGGGCACGCCCTCTCCGCCAATACCCCATGCAGCTGATGGCCTGGCGAGCCAGGCCCGCATCGATCCACTGCCTCCGCAGTGTCGAGACCAGACCGGCCTCCGCGGCCATCCAGACATAATCGGCGCCACCGCCGGGCACCGCCAGTTCCCATATGGGCATCTCCCCTGCCTCGCGGTTGTCCACTACCCGCGGCAGCGGCCGGCCCAGGCTGGCTGCCAACGCAGCCTGCAAGGCATCGCCATAAGCACGCTGCCGCCGCCCGAGATGGCGCGGATACCAATAGACCTCGGCCCCCTGGCCCAGCGGCAACTGCAGCTGGTCGTCGACTTCGGGAACCTCCAGCAAGGCGGTCAGCTGGACGCCTGAAGCCATCTGAGACAGCGACTCGATGATGGCCGCGGCTGCCGGCAGCCCGCATTCATCCGCCAACAGCCATATCCGCTCCGCCTCGGGCGGCAGGCGCCAGGTATAACCACGCCCCCAGCGAGCCTGCAACGGGGCATACAGCACCAGTGCATCACCGACTCCGGCCCGCTGCGCCCAGCAGGAGGCCGGGCCTTGATCACCATGCAGGGCGAAGTCGATCACCACGGCGGACCGGGAAGGCTCGACGGCGCGCACCGTGAATGTCCGCATCGGCAGCCGCTGGCTCGACGGCTGCGCCAGATAGCGCGCATACCAGTCCTCGCCGCGCGGCAGGCCGGCCAAGGCTGACGGTGTCGAGGGGAAAAAGACTTTCAGATACAGATCCGGGGCCGGATGACTGATCTGATCCAGCGCCTCGCCTCCCAGCACGAAGCGGCGCAGCGACGACGACAGACACTGCCGCTCGAGCACCGATACATCGAAGAAACGATAGCCATCCATGCATCGCGGCCTCCCTGCTGACACCGATTTCACAAAAATACTATTGACACTCATTCTCATCCACACCAAGGTGGATTCGCAAGCCGCCTACGCCGTTGCCGCCTGCCCGCACGCCAGGCCAGCCCATGCCAGAACATCGCCATGCCCGCAGGAATGATCGACGTCCATGCGTCCACTCCATCCAGGGAGATCACGCATGGCCTGTCACCTGCCGGCTGATCAAGCACGACCCATCCTCCGCCGCCTGACTTCCGGCCAGGCCTCCGACGGACCTGCTCCCGGAAACGCCTTGATGAAGACGAATGCATGTCTCGATCCGGACCTCCCGCCACCGGCTCCTGCTCTGGTCGCCGACGCACTGCTCGATCGGCAGGGACTGGACACTTACCAGGCCGCGCTGACCGCCGCCATCGGCATGGTGACCCGGCAATGGAGCAGCCTGCAAGCGCCCTGCCACGGCATCAGCCGACCTTCACTGCAGGCGATGATCGACCGCGTCGATCTGGACAGCCCCCTGGGCGACCTGCAGGCCGCCATGCACGAGGCCGGTGGCCTTTATCTGCACGAAGCCATGTATTTCCACCATCCGCACTACCTGGCCCATCTGAATTGCCCGGTACTGGTGGCCCCGCTGGCGGCTGAAGTGATCCTGTCCGCCGTCAATTCATCCATGGATACTTGGGACCAGAGCCTGGGCGCCAGCCTGATCGAACAGAAGCTGATGCATTGGACCGCCAACCGTTGCGGCCTGCCGCCGGCGCAGGCCGACGGGGTGATGACCAGCGGCGGCAGCCAGTCGAATCTGATGGCGATGCTGCTGGCCCGCGATATGGCCGCCGCACGGCTCGAACCACGCGCCCCGGTCCGGCGCCACGGGTTGCCGGAGTCGTTCCGGCGCATGCGGATCCTGGCCGCCGACACCACTCATTTCAGCATCCACAAGGCCGCCGCCCTGCTCGGCCTGGGCGAGCGCGCAGTGATCGAGATCGCCACCGACGACCAGGGCCGGTTGACTCCGGTGGCCGTCGAACAGGCGCTCGCCCATTGCCGGGAGCGTGCCTGGATCCCCATCGTGCTGGCAGCCACCGCCGGCACCACCGATATGGGCAGCATCGACCCGCTGCCCGAGCTGGCCGATATCTGCCGACGGCATGCACTGCGTCTGCATGTGGATGCCGCCTATGGCGGCGGCCTGCTGGCATCGCCACACCATCGCCAGCGACTGGCCGGCATCGAAGCGGCCGACTCGATCACCATCGATTATCACAAGTCCTGGTTCCAGCCGGTCAGCTGCAGTGCCTTTCTGGTCCGCGAGCGCCGCGACTGGGAATGGCTGACCTGGCATGCCGATTACCTCAATCCGGCCAGCCAGATCCGGCCCGGCTGTCCCAACCTCGTCGACAAGAGCCTGCAGACCACCCGGCGTTTCGATGCCTTCAAATTGTGGCTGAGCCTGCGTGGCCCCGGCCCGGAAGCCATCGGCCAGCTGTTCGACCAGGTGATCGAGCTGGCTGGCCACTGCCACCAATGGCTGCGGCAGCAAGACGATATCCAGCTGGCCACTTCACAGCCGCCCATGCTCAGCACCCTGCTGTTCCGCTACTGCCCGGCCGGCATGCATGACGAAGCGGCCATCGACCGGCTGAACCAGCGCATCCGCGAGGCTCTGCTGGCTTCCGGAGAAGCCGTGCTGGGCGGTACCCGTCGGCGGCGGCGTCATTATCTGAAATTCACCCTGCTCAATCCCCGAACCACACTGGCTGACCTGCAGCAGATCCTGACGCTGATCCGGCACCATGCCGGAAACCTGTCGACCAACGACCAGCCTCTGGCTGCCGGACCTCCAGACGCATGAATGCCGACGCGACCACGATCCACGACTTCGCCGGCATCGGCATCGGCCCCTTCAATCTGGGACTGGCCTGCCTGACCCGGCCGATTCCCGAGCTGCAAGGCCTGTTTCTGGACCAACGACCGGACTTCGACTGGCACCCCGGCCTGATGCTGCCGGGCACCACCTTGCAGACCCCGTTTCTGGCCGATCTGGTCAGCCTGGCCGATCCCACCCATCCCTTGAGTTTCCTCAATTACCTGAAACGGCATCAGCGGCTCTACCCCTTCTATATCCGCGAGGATTTCTTCGTGCTGCGCCGTGAATACAACCAGTATTGCCAGTGGGCCGCCCAGCAATGCCCGCAGCTGCGCTTCGGCCATGCCCTGCAGTCGGTCAGCCACGAAGCGGCACGCGGTCTGTATCGGCTGCAGGGCATGGCACGCGAACCGGGATCAACCACCGCCACGGCTTTCGACTTCCTGGCCCGGCGGCTGGTGCTCGGCATCGGCAGCGAGCCCTGGCTGCCGGCCTGCTGCCGGCCCTGGGCCGGACACCTGAGCCACAGCGCGGACTATCTGTCCCACAAGGCCGCACTGCAGCGGCGCTCGCACATCACGATTGTCGGCGGTGGCCAGAGTGCCGCGGAAATCTTCCATGACCTGCTGCAGGAACAACCGGCCCATGGCTACCGGCTGACCTGGCTGACCCGCTCGCCGCGCTTCGTGCCGCTGGAGTACACCCGGCTGACCCTGGAAATGACGTCTCCGGACTACATCGACTATTTTCATGCCCTGCCGGAGACGACCCGGGATCATCTGCTGGCCGGGCAAAGCCATTTGTACAAGGCCATCAATGCCAGCCTGATCAATGCCATCTACAAGCTGATGTACCAGCACAGCGTCGAAGGCCTGAGCGCCCCCTGCCTGCTGACCGGTACCGAGCTGCGTGAGTGTCGACATGATCCGGCAACCAAGAGATTCCACTTGCAGCTGTGGCAGCGCGAGAGCGGACAAGGCTTCTCTCTGGACACCGAAGGCCTGGTGCTGGCCACCGGCTACCGCCCACGTCATGCCGACTTCCTGGCACCGATCGAAGACCGTATCGCCCGTGACAGCCAGGGCCGCTATCAGGTTGCCCGCAATTACAGCGTCGATCATCAGGGCGACGAAATCTTCGTGCAGAATGCCGCCTTGCACAGCCATGGCCTGGCCAGCCCGGATCTGGGCATGGCCTGCCACCACAACACCTGCATCATCGAGGCCATGCTGGGGCGGCCCTGGTACCCCGTCGAGCCGCGGATTGCCTATCAGACCTTCGGTCCGCTCGTTCCAGCCGATCACGGCATACCGGCAGGGCCGCCCGCATGAACTCGCCGATCCTCCTCCCGCCGTCGTCTCGAGAGGTTTTGGTCCGGATTCCAGCCCTGAGCAGCCACGTCTCGGCGGACGGGTTTTCCTTGCGCCCCATCCAGCCGGAGGCTGATGCCGACTGGCTGCATGACTGGCTGCATCGCGACTATGCCCGCTTCTGGGGGCTGGGCCAGGCTTCGCCGGACGAGATCCGCAAGGTCTACCAGACCCTCCAGGACTCGGACCACAGTCGCGCCTATCTTGGTCGACGGGATGGTCGGCCGGCCTTTCTGCTGGAACATTATCTGCCGTCGCTGAGTGCTCTGGGCGGGCATTACCCGGTGCGTACCGGCGATCATGGCATCCATTTCGCACTGGCCCCGGTGCAGAAGCCGCGCCACGGTTTCAGCATCGAAGCGCTGCTGGCCATTCTGGAAATCATCTTCCGCGACACCCATGCCCGCCGCGTGGTAGTGGAACCGGACATCCGCAATCTCAAGATCCATATCCTCAATTTCCGGGCAGGCTTCCGCTACGTCGGGCTGCTGAAACTCGCCGACAAGAACGCCTGTCTCGGCTTCTGCAGCCGCCGCCAGTTCCAGGCAGCTCGCCAACGCCATCAAGAGGCCTGCCCATGACCAAAGACGCTGCCATGGACGGCTCATCCACCGCGACCAGCATCCGCCACCTCGATCCGGCGCACTGGGAGATGGCCAATCGTCAGCTGCTGGCCAAGGCACTGGCCGAGTTCAGCCACGAAGACCTGCTGCATCCCTTGCCGTCGACGGCAGGCTCGTCAGGTGACGAATACCGTCTCGGCACTCCCGACGGGCTCGTTCTGTATCGCTTCCGCGCCCGACGCTACGCACTGGCCCACTGGCGGGTCGATCCGGCCTCGCTGTGCAGGACAAAAGCCGGGCAGACCGCACCGATCGAACTGATGGAGTTCCTGCTGGAATTCCGGGAGATGCTCGGCCTAGGGCCCGAAGTGCTGCCCGTCTATATGGAAGAAATCAGCAGCACCCTGGCCGCCGCCTGCTATCAGCTGGAATACCCGGCCCTGGATGCACCCGCCCTGGCCATGGCCGATTTCCAGAGCATCGAGGCCGGCATGCGTGAAGGCCATCCGGCCTTTGTCGCCAATCACGGCCGTGTCGGCTTCGGACTGGATGACCATCAACGGTATGCGCCGGAGAGCGCTCGCCCGCAGTCCTTGCTGTGGCTGGCCGTGCATCGGCGCCATGCGCGCTTTGATGCCATTGCCGGACTCGATCATGCCAGCTTGCTGCTGCAGGAGCTGGGCCCGGAAACCATCCGGCGTTTCAGCCGCCAGTTGCAGTCCGCCGGCAGCGAAGCCGGAGACTATCTGTGGATGCCGGTGCATCCCTGGCAGTGGCAGCACAAGATCGCCACCGCCTTCGCCGCCGATATCGCCCGGCGTGACATCATTCCGCTGGGCCTGGGCGAGGATCGCTACCAGGCCCAGCAATCGATCCGGACCTGGTTCAACCGCAGCCATCCGCAGCGCGCCTACGTCAAGACGGCCTTGTCCATCCTCAATATGGGCTTTATGCGTGGTCTGTCCGCCGAATACATGGTCAGCACACCGGCCATCAACCAATGGCTGGCCCGCCTGATCCATCAGGATCCGGTGCTGCGCCAACTGGAGTTCGATATCCTCAGAGAGGTCGCTGCCATCGGCTATCGACAGCCGCAATACCAGCAGGCCACGTCGGCGGGATCAGCTTATCGCAAGATGCTGGCCGCCTTGTGGCGGGAAAGTCCGGTGCCGCGCCTGCAAGCCGGCCAGCGACTGATGACGATGGCGGCACTGCTGCATCTGGATCGCCATGGCCAGTCGCTGCTCGCCGCTCTGGTGCAAGCCTCCGGCCTGACCCCGGAAGCGTGGCTGGAAAGTTATCTGCATGCCTGGCTAAGCCCCCTGCTGCACTGTTTCTTCGCCTACGGGCTGGTCTTCATGCCCCACGGGGAGAACGTGATTCTGGTGCTGGAACAGCACGCGGTATGCCGGATCTGGATGAAGGATATCGGCGAGGAGATCGCGGTCATGGATCCGGAACAGATCCTGCCTCCTGCGGTGCAGCGGATCGCCGTGCAAGTACCGGACGCCTTGCAGCCCTTGTCGATCTTCACCGATATGCTGGACGGATTTCTGCGCTTCATGGCACCGATCATGGACGTCCATCTCGACTACCCTGAAGACCGTTTCTGGACGGCCGTCGCCAACTGCGTCCATCGCTACCAGCAGGCGCATCCCGAGCGGGCCGCTCGCTTTGCGGCCAGTGATCTGTTTGTACCGCAGTTTCCGCGCTCCTGCCTGAACCGTCTGCAATTGAGGAACAACCTCCAGATGGTCGACCTCGCCGATCCGGCGGGCAGCCTGCAGCTGGCCGGTCAATTGCCCAACCCGATAGCGGGGATCCGCCCGCCGTCACCTGCCCCGGGAGTCCCAGTTCATGGATAGATCTGCAAGCCCCCAGACCCGACGACATCACCACCTGCTGAGCCTGCTGGCCGTGCTGCTGGCCAGCCAGGGCACGGCGGCGGAAACCAAGGTCGAGAACCCGACCGAACGTCCCGCGGCCAGCCGCAAGGCGCCTCGCCTGGAAACGATCGACGTGCTCGGCCATGTGCACAGCTATGTCGCCACCGACAGCGAGGCCGCGACCAAGACCCCCACGCCGCTGCTGGAAACCCCGCAGACCGTGTCGGTGATCACCCGTCAGCAGATGGATGACCAGGGCATCCAGAACCTGGGCGACGCCCTGCTGTATACCGCCGGCACTTTTACCGGCCTGGTCGGTTCAGCCACCCGCTTCGACTATGTGGCCTTGCGCGGCTTCAACGATGGCGAGACCGACAATACCGTGATGGATGGCCTGAAGCTGCTCAGTGATGCCGGCGGCTACAGTTCGATGCAGGTGGATCCCTATTTTCTGGAACGGGTCGATGTATTCCGTGGCCCGAGTTCAGTGCTGTATGGTCGTGCCTCGCCCGGTGGTCTGGTCGCCCTGACCAGCAAGCAGCCACTGGATCGGGCCTATCATGAATTTGAAATCGGCTACGGCACGCAAGGCCAGAAACGCGTCGGCTTCGACCTGTCCGGACCGCTGGATCGCGACCACAAGCTCACCTACCGCCTGAGCGGGCTGTACCGCTATACGCATACCCAGACCCACCATGTCCGCAGCGAGCGGCAGGCGCTGATGCCGCAGATCCGCTACCAGTTCACGCCCGATACCAGTCTCGGCCTGCAGGCGATCCTGCAGAACGATCCCAGCGGCGGTCAGCACGGCGGCCTGCCCGCCGATGCCACCATCAACCGGGATCACAACGGACGGCGCATCTCCCGGCACTTCTTTGATGGCGACGCCGCCCAGGACCAGTTCGTCCGCAAGCAGCGGATGTTCGGCTACAGCTTCAACCATCGTTTCAATGATCACTGGTCGATCCAGCAGAATTTCCGCTATCTGCGCTCGCACGTGAACATGAAGCAGGTCTACGGATTCGGCTGGCTCGCCCCGGACAGCCCTGAACTGCTGCGCTACTACTCGGGGGCCGATGAAAGGCTGCGGGCCTATACCCTGGATACCCATGTACTGGGGCAGTTCGATACCGGCCAGGTCGGCCATACCCTGTTGGCCGGCTTCGATTACCAGCAACGTCACAATACCGGCTTCTGGCCCTCGGGTCTGGCCGACCCCATCAATCCCTTCCAGCCCAGCTACGGGAGGCCCAATGTCGAGATCCTCGGCGCCACGCCGGTGCTGCGGCGACTGCGCCAGACCGGCGTGTATCTGCAGGATCAACTGGTCTGGAAGCGCTGGCATCTGCTGCTGAGCCTGCGCCATGACCAGGCCCAGGTCCGCAACGGCGAGGACACGGCATCCAGCTTGAACCAGGGCAAGCTGAGCAGGCGCGGCGGCCTGCTGTATCTGTTCAAGAACGGGCTGGCACCTTATGCCAGTTACAGCGAGTCCTTCAGCCCCAATGCCCTCAGCGGCGAAGATGGCCGCCTGCTGCCCTTGAGTTCCAGCAAGCAGCGCGAATTCGGCCTGAAATATCAGCCGCCGGGCCAGCCCTTCCTGATGACCCTCGCCGCCTACGATCTGCTGCAGCACCATGTCGGTGCGCGGATCATGAATACCAGCTATTACCAAGCGGCCGGCACCATCCGTTCACGCGGACTGGAATGGGAGACCCATGCCCGGCTGAGCCGGCAATGGTCACTGATCGGCAGCTATACCTGGACCCGTATGCACTATGTGAACGGTGCCGACCGCGGGCATATCCCGTATCAGGCACCGCACCAGATGGCCTCGGTCTGGGCCCAGTATGTGTCGGACTTCGGGCTGAAGGCAGGAGCCGGTGTGCGCTATGTCGGGCACAGCTGGGCCGACAGCGCCAATACCCAGGTGGTGCCGAACTATACCCTGGCCGATCTGTCACTGGGTTATGACTTCGGCCGAGCCGACAGCCGCTGGCGCGGACTCAGTGCCCAGCTGACGCTGCGCAATCTGACCAACAAGACCTATGTGGCCTCCTGCGCCGCGCTCAACTTCTGCTACTACGGCGAAGAGCGAAACATCATGGCCAATCTGCGCTACCAGTTCTGAATCGCAGGCCCAATAAAAAGGCCGGGCGTTGCCACCCGGCCTCTCCTGCGTTTCATCGCTCGCCGTGCAAGATCAGCCCTGGGGCAACCCGGCCACTGCGTCGGCCTCGGCCGCAGCCTCTTCTTCACGCAGACGTGCTTCTTCGAAGAAACGCTGGGCCTGCTGACAGACTTCCAGCGTACCCTCCCGTGAAATCGCCGAAATCAGGAACCAGGGACGGCTCCAGCCCAGCTGGGCAATGATATCCGCGGCGACCTGCTCGCGCTCCTCGACCGGCAAGGCGTCGGCCTTGTTCAGCACCAGCCAGCGGGGACGGTCCAGCAGCTCGGGATCGAACTTGCTCAGCTCTTCCTCGATGGCGCGGATCTGCTCCACCGGATCGGTGCCATCGATGGGCGCGACATCCACCAGATGCAGCAGCAGGCTGGTACGGGCGACATGACGCAGAAACTGGATGCCCAGGCCGGCACCGTCGGCCGCGCCTTCGATCAGACCGGGAATATCGGCCACCACGAAGCTCTGGTCCGTGCCCAGCCGGACCACGCCCAGATTGGGATGCAATGTCGTGAAGGGATAATCGGCCACTCGCGGCGTGGCCGCGGACACGGCACGGATAAAGGTCGACTTGCCGGCATTGGGGAAGCCCAGCAGACCGACGTCGGCCAGCAGCTTCAGTTCCAGCCGCAATTCGCGGATCTCGCCAGGCGTGCCCGGGGTTGCCTTGCGCGGGGCGCGATTGACCGAGCTCTTGAAATGGATGTTGCCCAGACCGCCCTTGCCGCCCTGGGCGACCAGCAGGCGCTGGCCTTTTTCGGTCAGATCGCCGATCTGCTCGTCGGTATCGACATTGTAGATCACGGTACCGACCGGCACCCGGATGATGGTGTCCTCGCCACCGCGGCCGTACATCTGGCTGCCCATGCCGCCCTGGCCACGCTTGGCCTTGAACATGCGCTGGTGCCGGAAATCGACCAGAGTATTGAGGCCTTCGTCGGCCACCAGCCAGATGGAGCCGCCGTTGCCGCCATCACCGCCATCGGGACCGCCGAAGGGAATGAATTTCTCGCGGCGGAAGCTGATGCAGCCATTGCCGCCATCGCCGGCGCGAACTGTGATGACTGCTTCGTCGACAAATTTCATGGGAATATCCGACGCGTCTGGCGCATCATAAAAGTATGGGCATCATAACCGAAGCATCGGTTCGGGAGCCCCCGACCGGGCCACCGCGTGCCGGTGGCTGAAATGAAAAGCCCCGCCGTAGCGGGGCTCTGCGTCGATGTCGTGACGGCCTCAGGCCGCGACGACCTCGACGAACTTGCGGTTGTTTTCACCGCGGGTCTTGAATTCCACCTTGCCGCCGATCAGGGCGAACAGGGTGTGGTCACGACCCAGGCCCACGCCGACGCCGGCATGGAACTTGGTGCCGCGCTGACGGACGATGATGTTGCCGGCTTCGACAGCCTGGCCACCATAGATCTTCACGCCGAGATACTTGGGGTTCGAGTCGCGACCGTTGCGGCTGGAACCTACGCCTTTCTTATGTGCCATGAGTATTTACTCCAATGATGACCGGAAGGTCTGATCAGCCGGCGATGCCGGTGATCTCGACTTCGGTGAAATGTTGACGGTGGCCCTGCTGCTTGCGCGAGTGCTTGCGGCGACGGAACTTGATGATGCGGATCTTGTCGGCACGACCATGCTTGCGGATCGTGGCGGTCACGGTGGCACCGGCCACCAGGGGCGCGCCAACGGTGACGGATTCGCCGGTACCGACCATCAGCACCTGGTCGAACTGGATGCTGGCGCCTTCTTCGGCGTTCAGCAGTTCAATGCGCAGGATGTCGCCCTGCTGCACGCGGTACTGCTTGCCACCGGTCTTGATAACTGCATAACTCATGGGGATGTCCCTTCTGTCGTTCTTCTTAGAGTGATTCGCATGAAGCGAACCGAGGATGGTAGCAGAGTTCGCGTTTTCGCGTCAAACCGCCCCCAACCTTCAATTTCCTGACGTGGTCTTGGTCGCGGCAGTCGCCGTCGGCTTGGGTTTGGACTTGACCGGATGACTGGTCTTGGTGACCGGCTTGTGCGTGCTTGCCTTGACCGCTTTTCTGGATTTGACCGGGCTGGTCCGTCGATGATGCAGACGGCGGCGGCTGACGGCGTGCCGGTGGGCGCCGGGCGCGGCTGCCGAAGCTGCGGTATCCGGCGTCAGCGGCGGCACGATCGGCGGCGGCTCGCTGCCCGGGCATTTGCCATTGGCGGCCAGCTTGCCCTCGCTCTGCAACTGCGTCTGCATCTGCTCGGTGCGCTGCCGTGCCCAGGCCTGATTCACCTGTGCCGCCTCGTTCAAGGCCTGCGGCATCACCGTCAGCATCTTGCGACCCAGATCGGTCGCATAGAAGCGGTTCAGTCCGGCGATATCATCGGCCGTGAAGTGCCGCTGGTAGATCGGCACCATCTTGGCGATCAGCGCCTCGCTGGACGGACCGTCCACGAAATTCTGCCAGTAGCTGCCCGGAATGCAGGGCTCCTGCTGGTGCATCATCAAGGCCATCTGGGTATTCATTTGCTGCAAGGTCTGCGGCAGACCAATGGTTTGCAGCAATTGGCGCACCTGTTGCTCGCTGGGCGTCGCGGCAAACGAGAGCTGAACTGCCATCGCCGCAGCCACTCCGGCCGTCAGCTTCAACCACCTGTCCATCATGCGTCGTGTTCTCCATACCCGGCATGCGCCGGCCGCCTTCCAGTGGGCGGAAACCCGCGGCCATGCATCTGGAGGCAACCGTCGCATCGGGCGGCCCGATGCCACCCTTGTAAGGTATCCGACGATAGTAATCGCCCCGGCCCCGGGCGGGAACCAGTCTCAATCCCTGAGACCGGACTTGGTATAGTGCGTGTTTAGATCACGACCGGTTGGACGATGGATCAGATTCGCATTCGTGGCGCACGCACCCACAACCTGAAGAACATCGATCTGGACCTGCCCCGCGACAAGCTTATTGTCATTACCGGGCTGTCGGGTTCAGGCAAGTCATCTCTGGCTTTCGACACGATTTACGCCGAAGGCCAGCGCCGCTACGTCGAGTCGCTCTCGGCCTATGCGCGGCAGTTCCTGTCGATGATGGAGAAGCCCGACGTCGACACCATCGAAGGCCTGTCGCCGGCCATTTCGATCGAGCAGAAGTCGACCTCGCACAATCCGCGCTCGACGGTCGGCACCATCACCGAGATCTACGATTACCTGCGTCTGCTGTACGCCCGCGTGGGCACTCCGCGCTGTCCTGACCACGATATCCCGCTGGAAGCGCAGACCGTCAGCCAGATGGTGGATACCACCCTGGCTCTGGATCCGGACAAGCGCTACATGCTGCTGGCCCCGGTCATCCGCGAACGCAAGGGCGAACACGTCCAGGTCTTCGAGCAGCTGCGGGCCCAGGGCTTCGTGCGGGCCCGGGTCGATGGCCATGTCCACGATCTGGATGCCGTGCCGCCGCTGTCGCTCCGCCAGAAGCACACCATCGAGGCCGTGATCGACCGGTTCCGTCCCCGCGAAGACATCAAGCAGCGCCTGGCCGAATCCTTCGAGACCGCGCTGCGACTGGGCGAAGGTCTGGTGATTCTGGCCGACATGGATGAACCCTCGGCCCCCGAGCAGCTTTTCTCTTCCAGCTACGCCTGCCCGATCTGCGATTATTCGCTGCCGGAACTCGAGCCGCGGCTGTTTTCCTTCAATTCGCCGATGGGCGCCTGCCCCAGCTGCGACGGTCTGGGCGTGACCCAGGTCTTCGATCCCCACCGGGTGGTCGGCCATCCCGAGCTGAGTCTGGCCAGCGGCGCAATCCGCGGCTGGGACCGTCGCAACGCGCATTATTTCCAGCTGATCCTGTCGCTGGCCGCGCATTACGATTTCGATGTCGACACGCCGTGGCGCGAACTGCCCGACCCGGTGCGCCAGGCCGTGCTGCACGGCAGCGGCAAGCAGAAGATCGCCTTCCGCTATCTGACCGAACGCGGCGGCAAGGTCAGTCGCGAGCACACCTTCGAAGGCATCGTGCCCAATCTCGAGCGTCGCTATCGCGAAACGGACTCGGCTTCGATCCGCGAGGAACTGGCCAAATACATCAGCGACCGGCCCTGCCCGGCCTGCGACGGTCAGCGCCTGAACCGCGCCGCCCGGCATGTCTTCGTCGCCGACCGTTCGCTGCCCGAACTGACCCGTCGCTCCATCGATGCCGCCCTGGCCTTTTTCGAAACCCTCAGCCTGCAGGGCTGGCGCGGCGAGATCGCGGTCAAGATCGTCAAGGAAATCCGCGAGCGGCTGAGCTTTCTCAACAATGTCGGCCTGAATTATCTGACCCTGGATCGCCAGGCCGATACCTTGTCGGGTGGCGAAGCCCAGCGGATCCGGCTGGCCTCGCAGATCGGCGCCGGTCTGGTCGGGGTCATGTACGTGCTGGACGAGCCATCCATCGGCCTGCACCAGCGCGACAACGAACGCCTGCTGGGCACCTTGATCCACCTGCGGGATCTGGGCAATACCGTGATCGTGGTCGAGCACGACGAGGATGCGATCCGCGCCGCGGATCATGTGCTGGATATCGGTCCCGGCGCCGGCGTCCACGGCGGCGAGATTACCGCCCAGGGCACCCTGCAGGACATTCTGGCCTCGCCCCGCTCGGTGACTGGCCAGTATCTGTCCGGCCAGCGCCGGATCGAAGTGCCGACCGAACGCCGCCAGCCCATCGACGATGCCTCCTGGCTGAAGATCAAGGGCGCCAGCGGCAACAATCTGCAGAACGTCGACCTGGCCATTCCGGCCGGCCTGCTGACCTGCATCACCGGTGTCTCCGGTTCAGGCAAGTCGACCTTGATCAATGACACCTTGTTCCGCATCGCCGCCACTGAACTCAACGGCGCCAACGCGATTGCGGCACCCTATACCGCGGTCAGCGGGCTGGACCTGTTCGACAAGGTGGTCGATATCGACCAGTCGCCCATCGGCCGCACCCCGCGCTCAAACCCGGCGACCTATACCGGGCTGTTCACGCCCCTGCGCGAGATGTTTGCCCAGGTGCCCGAAGCGCGTGCCCGCGGCTATACCGCCGGCCGATTCAGCTTCAATGTCCGCGGCGGCCGCTGCGAAGCCTGCGAGGGCGACGGCCTGATCAAGGTGGAAATGCACTTTCTGCCGGATGTGTACGTGCCCTGCGATGTCTGCCACGGCAAGCGCTACAACCGCGAAACCCTGGACATTCTCTACAAGGGCCACACCATCGCCGACGTGCTGGACATGACGGTGGAGGATGCCTACCACCTGCTGGAAAACATCCCGACCATCGCCCGCAAACTCGATACCCTGCGCGCCGTGGGTCTGGACTACATCAAGCTGGGCCAGAGCGCGACCACGCTGTCGGGCGGCGAGGCGCAGCGGGTCAAGCTGTCCAAGGAACTGTCCAAGCGCGATACCGGCCGCACCTTGTACATTCTGGACGAGCCCACCACCGGCCTGCATTTCCATGATATCGAGCAGCTGCTGGACGTGCTGCACCAGCTGGCCGACCAGGGCAATACCGTCGTCGTGATCGAGCACAATCTGGACGTGATCAAGACCGCCGACTGGCTGGTGGATCTGGGCCCCGAGGGCGGCTCCGGCGGTGGCCGGATTCTGGTAGCCGGCACCCCGGAAACCGTGGCAGCCACGCCCGAATCCTATACCGGCCGGTTTCTGGCGCCGTATCTGGATGCACCGGCAAGTGCCGTCTCCGCCAAAACCAAGAGCAGGCCCAAGACGGGCGGGAAGCAGGCCGCAACGGCCGCCGAGCCGGTGGCCACGACCACCGCCAAGGCCAAGGCGACGGGCAAGAGTACGGCCAAGTCCCGACGCTGAAAGCATTGGCCGGATCCTTGAAGGTACAAGGATCCGGCCGAGCGCTCATCGCGAAACCCTCTCAGCGCCGGAACAGATTGCTGCGGGCCAGCTCGATCAACTCGTCGCCGCGCCCGTTCATGACGGTCTTCAGCGCCCACAGGCTGAAACCCTTGACCTGCTCGGCCTTGATCCTGGGCGGCATCGAGAGTTCCTGCCGGTCGGTGACCACGTCGACCAAGGCCGGACCGTCATGCTCGAAGGCCTCGCGCAGCCCCTGCTCCAGCGCATCGGGATGCTCGATCCGGACCCCGAAGATGCCGGCGGCACGGGCGATCGCCGAAAAGTCCGGGTTCTGCAGCTCCACCCCGGTGGGAATAAAACCCGAGGCCTTCATTTCCAGCTCGACAAAGCCCAGGGTCCCGTTGTTGATCACCACGATCTTGACCGGCAGCTTTTCCTGTACCAGGGTCAGCAGATCGCCCATCAACATGGCCAGACCGCCATCGCCAGACAGACTGACCACCTGCCGCTCGCGATCCACCAGCTGCGCGCCGATGGCCTGTGGCAAGGCATTGGCCATCGAGCCATGGACAAACGAACCCAGCAGCCGGCGCTGGCCGTTCATCCGCAGATAGCGGGCGGCCCAGATCGTCGGCGTACCGACATCGCAGGTGAACACCGCATCCTCATGCGCCAGCTCGCTGACCAGCCTGGCCACGAACTGGGGGTGGATCGGCGTACGACCATTGTCACGGGTGGCCAGATCATCCAGCCCTTGTCTGGCTTTCTCGTAGTGCCGCCTGGCCTGTTGCAGATGACTGTCATCGGCCTGCGGCTGCAGCAAGGGCTGCAGCAGCCGCAGGCTGGATCTGACGTCGCCGACCAGGGCCAGATCCACCGCGCAGCGCCGGCCCAGATGCTCGGGTCGGATATCGATCTGGGCGATGGTCGCTCCTTCGGGGAAAAACTGCCGATACGGAAAGTCGGTGCCCAGCAGGAGTACGGTGTCGGCATCCATCAAGGCCTGATAGCCCGAACTGAAACCGATCAGTCCGGTCATGCCGACATCGTAGGGATTGTCCCATTCCACATGCTCCTTGCCACCCAGCGCATGCACGATGGGCGCCTGCAGGGTGGCCGCCAGCTGCACCAGCTCGGCGTGGGCGCCGGCACAGCCGCGGCCGGCGAACAAGGTGATCCTGCGGCTTTCCGACAGCAGTGCGGCCAGCTGTTTCAGCGCCGCCTGTGGCGGCACCACCAGCGGCGTCACCGGCAACAGGCCGGTTGCCGGCATCGCCGCGCCTTCGACCTCGGCCAGAGCGATATTGCCGGGAATCACCAGCACGGCCACGCCACGTTTGCCTACCGCCACCCGGATCGCGGTCGCCACCGCGCGCTGGATCTGTTCCGGCGTGCTGATCAGTTCGCAGTAATGCGAGCACTCCTTGAACAGCTGCTCGGGATGGGTCTCCTGGAAGTAGCCGCTGCCGATTTCCGATTGCGGAATATGCGCGGCAATCGCCAGCACCGGCGCACCGCTGCGATGGGCATCGAACAGCCCGTTGATCAGATGCAGGTTGCCCGGCCCGCAGGAACCGGCACAGACCGCCAGCGCGCCGGTCAGCTGGGCCTCGGCACCCGCCGCGAAAGCCGCCGCTTCTTCATGCCGGTAATGCACCCAAGGGACCTTGCGCTCTCTCAGGGCCTCGGTGACACCATTCAGACTGTCGCCCACCAGTCCGTGAATGCGCTTGACACCCGCTTCCACCAGAGACTGCACCAATACATCTGCCACATGCTGCTTGTGCGCCATATCGACCTCGTTGATCTGCCAAAGACGAAGCGGCCGGCCCTCGCGGCCGACAGGAATGCAAGTCGCAGCCTAACCGATACCGGCTGAAACCACCCGCTCGCCAGGGCGCCTTTCAATGGCAGACATCGATGGCGACAAGAGCGCAGGGCCGATTCCGCTCAGGGCAAGGCCGTGAAATGCAAATCCTCGATCGGTGTCACATGGTCATGTCGAGGCATCCTGTAGATCGTCTCCGGACCCAGCCAGCGATTCCAGATGGCCTCGATCCGGCCTTGTCGCTCCAGGGTCTCCAAGGCCTGGTTGACCCGGTTCCTCAGGTCGGCTTCCCCCCTGCGCATGCCGATGGCGACAGGCTCGTCGGCCATCGGCTGCTCCAGAATGGCCAGCGACACACCATCGGCCGCTACCTTGGCCACCAGTTGGCGCGCGGTCATGCCGTTGGTGACAAAGCCGCGTACTTTGTGCTGGGCCAGGGCCAGATAGGCGGCACCGGTATCCTGGTAGCTGACAGGAATCGCCTGATTGATCCGCACCGACTCCTCGGAGGTCGATCCCCGCGTGGCGCTGATCCGCTGGCCTCGCAGATCCTGCAGCGACAGACCGGCATCGGCCTGCTGCACGACAAGATTCTCATGGGCCACGTAATAGGCGTCGCTGAAACTGATCTGCTGTGCCCGGCTGCGGCTGTAGGCCAGATTGGCGATCAGGATGTCCACCCGCCCCATCTGCAGCTCGGGAATCCGGGATTCCACCGACAAGGGAACCAGTTGCAGGCGCACTCCCAGACTGTCGGCGACGGCACCGCACAGGTCGACATCCATCCCCGCCATCCGGCGACTGACCGGATCAGGCGATGCGAACGGCGGCACATCGGCATAGACCCCGCAACGCAGGCTGTGGCTGGCTGTCACCTGTTGCCACAGATCGGCCCGGGCCGGACCGCAGCACAGCCAGACCAGTGCGAAGATCCAGCCGCCACCGAGGGTTCGACGCAGGTGCTCAGTGAGGGCCATGCAGATCGGCCAGAAAACGCTGCGCACGAGGATGGGTCGGCTGCTTGAAAAATACCTCGGGCGTGGCCGATTCGACCAGTCGTCCGGATTCCATAAACCAGATCCGGTCGGCCACCTCGCGGGCAAAGCCCATTTCATGAGTGACACACATCATCGTCATGCCCTCCCGCGCCAGATCGCGCATCACCCCCAGCACCTCACTGACCATCTCCGGATCCAGTGCACTGGTCGGCTCGTCGAACAGCATCGCCGGCGGCTCCATCGCCAGTGCCCGCGCAATCGCCACCCGTTGCTGCTGACCACCGGACAGCTGGCCCGGATAATGCTGGGCACGCGCGGCCATGCCCACCCGCTCCAGCAAGTCCATCGCCTGCTTGCGGGCCACTGCCTTCTTGAGGCCCCGCACCTTGACCGGAGCCATCATCACATTGTCCAGCACCGACATGTGCGGGAACAGGTTGAATTGCTGGAACACGAAGCCGACCCGGCTGCGCAACCTATTCAGCTCGATGCCCATCACGCTGGAGGTGATGTCGAAGCCGTCAAACAGGATCTGGCCCTGCTGGATCTCCTCGAGTCGATTGACCGTGCGGATCAGGGTGGACTTGCCCGACCCCGAAGGCCCCAGCACCACCACCACTTCGCCGCGCTTGACCTCCGCATTGATGTTGTCCAGCGCATGATAATCCCCGTACCACTTGTTGACATTGGCAAACAGAATCACGCTCCCCCCCCCTTGTTGTCAGACGCGGTCACGGCGATGTGCCGACCATCCCTGCATCGGTCACGTCCCGACGCCCTTGCTCTCTACGCCGGCGGACCCTGGATTCCAGCCAGCCGGCCAGCCGCGTCAGTGCAAAGCAGATCAGAAAATAGGACAGCGCCAGGATCAGATAGATGTCCAGCGGCCGGGTCAGCACCTGGCCATTGATCTGGTTGGCGGCAAAAGTCAGTTCCTGCACATTGATCACATAACCCAGCGAGGTCTCCTTGATGATGGAGACCAGCTGATTGACCAGACTGGGCACGCTGTTGTAGATCGCCTGCGGCAGGATCACCAGCAGCTGGGTCTGCAGATAACCAAGACCCAGCGAGGATGCCGCCTCTTGCTGCCCCTTTGGCAGAGCGCGCATGCCTGCGCGGATGATTTCCGAGATATAGGCACTCTCGTAGACCACCAGCGTCAGCAGCATGGTCACGAAGCCGCTGATATTGTGTCCGATCAACAAGGGCACCAGAAAATACACCCAGAAGATCAGCATGATCAGCGGAATGCCGCGGATCACATACACCCAGCCGGTCGCTGCACGATACAGGCCTTGCCGATCACTGCAGCGGGCCAGCGCGAGCAGCACGCTGAAAGGAAAAGCGAGCAGCAAGCTGAGCGAAGACAGCAGCAGGGTCATCGCCAACCCGCCCAGAGGGCCACGGGGAAAACTGCCCATCAGCAGCAGCAGACCGTATTTGTGCAATATAGCGAACAGATCCGTCATGCTCTCAGCGCTCCGTGACCAGCCGGAACCGGCGACTCAGCCAGTCCCCCCCCAGCATCAGCAGCAAGGCTCCCAGCAGATACAGGGCCGTCGCCAGCGCGAAACACTGGAAAGTCCGGAAACTCTCGCTTTCCACCTCGCGGGTGGCATAGGTAAGCTCAGCCAGACCTATCGTCATCGCCAGACTGGTGTTCTTGAACAGCAGCACCGAGTTGTTGATCAGCGCCGGCATCGCATGCCGGATAGCCTGCGGCAGGATCACATGGCGCAAGGCACCGAGATAGGTCAGACCCAGCGTGCGTGCCGCCTCGACCTGCCCCGGCGCCACCGCGCGGATACCACTGCGGATATCCTCGGAAAAATAGGCCCCCTGACACAATCCCAAGGCAATGCAGGCAAACAGGAGTTCGGTGTTGTAATGCCCAAGCCAGATCTGCAGCCTAGGCGGCAAGGCGGCCGGAATGGCGAAATACCACACCATCAGCTGGACCAGGGTCGGAATATTGCGGTGATAGCTGACATAGGCCGCAACCAGTCGTGCCCCCCAGCGCCCCTCCCGCAAACGGAGCGTGATCAGCAGCAGAGCCATCGCCATGGCCAGCAGCCAGGCGCTGAAGGTCAAGGCCAGGGTCCACTGGATGCCATGGCCGATCAGACGGCCATAATCGCCTTGCAGAATGACGGGCACGAGTTCATGCATGACTGTCGCTTGTCACGTCCTGGTCGTGTCGCGAGGCTCGGCCAGACCAGGGCATCTCACACATGCCCGTGGTCATGATCCGCCCGCAGCGTGGTCAGTCCGCCCGGTACCTGCAGGGTCGGCATGATCTCGATCATGCCGACATTCACGGCCTGCGGAGCCGCCAGCGCAAAGGCGATCGCATCGGCAATGTCACTGGCCTGGGGCAAGGCGAAGCCTTCGACAAAGCGCTCGCGGGTGGCCGCTGAATCGCCATGCACATGCCCGAAGATTTCCGTCTCCACTCGCCCTGGACAGATCTCGGTGACACGCACCTGCTTGCCGCAGGCATCGATGCGCAGCTGCCTGGAAAGCATGTGAATGGCAGCCTTGGTGGCGTGATACGTCGTGTTGCCACCAAAGTGGTAAGTGCCGGCGATGGAGCTGATATTGACGATATGCCCCCGATTGCGGGCCATCATGCCTGGCAAGGTAAGCCGACAGAGCTGAAGCACGGCCCGCAGATTCACGTCCACCAGCAAGTCGATGCCTTCGGCATCCGCTTGCAGCAACGAGCCAGGTCGATCAACCCCCGCATTGTTGACCACGATATCAAAAGCGGTGGCCCCGGCGAGCGCGGTCAGCCCCGCCAAATCAGTGACATCCATCGCATGGGCCACGCAGCCGGTGCGATCCGCAAGCACCTGCAGGGCCGGCGCGCTGCGCGCAAGGGCATGCACTTCCAGCCCTTCCCGACATAGCCGTTCCACCACGGCCGCACCTATTCCCGAAGAAGCACCGGTGACCAGTGCCGTCCTGTAATCGCTGAATGCCATCCATCCCCTCCTGTTCCCGTTCCCGGGGGACGCCCCCCGTGCGGCGCTTGTCCCCAATGTAGCCAGCCGCCGGCACCCGTGCCAAGATGGAATGACTGTATAAGCATAAGTTGTTCTTATGCCTGCAACTCAGTGCTCCAGCTGCGACAAGGGCTGCACCCGGACGCCGGCCTGCCGTATCGTCTCACGGATATGTCGGGCCAGATCCAAGGCTCCCTCGGTGTCGCCATGCACCAGAATCGAATCGGCGGCAATCGCCAGACGCTCTCCCTCGATGCTGGTGACCGTCCCCTCCGCCAGCAGCTGACAGACCCTGGCCGCGACCTGCCGGGGATCATGGATCACCGCGCCCGGCCTGCTCCGTGGTACCAGCAGTCCCTCGCGGTCACAGGCCCGGTCGGCGAGAAACGTGGTCCGCAAGCGCAGCCCATGCATGGCCGCGGCGGTGACCATGGCGGCGCTGGGCGAGGAGCTGATGATCAGGCCCGCGTCATAAGCCGCCACAGCCTGCAGCAGGGCATCGGCCAATGCCGCATCGGCGGCGATGCGATTGCCCAGTGCGCCGTGGAAGCTCATATGCGTCATCTGCCCCCCTGCCGCGCGGGCCATCCCGCCCAGCGCGCCGAGCTGATAGATCACCATCGCCGCCAGCTCCCCGCTCTCGATCTGCATCGGGCGTCGACCGAAGCCCTGCAGATCGGGGTAGCCGACATGGGCACCGATATCGACCCCCAGCCGTATCGCGGTACGGATCGTGCGATCCATGATCGACGAATCACCCGCATGAAAACCGCAGGCGATATTGGCCGACGACAGCAACGGCAGCAATGACTCATCCGCGCCCATCCGCCAGGGACCGAAGCCCTCTCCCAGATCGGCATTCAGATCGATGGACCTCATGGTTCCTCCCCTTCCGCGAAGGCGGCAACGGCTTCCAATGACATGATCACTTGCCGATATTCCACGGCTTCGCCGGCTTGCACTGCATGGCCGGCCACGATACCGGCCACTTCGGCCCTCAACGGCAGCAGAATGGGGCCGGCCTGCAGCAGGCCGACCAGATCGCCCGGCTCCACCCGTGATCCCGGCGTGACCAGCGCCTGCGACTGCAGGGGCGCACGGTCGAGAAAGCGACCGACGGCGCTGGCCGTCACATGAATGCGCTCGATGGCCTGCGCCTCGGGATCAGCGGCTCTGGCCGGCGGGCCCGCACTGCGGTCCGGCTCCGGCGCTTGCCGCAGGGACTGGCCGGGATCACGTCGCAGCCGCAAGCTGGTCCGGTCGTCGCCCCACTCCAGTTCATGGATATGCGTATCCGCCAACCAGCTCATCAGCCGCGCAATCCGTTGAATGTCGATCTTCAAGCCGGCCTCTCAGATATACATGGCAAGATGGCAGGCCAGACGATCCAGCCACTGCCGGTTTTCATCGAGGGCCTGCAGGGCCTGGTCATAATCGACCCGGACAAAACGCAGGCGACTGCCGATCGGAGTCTGGCCCAACCGCCACAGATCCGCCTCGATCACAGCGCCGAACTTGGGATAGCCACCACTGGGCTGGGCATCGCGCAACTGGATGATGGGCTGGCCTCCGGGCGGAATCTGGATCACGCCGGGAACGATGCCGTGCGAGCGTATTTCCAGCGGCTGCTCGAGGCGGATCGAGGGACCGGTCATCCGGCAGCCGTAACGGTCGCTTTGCGGACTGAGCCGCCATTCGCTGTCCCAGAAGGTCGCGCGGGCCGCCGCACTGAACGCGTCATACTCTGCCGCCGGCATGACCCGGATCGCGGGCAAGCCCTTCTGCTCTTGCGGCATGGCCGATTGCGGCGGTTCCACCCCGAAGTCCGCCGGCCCCTCATCGTTTTCGCGACCGGCTTTCACGACATCATCCACGGCCAGAAAACGGCCGTCCAGACCACCAAATGCGCCTCTCAGCTGGGTACTTCTCGATCCCAGTACCGGCGGCACGTCCACGCCCCCCGGCAGACAGAGATAGGCACGTGCACCGATCCGGGGAGGGAACCATTCCAGAACATCCCCTCGGCGGGCGCGTGCCAACCACCAGGGGGGCAGCAGCCGGCCATTGAGCCGCGCCTGACAATCGGCACCGGTCAGGGCAAAGCGGCCATCCTGAAGAAATCGGCAGCGTGCGGGAAACATCTGTATCTCGATGCCGGCAAGCTCCGGCGCATTGCCCAGCAACAGGTTGCCGGCCATCAGCGCAAGCTGGTCCATCGCCCCCGACGTGCCGACCCCGCTGGCCAGATGGCCGTGGCGACCCAGGTCCTGGACGCTGCTCAGCGGCAGCTTGGAGCACCATCGGATCATGCCAGAATCTCCCGGACCCGGAAGCGGATCTGGTCACCCGGCTGCAATACGGCCGGCGGCTGCCTGCACGGATCGAAGAACTCCATTTCGGTATGGCCTATCGTGTTCCAGCCGCTGGGGCCCGTCGAAGCCGAAACTCCGGTCTGGACCCCGCCAATGGAAACCGCGCCGCCAGGCAGGTTCAGGATCGGGGCGGCCCGACGCGGAGTGGCGATGCGCGGATCCATGCCGCCCAGATAGCAGTAGCCGGGATGACTGCCCAAGGCATAGACCTGGTAGAGCGGCGCACTGTGCAGACGGACCACCTCATCCACCGCCAGGCCCGTATGCGTGACAACATCCGCCAGATGCGGACCGCCGCGGCCGCCATAGCTCACATCCAGCTCCACGACCCGACCCTCGCGCGACAGTGGCTCGATGTCCTGCCAAGCCTGCTGCAAGTTCACGACCAGACCCTGCCAGGCATGCCCGTTCTCCGGCGGACGGCTGAAGCACAGCATCAGATTGTTCATGCCCGGCACGGCCTCGCCGATACCCGGCCATGTCGCCACTTCCCTCGCCAGCGCCCAGATCCGCTGCTGGGTAGGCAGGCACAGTTCGCCAGCCGCACTCAGCAATAATCCGGTGGTCCCCAGCGCGCTGACCTCCAGCCCGCCGGGGACTGCCACAGGTGCAAACAGCTTGCCATGGGCCAGGTGCCCGCCTCCCAATCCATCCATGATGCGTATCCAGCCCCCAGCTCATCGAAGCCATCGCTAATGCGATGTGTTGCGAAAAATGTAGCGGGCATGGCCACGGGCAGCCAAGATGGATTGACTTTGAGGCAATAAGTTTCCCTTATGACCTGAACCGGCAAGCCGCTGAACCACTGTCGCGGACTCAGCGGACCGCCACGGTCGGCGGCAAGGCGCCGACCAGCTCCAGCAGCAGACCCTTGACCGCCTGGGCGGCGGCAGACAGCGGCAGATGGCTGGACAGGCACAGTGCCAAGGGTGCGGTGATCACCGGCCCCACGATCCGACGACGCATCAGACGGCCATTGGCACACAGGTGCGAGGCCGCCGAATCCGGCAACACCGTCGCCCCCAGACCGGCCGCCACCGCGCCAGCCAGGGTATCGACCGACTCGATTTCGGCAATGACGCAAGGCACCCGCTGGTTGGCCATGAAGGCGGCATCGACCAATTTGCGTATGACGTTGTAGCTGCGTGGCAGCAGCAGATCTAGATCGAACATTTCCTGCAGGCTGATGGTGGCAGGTACGGCCCGGGCCGTGGCCGGCTGCAGCAGATACAGCTCCTCGTCCTGCAGAGGCACGAATTCCAGGCCTTGGACACTGCGGAAGCCGTAGAGCACGGCCATGTCCATCCGCCCGTTCATCACCAGCTCGCTGAGCGTGGTGCCGAAATTCTCGTTGAGATAGAGCACGATGGACGGATGACGGTGGCGCACGGCCTGCAGCAGCGGCAAGGCCAGTGCCGAGGCGGCCGTTCCCGGCGCCAGCCCGACCGACACCGGGCCTGACAATTTCTCCCCGGCGGTGACTACCGCCGAGCAGGCCTGATCGAGCTGCCGCAGAATGATCTGCGCATGCTGGTACAAGACCAGCCCGGCCGCTGTCGGCGTCACGCCCCGCTTGGTCCGGATCAGAAGCTGCTGCTTGAATTCCGATTCCAGGGTATTCAATTGCTGGCTCAAGGCCGGCTGGGCGATATGCAGGACCTCGGCCGCCTGGGTCAGACTGCCCAGATCGACGATTTTCACGAAATAGCGCAAGCGCCGTATGTTCATCAGCTTCCCGAGCATCAGTGGATGCATGCCCCGACGTTCAGGCCATGCGCCGATGGATCCCCAGGATCCCCCCGCCTCGATCTTACCCTCAATCGGGACTGGATATTTCCGCCGGTTGGCCGGACGATGACAGCGGCGGCTGCAGGCTGATGCGCGGCAGGCGCATCAACCAGATCAATGCTGCCAGTGCCAGCAGGCCCAGCAGCAGGCAGACGACATCCACCGACTGGATCAGACTGTGGCGGGCCGCCTGCCAGGCCTGGATCCATGGCATAGGCTCCGGCGCAGCGACACCGGCTCGCATCGGCATCCGCAAGACGCTGCCAGGACTGGACCACGCCGAGGCCATGGTCGGCAGATGCATCGCCGCCAGCTGTCGCGCCAGGGCCTGCGGATAGACGCCGTTGACCACCCGCTCGGCCAGCGCCGCCCCCAGCATGCCGCCGACCAGCCGCAGGCCCTGACAGACCGCGGTGGCAATCCCCAGATGCTCGCGGTGGGCCCGGGCCTGGGTAAACAAGGTGAGATTCATCAGGATCAGCCCCAGCCCCAGACCCGCCGCGAAGGTCAAGCTCAGCAGAAGGCCCGGTCCAGCCCCCCGACCGCTGACGGCGATGCCGACACAGGCCAGCATCAGCAACACGAACCCCGTCAGCGGCAGCCGGCGCGGATCTTCCAGCCGGGCCACGATACGACCATTGAAGATCGCACCGAGGGTGATGCACAGCACCAGCGGGGTGATCAGCCATCCGGCGGTGCGGGGGCTGTAGCCATAACCGGCCTGAAACAGCAGCGGCAGATAGAACAGCAGGGAGAACATGATCGCGCCGGCCAGCAACGAGAGCCCGAACAAACCGCGCAGCCCAGGATCGGCAAACATGACCGGCGGCAACAGAGGATGCCGGGTTCGCGGCTGCTCACGCAACAGCCTCACCAGCGCCAGCCCTGCCGCCAGTGCCGGCCATACGGGGTGGGCATGCCATTGCACGGCGGCCTGCCCGGCCCCCAGCAGCACGGCAAGCCATGCCGCGCCCCGCCAATCAAACCGGGTCTGGGAGCCACTCATCGGCCGCAACCAGGGCAGATGGCGATAAACCAGGATCAGTGCCAGCAGTCCCAACGGCAGATTGATATAGAACACCCACCGCCAGCTGACATCCTGAGTCAGCATGCCACCCAGCATCGGTCCCGTGGCATTGACAATGCTGAAGGCCATGCTTAACAGCATCTGCCAGCGCAATCGCTGCCGCGTGTCGGGAAACAGCTCGGGAATGCAGGCGAAGGCGGTACCGATCAACATGCCGCCGCCGATCCCCTGGCAACCTCGCGCCACGATCAGTTGGTCCATGGTGGCGGCAGCGCCACACCCCAGGGAGGCCAGCACGAAAATGATCGTCGCCGCGAGCACGAAGGGCTTGCGTCCGTGATGGTCGCCCAGCCTGCCGGCAATCGGCAGGCTGATCACCGAGGCCAGCAGGTAACTGGTGGCCACCCAGGTATAGCGATCGAAGCCATGCAGCTCTTCGGCGATGCGCGGCAACGCCGTACCGACCACGGTCTGATCCAGCGCCGACAGCATCAGAACCAGCGCAAGCCCTGACATCGCCAGCAAGGACCTGCGGAAGCCTCCCGCCGGGGCGACCGCCATCTCCGGGGTGTTCAAGCCGGAGTGCGCAGCAACGATACCGCGGTGGCCATACGCACGCAGCCTTCGATCAGGGTCTCCAGCGAAGCGGCGGTGGAGAGTCGGAAATAGGGCGACAGCCCATAGGCATGCCCGGCGATGACCGCCACGCCGACCTGCTCGAGCAGATACATCACGACATCGTCGTCATTGCCAAGGATCTGACCCTTGGGCGTCTGCCGGCCCAGCAGCCCGGCACAGTTCACATAGACGTAGAAAGCCCCGTCCGGAAGTTCGCAACGGAGACCATCGATGGCATTGATTCGCCCCACCACCTCATCCCGACGACACCGATACAGCTCCGCGTTGCGAACGACAAAGGACTGATCGCCATTCAAGGCCGCCACGGCGCCGGCCTGACTCAAGGAACAGGCATTGCTGGTCGACTGCGACTGCAACGCCGCCATCGCCTGGATCAAAGCCGGCGGTCCGGCGGCATAGCCCAGTCGAAGGCCGGTCATGGCGTAGGTCTTGGACACCCCGTTGACGATCAGCGTCCGTTCCTTCAGTCCAGGCTCCAGCACCAGGGGATGCCGGGGCTTGTGCCCGGCAAAGCAGATATGTTCGTAGATCTCGTCGGTCATCAGCCAAACCTGCGGATGCGCCTGCAGCACCTCCAGCAAGTCCTTCCACTCGGCCTCGCTATAGACCGCACCGGTGGGATTGGAAGGCGAATTCAGGATCAGCCAGCGCGTTCGCGGCGTAATCGCCTGCGCCAGCGCTTCCGGGCGCAACTTGAATCCGTCACTTTCATGACCGATCACCGTCACAGGCGTGCCATCGCAGGCCAGAACCATATCGGGATACGATACCCAATACGGTGCAGGTACCAGCACCTCGTCACCCTCGCCCAGGGTCGCCAGCAAGGCATTGAAGATCGCGCTTTTGGCACCCGGGGTGACCAGGATCTGGTCGGCCGCGTAGTCCAGCCCGTTCTCCCTCTGCAATTTGGCGCTGATCGCCGCCCGCAATTCGGGCGTGCCGGCATTCTGGGTGTATCGGGTCTGTCCCTGCCTTGCCGCCTCGACGATGGCCTCGACAATATGGCCCGGCATGTCCAGATCGGGTTCACCAACCACCAGACCGATGATCGAACGTCCTTCACGACGCAAGGCGGCGGCACGATCGGCCGCCGCGCTGCTGGGAGAAGGCTTGATACGCTGCACGCGGGCAGCCAGACGCAAAGACACGGAGCAACTCCCGGGCGGGCATGGAATGCTTCACGTTAGGACCGCGACCAAGCTGCCGGCCAAGACAACTTTCATCTGCTGCCATAACTCCGGCTTATGAGACGGCACCTTCCCGCCGAAGCACCAGGCTCTGTGCCCCGCAAGTAGGGCGACAGGTCATAAGCCAAACTTATTGCCACCTAATCATTCCGTCTTGGAAGTCCGTTCGGGACTCCGCTAAAGATGATGCAGAGCAGCACGGTGACGAAGGGGGTCGCCGGCAGGCTTGGCATCGATCCGGCATGACCGGCCGGCATCGCAAGACACCGTTGATTGAAACGCGACTGATTGAGACGCGACCAGATTCCTGGCCGACCTTGGCGTCAGGCCAGATGCTGCCAAGAGGGGGGCAGTAGCATGAAATCCAAACGATACAGTCGGGCAATGATCTTGCCGATAGCCATCGCTGCCTCGTTCGCTTCGGCCTCGGGCTGGGCCATGGACGACGGGACGGCCACGTCCGCAGGGCAGCCTGCGTCGAAAAAAGCACCGAGCAAGAGTTCGTCCAAGCAAATGCAGGCCGTGATCGTCACGGGCACCCGCAGTTCGGGTCGGACCGAATCGGAATCCCTGTCGCCGATCGATGTGCTGGGATCCAAGGATCTGCAGGCCACCGGTGCCAATACCGTGGGACAGGCGCTCAGTCAGCTGCTGCCTTCACTCGACTTTCCTTCCTCTGCCATCAACGGTCCATTGAATACGACACGGCCAGTCATCCTGCGTGGCATGTCACCCAACTATGTACTGGTGCTGGTCGATGGCAAGCGCTATCACCCTTCATCGCAGCTGAATTACAGCACTACCTCCAGTCGCGGTTCACAACCGGTGGATACGGCCTCCATTCCGATTGCCGCCATCGACCATATCGAAGTCCTTCGCGACGGTGCGGCTGCCCAGTACGGCTCGGATGCCATTGCCGGTGTAGTGAATATCGTGTTGAAACACGGTGCCAGAAAAGGCGACAACAGTGTCACCGCCGGTGGCGCCGGCTATACCAAGGGTGGCGGTGCACAGAACAGCATCTCGGGCTCGGTAGGCTTTGATCTGGGCGCACAGAAGAAGGGATGGCTTCGTGTTTCATGGAACTATCTCAATGCCATGCCTACCAATCATGCCGAATTCGGCGAGCAGAACCAGGCCTCTGTCGTCAAGGCCAACGGCGGCTATGCCACTCAGGTCTACGGCAATGCCGGGCAGAAGAATTTCCAGACCGTCATCAATTTTGCCTACGCCTTCAACCCGGCCTTTGAACTGTATGGCTATATCGATGCCAGTCAGCGCGATCAGCGCAACTACGGCTATTACCGTACCGCCAACTCCAGCAACAACGTCAAGGCCATGTATCCGAATGGCTACCTGCCCCTGATGCTGAGCCAATCCAGCGATTTCTCGGCCGTGCTTGGCGGCCGAGGGCTGATCGGTGACGGCTGGCACTGGGACTTTTCCGGAACCTACGGATACAACAACGTCAATAACCAAGTCGACAACACGCTGAATGTCGCCCTGTACGAGAACACCGGCAGCTCGCCCAGGAATTTCTACGTCGGTTCGTTCCGTGATGCCCAGAGCGTATTCAATCTGGATGTGAGCAAAGACACCGACTGGGGCTTTTTGCCCAACCCGGTCACTGTCGCCTTCGGTGCCTCCTGGATGAAGGACCAATATCAGATGAAGGCGGGCGATGCCGCCTCTTATTATCAGGATCCCAATGGCACTTATGCCGGCGGTGCACAGACCTTCTCCGGCATCACGCCGGCTGAAGCCGGCAACTTCAGTCGCCATAGCCAGGCCGTCTATGCCGACCTGGAAACCGATCTGACTGACCGCTTGTCAGCAGGTGTTGCGGCGCGCTACGAACACTACAGTGATGCCGGCGCCACCCGATCGGGCAAGGTCTCTCTGCGTTACCAGCTCACCGACACGCTGGCCCTGCGGGGCACCGTGTCCAACGGTTTCCGGGCCCCCTCGCTGGGCCAGCAGTACTACGAAACCATTGCCACCATCATCAACAACAATACCCTGACCCAGACCGGCACCTTCCGTACCAGCAACTCCGTTGCCCAGGCATTGGGAGCCCGGTCACTGCGTCCGGAAAAATCCGTCAACTACAGCCTCGGCGCCGTCTGGCAACCGCTGGACAATCTGGATGTCAGCGTCGATGGCTACCAGATCAGAATCGCCCACCAGGATCTTCTCAGCGACAGTTTCTCGCTGACCTCCAATCCTGAGCTGGCCGCCTATATTTCTGGAATATCGGCCACTCAGGTCAGCGCGGCACAGTATTTCACCAATGCCGCCACCACCCGCACCCGCGGCGTAGATATGGTGACAAGCTATTACATCGCGATGGGCAATGCCGGCACGCTGCGCCTGAACGCCAGCGCCAACTACAATCAGGTATCACTGCAATCGGTCGCCGCCACGCCCGCCATTCTGCGGGAATATGCTCCGACCCTAGCCTTGTACGGGCGTGCCAGCGAAGGCCTGCTGACCAAATCCACGCCTCGTACCAAATTTGTGCTCGGCGGCACCTGGATGGTCGGCAACTGGAGCTTCTATGCCGGAGAGACGCGCTATGGCTCGGTCATGCGTGTGGGCAATACCGCCGCTGGAGACCAGACCTTTGCCGCACGCTGGCTGCTCGATACCACCATCAATTACACCTATCACAACTGGACCTTCACTGTCGGGGCCAACAATCTCACCAACCAATACCCATCCAGGGTGACCAAAAACAATACCTACGACTACTACTACGGTGAACTGCCGTACTCCCCGCTGTCGCCCTTCGGTTACAACGGACGCTATGTCTTCGGCAACGTCACCCTGCACTGGTAACCGCAATTGTCACTTTCCCCGCGCCCGCTACGTCGGGCGTTTTTTTTGAATGAAGGACACACTTGCCGGACAGCCCCCTGGGTCAGGCCTCGCCCGCCCGTCGACTCCAGCTCAGTCAATGACCAGACCGGCGGCTTCATGACGCTGACGCTCGGCTCTGACCCGCAGGATCAGATTGCGCAGGGTCGGCGCCAGCGGATTGCGGCGGGTGGCCAGAGCGATGCCCAGCTGCGGCGAGATGCCCTTGATCGCGTGATAGCTGACGCCTTCGCTGCGGACCTGGCAGATCGACTCGGGGACCAGGCTGATGCCGAAACCGCCGGCCACCATATTGGCGCAGGTAGGCACCTGCGGCGATTCCTGGCCCAGCAGCGGCTCGATGCCGGCCTGGCGGAAAGTGTCGAGAATCGCGTCGTACAGGGCCGGTCCGGTCCAGCGCGGCGAGAGGATCAAGGGCTCGCCCGCCAGCTCGGCCAGATCGATTTCCGCACAGCCCGCCAACCGGTGGCCGACCGGCAGCACGACCCGCATCGGTTCATCCACCATCTTCTCCAGCTGCAGCTCGCCGGTATCCACCGGCAGGCGCAGAAAGGCCGCATCCAGCCGGCCCTCATGCACCGCCTCCACCAGCGAGGGCGAATCGCTTTCATGCGGCGCCAGCTCCACCTGCGGGTATCGCGAACGGTAATCCCGCAACGTCATCGCGATCTGGGCATGAAACACCGCCGAGGTGGCAAATCCCAGACGGATCCGGCCACTGATCCCGCGCGCGGCGCTCTGGGCATGGCTCAAGGCCTGCTCGGCGGCATCCAATACCTGTTGCGCATCTTCGCGCAGACGCCGACCGGCCTCGGTCAGCTCGATGCCGCGACTGAGCCGATGAAACAGCGGAGCACCCACTTCCCGTTCCAGTTTGCGGATCTGCTGACTCAGCGGCGGCTGGGCCATGCCCAGTTGTTCAGCCGCCTTGGTGAAATGCAAGGCATCGGCGACCGCGATGAAATAGCGTAGCTGCCTCAACTCCATATGAAATTCGTCTCAACATTGCATGGTCTATATATTGGACTAATGACCACTTCGATTCCATCCTTTAAGCCGTAGTGGAGTCCGGCTCCACAGTCCTTGAGGGAGATGAAGATGACTGCTGCAAGCTGCGGATGTGCCGAGCATATCGCTGCCAGCTATCTGGCCAGAAACGGTACCCTGCCGTTGCCGATCGGTGATGGCGAGATCTACCAGACCTCGCTGATGAGCGGTCTGATCGCCGGTGTCTACGAGGGCGACACCACCTTGGGAGAATTGTTCACGCATGGTGATTTCGGTCTGGGCACCTTCAATGATCTGGATGGCGAACTGATCGCCTTTGACCAGCATTCGCACCAGCTGCGCGCTGACGGCAGCGCGACTCCGACCCGCCCCGAACAGAAAACCCCTTTTGCGGTGGTGACCTGGTTCAAGCCATCAGTGGATCTGCCGCTTGAGCAGCCCATGAGCGGTGAAGAAGTCGAGGCCCTGATCAATCGGCTCGCGCCCTCGGCCAACCTGTTCTGCGCGATCCGCGTCGACGGCGAGTTCGAAAGGGTGCGGACTCGTACCGTGCCGCGTCAGGAACGGCCGTACAAGCCGATGCTGGAGGCCATCGCCGAACAGCCTACCTTCGATTTCAACGAAACCCGCGGCACCCTGATCGGCTTTCGCAGCCCGCCGTATGTGCAAGGCGTCAATGTCGCCGGCTACCACATCCATTACATCACCGATCAGCGCGATGGCGGCGGCCATGTGCTGGAGTACCGGCTCAAGCGCGGGCGCCTGCAGCTGGGTCTGGTCAGCAAGCTCAAGATCGAGCTGCCGCAGAACCAGGATTTCCTGAGCGCCGATCTCTTTCCGGCCGACCTGGATGCGGCCATCCGCCAGGCCGAGGCCTGATCCCCGGCCCGGCTACGGGCCTCCTCCCTTTCTGCTGTGAGCCACTTATGTCTGATAACAACAAGGCGCCCGCCTGCGGCGCAGAACTGGTCGTGCGCAATCTGGAAGCCCATGGCGTGCGCTGGGTGTTCGGTATTCCCGGCGCCAAGGTCGACCGGGTCTTCGATTCGCTGGAAGACTCCTCGATCCAGACCATCGTCGCCCGCCACGAGGCCAATGCCGCCTTTATGGCCGGTGCTGTCGGTCGCCTGACCGGCAAGGCCGGTGTCGCGCTGGTGACCTCGGGCCCCGGCTGCTCCAACCTGCCCACCGGCCTGGCCACCGCCACCAGCGAAGGCGATCCGATGCTGGCCCTGGGTGGCGTGGTGCCGTTGGCCGAACGTCTGAAGCAGGTCCACCAGACCCTGGACACCGTCTCGCTGTTCAAGCCGGTGACCAAATACAGTGCCGAAATCACAGCCGCCTCGGCGGTCTCCGAGACCATCGCCAATGCCTTGCGGGCTGCCGAAAGCGGCCGTCCCGGCGGTGCCTTCGTGGCCTTGCCGAACGATCTGATGAATGCCCCGGCTCAAGGGCGGGTGCTGGCCGGCGGTCGCACGCCGCAAAACGGCGTCGCTCCGCCGGACGCTGTCCGCGAAGCCGCCGAACTGATCAACAGTGCTCGCCAGCCGGTGCTGCTGCTGGGCCTGCAGGCCAGTCAGGAGGCCAATTCCAACGCCCTGCGCAAGCTGCTGGCGCAATGCCCGCTGCCGGTGGTCGGTACCTTTCAGGCGGCGGGTGCCGTCGATCAGCCGAATTTCGAGCTGTTTGCCGGACGCATCGGCCTGTGGTCGAACCAGGCCGGCGATGCCCTGCTGAAGAAGGCCGACCTGGTGGTGACCATCGGCTATGGCCCGGTGGAATACGAGCCGCCGAAGTGGAATGCCGATGCCAGCCGCAAGATCATCCACCTGGATGTGATCGAGGCCGAGATCGACAACTGCTACAACCCTGACGTGGAACTGCTGGGCGATATCGCCTTGAATCTGGAGGCGCTCGCCGGTCAGCTGAAGCCCAAGGTACTGACGCCGGAAGCCGCCCAGGTCCTGAGCACCCTGGCCGAAGACCGCAAGCATCTGGCCACCCATGCACCGCAATTGGGCGGCAGCCCGTTGCACCCGCTGAAGATCGTCAGCGAACTGCAGGCACTGGCCGGCCCCGATGTCACCATGTGCGTGGACATGGGCAGCTTCCATATCTGGATCGCCCGTTATCTGAACAGCTTCCGCGCGCGTCAGCTGCTGATCACCAATGGCCAGCAGACCATGGGCGTGGCCCTGCCCTGGGCGATTGCCGCCTCGCTGGTGCGACCGACCGACAAGATCATCTCGGTCTCGGGCGACGGCAGCTTTATGCAGTCCAGTATGGAGCTGGAGACCGCGGTGCGACTTGGCTGCAACATCATGCATGTGATCTGGATCGACAACTGCTACAACATGGTGATGATCCAGGAAGACAAGAAGTATGGCCGTCCCTCGGGCGTGCAGTTCGGGCCGATCGACTTCAAGGCCTATGCCGATGCCATGGGTGCCAAAGGCTTTGCCGTGCACGCCGCCGACCAGCTGCGCGCCACCCTGCGTGCCGCCATGGACCACCACGGCCCCAGCGTGGTGGCGATCCCCGTCGATTACGCGGACAATCCGAAGTTGATGGCCGATCTGCGCATGGGCCAGATGGTCTGACCCTGCCATGGACGGAAGGTCGTCGCCGACGGCCTTCCGCAGCCTAGCCTAGATGAGCCCCACTCCATGAAAGTTGCCTTGTTCGTCCCCTGTTTCGTGGACGCGTTTTTCCCCGAGGCCGGCATCGCCACCCTGGAACTGCTGGAAAAACTCGGCTGCGAAGTCGACTATCCCCTGCAACAGACCTGCTGCGGCCAGCCGATGGCCAACAGCGGTTGCGAAAAAGATGCCGCCGCCACCGAGCAGTTGTTTGTCGACAACTTCGCCGGCTACGAGTACATCGTCACCCCGTCCGGCAGCTGCACCCACCACATCCGCGACCATCTCACCGCGATCGAACAGACCGACACGGTCCGACAGGTCCGTACCCGGACCATGGAGCTGGTGGAATTTCTGCACGACGTGCTCAAGGTCAAGGCGCTGCCCTGGGCCCGCTTCCCGCACAAGGTCGGCCTGCACAACAGCTGCGGGACCCTGCGCGCGCTGCGTACCGCCTCCATGTCGGAAATCGACGAGCCCTTCTTTTCCAAACCGATGGACCTGCTGAACATGGTCAGGGACATCGAGTTCGTGATGCCCGCGCGCCCCGATGAATGCTGCGGCTTCGGCGGCACCTTCTCGGTGGGCGAGGAACCGGTATCGGCACGCATGGGCTATGACAAGGTCCGCGACCACAAGCAGGCCGGCGCCGAATATATCGTCTCGGCCGACTCATCCTGTCTGATGCACCAGCAAGGCTGTGCCCGGCGTCTGGGCCTGGACCTGAAGTTCATCCATATCGCCCAGATCCTGAATGGAGCCGCCGCATGAAGGCCGTCGATCACGTCGCCGGATCGAAGAAATTTCTGGCCTCGGAAGACCATGTCAGCTTCCATGACCGCCGGCTGTGGGATCTGCGCCAGGGCCGCGATGCCCAGATGCGCGCCATCCCCGAATGGCAGGAGCTGCGGACGCTGGCCTCGCAGATCAAGGAACATACCCTGGGTCAGCTCGATCATTACCTGGAGATGTTCGAGCGCAATGCCACCGCCAACGGGGTCAAGGTGCACTGGGCCCGCGACGGCGAAGAGCACAACCGGATCGTCCATGAAATCCTGAGTCAGCGCGGCGTCACCAGCCTGGTCAAGAGCAAGTCGATGCTGACCGAGGAATGCGAGATGCGTCCGTATCTCGAAGCCCGTGGCATCGCGGTGGTGGAGACCGATCTGGGCGAGCGCATCCAGCAGCTCGATGACGAAATGCCCAGCCACGTGGTGGTGCCGGCCGTTCACAAGCTGTCACGCGATGTGGCCAAGGTTTTCGCCGACAAGCTGGGTACCGACCCGGCCAATGCCGACCCCTATTATCTGGCCGAACAGCAGCGCGAAACCACCCGGCCCATCATTCTCGGCGCCGGCGCCGGCATGACAGGCTGCAATTTTGCGGTGGCCGAGACCGGCGCGGTGGTGGTCTGCACCAACGAAGGCAATGCCGATCTGTCCGCCAATGTGCCTCCGCTGCATATCGCCTCGATCGGCATCGAAAAGCTGATTCCCCGCCAGGAGGACCTGGGCGTCTTCGTGCGGTTGCTCTCGCGCAGCGCGCTGGGTTCGCCGATCACCCAATATACCTCGCACTTCCGCGCCCCTCGCGAAGGCGGCGAAATGCATTTCATTCTGGTCGACAACGGTCGCAGCGCACGGCTGGCCATGGATGATTTCTGGTATTCGCTGAAATGTATCCGCTGCAGCGCCTGCATGAATACCTGCCCGGTCTACCGCCGCAGCGGCGGCATCAGCTACGGCGCGGTCTACTCCGGCCCGATCGGCGCGATCATCGACCCGAGCTTCGATTTGAAGAAGTACAGCGGCCTGCCCTTCGCCTCCACCCTCAACGGCAGCTGCACCAATGTCTGTCCGGTGCGGATCAACATCCACGAGCAGATCTACCGCTGGCGCCAGATCATTGCCGAACAGCATCAGCTGTCCTATGCCAAGACCATGGCAATGAAGATGGCCGGCCACATTCTGCAGCATCCGATGGTCTATCGCACCGCCAGCGATATGGCAGGCATCGCCCTGAAGGTGCTGCCGCGCGGTCTGAGCTATCTGCCGCTGAATGTCTGGGGCCGTCAGCGCGAAAACCCCGTGCCGCCGGCGGAAAGCTTCCGTCAGTGGTATCTCAAGAACCGCAAGCAGGACACTTCGGCATGAGCAGCCGCGACAGCATTCTCGCCTCGATCCGCGCCGCCGGCCGCACGCCCACCGGCCATCCGCAGGTACCGACGTTCGATCAATATCACCCGGTGGCCCTGGAGCGCTTCCAGACCTCGCTGGAACTGATCGGCGGACGCTGGCAGGCGCCGGAGCCTGACATCATGGAACTGGCCCCTTTTGTGCGCCGGCTGTTTCCCGACGGCACCCGCTTCTGCTCGGTGGTGCCGGAAGTGGCCTCCGACTACGAGCTGTCCTCTTTCCGCCAGCCGGCCGAGCTGGCCCAGGTCGATGTCGGCGTAGTGCGGGCCCGCTTCGGCGTGGCCGAAACCGGCTCGCTGTGGATCAGCGAAGCCGAATACCGGATCAATGCCCTGGGCTATCTGCCCCAGCATCTGGTGGCCCTGCTCGACCCCGAGGACCTGGTGGGCAATCTGCACCATGCCTACCAGCGCGAAGACTTCAGGCAGGCGCGTTACTGCGTGCTGATGTCCGGCCCCTCGGCCACTGCCGATATCGAAGGCGTGCTGATCCGCGGCGCCCAGGGCGTGCGCTCGCTGACCGTGATCCCCTGGGCCAGGCCGCGCTGAGCCCTTCAACGTACGGTTCGGCCCCGGTCCGGACCCATGCTCCCGCGGACTGCCTCGAGGGCATGCCAGCCAGAACCCGCCGTGCCTGACTCCGGGCGCGGCGTGATGGCCCATCCATGGACCTGGCCGGACCGCCCCGGCCTCACACCGCGTTGCCAGTCTTGAACGGTGCCGGTGGAACCCGCGTGATCGACTTGGCAGCACAGGATGATGAACGGCGGAGGCGACGGGGGCGGACGAATCGGTCCCGTCGCGGTACCCTTTCGACAGGCCGGTCTGCGTCGCAGACCCACAGATCCCTCTTTCCACGAACAAGGATGCCTGTCCCATGTCCGCTTTCCGCGCATTCCGCCATGCCCTGCTCCCGGCCACACTGCTGGCCTTGTCGGCAGCCGCCGGTGCCCAGGACCTGAGCAGTCTCAAGCAGCAGCTCGACAACACCGACCTCAACAGTCTCAAGCAGCACATCACCACCAAGGATCTGGAAAACATCCGGCAGCGGATCGACGGCACCGATCTCAACAGCCTCAAGCAGCAGCTCAGCAGCGAGGATCTCAAGAAAGTGCAGCAGCAACTGGGCAGCTCGGATCTCAACAGCTTCAAGCAGCGCCTCGACAGTCAGGATCTGGGCAAGCTCAAGCAGCAGCTGCAAGGTACCGATCTGAACAGTCTCAAACAACAGCTCGACGGCAAGGATCTGAGCGGGCTGGGCGCCCTGGGAGGGGGCTCGGCCACCTCGCTGCTGGGCAAGGCGATCAGCCCGGCCAGCAGTGGCAATGTCGCGGGTCTGCTGGGTTATTGCATCAAGAACAAGTATCTCGGTGCCGAATCCGGCGCTGCGGGCCTGAAGAACAAGCTGCTCGGTGCTTTGGGCGGAGAAAGTGCTGCCAGCCGGAAGGACAGCGGCTATCAGCAGGGGTTGCAGGGCATTCTGCATGGCAGTGACGGCCAGCAGTTCAATCTGGGTCAGCAGACCGGTGCGCTGAAGGAAAAGCTGACCGGCAAGGTCTGCGATGCGGTGCTGAAGAAAGGCGGCTCGCTGCTGTGATCCCTCGCGACCACGGTCGGCCTTGCCGACCGTGGTGTCGGCTCAGACCGGGGTCAGCGTGGCCAGCATGTGTTCCACATAGGCATCGAAATCCTCGTGGCTGACCCGCGGCAGGCCCGGCGTGAAATTCAGCTGCAGAAAGCCGACATAGGCGGCATAGGTCAGTCGCGCACGGTTCAATGACGCCTGCGCATCCAGCCCGGCCTCGGTATAGAGCTGGCGCAGAAATTCCATCTGTCGCTGCGAGATACGTGCCATGACCGGCACCACCAGCGGATGATCCAGCGCTTTCAGCAAGGCCGCGTACACGCGATGCGGCTGCACTTCGTGGGCCACCCGGCGGAACAGTTCCGGCAACCGCAGGCGCGGATCGGCAATGGTGCCGATCTGGCTGATCACCTCACGTTCGACATATTGCTCCCAGCGCTCGATCGAGGCCTGCAGCAGGGCTTCACGGGTCCGGAAGTGCCAATAGAAGCTGCCCTTGGTCACGCCGAGGTCGCGCGCCAGAGACTCGACCGCCAGCGCGCCCACGCCTTGCTCGGCGATCAGCTCCAGCGCGGCATCTTCCCAGTCTTCGGCACTGAGGCGCACCCGCTCGGTTTTTACGGTTTCATTCATCTTCGCATAGTAGCTCGCCCGCCCGGCATTGCAATCGATGAACGGTCCCCCTCATTCGAGTGGCGGCACCATACGGCGGTGTATTGACGCACTTGAAAACCGCCTCCATACTTCGGCGTATGGAGGCATCGGCATCGATGCGCACATGGACTGCAGGGCCCACCCACGCCAGGGACTGGTGCGGAGCCTGGGCGCAAGGAACCCGCGGCGGCGAAGCGCCGATGTCCTCCATCTCTCTTCCCCCTGATGACTGCGATTGCAGCTTGATTCGAGGTGTTGCCCATGCCTGCCCTGCTCACCGTGCTGGCCGCCCTGGTCGCCAGCGGCGCCTGCGCCTATCACCGTAGCTCACTCCGCACCTGGGCCGTGGCCCTGCTGGTCACCACCTGCGTCGCCGGCTGGCTGTTCGGCGCGCATGCCGGCATGTGGGTCCTGCTGCTGATCGAACTGCTCATCACCGTTCCCCTGCTGCTGGTCGACTTCCGCCGCGGCCGGATATCGGCGCCCCTGCTGAAAGCCTTTGCCAAGGCCACGCCCAGACTCTCTGCCACCGAGCAGGTGGCGCTGGATGCAGGCACGGTCGGTTTCGAAGGAGAGCTGTTTTCCGGCAAGCCGGCCTGGTCCAAGCTGCTGGGCCAGCCCCGGCCGCTGCTGAATGCCGAGGAACAGGCCTTTCTGGATGGCCCCGTGGAAGCGCTGGGCAAGCTGGTCAGTGACTGGGAAATCACCCATCAGCTGGCCGATCTGCCGCCACCGGTATGGGATTTCATCAAACGCAACCGCTTTTTCGGCATGATCATTCCCAAAACCTACGGTGGTCTGGGTTTCTCTGCTCTGGGCCACTCGGCGGTGCTGCAGAAGCTTTCCACGATGTCACCGACCCTGGCCTCGACGGTGGCCGTGCCCAACTCGCTGGGGCCAGCCGAACTGCTTCTGCATTACGGCAGCGAGGAAGACAAGAGCCATTACCTGCCGCGGCTGGCGGTCGGCGAGGAAATTCCCTGCTTCGCCCTGACCGGCCCCACGGCCGGGTCGGACGCTACCTCGATCCCCGACACCGGCGTGGTCTGCAAGCGCGAGATCGACGGTGTCGAAACCCTGGGTCTCAGCCTGACCTTCGACAAGCGCTATATCACCCTGGCACCGATCGCCACCCTGATCGGCCTGGCCTTCCGCATGTACGATCCCGAGCACTTGCTGGGTGACAAGGAAGACATCGGCATCACGCTGGCCCTGCTGCCGCGCTCGACTCCGGGCCTGGAGATCGGTCGTCGCCATTTCCCGCTGAATATTCCGTTCCAGAACGGCCCGGTGCGCGGCAAGGACGTGTTCGTACCCCTCAGCACCCTGATCGGCGGCCTCGCGATGGCGGGCCAGGGCTGGCGGATGCTGGTCGAATGCCTGTCGGTCGGTCGCGCGATTTCACTGCCGTCCAACGCGACCGGCGCGATGCGCGGTGCCGTGGTCGGCACCGGCGCCTATGCCCGGGTCCGTCGCCAGTTCGGCCTGCCGATCGCCAAGTTCGAAGGTGTCGAGGAAGCGCTGGCCCGGATCGGCGGATTGACCTATGCCACCGCCGCCTTGTCACGTGCAACGGCGGCGGCAGTGGATCGTGGCGAACGCCCGGCCGTGCCATCGGCCATTGCCAAATATCACGCCACCGAATGGGCGCGCGTCGTGGCCGGCGACAGCATGGATGTCCATGGCGGCAAGGCCGTGCAGCTGGGCCCGAAAAACTATGCCGGTCGCGGCTGGCAGGCCGTACCCATCGCGATCACGGTGGAAGGCGCCAATATCATGACCCGCAACCTGATGATCTTCGGTCAGGGCGCCATTCGCTGCCATCCTTACGTGTTGAAGGAAATGGCCGCCGTCGCGCTGGAAGATCCCAAGGCTCGCCTGCGCGCTTTCGATGACGCCTTGTTCGGCCATATCGGCTTCGGTATCTCCAATGCCGTTCGCAGCCTGACTCTGGGGCTGACCTGTGCCCGGATCGGAGCCTCGGCCGGCGATGCCTTCAGCCGCTCCTATTATCGCCGGTTGAACCGCTATTCGGCCGCGCTGGCCTTGAGCGCCGACGTCGCGATGGGCGTGCTGGGCGGCAAGCTCAAGTTCAAGGAACGGATCTCGGCGCGACTGGGCGACGTGCTCAGCTATCTGTATATCGCCAGCTCGATCCTGAAGCGTTACGAGGATACTGATCGTCCTGCCGCGGACCGCCCGCTGGTGGCCTGGTCGCTGCAATACGTGACGTACCAGATCGAACAGGCTCTGGATGGCGTGATCCGCAACTTCCCGGTGCGCCCCGTGGCCTGGACCCTGCGGGCACTGATCTTCCCCCTCGGCCAGCGCCAGACCCTGCCCTCGGACCAGCTGGGCAGCAAGGTGGCCGAGCTGATCTGCACCCCGGGCGAAGCACGTGCCCGACTGGCCGAGTGGGTGTATCTGACACCAGGCGAGCACAACAATCTGGGCCTGGCGGATGCCTTGCTGGCCGATGTCATGGCCGCCGAACCGCTGGAGCGCAAGTTCGCCAAGGCCGTGAAGTCCGGCCAGCTGCGAAGCCACGATCATGCCGCGCAGATCGACGAGGCCCGTCAGGCCGGTGTGCTCAGCGAAGCCGAGGCCGGCCTGCTGCAGGCGCTGCACCAACGGATCGCCGACTTCGTGGCCGTGGATGACTTCGACCCCGCCGAACTGGCTGCCGTCCAGCACCCGGAACGGCTTGCCATCGAGGACAAGGACGACAACCAGCAAGCCGCCTGAAGCCTGCTGCAAAAAAAGACCGCCGGTTCGCACCGGCGGTCTTTTTCTTGGGTCCCGGTCTCGCCGGAAGGCGCTGATCAGTGGACCGGCGGCCGCTCGACCGGCCGACCCAGAGGCTCCAGCACTTTCATCTTGCCCGAAAGGATGCTTGCGGCAATCACCACCAGCAGGGCCAATACCGCGACAGCCGCCCCGACCAGAGGCAGATGGTCCAGCGATACGCCGGCCCCCAGTACCAGACCGCCCAACCAGGCACCGACCGCATTGCCGACATTGAAGGCGCCCTGGTTCAGAGTCGAGGCCAGATTCGGTGCGCGCACCGCCTTGTCGAGCACCAGGATCTGCGCCGCCGGCGTCACCGCAAAGGCCGCCATCCCCCACACTGCCAGCGTGACCAGGGTCAGTGTCTTGTCGTGGCAGGTCCAGGCAAAACCGGTCAGTATCACGGCCAGAGCGATCATCAGCCCAGTCAGCGACGGCAGCAGCTTCCAGTCAGCCAGTCGACCGCCGGCCAGGCCGCCGACCGTGATGCCGCCACCGAACAGCAGCAGCACCCAGCTTTCGGCGCCTGCCGAAAAACCGGTGACATCCCTCAGGATATAGGCGATGTAGGTAAACACGGTGAACAGGCTGACCGAAGACAAGGTACTGATCAGCAGGGCCAGCTGCACCTGCGGATTCATCAGCGAAATGAACTCGTGCAGAATGTTGCCGCCCGCCACCGACTTGATCTTCTTCGGCAGCAGCAGATTCAGGGCGACCAGGGCGACGACGCCAATCAGCGAAACGGCCCAGAAGGTCGAACGCCAGCCATGCCACTGGCCCAGCGCGGTGCCGAAAGGCACACCCAGCACATTGGCCAGAGTCAGCCCGGTAAAGACCAGCGACATGGCCTGAGCCCGCTTCTCGCGCGGCACCAGATCGGCCGCCACCACCGCGGCAATGCCGAAGAAGGCCGCATGACAGAAAGCGGTAGCTACGCGTGCCGCCATGAGCAGGTCATAGCTGGGGGCCAGCGCGCACAGGATGTTGCCGATGGTAAACATCGTGATCAGACACAGCAGGGCGAAGCGCCGCGGCCAGCGCGCGGTCAGAATGGCCAGAATCGGCGCCCCGATCGCCACGCCCATGGCGTAGCCCGACACCAGCGAACCGGCTGCGGCGGTGCTGATATGAAGATTGTCCGCCACTTCGGGCAACAGCCCCATGATGACGAACTCGGTCGTGCCAATGCCGAAAGCGGCAATGGCCAATGCAAGCAATGGCAAATACATGATCGATCCAGAAAGGGCTGAGCGAAAGCGAACCGCCGCAGAAGATCCGCGGTGATTCGCTTGCATGACTGATACTGCGTTCCGGCATGGAAGGTCATGGCACCTGAGCAGTGCCGGCAGGAACGTTCAGGCGTAGTGTAAGCACTTGCCGGCGTGCCTTGCCAGCCTTCTTTGCATCCTTTCATCGCGGTCGGATGACGCGGCCCCGGCACGCCGGCAGCCGCCTTCCGAAAGCCCCGGTCAAGGCGCCGAGCGCGCCCATCCGTACCGCAGCTCGATCACCATTGCGACGCTGCCGCTGCCACCCCAGGGGTCACGATACGAGCATCGGCCATTCATCTTCAGCGGTCCGACACCCGGCAGGCCGGCGGCCGGTGACAGCTCGAGACAGACAACTGGACGCATGGATTTCCGGTGCCGGCACAAAGCGACACTTTGCCGCAATGATGATCATCTCCGGGACCGTCGCCGGCCCCGCCGCAGCGAGCGATGCCCCAGGAAACGACCGGCCAGCGCCCTCTCACAGCCCGATCACAAGCCGGCTTGTCTCGCTCGTGTCATAATAGTGGGCAGGACGCACCCGTCGCCCTCGTTCGCGAAGGCCGGGCGGCACCCAATTCACGGCCCGTGCCGACTGGCGCCTTTTGGCGACGGATGGCGGCGGGCATACATTCGACTTTGACGATTCTACGGTACTAACCCATGGTGGCAATGGCTAAGGAGCGCGTCCTGGACGTGCACCACTGGAACGACAGCTTGTTCAGCTTCCGCACGACGCGCAGCCCCGGTCTGCGTTTCGACAGCGGTCACTTCATCATGATCGGCCTGGAAGTCGATGGTAAGCCGCTGATGCGCGCCTACTCCATTGCCAGCGCCAACTATGAAGAGCATCTCGAGTTTTTCAGCATCAAGGTCGAGAACGGCCCGCTGACCTCGCGACTGCAGCACCTGAAGGCCGGCGACGAAGTCATCGTCAGCCACAAGCCGACCGGCACCCTGGTCCTCAACGACCTGAAGCCCGGCAAGAACCTTTACCTGCTGGGTACCGGCACCGGTCTGGCGCCCTTCCTCAGCATCATCCGCGATCCGGAAACCTACGAGCGGTTCGAAAAGATCGTGCTGGTCCACGGCGTGCGCCACATCAATGATCTGGCCTATGCCGACTACCTGGAAAACGAGCTGCCGCAGCACGAGTATCTGGGTGAAATGGTCCGCAACCAGCTGATCTACTACCCGACCGTGACCCGTGAGGCCTTCCGCAACGAAGGCCGCATCACCACCGCGATCGAAACCGACCAGATGACCAACACCATCGGCCTGCCGTCGCTGAATCCGGAAACCGACCGCGTGATGATGTGCGGCAGCCCGGCCATGCTGGACGAGGTCTGCCAGATCCTCGATGCCCGCGGCTTCCAGGCTTCGCCCCGTACCCGCGAACCCGGCGACTACGTGATCGAGCGCGCCTTCGTCGAAAAGTAAGACGGCATCCGCGCTGCACAGCCCGGATCCTCATCAAGGCCCGCTTCGAAGGAAGCGGGCCTTTTTACATGTGGCGATGGGACCCGCATGCGTGCGGGCAGGCCTGCCTCGCTCAGTCCCGCACTCGGCCCTTGCCCTCATTGTCCCAATAGCCGAACAGACGTCTGGCCACCAGCTTGTAGAGCCGCTTGACCGTCATTCGCCACAACCGTGAATACCAGGCCGGAGTCGCCAGAATCTGCCGCTGTCTGGCCGACAAGGCTTCCGGACAATAGGTGCGCTTGTGTTTGAGCAGGTGCCGGATATCTTCGCGCGCCATGCGCCGGAAAGCGGCACCACGGTCTGGCCGGACCGAGGCGAGCTGGAAGTCGACCAGTCCGGGCACACCGTCAGGCTGGACCAGCCAGTTCGGCTCCTTGGCCAGATCATTGTGGACGACCCCTGCGGCATGCACCCTGGCCAGCAGCCGCAGAGCCTGCCGGTAATAATCAGGATCGACAGGCCGACCTTGCTGCATCGGCAGACCGGGCACATGACTGCGGAACAGGTGACGTCCATCCCAGGCCAGCAGGCACGGGAGGCCCTCGATCCGGTCCAGCCGCCGCAACGCCTTGGCTTCGCGGGCGGCCGCCAGCCGGGCCAGACCTCGCAGCCACCAGCGGGCGGCCCCGATGTCACGCCGGATCACCAGCTTGCCATCGAGGCGCATCAACTCGATCCGGCCGAAGGCATCGGCCTTCAGCAATCTGACCGGCTCCGCCGCTCTCGGTTCTATCACTCCGCCCGCCTCGCTACACTGAGCCACATGAATGCATTCATGGCGGTATTGTCTCCGATCTTCCGCATCGCGTGCGCATCCTTCGCCCTGCCCGCACGCTCCCCGCGCATGACGCGGTGGCTGCTGCTGCCACTGCTGACCATGGCCGGTCCGGGCAACGTACTGGCCGCAGGCAGTACCCGGGCGGCCCCCTACACGCTGGACATTGCCACACCGCCGGTGTTCGCCCGCCTGTCGCCATTGCGGCAGGCCGCCATCGGCTGGAGTGATGACATGCGCGCCCGTTTTCTGCATGCATTGCCTGCCGCCGACATCCAGCCGCCCCCGCATGGCGGGCCCTGGCAGCTGCATCTTGAATACACACCGGTCATTGCCGCAGGCGGCTTCAGCACCCTGATCGGCAAAGGTTACAGCTGGACCGGCGGCGCCCATCCGGTACCGTTCATCAAGACCCTGAATTACGACAGCCGGCGACATCGGATGTTTGCCCTGGCCGACATGTTCAGCCAGCCGGAACCGGCCATCGCCGCCATCTGTCTGGAAGCGCGCCGCCAGTTGCTGGCACGACTGCAGGCGCCGGCAGGCCAGACCCGGCTGGACTCCGATCCGACCATGATCGAGCAAGGCACCCGGCCCGGACCCCATGCACTCGACCTGTTCGCGCCCATGGGGAGCGCCGGCAAACCCGCGCGTGCACTGCGCATCCTGTTTCCCAGCTATGCCGTCGCCCCCTATGTGGCCGGACCGCAGCAGGTGGACATCTCCCCCCAGGTCTTCGCGCGGTGGCTGAAGCCGGAGTATCGCAATCGTTTCCAGGGCGGCCGTTCGTGACGATCGCCCTGGCAATCCTCGCCCTCGCGCTGATCATCGGTGGTCTGGCCGGCACCGTGGTACCGGCCCTGCCCGGCATTCCCATGCTGTTCGGCGGCATCTGGCTGGCGGCGGTACTGGACGACTACCATCATCTGCCCGTGGCCTGGCTGGTGGTGATCGCCCTGGTCGGTCTGGTCGGCGTCGCGTGTGACTTCATCGCCGGCAGTCTGGGCGCCAAGCGGATCGGCGCCACTCCCGAAGCTCTTTGGGGGGCCGGTATCGGCACCGTGGCTGGCCTGTTCTTCGGGCTGCCCGGCTTGATTCTGGGCCCGTTTCTGGGCGCCCTGCTGGGCGAGTTCAGCACCGGCCGCAGCGTGTTGCGATCCACCCATGTCGGTCTCAGCACCTGGCTCGGACTGCTGCTGGGCGCGCTGGCCAAGCTGGTGCTGTCGCTGATCATGCTGGCGCTGGCGCTGGCTGGCTGGTTGTGGAACCGCGGCGGCTGAGGCCGTGATCAATCAGTCGAGGCCGGCACCACGTAAAGCAGGATCGCCAGAAAGTGCAGCACGCTGCCGGCCAGCACGAAGAAGTGCCAGATCGTGTGATGCCAGGGCATGCGCCGGGCCAGATAAAAGGGCACCCCCAGGGTGTAGGCCACGCCACCGGCCACCAGCATGGCCAGCCCGCCGCGGCTCAGATGATGATACAAGGGCTCGATGGCAACGATGCAGATCCAGCCCATGATGATGTACAAGACCAGCTCGAGCCGCCGCAACGACTTGAACAGCCCCAGCTGGGCCAGACTGCCGATCAGGGCCAGGCCCCAGACCAGGCCGAACAGGGTCCAGCCCCATGGCCCAGGCAAGGCCAACAGGGTGAACGGCGTATAGGTTCCGGCAATCAACAGGAAAATCGCCACATGATCGATGGTGCGCAGAATGCGACGCGCCAGCGGATAAGGTATCGAGTGGTACAGCGTCGAGGCACTGTAGAGCAGGACCAGACTGGCGCCGTAGATCGAGCAGGCCACCACCGAACGCGTGCTGCCATGCACCGCGGCCACGGCCACCAGCACGGTCAGCCCGATCACGCTGAGCACGATGCCTATCCCGTGTGTCACGCTGCTGCCGACTTCGTCCAGCCAGACCTGATGTCTTGGCAGACGCCGGATGGTCACGCTCATTGAGGATTCCTTTGCAAAAATGAAACGAGTGATCAAAAAGAAGGCCGGCATCGCGAGCGACGCCGGCCTCCCAGGGTACCGATGCTCCGGCCTTGCAGCCGACTACCGGTTTACCACAACACGTCCTTCTCGGCAGCAAATCCCTTCAGGCCGTGCTTCTCACCCAGACCATCGCGCAGATCGATTTCGATCGAACGGGTAATCGTCGTCAACGGCACGTCATGCTCGCTGTTCTCGAACGGATTCTGGATGTCGTTGCCGGTTTGCAGCAGCGCCAGGAACAGAAAGCCAGCCGCCGTCGAACCCAGCGGGGTATAAAAACCCAGCGATTCGACCATGCCCAGAGGCAGCAGGATGCAGAAGGCATGGGTGAACAGTACCGTATAGGTCGCGTACTGCTGCGGCAGCGGCGTGTTCTTGATGCGTTCCATGCCACCCTGCGCATTCGACAATGCCGTCATGGTGCTTTCCACCGCCGCCAGCCGGATGCTGTCCAGCTCGCCATGCTCGGCAAGCATCGCCGCACTGCGATCCAGGATCGCATTCGGCACATTGGCCACCTGCTTCAGGCGTTCGATTTCATCGGCCGGCAACCGTGGCGACAGTTCCTCCCATGGCACTTGCCGACGCAAGTGCAGCCGCAAGGCATGGACATAGGCGATATGCCGGTGGATCAGGGTCCGGCCCAGATCCTCGTGGCCGCGGGCCAGCAGGATCTTCGCCTCACGCGCGAAACTGCGCGAGTAGTTCACCATCGATCCCCACAGGATCCGGCCTTCCCACCAACGGGCATAAGCCGCGTTGTTGCGAAAGGTCAGATACACCGCCACCGCCGACCCGAGCAGGGTCAGCGGCAACGCCGGGAATTCGATCCAGTGCTGGGCCAGCCCCATGTAACCGGCAGTGACGATCACGTCCCAGGCGAACAGGACCGCCAGCGGCCTGCCCACATAGCGCATGATGTGCCCGAGATGGGCCCGACCCGGGACGATCATGCAACAGCCTCGGCCTGTTGCTGTTCGATCGCCTGATCCAGGGTCAGGAAGTCGCGCCCATTCTCGCTCAGGACCTGCACTTCGCCACGCTCGATGTTGTAGACCCAGCCCTGCAAGGCCAGCTCGCCATTGGCCAGAGCCGCTGCCACCGAGGGATGGGTACGCAGATGCGCCAGCTGCAACCGGACATTTTCCTCGATCAACGCGGTCAGCGCGGCGTCGCCTTCGGGCTTGCGGGTGAATACCACGCTGCGGGCCGCCTCGGCGTTGCGCAGCCAAGCGGCGACGGTCGGCATGGTCTCGGCCACGGCCTGCTGCGCCATCAACCCCTTCATCGCACCGCAGTCTGAGTGACCACAGACCACGATCTGGCGGACCTTGAGCGCGGACACCGCGTATTCAACGACCGCCGACACGCCTACCATCATCTCGCCATAACCCGGCACGATATTGCCGATGTTGCGACAGACGAACAGGTCGCCCGGCCGGGTCTGGGTAATCCGTTCCGGGACCACTCGCGAATCGGCGCAGGTCACGAACAGAGTATGCGGCGCCTGACCGTTGGCCAGGCTCTGGAACAGCTCGCGGTTTTCCGGAAATGCCTTGTGCGTGAACTCGTTCACGCCTTGCAGCAACTGCAGCAGATTGGCCCGCTCCTGATCAGGCTTCTTGTGGGTCGAGTCGTTCATTGCAGGGGCTCCTCTTGCATCACGCCGGAACCTTCCGGCGTTTGTGGTCACAATAAATGGAAATGGTTGCGCCGACGAGTCCTTTGCAGAACAGGACGGCGACGGCGATACCGCAAAGGTCATCGTCAGAATCCCGGCTGGACCAGTCCGGCCCGGAATCCTTGAGCACACATTGAGACCCGACCATATCGTAAAAAGTTGCGATTCTTCTGCGGCTTTTGGTCTCCGGGTTCAGCTCGCCCTCGCCTGCTGACCACAATTGCCTTTCCGAACAGATATCTGGACACGATGTTTCACCACGTCAGGCCGGCTGGCTCATTCAGTTTCCACGCGATAAATGGCTGTCGCCCGACCCCGATCAGGCAGTTTGCAGGTACCGGACAGATAGCCACTACGGATGTTTAACAGCAGGCGTGTTCCACTGTCGGGGTTACAGCGCAGGGATACCAGGCCCATGACCAACCCTCCGGATATGTTGCAGAAACTGCGACGCACCGTGCTTACCCATGCGATTGACGGCCTGCCCGATCTTGCCGCCCTGGCCTCCGAACTGAGCGCCAGGGTGGAAAGCTGCCGCGGACGCACCGATACCGGACTGGCCGCGCTGCTGGCCCGTGCCCGTGGCCACGAACAATGGTTGCTGGGCGAACATCGCCAGCCCAGGGTCAGCATGATGCTGATGACCTGGCCGGCCAATTTCAGCGGCCCCGTCCAGGAGCCCGTGCCGTTCTGGTCGATCGAGCTGGTACTGCAAGGCGCGCTGCGGATCGAGCATGTCGACGGTACGGACGAGGCATCCGCAACTTCATGCGACTGGCTGGGTGTGGGTGATTTCCGCATCATCCAGCCCGCCCGCAACGGCATCGGCCGCTGCCGGACCCGCAACCTGTCGAAAAGCGATACGGCAGTGACCTTGCATGTCTTTGGCGCCTCGCCCGCCAGTTATCTGAGCAGCGCGATGGACGAGCAGCCAGTTCCGGCCATCGATACGGAGCAGCACAGCCTCGAGGCCGGCGGCCGCCCCCGGCAGCCTGAACAGACTGCCCGCCAGCAGGATCGGACTTGCCCGATGAAGCCGCATTTGCTGTGATGCGGGTTCTCCTGCGGCGACGGCAATGGTGCCGTGCCTGCAGGAACAAGGATAAAGCATGCCGTTGTCACTGATCGCCTGTTCCGCACTGTTGCTGCATCTGTGTGGGATGGCCTGCGCCATGCATGCAGTGATGAGAGTCCGTACCTCGCAAGGCGCCATTGCCTGGGCCCTGGGTCTGGTGGTGATGCCTTATCTGACCCTGCTGCCCTATTTCTTTCTTGGCGCCAGCCGATTCCGTGGCTACGCCCGCTTGCGTCAGATGAATCAGCAACGTCGTCGCTACGTGGCCCGGCAGTGGCCGGAACGGGTTCCCTATCTGCAACGCCATCTGCCGGCGCCTGAACACCTGCAGCGCTTCAAGGCCATCAATGCCATGCTGCAGCAGCCGTTCTACAGCGGTCACAAGCTGCGATTGCTGATCAACGGCCAGGCCACCTTCAAGGCGATTTTCGAGGCGATCGCCCAGGCCGAACAGGTCATTCTGATCCAGTTCTTCATCATTCACGACGATGACATCGGCCGCCGACTGCAGCAGGCCCTGCTGGAAAAGGCCGCCGCCGGGGTCAGGATCTGCGTGCTGTATGACGGTATCGGCAGCCATGCCCTGCCTCGCCGCTATATCGAGACCCTGCGCGCCGCCGGCATCCGCATCCATGCCTTTGCCACCCGACGCTGGCGCAACCGCTTCCAGCTGAACTTCCGCAACCACCGCAAGATCGTTCTGATCGACGGTTGGCGAGTCTTTCTGGGAGGGCTGAATGTCGGCGACGAATACATGGGCAAGCAGCCGCCGCTGTCCCCCTGGCGCGACACGCACATGGAATTGCAGGGCCCGGCGGTGGCCGACGCCCACGCCTCGTTTCTGCGCGACTGGCGCTGGGTCACCGGCGAGCTGCCGCCGTTCCTGCCGCCACGCGAAGGCGAAGGCAACGCCACCTGCCTGGTCGCCGCGACCGGACCGGCCGACCGCCAGGAGACCTGCTCGCTGCTGTTTGTCACCCTGATCCATGCGGCGACGACGCGTATCTGGCTGACCTCGCCTTATTTCGTGCCCGACCCCTCGGTTTTCAGTGCACTGCGGCTGGCGGTCATGCGCGGCGTCGACGTGCGGATCCTTATCCCCTCGCGCCCGGACCACAGGGTAGTCTTTCTGGCCTCCAGCCTGCACGCGGCCGAAGCACACAAGGCCGGCATCAAGATGTTCCGGCTGCAACCGGGCTTCATCCACCAGAAGGTGGCCTTGATCGATGACGACACCAGCATGATCGGCAGCATGAATCTGGACAATCGCTCGTTCCGGCTCAACTTCGAAATCGGCGCCATCAATATCGACCGGGACTTCGCATGTCAGGTCGAAACCATGCTGGAACACGACTTTGAGCAAGCCTTGCCGGTGACCACGGAAGAATACCTGGGAGCGCCCTTCCCCCGCCGACTGGCCATGAACATCGCCCGCCTGATGGGACCGGTACTGTAAGTCCGCAGCGGCCTCAGACCGTGAGGACCGCTTCGGCGAAGCGCCTGGACAGCTGCCATGTCAGGGCCAGTGCCGCCATGGCCAGGATGGATGCGATACCGAAAAGGTCATGGTATCGCTGATGATCGGCCAGCAGGCCGCCCACCGGCCCGGCCACGCCCAGCGCCACGTCGACAAACACCGAGTAGGCCGCCAGCGCCGCGCCGCGATTGCTTCCATCGACACGATTGACCGCTTCCACCCCCAATGACGGGAAAACCAGCGAGAAACCCATGCCGGTCAGGGCCGTGCCCAGAATCGACCAGGCCGGGTGCGTTCCCAGCGCCAGAATCGCCAGCCCGAGACCTTCCACCAGAAAGGACAGCATCGCCACCCGATAGCCGCCATAGCGCGCAATCGACGGTCCGAACAGCAGCCGTATGCCGACAAAGGTCAGGCCGAACACGCTTAGGGTCAAGGCCGCGCCGCTCCAGTGCAACCAGGCGTAATACAAGGTGATGAAGGTCGCGATGACGCCGAAGCCGATGGCTCCCAGCGCCAGACCGATACCATAAGGCAGGACGCGGCCGAACACATGCGACATCGGCATGCGCTCCCCGGCGATCACATGCACGTCCGACTGCCGTCGGGCCTGCCAGAATGCCAGCGCCATCACGACCAGACCGATCACCCCGATCATCGACATCCCTGCCTGACGCTGGATCAGCACACCCAGCGGGGCCCCTGCCGCCAGGGCGCTGTAGGTCGCGACGCCACTCCAGGAGATGACCCGTGCCGTCTGCCCCGCGCCGACCCGACCGATGCCCCAGATGATGCAGCCGGTGCCAATGCAGCTTTCACCGAAACCCAGAGCCAGCCGACCGACCAGCAAGAGGCCGATGCAGACCCAGGGCAGTCGCCACAACTCGGCGGCCACGGCGACCAGACCGGCGCTGAGCCCGCAGGCAAGCAGGCCGATCTGCACCGTGTAACGCGGTCCGGCCGTATCGCTGGTGCGCCCGGCAAAGCCCCGGCTCAGCAGCGTAGCTACATATTGGACACTGATCACCAGCCCGGCCAGCACGGCACCGCTATGCAGGTCGCCATGCACGAAACCGGGCAGTGTCGACAACTGCATCCCGATCACAAGATAGGCCAGGAAATTGAAGACCACGGCGGCCACGATTTTCCGTGTCACCGAAACCGTCGAGGATTCTGTTGTTGCATGATCCATCATCAAGGGTTCCCGCTGAAATCAAGTCCGACAGAGGCGCCTTCAAGCATCCGGATCGGACGATCGCGTGGTGAAGAGGCGTATCACGAACCAGGCCGCGGCAATGCCCAACGCCACCCCGAGCATGTCGAAGAGCACTCGCATGTAAAGGGAGTCCACATCGTGGACGGCGTTGAGCCGGGTTTGCAGCAACTGATACGAGCCCATCGGCGCAAACTGAAAGAAAAAGATGTTCCAGAGATCCTGGCCGCCTGCCAGCAGCATGCCCAGGGGCCACGACCACCCGATGCTGATCCCGCTGGGCCAGCGCAGGGACCGACCGATGCGATGGAACAGCAGATAGACGAGCAGGCCGACCGGAACAGCCATCAGACCGCTCTCCAGACCGCCCAGCACCCCGTAGGCCATCCACGTCTGGTTGATAAACGGCATGGGCAGTCGCCTCGTCAAGTCGTTTTGCAAAACGGTATTATACGGGCTCCGCTCTGGCCGGCATCGGGCCGCCCCTCATGCGACAAGGAACCTCATGCCCGTCGAGCTCCCGGAAAAGGCCGCACTGATCGTGGTGGATGTCCAACCCGACTTCATGCCAGGCGGTCCCCTGCCCTGCCACGAGGGCGATGCCATCCTCGAGCCACTGGCCCGTCTGATGCGGCAGCGTCGTTTCCGCCACGTAATCGCGACCCAGGACTGGCATCCGGCCGGGCATGCGTCTTTTGCCAGCAGCCATCCCGGACGGCGGCCCTTCGAGACCATCCAGCTTCACGGCCATACGCAGACCCTTTGGCCGGAACACTGCGTGGAAGGCCGGCCCGGAGCCGCACTGCATCCGGACATCGACTGGACGCCGGCCGACCTGATCCTGCGCAAAGGGCGCCAGCTCCAGGTGGACTCCTACAGCGCCTTCCGGGAAAACATCGATGCGCGCGGTCGGCGTCAGCCCACGGGACTGGCCGGATGGCTGCGTGAACACGGCGTCAGCGAAGTATGGGTCGCCGGTCTGGCCCGCGACTACTGCGTACTGTGGACGGCCGAGGATGCGCGCGCCGAAGGTTTCCGGACCCGACTGTGCTGGGATCTCAGCCGGCCAGCGGATACGGGATCTGATGCCGACGTCCGTGCCAGCTGCAACCGCGCCGGCATCGAGATCGCGGACATCACGCCCGGCACCTGAGGCCTCTGCGTGGCGACCCGCCACGGGGCCGCACGTCTCTCGACGGCTCGGCTCCATCCCGGCCCTGCCGCCCGGGTCGAATCAGTCCCGGCGTACGGCGCGCATCTGCGCATAGGCCTGCAAGGCCCGTTCACGAGCCATGGCATGCTCCACCACGGGCTCGGGATAATCGATGCCCAGACGCACCCCGGCAGCGCGTGTCTGCGCGGAACTGGCCGTCCACGGCTGCTGGAGGGCCCGATCCGGCAACTTTGCCAGCTCGGGCAGCCAGTGCCTGACATAGGCCCCTTGCGCGTCGAACTTCTGGCCCTGCAGGATGGGGTTGAAGATACGGAAATAAGGTGCCGCATCCATGCCGCAACCGGCCACCCATTGCCAGCTGGCTGGATTGCTGGCGGGATCCGCATCGACCAGGGTATCCCAGAACCAGGCCTCGCCGTCACGCCAGTCCAGCAGCAGGTGCTTGACCAGGAACGAAGCCACCACCATCCGCACCCGGTTGTGCATCCAGCCGGTCGTCCACAGCTCGCGCATGCCGGCGTCGACCAGCGGATAGCCGGTCTGCCCGCGTTGCCAGGCCTTCAGCGCTGCCGGATCATGCCGCCACGGCATCGCCTCGAAGCTCGGCTGCAGCGGGCGTGACTCCAGCGCGGCATGATGGTAATGCAGGTACTGACAGAAGTCGCGCCAGCCCAGTTCAGCCAGAAACTTGTCGAGATCCTGTCCCGGCAGCCGGTGCTGCAAAGCCGCCGCCGACATGGCATGCCATATCTGCCGCGGTGACAAATGACCGAAGCGCAGATAAGGCGAGAGCCTGCTGCAATGGGCCTGCCCGGGGAAATCACGCCCCTCGGCATAACCGCACAGGCCTTCCTCGACAAACTGCTGCAACTGTCGCCAGGCCGCGGCCTCGCCGGGAACCCAGTGCGCGCGCAGACCACCGGCCCAGTCCGGCGTTCGAGGCAGCAGGTCAAGCTCGGCAAGGCTGCGCCGCGAAGCCAGGGACAAGCCCTGCAGCGAGGCAAAGCGCAGGTCGGCGGGCGCTGGCAATGGCAGTGGGGGTTCACCCGCCCGCAGGCAGGCCCGCCAATAGGCAGAGAACACCTGATAGGGCGGTGCCCCGTCCGGACGCAAGGTCCAAGGCTCGTGCAGCACCGAGCCGGCGTGACTGCTGGCCAGACGCCCCTCTGCCCGGAAGCGCTGCTTGATCCCGGCATCCATGGCGCGTTCGGCCTGACCATAACGGCGATTCCAGACCAGACCGGCTGCATCGACCTGGCTTGCCAGCTGTCCCAGCACGTCCGGTGCCGATCCCGCAAGCAGCAGCAATTCGCCGCCGCAGGCCCGCAGATCCTGATCCAGAGCCTGCAAGGCACCATGCAACCACCAGCTGGCCGCGCCACCCAGGCCGCGCATGCCTTCCTGCGCAGGCTGCAGCACATAAACACAGATCAGCGGCAGACCGCTACGCCGCGCATGCTCAAGAGCCGGATGATCCGCCAGCCTCAGATCATCGCGAAACCACACGACAAGGGGTCTGATGCCAGTCCCCGCGGCTTGTGCTGCCCAGTCTTCCACACCCACTCCTCAAATCCGTGACATGTCTCATCCCACCACGATCCGGTCGCGTCCGGCCGCCTTGGCCTGATACAGCGCCGCATCGGCGGCACTGACCCAGTCCTGGACACGGACATGGTCCGTATTGATCTCGGCGATACCGATGCTCAAGGTACAGGCCTTGACGGCCCCGTCCTGCTGTATGTAGGCGGCCATCATGCGCCGGATCCGCTCGGCCGCATATTGCCCGGCAAGCCGGTTCGCATTGATCAGCAACACCGCGAATTCGTCGCCGCCGTAACGCGCCGGCAAGTCACCGGAGCGCACCGTGGCACGCAGGATATCAGCCACCCCGCCCAGGATGCGATCACCGGTCTGGTGGCCATAGCGGTCATTGATCTCCTTGAAATGGTCCACGTCGATCAACAACAGTGAAGCGACCTGGCGGTAGAGACGAAACCGGCCATGGGCCTGGACGAGCCGGCTTTCGAAATACCGGCGATTGGGAAGCTCGATGCCGGCATCGGTCCGGTTCTGCCGCTGCAACAGCTCGTTGCGCGCTTGCAACTGCTGCAGCTGGGTACGCAACATGTAACTCAGCGCGAAGATATGGGTGAACAGACAGAACAGGCAGATGCGCATGCCTGCCTCGGACAGGTCCGGCCACCAGGGCCGTCCCAGCATCAGCCAGCCCGAAACCAGGCCGATAACCAGCATCAGAAGCGTACCGGCCAGGATCCGCCACGCTCCGGAAGCCACCCGGCCGGCCAGAAGCACGCAGGCCAGCACGGTGCCCGGCACCGGCGAAAGGCCGGTCGCGGCAATCCAGAATCCCGCAAACAGACCTTCCAGCACCCACTGACGCCGTTCTGTCCGCAGCGGCGTGACCGATCTGCGGGCATGCCACCAGGCCATCGGTGGCCAGAGTGCAAGATTGAGCAGCAGCGCCACCCAGACCAGACCGCCATAAGAGTGGCCATGGGCTTTCAAGGTGGCCGCGATGGCGATGCTGCCGAGCACCGCCCCCACCATCCGCATCAGACATACCCGATCCACAGTGCGCAGCTCATTGGCGCGCCGTTCTTCCGCGATGGCGTAATGCGGCATGGACTTCAATCCGAAGCGGTGGTGAGAACCGAAGTGAACAACGCCAATCCTGCGTTTCCATGGCCACCGCACCGCCGATCGCCGACGGGCATCAACACGGCCCCCCCCTGGCTCCTGCCCGGGCAAGCACCTGGAACGACCATCCACACAACCCGATGTCGGCGCTCAATCCTCTCATCATAACCTCGCAAGACTTTATCGGCATGCGTCACTTTGATACAATTTATTGACTTGAAATTCATCAAATGACGCTGGATTGAAATCCCTTTCGCCCGCCAGTCCTGATATGCATTTGTGGCCGTCTTCGATGCCACCTAGAATGCGGTCATGATGGCTGCCTCCGCCAGCCACGCCCCTCGACCCGATCGCGTGTCCATACCCCATCCCATTCCCTACCAGGGCAGCAAACGCCGACTCGCCCCGCAGATACAGCGCTGCCTGCCCGCCGGCATTGATCGTTTCTATGAACCTTTCGCCGGCTCGGCGGCCATGTCCTTGTACATGGCACAGCATAAACTGGCGCGCCGGTTCGTCATCGCCGATTGCCTGCCACCGATGATCGAACTCTGGCAGACCATCGTCGAACGGCCCGAACAGATCGCATCCGCCTATGCCAGACTCTGGTCAGGTCAGCAACAGGCGGACGAGAACTACTACTACCGTATCCGGGATCGATACAATCGCCTGCAGGATCCCACTGACCTGCTGTACCTGATCTGCCGCTGCGTGAAGAACTCCATCCGCTTCAATTCGGCGGGACAGTTCACCCAGTCGGTGGATCGAAGACGACTGGGCACGCGTCCCGATGGCATGAGTCGATCCCTGGCCGGGGCTTCCATGCTGCTGCAGGGTCGCAGCGAATTTCGCTGTGGCGACTGGCGAGATACCACGGCCGATGCCTGTGGACAGGATTTCATCTATCTGGATCCGCCGTACATGGGCACCACCATCGGCCGCGACAAACGCTATCGACAGCAGCTTCCGCAAGCTGATCTGGTGACCGGTCTGGAACACTACAACCGGCAAGGCCTGCGCTTCGCCGTCTCGTATGACGGCCTGACCGGCACCCGGGTCTACGGCCCTCCCCTGCCCGTCACGCTCGGACTCCGGCAACTGCTGATCGATGCCGGATGGTCAACCCAGGCCACTCTGCACGGGCGTTCGGAAAGGACGTATGAAAGTCTTTATCTATCCCCCTTCAGCGGCCAGCCTTCCGTACAGGGAGATCGCGGTCACCGTTGCTGCGAGCCAGCATCCCCTTGATGCGACCGCTACGCGGTGGGCGCATGAACCGGTGCCGCCTGACATCCCGGTATGACGACTGCTGCAGTTGGCATCCAGTCATGACGCCCATGGCACCATGTCGCTGTCAACAATAAATGGAGCTGGACATGAAGCCCAAAGTGCTGCTCTTGGTCACGCTGAGCATGCTGACTCTCAGCGCCTGCGATCCCTATCATCACGATCATCGCCACCACCAGGGCTGGCATCAGCAGGGCGGACCTGATCGTGGCCCGGGTCAGAGGCCCGGCGGTCCGGGTGGTCCCGGCGGACCGCCATCCGGAGGGCGCGGCGGCTATTGAGCCACTCCAAGCCTTCCTGCTGCGCGAGCAGAGTCTTGCCTCTGTGTCCGGCCATGACCTCGATGTCATGGCCGGAAGGCCCATGATCGCCCCCCCCTCACTGGCGCAACACGCCAACGACTGCCCCGATCCTCCGGTGATGGCACGGCCCAGGCCGCTCCGGAACTCTGGTTGCGCCGGACCGGCCATGCACGACAAGCGGACCATCCGGCAATTGAGCGCCCGCCCCTGCCCTGGACACAGGTGACAAGGCAGCCGCTGCCTTGCCTCGCAATACACCCCTTGAACAAGCCGCATCGCTCGGAACCGAGCCGGAGACGCGCGACGACGCCGGCATCAGAGGCCGACGTCGTCCGCCATGTCATGCTCAGTATTCGGGCTGCTTGCTGTCCACCGGAATCGAAGTCGGCGTGCCCTTGGTCCCGGAGTAGGTCAGGATCAGCACGGTAGGCACATCTCCACTGATGCCGCGGTGCACATCGTTGACCGACTCGGCAAAGGCCTGGCCGGTGGTGAAGGTCTTCTTCTTGCCGCTCTCTCTGTCCTCGATCGTCAGCTGTCCAGCCAGCACATAGCCGGCGTTGGGGACCGGATGCTTGTGCCAGGGCAGGGCCGTATGTGCAGGGATGGTCAGCTTGATCACGGTCAGCTGCGGCGATGTCGAAGGATAGGCGACATATTTGACGCCGTTCCAGGATGACTCGCTTTTGACCAGGGTGTCGGCATGTGCCGTGGCCACGGTCTGTGCTGACAACGGGGCCGCCAGCAGGCCCGGTACTGCCATGAGCAGGGACAACAACAGGGACTTGCGCATCTGGAACCTCCTTGGATCATGACGCGAAATCAATGCTTGCCCGCAGCATACTCCCGCACACGGTACTCCGCCAAATCATCCATGGCACACGCGCCGAGACGATGGAGGACCATGGACGCCCATGACGTGGCGTGGATTCATACATCCCCTGCCCCGACAGTCAGGTCATCGTGACAAGCTGCGGGACAGCTACAGCCCTTCGACAGCCTGGGCTACTGCTCTGAACAGCGCACGCCCCTTGCTCATGGTCTCCTCCCATTCGGAGGACGGATCTGAATCATAGACGATACCCGCGCCCGCCTGGACATAAAGGCGACCATTCTGGATGACGGCCGTACGGATCGCGATCGCCGTATCAGCATCACCCCACCAGCCGATCCAGCCGATGGCCCCGGCGTAGATGTTGCGTTTGAAGGGCTCCAGTTCCTGGATGATTTCCAGCGCGCGGATCTTGGGAGCGCCGCTCAGAGTGCCTGCCGGAAAAGTCGCTTTCAGCACATCCATGTAATTCAGGCCGGCCTTGAAGTCACCCTGCACCTGGGAAACGATATGCATGACATGGGAATAACGCTCTACGGTGAAGGATTCGCTGACTTCCACCGTACCGGTCTTGCTGATGCGTCCGATATCATTGCGGCCCAGATCGATCAGCATCACATGCTCTGCACGCTCCTTGGGATCGGCCAGCAGTTCGGCTTCCAAAGCCATGTCCTCGGCTTCGTCGCGGCCACGCTTGCGAGTGCCTGCCAACGGTCGAACCATGACCTTGCCGTCCTTCAACCGCGCCAGAATCTCCGGCGACGAGCCGACGATCTGGGTCTCGCCCAGATCCACGAAATACATGTAAGGCGATGGATTGAGCGCGCGCAAGGCCCGATAAACATCCAGAGGTCTGGCATTGAAGCCCACGCTGAGTCGCTGCGAGGGCACGACCTGGAAGATATCGCCCGCCCGGATATGCTCCTTGGCCTTCTCGACCATCGCTTCGAACCCTTCCTTGGTGAAGGATGACTTGAAGTCGCTTTCATCCAGTGCCTTGGCATGAGCCTGCGGCCGGGGCGGATAGCTGGCCCCACCCTGGCGCAGACGATACACCAGCGCGTCAAGACGACGGCATGCATCAGCCCAGGCATGCGGTTGGGACGGATCGGCGTGGACAATCAGGTACAGTCGGCCCTTGAGATTGTCGAATACGGCCAGTTCCTCGGCCAGCATCAGCAGCACATCGGGGGTGCCCAGCTCGTCCTTGCGATCCCATTGCGCCAGCCGGGGCTCGATATAACCGATGGTCTCGAAGCCGAAATAACCGACCAGACCGCCGGAAAAGACCGGCAGCTGCGGCAGGCGCGGCACTTCATACTGCGTGCGCAAGACCTCGATCTCCGCCAGCGGATCATCGAGATGCCGGCGCTCGACCACCTCGCCAGCCACCTCGACCTCCAGCTCATGTCCGCACAGGCGATAGACCTTGCGGGCCGGCAGGCCGATAAACGAATGGCGCCCCCAGGTAGCACCGCCCTCGACGGACTCGAACAGGAAGGTGTAGGGGCCGTCGGCCAGCTTCAGATATACCGAAAGAGGGGTGTCCAGGTCGGAGAAGACCTCCCGCACCACCGGAATACGGGTATAACCTTCAGCGGCCAGCGCATCGAACTCGGCTTTGGAAATCACTTGGGTCTGTTCCGTCTACTTGCTACTCGGCAGTCATTGTGGCACCCCGGCATCACCGCGCAAAGTGCCCTGCCGCCGAAGGGCGGTCTCAATGACCGGAATCACTGCCGGCCAGCCGCGTCCGCGGCAGGCTGCGCAGATGCATGGTGAAGGCCACCCCGCTGCCGTCGGCCAGATTGCGCGCCGTGGCACGGCCGCGATGGAATTCACAGACCAGTTTCACCACATACAGCCCCAGTCCCAGATGCGGGGCCTCGCCCGGTGCGGCATTGTTGCGCTGACTGACCAGAGAGCCGAACAACTGGACCCCCAGCCCTTCGGGCAGCAAGGGCCCGCGATTGGCCACCTCGAGCAGAATCTCGTCTTCGTAGCGACGCAGACTCAGGCGAATCCAGCCGGACTCCGGACTGAAGGACAGCGCGTTGTCAAACAACTTGTCCAATGCCTGCGCGATCAGCTCCGGTGCGCCATGCAGAAATACCGGTACCGGAGGCAGCTGGCATTCCAGCTGTCGCGGCCCGACCAGACCGCGATAGGCCTCGACACAGCCGCCGACCAGCGCCCCCAGCTCGATGTCTTCCAGATCGGTGGAGGCGATGGCCTGCTCGACCCGGCTGGACTCACTCATTGCCCGCACCAGATGGCTGAGCCGGGCCAGACCGTCACGTGCGCGCGAAAGATAGGCCTCGCCTCCTGGCGGCAAGGGGCTGGGCAAAACCAGTTCGAGATTGTCCAGCGAAGACTTGACGATGGCCAGCGGCGTATTCAGTTCGTGTGACAGCTTGGAGGCCAGTGTCCGCAGATAACTGGTATAGCCGTCGATCATGCCGAACAGGGCCTCGAAGCGGCGGGCCAGCTCGCCGATCTCGTCTTCCGATGCCGTCAGCGCGGATGCGCCCAGGGACAGACTGCCGGCATATCGACCGTCATTGAGTTCCACCCGACGGATCGCATGCGACAGGCGCCTGAGCCGCCAGCTGAGCCGCGTCGCGAAGACCAGCAGGATGCCACCGGCCAGGAGCATGGCCGCCAGGCTGCTCAGCAACAGCTCCAGCAAGGCCTTGTTGGCCATCAACGGCATCGCGCTGCTGACCTGCTCGATCAGCAGCACGCTCTGCAGCTTCCCGCCACGCAAGATCGGCACCGCCACCGACAATACCGTGCTGCCTCGAGTCTCCCCATAATGCCAGCGGACGCTGGCACGGCCCTGGGCGATCGCCGCCGGCAAGGGCAGACGTGGCGCGTCCTGCATCCACAGCTCGGCCGGCTCGATGGTGCCGGCCAGCAGGACTTCGTAGATCAAGGTAGCCAGCCAGCCCGGCTCCGCACGCGCCGAACGCAGGGCACCGGTTTCACCCAGCACCCAGCCATCGGCGGAAAGCACTCTGGCCCGGGTCCCGCTGGGCGCCAGTTCGGCCAGCTCGGAAGAAATCGCCGGTGACAGGCGGAATACCGGACGCTCATCCGCCCGCGCGGGATCACCCGGACCATGGCCGCGGTGCAGGCCGATCCCCAGGCCATTCAGCAAGGTGGTCAAGGGCAAGGCCAGCTCGACCTGCCAGTGAGTGCCATCTTCCTGCCATTGTCCGCTGAAGGTCTCCGGCAGCCCTTCCACCGGCGGATCCAGACCCTGCGCCTGCACCGTCCCCGGGGCTGCACTGGCCAGCAGATAACGCCGCCAGCGCGTACCATCGCTCAAAGCCAGAACCAGATGGTCGGCCTGCAACGCCCGGGGATCGTCACTGTCGGCACGAACCCGGCTGGAAACCGGCATCGATACGAACAGATAGGCCTGAGTGCCATTGGCCGCCAGCAAGACCTGTCCGTCACCGCCTGGCGGGTGCTGCTGCCAGGGCGTCAGCGGCGCCCAGTCATCCGCATAACCGTCCACCGTGATCGGATTCAGGCTGGTCTGCAGATACCAACCACGCTCGGCCGTCGGCAAGGGCGAGTCGTCCAGCAACATGCCACGGGCTACTGCCCGTGCCGCCGCGGTCAAGGCCTGGGCCTGGCCCTCGCGAAGCAGGCCCTGCATCTGACGCAGATACAACCAGCCCGTGACCGGCAATACCAGGGTGCACAGGGCCAGCCACAGCAATTTTCGACGCAGACTCATGAATTACCGCCGTGCCGGCACGATCAGCTCCAGCGATAGCCCGCACCGTGCACGGTGTCAATGGCGTTGAAACCCGGATCACTGGCCAGAAATTTCTTGCGGATCCGCTTGATATGGGAGGTGATGGTGGCATCGTCCACCACCAGCTCGGCATCGCGCATCAGCTGATCACGGCTTTTGACGTGCCCGGGTACCCGGGCCAGGGTATGGACCATCCAGAACTCGGTCACCGTCAGGGGAATTTCCTGCCCTTGCCATTGAGCCTGCAGCCGGGCCAGATCCAGCTTCAGCGGACCATGACTGACCAGATGCTCGGCCATGCTCGGAGCCCCCAGCGATTCCAGGCGCCGGAACAGCGCCGCCATCCGGGCAGCCAGTTGATGCAGACTGGTATCCTTGCTGAGATAGTCATCCGCGCCCAGCCGGAGGCCGGAGATCACATCGAAGTCGGAATCCCTTGCCGTCAGAAAGATCAGTGGCAGCGTCGCCGAGCGCGCCCGCAAGGCCCGGCACAATTCAAATCCGCCCTCAGGCTCGTCGCCCAGGCCGATATCGATGATGACCAGCTCGGGCAGCCGGCTGTCGAAGGCCTGCATCGCTTCACGACGACTGCCATAACCGCGGGCGTCATAACCGAAGCGATTCAGGGCCTCGACATAATTGGCCCGGATCAGGGGCTCGTCTTCCACAATGGCGACCACGCGTCCCATGCTTTGAGATCCTTGCAAACAGAAGTGGGCAGGGTGGCGGCAGCGCGGGCCGGATGCAAGCCTCCATCGTCGGATGCCTGCAAATGGCCCGTTTCCGGCCAGCCGCCGGCCATCGACGACGTCCTGAACGGCGGCCATCCACCAGCCGCCGCCCAGGAACTCCTCCGCTGCCGAAAGGTCCCAGTCAAGGACTGACACCGGATCAGTGACAGCTGACCGGATGGGCTGGACGACGAAGGGTCGGGCGCCCTTCCCGTCTTTGCACGGGCGCTCCAGTCAGGCGACCGTGATGCAAGTCTCCTCGCGCGTCCATCAAGGACGTTTGCCCTGATGCAGCCGATGCCTCATCGGTCACGTCAGGGCTTTCTTTTGAGAGACTGGCGAGTGCCATCGCCACAAGTCTATGATCGGGCCATCTTTCTGCCCGGAATGCCTTCCATGTCCCGTCCCATGCATTACCTGCTCTGCGCCGGTCTGTTGCTGCTGAGCCCCGGGCTGAGCCTGGCCACCGACCATGCCTCCGCGGCCGGACCCCGGCCACCGGTCACCGACCGCTCACTGGCCGAAAGCACCTGCGTGATCGGTGAGGAATCCTTTGTGCCCGGCGATTATTACTATTGCCTGGCGGGTCAGAGCTATGGCGAAAAGAACTACGGCCAATCGCGGCGGTTCTTCACCACGGCCGCCGGCTGGGCCAGCAAGCCGGCCCAGTTCATGCTGGGGCTGATGGCCTTCAATGGCGACCAGCAAGCCGTCAATCGCCCGCTGGGGCTGGCCTGGCTGGCCTTGGCGGCGGAGCGCGGCCAGCCCCGCTTCAGCACGGCGCTGGCCGCCGCCAGGGCCAAGGCCAGCGCCGCCGACTGGGCTGCGGCCCAGGCTATTCTGGCCCAGCTGCAGCCAACCTACGGGGATGCCAAGGCCGCTCCTCGCGCCGAGGAACGCTATCGTATGGGCATGCAGAAACTTCGCCAGACCGAGGCGAACGCCGGCTCCTACTGCATGGCCGGCATGGTGCCGATGTCCCAGCTTTCCAATCGCAGCGAAGGCGCCAGCAGCGCCATGGCCAGTCACTGCCCGCCGGTGGAGCAGGTCGTCCAGGCCATCGACCACAGTGCCGGTGAACTGTTCGATGGCTGGAACGGCCATGTCGAGGTCGGTCCGCTGCAGCAGATCAAGGCCCGATCAGGCGGAAACTGATCCCGCCTGCCCTGTCGGCATGGCGGAGCGAGCCCCTTGCCGACCCTGCGTTCAGCCGATGGCCTTGCGCATGCGGCTGATCACCTCGGCATAGTCCTGCGTATTGAAAATCGCCGAACCGGCCACGAAGGTATCGGCACCGGCGGCCGCGATGGCGCCGATATTGTCGGCCGTGACACCGCCGTCCACCTCCAGCCGGATCTCGCGACCCGAGGCATCGATGCGCTGGCGAACCTCGCGGATCTTGCGCAAGGTCCCGGGAATGAATTTCTGGCCGCCAAAGCCCGGATTGACCGACATCAGCAGGATCAGGTCCAGCTTGTCCATCACGTAATCCAGATAACTCAAGGGCGTCGCCGGATTGAACACCAGACCGACCTTGCAACCCAGCTCGTGGATCAGACCGATCGTGCGGTCGATATGCTCGCTGGCCTCGGGGTGAAAGCTGATGCGGCTTGCCCCCGCCTTGGCAAAGGCAGGCACCAGTTCATCCACCGGCTTGATCATCAGATGCACGTCGATCGGCGCGGTGATGCCGTAATCACGCAGTGAAGAGAGCACCATCGGGCCGATGCTGAGATTGGGGACATAGTGGTTGTCCATCACATCGAAATGCACCCAGTCGCCGCCGGCGGCCAGTACCCGGGCGGTATCCTCGCCCAGCCGGGCAAAGTCGGCGGACAGGATCGAGGGTGCGATGACCGCAGCTTGCTTGCTCATGGGACTGGCCTCCGAAGGCTGTGGAAGAAGGTGGCGTCGGGGGCGCGGCTACTTGAAGCCGCGGGAGGACTTGATCCGCTCGTAGGCGGCATTGATTTCACTGGCCCGTGCCTCGGCCCGCCGGCGCAGGTCCGCCGGCAGATCACCGAGCCGGTCCGGGTGATGCTCGGAAATGAGTTTGCGATACGCCCGCTTGATGGCACGATCGTCCGCTGCCCGGTCCACGCCAAGCACCGCGTAGGGGTCAGGCCCCGAAGTGTTGCGTCGCGGCGGCGCGTACTGCCCGCCCGCACCGGCTCCGGGCCGACTGCCCTGACTCTGACCGGTATTCCAGACATAGCCCTTCATGGCCAGCAAGGCCATCAACTCCATCTCGCTGATCCTCAGAGCCTGGGTCAGCTGACGCAGGATATGCATCTTGCCCGCCGAGGGCGAGCCTTCGGCCAGCACCGTGTCAATGACCATGTCCATCACGGTAAAGGCATGATCACGGCGCCCTCCCACCCACTGCTGCAGGGACTGGATGGCCGGCAGCACATTGAATTCAGGCTGCTTGCCCTGGTTGAACGCGCCGATCGCCAGCCGGCGCTGCTCGGGATCCAGCCCGAAGCGCCCCATCATGCGTTCGGCGATGGCGATTTCAGCTTCGGAAACCCGCCCATCCACCTTGGCGATGGCCCCGACCAGCGTGAACAGCGGAACCACGAACCCATCCCCTGGTGGCGTCGGGCGGCGGCGCTGGCGCTGCTGACGGCTGGAATCGAAAAGCAGGCCGATCAAGGCGCCGATCACCGCGCCCTGGGGACCATGGGCCAGCAACATGCCGACCAGGGCAAAGAGCAAGGTCATTCCGTATTTCATGGTTTGTCCTTGGCCGTTGCCGGCGTCTGCTGGCTGTACCAGTGGGCCAGCTGATCCAGTTCCGCCTCGCTGATCGGCCCGATCGCGGCACGCATCAGCGGAATCGCCCTGCGCCCGTCACGGTATTCACGCAAGGCCAGCCGCAGATAATCTTCGCGCTGGCCGGCCAGATTCGGCGCACCAGCCGCCTGCCCCATGCCGGCTTCACCGTGACAGGCCGCGCACAGCCCCAGCCGCGCCGGCCTGGGTCCGGCATCATTCTGGGCCATGATCTGGGCGGACCAGAGAAAAAGTCCGACGATAAGGATCCTGGATCGCATCGCACCAACTATGGGGTCTAAAAGGGGATGATTCTAGCCTGCGCGGACACCTCATGGCGCAGCCGGCGACGCGTTCCTGTCGCCGCCTCCGGCTTCGTGCCGCCGCACGCCCCGTCATCCCGCGACGGGAGGACGACAAGCATGCGCCAGACGAAACGCGAAGCGGATGACGCCCCCGGCCTCGGAAAGGGTGCCAGCTCCCGCAGCGGGGCTGGCACCGTGCCGGCGGCGGCATGTCCATCCGGGACGGCCAAGGCCTATAATCAGCGATTGTACGCCCTGCCGGAGCCTGCTGTGCCGACCACTCTTTCCCATTCGGACCTGCCCGGACTTGATCTGCTGCACAGCGGAAAAGTTCGTGATGTCTATGCCCTGGACGCCGACCGGCTGCTGATGGTCGCCACCGACCGCCTCTCGGCTTTTGACGTGATCCTGCCCGATCCGATCCCCGGCAAGGGTGAAATGCTGACCCAGATGTCGAATTTCTGGTTCGCCAAGACGGCCCATATCCTCCCCAATCATCTGCTGGACGTGCCGCTGGACGAGGTGCTGCCCTCGACGGTGGATGCCATCCTGTACCGCCGTCGCAGCGTGGTGGCCCGTCGCCTGAAGCCGATTCCGGTGGAAGCCATCGTACGCGGTCATCTGATCGGAAGCGGCTGGAAGGACTATCAGGCCACCGGCACGCTGTGCGGTCTGCAACTGCCAGCCGGCCTGCGCCAGGCCGAACAGCTGCCGGAACCGATCTTCACGCCATCGAGCAAGGCCGCCGTCGGCGACCACGACGAGAACGTAAGCTTCGATGCCGTGGTCGCCGCGGTGGGTCCGGATCTGGCCGAACAGGTGCGGGCCGCGTCGCTGGCCATCTATGCCTGGGCCGCCCGCTACGCCGCCGAGCGCGGCATCATCATCGCCGACACCAAGTTCGAATTCGGCACCGATGCCGATGGCAAGCTCTACATCATGGACGAGATGCTGACGCCGGACTCCTCGCGATTCTGGCCACAGGACGAATACCGGGTCGGCATCAGCCCGCCAAGCTACGACAAGCAGTTCGTCCGCGACTATCTGGAAACGCTGGACTGGAACAAGACGGCTCCGGGCCCCCATGTGCCTGCCGAAATCATCGCCGGCACCTCGGCCAAATATGCCGAGGCCCTGCTGAAGCTCACCGGCATCCGGCTGGATTGAACGTGGTCTTGCCCGCCTGGCTGGCACTGGCCATCGCCATTGCCGCCGAGGTCATCGGCACCAGCTGCCTCAAGGCATGCCAGGGCTTCACCCAGCCCTGGCCCAGTCTGGGAGCGGTGCTGGCCTACGCGCTGACCTTCTATTGCCTCAGCCTTGCCCTGAAGACCATTCCGATCGGAGTGGCCTATGCCATCTGGTCAGGCGCAGGCACCATCCTGCTGGCCGTGATCGGCCTGCTGGTATTCCGGCAGAAACCCGACCTCGCCGCGCTGATCGGCATGAGTCTGATCATCGCCGGCGTACTGGTGATCCACTTGGGTTCACACTCCGAAACGTCCTGACGCTCCTGGGCTCAGACCAGGGCAGGCATCGAAAACGCGCCGCCGGCGGCCACCCGGCATCAATGATGCGGCGTCGATGGCGGGCCGGGATCATGACGGTGATGATGGTGCAGATAATCACCGGCCAACTTGATCAGAGGCGCCGCGATCAGCATGGCGCCGCTGGCGAACACGCTCTGGGTCACCAGGTAGTGGTTGTTGAAGGTGGCGCTGAGGCGCTGGGTGGACTGGGAAAGAGACTTGAACATGGCGGCATCACTTAACGTGCCGCATATGATGAACTTACGGGTTTACTAAATCCAGTGAATTGTTTGAATCGCGTTAATTGACAGCATCGATCGTTCAGCTTGGAAGCTCTGGTGTTCAGACTCGATCAGGTCACCTGGACGCAAAGCAACCATATTTGGCACCCAGTCCAGCCTTCTCCGCCTATGGCGATCCGACCCGGACCGCGAGCGCCCCGCCTTCCCCATCCCCGATCGGCCTGCCGCGCACAGTCCGGTCGCATGAAGATGCGTTGATCCGTATTTACTTCACGCTGCAATTCTGAAACATTTGAAGCGGGGCATGTGATCAACCCGGGGGGGGAGACACATGAAATCAGGGGAAACGAAGCGCCGTGTCCACGGCACTTCCAAGGGGAAAATCCATGAAGATGCAGAATCAGCGTCTGACGACAGCCGTACGCATTACCTTGTCGCTGGGCGCAATGGCCGCCAGCAGCCTTGTCCTGGCGCAGCAGGTTCCGGCCGGGAGCGAGCCGGCAGCGGCCAAGGCGCCGGCAAAACCGGCCAAGGCCCAAAAGAACGAAGCCAAGTCGATGCAGGCGGTACAGGTTACCGGATCGCTGATCAGACGTGTGGACACCGAAACGGCCAGCCCGGTAGTCAGCCTGGATGCCGGCGCGATTGCCAATACTGGCAAACCCACGCTGGGGCAGGTCTTGCAACAACTCTCCAGCGTATCCGGCAATGCCGCCAACACCTCCAACAACAGCAATGGCGGCGGCGGTGCCAGCCCGACCCTGGAAGGTGGCGATGGCGCCGCACGCATCTCCCTGCGCGGTTTGGGTACCAGCCGAACCCTGGTGCTGATCGACGGCCAGCGGATGGCCAATGCCGATCTGAACATGATCCCTGAGAACATGATCCAGCGGGTCGACGTGCTGGCCGAAGGCGCTTCCACCGTCTATGGATCCGACGCCATCGGCGGGGTCGTCAATTTCATCCTGAAAAAGGACTACAAGGGCGCCGAAATCAGTGCCAATGGCGGTGTCTCGGGCCACAATGACGGCAACCGGAGGGGCTTCAGCCTGACCGCCGGCAACAGCGGCGACAAGGGCAGCATCGTCTTTGGCCTGAACTACAACAAGTACGATCCGGTGCTGGCCAGTGCCCGCGGTTATTCCCGGCAGCAGCTTTATCTGTCCGATGGCGTGCCGACCCCTCAAGGTTCCAGCACCATTCCCACCGGGCGTATCCAGGTCGGCGCCGCACTGGCCGGTCGCTACGGATGTTCCGTCAACTCGTCCGGCGTCGGTTTGCTTACCTTGGCATCCGGCGACGGCAGCAGCCTGGATGACTACCGCTGCCGCACTTCGTCGGATGTCTACAACTACAACGCCTACAACTACATCCAGACCTCGCAGGAGCGCCTCGGCAGCTTCCTGCTGGGCAACTACAAGATCACCGACAAGCTGAGCTTCTTCGGCGACGTGTTCTACACGCATACCTCTTCCAGCGGGCAGGATGCGCCGGCACCGACCGGCGTCGGAGACGGCTGGACACTCGCTGCCGACAATCCGTCCAATCCCTTCGGTCAGACCTTCAGCTCCGGCGCCGTGGCCGGGGATGCCAATTCCGGCTACGGTCTCAATACGCGACTGACCGGTCTGGGCTCGCGCCTGCATACTTTCAGTACTGACAATCTGCAGCTGAACACCGGTTTTCGAGGAGCCTATGGCGACAGCAGCTGGACCTGGGACGCGATGGTCGACTACGGCTATTCCAACCGTACCCAGCACAATTACAACGAAGTCAATATCGACAAGTTCCAGCAAGCCATCGACAGCGGCGTGAATATCTTCGACCAGGCCAACCCTTCGGTGGCCGCGGCCTTGCGCGCAGGTCTGGATACCCCGGTCTACAAGCTGGTGCAGGATATGAAGCAGGTCCAGTTCGACAGCACCGGCGAGCTGTGGGATCTGCCGGCCGGAGCCATCCAGCTGTCAGCCGGCGCCCTGTATCGCCAGCAATCCATGGTCTACAACGTCAGTCGGGATGCCATCCTCAATACCGCGACAAGCACCTGCTCGGTCCTGCAGGAAGCCTGCGGATCGCCCGGTCGCGGCAGTTTCAATGTCAAGGAACTCTATGTCGAAAGCCTGATACCGCTGCTGTCCGAGATCCCCGGCGCCTACGCGCTGAATCTCGACATCGGCGTACGCAGCTCCCAATACAGCACGACCGGCACCACCACCAACAAGAAGATCGCCCTGGAATGGCGACCGATACCGGACCTGCTGGCGCGAGGCACGATCTCGCAGGTATTCCGCGCCCCGAACCTGGATGAGCTCTATGACGGCCAGACCATCGCCGGCCCCAATCTCAACGATCCCTGCGTCGGACTGAGCGCCAGCCAGGTCGCCGCGCACCCCAAGGCCTGTGCCGGCGTGCCGGCCGGCTGGAGCGGCAATCCCAATATCCAGGTCGGCGCCTTCTATTCCGGCTCCAAGGCGGTGGGAGGTGATCTGAAACCCGAGCATGGCAAGTCCATCGATCTGGGCCTGGTCTACGATCCCAGCTGGCTGCCCGGCATGTCGGCCTCAGTGGATTTCTGGCATATCTATCTGAGCAACCTGCTGACCGCGATCACCGCCCAGACGGTCGCCAACTCCTGTTTCAGCAACGAAAGCAGCCCCTACTGCAGCTATATCCACCGCTACGATGCCAGCAGCAAACAGGCCGGCAACATCTACTACATCAATACCCCGGTGGTGAATCTGGGCAACCTCGATACTTCAGGTATCGACTACGCAATGAACTACCGGATTCCGCATTTCAATCTGGGGGGCTTCAACCCGGGCAATTTCACCGCCTCGCTCAACGCCACCTATACCGCCAGCTACAAGAACGATGCCACTCCCGGCATGGCTGGCTCGGGCACCGTCAACTATGCCGGGACCTACACCCAGCAGTTCGGCAATATCGCCCGCTGGCGCTCCAGCCTGACCTTGAACTGGACCCGCGGCAACTGGAGCGCCCAGTGGCAGAGCCGCTACATCAACCATGCCACCAATCTCGATGCCGACTCCGTCACCGGTGCCAGTGCGCCGCTGGCCTCGATTCTGTACAACTCGATTCAACTGGGCTACGAGGTCAAACCCATCCATACCCGCTTCGATATCGGCATCGACAATCTGAGCAACAAGATACCGCCACTGGTATATCAGAACAGTGCCGACTACAACGTCGACACCTCGACCTATGACACCTTGGGCCGCTATTTCTGGGCCCGTGCCACGATGAAGTTCCTGTAAAGACCGAGGTCGGCATCACAAGACCGGGGCAGCCATGGCTTGCCCCGGTCTTTCCGTTTCATCGACGAGCAAGTGCACCATGATGGATGCTTTATCCGAAATCCGGGAACGACTGATTGCCGACATGTTCCAGGCCTACGAGGCCCGGGCCATGAGTACCGTGATCGAGCTGGGTAGCCATGCACGGCAAAAGGGTCTGGCCAGCGAGCGCTCGGAGTGGCTTCTGGCCGTGGCCCAGCAAAGTCTGGGCAGGCTGGACGAGGCCAAGACCAGTTTCCGCCAGCTGGTCTTGCGCTGGCCCGGTCGTGCCAGCCACTGGAACAACCTGGGTGTGGTGGCTCGCCAGACAGGCGATGACAGTGGCGCAGAGGAGGCTTTCATACGTGCCCTGCAACTGCTGCCCGATGACTGGGAGCTGCACTACAATCTTGGCCTGCTGTATCTGCAGCAACGGCGACTGCTGGACGCCCGCAAGCATCTGCTGCTGGCCAGCGATGCCGCACAAGGCGATATCGAAGTCCGGCTGCAGGCCGCCCATGCCTGCCACTTGAGCGGAGATACCGCCCAGCAAACCCGTCTGCTGGGCGATGCCGAAGCATGGCCGCCATTGGCCGTGGAGCCGGCCCTGCTGCTGGCCTCGATGCTGGGCGCCCAGGGCCGCCAGACGGCAGCGCTTGCCACTCTGGACAAGGCCATGCAGCAGGAGCCCGATGCTCACGGGTCGAACTGGCTTCGACTGCTGATCCAGCGCGCGGCGCTGCTCGAACGTGGCAATGCCATGACGCCGGCCCGCCATCATCTGCAGCAGATCCGCAGCATCCACGAGATGAGCATCCAGCCATTCACATCGGCACTGGAACTCGAGCTGGCCCAGCTGGAAGCCGCCATGGCCGTGCGCGACCAGGACTGGCCGGGCGCCATCCTTCATTACCGGAAGGCGGCCGGACTCGAACAGGACCCTGCCGCGCTCGCCTCGATCCGGTTCGGTCTGGCACGTGCCCTTGATCGTCTGGGGCAGACCAGGGAAGCACTGGTCGAGGCCAGGCAGGCCCACGTCGCCCAGGCGGAATTGGCTGCCGCGCTGGTACCCGACCTGCTGCAACCCGGCGCCTCTCCCTTGCTGCTGGCCCATGACCGGACCGCCAGCGAAGATTTTCGCCAATGGCGCCCCGCCCCTCCTGCCGTACAGGCCAGCCCGGTCTTCATCGTCGGCTTTCCGCGCTCGGGTACCACCTTGCTGGAACAGATGCTGGATGCCCATCCCGACTACCAGTCCATGGACGAGCAACCCTTCATCCATGAGCTGAGCGTCCGGATGACCGCCGTGGGCCAACCCTATCCCGAGGCACTGGGAGATATGACGGCGGAAGATATCCAGCAACTGCGGGCCGTCTACTGGTCGCTGGTCGGTGGTTGCGCCCGACTCGGGAGCAGGCAGCGACTGGTGGACAAGAATCCGCTGAACATGCTGGCCCTGCCTATGATCATGCGGCTGTTCCCTGATGCCCGTATCGTCCTCTGCCTGCGCCATCCGCTGGATGTCTTGCTGAGCTGCTATCTGCAGAGCTTCCGTTCACCGGCCTTCATGCTGATGTGTTCGGACATCCGGCGTCTGGCAAACGCGTACCGGCAGGCATTTGAGCAATGGCACGATCAGCTGGCGGTATTCACTCCACGGGTCATGAACTGGCGCTATGAAACCGTGATCCGCGATTTTCCGGGCCAATGCCAGGCCCTGGCCGATTTTCTGCAGATGAGCGATGCCTCGCCACTGGCCGATTTCGCCGACCATGCGCAGCGCAAAGGCTTTATCAGCACCCCGAGCTATGCCCAGGTGACGGAAGGCATCTACCAGCGCGGCATCGGTCGCTGGCAAGCTTGCCGCGAGCTGTTCGAGCCGGTGATCGAGGAACTGGCGCCGCTGATGAGACGCCTGGGCTACAGCTTCTGATCCGGCAGAGGCAGCCACACGCGCTGCCCCTGCCGGGGCAGCACGAAGTTCACGCCCAGATCATTGCCCTGCCGCAGCTCGTCCCGGATCAGACGCCGCGTATCGTGGTCCAGGCGCAGATCCGGCTTGATATGACCGATCACCACGGTCAGACCCGCCAGCGGCCGCGGACCACCGACCTCCCCCGCCAGCCGGTGCAACTCGCTCAGCAGCCAGCGAGGTGTCAGATGGCCGTAGAGATGCTGGTCATCCACGCCATCGGGATAGGAGACTTCGATCACCATGCCGGTCAGCCGCCGCTCCCGCACCAGGGGCGCCAGGGCGGCCCAAATCCGCGCCAGACACTGGCTGGCCTGCGGCTGATCGGGACCGGTGTCCCCAAAATAGGCAAAGGCAGCCGGTCCTCGGCGCAGCAACAGCATCGATGATCGCATCCGGTCATGCTGCAGCTCGAAAATCTGCCCCTGCAGCTCGCTGCCGGCCACGGCAAACGTGGTGCCGGGCAGGTGCGGCTGAAAACGGTAGCGCGCGAGTGCCGGCGGCGTACCGCGATCGGCAAAGTTCGGCCAGGCCGACCAGTTGAAGTAATGGCGGCTCAAGGCATCCAGGGTCACCGGCAGGCCATAGATCGGCTTGGCAAGGTCATCAGTGGAAGCAATCACCAGTCCGGCCACATGATCCAGATGCGGATGGCTGATAAACCACCCACTGATGCCTTCCCTGAACAGCAGGCCCTGACGGGTCCAGCCCCGGGTCGCCGGCCATGGAAAATCATCAAACGCGTGCTGTTTCAGCCCGGCGGCAATCCCGGGCAATACCGTGCCGGCATCCAGGCCCAGATAATGTCGATCGCCCGGTGCACGCAGCAGCCAGGCGCTGAGGTCGCCATCGGTCAGCCCACCGGCCACGCCCAGCGCGATCAACTCGAAGCCCTGCTTCGCTGTCGACATCGGTGCCGCCGATACCGGCAGGCACAAGGCCAGCAGCAGCGCCGGCAACCATCGACGATGACGAGGGCCTGCATGATCTGCGGCCGACTGCCTGAAAAACCTCGTCATCTCATCAGCTCCTTTCGCCAGCACGACGCAACCACAGATAATAAACCGGGACCCCCAAGGCAATGATCAGCAGGCTCATGCCTGCATCTGCCGGCGAATGCAGAGCCGTGGCCACAATCACGCCCAGCACCACGCTGACAAACAGCAGGGGCAGCCAGGGATAGCCCGGCACCCGGTATGGCGACGGTTGATCCCTGAAGTGGCGGCGGTACCAGAACAAGGTGGCGATGCCGAACGCATGAGCCAGCCATTCACCGACCGTGGTGTAATCGAGCAGCCGCTCGAAACTGCCGCTCAAGGTCAGCACGATGGCCCACAGCCCCAGTGCCAGCAAGGCGATGCGAGGCACACGGGCATGCCCGGCAAGCTGGCCGGCCGCCCTGAAGAACACGCCATCGGCACTCATCGTCTGGATCACCCGTGCGCCTCCGGCAATGGCGATATTGCAATAGCCGAAGGTCGAGCAGGCGATCCCCCAGGCTATCCAGCTGCCGCCCTGAGGTCCCAGCAGCCGGCGCAAGGTATCCGCTGCCGGCGCGGTACTGGACGCCAGACCGGCATGGCCCAGCCCGGTCAGGTAAGCCAGATTCACCAGCAGATAGCAGACCACCACCGTCCCCATGCCGATCATCAGCGCACGCGGCAAGGTCTGCTGCGGCGCTTTCACCTCGCCGGCCAGATCGTTGAGGTAATGAAAGCCGCCATAGGCGAACAGCACCGGCAGCAACGCGCCAATCAGAGCCGCCGAGCCGGCAGGATGGACAGGATCCGTCGCCAGAACCAGCCCCCAGTCGCCGCCAGCCAGAATCAAGCCAGCCACCACTACCAGACTTACCGCTGCCAGCTTCAGCACGGTGAACAGATTCTGGACCCAGGCCCCCGAGCGGATCCCGCCCAGATTGATGCCGACCAGGAAGCCAATGGCACCAATGGCTACCGGCCGCGACCAGTGATGCGGCAGCCCGGCGGCACTGCAGAAATAATCGGCAAAGGTGGTGGCCACCGCCGCTACGCTGCCAGGGTAGTTGATCAAGGCCATGGTCCAGCCGAACAGAAAGGCCGGCAACCGGCCAAAGGCCTCGCGAAGATAGATATAGGTACCTCCCACCTGCGGCCTTCTGGCCCCCAGTTCGGCGTAGCACAGTACGCCGGTCAGAGTCAGCAGGCCGCCGATCAGCCAGAGCAGCAGCTGCTCCAGTCCCGACCCTGTCAGTTTGGCTACCGAGGCGGGGGTCCGGAAAATTCCGGAGCCGATCACGCCGCCGATCACGATCATTACCGCATCCCACGTTCCGAGGCGACGCAGATACTCTGGTTGAATGGCTGATTTCATCGGCGCACCTTGCCATGGCTGATGATCGGGAACCAGTACCCGCCTTCCGGCCATCATCGCCGGCATCGAAACAATCCGCGCCTCGGGCAGCAGCTGGACAGTGCCGGATCGGATCGGCTACCGTGATGCCATGCCCTTGAGGGCCTGATGCAGCACGATCTGCAGCTGACCGGAGACCCCCGACGCAACGCCGCGCCGTGTCGCCACGCCGCTCTCCGGCCTGGATTCGATCCACTCAAGGTTCTGCATCTTCCATGGCGCGGCCCATCATGATTGAAGGATTCGCATGACTGCCACCCACCTATCCCCCCATGTCGAAGCACCTGTACGTGCCGTGATCTTCGATATGGATGGCCTGTTGCTCGACTCCGAGACCCTGGCCATGGACTCGCTGGTCTCCGCCGGCCAGGCCCTGGGCTACGACATCCCCTACAGTTTCTGCCGTCGCATGATCGGCATTCCGGCTGACGTCTGCCGGGAAATGGTGTTTTCCACCTATGGCCGGGACTTTCCACTGCAGCAGTTTTTCGAAGTGCACGAAGTGCATCTGCGGGAACTGGTGGACAGCGGCAAACTCGGACTGAAGGCCGGCGTGATCGAACTGCTGGATTATCTGGACAGGCACCGGATTCCACGCGCGATCGCCACCTCGTCCAGCCGGGTGCGGACCGACCACCATCTGGCCCTGGTCGGCTTGCTGCAGCGTTTCGACCATATCGTCACTCGTGACGACGTGAGCCGAGGCAAGCCCGACCCCGAGCCCTATCTGACCGCGGCCGCCAAGCTTGGCGTGACACCCGCCGATTGCCTGGCGCTGGAAGACTCCTACAATGGCGTACGCGCCGCGCATGCGGCGGCGATCCGGGTGATCATGGTGCCTGATCTGCTGGAGCCCATCGAGGAAATGCATGAGAAGGCCTTGCACATCGTCGACGACCTGCATCGAGTGATCGCCTTTCTGGACGAGCACATCGAGGCCTGAGCCGGATGATCAGGTTCCGGCAAGCCATCGGCCTGCCGGAACCTGCCGGCGGCCGGGCTCAATCGGCCAGCATGTCGGCCATCAGTTCGTGGATGGCGCCGGCCTGCAGCCGGCCCAGCATCAAGGCCAGCCGATCGAGCTGCAAAGGTTCAAGCGGCGGGCCGAAAATGTCTTCCTGGGCGGTGAAACGACGGGCCAGTACCTCGGGCCGGCCCTGGCATGCCACATGCAATGCCTGCAACCTGGACAGATGGGGATCCTGCGGCTTGATGCCGTAGCGCACCTCCGCATCCGGTGCCTGCCAGCTGATCCAGCAGGCAATGGCAAGCAGGGCGATATCCACCGTGCGTCCCGCCTGCACATTCTCCCGCAGCGGCGTCATGATCCGGGTCGCCAGCTTGATCGATCCATTGCGACCGATGCGGCTGACCTCGTGGCGAATCGCCGGATTGCGCAAGCGAGCCATCAACCGATCGACGTCACTGACCAGCTCCGCCGAAGACAGTTCCAGACCGATGCTCTGTTCATCAAGCATGAAGCGGCGGGCCAGCGCTCCCAGACGCTCGTCGCGCGAGGCCGCCGCGATGGTTCCATATCCGGCCACGGCGCCGGCATAGGCCAGCAGCATATGCGTACCGTTCAGCAGCCTCAGCTTGGCCAGCTCGAAAGGCTCCACCTTGCTGACGAAACGCGCGCCGGCATGATCCCAGCGCGGCCGTTCACCCTCGAAGTTCTCGATGACCCAGGCCAGAAAGGGTTCGGCCGAAATCGGTGCCAGATCACTGAGACCCAGCAGTCCGGCCGCCTCGGCGATATCGGCCGGGCGCGTGGCGGGCACGATGCGGTCAACCATGGTCGAAGGAAACTGCACATGCTCGCCGATCCATGCGGCCAGCTTGTCGTCGCGCAAGGCCGCAAAGTCGATGACGGCCTGGCGCAGGGTCTGGCCATTGCTCGAAACATTGTCGCAGCTGATGATGACCGGCGGAACACCGCCTCGACGCCGGATCAGATCAAGCCCTCTTGCCAGATTACCCACGGCACTTTTTGGACGTCTGGAAGACTCAAGATCATGGACCACATGCGGGTGATCGACATTCAGCCGATCGCTGGACGGTTCCAGCGTGTAGCCGTTGGCGGTGACCGTCAAAGTCACCAGTCGAATGGCTGGGTTGGCCATCCGTTCGGGAAGTCCCAATGGATCACCGGGAGCATGGATGATTTCGCCAAGCGAGCCGATGACCTCGCTGCGGGTACCATCCGCATCGCGCTCCATGACCGTGTAGAGCCCCCCTTGAGGGCGCAGCAGTTCGGGCGTGGTCGGTCTGTGCATGCTGGCCGATGCGATGCCCCAGCGCAGTCCCTGTGCCCCTTCCAGCTCGATGGCCCGCTGCGTCACCACGGCCTGATGGCCGCGATGGAAAGCACCGCAACCGAAATGCAATATCCCGCAAGTCAGCTCGGCGGGGTTGAACCCGGGGCGTTTGACCGTCGCGGGGATCAAGTCCAGACGGCGACGGTTCAATCGTTCAAGTGCCCCGGCAGACTTCGCTGCCATCGGGGTTCGGATGTCCTTCATCAGATAGACGCCTCCTGTAGGTAAACCATGCCGGCGCAATGAAACGGATCGCAAGACTCGGATCGCGTGCCATCCCTGTGCAGCCGGACATTGAAGTTGCCCACCGCCTCAGGTCGTGACCGGCCGACAACACACATGGAAACCTTGAAAACGCGCGTGTTGCGGGCCAGCCTCCAATCATGCGGCAGACCTCACTCAAGGACGGCAAACAATGCCGTCCTGCGATCAAGCATACCCTATGGCGCAAAATTCCGTCGGTTCCTCCCGAAGCCGCATCACCGAACGCAGCGGACACCGCCCCCCTCTGCCGCAGCACACGCGTGACTGTCGCCCGGGCCGTGGTGCGTGCCCGGTAACCGGACAGGCTAGCTGCAAGCAGTCATCCGCCATCAGCCTGAGCTCTCTTTCGAGGGCGTTCCGTCCTCGAAAGAGCCGCCCTGCCATCCCCTGGGTCGGTGCTCGTACTACACTGTCCGTCACCGCCTCAATCCACGTTGCTGTCAACCCAGAAACCATGATGCGCAAGGTGCTACACATCGATATGGACGCTTTTTACGCGTCGGTGGAGCAACGCGACAATCCATCGCTTCGCGGCAGACCCGTCGTGGTTGCCTGGAAGGGGCCTCGCTCGGTGGTCTGTGCGGCCAGCTATGAGGCGCGGCGCTTCGGTATCCACTCGGCCATGCCCGCGATGCGGGCCGAACGACTGTGCCCGACGGCGGTTTTCGTGCCACCGGACTTCGCCCGCTACAAGCGGGTTTCCGGCCAGGTACAGGAAATCTTCAACCGGCATACCGATCTGGTGGAGCCGCTGTCTCTGGATGAGGCCTATCTGGATGTGACAACCAATACGCTGGCCCTGCCCTCGGCCACTCAGGTGGCCCGGATGATCCGTGCCGCCATCCATGAGGAAACCGGTCTCACCGCCTCTGCCGGGGTGGCACCCAACAAGTTCCTGGCCAAGATCGCTTCCGACTGGAACAAGCCTGATGGCTTGTATGTGATCCGTCCTTCTCGGGTCTTGGAATTTCTGTCCGGACTGCCGGTAGGCAAGTTGCCGGGCGTGGGCAAGGTAATGGAATCACGACTGCGGGACCTGGGCATCCAGCGCGTCGATCAGTTGCGGGAACGGACCGTCGATCAGCTCGAGCGAAGCTTCGGCCGCTGGGGGCTGCGCCTGCATCAGCTGTCGATGGGCATTGATGAATCGGCCGTCATGCCCCACCGGGTCCGCAAACAGATCTCCACCGAAGACACCTTTCCTGATGACCGGCGGCTGGACCAGCTGGATACTCCCGTCCGGCAACTGGCTGAACGGGCCTGGAGCACTGCCGTCAGGCAAGCCATGTCCCACCCGCACACCATCGTGCTGAAACTGAAGACCCATGACTTCATCAATCTGAGCCGCAGCCAGACCCTGCCTTCGCCACCACGCTCGGCAGCCGACATCATCGAAGTGGCGAAGATGCTGATGAACCGTGTCACTCTGCCCGCCGACACACGATATCGGCTGGTAGGCATCGGGCTGACAGGCTTCAAATCGCCACACCCCGATATGCGGCAAGGCGATCTGTTCGCGACAGTATCTAGCGCAGAGCTCATAACGGCAGGGGTTCCGCCTACCTGAGCCTCGCCCCGCACGCTCCCCGGGCCACCATATCTGCTGGCCGGTATCCGCGGACTTCAGGTACCATGAGATTTTAGCCTGTGCCACGATCGTTCCTCGTGGCTACCTGGAGCAATGGTAAACGACACATCCTTGCTGACGCCTGTCATGGGCGACCCGGCGACCATCGCCGCTCCCATGTATCGTCTGCTGACAGTACGTGGAGCCGGTCTTGTCGAACATTCCAGACGTACAGGCCGTCTCGCGCGTCTGCTGGGACAGCACCACGAGATGACAGCTGACCAGCTTGCCGAACTGCAGCTGGCCGGCGAAATGCATGACGTGGGCAAGATCGACATCCCCGATTCCATCCTGCTGAAACCGGCTCGTCTGGATGCCGATGAATGGCAGCAGATGCAAGCCCACTCCGCCATGGGTGAGCATCGTCTGGTCGCCATGGGCATGGATCCCGCCAGCCCGATCGTCCACGCTGTCAGGCATCACCATGAAGCCTATGACGGCAGTGGCTATCCCGACGGACTGGCCGGCGAAAACATCCCTCTCTATGCCCGCATCATCAGCATCGCCGACAGCTATGACGCCATCGCCAGCGCACGCTCGTATCATCGGGCGCGCAGCCATGCTGAAATCCTCGACATCATGAGACGCCAGCAGCACCACTATGATCCGGTATTGCTGAAAAAATTCTTCGGCCTGATGCACTTCAGGACTCCGGACAACATCGCCGCCAGCGCTGCCGACACCTCGGATCAGCCAAACTGACCAGACGGGCTCCCATGCCCTTCGATCCACCCTGTCGCAGGCCTTGATGCCTGGTCTGTAGGGTGGCGACTCCAGACAAATCCGGCCATCCCTGAATAGAAACGCCACGGAAGTCCGTGGCGTTCATGACAGCGGATCAGACCCGGAAGCCGTCCGGGCCCGTGGTCACTTCCGCCTGGGGATATACAGGTCGGTGATGGTACCCTCATAGACCTCGGCCGCCATGCCCACCGACTCGCCCAGGGTCGGATGCGGATGTACGGTCAAGGCGATATCCGCTGCCTCGGCCCCCATCTCGATCGCCAGTGCCAGCTCGCTGATCAGATCTCCGGCATGCGGGCCGACAATGCCGGCACCGACGACGCGATGAGTCGTCTCGTCGAACAACAGCTTGGTAAAGCCTTCGGTACGGTCGATGCCGATGGCACGGCCGCTGGCTGCCCATGGGAACTTGCCGACACCGATTTTCAGCCCCTTTTCGGCCGCTTCCCGTTCGGTGACGCCGACCCAGGCGATCTCGGGATTGGTAAAGGCCACCGATGGAATCACCCGTGCGTCGAAGTGGCTCTTCTGTCCCGCCGCCACCTGGGCAGCGACATGCGCCTCGTGGGTCGCCTTGTGGGCCAGCATCGGCTGGCCGACGATATCGCCGATGGCGAAGATATGCGGCACATTGGTGCGCTGCTGGGTATCGACCTCGATGAAACCGCGATCACTTACGGCTACGCCGGCCTGTTCGGCACCGATCAGCTTGCCGTTGGGACTTCGTCCCACCGCCACCAGCACCCGGTCATAGACCGTCTCGGCCGGAAGGCTGTCGCCTTCGAAAACCACCTCGATGCCATCCTTGCCGGCCTTGGCCTCGACCACCCTGGTTTTCAGGTGAATGCCCTTCAGTTGCTTCTTGAGGCGCTGCTGCAAGGGTTTGATCAGATCGGCATCGGCCGCGGGAATCAGCTGCGGGGCAAATTCCACCACGGTCACCTCACTGCCCAGGGCACTGTAGACCGTCGCCATTTCCAGACCGATGATGCCGCCGCCAACGACCAGCAGCTTGCCCGGAACGTCCTTCAGTTCCAGCGCACCGGTGGAATCGATGATGCGCGGATCGTCCCAGGGAAAGGCCGGCAGTTTCACCGACTGGCTGCCGGCGGCGATGATGGCCTGCTCGAAACGAATCAGCTTGCGGCCATCCTTGCCCTCGACCTCAAGCTCGTGCGGCGAGACGAACTGGCCGACGCCGGTGACCGTCCGCACTTTGCGGGCCTTGGCCATGCCCGCCAGGCCTCCGGTCAGCTTTTTGACCACGGCCGACTTGAAGCCGCGCAGCTTGTCCAGATCAATCTGCGGCGCGCCGAAGCTGACCCCATGGGCCGCCATCGCCGCGGCTTCGTCAATGACCTCGGCCGCATGCAGCAGAGCCTTGGAGGGAATGCAGCCCACATTCAGACAGACCCCGCCCAAGCTGTCATAGCGCTCGACCAGGATGGTGTCCAGGCCCAGGTCGGCTGCGCGGAAAGCCGCGCTGTAGCCACCCGGTCCGGACCCGAGTACCAGCAGGGCACACTCCAGGTCAGGCTGACGACCGGAGCTCGACCCCGCCGTCGGGGCAGCCGGCCGGGGCTGAGCCGGGGCAGGCGTCGATGGCGCGGATTTCTCCACAGGCGGAGTCACGGCGGCCTCGACAACCTCCAGCACGGCGATCACGCTGCCCGCATTGACGTTGTCACCGACTTTCACGCTCAGCGACTTGATCACTCCGGCAGCGCTGGAAGGGATTTCCATCGTCGCCTTGTCCGACTCCAGCGTGATCAGGCCCTGGTCCTTGGCCACGGTATCACCTGCAGCGACCAGTACCTCGATGACCGGCACATCATGATTGCCCCCGATATCGGGGACTTTGACTTCGATTGACTGACTCATCCGTCGTTCTCCTTTACAGCAGCAAGCGGCGGATGTCGCCCAGCTGGGCCGCCAGGAAGGCAGTGAAACGCGCCGCGGCGGCACCGTCGACCACTCGATGGTCATAGGACAGCGACAGCGGCAACATCAGTCTCGGCGCGAAATCCTTGCCGTTCCAGACCGGTTTCGTCTGCGCTTTGGAAACCCCGAGGATCGCCACTTCCGGTGCATTGACGATAGGCGTGAAGCCTGTGCCGCCGATACCGCCCAACGAGCTGATCGAGAAGCAGCCGCCACTCATCTCGGCTGCGCCCAGCTTCTTGTCGCGAGCTTTGCGGGAAATCTCGCCCAGCTCCGCGGCCAGCGTCAGCAGGCCCTTCTGGTCCGCATCGCGGATCACGGGCACCACCAGACCATCCGGGGTATCCACGGCAATGCCGATATGGAAGTACTTTTTCAGTATCAGCTTCTCGCCACTGGCATCCAGCGAGGCATTGAAAGTCGGGAAAGCCTTGAGGGCCGCAACCACGGCCTTGATCTGGAAGACCAGCGGGGTCACCTTCAGATCCTTGTTCTCGGCCCCGAGCTGCTTGCGGAAAGCTTCCAGCTCGGTGATGTCGGCTTCGTCATGCTGGGTGACATGCGGGATCATTGCCCAGTTGCGAGCCAGATTGGCGCCAGAGATTTTCTTGATCCGCGACAGCGGCTGTTCCTCGACTTCGCCGAATTTGGCAAAGTCGACCTTGGGCCAAGGCAGCAGGTTCAAACCGTTGCCTTGGCCACCCGCGCCTGCTTCGGTCGGGCGGGCACCGGCGGCCAAGGCATGCTTGACCCAGGCCGCGACATCTTCTCGCTGGATCCGGCCACCACGACCGCTGCCCTTGACTTGGTGGATCTCGACACCCAGTTCGCGGGCGAAGGCGCGCACGGCCGGGCTGGCATAAGGGGCATCACCGGGCATCACGATGCGGGCATCGAAGGGCGGTCGAGGACCGGCCTGAACCGGCGCCGCTGCAGCGACGGCCTTGCTGGCGGCTGCTTCGGCCGGTGCAGGCGCGGAGGCGGACACCGCCGCAGGCTCCGCAACGGCAGCGGCAGTGCGCGCCTGCGGCGCAGCTTCACCGGCCGCCTCCACCAGCGCCAGCAGGCTGCCCGGCGAGACCGTATCACCGATCTTGACCTTGAGCTCCTTGACTACGCCATCGAAGGGCGCAGGCACTTCCATGGTGGCCTTGTCCGATTCCAGGGTCACCAGACCCTGGTCCTTGCGGACTGAAGCACCGACCGCCACCAGCAACTCGATCACCGGCACGTTGTCGCTGCCGATGTCCGGCACCACCACTTCGCGGGCAGCGGCCGCTGCCGGACTTGAGGTGACCGGCGCAGACGCTTCGGCGTTCTTGCCGGTCGTCTTGCCATCGTTCTCGGCCTTGCCGGAGTCGGCGGCCGTCTCGATCAGGGCGATCACGCTGCCCTGGGAGACTTCGTCACCGACCTTCAACTTGACCTCCTTGACCACGCCGGCGAACGGTGCAGGCAACTCCATGGTGGCCTTGTCCGATTCCAGGGTCACCAGACCCTGATCCACCGCAACGGTATCCCCCGGCTTGACCAGCACCTCGATCACCGGAACCTGTTCATGACCTATATCGGGAACAAGGGCTTGTTTGACGTCAACCATGTGAGCTCCTACTTGGGCGCGGTCAGTGCCGCAATTCTTGTCGTCGCTGTCAGCGGGCTATCATATGCGATCAATGCGGGACCTGCCCGTCCAAAGTCATCACATCACATCACCACTTGCATCGCCGGCGGTGCAAGTGGTGATCATGCGACATAACCTTGCCCACCCGCTCCGCAAACGATGTGACAAGCATGGAGCAGGCATGGCTGCACGAACTCGCCGACGTGTCCCTCCGGCAAAGACGGGGCCACAGCGCCTCCCGCAAGCAAGCTGCAACCGCCGCGCCTCATCGGCCGAGAAACCGCCTGACCGACGACAGGCCCTGGATGCGCTCAAGCTTCGAAGTGGAGATCGACGCGATACCGACCTCCGGCTCCTCTATCAAGGACGCACTGCGCCAGCTTTCGCCATTTGCCAGTCGGACTCAGGGCTTGGCTTCAGGCGCAGGGTTGTTGACTACAGTGATCTGCTGCTGCGGACCCGGCATCGAAATACCGACCTCGTCGAAACGCTCCTTGATCGCCTTCAGCAAATCGTATTGGGCCACGTAGAAATCGTTGCCGTTGGTAAAGGCGCGGATCTGCAGATTGACAGCGTAATCGCCCAGCTGGTTCACCCAGACCACATGGGCCGGGGTCTTCATCAGGCGCTCATCGGCATCCATCAGCGCCTTCACCTCGGCAATGGCCTGATCGATGCTGCACTCGTAACCGATGCCGACATTCAGCTCGAAGCGCAGCCGTCCCAGCTGGCTGAAATTGAGAATGGCGTCGCCGCCGACCTTGGCATTGGGAATCACCACCATGGTTCCGTCGGATTTCTGGACCTGGGTATGCATCAGATTGATGCCCTGGACCGTGCCGTTGATACCGCCCACCGTGACCGAGTCGCCGATCTTGAACGGCCGGAACACGATCAGCAGCACGCCCGAAGCCAGGTTGCTCAGAGAGCCCTGCAGCGACAGACCGACGGCCAGACCTGCCGTGCCCAGGGCCGCCACCAGCGGTGCGGAAGGCACACCCAGCTGTTGCAGCACCATCACCAGCACGAAGGCGATCAGCACACCATAGGTCAGATTGCGCAGAAAGCCGGTCAGGGTGGGATCGACATGCGCACGGCCCAGAGCACGTTGCAGCACATTGGCCAGCCGGGCCGCCAGCCAGGCTCCGAGCACCAGCAATACCACGGCCCCCAGCACCTTCATGCCAAGACCGATGTAGTCGACCGAATCCAGCTTGTGCAGTTCGGCCGGGGTAATAAGATTGAGCAGCATGCGCTTGCGTCTCCTGACAAATGAACCAGCCGGAAGACTAACAGCCACTCCCCCTCCCCGTCCTCACCCCCGCAGCTGACATTCAGTGGCGGGCCCGCTCACCTTGGCTGAGGCTGCACATGTCGGCCTGCAGCTCCCGCAGTCGCGGTTGCTGACGCTGCAAGACCGGTCGGACCTCCTGCGGCATGTGATCGAGCCCCGATTCGAACATATGTCGATAGCCGGCCTCGCTCTGGGCCAGCAGATCGATCCAGACATGATCGCCACCACCACGCCGGGCCAGCCATGCTCCCAGTTGTCGCTGGATCCAGCCCCGCAGCGTGCCGTGGCGGGCAGGGCGGGCACCGCTGGCCCGTACCAGGTTTTGCAGATCCGTGACGACCGCCGCCAGCGCCAGACAGTTTTCGTGCAGTACCTGACGCAGGCCAGGCTCACGGACCTTGTCGGCAGCCACGCCGTAAAGATCCCGATCATCAATGCCGTAACGAATCAGATCATTGATCAACTGATTGGGCGCGCGAGCCACGACCGATTCCTCCATCCATGGGGCGCAAGCATGGCGGGGGCTGGCTGAGTTCGCGTTAAACGTATCGCGTTCAGCCAGATCGGCAGTGGTCGTGCCGTTCATCTTGTGGCTCTGCGAGCGGCGGCATCAGCCGCGCGACTTGCGCCGACGATGAAAGAACGGTGCAACATCGGAACGGCCCAAACGCCAGCACAGCCACAGCCAGAACGCCATCAGCGCCAGTTTAAGGGCCATGTCCATGCCCAGCACCCAATGCAGCTGCTGCTGCATCGAGGCCTGCATCGCCAGCAAGGCACTGGGCTCACCTGCGACAGGCGGCCGCGCCATCTCCCGCCAGAGACTCAGCTCATGACGCGCCGAAAAGGGAATCCACAACACCGTCGCCGCGGCAGCCAGGCGCAAGGCCGGTCTGGCCCAATGAATGCGCAGCAGGGCGGCAAGGCAGATCACGATCAGGATGAAGTTCGCCACCGGAGCCAGCCAGCCAACCGTCCCCATCTGTCGCATCGCGCCCATATGCCGCAGAAACATGTTCTCGACATAGCACGACCACAGCAGGGCGACCCAGATCGCGATGCTCCACAACTGCAGCTTTGGTGCCTGCGGCGGTTTCGTCGAGCGGCTCATGCGCGCTTTCCCCGCGCCGCCAGACCAGAGGTCTCCGCGGCGGAAAGAGCCATCCCGGTGGCGCCGGCCATGCCGGTCGACGCCAGCATGACAACGCCCGGGGCCAAGGCAAAATACAGGGATTTACGGCGGATCATGAGGTGGAACTCGACAACGGACAGGACCGGCAGTGTACGCGCCGAAAGCGAAAGGGCGCCAGCGGCGCCCCTTCATCCAGCCCATCCCTGGCCGGTCGTTCAGCGGCGACTGATCGTGAACTTGCCGACAGAGACCCCGAGGTTGATGCCCTGACCGGTACCGGTCAAAGCCAGCGACGTGGTGCCCTTGGTCAGCACCTGTGCGCCGGCGCTCTTGACCACGCCGGCATCGGCGCCGGCCTGGGCATAACCACCGAAGACTTCCTTGATCGAGTGCACGTTGCTGATTTCACCTCGACCGTCATCGATATGATATTTGCCCGCCGCAAGCCCGCCGCCGACCACGCTGATCTTGACCTTGGCGTGCTGGCCATTGTCGCAGCTCACCGTACCGGCACCTGTTGCATGCTTGTAGATCGCGGCCCAGCCGGAAAGAGTGAACTTGAGATGGCATTTGACGTTGGCGTCGGCTGCATGGGCCGTCTGTGCCGGCACGTACATCGCGGTGCCGACGAGGGCCAGTCCCATGGCCGCCAAGATGGAATGACGCTTTGACATGATCCACTCCTTTCAATCATTAGCAGTGAAAACTACGACGATTCCGCTTCGGTGCGCTTGGCTCCAGCCATGGAGTCGTCACTGTTGCGGCGCATCCAGACCGGTCTTCCCGTCCGATGGCCCGCCCAGCCTAACCAAGCGTGATCAGGCTGACGAGCCGCAGCGCAGCATCACGAACTGTATGAAGGCCCCATCCTTTACCATCGGTTAACGTACAATGCACGGCAGCCGTCACGGCCATGCAGCGCCAGCCCCTCCGGCCTGCCTGGTCCGAGCCAGCCGTGTCGCCCCGGCTCCATGCGCCATGCCGGGCGACCTGCGGCCCGGGCCTGCGCCTCGCCCGGCTGTTGCGCGACGATCCGCCCTGGCGCGCCGGCAAGGCAGCCGGGACGAGGGCGATGGCACCGGACGGGATGGCTGATGACCGGCGGGCTCAATGGTGCGCGGCAACGCCGACCACCACCTTGAGCACGCTTCATCGTATCCTTGTCACATTCCAGTCACTTTTCACTCGAGACGATGCTAGGAACCCGTACGTGAGCTATGCAACAACGATGCCCTGGACGCTGGAATCGATCGATCTGAGCAAAATCGATGCGAGTCGCGTACGAGACAACGAAGATCTGTTCCTGCTGCTTTGCAGCTCATCGTTCGTCGAAAGCGGCTCCGATCTGTACACCCACAACCTGGTCGAGCACTTCGCGGAAGACGAGATCCTGCGAACCTGGCTGGCTGACCACTGGGAGCAGGAAGAGCTGCAGCACGGCCGTACCCTCGCGGCCTACGTGCGCCACGTCTGGCCGGAGTTCGACTGGGAGAAGGGGTTCAAGGCGTTCTGGAACGAGTACGGCGCGGTCTGCACCGCCGAGGAGCTGGAAACCAGCCGCGGCCTGGAACTGGCGGCTCGTTGCGTGGTGGAAACCGGCACGGCCAGCCTGTACCGCGCTCTGCATACCATGACCGACGAACCGGTGCTGAAGCAGATCACCAACAATCTGAAGACCGATGAAGTGCGGCACTACAAGCATTTCTATCAGGCTTTCCGGATCTATCGCGACCGCGAGAGACTCAGCCGCTTCCAGATCTTCAAGGCCTTGCTGAAGCGCGTTCGCGAGATCAAGAACGAGGACAGCGATATCGCTCTGCGCCACGTCTTCAATCTGCGCTACCCCGAACTCGCGAGCAGCGATGCCGAGTTCCGTCGCATCGCCGACCGGGCCGAGGGCCAGCTGCGCCGCAATCTGCCGGCCGAAATGACGGTCAAGATGCTGCTGAAGCCGCTGGACCTGCCGGCGCGCCTGCAGCGTCTGATCGAGGTTCCGCTCTCGGCCATCACCGAGAAGCTGTTCCTGCACTGAAGTCGACCTCGCGCCCCCGACTCAAGGGACGCGAGGCTGATCGCTTCCAGCCCCTGCTCGAGGTTTACGGGTTCTTCTTGGCCTTGGGCCTGGTCACCGGAACCCACTTGGCCGGATCGAAACCACCGACTTCGAACACCACTTCGCGCTTGCCGCGATCCTGGAAATCGACCTGCAGGTCGATCTTGCGGCTCTTCGCCAGCCGTTTCAGAAAACCGCGATCATCCTTGATAAACATCGCCGGTTCGCCGCTGGGCGGCAGAAAACCCTGCAGCTTGTAGGGATGACCGTCGAAGCTCGCGCTGATGGTGCAGACCTGCCGGCAGACGAAACCATGGCCTGAATCGAACAGAAAGACGCTCTGCCCCCAGTCGGTATGTCGTCGCAAAATCAGTCGCACCGTGCCCGGCGCCGAAGGCAGCAGGCTGTCCAGACTGGCGGTGGACTGGGTTCCTCCCTCCATCGGCCCTGTCTGGTACAGCCACAGGGCCTGCAACCGCCGCTGCTCGGCCGTGGCCTTGGCGCGCGCCTGCACGTCCTTCAAGGTCTGTCCGACCTCGGCGGCGGCCGGCGAAGTCGGAAAACGGGTGAGGATATCCTGGCCGATGGTGCTGGCCATCGCGTCGTTGTGGATCTTCAGCAACTCGCGATAGATCGCCAGCTGCTTGTCCGCCTCGGCCGGACTGGCTGCCGCGGCAGAAGACTTGCCGGCAGCGGCTTCATCTGCTCCGGACGCGCCCTGTGAGCAACCTGCAGCCATTACGCTCAGGCCCAGCAGCGAAGCCGCCAGCCCCCATCGCCCTGCCTTGTTCCACCTTGTCACTGTCACCGTCGATCCACCTTGAAGCCTTGCAAGAGGTCTCCATCATCGCGGCCGGTCGCGGCCAGATGCAAGCGGCCCTGGCTCAAGTCGCGCCGGCCGCTCGCCGCCTGCTCTCCCGCTCACCCGCATCGATAGCCGAAAGTCCGGTCCGGCGACGCAAGTCCTCCCGATAGCGTCGGCTGCAAGGCAGCGGCCGCTGTTGTGGCCTTCCCTGCCGCTGATCGCCTGTGGCTGTTGGCTGGAACCGCGATTCCCGGAGAACCATGGCCTGGTCGATGACTGGTACGCCCATGCGGTCTATCTGACCCTGTTTCTTTATGGCTATCTGCTGGGCCGCCCCGGCTCTGGTGCCTGGGCGGTACTGAGCACACGGCGCTGGCAGGCCTCCGCCCTGGCGCTGGGCTGCTTCATGCCCTGGCTGTTTCTGGACAAGTTCGCCGGCCATATTCATTGGCTTGGCGTATTGCCGTCGGTGCCATGGATTGCCTACTGGATCTGGCTGTGTCTGCATTACCTTTACACTTGGGCGGCGATCTGCGCTCTGCTGGGTTGGGCCGGCCACGCCCTGAACCGCCTCTTTCGCTGGCTGCCTTATGCCCGCGAGGCGGTCTATCCTTGGTATGTACTGCACCAGATCCTGCTGCTGTTGCTGGCGCACTGGCTGCTGCCACTGCGGCTGGGAAGCGTGCTGGAGCCGATCCTGATTCTAGGCGGCACCATCGCCGGCTGCACGCTGATCCACGAATACGGAATCCGTCGCTGGTCCATGATCCGGCCACTCTTCGGTCTGCCTGCACTGCGCCAGCACAGGCGCGATCCCGAGCCAGAACAGGCGTGAATCGTCAAACGATATCCATTGAAGCGGGCAGCGGGATGCGTCGATTTTACGCCGCGCGCCGATCGCCGCATAATTGGGCGAGCCCCACGGACTTCGCAATGCCTTCCCCGACCCCGGATACATCTTCTTCGCCGCTGTTCCGCCAGCCGGCCTTTGTCGCGTTCTGGTGCTGCAGGATCGCCTCCAGCTTTGCCTTCCAGATGCTGTCCGTGGCCGCCGGCTGGCAGATCTATGCCCTGACCCATCGTGCCGCCAGCCTGGGCCTGATCGGCCTGATCCAGTTTCTGCCCTCAGTGCTGCTGGCGCTGCCGGCCGGCCATTTCATCGACCAGTGGGATCGTCGCCGTGTCGTCATCGGTGCCATCGCCATCGAGGCAGTGGCGGTGATATGCATGGCGATCAGCAGCCATTTGGAGCACATCCACGAGACAGCGATTCTGCTGCTGATCTTCGTGGTCGGCATCGGCAAGTCCTTCGAGTTCCCGGCGATGCAGGCGCTGCTGCCTGATCTCGTGCCGGGCCCCATGCTGGCCCGTGCCATGGCTGCCAATGGTGCCGCCAGCCAGGCCGCCTCGATCGCGGGACCGGCACTGGGCGGTTTCCTGTATGTCGCCGGAGCCGACGTGGTCTATGCCCTGGACGCGGGCCTGTATCTGCTAGGTCTGCTGGCCCTGAGCTGCCTGCTGGCCGTCAAGGTCAACGCCCGTCCCCGCGAGCCGGCGAATCTGGACCGCCTGCTGGCCGGCATACGCTTTATCCGCGCCCGCCCTGATGTGCTTGGCGTCATCTCGCTGGATCTGTTCGCGGTGCTGCTGGGTGGTGCAACCGCATTGCTGCCGATCTTTGCCCAGGACATTCTTCATACCGGGCCTTGGGGCCTGGGGCTGCTGCGCGCCGCGCCGGCCGCGGGTGCTCTGCTGATGTCGCTGTGGCTGACCCGCTGGCATTTCCAGCGCCAGGTCGGCATCACCATGTTCGCAGCCGTAGCCGGTTTCGGTCTGGCCACCGTGGTCTTCGCCCTGTCCAGCTGGATCTGGCTGTCACTGGCAGCCCTGTTCGTCCTCGGCGCCTGCGACATGGTCAGCATGGTGATCCGCGGCTCGATGGTGCAGCTCGATACCCCGGATGATTTGCGTGGCCGTGTCAGCGCGGTCAACTCGATCTTCGTCAATACCTCCAACCAGCTGGGCGAATTCGAATCGGGCATGCTGGCCGCCTGGCTGGGCGCCGTGCCTGCAGCCTTGCTGGGTGGCGTCGGCACCCTGCTGGTGGTGGCGATCTGGATGCGGTTGTTCCCCGGGCTGCGCCATCGTCAGCAATTGCATCACGCCGACTCCTGAGCCGGTGCTCCGAGACTTATAACCCGGCTTATGGCCAACGGCACTTGGCTCCGCAAGGCATAAATGCCTAATCTGGCGTGTTATCCCGTCTTGCGAGCGCCGAGTTGATGAAACGCATGCTTTCCCCCGTTCTGGCCCTTGGGGCCGCCCTGCTGCTGGCCCCCATGGCGCAGGCCGCCACGCCCGACAAGGCCGATGCGGCCACCGTCGAGCAGGCCCTGCAGCTGGCGCAGCAGCAGCACAAGCCGGTGCTGATCGATTTCCACGCCACCTGGTGCTATTCCTGCTACTACATGGCCAGCCATGTGCTGACCGGCGCCGAATGGGCCGGGCTTCGCCGGAAAGTGGTCTTTGTCGATGCCGATGCCGACACGCCCAACGGCCATCAGTGGATGGACAAGCTGAAGATCAGCTTCCTGCCCAGCTATGTCGTGCTGAACGGCCAGGGCCAGGAGCTGGGCCGGATTCTGGCAGAACAGCCGCGCAATGCCTTCTATCCGAAGATAGCCGCCATCCTGCAACATGGCGATACTCTGGACGGATTGCGGCAGAAGGCTTCCGCCGGCTCGCTGGCTGCCGTTGCCGAGGTCCTGGAAACCTACCATGAACGCAACCAGGCGGAAGCCGGCTTGCAATGGCTGGCCAGCCTGCCGGCCACCGTACAGCATGTCGTGGACCAGGATGATCGTGCCGCCCTCGCCCATCGCCGACTGCAGCTGGACCAGGCTGTCGCCGATCATCGCGGTCCGGCGGTGATTGACATGGCCACCGCCCTGCTGGCCGGTGATGTCGGCTGCGACCGGCCCTATATCGTGGACAATCTGCTGACGGCGACTGAAGCCCTGCCGGCTGATCGCCGCAAGTCGCTGCTGCAGCCACAGCAGCAGACACTGGCCGACTACGTCCGTGAGCAGGCCCTGCCCCTGCCGCCGGTCTGCGCCGATCAGCGCAGCGCGGTGCTGGCGCTGGCCGATCTGGATGCCCAGCTGGGTGACGCTGCCGGCGAGCGGAAGATTCTGGATCAGGCCATAGACCTGAGCCGCCAGCGCATCGGCGGCCATCTGTCGGCTGACCGCAATCTGGCCGACAATCTGCGGGTCTATCTGGCCCGGGCCGGGCGCACTGACGAACTGGATGAACTGCAACGTCAATTGATCAGCGCCTATCCTGACGACTATGTCTATGCCTATCGTTATGGCCAGTCGCTGCTCAAGGCCGGCCAGCCGGCCAAGGCCCTGCCATGGCTGCAGCAGGCCGCAGGCAAGGCTTTCGGCATCAACCGGCTGGCGGTGGCCGCAGCCGAGGTGAAGGCGCTGCAGGCCTTGCACCGCAATGCCGAAGCGCGCAAGGTCGTCGACAAGGCCCTGGCTGCCAACGGCCCCTGGTTCCCGCAACAGGCGGCGGCCTTGAAAGCCAGCGTAAAAAGCTGATCGCGGCCCCTACGTCGCCAGGAGAGAAGCCCGTGCTCATCGTCCATCATCTGGAGAACTCCCGCTCCCAGCGGATCCTGTGGCTGCTGGAGGAGTTGGAGCTGGATTACGAGATCCGGCACTACTCGCGTGACCCGGTCAGCCTGCTGGCTCCTGAAGCACTGCGCAAGATCCATCCCCTGGGAAAATCCCCGCTGCTGGAAGACGATGGCCAGGTGCTGGCCGAGTCCGGGGCGATCATCGAGTATCTCGCTGATCGTTACGGACGCGGACGGCTCTGGCCGACGGAGGACGGGGCGCAGCGCCAGCAGGTCCGCTACTGGCTGCATTATGCAGAGGGGTCGCTGATGCCTCCGCTGCTGCTGCGACTGGTCTTTGACCAGGTCCGCAAGGCGCCGGCCCCCTGGCTGGTCAGACCGGTGATCCGGGGTGTCGATGCCAGGGTCAGCCAATCCTTCATCAGTCCGCAGCTGGCCTTGCATCTGGATTATCTGGAGTCGCACCTGGCCGGATCGGAGTGGTTTGCCGGTGGCAGCATGACTGCCGCCGACATCCAGATGAGTTTTCCGCTGGAGGCCGCGGCCGCGCGGGGCGCACTGGACGGCAAGCGACATCCCCGGCTGCAGACATTTCTGGAGCGCATTCACCAGCGCCCGGCCTGGCAGCGTGCCCTGCAGCGCGGTGGCGCCTATGCCTATGCCTGAGCGGGGACAGGGCTATGTTGACTGAATCGCGGTTGACCCGTGATTTCGCAAAATGCCCACAAATCCGCCCAGAGGTGGAAAATCAGGGTTCGGCAAAGAATCCAAGGGAGTCCCGCATGAGCAAGCAGCGCGAAATCGAACAGTCGGTCCAGGACATCAGCCAGAGCGTGGGTGACAAGGCCCGCCACTATGCCTCGGATGCTGTCGATGCGACCCACGAGCTGATCAAGCGTGGTCGTGACAAGACGCGCCAGCTACGCGATCGGCGTCATGACTACGCCACCCGTGCGGCGCATTATCTGGAAGACGCCGCCGACGAGGCGAACTACCAGTTCCGTCGCGCCAAGCGTCACGTGAAGCGTCATCCGGTCAGCACGGCGGCCATCGTCGCCGGCACCATCGGTGCCCTGCTCGCCCTGCGTCATCTGACCCGCAGTCGCGACGAGGAAGATTGAGTCACTGAGCTGCGGAACGGAAGCGGGCTGGCCGCGGCTTCTGTCCCGACGCCATGAAAAGGCCGGCATCGATGATGCCGGCCTTTTCATGTTCTGCCGATTCAGACCGACATCGGATTGGGCTTTTCGGGATCCAGCTGATATTCCTTGATCGCCCGCGTCACATCCTTGCCATGGACCTTGCCCTCGCGGACCAGGGCCGACAAGGCCGAGACCACGATCCAGTAGCGATCCACCTCGAAGAAACCGCGCAGATGGGCACGGGTATCGGAACGGCCATAACCATCGGTACCCAGCACCGTGTAACGCATGCCGTCAGGCATGAAGGCACGGATCTGGTCGGCATACTCACGAACATAGTCGGTGGCGGCAATCACCGGCCCCACCTGGGTCGAGAGTCGCTCTGTGACATAGGGAACCCGCGGCTCCGATTCCGGATGCAGACGATTCCAGCGCTCGGCATCGAAGCCGTCGCGACGCAGCTCGACAAAGCTGGGCACCGACCAGATATCGGCACTGACGCCGAAATCCTTCTCCAGCAGTTCGGCGGCGGCAATCACTTCGCGCAGGATGGTGCCGGCGCCCAGCAATTGCACCCGTGTCTCGTTCTTCTTCGGCTTGCCGGCATCCTTGAACAGATACATGCCCTTGATGATGTCCGACTCCACCCCGACCGGCAGATCCGGATGGGTGTAGTTCTCGTTCATCACCGTGAGGTAGTAGTAGACATCCTCCTGATCTTCCAGCATCCGCTTGATGCCGTCCTGCAGAATCACCGCCACCTCGTAGGAGAAGGTCGGATCATAGGCGCGCACGTTCGGAATCGTGCCGGCCAGCAGATGGGAATGACCGTCCTCATGCTGCAGGCCCTCGCCGTTCAAGGTGGTCCGCCCTGCCGTGCCACCGACCAGGAAACCGCGCGAACGCGAGTCGCCCGCCGCCCAGGCCAGATCACCGATGCGCTGGAAGCCGAACATCGAGTAGTAGATGAAGAACGGCAGCATCGGCTGGTCGCTGATCGAATAGCTGGTGGCTGCAGCCATCCAGGCGGCCATGCCGCCAGCCTCGGAAATCCCCTGCTGCAGCACCTGTCCCTTCTGGTCCTCGCGGTAATACAGCAACTGGTCGGCATCCTGCGGCCGGTACTTCTGGCCGAACGGAGCATAGATGCCGATCTGCCGGAACATGCCTTCCATCCCGAAGGTACGTGCTTCGTCGGCCACGATGGGCACGACGCGCTCGCCGATCTGCTTGTCACGCAACAGCAGATTCATGCCGCGGACCAGGGCCATGGTGGTGGAGATCTCGCGCTCGCCACTGCCCTTGGTGATCTGCTCGAAGGCCGACAGCGGCGGCGCCTTCAGCTGGATCGAACTGGTGCGGCGACGCTGCGGCAAGGATCCGCCCAGGGCGGCGCGCCGTTCCAGCATGTACTGCACTTCCGGCGAATCCTTGCCGGGATGGTAGTAAGGCACCTCGCCCAGCTTGTCGTCGCTGACCGGAATATTGAAGCGGTCACGGAAGTGACGAACCGCATCGGCATCCAGCTTCTTCTGCTGATGGGTCGGATTCTGCGACTCGCCGGCCGCTCCCATGCCGTAGCCCTTGACGGTCTTGGCCAGGATGACGGTCGGCATGCCCTTGGTATTGACGGCCGAATGATAGGCGGCATAGACCTTGTGCGGATCATGACCGCCACGGTTCAGACGCCATACGTCATCGTCCGACAGATTGGCGACCAGCTCGCGGGTCTGCGGATACTTGCCGAAGAAATGCTCGCGGGTATAAGCGCCGCCGAAGGCCTTGCAGGCCTGGTATTCGCCGTCGACGGTCTCCATCATCAGCTTGCGCAGCTGGCCGGAGGTGTCACGGGCCAGCAGCGGATCCCAGTAGCTGCCCCACAACACCTTGATGGCATTCCAGCCGGCACCGCGGAACACGCCTTCCAGTTCCTGCACGATCTTGCCGTTGCCACGCACCGGACCGTCCAGGCGCTGCAGATTGCAGTTGATCACGAACACCAGATTGTCCAGGCCCTCGCGTCCGGCCAGGGCGATGGCCCCCAGGGATTCGGGCTCGTCGGTCTCGCCGTCGCCCATGAAGCACCAGATCTTGCGATCGGTCTTGGGCATCAAGCCGCGATGTTCCAGATATTTCCAGAACTGGGCCTGGTAGATGGCCTGGATCGGTCCCAGCCCCATCGATACCGTCGGCACCTGCCAATAGTCAGGCATCAGCCAGGGATGGGGATAGGAGGACAGGGCGCCACGGCCGTGGCCAGCGACTTCCATCCGGAACAGATCCAGCTGCTCGGCACTGATCCGCCCTTCCAGAAAGGAGCGGGCATAAATGCCCGGGCTGGAATGGCCTTGATAGAAGATCAGATCGCCGGGATGCTCGGCACTCGGCGCTCGCCAGAAATGATTGAAGCCCACGTCGTACAAGGTGGCCGAAGACGCGAAGCTGGCGATATGCCCGCCCAACTCGCCGGGCTTGCGATTGGCGCGCACCACGGTCGCCATCGCGTTCCACCGGATCAGCGAGCGGATCCGCCATTCCATCGCCGGATCACCCGGGCACTTGGCTTCCTGGGCAGGAGCAATGGTATTGACGTATTCGGTGGTCGGATCAAACGGCAGATAGCCGCCGGCACGACGCGTGGATTCCACCATCCGCTCCAGCAGATAATGGGCCCGGTTGGTGCCGTCGTGAGTGATCACCGCATCAAGCGACTCCACCCACTCCCGGGTTTCAGTCGGATCGAGATCTTGATGCAAGATGTCGTCGAGTTGATCCATGAATATCTCCAGTCTGTGGCCGCCGGCCGGGACCGGGCAGGCCGTGATCTTTAGCAACAGGCGCCTCAGCCCTGAGGCTGGCGCCGGAGTGTAGCTGGCTGCCGGTCCGGCAGGTGGATGCGGCGGCAGGCCGTCGCATCCACTGCGCTCAGCTGGCCAGGCTGTCGCGAATCTGCGCCTCGACGCAGGCCACCGCCGTCATGTTGATGATACGGCGCACGGTCGACTGCGGCATCATCACATGGGCCGGCTTGGCGATCCCCATCAGGATCGGGCCGATCACCACGCCGTCGGACAGCACCCTGCTCAGGTTGAAGGCGATATTGGCCGCGTCCAGATTGGCGAACACGAACACGTTGGCCTTGCCTTCCAGCAAGGTATTGGGAAACAGCCGGCTGCGCAGCTCCGGATTCATCGCCACGTCGGCCTGCATCTCGCCCTCGATTTCCAGACGCGGCTTGGCCTTGCGGATCAGTTCCAGAGCTTTCTGCATCTTGCGGGCACTGGCCGTGTCGCGGCTGCCGAAGTTGCCGGCCGACAGCAGGGCCACCTTCGGCACGATGCCGAACAGCTTCAGCCGGCGGGTCGCCAGAATGGTGGCCTCCGCGATCTGCTCCGCGGTCGGCTCCTCCTGGACATGGGTATCAAGGAAAAAGAACGGACCGGACTCGGTCGCCAGCACCGTCATCGCATACGGCGAGCTGACCTGCGGATCCAGTCCCAGAATATCCCTGATGTTGTCCAGCTTGCTCTGGAACTGACCGACCATGCCGCTGATCAGGGCCCCGGCTTCGCCGCGAGCCACCATCAGCGAACCGATCACCGTCGGCCGCGAACGCACCACCGCCTTGGCCATCGACGGCGTCACCCCGCGCCGCTGCATGATCTGGTGGTAAAGCTGCCAGTAATCATCGAAGCGCGCATCGGAGTGGATATTGCACAGCTCGATGTCCTTCCCGATTTCAATACGCAGGCCGGTACGCTGGATCCTGCGTTCGATCACCTCGGGACGGCCGATGAGGATCGGTCTGGCCAGGCCCTCATCGACAATGGTCTGCACCGCCCTCAACACCACTTCTTCTTCGCCTTCGGCAAAGACCACCTTGCGGGGGTCGCTCTTGGCGCGATCAAAGATCGGCTTCATCAGCAGACCGGTGCGGTAGACGAAGCTGGTCAGGGTGTCCAGATAGGCCGGGAAGTTCTCGATCGGTCGGGTCGCCACCCCGGAATCCATCGCCGCACGGGCAATCGCCGGCGGCAACTGGATCAGCAGACGAGGATCGAAAGGCTGCGGAATCAGGTAATTGGGGCCGAAGCTGGGGGCCTTGCCGCCGTAGGCGCGGGCGCTGACGTCGGAAGACTCCCGCCTCGCCAGTTCCGCGATGGCCTTGACGCAGGCGATCTTCATTTCCTCGTTGATCACGGTGGCGCCGACATCCAGCGCGCCACGGAACAGATAGGGGAAACACAGCGCGTTGTTGACCTGGTTGGGATAGTCGGATCGGCCGGTGGCGATGATGCAGTCCGGCCGGACTTCCCTTGCATCTTCCGGCAGAATCTCGGGATTGGGGTTGGCCAGCGCGAAAATGATCGGCTGCCGCGCCATGGTGGCGACCATCTCCTTGGTCAGGATGCCCGCAGCGGACAGGCCCAGGAACACATCGGCACCGTCCACGATTTCAGCCAGGGTCCGCAGCGGCGTCTCGCGGGCGAAACGGGCCTTTTCCGGATCCAGATCGGTGCGGCCGGTATGGACCACGCCGTTGATGTCGTAGCCCAGAATGTTCTCGATCTTCACGCCCAGCGAGATCAGCATATTGAGGCAGGAGATGCCTGCCGCGCCCAGCCCGGTGGTGGCGACCTTGATGTTGCCTGCCTCTTTGCCGGTGACCTGCAAGGCATTCAGCAAGGCGGCCCCGACGATGATCGCGGTGCCGTGCTGGTCGTCGTGGAACACCGGAATTTTCATCCGTTCGCGCAGGGTACGCTCGACGACGAAGCACTCCGGCGCCTTGATGTCTTCCAGATTGATGCCGCCGAAGGTCGGCTCCAGGCTGGCAATGATGTCGATCAGCTTTTCGGGGTCGCGCTCGTCGATCTCGATGTCGAACACATCGATGCCGGCGAACTTCTGGAACAGCACGCCTTTGCCCTCCATCACCGGCTTGGAAGCCAGCGGCCCGATATTGCCCAGGCCCAGCACAGCCGTGCCGTTGGTGATCACCGCCACCAGATTGGCTCGTGCGGTCAGCTGCGCGGCCTGGCCGGGATCGTCCACGATCGCGTCGCAGGCCGCAGCCACGCCCGGCGAATAGGCCAGCGAGAGATCGCGTTGATTGAGCAGTGACGTCGTCGGCGTGACCTTGATCTTTCCGGGACGCGGCAGACGATGATATTCAAGAGCGGCTTGACGGAGTTCTTCGGGGAGTGCCATCGGACCATGCTGTCAGTGACGGAGGGGAAGATCGGCGCGGACGCCGTTCGCTGGCCCGATAGTAGCACTACATCCCGCCTGCGACAGGATGATGCACCGCAACAGGCAGCGGTCGGACGGCCATTCGCAACAACTCGCGACACCCTGCCCATACGCTGCTTGCGGCGCAAGCCATGCCGGCACGACCGATGGCCATGACGGATATCACCCCATGGGCGGCCCTCGGCCGGTCATAAACGCATATCGACCTTGCCTGCCACCGGCCGACCCGCCACAACATGCTGCCCGCCCTTCCGGGCATGCGATTCAAGGCTTGGATCGGTGACCTCAAAGTCTGGATCGATGGTCGCGTTCCGCCGCTGCCGTCAGATCCGGCCAGGTATCGTACAGCCCGTCCCCGCCGCCGGACGTGCTCAGTCCTCGTTCCGGCCGCGCGGCTTGTGGCGCGTCCGGGTCGTGCGATGGTCGCGCTGACGTTTCAGTCGCGCTTCCATCACCAAGGCCTGCTGCTCGCGCTCCTCGTTGAGCTTGAGATAATGCTGCCAGCGCTTGAGACCGAGCTCGCCGCTGGCCAGCGCCGTCTGGATCGCGCAGCCGGGCTCGTTCTGATGACCGCAGTCGGAGAACCGGCATTGGCTGGCCAGCACCTCGATATCGGCGAACAGTTCCAGGTTTTCTTCACCGGTCAGCTTCAGCTCGCGCATGCCCGGCGTGTCGATCAGGCAACCGCCGGTGGGCAGCTGCAGCAGTGCCCGCGACGTGGTGGTATGCCGGCCGCGACTGTCGTGCTGACGGACCGCTCCGGTAGCCAGGCGGGCATCGCCCAGCAGGGAATTGGTCAGGGTCGATTTGCCCGCCCCGGAGGAGCCGACCAGCACGGCACTGTCGCCTTCCTGCAGATAAGGCGTCAGTGCAGCCAGACTCTGGACATCCCGGCCGTTCACGGCATGGATAGGCGTGCCCTCGGGCAGGCGTTCGCGCAGCGTGCGCAGCCGCTCCTCGGGGTCCGGGCAGAGATCCAGCTTGCTCAGCAAGACCACCGAACAGGCCCCTGAGCCCTCGGTCAGTGAAAGATACCGCTCGATCCGGGCCGGATTGAAGTCACCGTCCAGGCCGGTCAGGATCAGCACGTAATCGATATTGGTGGCGATCACCTGCCGGTCATAGCGCTCACCGGCCGCCGCTCGAGACAGCACCGTGCGCCGAGGCAGGATCCGCACGATATGCGGCGGCCTGCCCGCCTCGATCTCGACGAAATCACCCACGGCCGGACGCTGGGCAGGGTCCAGCGTCCGTTTCAGGAAATGCCCGGCCGGCTGGGCCCCGAATACCGACTCGCCATCGTGCAATTCATAGCCTGCGCGGTGCTGGGCCACCACCCGCGCAAAGCGGCCGGGTGTCAGCGGCTCATCGCCGCGCCAGCCAATGCGCCGCATGCGGCCCAGAAATTGAAGGTCGATCATTGTGGATGCCGGAAAGATGAAGCCTGGTGCATGGAATGCCTCAGAGCCGCCCGCGCTTGTTCATGTTGCGGACAGCCCCATGCCTCGCCGCTGGGGAAGGGCACTGATAGCATACAGTACCGTCAAACCGGCAAAAGCCACTCCCCCTCTGCAAGGACGCTCGACCTTGGCCGCGATCACCCCCAGTCCTCACCTCAAGGACGTGCGCTACGATATTCGAGGCCATCTGGCCAGACGTGCCCGCGAACTGGAACAGGCCGGCACCGATATCCTGAAACTCAATATCGGCAATCCCGCCCACTACGGCTTCGCCACACCCGAGCCCCTGCGTCTGGCCGTGGCCGGCCATCTGCAGGACAGCGAGGGCTATGGCCATGAGCAGGGCATGACCGAAGCACGGGCGGCCATCGCCGAGGTGCACCGGGCGCGGGGCAGTCACGGCGTGGATGCCGAGCATGTGTTTATCGGCAATGGCGTCAGCGAGCTGATCGACATCAGTCTGCGGGCCCTGCTGCGGCCGGGTGACGAGGTGCTGCTGCCCAGCCCGGATTATCCCTTGTGGACCGCTTCGACCCATCTCAACGGCGGCAAGCCACGCTATTACAGCTGCCCGGCCGAGCGCGGCCATCTGCCTGATCCCGACGAAATCGAGGCCCTGATCGGTCCGGCCACCCGCGCCATCGTGCTGATCAACCCCAACAATCCCACCGGTGCCGTCTACCCGCGCGCCTTGCTGCAGCAGATCGTCGAGGTTGCCGCGCGCCATCGGCTGCTGCTGCTGAGCGATGAGATCTACGACGACATCCGCTTCGACGACACGCCGATGCAGCCGCTGGCCGAGCTGTGCGGCGAACTGCCCTGCATCAGCTTCGGCGGCTTGTCCAAGGTCCACCGGGCCTGCGGCTACCGGGTCGGCTGGATGGTGCTGTCCGGTGCCCATGCCCGCACGGCGGCCTATCGCGATGCCCTGCAGTTGCTGTCGGCGCTGCGGGTGTGTCCGAACATTCTGGCGCAATGGGCCATCATCCCGGCGCTGCAAGGCGCACCCACCATCCAGGCGCTGACCGGCCCCGGCGGGCGGCTGGAAGCCACCCGTCAGGCCATCATCGAGGAGGTCCGGCGCAGCGACTATCTGCAGATGGTCTCGCCGCTGGGCGCGCTGTATGCCTTCCCGTCGATCAGCAGCCAGCGTCTGCCCGGCTTCGACGACATGGCCTTTGCCGTGTCGCTGCTGGAGCACGAGCATGTCCTGCTGACCCCGGGCAGCAGTTTCAATCTGGCGGGCAGCCGGCATCTGCGGCTGACCTTGCTGCCGCCCGCCGGACTGGTGGCCACCGTGTTCGAGCGGATCGAGCGGGCGCTGCAGCGTTGCGAAGCCGAAGCCTCGCTCCGGCAGGCCGTCGCATGAGCTCCCGGCCACGTCGCTATCTGGCCCTGGGCGACTCCTATACCATCGGCGAAGGCGTGACCGAGGCCGAGCGCTGGCCGGCACGGCTCGCCGCGCAGTTGCAGGCGGCCGGTCTGGTGCTGGATCCGGTCCGTTATCTGGCGACCACAGGCTGGAGCAGCGATGAGCTGGCTCAGGCCATCAGCGCAACCGCGCTGCCCGGCCCCTGGGACCTGGTCAGTCTGCTGATCGGCGTCAACGACCAGTATCGCGGCCATCCTGCCGCCTCCCGGCGGTCACTGATCGCCGACCTGATCGAACGGTCCGTCATGCTGGCCGGTGACCGGACACGGGTGCTGGCAGTCTCGATTCCCGACTGGTCGGTCACGACCTTTGCCCGCGACAGCGGCCGTGACCTCGCCGCCATCGCCGGCCAGATCGATGCCTACAATGCCATGATCGCCGGCCTGTGCGCCTCGGCGGGCGTAGCCTGGATCGATGTCACCGCCTGTTCCCGCGCCCATCCCGACGAGCTGGCGGCCGACGGCCTGCACCCCGGCGCGGCGCAATACCTGCGCTGGGCCGAAAAGCTGCTGCCCGAAGCGCTGCAGGCACTGCAGCAGCCGTCCGGCTCCCGCTGAATCGCTGGCGCCGCAGGATTGCCACGCGACTGTCATCGCCTCGCGATCTGAACCGGCCAGTCTGCCCGCGAGTCAGGTCACGACAGGGGCTCCAGCATGGAAGATGTGCATCGCCGCACAGCCTTCCTGTCCGATGCCCACCTGGGCACGCCGGGCTGCCAGGCCGAACTGCGGCTGGACTTTCTCAGGCACCTGCATTGTCGCCAGCTGTATCTGGTCGGCGACATCATCGATCTCGGGGCCTTGCAGCGGCCCTCTGGCGGCAGGCCAGCCACAGCCATGCCGAACTGCAACGGCTGGCCCGGGCTTCAGCCGGACTGAGCGCTGCATCGGCTGATCGGCAGGCCAGCAGGCCCGATCCGTCACGGATTTCCTGCCCGCTCCCTTGAATCCCGCCGGGCCGGCCTGCATATCAGCCGGAACTGACCGCTCGATGCGGACTCCGGAACCGGCTGATCCGGTGGCGGCCACGGCTCGCCATCGGGTCAGCCGGCCTGCAGCCCGCGTTGTCCGACCTGCCCTGTTGTGGCCTAATTGGCCGCCTGTCCTCCCGCTGGAGCATCCCATGTCCCTCGCCACGCCGGTCCGCGACCGTATCGAAAGCCTGCTGAAGGAGCACCGCGTCGTGCTTTTCATGAAAGGCACCCGCCACGCCCCGCAGTGCGGTTTCTCCGCCGCGGTGGCGAATATCCTCAACGACATCCTGCCTGACTACCACACCGTCAATGTGCTGGAAGACCCGGAAATCCGTGAAGGGATCAAGGAATACGGCCAGTGGCCGACGATTCCCCAGCTGTATGTGGACGGTGACCTGCTGGGCGGCGCCGACATCGTCCGGCAGATGTTCACCAGCGGTGAGCTGTACACCCTGTTCGGCGTCGCACCGCCGGACCGTACCCCGCCCGAGATCACCATTACCGACAAGGCCGCCGAGGCGATCCGCCAGGGCACGGCCGATGCGTCCGGCCTGGCCCTGCATCTGGAAATCGGTCCGAACTACCAGGCCGGGTTCCAGCTGGCCCCGGCCGGTGCCACCGACATCGTCGCCGTGTCCAACGGCATCGAAGTGCATTTCGATCCCTCCAGCGCCACCCGCGCCAAAGGCATCGTGATCGACTGGGTCAGCACCGTGCAGGGCGAAGGCCTGAGCCTGAAGTTCCCCGGCGCGGTCGAGATCCATGCCCTGACCGTGCACCAGCTGAAGCAGCGTCTGGAAGCCGGTGACATCACCTTGATCGATGTCCGCCCGGCCGAGGGCCTGGCCGCCGCCGCGCCCCTGCCCCAGGCCCGCCTGCTGGACAAGGAAGGCTATGAAGCCTTGTCGGCCCTGCCCAAGGACACCGAGCTGGCCTTTATCTGCCACCACGGCATTTCCAGCCGCAACGTCGCCGAGCGCTTCGTAGCCCATGGTTTCACCAAGGTCTACAACGTGGAAGGCGGCATGGATGCCTGGGCCCAGTACATCGACAGCAGCGTGCCGCGCTACTGATCGATCCGTACCTGCCGTGCGGCACTGCCGGACGGACCCCGACAAGCCCGGGCCCTGCCCGGGCTTGTCGCATGCGGCGCGGGCAAAAGGCGACCGACTCCGACGGAGCCGGCCGCAGGCATGAACTCTAGAATCCCAGGCTCATGAAACCGCCGTCCACCGCCAGTACCTGGCCGGTGACGTAGCTGGAAGCCGGCAGGCACAGAAAGGCGATCGCGGTGGCGACCTCCTCGGGCTCGGCCACTCGTCCCAGGGGCGTGCGATCCACCACCTCCTGGTAATACTCCGGCTCATTCAAGGCCGCCTCGGAACGACGGGTGCGGATATACCAGGGTGCAACCGCATTGACGCGGATTCCGCTCTCCGCCCATTCCACCGCCAGATTGCGGGTCAGCTGATGCAGCGCCGCCTTGCTCATGCCATAGGCCGAGCCGGTGCGGACATGGCTCAGACCGGCGACGGAACCGACATTGACGATGGCGGCATCGTCCTGGGTCACCAGATATTCAAATGCCAGCCGGCTCATCTCGAAGGCCGAAAACAGATTCAGCTCGAAAATCGCCCGCACATCGTCGGTGGCGTAATCCAGGGTGGCCTGAGGCTGGTTGCCGCCGACATTGTTGACCAGCAGCGAAATCGGCGAACCCAGGTCGGCGATCCAGTCGAAGACCGCCAGCCGCTCATCCTGATCCGAGAGATCGGCACTGTAGACCACGACATCGAGATCCTCGAATTCAGCCTCCAGCTCCTGTTTCAAACGCTCCAGCGCCAGCGGATCACGTGCCACCAGCCGCAGATCGGCGCCCAGTCCGGCGAATTCACGGGCCGTGGCCAGACCGATGCCATGACTGGCCCCGGTGATAAGTGCGGTATGCCCCTGCAGGGTCCACGCGGAGGACTCCGCCATGCTCTGTGCCTCTTGACTGGAATAGACGGCGGCATGGTGCCACAAAGCGGGCGCCACGAGCAGCCGGCAGCCGGTCGGGGCTTGCATCACGATCCGGCCTGCGGCACTGTGGCGCGATGACTGATACCGGCACGGCGCCTCCTCTCCTGCTGCAATTGGCCCATGCCAGCGTGCAACGCGAGGGTCGTCCTATCCTGGACGATCTCAGCCTGCAGATCGCCCTGGGCGAGCACACCGCCATTCTGGGCGCCAATGGCAGCGGCAAGTCGACCCTGGTCAAGCTGATCACCCGCCAGATCTATCCGCTGGCCCGGCCTGAAGGCGAGCCGGTACTGCGGGTCCTTGGCCGCGAACGCTGGAGCGTCGTCGAGCTGCGTTCCCGGCTCGGTATCGTCTCGCCCGCCATGCAGACCGACTTTACCAGCGAGACCCCGCTGGAAGTCTATGATGCGGTGATTTCAGGCTTTTTCGCCGCCCGCGGACTGGGCCTGGACCACCAGGTCACGCAGGCCATGCATCAGGCCGCGCGCGAAGCCCTGGATCGGGCCGGTGCCAGCCATCTGGTCGGCCGGATGATGGCCGGGCTGTCGACCGGCGAAGCCCGCCGGGTGCTGATTGCCCGTGCGATGGTGCATCGTCCGCTGGCCCTGCTGCTGGACGAGCCCTGCGCCGGCCTGGATCTGGCCAGTCGCCGGGACTTTCTGGAAAGCCTGCGCCAGCTGGCGCGATCGGGGACCACCTTGCTGCTGGTCACCCACCATATCGAGGAAATCCTGCCGGAAATCGGACGGGTGGTGATGCTGCGTCAGGGCCGGCTGGTCGCCGACACCGACAAGGCGCAGGCCCTGACGTCCCGTCAGCTTGGCGAGCTGTTCGATACGCCGGTCACGGTGACGTCGCGAGGTGACTGGTTCTGGGCGGCACTGGACTGAAGCCCCGGTCCGGGATGCGCCATCCGGCGCATCCTTTGGTCATCAGTCCGGCTGGCACATGCACCAGGCATAGACGTTTGGACGCCCGGCTCTGGCCTGCTGCAGCAGGCCCAGTTCCGGCGCGGCATGGCTGAGCCGGCTCAGCTGCAGCAGCCAGCCCGGCAGCTGCCAGCCTGATCCCTGCAGCGACAGCACCATGGCATCGTCGCTGAGACTGCCGGCCAGCCGCTGCACCAGACCACCACGAGCCGCGATATAACGCAGCGGTGCCGTTGCCGGCAGATGGGCCTGCTGCCGCGCCCAGGCAATCGCCTGGGTCTGATCGCCCAAGGCATCCACCAGCCCGTGCTGCAAGGCTTCTCGGCCACTCCAGACCCGCCCTTGGGCGATCGCATCGATCTGCTGGTAGCTCTGGTGCCGGGCCTGTGCCACCCGGCTGACGAAGTCGAAATAGCCGCGATTGATGACGGACTGGACCATGTTGCCGACCCTGGGATCCAGCGGCCGGGTCACGTCGAAAGCCCCGGCCAGAGGACCGGTGCTGACCCCGTCACTGCGCAGACCCAGCTTGCCGATGGCCGTCGGCGCCGAATAGTACATGCCGAAAATGCCGATCGAGCCGGTGATGGTGGTCGGATCGGCAAAGATCCGCTGGGCATTCATCGAGATCCAGTAGCCGCCGCTGGCCGCCACATCGCCCATCGACACCGCCACCGGAATCCCGGCCTTGCGGGTCAGCGCGATTTCACGCCGGATCTGCTCGGCGGCAAACACCTCGCCACCGGGCGAGTTGACCCGCAGCACCAGAGCCTTGGTGGTTTTGGCTTCACGCGCGCGACGGATCAGCGCGGCCGTGGACTCGCCGCCGATCTTGCCGGCCGACTGTTCGCCGCCCACGATATCGCCTTCGGCGATGATGACCGCCACCCCGGGGCGCTGATCGGCGGGATTGACCGGCGTGCGGGTCAGGCTGGCATAACGCTCCAGCCGGATCTGGCGAAAGCCCTTGCCCTGCCGTCCCGCCGGCACACCCTGGACACGCAGCTGGTGGATCAGCTGATCTTCGGTGACCAGCTGATCCACCAGCCGGCTCTTGACCGCCAGCGTGGCGGTATCGCCACCCGCGGCACTGATCAGCTCGGGCGCCTGCTCGGTGCTCTTGCGCAGCTGATCGGGCGCGATCTTGCGCAGGCCGGCCACCTGGTCGAGATAGCTGTTCCACAGATCCCCCATCCAGTCGCTGTCGGCCGCCTTCGCCGCGTCGGAAGCATGATCGAGGACAAAAGGCTCGGCCGCGCTCTTGTACTGGCCGACCCGGAACAGATGGACATCGATGCCCAGCTTGTCCAGCAGGCCTTTGTAGAAGAGCCGGTAATTGGACAGGCCGGTCAGCATCACGCTGCCCTGCGGATCCAGCAGGATCCGGTCGGCATGCGCGGCCAGCAGATACTGCCGCTGGTCGTAACTGGCGGCCCAGGCCAGCACCGGCTTGCCATGCGCACGGAAACGATCCAGCGCGGCACCGACTTCCTGCAGATTGGCAAAACCCGCGGCACTGAGGTCATCCGGCAGCAGCAGCAGACGCGTGATCCGCGCATCGGTCGCGGCATGGTCGATGGCCGCGATCAGGTCGCGGACCTGGATCTGACCCGAGGGCTGGCCCTGCAGACCGCTGAAGGCCCGCTGCAGGGGATCCAGGCTGTATTGTTCGACCAGCTCGCCCTCGGGCTTGAGCACCAGCACCGTGCCCGACTGGATCACCCCCGCCTGGTGATGAGCCGCGACGCCGACCAGCAAGGCCAGCAACAGCACGGCCAGCAAGCCGAAGAACACCAGGTTGATGATGACCAGGCGCGTGGCATTCAGGCCACGCCCCAGCCAGCGGACAAACGGTACAAATCCACGCTCGCGCGGTTGCATCATGACGGGAAAATCCTTCAAACAGGCAGGCCGGCAACGGAGCGGCATCGCTGGAATTACGTCACAGCCCCGGAGCTTGCGCAAGCCTGCCCCTTGGCAGGGTGCCGCCCACATCAGCCCACATGGCCTAAGCCAAGGCTAAGGCAGGTATGCCAAGCTGGAACCTCCGGACTGTGCCGATCAGCGACCCGCACGGACGGATGCGCCCCTTGTCCGCCGCTACGGAGCCTTGCCCGCCATGCATATCCTGGTCTTGGAAGATGACATCCCGCTGGGACATGCCATCGAGCAGGCCCTGAGCCGACAGGCTTATACCGTCACCTGGTTGCGCGAAGGGTCAGCCGGACTGCACGCCATCCGTGACCGCAGCGCCGATCTGGTCCTGCTTGATCTGGGGCTGCCGGGCAAGGATGGCATGGAGCTCATCAAGAGCGCCCGCCGCGCCGACATCAAGACGCCGATCCTGGTCATGACCGCCCGCGATGCCGTGGCGGCGCGGATCCAGGGTCTGGACGCCGGCGCCGATGATTATCTGGTCAAACCCTTCCATCTGGACGAGCTGATCGCCCGGATCCGCTCTCTGGCCCGTCGCGCCCATGGACTGGCCGCCAACCGGATCGAAGTCGGTGCACTGGCCATGGACCTGAGTCACGGCGAGGTCATCCATCGCGGCAAGCCGGTGGAGCTCAGTCGTCGCGAATTCGCCCTGCTGCAATCATTGATGGAGCAGGCCGGCCGCATCGTGCGCAGGGAAAGCCTGGAACACTCGATCTACGGACTGGACCCGGTCATCTCCTCCAGCGCGCTGGAAGTGCTGGTCCATCACCTGCGCCGCAAACTGGGCTTTGATGCTATCCGCACCGTCCGCGGCTTCGGTTACATGCTGCCCCGCGCGCCCGACTGAGGCTCACATGCGCCGAACCACGTGGAGCCTGCACTCGAGGCTGAGCTGGATGATCGCCGGAATGCTGGCGCTGGTACTGATGCCGCTGGGCATCTACAGCTTCAAGCGTACCGTCGGCGAAGTCGCCGAACTCTCGGATGGGCGCCTGGCCCAGGCCGCCCGGACTCAGGACACCTTGGCCGACTTCAGCCTGCGGCCGGCCGACCACACCGGCGCCCCGATCCTGATTCCCACCCGGGCTGTCGAGCCGACACGGAAGCCCCCTCGCAAGACCTACGAAACCGAGGTCGGTTTCCAATGGTTTGATCCGGCCGGCAAGCTGCAGGTAGCCACCGACAATATGGCCGGTCTGGCGCTGCCGGCACCGCAGGTCACCGGCTACCAGAACATCTGGCTGGACCATTACCGCTGGCGGATCTTCAATCTGCAGCGTTCCGGCCAGCGCGGCTGGATACGCGTCGCCGAACGCTACGACAGTCGTCACACCATTCTGCGCGCCCTCTGGTTCGACCACAGCATGCCCCTGCTGTTCGGTCTGCCGCTGCTGGCGGTGCTGGTCGGCTGGGCCGTGCGCCGCGGCTTGCGGCCACTGGACCAGTTGACCCGGTCCCTGCAGCAGCGGACCCCTGGCAGCCGCGAACCGATGCCGCACATGCCCTTGCCGGCAGAGCTGCAGCCGGTGATCGACGCGCTGGACGATATGCTGGAACGACTCGACGGCGCACTGGAACGCGAACGCCATTTCAGTGCCGATGTCGCCCATGAACTGCGCACACCGCTGGCCGCTACCACCTTGCATCTGGAAAACGCCATGCAGACCCGCGACCCGGCATGGCTGCGCGGATCGCTGGCCAGCGCCCATCATGCCCTGAATGCCTTGTCTCGACGGGTCGAACAATTGCTGGCTCTGGCCCGGCTGGAGTCCGGCGTAGCGACGGCCGTCCATGTACCGGTCAATCTCACGGCCGTGACCAAGGATGTGCTGGACGAGTTCGGCCCGCTGCTGCTGGAATCCGGCATCGACGTCAGCTTCCACCATCCTGGCCGGGATCTGCTGATCGATGGCTACGAAGCGGCGATCAACGCCTTGATCCGCAATCTGGTCGAAAACGCGATGCGTCACACACCGGTCGGCGGCGAAGTCCAGCTGCGGCTGGACACACAGGCCGGATCTCCCCAGCTGGAAGTCATCGACAGCGGACCGGGCATACCCGCGCATCTGCGCGAGCGGATGTTCGAACGCTTCGAGCGGGTGCCCGGCCAGCATCAGGACGGGCTGGGGCTGGGGCTTTCACTGGTCCGGCGCGCCGCACAGATGCATGGCGCCAGCATCGATCTGCTGGACCGGCCGGAAGGCAGCGGCTTGCGGGTGCGGGTGCGATTTCCGCCGCCCTCCAGCTGTCAGGCCGGGGACTGAACCCGACCCGGCGGCGGCATCAATCCTGATCCGGCTCGGCCTCGGGCGCATCCAGCCAGCCCATCACCACCTCGCGGGCCGTATCCACGCCCGTCATGTCACTGGAGGAAAACACCTGGGCTGAAAAACCTTCCGGACGCAGCGCCTGCAGACTTTTGCGCATGCTCAGCAAGGCCTGCCCGGCCTGGTTGCGCGACAACTTGTCGGCCTTGGTCAGCAGCACGTGGCAGGCCAGACCGGTGGCCTCGCAGAAATCCAGCATCATCCGGTCGAAGTCCTTCAACGGATGGCGGATATCCATGATCAGGATCACGCCACGCAGACTGCGGCGCTGATTCAGATAAGCATCGATCTCCTGGCGCCAGTGCGCGCGCAGGGCCTCCGGGACCTTGGCATAGCCGTAGCCCGGCAGATCGATCAGTCGCCGCGGACCTGCCGCGGCACGCCCGGCAGGCAGATCGAAAGCCACCATCTGCTGGGTCCGACCCGGTGTCTTGGAGGTGCGGGCCAACGCTTTCTGGCCGGTGAGCGCATTGAGGGCACTGGATTTGCCCGCATTGGAGCGCCCCGCAAACGCGACTTCGGCGCCACTGTCTTCGGGAAGCTGGGAAATCTGGTGCGCCGCCAGAATGAACTGGGCGCCTTGCAGGGGATTGGAAGCCATTCGCCACATTTGACCGGTCAACAAGCCATGATGATAATCGATCACTGCCCAAGCCGCCGTATGCGCTGATCAGCCATACCCATTCATCAGCGCGGAACCCTGTGACATGGCCGTACGCCTTATCGCTTTTTTCTGCCTCTGGGCCTCCGCCGGCCTGGTCTGGGCCGGTGCCGCCAGCCCCTGGGGCGGCCACGCCGACACCGGCAAGACCCGTATCGCCGTGTGCAGCGCCTGTCACGGCATGGACGGACAGGCATCGGCCCCCATCTATCCTTCACTGGCCGGCCAGCACGAGACCTATATCGTCAACCAGTTGAATGACTTCAAGCTCGGTCACCGCCGCAATCCGATCATGCTGGCCATGAGCCAGACGCTGAGCGAGCAGGACATGCATGACATCGGCGCCTGGTTCGCCAGCCAGTCCGGCCACCCGGCCGCCGCACCAGCGCCGGCCCCGGATGTCGCCGCCGGTGCCAGACTGTATCGAGGCGGTGATGCAGGCCGCCAGCTGCCGGCCTGCATGGCCTGCCATGGCGGTGACGCGCTGGGCAACCCGGGATCCGGCTACCCGAAACTGCGCGGCCAGAGCGCGACCTACCTGGTCAGTCGACTGACCGCCTGGCAGCAGGCCCGGTTGCCGGCGGGCCATCCGCATGCCGATATCATGCCCAGCATTGCCCGCCAGCTGAGTCCGGCCGATATCCAGGCACTGGCCGACTACTTGCAGCAGCTCGATACGGCAGCGGCGCCTTGAGCCAGCCGACTGGCCATGCCTCGTCATCGATGGTCCCCGCAGGCCTTGGCCACCGCCCGAATCAGCCGGCCGCGGTCTGCGACACGTCGAGTCAGGGTATGCTTGGAGCCGCCTCTTGCCGTTCCCCATTTACGGAGTCATTCATGTTGAAACGATTTGCCTTTCTCGGTGTTGCCGCCCTGGGTCTGAGTGCCTGCAGCCACTCCGGTCAGGATGCCTCGGCGCCGGCCAGCCCCCCGGCCGCGCCGGTGGCGGCCACCACCACGGCTCCCGCTGCGCCCTCGACCACGTCGACCGCGACCGCCGCAGCGGCTCCGGCCGCCACCACCGCGACCGCACCGGCCAGCCCGGGCAGCACCGCGGCACCGGCGGCCTCGAAAGCCTTCGTGGATGACGGTCGCTGGGTGGAAGGCAAGAACTACTTCACCATCGATCCGGCCCAGCCCACCACCCACCCGGGCAAGATCGAAGTCACCGAAGTGTTTTCCTATGGCTGCCCGGCCTGCAATGCGTTTCATCCCATCGTCGATACCATCGCCCACAATCTTCCCGCCAATGCGGTGATGACCTACCTGCCGGCCGGCTTCCGCCCGGACGAGAACTGGGTGGTCTACCAGCAGGCCTATTTCGCGGCGGCCGCGCTGGGCATTGCCGAGAAGACCTATGACGCCAGCTTCGACGGCGTCTGGAAGTCGGGCGAAATCAGCTCCTACAATCTCAGCACCGGTCAGCTGGCGCCGAAGTCGGCCTGGCCCGACATCAACAAGCTGGCCCAGTTCTACGGTCACTATGGGGTGGATCCCAAGGAATTCGTGGCCGTGGCCAACTCCTTTGCGGTCAAGACCCAGATCAATCGCGCCAACCAGATGATCGCCGCCTATGGTGTCGAAGGCACCCCGACCATCATCATCAACGGTCATTACCGCTTTGATCCGGGCTCGGCCGGTGGCTACACCCAGGCCGTCGCGCTGACCAAGTTCCTGGTCGCCAAGGAAGCCGCCGGCAAATAACCCTCATCCCGGTCCGGCGGGTTTTCATTGGTGCGGCCCGTTGCGACGGGCCGCCTCCGGCGCCGGATCCCGTCGGAACCCAGGAGATTCATGATGCTCAAGCACCTGTCCCGCTGGTGTCAGGCCGGCCTTTTTGCCAGCATGCTGCTCGGCACCGCGGCCTGCTCCGCCCAGCCCGCGTCCTCGGCACCCAACTACACCGATGGCGACGAATACATCACCCTGCCCCATCCGCAGCGCTACAGCGCGGACGGCAAGGTCGAAGTCGATGAAGTCTTTTCCTATGGCTGCATCCATTGCGCCGAGTTCGCCCCCCTGGCCGACAAGCTGCGCCGGTCGCTGCCGCCCGGTGTCGTCTTCAAGCTGATTCCCGCCGCCTTCAACGAGGCCTGGCTGCCGTTTGCCCAGGCCTATTACGCCTCGAAAGATCTGGGTCTGGTCGACCGTACCCATCTGCAGCTGTTCCAGGCCAAGTTCGGCGAGCACTATCCCATCAACAGCCTGGATGAACTGGCCGACTTCTATGCCCGCAACGGGGCCGACCGCGCCCGCTTCCTGCAGATCGCCAACTCGCCGGAGACGATGGCCAGGATCAAGCGCGATACGGCCCTGATCCAGCAATGGCAGGTCGACGGCACCCCGACCCTGATCGTGGACGGCAAGTATCGCGTCAACGAGGTCGAGTCCCGGCAGGAGCTGGCCGATGTGGCGTTGTGGCTGGCCAAGCGCGAACTGGCTGCCAAGGCCAAGTAGTCACCACCCTCCGGATCCGACCTCGATGACCGTCTCCCCGCTGCCGGCCGCGGAACGTCAACACTGGCACCTGCTCAGCTGCAATATCCTGGCGGGTGCCAGCATCGGACGTTACCGTGAATACGTGACGCGCAGCTTCAATGCCGTCCTCCCGGGCAAGACCAAGGTCGCGAATCTGGACCGGCTGGCCAGCTTGTTGCCCGATTTCGATCTGATCGGGTTGCAGGAGGCCGATGCCGGCAGCCTGCGCTCCGGCTTTCTCAACCAGACCCGTTATCTGGCCGAAGCCGCCGGCATGCCGTACTGGAGCCACCAGCCCAACCGGCCAGTGGCCGGTCTGGCCCATTCATCGAATGGCCTGATCAGCCGTATCCAGCCCGGAGCGGTCTTCGACTATCCCCTGCCCAGCCGGATTCCCGGGCGCGGCGCCCTGCTGGCGACCTTCGGCGAAGGCCGCCAGCAGCTGGCGGTGATGATCGCCCACCTGTCCCTCAGCGCGGCCGCGCGGATGCGCCAGCTGGCGATCATCGCCGAAATCCTGCAGGCCTATCCGCATGCGATCCTGATGGGCGATCTCAATGCCGATCTGGACAGTGCCGAACTGCAGCATTTCTTCCGGCGCTCATCGCTGCAGCCGGCCCTCACGCCACCGGCCACCTTTCCGAGCTGGAATCCTCGCAAGCGTCTCGACCATATCCTGACCTCGGGCGATATCCGGCTGGAGCGGGTCTGGGCGCTGCCGCAGGCTTTTTCCGACCATCTGCCGCTGGCGGCCGAGATCTCGCTGCCCAGCCAGGTCGCGGCAGCCGCTGCGCCCTGAGTCGAAAGCGATCGCGCCGGCAACGGACCGCCCCCTCGTCCAGGATGCGGAGATCACGCCTGGCCGCCTCGGTACAGCGGGCGGACTAAGGTACATTAAGCGGATTCTCCGCGTTGATGACCCCGCCAGGATTTCCGCATGCCGTCGTTTCATCACTTTGCCCGTCGCATCCGCCATCTGCTCTGGATGAGCGGCAGCCTGCTGGGCCTGGCCGGCGCAGTGCATGCCGCCAACCCCGGGGCCGGAACCGCGGCCCAGCGTCAGCAGTTCAAGACGGCCTGGGCATTGGCCCAGCAAGGCGGTGACGCCTGGCGGGCATCCGCCGCCGGCCTGGAACACTACCTGCTGTTTCCCTATCTGGAAGGTGCCGCCTTGCAGCATGACATCCGGCAACTGGATGCACGGCAGGTGGACGACTTCCGGCAACGCTATCCGGAGACCTTGCCGGCAGCCGACCTGCAGCGAGCCTTTCTGCGCGAACTCGCCCGTCGCCAGGACTGGAACGGTTTTCTGGCCCGCTATCAGGGCGGTGGCAACGAGCTCGCCTGTTTTGCCTTGCAGGCCCGGCTGGCCCATGGCCAGACACTGGACTTCAACCGCGACCTGGCCGGATTGTGGTCACAGGCAGCGCTGCCCAATGCCTGTGACCCCGTGCTGGCTGCGGCCCGACAGCAAGGACTCCTGACCCCGGAACGGCTGTGGCAGCGCATCGACCTCGCGCTGGAAGCCGGGGCCACCGGCACCGTCGCCAGTCTGGGCCAATGGCTGCCGACCGATCAGCAGACCACGGCCGCACATCTGGCCCAGGCCCTGCGTGACCCGGCCGGTGCCATCGCCGCCGCCGCCCAATGGCCGGATGCGCCGCGCGAACGCGAGGCCGCCCTCTCGGCGCTGACCCGACTGGCACGACGCGACTCGGCGCAGGCCGATCAGGCCTGGCCCGCGTTGCAGAGCCATTTCTACTGGGCACCCAGCCAGCTCGACCGTGTGCAGTATGCCCTGGCCTTGTATGCCGCCGCCGACTATCAGGACGATGCCCTGCAACGGCTGACCGCGCTGAAACCCGAGCTGCAGACGACTGCCACCCGGGCCTGGGCCGTCCGTGTAGCCCTCGCCCGCCAGGACTGGCCGCGCGTCCTGCAGGCCATCGCCGCCATGCCCGCCGAGGAGCAGAACACATCGGAGTGGCGCTACTTCAAGGCCCGTGCCCTGCAGGCCGACGGCCAGTCAGCGGCCGCTGACGCGATCTATGCAGGACTGGCCGGCCAGACCACGTACTACGGCTTTCTGGCGGCTGACCGGCTGCAGCGGAACTATCAGATCTGCCCGGACCAACCGGTGGTGGACTCCGCCGCCCAGCAACGCCTGCTGCAGGCTTCCATCGGCCTGCAACGGGCGCTGGAACTGGCGGCGGTGGGGCTGCCCTGGCAGGCCCGGCGGGAATGGAACCAGGCCCTGACCGGCCGTACCCCGGCCGAGCGCCGCCAGGCCGCCCTGCTGGCCTGGCAGGCGGGCTGGTATGACCGGGCCATCAGCCAGTTCAGCAGCGGGCCGGGGCTGCATTACTACGAGCAACGTTTTCCGCTGGACGAGAAGGATGGCGTGGTGGCCAAGGCCGCTCAGGCCGGAGTCGACCCCGCCTGGGCCTATGCGGTGATCCGCGCCGAAAGCGCCTGGATGCCCGATGCGCGCAGCGGAGCCGATGCCTGGGGCCTGATGCAGCTGGTGCCAGCCACCGGTCGGCAGCTGGCCGGCCAATACGGTCTGCCCTGGAACGGCACGGCCTCCCTGCTGGATCCGGCGACCAATATCAGTCTCGGAACCCGCTATCTGGCCCTGCTGGCCGGTCGCTACCAAGGCTCACCGTGGTTGACTTCGGTGGCCTACAACGCCGGACCGCAAAATCTGCAGCGCTGGCTGGATGCCAGGCCCGGGCTGGACCCCGATGTCTTTGTCGCCACGATTCCGTACCATGAAACCCGCGAGTATGCGACCCGGATACTGACCTTCTCCGTCGTGTACGATTGGCGGCTGCACCATGAGGTTCTCCGTATCAGCCAGCGCATGCCTCCACCGGGCCAGACCTATGCTCCCCCTGCCGCCGGCGGCCGGGTTCCCGTGCAATGCCCGGCCACGCCGGCACCGGCCCAGCCGGCCTCCGCCCGCGATCGCGCCGATGCCGAGGAAGCCTCGTGATACCCAGACGCATCGTGGTGCTGGGCGGCACCGGCTTTGTCGGCCACAGCCTGCTGGGTCAATTGTCGACACGCGGACATCGGCTGACCGTGCTGTCACGCCATCCCGAACGCCATCGGGATCTGGGCGTGCTGCCTTCGACGGTATTGCGTGCGGTGGACCTCGAGGATCCGGCCCAGCTGGCCCGTCATCTGGAGGGCGCCGATACGGTGATCAATCTGGTCGGCATTCTCAACCCCTCCGGCCGCCAGGGGTTCTCCCAGATCCATATCGATCTGCCGAAACGGCTGATCGCCGCCTGCAGGCTGGCCGGCGTGGCCGAGCTGCACCAGATGAGTGCGCTCAAGGCCGGTCAGGGCCTGTCACGCTATCTGAAGTCCCGCGGCGAAACCGAGCAGGTCGTGCGTCAATCCGGCCTGCGCTGGACCTTGTATCGGCCCAGCCTGATTTTCGGCCGGCATGACAGTCTGGTCGGGCGTTTTGCCCGGTTGCTGCGGACCTCGCCGGTATTTCCGCTGCCCAGGGCCCAGGTCAGACTGGCACCGACCTGGGTCGGTGATGTCGCCGAAGCCATCGTCCGCTGCGTCGAGCAGCCACTGCTGAGCCAGCACCAGACCTTCGAGCTGTATGGTCCGGAAACGCTTACCCTGGGCGAACTGGTGCATGCCATCCGCGATGCCGCCGGCCTGCGTACCCGCATCGTGGAACTGGGCGATGGCGCGGGCCGGCTGCTGGCCCAGCTCGGTCCCTGGCTGCCCGGGCGCCCCATGAGTCTGGACAATTTCCAGACCCTGCGGACCGACTCCGTCGGCAAGTCCGACGGCTACGCGACACTGGGCATCACCCCGCAAGGCATCCGCGCCTGGCTGCCTCTGCTGGTGGACCCGCAGGCCCCGCCCGCCCGCATGATCCAGTTGCCACGCTGAAGCGCAGGGGCCGGCCTGCAGCGTCCGGGCTGCCGCGAGCCGACTCATGGCTCGCGGCGATCCCGCGACCGGGTCCGCAGCCTATGGCCCGGTTCGACGATCAGCCGCGGTCCACGCCCCGCGCGGCCATGACTCGTCCCGTGAGCGGCCCGGTCATGGCAGAATCCACGGCATGGACATGTATCTGGTAGGCGGCGCCGTCCGCGACAAGAGGCTGGGACGCACGGGCGGTGATCGCGACCATGTGGTGGTCGGCGCGACGCCCGAGGAGATGCAGCGGCTGGGCTATCGGCCCGTGGGCAAGGACTTCCCGGTGTTTCTGCATCCCGAGACCCACGAGGAATACGCCCTGGCCCGTACCGAGCGCAAGGCCGGCCATGGCTATCGCGGCTTTGTCGTCCATGCCGCGCCGGACGTGAGTCTGGAGCAGGACCTGGGCCGCCGCGACCTGACCATCAATGCCATCGCCGAAGCGGCGGATGGCCGTCTGATCGATCCCTATGGCGGACTGGCGGACCTGGAAAACCGCGTGCTTCGACATGTTTCCGCCGCCTTTGTCGAGGACCCGGTACGCCTGCTGCGACTGGCCCGCTTCGCCGCCCGCTTCGCGTCCTATGGTTTCAGCATCGCCCCCGAAACCATGGCCTTGCTGCAGGACATGGTCCGGGCCGGCGAGATCGACCATCTGGTTCCCGAGCGGGTCTGGACCGAGACCCGCAAGGCCCTGGCCGAACCGGCCCCGTCGGTGTTCCTGCAAGTGCTGCGCGAAGCCGGGGCGCTGGCCGTGCTGTTTCCCGAAGTGGACGCCTTGTATGGCGTGCCGCAACGCGCCGAGTCACATCCCGAGATCGATGCCGGCCGGCATCTGGAACTGGCGCTGGACATGGCCGCACGCTTGCGCCCGGGTGACGATCTGGTCGGCTATGCGGTACTGGGCCACGATCTGGGCAAGGCGCTGACGCCCCCCGGACTGTGGCCCCGCCATCCCGGCCATGGCGAACAAGGCGTGGCGGCGGTACAGGCCATGTCGAAGCGCCTGCGGGTGCCGCAGGCGCATGCCAGCCTTGCGGCCATCGTCTGTCGCGACCATTTGCTGGCCCATCAGGCACCGCAACTGCCCGCCTCGACCGTGCTGCAACTGCTGACCCGTCTGGATGCGCTCAAGCGCCCCGAGCGTCTGGAAAGTTTCCTGGCCGCCTGCGAAGCCGATTTCCGCGGCCGCCAGGGCTGGCAGGATCGCGCCTATCCACAAGCCGGCTGGCTGCGACAGGCCTGCCGTGCCGCGGCCGCCATCTCCGCTCGCGATCTGATCCTGGACGGGCTCAGCGGCACCGCGATCGGCACCGCGCTGGCTGAGGCCCGCCAACAGGCGATCGCCGCCCTGGCCATGGATTAATCCTGGCGAAAGCCGCCGCCACTATAGTCCAGGCCTGATCATTGCCGTCAACGGCGTCGCCTCGGAGGGATTCCTCCGGTCGCTGCCGCCTTCGCCTGCCAGCCCGTCGGCTCGCTGGCGAAGGGTCACGGTATCTGCAAGCCATTCAAGGAGTGAACTCATGGGTATCGTGTCCGGCGATACGTCGGTCCGCCGGCGTATCCAGCCCCTGCTGTGGCTGATCGGCATCTATCTCGTCATCGGCCTGTTGAGCCGCAGCGTGCTGCTGGCCATGGCCGGCCCCGGCGTGCCGCACCACCCGGAACTGCTGGCCAGGATCTATGGCATCGGTCTGGGCTACGACCTGATCACCTCGCTGTACCTGGCCTGGCCGCTGCTGCTGTATCTGTGGCTGATGCCGACCGGGCAGCCGCGGGTTGCCACGCTTCGGCAATGGCTGCTGTGGCTGGCCAGCCTGGCGTTGGCGGCGCTGCTGATCATCGGCCTGGCTCGGCTCGGCCTGCATGCTTCGGCCCATGATGCCTTGCCCTTGCTGGCCCCCTTGCTGTTCGTGCTGCCGATCCCGGCCCTGGCCTACCGGCGGCGCAGCGGACAGATCGCCATCCACCTGCTGAGCGGACTGCTGCTGGCGACCATTCTGTTCGTGGCGATCTCCGAGTTCGTGTTCTGGGGGGAATTCAGCACTCGCTTCAACTTCATCGCGGTGGATTATCTGGTCTATACCACCGAGGTGATCGGCAATATCCGCGAGTCCTACCCGCTGGGACGCTGGCTGCTGTGCATGGTCGCGGCCACGCTGTGGCTGCTGTGGCTCAGCCGCAAGGCCTTGAGCACGGCGGGCGATGCCACGCCGTGGCGCTGGCGGATGGCGCTGGTAGCGATCTGGGCCGTGCTCACCGGCCTGTCACTGGCCACGATCAACGCCGGAAACAAGGACCACAGCGGCAATGCCTACGTCGATGCGCTGGCGGGCAACGGCATCTACCAGTTCTTCGCGGCCTTCCGCAGCAGCCACCTGGACTACGACCGCTTCTATGCGACCCTGCCCGGACAGGAGGCCTGGCAGCGGGTCCGCCAGGGCCTGCAGACGCCGGATGCCGAGTATCTCGGCACCGACCCTCATGATCTGACCCGGCTGATCCGCAACCCGGCTCCCGAGCGCCATCTCAACGTGGTGCTGATCAGCGTGGAAAGCCTCTCCGCGGACTATCTGGGTGCCTTCGGCGCCTCGCACGGAGCGCTGACCCCGCACCTGGATGCACTGGCCGGACAGAGTCTGTTCTTCACCCGGGTCTATGCCAACGGCACCCGTACCGTGCGCGGACTGGAGGCCTTGTCGCTGTCGGTGCCGCCGACGCCGGGGGATTCCATCATCAAGGAAGCCCACAACGAGAACCTCTTCAGCCTGGCCGGGATCTTCAACCACCGGGGCTATCGTTCCGAGTTCGTCTATGGCGGCTACGGTTACTTCGACAACATGAATGATTTCTTCAGCCACAACGGCTATGCCGCCGTGGACCGCACCGCCATCCCTGCCTCGATGACGATCCATGGCGAGAATGTCTGGGGCGTGGCCGACGAGGACCTGTACAGCCTGGCCCTGCGGCAGATGGATGGCATTCATGCCCGGGGCCAGCCGTTTTTTCTGCATATCATGACCACCACCAACCATCGGCCCTTCACCTTCCCGGCCGGCCGGGTGGCCCAGCGCAACGGTACCCGCGAAGGCACCATCGCCTATACCGACTGGTCGATCGATGATTTTCTGCGGCGTGCCCGCCGCAGACCCTGGTTCGATGACACCGTCTTCGTGATTACCGCCGACCACGATGCCTCCAGTGCCGGCCGGGCCAGCATCCCGCTGAACCGTTATCACATTCCCTTGTGGATCTATGCACCGAAATACATCCGGCCGGCCCGGATCGATCGTCTGATGAGCCAGATCGACATCCCGCCGACGTTGCTCGGCCTGCTGCATTTCAGCTACCGCAGCCGCTTTTTCGGCCGTGACCTGTTCCAGACCCCGGCCGGACGCGAGCAGATCTTTCCGGGAACCTATGAAAAACTGGGCTATTCCCGTGGCCAGGTCCTGAGCATCACCGAGCCCGGCCGGCGCATCGAGCAGTTCAGAGCCGACTTCGAGCATGGGGAGGCCCTGTCCTTGCATCCACAGGATCAGGAACTGGCCCGCACCACCATGGCCTACTACCAGGTCGCCAGCGAGATGTTCAAGCAGGGCGGCATGCGCCATATTCCGGCCGATGACTTGCCCGTTCCCCCGAGGGCGGGCGGCAGCGCATCGACACCGGCCGTCGCCGCCAGCACGGCGCGGCCCTGAAGCCTGCGGCGGCGCAGGTGCGCCGCCGTCCCGGCAGTCACAGACGGTGGCGTTGATCCACCGAAGCCCAACGCTGCAGACCGAAGGCCGAAGTATCGCCCCGGCCCAGCAGCATCACCTGGAAACGCTCGCCCATATGTTCGGGCATGGTCAGTTGCCGGACCTGGCCGGCCAGGGCCATCTGCCGCCGCGGATCATCGCTGGCCTGATACAGGGATTCGAAGCGCGTCTGCAGACCGCTGGCCAACAGCCAGCCCGCCTGACTGGCAAGCAGCTCCACGCTGAATCCGGCAGCAAAAGCGGCTCGGGCCAGCGCGCTGAAGTCCACCGAGGCCGTGAGATCATCCAGGCCCGGCAGATGAAACGCATCGGCATGCGCCCGATGCCTGAAATAGGCCATCAAGGTGCCGTCATCCCGCTCCGGCAGATAATACTCGGCGGCCGGATAGCCGTAATCCACCCAGACGGCCAGTCCTGAGCGAAGCGAGCCGCCCACGGCATCCAGCCAGGCATCCAGCTGCGGCCGCAATTCGGAACGGTAGCCATCCGCGAAAGGCCGCCCCAGCGTCGATTCCAAAGCACGGACCGCCGCGACCAGTTCGCCATCGGCCGGCAGATCCAGAGTCTGGAACCCGCCTTGCGAGCCCAGATCGACATGTTCCTCGAAAACCTCGCCGGCATGGATCGCGAACCGTGTCGCCGGCAAGGCATCAATCACCTCGTTGGCCAGCAACACCCCTCGCCAGGCGACCGTCGGCGGGCTGTCCAGCCATTCCACGCGGCGCAGCAGATCCTCGGGCAGGCAGGCTTGCAGATGCCGGTGCTGGCGCTCGCGCAGGTCGGCACTGGGCTCCAGGATCCGGTAACGGGCCGGCACCACGCCGTTCGCGGCCAGCGCCAGCAGAAGATCAGCGGCCAGTGCACCGCTGCCGCCGCCCAGTTCCAGAATGTCCGCCGAGTCCTCGGCCAGGGCCCTCAGGCAGGGCGCGATGGCGTCGGCGAGGCAACCGGCAAACAGACAGCCCAGTTCAGGCGCGGTGACGAAATCACCGGCCGCCCCGAACTTGGTGGCGCCGGCACTGTAATAGCCCAGGCCCGGGCTGTACAGGCAGGCTTCCATATAGCTTGAAAACGGGATCGGCCCCCGCGCCCGGATCAGGTCGGCAATCTGCCGGCGCAATTGCAGGGAATGAGCCTGTTCATCAGGGCCAGGAGCGGGAAGGCGGATCTGCATGGAGCCTGGATCGAAACCGGAGAGGCCGACAGGATACTCCAGCGGCCGGCACCGTACAGCCCGCCGTTGTGCAACGCGAAGGGGCCGGCATGGCCGGCCCCGGAGGCGGATCAGAAGCTGAAGTCCTTCTGGAAACTGAACATGATCGCTCGCCGCGGTCCGAACTGCGGAGCACCCACGCCCACGCCCTCGCCGTCACGCAGCTCGTAAGTGCGATCCAGCGCATTGACGAAGGCCAGCTGGGTATGCAGCGGGCCGGTGCCCGACAAGCTGAAATCGTGGGATACGCTCAGATTCATCTGGAAGTAATACGGCAGGCGCGCGCCGTTGGGCACTTCGTCCGTATCGGTACGCAGGCCGCTGCCGAGCAGATAGTTCATCCCGAACTTGGTCTTGCCGTCGGGCAAAGTCCAGTTCACGCCACCGGACGAAGTGTAGCGCTGGTCGTGATCCAGAAAAATGTAATTGGCGGCGATATAAGCCAGCTCGTCGTTGCCGAAATTGTACTGGCTGGTGATGACGTGCTTGCCCTGGGCCTTGCTGTAGGCCACGTTGAAATAGGCGCTGAACGGTCCGTTCTGGTAGTTGGCGGTGAACTCGGCACCGCGTACCCGGCCCAGACCGTAATTGAAGGTCGAATAAATGTAGGCGGCGCCGAACTGACCCTCGTCCTGGATCCGCTTCACGTCACGGTAATAGCCATCCAGCCCCAGGGTCCAGTGCGAACCGATGTTCTGCGAAATGCCGAAATCGTAATAGTTCGAACGTTCGGCCAGCGGCGTGTTGTTGCCGTAGTTCTGCACCGCATTGGTGGTGCCGGCAAACCGGGAGATATCGGCTCCCGAAATCAGCTCGGTCGCGGGCGGCGTGAAGTAGCGCGAATAGGCGGCATGGATGGTGGTGCTGTCCGTGGCCTGCCAGATGACGCCGAAGCGCGGGCTGATCTGGCTCTCCACCCGGAAGGCGCTGTAACGGTCGGCCCGGAAGCCGTAATTGATGGTCCAGTCCTCGCCGATATTCCACTCGTCCTGGACATAGGCGGCCCAGGTCCTGGCATTGAAGCGCTGGTTCTGGTTGATCTGCAACGGAGTGGTGCTGGCCTGGTTGCCGTCGGCATCCGCCGGGAAGGTCCAGTTCTGGCTGCCGTCCACGGCTTGTTCGAAGTCGCCGTACAAGCCGTAGCGCAGGGTATGGGAATCACCCAGCGGAGTCGAGAAATCCGCCTGCAGGGTATCGGCACGGTTGCTGCGGCCGATCTGCGAGGCGACGCCATTGAACATCAGGTCGCCTATGATGTCCGGGCTGTAGTCGACACTGCTGTAGCGCTGGCCGATAGAGACCTGATAGTCGGTGCTGCCGGCGATCTTGCCCTGCAGGATCAGATTCACGAAGCGGGTGTTCTCGCTCTGGTTCTCGTTCAGCAAGGATGAGTCGAAGCTGGTGCGATCCTCGTAACCGAAACCGGGCGTCTGGCCGCTGATATTCGGAATCTGGAAACGGTTGTTGGCATAGCCGGCCATCAGGCTGATGCGGGTATCGTCATTGATCAGATAGGTCAGGTCGCCGAAAGCCTTGCCCTGATGGGTCTGGTCATGGACGGCCTTGATGCCCTTCTGGGGATTCTCCATGCCCAGACTGTCGCCCAGATAATTGGCCGTCAGAAACCAGCTCCAGCGCCCCTTGTTGCCATACAGGGACAGATTGGGGTTCAAGGTGTTGTTGGCGCCGATCATCGCCCCCACGCTGCCGCCATTGCCCAGCTGCGAACCGCTCTTGGTGGTGATGTCGACCACGGCCGCGGTGCGCTCGCCGAACTGGGCCGGCAGCGCGCCATCCAGCAGTTTCACATTGGAAATCAGACGCGGATCAATGGTCTGGCCGAAGCCCGAGATCGATTCCGGCAGAATCACGCCGTTGATGCGATACTGCAGATTGGCATGATCACCACGGACGTGGATGCCGCCATACGAGTCCTGGACCACGCCCGGCGCTTGCAGCAGGACCTGGTTCAAGGGCGTCGATGCGCCCAGCGGCAACTGTTCGATATCCTTGGCGGTGATGACATACTGACTGCTGCCGATATCCGGCGACAAGGCATTGCGGGCCGCATCCAGATCGGCTTCCACCGAAACCGCGCCCAGCGTCGAGGCATGCTCGGCGGCGGGCAGCGTCTGGCGATTGCGTGCCACCGGCCGCACCGCCCGGTTGTGCGACGGACTCGAGTCGGCTGTCGCCGCCTCGCGGCTGCTGTCGTCCACGGACGAGGCGGCGGCAACCTGCGTCATCGCGCCCAGCGCCATCATCAAGCTCAGGAAGAGCGGCTTTCGAAACATGGTGGATACCCCTGAAGAACATTCGGCATTAACTGTAATGTAACGTTATAATATTACAAGTCCCTGCAACTACCCTATCCCATAAGTCATGGGTCGCGCCGCGATGGTGTTGCTGGAGGCTTCAGGTCGCTGCGATACACTGGCCCCATGCCAGATGGAAGCCAGATGCGATGAACAAGCTGCCCGACATCCCTGCAGACGATGGCGCCGGCGCAGGGCTGGCCAAGGCGCTGACCGATTTTCTCGGCCAGATCCCGGCCAGCGATCTGCCGCACCAGGCCAGCCCGGAAGCCAGTGCCCGCCGTATCGGCGTCAATGCCGCCCGCAAGGCCGCGATGACTGCCGGTTCACTGGCCTTGCCGCCCGGCCCCATGGGCTGGCTGACGGTACTGCCTGAACTGGTCGCCATCTGGAAGATCCAGGCCCAGATGGTCAGCGACATCGCGGCCACCTATGGCCGGCATGCCGTGCTGGGCCGCGAACAGATGCTGTGGTGCCTGTTCCGGCACAGTGCCGCCCAGGCTTTCCGCGGCATCGTGGTGCACTCCGGCAACCGGCTGCTGTTCCGCAGTCTCACCCATGGCGCCCTGCGACAGCTGATCCGCAAGATCGGCCTGCGTCTGACCCAGCGCAGCATCGGCCGCGGTCTGGCCCGCTGGCTGCCCCTGCTGGGTGCGGCCGGCGTCGCCGGCTTCGCGATGCGTGATACCCGCAAGGTCGCCGACAATGCCATCGAACTGTTCAGCCATCCGTTGGGTCAGCTGGAGAGCGAGCCCGCCCCCCCCGCCGCCAAGGCGGGTCACTGAGTCCCCTTGCCGGCCGTCCCCTGATCACCGACGATGCAGGCCACTCCCCAGGAAGCCCTTGTCATGTCTGCAACCACCGAAGCGCCGGTGGCCCTGGTGACCGGCGCCGGTCAACGCATCGGCACCGCCATCGCACGCCACTTGCACCAGGCCGGCTACCGTATCGCCGTGCATTACCGTCGCTCGGCCGCATCGGCCCGCCAGCTGGCCGCCGAACTCGAAGCCGCTCGCCCCGCCAGCAGCCTGCTGCTGCAGGCTGATCTGGCCGATATCGGAGCCTTGCCGGCACGGGTCAAGGCCGTGATCGATGGCTTCGGCCGACTGGATCTGCTGGTCAACAATGCTTCGGCCTTCTATCCCACGCCCCTGGGCCAGATCAGCGAAACCGCCTGGGACGACGTGTTCGCCGCCAATGCCAAGGCACCGCTGTTTCTGGCCCAGGCGGCCGCGCCCTGGCTCAAGGCCAGTCGTGGCAGCATCGTCAACCTGACCGATATCTATGCCGAGCGCGGTCTGGCCGATCACCCTGTCTACGTGATGGCCAAGGCGGCGCTGGTCGCGATGACCCGGACTCTGGCCATCGACCTCGCTCCGGAAGTGCGGGTCAATGCAGTCGCGCCGGGAGCGATCCTGTGGCCGCAACAGGATCCCGGCGAGCAGCAGCAGGCGATCATGGCCAGAACCCCGCTGGGCCGTACCGGCGAGCCGGCGGATATCGCCTCGGCCGTGCTGTGGCTGGCCGCAGGCGCCCCCTATGTCAGCGGCCAGGTACTGGCCATCGATGGCGGCCGCAGCGTGAATATCTGATTCTTCCCGCCCGCCGGAGAGGCCCGCCGCTGGCTGCCGGCGGCCACCGGATCTACACTTCGCCAGCCATCCGCGGAGTCGCGCTCATGACCTATTGTGTTGGAATCCAGGTGGACGAAGGCCTGGTGCTGGCTTCGGATACCCGTACCAGTGCCTCCTTCGACGATGTCCGGACCTATGCCAAGACCCATCGTTTCGTATTTCCGGGCGAACGCTGCCTGGTCTTGATGTCGGCTGGCAATCTGGGCACCACCCAGGCCGTGCTGTCACGCCTGCAGCGGGATCTGGATGAGGGGGCTGCCATCAACCTGCGTCGTCCGGGACGGCTGTTTGAAATCGCCGAATATATCGGCGGCCTGCTGGTGGCAGCCCAGGCCCAAGTCAATCGCGGCGGCCGGCTGCCCGCCGTCAATGTGGAAGCGACCATGATCATGGCCGGCCAGATCGCCGGCGAGCCGCCCGGTCTGCTGCTGATCTACCCACTGGGCAATGTGATCGCCGCATCGCCGGAAACGCCGTATCTGCAGATCGGTGAATCCAAATACGGCAAGCCGATCCTGGATCGCATCATCCGTTCATCGACCTCGCTGGATGATGCCGCCCGTTGCGCACTGGTATCACTGGACTCGACCATTCGCTCGAATGTGTCGGTGGGCCTTCCGATCGACCTGACCCTGATCCGCCGCGATGCACTGGAACTGGCCGAGAGCTGCCGCCTGGAGGAACACTCTCCGCTCTACCAGGCCATCCGCGACAGCTGGGCCGAACAGCTGAACACCGCGATGGGGCGGCTGCCGCGCTGGCCCTGGGAGCCGCCCTCGGCAGACCCGATCCGCCGCCGGCAGGCGGCCCAGCAGCAGCAATAGCCGTCCGTCAGCCAGGCCGCAGATAGGACTCCTGGATGCTGTCATGCAGGCCTGCCAGCCCGATCTGAAGCTCGTCCAGAAAGGCACAAGGCGTCGCTTCAGCCAGAGCCGGCGTATCGGCACCCGTCAAGGTCTCCAGCACCAGCTGCAAGGCCTGACCCACGGCGACACGCGGCGGCATCGCCGGCAGCACCGACTCGACCCGCCGCAGACAGAACAGCACGCTGCGGGGAAACTCGCCGTTCTGCAGCAGAAAGCGCAGCACGGCCTCCACGGTGACCCGCTGGCGCATGTGCCGGCGATACATCTGGTAGCCGGCCAGCGACTGCAGCACACTCATCCATGGCAGCACCTGCAACGCCTCGCCCTCGTCAGGGCTGCGGAACTGGATCAGGCCGGAGGCCGCCGCATCGATGCAGCGGGTCGTCATGTCGGCCTGCTCGATGGCCGTGCCCAGTCGCAGGAACTGATAGCCGATGTCGCGACTGGCGTTGGCACCCAGCAGAGCCGATACCCGCAGGCAGCTGTCCACCACCCGGTCCAGCACATCCTGACGGTAGCGCCGTATCGTCACCCGTTCCGCATTGGCCTGCATGTACAGATACAGATCATTGATGGCCAGCCAGCAATCCTGCGGCAGCGTCTCGCGAATGGTCCGCAGGATCTCCCTGGCCTGATGCACCGCCGCCTGCAGCGAAAAGGGGTTGTCCGCCGCCACCAGCAGAAAACGGACGATCCCGGCCTCGCCGGCCTCCGCCTCCGGACCCGCATGCAGGGCATCGAACACGGCTGCCGCGCCCATGGCATCGACCAGGGGTCGCCACTGGATCCGCCCTGCCCGCGGCAGATCCAGCTGCAGCTGGCTGCAGACATTCACCAGCCGCGCCATGTTTTCGGCTCGCCGCAGATAGCGGCTGAACCAGTACAGATTGTCCGCCACGCGCGCCAGCATCAGGCCACCTCGTCCGTATCCACCACCCAGGTATCCTTGGCCCCGCCGCCCTGCGAGGAATTGACGACCAGCGAATGCTTCTTCATCGCCACCCGGGTCAGCCCGCCCGTGGTGACATGGATGTCTTCGCGCGACAGGATGAAGGGACGCAGGTCAAGATGCCTGGGCTCGGGCCCCTGCGGGCCCAGAATCGGCGCCGTCGACAACGACAGCGTCGGCTGGGCCATGTAGTTGCGCGGATGCGCCGTAATCAGCTGCTTGAACTGTTCCCGCTGGCGCTTGCTGGAACGCGGCCCGATCAACATGCCGTAGCCACCGGATTCGTTGGCCGGCTTGACCACCAGCTCGTCCAGATGGTCCAGCACCCAGGCCCGCTGGACGGGATCATGACAGAGATAACTGGGTACATTCGGCAGGATCGGTTCTTCGCCCAAATAATATCTGATCATCTGCGGCACATAGGTGAACACCACCTTGTCATCGGCCACCCCCGCTCCCGGGGCATTGGCCAGCGCCACCTTGCCGGCCCGCCAGCTGCGGATCAGGCCGGCCACGCCCAGCACCGAATCGGGCCGGAACACCTCGGGGTCCAGAAAGGCGTCATCGACCCGTCGGTAGATCACATCGACACGGTGCGGACCATGCACGGTGCGCATGTAGCAGATATCGTCATCGCCGACGAAAAGGTCACTGCCCTCGACCAGCTCCACGCCCATGCTCTGGGCCAGGAAACAGTGCTCGAAATAGGCGCTGTTGTAGATGCCGGGCGTCAGCAGCGCGATCACCGGAACCTCGCCGGGGCGGGGCGAAAGCGCGGCCAGCGTGTCATACAGCTGGGCCGCGTAATCATCGACCGGCAAGATGGCGCTGGTCTCGAACAGCTCGGGGAATACCCGCTTGGCCAGCATCCGGTTTTCAACCATGTAGGAGACCCCGCTGGGAATCCGCAGATTGTCTTCCAGTGCGTACAGACGTCCATCGCCATCGCGAACCAGGTCCGAACCGCAGATATGCGCCCACACCCCCAGCGGTGGCCGGATGCCGACGCACTGCGGCCGGAAATTCACCGAATCCTGCAGCAGCTCGCGTGGGAATACCCCGGCCTTGATGATTTTCTGCGGCCCGTAGATATCGCCGATAAACAGATTCAGCGCCCGCATCCGCTGGCGCAGACCGGCGGCCGTGAGGTCCCATTCGCGTCTGGGAATCACCCGTGGAATCAGGTCGAACGGCAGAGTGCGATCGACATTGCGTCCCTCGCTGTAGACCGTGAAGGTGATGCCCATCGCCTTGGCCGTCAGGTTGGCCGTAGCCTGCCGTTCGGAGAGTTCCTTGCGACTGAGATGGGTCAGGTAGTCGATCAGGGGCCGGGCGGCCGGGTGAGGCTGCCCGCTGCGGTCCATAAGCTCATCCCAGCTGGGGGATCGATACCGTGTCCAGTCCATGCCTTCTCCGTGTTGTCACCACGGGCCGACGTACCACGTCCATCGATCAGCCCTCCCCTTGGTTCCAACATGCACCCAAGCATGGGCGTCGTCAAGGCGGCAATGGCAACACAGGTCGCCATGCGTCGCTCCCTTGGACCGGTTCAGTCCAGTTGCGACAAATCCACCAGCTGCAGGGTACCTGCCGGCGGCTGATGCACAGGCCAGAGCCGGGCCAGGGTTTCGCCGCTCAGCGGCTCGCGGAATTCCGGCTCCAGATCCAGCATCGGCTTCAAAACGAAGGGCTGGCACCATTCCTGACGGGGAATCCGCAGACCGTCGGCATCAATGATCCGCTGATCGACAAACACGATATCGATGTCCAGGGTACGGTTGGAAAAACGCGGCTGATCACGACGCCGGCCTTCCCTGTCCTCCAGTGCATGCAGCCAGCCCTTGAGATCCAGCGGCTCCATGTCGGTATCCAGGCTCACGGCCAGGTTGATGAACGGATGACCGTCAAAACCTACCGAGGCACTGCGATAGGCCGGCGAGACTTCGACTCGCCTGAAACGCTCCCGCAGGGCGGCCACCGCCGCCCGCAGATGTCGCCCCGGTGACTGATTCGAGCCCAGGCTCAGGTAGACCCGGCTCATGCGCCCGGCACGGTCGTCGCCGCCTCCCGCATGCCGGCACCGATCGCCCGCAGATCCGTCCCTGCCGGCTGCTGATACAGGCGCAGACCAAAGCGTGGCAGCTGGATCAGAAGATGCTCGAAAATATCGCTCTGCACGGCCTCGTAGCCGGCCAGCGCGGTTTCCTGGGTAAAGCACCACAGCTCCAGAGGCAGCCCTTCGCCGCTGATCGGCAATTGGCGCACCACCACCGCCAGATCCTGACGAATGCGTGGATGCCGTTCCAGATAATCTCTGGCATAGGTACGGAACAGGCCAAGATTGGTCGCCTGCCAGCCAGCACCGGAACGGCCGTCCGGCAGGCCCGGCAACTGCCCTTGCAGATAGGCGGTCGCGGCCTCGCCCGGCCAGATGCCGGCGGCCGCTTCCGGGGTCAGTTCGGTCACGCTGGATGCATCCAGCAGCAGGGCACGTTTGATACGGCGGCCACCGGCCTCGACCATGCCGCGCCAGTTCTGGTAGCTCTCGCTCATCAGCTTCCAGGTCGGAATGGTGACGATGGTCTGGTCGAAATTGCGCACCTTGACTGCATGCAGACCGATATCCAGCACATGGCCATCCGCGCCCGCCGCCGGCAGGGTGATCCAGTCACCGACCCGCAGCATGTCATTGGTCGACAGCTGGACGCCGGCCACAAAGCCCAGGATGGTGTCCTTGAACACCAGCAGCAAGACCGCCGACATCGCTCCCAGTCCGGACAGCAGCAGACCGATCTGGCGGCCGGTGACGACGCCGACGATGACCAGGCCGGTGAAGATCATCACCACCAGCCGGGCCAGCTGCACCAGACCCTTCAACGACTGGCGCTGAACCGGGCCACCCTGGCGGTACAGCTGATCCAGCCCCGACAGCAGGGAACTGACGGCCATGCCCATGCAGAACACCAGCCAGGCTTCAGCCAGCCGGGCAATACCTTCGTCATAACGGTCAGGCACGCCAGGAATCAGCACGATGCCGTACTGGATGATCATCGGCGGCACGGCACGCGCCAGCCAGCGGGCCACGCCATGGTCCAGCAGCACGTCATCCCAGACCCAGCGGGTCCGCAATGCCAGCGTGTGCAGCACGCGCTGCACGATCCATTGCACCAGCAGGCCGATCAGCCAGGCCCCCAGAAACAGCCCGGCCACCAGGATGGACGCCCGCAGTCCGCCGTTGACCGGCAGATAATGTTCCAGATTCATCCACATTCCGAGTTCAGTCCGGCCGTTGTCCGCGTTCGATCCGCACACCCACTGCACGCGCTCCGCGCACCGCCCCCGGCTTGGACAGCTTCAAGCGAACCCAGACCACGCCGAACTCTTCGCGAATGATCGCGGCGCAGCGCTCGGCCAGCGTCTCGACCAGCCCGAACTGCGACTCGCCGACATAGCTGATCAGCCGCTTGGAGACATCCTTGTAATTCAAGGTCAGGTTGATGTCGTCGGTGGCGGCCGGCGGGCGATTGTCGAACGCCATCTCGATATCCAGGGCCAGCGTCTGACGAACCCGCCGCTCCCAGTCATAAATGCCGATCACGGCATCGATCCGCAGATCTTCAATAAAAACGATATCCATGCCGGATAGGATTTGGCAAAGCGCCTTCCCATGCAAGAGGGACGTGGCCGCAGCGCCGGACGGCAAGCTCGCCACCGGCGCCGGACGACGGCCCGGGCAGCTTCAGCCGACAGCCTCCAGACTCTCCAGATCCCAGCGCGGCACGACTGTTGCCGCCGTGCTGGCCACCTGCCCCGATGCCAGCCGGATCGCACCGGCCAAGGCAATCATCGCGCCATTGTCGGTACAAAACTCCAGCCGCGGATAGCGGACCTCGAAGCCATCGACCCGGCCGGCCTCCAGCAAGGCGGACCGCAGCCGCTGGTTGGCGCCGACCCCTCCGGCGATCACCAGCTGACGCCGACCGGTCTGTTCCAGCGCCCGCCGGCATTTGATCAGCAAGGTATCGACCATCGCCTGCTCGAAGGCCAGGGCGATATCGGCACGGGTCTGCTCGCTCTGGTCGGAACGCTGCCAGGCAAGCAACACCTGGGTTTTCAGGCCCGAGAAGCTGAAATCCAGTCCCGGCCGATCAGTCATCGGCCGCGAAAAGCGGAATACCCCGTCGTGACCGTGTTCCGCCAGGGCCGCCAGCGCCGGCCCCCCGGGATAGGGCAAGCCCATCAGCTTGGCGGTCTTGTCGAACGCTTCGCCCGCGGCATCGTCCAGGGTATCGCCGACCACGCGGTAGCTGCCCACGGCCGCCACATCGACCAGCATGGAATGACCGCCGGAGACCAGCAGCGCCAGAAATGGCGGCTCGGGCGCCTGCGGCTCCAGCAAGGGAGCCAGCAGATGCCCTTCCATATGATGCACGCCCAGAGCCGGCACCCCCAGCGACCAGGCCAGAGCCTGGCCGGTGGCGGCACCGACCAGCAAGGCGCCGACCAGACCCGGACCGCTGGTATAGGCCACCGCCCCGACGTCAGCCACGCCCAGCCCGGCTTCAGCCAGACAGCCGCGAATCAGCGGCAGCAGCTTGCGCACATGGTCTCGGCTGGCCAGTTCCGGAACCACCCCGCCATATTCGGCATGGAGCCTGATCTGGCTGAACAGCCGGTGTGCCAGCAAGCCTTCGGAAGGCGCCTTGGGCGTCCAGCGCAGCAAGGCGACGCCGGTTTCATCACAGGAGGTTTCGATTCCCAGCACCACGGCGCCGGCGGCAGTTGCATTCAAGATGATCAGACCCTTTGAGTTTGACGGACGTCCACGCTATACTTCGCGGCTCGCCCGATTTGTACGGGTCAGTTTAGCATTCGGAGCCTTCATGCCCAGCGTAAAAGTTCGCGAGAACGAGCCGTTCGAACTCGCCCTGCGTCGTTTCAAGCGCACCTGCGAAAAAGCCGGCGTTCTGGCCGAAACCCGCAAGCGCGAGTTCTACGAAAAGCCCACCCAGGAGCGCAAGCGCAAGCGTGCCGCCGCAGTGAAGCGTCACCTGCGTCGTCTGTCGCGCGACACTTCGCGTCGCACGCGCCTGTACTGAGTTTCGGGTGCCGTCCCCTCAAGGGATGGCCCGCGGATCTGGGCAGTTCGAAAGAGCCTGCCCTGGCTCGTAGAACCCCAGATCATGCCAGCGCCCACCGATGGGTGGCGCTGGCTTTTCGTGTTTGATCAATGGACAGGACCATGTCACTGAAAGCACAGCTGACCGAAGACATGAAGAGCGCGATGCGCGCCTCGGACAAGTCCAGACTCGGCGTGATCCGCCTGATTCTGGCCGCCGTCAAGCAGCGCGAAGTCGACACTCGCAGCGAGATCGGCGAAGCCGAGGTGCTGCAGACCCTGGAAAAAATGCTCAAGCAGCGCCGCGATTCCGTGCAGCAATTCATGGCTGCCGGCCGTGACGATCTGGCCGCGGTCGAAGAAGCCGAAATCGCCATCATTGCCGACTATCTGCCACGCGCCCTGGATGCCTCGGAGCTGGGCGAACTGATCGACGCGGCCGTTGCTGCCACCGGTGCCAGCCGGCCGCAGGATCTGGGCAAGATCGTCGCCCATGTGAAGACCCATGCTGTCGGCCGTGCCGATATGGCCTTGGTCGCCAACCTGGCAAAACAGCGCCTGAAGTAGCCACCGGCCGATCCATGCTGGCATGCCGTCATGAAATCTGCGTATATAGAAGCTCAGACCAATAACATGGAGTTGACGGCATGTTGAAGTGGGCCATTATTTTCGCGGTCATTTCGCTGGTTTCCGGCTGGCTGGGCTTCGGCGGCGTCTCCGGCGCCGCCGCGACGATCGCCAAGGTGCTGTTTGCCATCTTCGTGATCGTGTTCCTGTTCTTCCTGCTGGCTGCAGTCGGCCTGTTCCATCTGGCGACCTGAGTCAGGCCTGCCGCCGGCCCCTGCCGGCGGCAGGATCGGTATCCGCGACGATACCCCCGGCCGCGCCGCAGCCATTAAACTAGGCGAGCTATGCGTGGCCTGATTCCCGAGCGTTTCATTGATGAACTGCTGACCCGCGTCGATATCGTCGACGTGATACAGCACCGTGTGCCGCTGAAAAAAGCCGGTCGCGAATGGACCGCCTGCTGTCCGTTCCACAACGAACGCAGCCCGTCCTTCTATGTCAGCCCCAGCAAGCAGTTCTACCACTGCTTTGGCTGCGGCGCGCATGGCAGCGCCCTGAAGTTCCTGATGGAATACGAACGCCTGGAATTTCCGGATGCGGTCGAGGAACTGGCCAAGACCGTGGGCCTGACCGTACCGCGCGAAGGCGGCCAGCAGGCCCCGCGCGAGGACCGCAGCGACAGCTACAGCCTGCTGGATGAGGCCGCCAGCTGGTACCAGCAGCAACTGGCGCAGGACAGCGAAGCTCAGGCCTATTGCCGGCAGCGCGGACTGGATCCTGACATCATCAGCCGCTTCCGTATCGGCTGGGCGCCCGCCGGCTATGACGGCCTCAGCCAGGCCGTCGGCCGGCAGCAGGCACGCAAGCTGGAGCTGCTGAGCGAGACCGGCATGCTGGCCAGCGGGGACCACGGCCGTCGGTACGACCGCTTCCGGCAGCGCCTGATGTTTCCGATCATGGATCGCCGTGGCCGGGTGATCGCCTTCGGCGGCCGCCTGACCGGCAGCGAGCAGGGGCCGAAATACCTCAACTCGCCGGAGACGCCCCTGTTTCACAAGGGGCGCGAGCTGTTCGCCCTGTGGCAGGTCAAACAGGCCAATCCCAAGCTGGAGCGTATCGTGGTGGTCGAAGGCTATATGGATGCCATCGCCATGCACCAGGCTGGCCTGCCCATCGCGGTGGCCACCCTGGGGACAGCCACTACCCCTGAACACACCGAGCAGCTGTTTCGTGCCACCGCCGATGTCGTGTTCTGCTTCGATGGTGACCGCGCCGGCCGCGCGGCGGCCTGGAAGGCCCTGGAAGCCACCCTGCCCCGCATGCGCGATGGCCGGCAGGCCGGCTTCCTGTTCCTGCCCGATGGCGAGGATCCCGACAGCCTGATCCGTCAGGAGGGACAGGCCGGCTTCCAGCAACGGATCAGCCAGGCCATGCCGCTGTCCGACTATTTGTTCAATGAGCTGTCCCGTGATGTCGACACCACCCGCCTGGAAGGGCGCGCCCGCCTGGCCGAGCGGGCAAGGCCACTGATCGCCCGCCTGCCGGATGGCGCCTTCCGCGACCTGATGGCCGAGGAACTGGAACGACGCAGTGGCGCCCGGGCCCAGCTTGGAGTCGCTCCCGCACCGCCCCGGCCGGCCCGGGTGGAAGGTCAGCGTACCCTGGTCCGCAGCGTGATCGCCCTGCTGCTGGCACAGCCTGAAGTGGCCCGCGAATGGCAGCCGCCTTATCCGTTTGCCCAGCTGGAACTGCGCGGCATCAGCCTTCTGCTGGAACTGATCGAACTGATCCAGCGACGCCCCGGCGCCCACGCGGCCTTGCTGATCGAACATTTTGCCGAGCGGCCGGAATATGCCGCTCTGCAGAAGTTGATGACGGCCACCCTGGTCGGCGATCCCGAGACCCAGAAGCAGGAACTGCGCGATGCCATCGGCCGCCTGCAGCACCAAGCTCATATCCAGCGCCGACACGCGCTGCAGGCGCGGCTGGGGCAGCTGAACGACGCCGAAAAAGAGGAGCTGCGCCAGCTGCTGCCTCTGCGCGAGCACCTGCGGGGCTTCGCCGACGCCTGAGCATCGAGAAATCGGCGGCCAGGCTTCAGCGCAAGCCTTCAGCCGCCATCATCACGCTTGCAAGGCTCCACCGGCCCGTCCCCGTCACACCGAACGGGCAGCGGCGGACCGCACCATGGCCGGCAGCCTCCCCGTGACGCCGTCCGGGGCGCCGTCGGTCAGTGCCCGCCCTTGGCCTGCAAGGAGTCCACCGCCGCTTCATCGGTATCGATTTCGCGCGCCAGCATCCGCAGCGTGGTGTCATTGATCATATGGGCGCGATTCAGGCGGGCGACCTCCTCACGCTCGGCCCGCAGCGCCGTCATCCGCAATTCGCGCTCCAGGGCGACCTCGAGCCGGGCCTCGCCGACATCCGAGGCATCGTCATCTTCCTCGGCCATCGCCGCGATACGCTGCTGATAGTCGCTGACCACCCGCGAGCCGACCCGCGAGGCCACGGCATCGTAGAGCTCGCCCTGCGACTGCGGACGTTCGGCCAGCCAGCGTTCCACCGCCTTGATCGCCGCCGCCGAGGCACGGCTGCGTCCGAAATGCTCTTCGCGCGCATGCGGGTCCTCGGGCAGCTCGATATTCTTCAGCAATTTCGGAAGACCGATGCTGCCGATCAGCAAGGTGCACAGAATCACCCCGGTGGCCAGGAAGATCATCAGGCCACGCGTCGGGAACGGGCTGCCGTCCATCATCACCACCGGCAGCGACAACACGCCGGCCAGCGAGATGGCCCCTCGCACACCCGCCAGCGCCGTCACCCAGATCATCCGGGTCGAGGCCGGCTCGGTCTTGCGGCCTCGCAAGCGGGCAATCAGACGAGCCACCCGCAGCGAGCACCAGATCCAGACGAAACGCATCAGCACCAGCAGCACCGAGATCGCCAGCACATAGCCCAGCAGCATCCACAGCGAGCCGCCACCGGCCTCGTTCAGCACCTCCGGCGCCTGCCCCACGATTTCGGGCAGCTGCAGGCCCAGCAGCAGGAAGATGATGCCGTTGAACACGAATTGCAGCATGTTCCAGACCGTATTGTTCTGGATCCGCAGCGCCGCCTGACCGCCTTTGAGAATATCGGTGTATTTGATCGTCATGCCCGCCGCCACGGCGGCCAGAATGCCCGAGACATGCAACAGATCTTCGGCCAGCAGATAGGCCGCAAAGGGCAGCAGCAACAGCAGTGCCACCTGGCTGGGCGGGTCGATGTCGCCACTCCATCGCACCAGTCGGCGTCGCACGCGGCTGAACAGCCAGGTGGTGGCAAAACCCACCGCCAGACCCCCGACCGCGACCAGCACGAATTTGATCGAGGCATCCCGCAGCGAAAACGCTCCGGTCAGTGCCGCCGCCACCGAGAACTGCAGCGAGACCAGACCCGAGGCATCGTTCATCAGGGCCTCGCCTTCCAGCAGATGCAGCAGCCGTGAAGGCAACGAGGCCCCGCCGGTGATGGACGATACCGCCACCGCATCGGTCGGCGACAGCACCGAAGCCAGGGCGAAGGCCACCGCCAGCGGCACCGTCGGGATCATCCAGTGCACGAAGTAGCCCAGCCCGGCGACCGTGCCGAACACCAGACCCAACGCCAGAGTCAGGATCGGTGTCCGCAGCAGGAAGAATTCACGCTTGGGAATACGCCAGCCGTCAGCAAACAGCAACGGCGGAATAAACAGCAGGAAAAACACTTCATGGTCGAACCTGACATGCAGGCTGAGCGGCGGCATGGCGAGCATCGCCCCGAGGGCGATCTGCACCAGCGGCAAGGGCAGCTTGACCGGCAGCAGTCGCAACACGACACCCGACAGCGCAACGACCAGAAGGAGTGTCAGTGAGACGAGAACTATCTGCATGCGGGCCTGCTGCCGAAAATATCTGCGAATGAACTTAACAAGCCGCTTCATCGCTGTCGAGAGGCGGCCGGGAATCCCGACTCAACGAGTCAGTCGCCCCGGATCGGGACTGATCACCGAACCGGAGGCAGGATACCAGTCGGCGATCCGGCCCTTGCGCAAGGTGCTGGCCGGGCCGCGCAGATCGACGGGGCCCGCGCTGGCCGACAGCGTGCGCGGACGTGGCAAGGTAGCCGGTCGCAGCGATGTCGCGCGACGCGCCGGCCGGAGCCGGCGCCAGTCCAGCCAGGATGTCAAACGAAAGGAAAGCTTCATGGCCTTTCTCCTGATGGTTTCGCCTCACGGCGACCACCCGAAGATCGGCGCAACCGCTCAGCGGCGGTGCATCACCGATCGGCGGTCATCGCCGAAAGTCGTCTGATTGTGACGCGACGCTGCATTCCGAAGCGGGCGGAACACAGCGCTGCAACTGGGAACAACGTCCATAGGCCTTTTGGAAAGACTTGAGGGAAAGGTTCTGTCCGTACTGGCCGGCATCGGCCAAGTAACGGAAGCAGTTGAATATTCTTGCGCGATCCCCCCTTGCCGTCAAGTTGCATCCGGACGGAACAGCAGGGCCGCGTGACTGCCGGGCAAGGTCCAGTGATCGATCAGCAGGAAGGCGAACAAGGCCATCAGATAGATGATCGAATACTTGAACATCCGCATCGCGAACACTTCGTCCGGCGGATTGAGCAGGCGTACCGCGTAATACAGGAAGCCCAGCCCCAGAATCAACGCACCGGCGAAGTAGACCAGCCCGCTCATGCCGGTCAGCACCGGCAGCATGGTCACGAAGACCAGCAGCAAGGTATAGATCAGCACCAGCCAGCGGGTATAGGCCAGGCCATGCGTCACGGGCAGCATGGGAATCCCGGCACGGGCATAGTCGTCACGGCGATAGATGGCCAAGGCCCAGAAGTGCGGCGGCGTCCACACGAAGATGATCAGGCACAACTGCAGGGCGAACGGGTGCAGGCTGCCGGTCACCGCCGTCCAGCCCAGCACCGGCGGTGCGGCGCCGGCCAGGCCGCCGATCACGATGTTCTGCGGCGTGGCGCGCTTCAGATAGGCTGTATAGATCACGGCATAGCCGATCAGCGAGCACAGCGTCAACAAGGCGGTCAGCCGGTTGACCCACAGGCACAGCACCAGCATCGAGGCCAGCCCCAGAATCAGGGCGAAAATCCAGACCTGACGCGGCTGCAGCTGCCCGGTGGCCAGCGGACGACGAGCCGTGCGCTGCATGATCCGGTCGATCCGCTGGTCGATCAGATGGTTGAACGCCGCCGCCGAGGCCGAGGCCAGCCAGATGCCGAGACTGCCGAAGACCAGCGCCCGCAACGGCGGCAGACCGGGTACCGCCAGAAACATCCCGATCACGGCACAAAACACCAGCAAAGCGACGACTCGCGGCTTGGTCAGCTCCTTGTACTGGCGCCACTTGCCCATCATGGCTGCACCAGGGCGTGACCGTCACGGGCCCAGTTCAGCGGACGCTGCAAGGCGGCCAGTGTGGCGATGAGACTGAACAGCAGCAAGGCCGCGCCGCCATTGTGGGCGGTCGCCACCGGCAGGGGCAGACCGAAATGGACATTGCTGACACCCAGCGCGACCTGCAGCAGCAGAATCAGCGCGACGGCTACCGCGTGGCGACGCAGACCGCGCCGGGCCAGCCGATGCGACAGCCAGCCCAGATAGCAGAACACCACCAGCGCCCCGATCCGGTGCACGATCTGGATCGCGCTGCGGGCGGCCATGTCCAGCACCCCTCCCTCGTAATTCACGCCGATGCCGCGAGACAAGGTAAAGCCCGCACCGAAATCGGTCGGCGGCGCCCATTGCCCCAGGCAGGTCGGGAAATCGGTACCGCAGGCCAGCGCGGCGTAATTGGACGACGTCCATCCGCCAAGCGCGATCTGCAAGGCCACCAGCACGATGCCAACAGCGACCCAGTGCCGCTGGGCCTGCAGTTCGACCGAGCGCTGCCCACCCACGCCGGCCATCCGCAAGGCCACATAGGCAAGCAAGGCGAAGGTGGTGATCCCGCCCAGCAAGTGCCCCATCACCACTACCGGGCGCAGCAGCAAGGTCACCGTCCACATCCCCAGCATGGCCTGGAAGATCACCACCCCCAGCACCACGATGGCCAGTCGCTGTGCCGCAGCGGCCGGCAGGCTCAGCCCTGCCAGCAGCGGCAGACCGATGGCCCCTACCGACAACAAGGCCGATGGCTCGAAACGCCCGTGCATATAGCAGCTGACGCCGCCCACCGCGAGGATCGCCGCCAGCATCACTGCCCAACGCCGCCAGCGACTGGCCCAGCCGGCGATCAGGGCGATCGCCAGCACCATCACGCCCAGGCTGCCGGCCAGAAAACGATGTACCTGCTCGCGCCAGGCCTTGCCCGATTCATAGGGCCGATCAGGAAACTGTGCGTCGGCGCGGGCAATCTCGTGGGCGTGCCCCGGCCAGGTGACCTGGCCGTAACACGTCGGCCAGTCCGGGCAGGACAGCCCGGCATTGGACAGTCGCACGAATGCGCCGAACATCACCACCCCGAAGGCGAACAACGCGGCCAGAATGGCCAGAGTGGCGAGTATTTTCTGCCTGCGAGACATCAGTGGATCACCTTCTGCAAATCAATACGCAAGCCGGTCGGGTCGAAGCCGGCCGGATACCAGGCCAGGGCCGTGCCATTGGATTCGACCAGCACCGCACTGACCGTGTCAGCCCCGGCCGGCCGGAAGCTGTCCAGCCCCGTGCCCTGCACCTGCCCCAGTTGCCAATAATTGCGAATACCGTCGTGATCCGCATCCACCGGCGGGATGCCGACATACAGCAGCCGCAGCCGTCCCACGTTCCGGTTCAGGGTGACCTTGGCGGCCGCCATCTTGGTCAGCTCCTGCAGGCAACGGGCCGCGCAGCCCGGGCCGGCCAGCGCCACCAGGGTCATCTTCGGTTCCGCGGCATCGCGCCAAGGATACTGGCTGCCATCCTCCAGTCGCACCTGCACGCCCTCCGTCACGAAATTGCGTTGCGGCGCAATCGGCTTGCCGTGACCGTTGGTACCCGGCCTGTAACCGATGTAATTGAAAAAAGCCGCCGCGATGATCGGCGCCAGGAAAATGAAAAAGATCAGCAGCATCTTGAGCCGGCTGGCACGCTGCGAGGAAGTCGATAAGGTCATGGCTGTGAAACATCCCTGGAACGTGGTTTCCGGTGTCGCAAGACAAAGATCACCAAAGCCGCCACGGCAAAGGTGAACCATTGAAAGGCATAAGCGCGATGTCTGGCCGGAGGCATGCTACCGACATCCAGCACATGCTGCCGCTGATAGATCGAGCCGCGGTCCGCATCCAGCGCCAGCACCCGGGGATAGACGGACGTCCCCAGATCTGCCGCCAGCTGCGGCAGGTCCAGATAGACCGTGGTCTTCGGCCAGCGGGTCTGCCGCCGCAAGGCATTGCCGCCCATCCGGTAGCCCACCCCGGGGGGCGGGACATACAGGCCATGCAGCTGCACCGGCCCGCGCTCCAGTGCCGGCAGCTGGGGCGGCTGGTCACTGCCGTTGCCGGGCAGGAAGCCCTGGTCGACCAGCAGCAATGCATCATCGCCATCGCGGCGCAACGGCACATAGACCTCCACCCCGCCGCGAGCATCATGCCTGGGGTTGTCCAGCAGATAGATCCGGTCGGCAAGATAGCGGCCGCGGACTTCATAACGGGGAAAAGCCGCGGCCGGCCGCCGTGCAGCCGCAGCGGCAAAAGGCTGGACGGGTGCCTGCGCGGCCTGCGCATAGCGATCCAGCAGCTGCTGCTTTTCATCGGCACGGTGCAGCTGCCAGCAGCCCAGACGTACAAACAGAAGCATGCCGGCCGCGGTCAGCAGCAGCGCGAACCAGGATGGACGGCGCCATGTTTTCATCGAGTGAGTCCTGTCGTGGACGCTATACTGCGGAAGCTGACTGAACTCGGATGGATCACGTGGAAATCATCTATAAGATCGTGCTGGCCATACTGTTGCTGATCATCATCTTCAGCCTCGGTCAGGCCCTTTATTTCATGATGACGGACAAGGGCAAAGGGCACCGCACGGTATGGGCCCTGACCCGTCGCATATCGCTGTCGCTGCTGGTGATCGTCATGATCGCGATCGGTTTCTACATGGGCTGGCTGCATCCGCACGGCATCGACCCCGCCATGTAGACCTGATCCAGGGGATGGCTTTCGCCCTCCCGTGACGCGCGAAAGCCTGCCACCCGGCAGGCCTTCGCGCCAGCGGTACGGACGCTCGATCAGAAGACGTAGACGAAGACGAACAGTCCCAGCCAGACCACATCGACGAAATGCCAATACCAGGCCACGGCTTCAAAGCCGAAATGATGGTCCTTGGTGAAGTGGCCCTTGAAGCAACGGACCCAGATCACCGCCAGCATGATCGTGCCCAGCGTCACATGCAGGCCGTGGAAACCGGTCAGCATGAAGAAGGTCGCGCCATAGGCGCCCGAGTGCATGGTCAGATTGAAGTGGGTGTAGGCCTCGATGTACTCATGGGCCTGCATCGCCAGAAAGACCACGCCGAACATCACCGTCAGCGCCTGGAAGATCAGCAGGGTCGAGCGATGACCCGCCTTCAAGGCATGATGGGCGATCGTGATCGTGACGCCCGAACTCAGCAGCAGCAAGGTATTGATCAGCGGGATCTGCCATGGCGACATGGTGCCGAACATGCCGCCGACATGGGCAGGGCCGTTGCCGCCCTCGGCGCCCCAACCGGCCGTATAGTGGTCCCAGAGGAAGGCATGGGTGAATACCCCGCCGGCGCCATGACCGCCCAGCCACGGCACAGACAGCATGCGGACATAGAACAGGGCGCCGAAGAAGGCGCAGAAGAACATCACTTCGGAGAAAATGAACCACATCATCCCCATCCGGAATGAGCGGTCCACCTGCGGATTGTATTCGCCGGCCAGCGATTCATGGATGACGGCACCGAACCAGCCGAAGAACATCGCGACGATGGTCATCAGGCCGAGGATGAAAAAGCCCCGGCCCATGCCGCCCTGACCGGGCTCGGCGACCATCCAGTGGGCGGCACCGAAGACGGTGAGAAACAAGGCCACCATGGCCACGATCGGCCATTCGGTGCGCTTGGAAGGGATGAAATAGATGTCTTGCGACTGACTCATCACACGGATTCCATGGATATCGTAAGTAAACGCTGGTTGCCCGCCCCGGCCTGCGCCTCGAAGGGTCGGTGACAGCCACCCGGTACCTGGCCGGCCCGACTCTTCACGAGTAGAACCAGCCCTGGAAAATCGATCCCAGATAGATCACCAGCACGACAGCCCCCACCACCCAGGCGGTCCTGCGCGCGCGGCGTTGCCGCGCGGCAAGGGCTTCGGGACTCATCACCTCAGCCATGAGCTGCTGCACTCCGGAGCCGGGTCGGGGAGAAGCTGACATGCATGGCCTCAGTGATGTCCCGAAGTGCCATGCGACAGGTCATTGTCATCGATCACCGGCGGCACCGTGAAGGAATGGAACGGGGGCGGCGAGGACAGCGTCCACTCCAGGCCCTTGGCGCCTTCCCATACCCGCGAGGTCGCCGGCTTCTTGGAGAAGTACACGCAATGGATGATCACGCCCAGGAAGATCAGCTGGGCCGGGCCGAAGACAAAGGCACCGATCGAGCTGATTTCATTGAAGCTGGCAAAAGCCACGTTGTAATCCGGAATACGGCGCGGCATGCCGGCCAGACCCAGGAAGTGCTGGGGGAAGAACAGCACGTTGACCGACACCACGCTGATCCAGAAATGGACCTTGGCCCAGAACTGGCTGTACATATGGCCGGTCCACTTCGGCAGCCAGAAATAGACGCCGGTGATGATGGCGAAGATCGCGCCGCAGACCAGCACATAGTGGAAATGGGCGACCACGAAATAGGAATCCTGATACTGGAAGTCGGCCGGAGCCAGGGCCAGCATCAGACCGGAGAAGCCGCCGATGGTGAACAGGATCACGAAGGAGATCGCCCACAGCATCGGGGCTTCGAAGGTCATCGACCCGCCCCACATGGTGCTGACCCAGTTGAACACCTTCACGCCGGTCGGCACCGCGATCAGCATGGTGGCATACATGAAGAACAGCTCGCCGCCCAGCGGCATGCCGACGGTGAACATGTGGTGGGCCCACACGATAAACGACAGCAGGGCAATCGCCGAGGTAGCGTAGACCATCGCGCGGTAGCCGAAGATAGGCTTGCGGGCAAAGGTCGGGATGACTTCCGAAATGATCCCGAAGGCCGGCAGGATCATGATGTAGACCTCGGGGTGACCGAAGAACCAGAAGATGTGCTGGTACAGGACCGGATCACCGCCGCCGGCGGCATTGAAGAAATTGGTACCGAAATATTTGTCGGTCAGCAGCATCGTCACCGCGCCGGCCAGTACCGGCATCACCGCGATCAGCAGAAAGGCGGTGATCAGCCAGGTCCAGACGAAGATCGGCATCTTCATCAGGTCCATGCCGGGAGCGCGCATATTCAGAATGGTGGCGATGATGTTGATCGCGCCCATGATCGAGCTGATGCCGGCCAGATGGACGGCGAACACCGCGAAAGCCAGCTGGCCGCCCTGCAAGGACAGCGGCGCATACAGAGTCCAGCCGCCGGCCGGGCCGCCGGTGGGCATGAACAGCGTCATCAGCAACATGGTGAAGGCCGCCGGCAGCAACCAGAACGACAGGTTGTTCATGCGCGGCAGGGCCATGTCCGGGGCGCCGATCATCATCGGCACCATCCAGTTGGCCAGGCCGACGAAGGCCGGCATGATCGCACCGAAGATCATGGTCAGCGCGTGCAGGGTCGTCATTTCATTGAAGAACTGCGGCTGCACCAGCTGCAGACCGGGCTTGAACAGCTCGGCACGGATCACTTCGGCGAACAGGCCGCCGACGAAAAACATGATCAGGGCGAACACCAGGTACAGGGTACCGATGTCCTTGTGGTTGGTGGAAAAGAACCACCGGTGGAAGAACCCGTGCGGCGCGCCATGATGCCCGTCGTCGTGGTGGAGAGTCTCTGCGTGGGCCATGGCCGTGCACCTCTGCTCAAAAAGAAAGCGGCTGAAGCTGGAAAAGCTGGAAACGGATATCTGGAGCCTTGCGGACCAAGCCTGAGGCTCAGCCCGGATTGGCCTGCGCCGTCATGGAAGTCACCTGGGCGGTCTGCGGCGCCGGCTGGTAAGGCAGCTGGCGCTGGCTGGACAGCCATTTCTCGAATTCCTCGCGGGACACCGCCTTGACCACGATCGGCATGAAGCCATGATCCTGACCGCACAGCTCGGCGCACTGGCCGCGATAGGTGCCCGGCACCTTGATGGTCGCCCAGGCCGCATTCGCGATGCCGGGGATGGCGTCGACCTTCCAGCCCAGATCCGGCACCCACCAGGAGTGGATCACGTCACCGGCCGTGATCACGAAACGGATCTTGGTATTGACCGGCACCACCAGCGGGTGATCGACGTTCAACAGATAAGTGTTTTCACCGTTTTCCTGCACGGCCTTGGGATCCAGGCCCGAATGCAGCTGGCGGGTGAAGTCACTCAAGTGGTCGAGCTTGGACATGAAGCCCACGTCCTTGATCGGCTGGCCCTGATAATCGACATAGTCGTAGCGCCACAGCCATTGATAGCCGGTGACCTTGACCGTCAGTTCGGAATGCGAGGTGTCAGCGAAGCTGACCAGACCACCGGTGGCCAGATAGCCCAGCACCGCCAGAATGATGAAGGGAATCGTGGTCCAGACCAGTTCCAGCTTGGTGTTGTGGACCCATTTCTCGGCGACCGCCCCCCGCGACTTGCGGAAGCGGAATATCGCGATGCCCATGGCGCCGAACACCAGAATGCCGATCACCGAGCAGATGCCCAGCGTGACATTGTTGAGGAAATAGGGTTCGGGCGACCACTCTGTCACGCCTCGCGGCATATTGAGCTGCCAGTCATGCGGATTGGCCATGGCCACGCCGCCGAACAGTCCACCTGCGATCACACCAAGCCGGACCGCGTACTTGATACCACCACGCACCATGCCGCCAGAGATCATGTCTTGCACCTTGTAATGAACCTATTCGTGCAGCCTGCGTTTGCTGTCCGCCAGCAACACCTTGAGTTTTCGTGACAACTCGGCGCGTTCCGGCTCAGCCAGGAATGCTCCGATTTCCACTTCCTTGCCGTGCGAGCGCAATACCAGCGCACACCGGTTTCGTCTGTGACGCATCAGCACGGCCACCCAGTACGTCTGGAAGCTCACGCGCCCGTCACCTGGCATCGACAGCACCTCCAGCGAACCTTCCACCACACTGAGCCGTTCACCGCGATCACCTGCCCGCCAAGCCAGACGCAGCATGCAGACCACGACCACAGACTCCAGCAGTGCATACAGCGGAGCAAAAACATTGCCCATGAAGGCACCGAGCACGGCAACGAACAGGTTGGCCAGCACCATGGCACCGATCACCCGCACCACTGCACGCCTCGACAGGGCGCGATTGGGCGTCAGCCACAGGACCACGGATTCCGGGCCTGCAGCAGGGGATCGGATCACGATCATGGTCACCCCATCCGTCTGCAACGGAGGAAATGATAGGCCGCTGCGCTGCAGCGAGCAACAAAATTGACGCACCCCGTCCACATCCCCCCTATTTTCTTTTTTTTGATGTATGTGCCGGCGCCGCCCTGCCCCCCTGCCGGAACGCACTGTGAAGCCGGCAGATCAACACATACAATCGGCGGCTGTTCCCCTCTCACCTGCCTGCGGTGTCCGATTCGTGACCGACCCAATTTTGTCTCCCGAAATACCGAAACCTTCTGATCCCAGCCGCCAGCGCATTTCCGCCGCGTGGCTGAAAGACGAGGTGGAGGCCGTCCAGGAACTGCTGGTCGAGGCCCAGTTCAACGACGACGAGCGCGAACAGGTGATCAGCCTCGCCTCCGGTCTGGTCCAGCGCGTCCGTGCTCGCGCCGATGACCGGACCGCCGTCGAATCCTTCATGCGTCAATATGACCTATCCTCGGAAGAGGGGGTCTTGCTGATGTGCGTCGCCGAGGCCCTGCTGCGGATTCCGGACAACGTCACCGCCGACAAGCTGATCCGTGACAAGCTGGGCAACGCCGACTGGAAGCGGCACCTGGGACAAAGCAAATCGCTGTTCGTGAATGCCTCGACCTGGGGGCTGATGCTGACCGGCAAGCTGGTCCATCTTGCCGAAGATACCCGCGAGGATTTCAGCAGTGCGCTGCGACGGCTGGTCGGGCGAGCCGGCGAACCGGCCATCCGGCTGGCCGTACGACAGGCCATGCGGATCATGGGCCATCAGTTCGTGATGGGTCGCACCATCGGCGAGGCGCTGGACCGTTGCGCCAAACCCGAACACGCCGCCTTCCGCCATTCCTTCGACATGCTGGGCGAATCGGCGCTGACCGCCGCCACCGCCGAGCGCTATCAGCAGGACTATCGCGACGCAATCGCTGCCGTCGGCGCCCGCGGCCCCTTCCCCAGCCATATCGAAGCCCCCTCGATCTCGGTCAAGCTGTCGGCCCTGCACCCGCGTTACGACATCGGCCAGCGCGAGCGGGCCTGTGCCCAGCTCGGCGCCAGGCTGCTGGAGCTGTCGCAGCTGGCCATGGCCCAGGGCATTGCCTTGTCGGTCGATGCCGAAGAGGCCGACCGCCTGGAGCTGTCGCTGGACATCATCGGCCAGGTCTTTGCCGATCCTTCGCTGGAAGGCTGGAACGGACTGGGCATCGTCATCCAGGCCTATTCCAAGCGCACCCCTTACGTCATCGACTGGCTGGTCGAGCAGGCACGCCGCCACAATCGCCGCTGGTGCGTGCGCCTGGTCAAGGGGGCCTACTGGGATGCCGAGATCAAGCGAGCCCAGGAAACCGGTCTGGCCGGCTATCCGGTCTATACCCGCAAGGCGCATACCGACATCGCCTATCTGGCCTGCGCCCGTCGCCTGTTCGCCGCCGGCAGCGACTGCATCTTCCCGCAGTTCGCCACCCACAACGCGCATACCATCGCCGCCATCCACCAGATTGCCGAAGGACGCAACTACGAATACCAGCGCCTCTACGGCATGGGCGGCGAGCTGTATGCGGAAGTGGTCGGCGCGGACAAGCTGAACATTCCCTGCCGGGTCTACGCGCCGGTCGGAAGTCACGAGGATCTGCTGCCCTACCTGGTTCGCCGTTTGCTGGAAAACGGTGCCAACACCAGCTTCGTCAATCGCATCAGCGACGCCCGGCTGCCGATCCGCGAACTGGTCGCCGATCCCTGTGAAACCACCCGCCAGCGCGGCGTGGCCCCCCATGCGGGAATCCCGCTGCCGCTCAACCTGTATGGCACTTTACGGAAGAATTCAATGGGCACCAATTTTGCGAATGATCTCGAGCTGAAAGCCCTGGCCGATGCCGTGGCTGCACATTCCGGCCCCTGGCAGGCCGCTCCGCTGGTCCCGAATGCGCCAGTCAGCCAGGGGCCGCAGGTCACCGTCGACAATCCCGCCCGGCATGGCCAGACCGTAGGCAGCTATCAGGCTGCCGATGCCGCCACGGTGGAGCAGGCACTGAGCAATGCCGTCGCCGCGCAGCCGGCATGGGACCGGCTCCCGGTCGCCAGCCGAGCCGCGATTCTGGAATATGCCGCCGACCAGTTGGAGGCCCGCCATGGCGAATTCATCGCCTTGTGCGTGCGCGAGGCCGGCAAGACAGTGCCCGACGCGATTGCCGAGATCCGGGAGGCGGTCGACTTCCTGCGCTATTACGCGACCATGGCGCGCCGCCTTTACGCCCAGCCCGAAACCCTGCCCGGCCCCACCGGCGAAACCAATCAGCTGTACCTTCATGGCCGGGGCGTGTTTGTCTGCATCAGCCCATGGAATTTCCCGCTGGCCATCTTTGTCGGCCAGATCGCGGCGGCCCTGGCCGCGGGCAATGCGGTGATCGCCAAGCCGGCCGAACAGACCTCGCTGATCGGCCATGTCGCGGTCAAGCTGCTGCTGGCAGCCGGCATTCCGGCCGAGATCCTGCAGTACCTGCCGGGTGACGGTGCCACCGTGGGCGCGGCCCTGACCCGCGATCCCCGCGTCGCCGGCGTCGCCTTCACCGGCTCCACCGATACCGCCTGGGCCATCAATCGCAGTCTGGCGGCCCGGACCTCCTCCATTGCCGCCCTGGTCGCGGAGACCGGCGGCCAGAACGCGATGATCGCCGACTCCTCGGCCCTGCCCGAGCAGATCGTCAAGGACGTGGTCGCTTCGGCTTTCCAGTCGGCCGGCCAGCGCTGCTCCGCGGCGCGCATCCTGCTGGTGCAGGAGGACATCGCCGACAAGGTGATGGATATGCTGGCCGGCGCCATGGCCGAGCTGAAACTGGGCGATCCCGGCCTGCTGTCCACCGACGTGGGCCCGGTCATCGATGCCTCGGCTCTGGCTCTGCTGGAAGCCCATGCCGCCAGGATGGACCGGGAAGCCCGTCTGATCGCCATCACGCCGATGGACCCGTCCCTCGCCGGCCAAGGCAGTTTCTTCGCGCCCCGCGCCTACGAGATCCGCTCGCTGGCGCAACTGGAGCGCGAAGTCTTCGGCCCGGTCCTGCATGTGCTGCGCTGGAAGGGCGAGGATCTGGCCGGTGTAGTGGAGCAGATCAATGCCACCGGCTACGGTCTGACCCTGGGCGTGCACAGCCGCATCAACGACACCATCGACTATATCCAGGCCCATGCACGGGTCGGCAATCTGTATGTCAATCGCAACCAGATCGGCGCCGTGGTCGGAGTCCAGCCCTTCGGTGGCGAAGGCCTCTCGGGCACCGGCCCCAAGGCGGGCGGGCCGCATTATCTGCTGCGTTTCTCCGGCGAACGGACGGTCACCGTCAACACCACGGCGGCCGGCGGCAATGCCTCGCTGCTGACGGCCGGCGACTGAGACCGCCCGCCGGCCTGAATCGGCTCGCCGCCAATGGGCGACGTGACCGGCAGGGACTGCTAGGCTTGCATGGCCCGCGGCGCATTCGCGCCGCGGGCCATGTCGTTTTGATGGGAGTCCTTCTTTGCATTGCTTTGTCTACGCCAGTAAGCGCAAACCTGAAACCTATATCTGGCTGGATACGCCCGAACGGGCCGAGGGTCTGCCTGATACCCTCACCGCACTGCTGGGTGAATTGAGACCGGTGCTGGAACTGGATCTGGATGCCGGCCGGACATTGCCGCGCGAAGATGCCGCCAACGTGCTGCAGAACCTGCAGAACCAGGGCTGGCATCTGCAGTTGCCGCCGCCGCAGACGGTATCCGAACCACCTCCCGGCGCCTGATCGCGCGCCGCACGTCCCATTGTCTCCGCCCCAGCGACCGAACCCATGTCCCAGCCCAAGCCTCGACGCCGTCCATCCTTCCTGCAGACCTGCAGTGGCTTTCTGCCCGGGCTCGCCGCCATGGCGGTCGCTGCGGCGGTGGACCATCCTCTCCGGCTGATTCCCCTGCTGCTGGGCGGGGCCTTGACGATGGCGGCCGTCTGCCATGCGATCGGCTTTGATCCGGAACCCAGCCTGGCTCGCAGCATGCAACGCCGTGGTCTGGCCTGTCTGGGTGTGCTGACGGTCGCCACCGTGCTGATATTCGCCTTGATCGCCTGGCCCTTGCTGCTGCTGAGTCAGGGCCATGACCGTCTGGCCTGGCCGTTGCTGGCCGGCGGGCTGCTGCTGGCACTGCTGGCCATGCTGCGGACCTGGCCGATACTGGGTCTGATCTATCTCTGGGACGACGCCTATCCGGCCCGGACACGAGGCTCGTCCAGCCTCACCGCGATACGCCGCAGCGCGCTGTTCGGCTGGCATGTGTCAGGCCAGACCCGCGGCTGGCTGATCGGGCTGCCTGGCGCTCTGGCCGCCTTGCTCCTGATTCTGGCCATGATTGCGCTGTCTGGGTTGCGCGGCCTGTTGCCCGCCTCGGCCCATCTGCTGGCACTGGCAGCCTATGCCGTGATCCTGCTGCCGTTGGGCTGCCTGCTGATTGCCAACCGGACTTTGCGTCTGTTGCTGCGCGAGCCCGGAAAGTCCTCGCCAGGCCCCGGCGAACGCACTCGCGACAGCGGCGTCGAAACCGCCATGACCCGCCCGAGGCCTGCATCGGAACCTGCGACGCCCCGTCCTGCCCCGCCGCCGGCCGGCGAGGTCGCCGTACGCAAGACCTCCACGCCCGAGCAGGCCGCTGCCCTGCTGGCCGCCGTGCGTCTCGCTGATGTGGAAACCGCTCTGCAATTGATCGAAGACGGAGCCGATCCCAACGCCCGCCCGACCGCCGGCGACCGCGATCAGCGACCGGCCCTGATGCTGGCGGCTCTGCTTACGGACACCCGACTGCTGCGAGCCCTGATCGCCGCCGGCGCGGATGTGGACCAGCGCAGCGGCAGTCTGACCCCGTTGCTGGCCGCCACCCGCGACAGCTGGCATGGTCGGGCGGAAGCCGTGCTGACCCTGCTCAGCAATGGCGCCGACGCCCAGGCCTGCGATCAGGACGGCAATACGCCCTTGCACGGAGCGGCGCGCGCCGCCGAACCCGGCGTGCTGGCCATGCTGCTGGATGCGGGCGCCCAGATCGACCAGCTCAATCGTGACGGGGAAAGCGCCTTGGTCGTGGCCTGCCGTGCCGCCAATTGGGCCCAGGCCGGTTTTCTGCTGGAACGCCACGCCAAACTGGCCCCCGCCGATGGTGTACCGGCTCTGGTCGCTGCCGCCGGCATCACCGAAGATGATCCGGACGGTATCCAGTTGCTGCTCAAGCATCGCGCCGGCATCAACGCCGTGGACCGCCGCCGCCGCAGTGCCCTGCTGGAAGCCGCCAGCGAGGGTCATGAAAAGATCGCCGGGATCCTGCTGAAGGCCGGCATCAAGATCCAGATGGCTGATCAGCATGGCACCACCGCCTTGATGGAGGCCGCCCGCAGCGGTGCTCTCGGCATCGTGCAACGACTGGTGGAGGCCCAGGCCGATGCCCGTGCGCGCGATCATCATGGTCGCGATGCCTTGATGCTGGCCTGCCAGTCGACACGAGCCACCAGTGAAATCATCCGGCTGCTGCTGGTGCTGGGTGCCGATCCCCGCGCGACCGGCCAGGACGGCCTGACCGCCCTGGACCATGCCGCCGCCAACGGGCGCTGGGACCTTGTCGCCCAGATCGACCCGCAGGCCTCGCTGCCAGCGAGTCTGGCCCGCACCATCGGCGAGGTGCCGCGTCCGGATTTCGAGCAGTTCCAGGAGGCGCTGCGTCAGCATCGCTGGGCCGATCTGGCCGCCCTGCTGCAGAACATGCCGCCGCCCCGCCCCGCTGAGGCCGCCGGTCTGTATCTGGAGCTGGCCAGGCCCGGTCATCGCCAGGCCAGACGCTGGCTGCTGGCTCATGGTCTGCCCGCCGAAGCCCGGCTGGACCCGGTCATCACCGCTACCGGCGACGGCGCAGTGGTGCCCATGGGCCGGCGTCTCTTCGACGCCTTGCTGCAGCAGCTGCCCGAAGCCGGCGAGGCCATTGACGACCTTCTCGATGCCGGTGCCAGCCCGGCCGGTCGCGGCCTGCTGGCTCAGGCACTGCATCGGATCGGTCCCGATCCGGCCGCTGACCGGAGCCTGTTGCGCTGGATCGAGGCTGGCGCCGATCTGTTCGGCCCCGACGAACACGGTCACAGCCCCCTGCAATTGGCGGCCATCCACGGTCACCAGCACTTGCTGGAGGCCCTGCTCGACCATGGCTGCGATCCCAACGGCCGCACTCCGCACGGCCAGACCCCCTTGTTTGCGGCTGTCCAGCACGGACCGCAGGCCTTGCCGATGGTGCGCCAGCTGATCCGGCATGGCGCTGATCCCGAACGTATCGACGGCAATGGCGAAACCCCGCTGGGATTGGCACTGGAAGCTGCCGACATCGAGCCTTGGCTGAACTGGAGCGGCTGGCCGCTGCCCGGTCGTCCGCTGCGTGCCGGCGATCTGGCCGACGCGGCCGCACGTGGTGCCGCCGTGGCGGTGCAACACCTGCTGGACCTGGGCTTTGCAGTGGACAGCCGTGATGCCGCCGGCGCCACCGCCTTGATGCATGCCTGTGGTGCCGGTCATGTGCAGGTGGTCAATACCCTGCTGGCCGCGGGTGCCGACAGCCGCCTGACCGCCGACAACGGCATGACCGCACTGGCTACCACCATTCGCGGGCGTCGCGAAAATACGCTGCGCCGCCTGCTGGAAGCCGGTGCCGAGGTCGATCAGCACCTGCCCGATGCAACGACCGCACTGATGCTGAGCGCTGCGCTGGGCTACCCTGAACTGAGCGAGCTGCTGCTGCAGGCCGGCGCCGAGCTGGCGGCCACCGATGCCCTTGGCCGCAGCCCCCTGCATTTCGCCGCACAGTTCAGTTTCGATACCGGCGACAGCCTGCGTGCCCACCGGCTGCTGGAACAATTGCTGCGCCGAGGCGCGGCCGTCGATCTGGCCGACAAGGAAGGCATGACCCCGTTGCTGCTGCTGCTGGGCGCGCATCGCCCGCCCGGCACCCGCTGCGACGATACCCACCTCGGAGCCCTGCTGCCTATCCTGCTGGATGCGGGTGCCGATATCTCCCATGCCGACCAACGCGGCGTCACCGCCCTGCATGCCTGCGCCATCCACGCCCTGCTGGCGCCGGCCCGGATCTTGCTGAACCGTGGCGCCGACCGGCAGCTGACCGACCGCCTGGGCCGCACCGCCGCCGACGTGGCCGATCGCCTGGGCTACGTGGATATCGCCCATGAGCTGAGCGTACGCAGCATGCCGGCCAGCGTGATTCCCAGCGTCCGCCAGACCCTGCGCCAGCCGGCGCAGCCGCCCGGTCCCTGACCTCGGGCGGGCGCGGACATCATCCACAAATCGTTTCATGGACCATCCCTCACGGAGCCGGGAAAAATATAATCAAATCATTCAAATCAATTGGTTAAACAATAATTTGAATGCCAGTATCGTTTCACATATTGTTTCTACCGAGTGGACCATGCCCCTCCCCACGTCAGTGGAGCGCCTGCTTTATGCGCTGCGAGTCCATGGACCCAGCCGAGCCGCTGACCTGACCGCCCGGCTGGAGACGAGCCGCCCCACGCTGTCCCGCCTGGTCGCTGCGGCCGATGACGCCGTCCTGCGATTCGGCAAAGCCCGGGCCACCGTCTATGCAGCAACCGGCGAAGTACGGGGAGAAAAGGCCTGGCCGCTCTACCGGATCAGTGCCGAAGCCAGAGTACTGCCTCTGGGCGAGCTTCTGGCGCTGCACAACGAGCATTTCTTCGTCAGCCTCGGACAGGCCAATCCGGTCTTGCTGCATCCGCCGCTGGACTCGGGCCTGTTCGAGTCCCTGCCCTGGTTCATCGACGATCAGCGTCCACAGGGATTTCTCGGCCGGCATCTGGCGCACCGTCTTTCGGAAACCCTGCGCCTGCCGTCCCAGCTGAATCTGTAGTCGCCCAGCCACAGCCTTGTCGCCATGCTGGCGGCGGGCCACGATCCGCTGGGCGACCTGATCATCGGAGACCGGGCACTGGCCCGGGCCTTGAAAGACATCGAATACCCTGAGTGCATTGCCGAAGAGGCACGTCCTCAGGCCTACCTCGCACTCGCCGAGGCGGCACTGCGCGGCGAAGATGTGGGCTCCGCCGCCGCCGGCGAGCAGCCCAAGTTCACTGCCGTCGTGTCGACACCGGTCGGCTACCGGCCGGTCATCGTCAAATTCACCGACCGTGCGGATCAGCCGATCGGACGACGCTGGTCCGACCTTCTGCGCCTTGAGCATCTGGCAAGCAGGGTATTGCTTGCCCACGGCATGCCCGCGGCGATCACCGACATTCTGGAGCACGACGGACGGATCTTCCTCGAGTCCAGCCGCTTCGATCGGACCCCCGTGCTGGGCCGGCAGGGTTTCGTATCCCTGATGTCCATCTTCTCGGCGTTCTATGGCGATGCGGAACTCAGCACGTGGCGGCCTCTGGCGGCCAGGCTGAAACATGACGGGGCTGGACCTTGAAGATGCCCGCCGGCTGGAGATCATCAGCTGGTTTGGCCACATGATCGGCAATACCGATATGCACCTGGGCAAGGCGGCCCTGATCCTTGCCGATCGCCTCCCGCTGCGGCTGGCCCCGGTATACGACATGCTGCCGATGGCGCTGCGCCCCGCGTCCAACGGCGAAATTCTGGACAGAAGCATCGATATTCCACCGCCATCGGCCAAGCAGTTCCCGCAATGGCGACAGGCCGCCTTGATGGCGGAGGACTTCTGACGTCAGGCCATCGATGAGCCGCGACTGAGCAGCCCGATCCGCAGACTCGCCGCGGACACGCTTGAAACCCTGCGCCGGACAGCCTCGCGACTGGCATGATCCCCGTGCCGCGGGGGATCGAGCCCCGTCGGCGCTGACGGCCCCACGGCCGTCCCTCGACCGTGCCGGCGACCGGCTCAGACCACCGTGCTGACCGCCTTGGGCATCATCGGCGCATGTAAGGACAATCCCCGCCAAGCCGCCAGCACCTGCTCCACCGTCAGCTCATCGACCCGCTGCACGACGCCTGCGCCGCCAAGCGCGATCACCGGACTGCCGCTGGCGCTGCGGGGACACCACTGGGCTGGCGCCAGACTGCCGAACAGCACCAGCAGCGGACAGCCGACGGCCGCCGCCAGATGGGCCGGCCCGGTGTCCACCGAGACCATGCTGCGGGCCATGGACTGCACCGCCAGCAGACGGCGCAAGGGCAACTCGCCCGCGGCGGAACGGATCCGAGGCTCCGCCGCGGCATCCACGATGGACTGCACATAAGCGGCTTCGGCATCGGCACCACACAACATCACGGTCAAGTCATCGCGGGTCGCGCAAATCCCCCGCGCCAACGCCGCCCAGCGTTCGACCGGCCAGGATTTCTCGTCATCGCAGGCCGCCCGCACACCGTTCCAGCGCATGGTGCGCTTGTTGGCCGCCTGGATCAGCACCAGCCGCGACGGATCCAGTCCCAGGCCCCGCAGCCATTGCCGCGCTTCAGCCTGATCGACGGCGGCGATCTGAAGACCTGGCGCGGCCGAGATCCCGGGCACCGGACCGGCCCGACCGGCAAAGGCCGGCGGTGTCACGCCTGCAAAGGCCAGCAGCTTGTCGGCCTCGTGCAGGGGTGGTTCAGGCATATCTTCGATCCAGCTGACATGTTCCGGCGGAATACCCGCCAGTCGCAGCATGCGCCGGATCTTGGCCAGTGAACGCGGCTGCGGCTCGGCCACATAGATCGGCCTCGCCCGCATGCCGCGCAAGGCCAACAGCATCCGCCAACGCTCCGGTGACAGCAGCAGTCCGCGATGACTGGCCTTCAGACTGTAGACCCGCCCCAGGTCCGGCTGGCCCCGGTACAGCGGTTCAGGCCAAGCACCGACCGCCAGCAAATCGCAGGGCCGGCCAAAGCGCAGATGCAGCGCATGCAGCAACGGCTGCAGCAGCACGGTATCGCCCAGGCGCCCGAACCGTATCACCAGGGGGCCGGCCGCAGCGGTCCGGTTCGGCATGATCAGGACTCTCCTTGCACGGCCATCTTTTCACGCTCATGCTCCGCCCTCGGCTCGGCATCGGCCTCGAACAGATCCTGCAGATCGACCAGCGCTTCCTGCGCCGACTGCACCAGCTTGCCTTCGTCATCAAGCAATTGGGCCTGGGTCTGCAGCAGCTGATCGTCATGCCGTCGGAATCGCTCGACCCGATCCGCCGCATAAGCCGGGCTGAGGCCCAGCAACTCAAGGGTCTGCCGGGTCATTTTCAAACTTGAATAAAAGGTCTCGCGCACCGGCTGGGCAATGCCCAGATCCAGCAGCCGAAAAGCATGTTGCCGGTTGCGGGCCCGCGCGACGATCTTGAGATTCGGAAACTCGCGGCGCACCAGTTCGGCGATGCGCAGATTGACCTCGGGATCGTCCGCCGTCAGCACGAACACCTCGGCCTTGTCGGCCTGGGCCGCGCGCAACAGCTCGACCCGGCTGGGATCACCGAAGTACAGGTCCACCGAGCCGAAGCGGCGCGAGGATTCAACCTGGTCTACCGAACTTTCCAGCGCCACGAAAGGAATCCGCTGGGCGCGCAATACGCGCCCCACGATCTGCCCCATCCGGCCGAAGCCGGCGATGATGACCTTGGGCGGGCCGGTATCGATGGCATCGAATTCGCGATGGGAGCCGCCGTCACGCGCCGCCCGGTTCAGCACCATCGCCACACCCAGCACCAGCAGCGGCGTCAGCGCCATCGAAACGGTGATCGCCAGCGTCAGGGCATCGGAAATCGCGGTTTCGACCAGACCTTGCTCGGTCGCCTGGCGCAGAACCACGAAGGCGAACTCGCCACCGCAGGCCAGCAGGGCCGACAGACGCAGGGCATCGGTGCGGCTCAAACCGCTGATCCAGCGCCCCAGCGGCCACAGCAAGGCACCTTTGACCGCCAGCAGGGCCAGCACCAGCCCCAGTATCAGCAGGGGCGAATGCAGCAGCAGGGGCAGATTCATGGTCATGCCCACACTGATGAAAAACAGCCCCAGCAACAGCCCCTTGAAGGGTTCGATATTGGATTCCAGTTCGTGCCGGTACTCCGAATCGGCCAGAAGCATGCCGGCAAGGAAGGCACCCAGGGTGGTCGAAACCCCACCCACTTCCATCAGCCAGGCCGTTCCCATCACCACCACCAGCGCCGTGGCCGTGGATACCTCGACCTGCCGGGAGCGGGCCACGAAACGGAATACCGGCCGCAGCAGATAGCGGCCGCCGACCACGACGGCAAGGATCACCGCCACGGTCTTCATCACCGAGGCCGGATGCTGGGCATGCAGAGCGGTGTTGTCAGCCAGCAGCGGAACGGCGGCAATCAGCGGAATCGCCGCCAGATCCTGGAACAGCAGAATCGCGAATGCCTGACGACCGTAGGCCGACCCGGCCTCCTTGCGCTCGGCCAGGATCTGCAGGCCAAAGGCCGTCGAAGACAGGGCAAGGCTGCCACCGATAATCGCCGACGCGGCCGCCGACAGGCCGGCGAACACGTAACCGCATGCCCCCAGCACCACGCTGCTGGTCAGCACCTGCAGCAGACCGGTGCCGAATACATAGCGACGCATCACCCACAGACGGCGCGGTGACAATTCAAGGCCGATCACGAACAGCATCAGCACCACACCGAACTCCGATATCGTGGAAACGCCTTCGGTATCGGTGATCCAGCCGCAGCCAGCCGGACCGATGACGACGCCGGCCAGCAGATACCCCAGAACCGAGCCCAGTTTCAGGCGCGCCGACAACGGCACCGCGATCACGATGGCGACCAGAAAAATCAGCGCGGTTTGCAGAGTCTCGTGATTTCCCACTATGGCAACGCTCCTTGGGATGCATGGTTGAATGTAACGCGAAGGCCGGCGTGAAGCGGCCCCCGCCAGCGGTGCCGTATGTCGTCCACCGGACTCTCCGGAGGCAACATGCCACTCGCTTCGGCCCCCTCGTTGCCCGGGCTACGCGTCCCCGCTTGCAGACAGCGGGGCTTGGCACATGCCAGGCAGGCCCGCCGGACAGGTCCGACAGCCGCACCGGACACACCTCAAGAGGCTTCACGTCGGGAAAGTATTACCCAATTCCATGACCTTGGGCGTCTTTGAGCAATCAACCGCAGGAAACCGCCGATGTCGTCGGCAAGGCAACGAACCCCTGACGCATCGCCGACCGCGGGAAATCATGGCGGCGGGCGGCCCGGCGCATCCCCGTGCGAGCCTCCTGAAAACCGCTGTCTGCAGGTGAGGCACTTGCCAATCCGTCCGCCAAAGTGCATTGTTGCGGCGGTAAGTCATTGATTTTACATTACGGATTTTTAACATCATGCGCTACAACCTGCCTCCCCTGCGCCGCGCCCGCCATCCCCTGACCCGTATCGCTTCGGGCCTGCTGGGTATGGCCGCCGCGGCCGTGATGCTGGTCTTCGGCATGGTCGCCATTGCCGTGCTGCTGGCCGGCGGAGCCCTGTTCGTGCTGTGGCGGTACTGGAATCGTCGCCAGCCCGATGCAACACGTTCCGCCGCCGCGCCGGCTCCCAAGATCATCGACGGCGAATTCGTGGTCATCCGGCAGGGGCGCCCCGTCAGCCACTGAACCGTGCAGGCTGCTGCACTTCCTGTGCCGCTGTCTCGACATACAAGGGCAGCGGCAGCGCTGCTTCTGGCACAGGCGTATGATGACGGGCTTCAGCCCGTCTGTCGGAGTACCTCATGAGTTACATCGTGGCCCCGCCGGCCGTCACCAGCCTGCCTGTCATCGACAGCGCCCAGCGCTTTCCGGTTCGCCGGATCTTCTGCGTAGGCCGCAACTACGCCGCCCATGCCCGCGAAATGGGCGTGCCCACGGACAGACAACGGCCGATGTTCTTCAGCAAGCCGGCCGATGCACTGGTCAGCGACGGCGTCGACATTCCATATCCCGGTGCAACACACGATCTGCATCATGAAGTCGAGATGGTGGTGGCACTGGCGGCCGGCGGCCACAACCTCGTTCCGGAGCAGGCGGCCGCGCTGATATGGGGCTACGGCGTGGGACTGGACCTGACCCGCCGCGACCTGCAGGCACAGGCCAAGGCCGACCGCCACCCCTGGGATGCTGCCAAGGGCTTCGACCATTCGGCACCGGTTTCCGCGCTGTGCCCGGCCAGCCACGCCGAACCAGGCCCGGAAACCGTGATCAGCCTGCAAGTGAATGGTGAACTGCGCCAGCAATCCGTGCTGGCGGAGATGATTTTCAGCGTTCCCGAACTGCTGTCGCATCTGTCCACACTGTTCGAACTGCGTCCAGGTGACCTGTTGTTTACCGGCACCCCGGCCGGCGTCGGTCCGCTGCAGCGCGGCGACCGTTTCCACGCCGAACTGGCAGGCATCGCCAGGCTGGACGGACGGATCATCTGACCCCGTTCGCCGCGGTGCGCCACGCGCCGCGATCCCTCCCGGCGGGACCATGTCGCGTCGAACCACACGCGATACTTTGCGTGACCGGGTTCACAACGGTACGCTACAGAGGCCTCCCATCACTGAACTTGCCGGAGACCGGAACAAATCATGAGCTTTCTCAAAGAATTCAAAGAATTTGCCATGCGTGGCAATGTGCTGGATCTCGCCGTCGGTGTCGTCATCGGCGCCGCCTTCGGCAAGATCACCACGTCGCTGGTCGATCAGATCATCATGCCCCCCATCGGTCTGCTGATCGGCGGCGTCGATTTCGCCCAGTGGAAATGGGTATTGCGCGCGGCGGATCCGGCCCAGAAGATCAGCGAAGTCGCGATCGGCTTCGGGGCTTTCATCAATACCGTGATCCAGTTCCTTATCATCGCCTTCGCGGTGTTTCTGCTGATCAAGGTGGTCAATCGCCTGGTACACAAGAAGCAGGCTGAAGCGCCGGCCCCGGCCCCGGCTGCAGACGTGGTTCTGCTGACCGAAATCCGCGACCTGCTCAAGAACAAGTAAGCGGATGGTCCTCCTGCCAAGGCGGGCCCTTGCGAGGCGGCGGCCTGTGGCCGCCGCCTCCGTCCCGCAGGCAGCTTTTCAGACGACAGCTGCTCTGCATGGAATCGCCTTGAATGATGCCGCTCCCCATGCCTTCAGCCACGCCTTGAGCACGGGGAGCAGGCCATATCGTCCGGCGACTGTATCGCATCATGTCCGGGCCTGTGAGGCTCGCTTGCAGCAGAGGCGCCAGGCCAAGCTGGAGACGTGGGTCGATCGGGATGTCCACCGGAGCTGTCCTCGCGGGGCCTGCATGGCATCCGGGGGGATGCCGTCGAATCGCCAGCGGATGCCACGACGGGCCGCCACCGCCTCCACGCAAGCCGGCAGCGGCAGTTCCGTACGGTGCCGACCGGCAGCACGAAGTATCGCCGCCCTCGCTGCGTGGCAGGTCACCCGCTGCCGTCCCGACTGGCATCTTGCTGCCCATGACAGGCCGGACAGGATCGCTCCCTCCTCGCGGCTCCGGAGCATGACCGTCCATATCGAGCCCAGCTGGCTGGCAACCCAGACGGAAGATGACCTCAGTTCGGCCCCAGGAGCCATGCAAGGTGAATCGAACGACCGCTGAGCGCCGGGGTCCGGGATGCCGACGCCGGTGAAGTACCCATTCTTGCCATCCGTCGGTCGCGGCCTCATCCTGCTCACTACCACCCTGCTGCCGCTGACGGCGAGTGCCGGCATCGTGCTGCAGGTCAAAGGCCTGCCCGACGACTTGCAACAGGCGGTGATCAGCGCCAGCGGCCTGAGTGCCTACGCCACGCGTTCCGTCAGCGAAGCCCAGGTCCGGCGTCTGTTCAAGCAGGTGCAGACCCAGGTCGACGGCATCCTGCGCCCCTACGGCTATTACCACAGCACGGTACACGGTGAACTCGATCCCAAGGGACAGGACTGGGCGCTGAGCCTGCAGATCGAGGCGGGACCGCCGGTACTGATCGAGCAGGTTCAGGCGACGCTGCCTGCCAGCGCCCGCGAGGTTCCCGCCGTGCGCAGCAGCCTGCGGGCCTTGCGCGCCTTGCAGGGCAAGCAGCTCGATGACGGCAACTATGAGTCGGCACGCGATACTGTGACTTCGGCGCTGACCGCCAATGGCTGGCTGGATGCGAAACTGGACACTCACCGGGTCGAGGTCGATACCCGCCGCAATCAGGCCAGGGTGGAACTCGCCTGGAACATCGGGCCGCGCTATCGCTTCGGCCCGGTCGATTTTTCCGGCTCGCAATTCAGGCCCGGGGTTCTGGACCGCTATGTGCCCTTCCCGGCCGGCACGGCCTATACCCAGGACCAGTTGCTGCAACTGCAGCAGTCGCTGACCAATACCGACTACTTCTCGATGGTGGATGTGCGCCCGGACATGAGTCACCGCCAGGGCCAGATCGTGCCGGTGCTGGTCAATCTGCATCCCGCCAAGCAGACCATCTACACCGGTGGTCCCTTCTACGGCACCGATACCGGACCGGGTATTCGTGCCGGGCTGAGCAAACGCTGGATCAACCGCCGCGGCCACAAATGGAGCAACGAGCTGATTCTGGCCCAGCGCCTGAAAAGCCTGTCCACCCTGTATACCATCCCGATGCCGGGCCCGAACCAGCGCAGCTTCAATTTCGGCGCCAATTTCCTGGATGCCAATACCGTCACCTCGGTGGCGCATACCTTCGAAGTCGTCGCCAACGAGACCCGGCTGTGGCATGGCTGGACCCGGACGCTGGGCGTCCATGCCCTGACCGGCACCTTCACCGTCGGCAAGCGCGGCACCGAATCCGACCGCATTGCCGGCCTTGAGCACGGCTCCAGCACTCTGGTTTATGCCGAAGGCTCGCTGGCCCGCAAGCGGATGGACAATTCCACCTTCGTGCGCCGTGGCTGGTCGCTTAACTTTACCGCCCGCACCACGGCCGGCAGCGCCCTCTCCAGTGCCCGCTTCTCGCAGCTGATGGCCGATGCCAAGTGGATTCGCGCCTTTGCCGGCCGCAACCGCCTGATCTTGCGCGGCAGTGCCGCCTTGACCGATACCAATGACTTCGATGCCCTGCCACCGCAGCTGCGCTTCTTCGCCGGTGGCGACCGCTCGGTCCGAGGCTATGCCTATCAGGCCATTGGCCCGCTCAACAAGTCCAAGCGCGTGATCGGCGGCCGCAACCTGCTCATCGGCAGTGCCGAGATGGAGCACTATTTCACGCCGCACTGGGGCATGGCCGGCTTCGTTGATGCCGGCAACGCCTTCAACGGCATGGACTACCGGCCTCAGCTGGGCACCGGCCTGGGCCTGCGCTGGCTGTCGCCGGTCGGCATGATCCGCATCGATGTGGGCATGCCGGTGCACAGCATCTATGGCCATGGTGTCCAGCTGCACGTCAATATCGGTCCTGACCTATGAGCGAGTCCACACCCCCCGTCGTCCCGGCCGTCCGACCCCGTCCGCTGCGCCTGATCCTGCGGATTGTGGCCGGCCTGCTGGCCGTGATCGTACTGGGACTGGGCTGGCTGCTGGGCACCGAGTCCGGACTGCAGACCCTGGCCGCGCGCCTGCCCGGGCTCAGCGCCGGTACCGTCAACATCGGCCAGGCCCATGGTCGCCTGCTGGGGCCGCTGGATCTGCACGACATCCGCTATGACGATGGCCACGGTACCCAGGTCCGGGTCCGGCAATTGCAGCTGGACTGGCGACCACTGGCCCTGCTGCGCGGCAGGCTGCATATCCTGCGCCTGCAGACCGGTGCCTCCAGCGTGGCTCTGGTCAGCCAGCCCGAAACGGCCCCCACCCCTTCAACGCCCTTTGAAATGCCTGAAAAAGCGCCTTTCGGGCTTCGTATCGATCAGCTGCAACTGGGCCCTGTGGATCTGCAGCAGGACGGCAAATCCCTACTGAAAACGCGGCGTCTGGATCTGGCCGGCAGCTGGCTCGGTCATCAGCTGACCCTGGCCCGCCTGGATCTGGATGCCGAACCTGGCCAGGCCTCGCTGCACGGGCAATTGCGGCTGGGCAAAGTCATCCGCGGACGCCTGCAGGCCCAGGTCCAATGGCAGCTCGGCGAGCAGGCTCTGGCCGCCACGCTCGATGCCCATGCGGCCGATGCCGATGCCCATCTCGATCTGGATCTGACCGCGCCCACTGCCGTTCATCTGCAACTGCAGATCAACCAGCTGCAGCACCATGCCTGGCAGGGCCAGCTGAACATGCCGCCCGCCATGCTGGCAAAACTGGGCCTCGACGGTCCGATCAGGCAGTTCGCTCTCGCACTCGATGCCAGCGGTGATGACCGGGGTGGCCAGGCCCGGGGCCGGCTGGACCTGGACCAGATTCCGATCCTGCTGGACCCAATGCAGCTGGGCTATCAGCCAGCCAGCCAGTTGCTGGATATCCGGCAGCTGCATCTGCACTCGCCCAAACTGGCCGGCATCATCGACCTCAGCGGCCAGCTGGGCCTGGGCGGCAGCGAACCCAGTGGCCATCTGGCCCTGCACTGGCAGGACCTGGCGCTGCCGGCGGACTGGGTCGGGCAGGCCATGAGCAGCGCCGGACAACTCAAGCTCGATGGCGGTGCCAGCCAGTTCGCCGCTGTCGGCCAGCTGGACCTGGGCCCGGCCGGCCGGCTCGCCCATCTGCAACTGGATCTGCAAGGCAATCCGCAACATCTCGATATCCGGCAGCTGGACATCCGCCAGCAGGGCCAGGGCGGCCAACTGCAGGCCAGCGGCCAGGTCGACCTGCAACCGACGACACGCTGGAGCCTGCAACTGGCCGCTAGGGGATTCGATCCCGGCGTCTGGCTGCATGACTGGCCGGGCTCGCTGAATCTGAAACTGGACACCGAAGGCCAGCTGGCCGGCGACCTGCCGGTCGCACGGCTGAATCTGGACCAGCTGCAGGGACGACTGCGTGACCGGCCAATAAGCGGCAAAGGGCAGCTGCAGATCGACCCCCAGCAGGTGCTCAGCGGTCAGCTGAATCTGGCTTCGGGCCAGAGCCGGATCCGGCTCGAAGGCCAGCCCGGGCGCAGCAACCAGTTGCTTCTCGTACTCAGCGCGCCCCAAGCCAACGACTGGCTGCCCGAGGCCCGTGGCCGGCTGAATGCCCAGGCCCGCTACCAGGGCAAGCTGCAGTCCGGCCAGCTGCAGCTGCAACTGCATGGCGAGGGGCTGAGCTACCTGGACAACCATATCGGCACGCTCGGCCTGAATGCCGATGTGCCCGACGTCAGCCGTATCGGCGGAAAGATCAGTCTGCGGGCGGCCAATGCCAAGGCTTCCGGTCTGGCCGTCAGCCGGCTGGCGGTGGATGCCGACGGCAACGAGAAGAATCATCGCCTGCAGCTGCAACTGACCGGCAAACCGCTGAGTGCCGAATTGCAGGCAAGCGGCAGCTACCGCCAGTCCCAGTGGCAAGGGCAGTTGAGCCAGCTCCATCTGGACCTGCAGGGGCTGCCGCGCTGGTCGCTGCAGAAGCCGGTGGATCTGCATTACGCCCAGGCCGGCTTCCGCAGCAGCGAGCTGTGTCTGGTCGCGGGTGAGCCCAGGATCTGCGCCAGCGCCAGCCAGAATGCAAAAACCGGGCTGGATGCCAGCTACCATCTGCATGCCCTGCCGCTGGCCATGCTGCTGAATGCCGCCGGCATGGCTGACCTGCCTGTCTCGATCAGCGGCATCCTCGAAGGCGACGGCAAGATCCACCGCACTCCGGCCGGACAGTTGGACGGCCAGGCCACCCTCCATGCGCCCGGCGGCCAAATCCATTATCTGGAGCAGCCGGACCAGCCTCTGATCAACTACGGACCGGTGCAGCTGCAGGCCCGCCTGCAGCCCCGCAACCAGCAACTGAATCTGCATGCCCGATTCTCGGACGCCAGCCATGATCAGGGCCATATCGATGGCCAGGTCCAGCTGCATCCTGTCACCCAGGCACTGACGGGCGAGCTGGCCTTCGCCCTGCCCAGCCTCAACTTCGTCAGCATGCTGAGTCCGCAGCTGGCCGCCGTCCATGGGCATGCCCAGGGCCGCTTGCGGCTGGGCGGCAAACTGGATCACCCCACCGTGGTCGGCGAAGCCGCCTTGCAGGACTTCGGCGCCGAAGTACCGGTCGCCGGCATCAAGCTGGAACAGGGCCAGCTGGCGCTGAACATGCTGCCTGACGGTCAGGCCAGCCTGCAAGGCCAATTGAAATCAGGCAGCGGCTCATTGCAGATCCAGGGTCAGCTCGGTCTGGACAGTCACAGCCCAAGTCATGTCAGCATCCGCGGCAGCCAGTTCACGGCGGCAGACATTCCCGCCGCCAAGGTGACGATCTCGCCGGATCTGAGCATCGATTATCTGCCTACCGGTCTCAAGCTTGGCGGCAGCCTCAAACTGGACACCGCAGCGATCGATATTTCCAAACTGCCGGGTGCAGGGGCCCAGCAGGCCTCGTCCGACGTGGTGGTGCTGGGTGCGCCCCCCGTGCAGGCCGATCCCGGACTGCCCATATCGGCTCAGGTGCTGGTCGATCTGGGCAAGCATACCGATCTGACCGGCATGGGACTGGACGGCCATCTCAGCGGCCAGCTCACCGTACTTCAGACCCCGGGACATGATCCGGTCGGTCAGGGACAGATCACGGTGGATGGCACCTACAAGGCCTATGGCCAGAACCTGAGCATCGAACATGGCCAGGTGCTGTTCGCCAGCACCCCGCTGGACAACCCCGGACTGAACCTGCAGGCCATCCGCAAGATCAATACCAATCTGACCGTCGACGATGGGCAGCGGGTCGGTCTGGCCATCACCGGCACCGCCCAGAAGCCGGTAATCAATCTCTACTCCAATCCGGCCATGGACCAGAGCGATGTGCTGTCCTACATGACCACCGGCAAACCGCTATCGCAGCTCAACAACGGCGAAAGCAGCATGGTCAACAGCGCAGCCCAGGCCCTGGGATCGGTGGCCGGCAATTATCTGGCCAAGCATATCGGCTCCAAGCTCGGCATCGACGAGATCGGGGTGTCCAGCAGCGATGCGCTCAACGGCAATTCGGCCTTCACCGTCGGCAAATACCTGACACCGCGACTGTATCTGAGTTACGGCATCGGCCTGTTCGAATCCGGTCAGGTGGTGACGCTGCGCTATCGCATCAGCCGGCGCTGGAATGTCGAGGCGCAAAGTGCCACCGAATTCAGTCGCACCAGCCTGAATTACCGGCTGGAGCGTTGAGCCGGCAACGGCGTTCCAGCATGTCAATGACAGATAGATCCGCTGCCCTGCGGCGGCAGCGCGATCCTGCACGATCGCCTCAGGCCAGCCCCATGCCCTCGATCATCGTGGCCGATTCGGCCGCAAAGCCGGCCAGCTCGGCAAACCGACGGCCTCGAGCGGCATAATCGGAAAACTGGTCGAAGCTGGGGGCGCCTGGCGACAGCAGGATCGTGTCGCCTGCCGGAGTCAGTGCCCGCGCGCAGTCCACGGCTGCAGCCAGGTCGGCTCGCGATTCCAGCCGGCCGCGATAATCAGCCGTCCGCAATGCCTCCGCGATGCGGGGGCCGTTGGCCCCCTGGGTGATGATCAGCGCGGGCGCCTCCTGCTGCACTTCGTCGATGAAATGACTCCAGTCCAGGCCCCGCTCATGACCGCCGACAATGACGGTGACCTCGCCATCCGGCAGGCTTTGCAAGGCCGCCAGAGTGGCCTCCGGGGTGGTGCTGATCGAGTCGTTCACCCACTGCCGGCCATCGCGCAGGCCTAGCGCCTGCAGGCGATGCGGCAAGGCACGGAAAGTCGCCAGTGCCGGCGCCGCGGCCATCGCGTCATGGCCCATCAACTCCAGTGCTGTCAGCGCCGCACAGGCATTCAAGGCATTGTGCAGACCCGGCAAGGCCAGCCGGGCACGCTCGAATATCCGCTGCCCTCCCCGCCAGATGGCCTCGTCACGGACATGCCAGCCCTCGGGCTGACCGAACAGGCTGAGTCCGGCATGCCCGCCCAGACGCTCGCGCAGTACCGGTGAACTCGCCGGCAGCAGCAGCTGGCGCGCCACCTCGGCCAGGGCCAGCTTGTCTTCGACATAGCGCTGGCGCGAGCCATGCCAGTCGAGATGCTCTTCGTAAAGACTGACGATCACGGCCAGCTCCAGCGGACCGGCCTCCCGGGTCTGGAAGCTGGACAGCTCCAGCACCCACAGATCAGCCTCGACCGCATCGACTTCCAGCAGGGGCAGACCGATATTGCCGGCCAGTACTGTCGCCAGTCCCAGGCTGCGGGCCAGATGAGCCAGCATCGCGCTGGTGGTGCTCTTGCCCTTGGTCCCCGTCACCGCCACCACCCGGGCCTGGGGATGCCGGGCAAACCACAACGCGGTGCCCGACGTCACCAGGCTGCCGCGGCGTCTGGCCTCCAGCAGGGCCGGCACATAAGCCGAGATGCCCGGCGACTTGACGATGATGTCCCAGCCAGCCAGCAGCTCGGCATCCACCGGGCCATCGAGTACCCGCAGTCGGGCATCGAAAGCCAGCACGGCCTCGCGCTCGGCCTCGCTGCACAACACCGCCAGCTGCAGGAAAGGCAGCTGGGGACGCAACAGCTCCAGCACAGCCCGGCCCTCGCGTCCGAAACCCCAGACCAGCACCCGGCGGCCTTCCAGCGGACGGCCGTCGATCTTCAACTCAGACATCCCCATGACCGCTCAGCACGGCCCCTGGATCACCGCCAATGCCGGCAGCAGCCGTGCCGGCAGCTGATGCTCGGACGAAGCCTGCAGCCAGGGCTCCATGGCCAGGCCGGCAGGGTCGAGCTGTGGCAGGATCTCGCTGACAAAGCGTGCCACCAGCGCATCTTCACGCCATTCCGGGCGCTGGCCCAACGCATGCATCGCCGCGCGGGCTTCGCCACCCTCGCCCACACATTCGAAGGGCTTGTGATCGTGGTATTCCAGCAAGGCATCGAAACCGGCGGTCTGGCTTTCATCATCCAGCAGATTGCGACCGAAAATGGCCAGCAAGCGAGGCTTGGGCATAAACGGCGCCAAGGCCAGAAACACGAAATGGCATTTCGGACACTGACCGCACCAGCGATCAGCCGGCCGCGGCCCCAGAATGCGGAAATTGCGATTGCAACTGGAAAACACGTCGAAATAAGCCGAGCCCAGCCGGGCAAAGGCCCGGGTCACCGCCAGCTCGGCGTAAGGCCGCAGCAGCGAGCAATAGCTCAGATCAGCCGCCAGATGCTGACGGACCCACTGCTGCAGACCTTGCTCGAAGGCATAGCCCTTGCTCCACTGATGATTCACCGCCTGACCTTCATATTCCAAGGTCGCGGCCGAGGCCGAGCGCTCGTTGGAAAAGGCGATGGTGTCATAGTCGTAGATCAGCGCGGCCAGCAGCAGAATCGCCGAATTGATGGCCGTCACCGGCACATGGCCGTTCCAGCCGCCCAGCCGGTTCAGCTCGAACAGGCCGGGAGCCAGTTCACGCTGCAGATGCAGCTGCGGCAGGCCGGTACGCTCGGCGCAGGCCTCGATCAGCGGCGAATGGCTGACCCATACCACGCTGGCTTCGACACCGATCTGCCGGATCGCTTCCACCGACACCAGCGAATCCTTGCCGCCACCCAGCGGGACCAGGGTCCGCGACGCCAGACCCAGTGCGGGCGGCACGGCGGCGCGACGGCCGTTGTGCGGAAAGCGGATCCTGCCGCGCAGATCCAGGCCGTTGCGATAGGCAAATTCGGCCAGTCCGTGCAGATACAGATCGTCCAGCAGCTCGGCGGTATCCTGATCGGGCAATTCGCCTTCGACCACGATCTGCTCGGGAACGCCGGCCTTGTAGTAGCTGACGCCGACAATCAGATGCAGCAATTGCAGGGCGGCGGCGAACGCTGCCTCGCGGCCGGCCGGCAAGGCCGGCGCAGCCGGAAACGTGATCCGTTCGATCAGCTCCTCGCCATCGTCAAAGGCATACACCAGCTCGGCGACGCCTTCGGCATAGGCATGACGGACAAAACGGAAACGGCGGAATTGGCGTGGATCAGTCAAACAAGTCACCTGAAACGATAGGGGCCGGGTTCAAGACACCGTCGTCCGGCCTGGGCAGGACGACGGATCGGCAAGTACGCATGGTAGCGCGACGATGGCCGCCCTCGCTCAGTCGAGCACCACTTCCTCGCCGCTGTCACGCAGATTGTAGGGCGAGGCCATCACCTTGCCATAGGCGCCGGTCTGGGCGATCAGGATCACATCGCCCTCCTCGGCACTCGGCAGCAGCCGATCCTGCCCCAGGACGTCACCCGTTTCGCAGATCGGTCCCACCACCTGGTACAAGGTCTCGGCCACCTCGCCTTCGCGGCTGAGATTGACGATCTCGTGCCAGGCGTCATACAGCATCGGCCGGATCAGACTGTTCATGCCGGTATCCACGCCCAGATATCGCAGCGCACCCTTGCCCTTCTGCTGGGTCACCTTGGCCAGCAGCACGCCGCTGTCCGCCACCAGGTAACGCCCCGGCTCCATCCACAACTGATATTGCGGATAGACGGCCTTGACCTGGCGCAGCACGGCATCCAGCGCATCGATGTCCAGAGCCATCTCGTCGGGATGGGCCGGCACACCCAGGCCACCGCCGATATCCAGATAGCTGACGCTGCCGATCCGCTCGGCCAGACTGGCCAGCTGGCCATAGACCTCGCCCCAGTGGCCCGGATCCAGAATGCCCGAGCCCAGATGGGCATGCAGGCCCCGCACTGTCACGCCATGGGCATCGGCCAGCTTGAGGAAACTGTCCAGCTGCGCCACCGGCAGCCCGAATTTGCTGCCGCTGCCACCGGTACGGACTTTTTCGTGATGCCCCAGACCGCGCCCCAGATCCAGCCGCAAAGCGATCTCGCGGCCGCGAAACAGCTCACCCCAGTGCTCCATGGGGTACAAGGCATCCAAGGTCAGGGTAACCCGGGTCTGCAGCGCCCAGGCATAGTCCTCGCGGGGCGCGAAATTGGGGGTGAACAGCAACGGCACGGTCTCGTCGACCAGGCCACTGACCGCACGGACTTCGCCCGGGGATACGCATTCGAAACCGAAGCCCTCCTCGGCCAGGGCACCGATGATGGCCGGATGAGTATTGGCCTTGACCGCATAATGCAGGCGGTCCACCGCGCTGAGCCGCTTCAGCCTGCGCGCCTGCTCGCGCACGGTCGGCAGGTGATAGACATAGCGCGGCGTCTGTTCGGCAGCCAGCGCCAGCAACCGCGCGCGCGCCGGCCCCTGCCACCATACCGGACCACGGGTCGATGTATCGGCACTTCCGTACAGCACGTCCCAGCGCGGGCCGAACATCGCCGCGTCGTCGGTCCGCATCGCGCCCGCCGAGATCAGCAGCTCGTGCAGCCGGGGCAGCAGGCTGTCGACCACGCCTTCGTCGACCACGAAGGTCAGATTGAGGTTGTTCGAGGACTGCGAGATCAGATGCACCCGCAGCTGGTCGAATTCGGCCAGCACGCTGGACAGATTGTGCAGCATCGAGCGCATGCCGCGACCGACCAGGGTCACCGCCGCGCACGGAGCGATCACCTTGACCCGGCAGACCTTGCTGAGGTCCGTGGCCAGCGCGGCCAAGGCATCGGAATCCAGCAGATTCTCGGTGGGATCCAGTGACACCGTCACATTGGTTTCGGCCGAACCGATCAAATCCACCGACAAGCCATGGCGCTTGAACTGGTCGAAGACATCCGACAGAAAGCCGACCTGCTGCCACATGCCCACCGATTCCATCGAAATCAGGGTGATGTTCTTGCGGGCACTGATGGCCTTGACGCTGACCACCTGCTCGCCGACCTGCGGACCGATCAAGGTGCCTTCGAGTTCCGGCCGGTTGGTGTCCTTGATCAGCAGCGGCACCCGCGGCTCGCGCAGTGGCGACAGACAGCGCGGATGCAGCACCTTGGCACCGGTGGAGGCGATTTCCTGCGCTTCTTCGTAGTCCAGGCGCTGCAGCAGCCGCGCCCCAGCGACCTGACGCGGATTGGCGGTGAACATGCCGGCCACGTCGGTCCAGATCTCGACCCGGGCCGCTTTCAGCAAGGCCCCGAAATAGGACGCCGAGGTATCCGAACCGCCGCGGCCCAGCAGGACCGTACGGCCCTGCCCGGGTTCTCTGGCGATAAAGCCCTGGGTGATGAAGACATCGCCCCTGGCTGCCAGCGTCGCCGCCAGTACCGGATCGGGCCGGCTGTCCACCATCGCCGACAGCAGCCGGGTCCGCTCGTTCTGGTTGGGCAAGGGAGCCGCCGTCAGACATTCGCGGGCATCCAGCCACTCCGTCCGCAGTCCGCCAGCCGTCAGAAAGGCCGCGCCCAGTGCACTGGACAGCAATTCGCCATGCGCCTGGACCAGCGCCTGCCAGGCCAGCTCGCCCAGACTGCCGGGACCGCTTGCCGCCAGATCACAGAGATCCGCCAGACGCCGCTCCAGAGCCGCCGGCAAGGGCAGATCCATCTGCGCCAGCAAGGCATGATGGCGCTCGACAATCCCGGCGGCCGCCTCGATCCGTTTTCCCGCCTCGGTCTCTGCGCACAGATGTTTGAGCGCATCGGTCATCCCCGACAGCGCCGAAACCACGACCAGGACGCGGACGCCCTCGGCACGACGGCTTGAAACAAGTTCCTGGATGTTCTGCCAGCGGGGCAGTGTCGCGACACTGGTACCGCCGAACTTCATCACCACCCAGGGCGCAGGACCAACAACTGAGGCAGAATCGGTTACATTCACGGTGCTTTGCATGCAGCTCTGAAAAAGACAGTTCTGCAGTGTCACGCCGGCGGAGCCGGAATGCAACCCATCGAGCGCATCCTTGGACGTCTAGACACCTCCGTCCATATCACCATCCATGCCGGCATCCGGCGCGCATCGGTTGCGGCCGGATCCAGCCCGGCATGTCAGTCCAGTTTGAACGGGTACAGCGGAGGCAAGCCCGACGCGGCCTCCTGGTCCGGATGATCGGGACGCCACTGGAATCCGCCGGCAAAAGCCGCAGCCAGGGCCGCGCCATCCACCGAGCCGACGCCATAGCGCGCACGCTGCAACTCGGCAATCACCTGCGACTGCACGCCCTCCACCAGCGCCTGCTGCAAATCACCCAGCTGCCGGATCGTCCCCCGCTCGGCACGGGCCCAGGCCAGCAAGGTCTGCTCCTGCCTGGCCAGATCCGTGCCCTGGCAGGCCTGCGCAAAAGCCTGTTGCTGCGCTCCGGGCCTGGCCGCCCGTGTTGCCCGTGTCGCGACCGACGCAGCCGCATCGACGGACGGGGACAGCGTCGGCTCCTGCCGCGGCTGGGCGCTGGGCTTGCGGCCACGACGACGCCACCAACCCAAACCGATCAGCATCGTCAGCAACCACAAGGCCAGCAGGCCATAAGCCAGACCCCGCCAGGGATTGGCCTGTCCGCCAGCCGCCCGGGCCGCGACGGCCGGGACCGCGGAGGCCGCTGCGGCCGGTCCGGACGCGGTCGCCGCAGACGCGGGCTGCCCGGCGGCGGCCTGGACATCCAGCGTCTGCGCCGGAATCCGCGCGAATTCGGCCTGGTGAGTCCGCAGATTCCACCATTTCACCGTGGTCTCGGGCAGGGTCAGCTTGCCGGCTTGCTGCGGCACGATGGCGAAACGCTGTTCACGCACGCCGCGTATGCCCTGACTTGAAGCCTGATCCTGACTGGAAGCCTTGTCGGGATAGACCTGCGCGCCATGAAGATCCGGCAGACTCAGCGCGGGCAAAGCCGACGCCGGCACGCCCTGGGCTTCCAGCCGCATGCTCACCGTCACCGGCTGTCCTACCGTCAAACCGCCCGATGCCGGCAGACCGCTGAGGCTGAGCTTGACCTGGCTGGAAGGCAGCCACGTCGAAGAACCCCAGTTGCCAGGTATCGGCGAGACCTGCAGATCGACCGGAGCGGCGACCGCCGTGGCCGGGGTCAGTGCACCGAAAAATGCGTTCGGATCATCCGGATCCACCACCTGCCCCTGAAAGCGCAGGCCGGGAATGCGAATCGTGCCGGCATGCTCCGCTGTCACCGCATAACGACGCTCCACCACGTTGTAGCGACGACCGCCACGAGTGGTCTGGTAATCGGTGTCGCTGCCGATCCGGTGGACATCCAGCCCGCCAACCTGGGGATCATCCAGTGCCCCGTTGGCGATATTCACCGCGAAGTACAGACGCAGAGTATAAATCGCCTGCTGCCCGACATAGACGCTGACTGGATTCACGCTGCCTTCCAGCATGATGCCACGGGCGCCGGTTGCGGCCGCCGTGCCGGTCCGGGCCGGGCTGGCAGCGGCACTGACATCCACGGTCTGCGGCTGGGTGCTCTCGCCGCCGATCCGCAATGCCGGAATCACCAGATGGCCGGCATGCAGCGGCTGCAAGGCCACGCCCAGCGTGGTGCTGGCACTGCGGACACCATTGACGATCTGGATGCTGGAACTGTTGGAGGTCCCTAGTATCGCGAAATCACGCTGCAGCATCGACAAATCGGGCATGGTCAGCTGACTGGAGCCCGTGGCCTGAAGATTCAGGGTCAGGGTATCGCCCAGCTGCGCCTGATGACGATCAAGACTGGCCACGATATCGGCCCGGGCCAGGCAGGGAGCCAGCACCAGCAAGGCCATGGCCCCGAAGCGCATGTCAAATCTCATGGCTGTGTATCTCCATCATCCGCCTCGCCGTGGCGCTGCTGATATTCAAGCTGGAATTTGCGACGCAGCAAAGCGCCCGGATCATCAGGAACCCGCATCATGGCCTGGCGCAGATCCGAAGGCAGCTTGGACTGCGGCCCCTGATCCTGGGCAGCGCCCAGTTGATGAGGCTGTGCCTGCGCCGGCCGACCGCGCAAGGCCTGATTCATTTGCTGCTGCAAGGCTTGCTGGGCCTGACGGGCCTGAGCCTGCTGCGCCGCCGTCTGGGCCTGAGGCGGCTGGCCCTGCTGGCCCTGCTGGCCCTGCTGGCCCTGCTGGCCTTGCTGGCCTTGCTGGCCTTGCTGGCCTTGCTGGCCTTGCTGGCCTTGCTGGCCTTGCTGGCCTTGCTGGCCTTGCTGGCCTTGCTGGCCTTGCCGGCCCTTCGGCTTCTGATTCTTCTGCTGATGCTTCAGCCAGTCCTCCACCGCCTTGCGGTTGGCCTTGGCATCCTCGTTGCGGGGATCACGCTTGATCGCCTCGTCATAGGCTTTCAGGGCCTGCTGATACTGTCCGGCCTTGGCCAGCGCGTTGCCCTGATTGTAGGCATCATCGCTGCTGTGGCCCTGCGCCAGCGTCTGCGCCGCCGCCTGATAATCGCCGGCACGAAACGAGGCAGCCCCCTTCAAGGCCACGCCGGGTGCCAGCCTTGCCGCGACCTTGGCATCGCCACGATGCAAGGCCGCCGCGGCCTGCTGGTCCGGTCGCTGCCACCAGTCCTGCCAGCCAGAGGCCCTGGCCGGCGTCGGCAGCGTCGGCAGCAAGGCGAAGACCGCCAGCAACAGCCAGCCGCGACGGAAACCGCAGGCCACGATCACCAGCAGCGGCAACAGCAACCAGGCGCCTTGCTCGGACCATTGGTCGGCCTTGACCGACATCTCGGCACTCGGCTCGGGCCGCATCAGATCGGCATGCAAGGCCTGCACATCCGTCTGCTGGTCGGAGAGCGGGCGATAGACGCCCCCGCCGGCCCGGGCCAGCGCCTGCAGCTGACTGTCCTGACGGGAGGCCATCATGATCTGGCCATCGGCGTCCCGCGCAAAACCACCTTCGGCCCCCGGTATCGGCGAGCCTTGCGGCGTCCCCACCCCAAGCACCGACACGCGGATGCCGGCCGCCGCAGCCTGGCGTGCCGCGTCGATCGCGTCGGCATCCGCCCGGTCAGTGACCACCACCACCGAGCCATGCGCCACCTTGGCATGCTGCAGCAAGGCCATGCTGCGCCGGATCGCGGCACCGACATTGTTGCCATCCACCGGCATGGTGTCCGGCGACAAGTCATCCAGCAGATCGTTCAGACTCTGTGCGTCGGAGGTCAGCGGAGCCACCACAAAGGCCTCACCGGCGAAGGCCAGCAAGGCATTGCTGCCATCGCGATTGGCCTGCAGCAGATCGTGCACCTTGAAACGCGCGCGATCCAGCCGGCTGGGCACCATATCGCGTGCCAGCATGTCTCTGGACATGGACAGGGCGACCACTTGCGCTGCCCGGCTGGCAAACATCGGCTGCGCCACCCGGCTCCAGGTCGGGCCGGCCAGCGCCAGCACCGCCAGCAGCCAGCCGCTGGCGAGCAGCCCCTGCCGCAGCCGGATCCGTGGCGGCCTGCCCTGCAGCAAGGCCGGCAGCAACTCGGGATCGACCAGTCGCTTCAGACCGGCTTCGTCACCGCGCGAACGGGCACCCAGCCACAACAGCAGCGGCAAGGCCAGCAGCAACCAGAGCCACTCGGGACGCAGGAAATGAAAAAGCGGCATCTGGCTCATGCTCCGGCCCTCCGTCCGCGGCGCCATTGCGTGCCGGCCGCCGCCAGCAGCCACAACAGCATCGCCGCGCCCAGCGGCCATGGATACAGCTCGTGACGAGGCCGCAAGGAAGGCCGCTGCTGCGGCATCGGTTCGAGCTGGGCGATGGTCTGATAGGCCGCCGCCAGTTCGCGGCTGTCCGTGGCACGGAAAAAGCGGCCACCGGTCTGCTTGGCGATATCGGTGAGCATGCCCACGTCCAGATCGGCCGAGGGATTGACCGTATGACTGCCGAAAAAGTCATCCACCTGCATCCGCTGGGCGCCGATGCCGATGGTGTAGATGCGCACGCCTTCGGCCTTGGCGGCCCGCGCAGCATCCTGCGGAAGGATGCTGCCGGCATTGTTGACGCCATCCGTCAGCAGAATCAGTACCCGCGCCTGCTGCGGCAGAGCCGACAAGCGCTTGACCGCCACCGCGATGGCATCGCCGATCGCGGTCTGCCCGCCCGCCAATCCGACCGTGGCACCCCGCAGCTGTTGCTCGACCGCATTCAGATCATAGGTCAGCGGGGTGACCAGAAAGGCCTGACTGCCAAACAGCAGCAGCCCCAGTTCGTCACCGTCGCGACGCTGCAGAAAGTCGCCGGCAATCGCCTCCACCGCCACGAACCGGCTGACGGCATGGCCGGCCAGCCGCATGTCATCGGTATTCATGCTGCCGGAAATATCCACCGCCAGCATCATCGCCCGACCGCTGCCCCGCTCGGCTTGCGGCGGTCCCACCCACTCGGGGCGCATGGTCGCGAACACCAGGGCCAGCCAGGCCAGCACCAGGCCCAGCCAGACCAGGGGCGAGCGCCGCTGTGCCATACGGCTGGACTGCAAGGCCAGCCCGGGGAAAGGCAGCCGCAGAGAACGTCCCGGTGGCGTGCGCGGCAACAGCCAGCGCGCGATCCAGGGCAAGGGCAAGGCCAGGGCCGCCCAGGGCCAGACCAGCGAAATCATGACGACCTCCGGTGCCGTCCGGCCTGCTCCGCGGCCAGCTTGCGCAAGACCAGCGTCATCCAGCGCCGAACGGCGGCAATGGCCGGCTCGGCCTCGAAGCCCGAACCGCCATCAGGTTGATACATGCTCTGTTCCAGAGCCAGCAATTGCTGTCGGGTCGACGCATCGATCCGGACCCGGTCAAGCAGGGCCTCCCAGTCCTTGCCACGGGCTGAACGAGCTGCTGGATCCAGCCCGGCGGCCGCCCGCCGCATCAAGGCATGCAATTGGCCAAGCAGTCGCGGGCGATTGCCGTCCTGTCGAAAACGCAATTCAGCCTCGTCCAGTTCGACCAGAACCCGCGCTCGCCACTGCTGCCGACGCTGCAGGCGGCGACGCCACCACAGCAATACGACCGCCAGCACCAGCAGCACCGCGGCCAGCACCCACCAGCCCGGAGCCGGTGGCCACCAGGAAGGGTCGGCCGGCATATGAATATCACGCAGGACCGGACCGGCCGGCGGCCCGCCCGAGGGCATGACGGCGGCGGGCCCCGATACCGGAACCTGAGCGGCGGCCGGAGTGTTCTGCAGCATCTGCATCAGCTTCGCCCTCCGCGCCAGGTCAGCACCCGCCCCAGAGCCGCAGCGGGATCACCTCGCGTATCCAGCGATTCATGAGCCAGCCCCAAAGGCTCGATCAGGTCAAGCAAACGCTGCCGGCCCTGGCCCAGCTGCTGCTGCAATTCGCGTCGGGCGCGCTCACCGGCGAGATCCAGCTCGACCCGCCCGGCATCAGTCTGCAATGGATAGCGTCCCGATGGCAGCAAGGCGGTTTCCATGGGGTCGGAGACCAGCAGCACGCCGATGCGACTGCGTTGGGCCAGACTCAGCAACGGACCGCGCGCGGCCTGATCACTGCTCCAGCCATCGCTGATCAGCAGGATCCGGCTAACCCCGCGCGCTTCGCGCAAGACCCGCCCCAGCGCCAGAGACAGACTCTGGCTGCCGACGTCGTCGGGTGCCTGATCCCAGTCCGCCAGCGCCCCGCAGATGCCGGTAGCACCGCGAATGCCTGCCCGTGGCCGCAGAAAATGCTGACTGCTCCCAAACCCCAGCATGCCGACCCGCTCGCCGCAGGCGACACCGTGCCAGGCGGCCAATGCCGCGGCACGTGCGGCCTGTACCGACTTGTAACGCTCACGGGTTCCGAAACGCATCGAGCCATGGGTATCCAGCACGATCAGCAACTGGGCCTCGCGCTCTTCCTGGAACAGCTTGGTATGCAGCCGCCCGCTGCGAGCCGTCAGCCGCCAGTCCAGACGCCTGATGTCATCGCCTGCCTGATAGGCGCGTGATTCGGCATAGTCCATGCCACGCCCGAAGCTGCGGCTGGCTTGCTGGCCGTGCCGGCTCTGGCGGCTGACCACCCGCGGCAGCCTGATCTTGCCGGCTTCGGCTCGCAGGCTCAGCAATTGGGCCAGAGCCACCGTCGTGCGACCGTCACCGTCGCGGCGTTGTCCGGCCCCCATCACGGCAGAGGCACGAGATCCAGCAGGCGGGCGATCACCTGATCGCTGCGCACGCCTTCCGCCTCGGCTTCGTAGCTGAGCAGTACCCGGTGTCGCAGCACCTCGCCGGCCACGGCCTGCACATCATCCGGCAGACAATAGTCACGACCGCTCAGCCAGGCATGGGCACGGGCACAACGATCCAGCGCGATGGTCGCGCGCGGACTGCCGCCCCAGGCGATCCAGCGGCCCAGGTCCGCACCATACTTGCCGGCATCACGCGTAGCCAGCACCAGCTGGGTCAGATACTCCTCCAGCGCCGGAGCCATATGGACGTCCAGTACCGCCTCTCTTGCCTGCAACACGTCGGCCTGGGTCAGCAAGTGCCGCTTCGGCGCCGCGGCCTGCGGCTTGTGCCGGGCCTGTTCCCTCGCCAGCCGCAGAATCGCCAGCTCGGCGCCGGCGCTGGGATAACCGATGGTGACATGCATCACGAAACGATCCAGCTGCGCCTCCGGCAGGCTGAAGGTACCTTCCTGCTCGATCGGATTCTGGGTGGCCATCACCATGAACAGTTCGGGCAGCGGCCGGGTGTGGCTGCCCACGGTAATCTGCCGCTCGGCCATCGCTTCCAGCAGGGCCGACTGCACCTTGGCCGGTGCGCGGTTGATCTCGTCGGCCAGCACGATATTGTGGAACAGCGGGCCGTATTCGAATTCAAAGCTCCCCGACTGCGGCCGGAAGATATCGGTGCCCGTCAGATCGGCCGGCAGCAGATCCGGAGTGAACTGCACCCGGTGGAAATCGGCCTCGATCTGACTGGCCAGCGCCTTGACGGCCGTGGTCTTGGCCAGACCGGGCGCGCCTTCCACCAGCAAGTGGCCATCGGCCAGCAGCGCGATCAGCAGGCAATCCACCAGGTGCTGCTGGCCAATGATGGTCTGCCCCAGCTCGGCACGCAGCCGGCCAAAGGTTTCCTGCAGCGGGGAGGAAGAAGTCGAATGCGGCGTATCCATCAACGTAAGGTGTCCGGTTGTTCACAGGTCGAGACTTGAGACCATAAACCGATCAAAAAGTTTAGAGCAAGCGGTGAGACCCCGTTACTAATGCTGCCGTCAGGCGTTCTCCGCGGCCCGGCGCTTCAAATCAGGCCGGATCGCATCGCCGCCACCGGCGCAACCGCCGCCGCCCGCCGCGCCGGAGCCAGTACGGCCAGCTGTCCGAGCCCCCACAGGCATATCGCGCCCCATGGGAGGTAGTACCAAGGCAGTCCTGGCAATTCATAGTGGAGCATCAGCCATTGATTGAGACCGCATGCCAGCACCATGCCCGCACCGATCCCCAGGCCAACAATCAGGGCATTCTCCAGTTGGAAATAGTGCAGGATGTCCTTTGATCGGGCACCGAGTGCACGCCGGATGCCGATCATGCGCCGGCGTTGTAACACCCAGAAACTGGCCAGACCCACGATGCCCAGCGCAGTGACCGTCAACAAGGCGGCAATAGTGCCCAACAGCAGGCCCAGCATGGCCCGATCATCCGCGAAATAGCCGGCTCGCAGCTGGTCGTAGGTGGATGCCGACAGGACGACCCGATGCGGGCCGGCCTGCTTCAATACCGCGACAGCCGCTCGCAAAATCCGGTCCCGGTCAGCCGGAGCACAACGGATCACATAGCGGGCACCTGAATCCGCGTGCACGGAAATGGGCAAGATCATGCTGTAGGCCCATCCTCGGAAAAGGCCTCCCGAACGGGACATCGCCGCATACACGGCACTGACCCTAAAAGGCAGGGCATGTCCGAAATAGACGGTCTTTCCCAAGGCCGACTGTCCAGGCCACAGACGTTGCGCCACAGCCTGCGAAATCATCAAGGACTGTGGCAACCCCTTGCGGTCATCGCTATGCAAGGCTGCATTGGCTCGGTCCTGATCGATATATTCATCGGCCTGGAAGTCTCGTCCGGCCAAAAGCTGGATCCCCAGGGTCGGCAACAGATTCTGTCCGAAGTAGTTGCTGAGATTGAGTGTCCGCGTGCTTTGCTGCGGCGAAAGCATCAGATCGCTATTCGGGCCGCCACCGCTGAACGGCAACGCATTCGCCATCCCGGCTTCGCGCACTCCGCTGATCTGGCGCAAGGCCGCCAGATCAGTCAAGGTCTGCGCCTCGGCATCGGCTGGCCGGCGAAGGCCTCCGAGCTGGATCTGCAGCAACTCATGCTCGGCAATGCCACTGGGCAGATGCATGCGTTGCCATCGCTGGGCAACCAGAAACATCGCGTTGCAGACAATCGCGCAACTGAAGGCGATTTCCAGGATCAGCAGGGCAACGGTGATCTTGTGCTGGCGCAGCGATGAGAAAATGGGTCGGATATCCATTATTGACTCTTCAGTTGCATGGCCGGCGCCACGTGGCAGGCCCGCCAAGCAGGCAGCACCCCTGCCAGCAAGGTCGCACCCATGGCCAATAGGACCGTTGCCAGCAGCATCGGCGCATTCAGGTGTGCCAGGCTCGCATACTGTGCCGGCCGCTGACGTACCAGCCACAGACCGCCCCAGGCCAGCAGCAAGCCGCCCATGCCTCCCAGTAGACCAATCACCCCCGATTCGGCCATCAACTGGCCAAACAACATCCGACGGGAAGCGCCCAACGCTCGGCGTACACTCAATTCACCACTGCGACGCATAAAGGTCGCCAGCATCAATCCAGTCGTATTGATCAGACAGACCAGCAGGAATCCGAGGGCCAGCCAGCTCTGCAATCGGATGTCGGCGGGCACCACCTGGTTGTAGTCCAGCCATTGCATGACATTGAGCAGCCGCACTTGCGCCGGGCGCATAAAACGTCCCTCACGTCGCTGTTGCTCTGAATAGCTGATGAGAAATCGCCGATAGTCGCGGACCTCTGTCGCGTGGTCCAGCTGGACCCACAACTGCAGCCATGCACACGGCGCATGATGATCCATCTCGGGGCTGTCACCGCCATTGCCCCAGCACTCGGTGCTGCCGTCGTGAGGCAGCCGCAGATCTTGGGAGGTCGACAACGGCATGAACACATCCTCGGTCTGGTTGTAGCTGCGGCGATTCAGGTCAAGAAAATAAGGGTTCGGCCGCCAGTCGCCCAATACCCCCGCGATGCGGAATTCGGATCCAGACAGCTCGATGGCTTGTCCGGTGCTGTCCCGGCCTCCAAACATCCGCTGATTCAGCCGCTGGCTGATCACCGCCACCCGGCTGCGCAGCTGGTCATCATCGCGGCTCCAGCCACGACCATATTTCAGGGGAACACCAAAAATTCGGAAGAAATCGGTCGTCGCATAACGTGCCTGCTGCAGAAACGGATCCAGCCTCTCGCCTGGCTGCACCAGCACCGCGCCGCCCGTCATCAGCACCTGATGGCGAGCCTTGGCCGCCTGAAGCAGGTTCATCCCATCCGTCCAGGTCAATTGCCCGGGCGGATCCTCACCGGGATATGCATTGGCCAGATCCCGTGGCTCGATCTGCGGATAAAACAGCTTCGCACTGCGAGCGGGAATCGGATCACCTGACAACACCTGCCAGACCGTAAGCTCGGTCATGCTGGCCCCGATGCCGACAGCGATGGCAATAACCATCAGGGCCGCCAGACCCTTGTGATGGCGTAGACCATGCCAGGCGAGTTCGAGCGAGTAAATCATCATGGCGCCGACGTGCCCTCAGGTAAGATGCCCTCGCCGACAAGCTTTGGCTCGGCCATCGACTGGGAATACATACTTGGCCAGCAAACTTCGTGCCATGCCACCTGGATAGATCACATGGCGCGCAAGCGGCGAACCGCCGAAATCACACCGGCTCCGGATGGCGCCGCGTTTGATCCAGCCACTGTCCGCGGACACTCGAAGTGGACAGGCCGGACAACTCAAGTCCGCGGTCTCGACCATGGCACTCCATCCGATAGGCAGCCGCCGACAGGCTGAACAAGCGCATCGCCGCTCCATCCGGCGAACCGCAGATGCCTTGATATCGCATCTGGTATTCACCGGGTTTTGACTTGGTGCATGGACAGCCGCCCCCCGTATATGAGCCTGACCCAGATGCAACTCCCTGCCAGCAGACCGCCGAGATGGGCGGCCAGACTGACACCAGGCCACAGCGAGATCAGCAACCCGTATCCCAGGGTCAAGCACAGGCGTCGTCGCATCGGCCTGGCGGATGGCTGATCTTGATCCAGGGCCATCAGGAGCGCGGCTGCAAGCAGGCCGAACAACGCACCCGAAGCCCCGGGTTCCACACTGACCGCACCACCGGCGTGATGGAACCACTGGATACTGATACCTCCTGCCACCGCTGCCGCCAGACTGATGCATACAAGCCACCAGGCACCGGCATACCCCTCCACGACGGGTCCGACAATCCACAGCAACAGGCTGTTCAAACCGATATGCCACCAGCCATCATGCAACAGTGCGTAACTGACCAATCGCCACCATGGATTCGGCGGGAGCGGACCCAGCGGCAAGGCCCCCATCCGCAACAGCATCGATGTATGGCCTGGCGCCTGCATCCACAGCTCGAGCACAAACATCGACCAGATCAAGGCCATGAAGGCGGCCGTCACCGGATAACGCCGGATGGATCGGCACGGACTGCTCAGGATCTTCACACTTGCCCACCTTGCTGACCATCACATCAGACGGCAGCGTTACATGCAGCATGTTCGGGCACTATCGGACGCTGTCAGTCACAGTCCATGACAGCTGTCAGCTTGCGTGGGCGTCAGGGGCTTTGGGGCGGCCATCGGCCTGCCTCTTCCAGACGCTGCGCGCGTATCAGGTCCTTGTCACGACCAAAGCGTCGCAACAACCGGATCAGTTCGCTGCGATCCGGAATATGAAGAGTCGCTCCATCGACGTTCTCCGGCTGACGGCTGGATGGCCGCACTGGACGCCACTGTCCCTGTTCATGCAGGTGAAAACCGGCCATGAATTCCACCGGCAAGGGCAGGCCTTCCCAACGGATGAAGATTTCCGAGTAAAAATGTTCGCAGGGAATCCCCGGTGCCGCCTGCAGGCCGAGCTGACTGGCGATAGACAAGGCATCTTCCGGCGCGATCAACACATCCACATCCGCAGGTGGCTGCGTGACTTCGCCATGCAGGGCAGCAGCGGCACTGGAGATGATCCACCAAGGACGTTGCGCAATCTTCATCAGATCGGCCAGCCCGATCAGAGTCAGCGCCCATCCATCGGAGGGCAGTTCAGCGCGCATGTGCATAAGCTGGAATTGCTGTGCCAGGAGTTGGTTTCAAAGCACTTCCCGTCATGGATAGTTGGATCTCAAAGATACAAAGCCAGCAAGGAAGGTCTGTACAGGTATCCAAGAGATACCTTGATGGCAGTCTGACGACCGTCGATGTCGAACATAACAAAATATGACGAAAATCCACCACCATCCTTTCGACTCCCTGCGAAGAGAAATGGATGTCTGGATGCTTGTGCACTTTGGCGTCCAAATCGCGGGCAAGAAAAAACCCCCGTCTCTGCGAGACGAGGGTTTTTGGGATGAAGCCCCTGGCGGTGACCTACTCTTGCATAGCAAGCTACACTACCATCGGCGCAACTGCGTTTCACTTCCGAGTTCGGGATGGGATCGGGTGGGACCACAGCGCTATAGCCGCCAGGGAAAGGGTGTGAACAGCGCGACACGCGCCAGTTCAGCAACTTTGAAGAGTCCTGCCATGGACGGCAGGTTTTTGCTCTTCCGCGGAACGGATTCCGCGTTGAATAAGATTGTAAACGAGTGACAAGCGTCGAGGTGAAATGTTTCTTGAGGCAACGTTTAGGCAAACGAAGCGTCTTGGGGTTATATGATCAAGCCTCACGGCTCATTAGTATGAGTTAGCTCAATGCATTGCTGCACTTCCACACCTCACCTATCAACCACCTAGTCTAGATGGTGCCTTTAGGAGCCTTAAAGACTCGGGATATCTCATCTTGAGGCGCGCTTCCCACTTAGATGCTTTCAGCGGTTATCGCTTCCGTTCGTAGCTACCGGGCAATGCCATTGGCATGACAACCCGAACACCAGCGGAACGTCCACTCCGGTCCTCTCGTACTAGGAGCAGCCCCTCTCAAATATCCAACGCCCACGACAGATAGGGACCGAACTGTCTCACGACGTTCTGAACCCAGCTCGCGTACCACTTTAAATGGCGAACAGCCATACCCTTGGGACCGACTACAGCCCCAGGATGTGATGAGCCGACATCGAGGTGCCAAACACCGCCGTCGATATGAACTCTTGGGCGGTATCAGCCTGTTATCCCCGGAGTACCTTTTATCCGTTGAGCGATGGCCCTTCCATACAGAACCACCGGATCACTAAGTCCTACTTTCGTACCTGCTTGATCCGTCGATCTCGCAGTCAAGCACGCTTATGCCTTTGCACACAGTGCGCGATGTCCGACCGCGCTGAGCGTACCTTCGAACTCCTCCGTTACTCTTTAGGAGGAGACCGCCCCAGTCAAACTACCCACCATACACGGTCCCTGACCCGGATTACGGGCCGAGGTTAGAACGTCAAGCACTTCAGGGTGGTATTTCAAGGATGGCTCCACCAGAACTGGCGTCCTGGTTTCAAAGCCTCCCACCTATCCTACACAGAAGAACTCAACGTTCAGTGTAAAGCTATAGTAAAGGTTCACGGGGTCTTTCCGTCTTGCCGCGGGAACGCTGCATCTTCACAGCGAATTCAATTTCACTGAGTCTCGGGTGGAGACAGCGCCGCTGTCGTTACGCCATTCGTGCAGGTCGGAACTTACCCGACAAGGAATTTCGCTACCTTAGGACCGTTATAGTTACGGCCGCCGTTTACTGGGGCTTCGATCAAGAGCTTCGCCTTGCGGCTGACCCCATCAATTAACCTTCCAGCACCGGGCAGGCGTCACACCCTATACGTCCACTTTCGTGTTTGCAGAGTGCTATGTTTTTGGTAAACAGTCGCAGCGGCCAGGTTACTGCGACCCCTCTCAGCTCAGTGACGCACGTCACCACCAAAAGGGGCGCACCTTCTCCCGAAGTTACGGTGCCATTTTGCCTAGTTCCTTCACCCGAGTTCTCTCAAGCGCCTTGGGATTCTCACCCTGCCTACCAGTGTCGGTTTACGGTACGGTTTTTCTCAAGCTGAAGCTTAGTGGCTTTTCCTGGAAGCGTAGTATCAGTCACTTCGCCCAAAAGGGCTCGTCTCGGTGCTCGGCATAGAGGGTCCCGGATTTGCCTAAGACCCATGCCTACCGCCTTTCCCCGGGACAACCAACGCCCGGTAGACCTAACTTTCTCCGTCCCCACATCGCACTTGAGAAAAGTACTGGAATATTAACCAGTTTCCCATCGACTACGCATTTCTGCCTCGCCTTAGGGGCCGACTCACCCTGCGCCGATGAACGTTGCGCGAGGAAACCTTGGGCTTTCGGCGTGGGGGCTTTTCACCCCCATTATCGTTACTCATGTCAGCATTCGCACTTCTGATACCTCCAGCAGACTTTACAATCCACCTTCGCAGGCTTACAGAACGCTCCTCTACCGCGTGCACATAGTGCACACCCCGATCTTCGGTGCATAGCTTAGCCCCGTTAAATCTTCCGCGCAGACCGACTCGACCAGTGAGCTATTACGCTTTCTTTAAAGGATGGCTGCTTCTAAGCCAACCTCCTGGCTGTCTATGCCTTTCCACATCGTTTTCCACTTAGCTATGACTTGGGGACCTTAGATGCGGGTCTGGGTTGTTTCCCTTTTCACGACGGACGTTAGCACCCGCCGTGTGTCTCCCGTATATCACGTGCTGGTATTCGGAGTTTGCCATGGTTTACTAAGTCGCGATGACCCGCTAGCCATAACAGTGCTCTACCCCCAGCAGTGTTCGTACGAGGCGCTACCTAAATAGCTTTCGAGGAGAACCAGCTATCTCCGAGTTTGTTTAGCCTTTCACTCCGATCCTCAACTCATCCCCATCTATTGCAACAGATGTGGGTTCGGTCCTCCAGTGCGTGTTACCGCACCTTCAACCTGGTCAAGGATAGATCACTCGGTTTCGGGTCTACTGCCTGAGACTATGCGCCCTATTCAGACTCGATTTCTCTTCGCCTCCCCTATACGGTTAAGCTTGCCACAGACAGTAAGTCGCTGACCCATTATACAAAAGGTACGCAGTCACCCCGAAGGGCTTCCACTGCTTGTACGTATACGGTTTCAGGATCTATTTCACTCCCCTCTCCGGGGTTCTTTTCGCCTTTCCCTCACGGTACTTGTTCGCTATCGGTCAGTCAGGAGTATTTAGCCTTGGAGGATGGTCCCCCCATGTTCAGACAGGGTTTCACGTGCCCCGCCCTACTCACTTATCATCCCATGCACCCTTTCGCCTACGGGGCTATCACCCGCTACGGCCAGACTTTCCAGACTGCTCGGCTAAAATGCACAGAACTTTTGGGCTAGTCCGCGTTCGCTCGTCGCTACTGACGGAATCTCGGTTGATTTCTTTTCCTCCGGGTACTTAGATATTTCAGTTCCCCGGGTTCGCTTCGTACACCTATGTATTCAGTGCACGATACTGCTTGCGCAGTGGGTTTCCCCATTCGGACATTACCGGATCAAAGCTTATTGCCAGCTCCCCGATACTTTTCGCAGGCTGTCACGTCCTTCATCGCCTCTGACTGCCAAGGCATCCACCGTATACGCTTAGTCGCTTGATCATATAACCCCAAGTCGCCTCAGGATTACAGTCCAAACTCCTCGTATTGCCTTAACACTTGCCTCGGTTCACAGTTTCGAACCAAGACGCTTGTCACTCGTTTACAGTTTTTCAATGAACACCGGGAAGGCCTCAACGCCAGCCGGTTTCTAAAAATCAAATCTTTGTATGCGCTTATGTCTACATATCCGTGTCGCGTGCAGCTTTTCGGTACCACTGGTGGAGCCTGTCGGGATCGAACCGACGACCCCCTGCTTGCAAAGCAGGTGCTCTCCCAGCTGAGCTAAGGCCCCAATAATGGTGGGTCTGGGAGGACTTGAACCACCGGCCTCACCCTTATCAGGGGTGCGCTCTAACCACCTGAGCTACAGACCCAAAAGCTTTGTGACCCGGATCCTTTCGGATCGGTGTCATGCATGCGGTTACATGCGGATATGCAGGTGCCTTGTGTGGGCGTCTTGGATGACCGGCGTACTGTCATCTCGAAAGGAGGTGATCCAGCCGCACCTTCCGATACGGCTACCTTGTTACGACTTCACCCCAGTCATGAACCACTCCGTGGTCGTCGTCCCCCTTGCGGTTAGACTAACGGCTTCTGGAGCAGCTCACTCCCATGGTGTGACGGGCGGTGTGTACAAGGCCCGGGAACGTATTCACCGCGGCATAGCTGATCCGCGATTACTAGCGATTCCGACTTCACGAAGTCGAGTTGCAGACTTCGATCCGGACTGGGATCGGCTTTCTGGGATTGGCTCCACCTCGCGGTATTGCAACCCTCTGTACCGACCATTGTAGTACGTGTGTAGCCCTGGCCGTAAGGGCCATGATGACTTGACGTCATCCCCACCTTCCTCCGGTTTGTCACCGGCAGTCTCCTTAGAGTTCCCACCATTACGTGCTGGCAACTAAGGACAAGGGTTGCGCTCGTTGCGGGACTTAACCCAACATCTCACGACACGAGCTGACGACAGCCATGCAGCACCTGTGTTCTGATTCCCGAAGGCACTCCCGTATCTCTACAGGATTCCAGACATGTCAAGGCCAGGTAAGGTTCTTCGCGTTGCATCGAATTAAACCACATACTCCACCGCTTGTGCGGGCCCCCGTCAATTCCTTTGAGTTTCAGTCTTGCGACCGTACTCCCCAGGCGGCGAACTTAACGCGTTAGCTTCGACACTGATCTCCGAGTTGAGACCAACATCCAGTTCGCATCGTTTAGGGCGTGGACTACCAGGGTATCTAATCCTGTTTGCTCCCCACGCTTTCGTGCCTCAGCGTCAGTGTTGATCCAGATGGCCGCCTTCGCCACTGATGTTCCTCCCGATCTCTACGCATTTCACCGCTACACCGGGAATTCCACCATCCTCTATCACACTCTAGCTTGCCAGTATCCATTGCCATTCCCAGGTTGAGCCCGGGGATTTCACAACAGACTTAACAAACCGCCTACGCACGCTTTACGCCCAGTAATTCCGATTAACGCTTGCACCCTTCGTATTACCGCGGCTGCTGGCACGAAGTTAGCCGGTGCTTATTCCTCAGGTACCGTCAGTTCCGCCGGGTATTAACCGACAGCGTTTCGTTCCTGATAAAAGTGCTTTACAACCCGAAGGCCTTCTTCACACACGCGGTATTGCTGGATCAGGCTTGCGCCCATTGTCCAATATTCCCCACTGCTGCCTCCCGTAGGAGTCTGGGCCGTGTCTCAGTCCCAGTGTGGCTGATCATCCTCTCAGACCAGCTATCGATCGTCGCCTTGGTGAGCCATTACCTCACCAACAAGCTAATCGAACATCGGTCCGTCCAACCGCGCAAGGTCCGAAGATCCCCTGCTTTCTCCCGTAGGACGTATGCGGTATTAGCGTAAGTTTCCCTACGTTATCCCCCACGTCTGGGTAGGTCCCGATGTATTACTCACCCGTCCGCCACTCGCCACCCACAGAGCAAGCTCTGCTGTGCTGCCGTTCGACTTGCATGTGTTAAGCATACCGCCAGCGTTCAATCTGAGCCAGGATCAAACTCTTCACTTGAAGTTTTTGATTGGCATTATTGCTAATACCTATCGATTCTTTCTGAAGCGTTGAACCTAACCGTAAAACGTCACATTTGAATTGACTCTTAGGTTAGACGCTTGCAAATTTTGGACAGCGTTTTATCGCCGACCATCGCAAGACGCCCACACAAATCACCTGCGCATACTGTCAAAGATCAGATCGAACTCATCACTTCGGAGAAGTGGTTCGGAACATTTCGTCCCGAGTGAGCCGCCCATTCTACATCGTTTTCGCTTTCCGTCAACACCTTTTTGAAAATTTCTTTTCGAGGTGGTGGCCGGTGAAGCGTGTTTCGCTGCAGCGGGAGGTGAATATTAGGCCGGTTCCCCTCTTCACGCAAGTCGTTTTTCAATGTTTTTTACGACTTTCTTCCAAATCGTTGATAAAAATGAATTTTATTTGAACAGCGCATGGCCTGCGGCACCTGTGACAGCGGCCTGGCGGTTTTGCCCTTCCGACGTAGCACTCCGTATTCCTGTCGGGCAGGCTCGCTTTTGTCCCGCTGCATGGAATCGCGCGGCCGTATCCTCCGGCCTTGTCGATTCGAGCGGCCCAACTGAAAAGCCCGCCGGCAGCAACTGACGGGCTTCGGATCGGAAAAAGACTGCCTGCCCCGATCCCTCATCAGGACATCAATACCCCGTTGGCAACAAGGGGGAAGGCATTACTGCAAGGTGGAACTGAGAATCCGCGGCGTCACGAAGATCAGCAATTCCGCCTTGTTGTTCTGCCTCGAGGTCTTGCGGAACAGTGCACCCAGCACCGGAATGTCGCCCAGTCCCGGAATCTTGGTCACCGAGGTGATCTTGTCCAGTTCCAGAATGCCGCCCAGCACCACGGTCTGACCATTGTCGACCAGTACCGAGGTATTCATGGAACGGTGATCGATGATCGGCACCTGGCCACTGCCCGGCACATCGTAGTAGCTGTTCAAGGCGTCCTTGACCACATCGATCTTCAGATAGACCCGATTGTCCGCCGTGATGGTCGGCGTCACCTTCAGCTCCAGAACGGCGTTCTTGAACTGCACGGTCGCCGTGCCGCTGGCCGAGCCGCCGGTAGTGCTGTTCTGATAGGTGACATAGCCGATCTGCTGCCCCTGCTGCAGGTCCGCTTCCTGATTGTTGGCCACCACCGCTCTTGGGCTGGAGATCAGTTCGCTGCGGCCCTCGGTCTGGGCGGCTTCCAGCTCAAGATCCAGCGCATAGTTCTTGCCCAGCAAGGCCATCGCCAGTGAACCGGCCGGCGAAGTCAGCGGCAGATTCACATTCAAGCCGCCAGCTCCGAGCGTGGAGGCTCCGGTGGTGCTGCTCGAGCCTTGGGTCGCACCCACCGAGCTGCCCAGCTGCACGATATTGCCCGAAGAAGTGGTCTTGTTGCCGTTGACCCCGAAAGCGGCGCCCAGGTCGCGTTCGAAGCTGTCGCTGGCCACCACGATGCGGGCCTCGATCAGGACCTGCTGCACCGGCTTGTCCAGCATCGCCACCAGATCCCGGATCTGCTTCACCTTCTCCGGCACATCACTGAGCAGCAAGGTATTGGTGCGGACATCATAGGAAACCGTGCCCCGTGCCGACAGAAAACCGCGATTGATCGACTGCGCCCCCTGACCGGTTCCCGCCGAATTGCTCTGCAGGCTGCTCTGGGTCAACAGCTTGGCGATATCCGAGGCCTGGCCATAGCTGATCGGAATATACGCGGTCACCAGATCGGCACTGTCCTCGGAACGGGCCCGGGCATCCGTGAGACTCTGCTCGTAACTGGCCATTTCCTTTTGCGGCGCGATCCAGATCACGTTGCCGCTGCGGCGCTGATCCAGGCCCTTGGCCTGCATGATCAGATCCAGCGCCTGATCCCAGGGCACATCGTTCAGCTGCAAGGTGATATTGCCGCTGACATTGTCGGCCGCCACCAGATTGACGCCGGAGGCATCGGCAATCACCTGCAAGGCCGCACGCACCGGAATATCCTGGAAATTGAAGGTCAGGTGCTTGCCGGTATAGGTCCGCGTGCCCGGCAGTCCGGCATTGGCGACGGCCGGGGCCGGCGCCTTGCGGGCCATCACGTCCAGCACGAACTGGCTGCCGCCCTGATAGCTGGCCACCGAGACCTCGCCGTTCACCGTCAATTCGACCGCGACATGACCCGGACGGGACTGGCGGCTGACAATGGTATTGACCGGTGTCGCGAAATCGGTGACATCCAGCTGCTTGTGCAAAAAGGCCGGCAGACTGGCGTGGTTGATGTCCAGCACCACCTTGCCCGGCAGCTGATGCACGTCCACCTGGGCGCCCGGTCCATCGAAGCTGACGATGACCTTGCCGGATCCGCTCGGCTGGCGCCGGAAATCGATGTTGCGCAGCGGCGTGCCCGTCGCCATCGAGGGCGGCAGCTTGGTCGGATCGCCATTGGAGGCCTGCAGATTCAATTCCGCCATATCCCCGCCATTGATCGCCACCAGCAGATCATGTCCCTGCACGCTGGTCCGGAACTGCGCTCGTCGGTACAGGTCCACAGCCACCCGGCTGCGCCCTTCCATCGGGACGACCGATACGCCTTGCAAGGCCCCTGCATTCACCTTCAGATAGCTCGCCGCGCTGCTGCCCGTGCCCACGAAATCGAAAGTGAGCCGCGGAGGCAGCTCGGTGCTGGCGACCATCGGAGTCGGCGGCAGTTGATTGAAGTGAAGTCGCAGCACCACCTTGTTGCCCGGCTGGGTCGTCGAGGTGATGCTCTCCAGCATGGCCGTAGCGGCCCATGCCGGAGAAATCAGCGCCGGGATCAAGGTGCCCAGCAGAAGTCGCGGTAGAAATCGCATGATGCGGTCCAATTGTTCGGTGACAACAGCCCGGAGGTTCGTGTCGGGCAATGCTAGTGGCGAAGGACAACGGTAGCGGTTCGTTGTGTCCAGCCCCCGCTTCCGTCCGGTACCAGTTCCTGCAGATCCACCTGGGTAGGGGTCATGCTCACGATACGTCCGTAATTGAGTCCCATGAATTCACCGATCCGGACCCGATGGATCAGCCCGCTCGGCTCCTGGATCAGTGCTTCCTGACGCGTCACATCTCCCAGAGTCCCGACCATTTTCAGACTGTCCAGACTGAAAGCTTCCAGTGGCTGCTTGGGCCGCTTCAGATCCGGATGCGGTCCCGTGCCGGCTCCCGGAGTCTCGGTGGCACTGGCACTGAAGGGGTCCCGCATACCCTGATCGGTGTAATCGTACATTTCGAAGGTTTTCAATACCGGCAACGGCTGCAGCGGCGGGGGCTTGCGCGCCTTCTGCTCGGCAACCCAACCGGAAAGATCAGCCCCCGGCCCGCTGCAGCCCGCCAGCAGAAGCGGCAGCAGGCTCGGCAACAACCAGCGCGGACATGACTTCATGGCCGCCTCCCTGGCGCGGAACGACTCGGACCACGCTCGCCTTCATCCACATAACGGTAAGTCGTCACGGTACCTTGCAGCATCAACTGTCCAGTGCTGGCGTTGCCGAGCTTGGTCACCGGCGTCAACGACACATCGTGCATGGTCAGGATCACCACCCGATGCAGGGAGGCTACGCTGCTGATAAAGCTGCCGAACTGATGATAGCTGCCGATCATCTGCAACTGGATCGGCATCTCGGCATAGAAATCCTTGATCAGCTCGGCACCCGGCTGGAACGACTCCGTCCCCAGCCCGGCTGATTGTGCCGACTGCGAGATGTCGGTCAGCAGTTCGGGCATTTCGGTCTTGCCCGGCAATTGCCGCAGCAATTGCTTGAGTAGCACCTGCATCTGCTGCAGCTGCTTGCGCAAGGCCTCCAGATTCGCCGACATCCCCTGCTTCTGCGCATACTCCTGCTTCAGCTGTTCCTCATGGGCCCGACTCGCCGCCAGGCTCTCCTGCTGATCACTGACATGCAGATACCAGCCGAAGAATACGATCAGCACAAACACCAATCCAATGAAAAACCGCTTGATATGCAGCGGCCAACCGGCGACATCATGGCGATCCAGGCTGCGCAGCTCATCGATGAACCTCATGGTTTGCGCCCCTTGCCTATGCTGGCCGCCGCAGCCGGGGCATCATTGGCCAGTTCCGGGTTGCGCAGCTTCACGACCAGCGAAAACTGATAAGGCATCTGCGCGTTCTCATGGCGGTTTTCGGTACGCATCAAGGTGGCCTGCCCCATCCACGGCGAGGCCTCGATCGCCCGCATGTATCCGGCCACGCTGGCATTGGACTGGGCCATACCGTCGAGCAGCATGGTGTCGCCGGTCTGCTTGAGTGACGTCAGACGAACACTGTCGGGAATGGTGCGGACCAGGGCATCGAACAGATGCACCATCTGCGAGCGGTTGAGCTGCAGCTGTTCGATGATCTGCTTGCGATCCAGCAGCTGGCTCCGGACCTTCTGCAGATCATGGATCTCGCCAATCCGATGGTTGACCACCGTCAGCTGCGCCTGCAGATAGGCATTGCGGGTTTCCTGGTGCTGCTGCTGCAGACCTACCAGGGTGCTCCACAGCACGACCAGTATCACGCCCGCCAGCGCGGCCAGACCCAGCTGCGCGTAAAACCTGCGGACCTGCAGCTGTTTGCGTTCTTCGCGCCAGGGCAGAAGGTTGATCTTGACCATCAATCAAAGCTCCGCAGCGCCAGTCCCATGGCGATCATCAGCGCCGGGCCGTCACTCTTGATATTCTCCGCCGAAAGGCGCGGCGAGATCGCGATCGTCGCCGTGGGGTCAGCCACTGACGTGGTCACATGCAACTCCTGCCGGAACAGCTCTGCCATGCCTGGAATCATCGAGCAGCCACCGGCCAGAATGATCTCGTCAACCTGGGCCACATCGCTGCCGGCATAGAACATCTGCAGCAGGCGACTGGCCTGCTGCACCATCGAGCGCTTGAAAGGCTCAAGCAGACTTTCGGCATAGTCCTCGGGCAGACCGCCCTTGCGCTTGGCGCGTCCGGCCTCCTCGAAACTCAGGCCGTAGTGACGGGCGATCTCCTCGGTCAGCCAGCGGCCGCCGAAAGCCTGTTCACGCGAGTAGATCGCCTTGTTGTCCTTCAGTACCGTCAAGGTGGTCATGGTCGCGCCGATATCGATCAGGGCGATCAGTGCCTGCCTGGGCCGAGGCTTGCCGGCGAGAATGAAGGTGGAAAAGGCGTTGCGCAATGCCAGCGATTCCACATCCATGATCCTGGCGCTGAGACCGCCGAGTTCCAGCACGGCCACGCGCATGTCGACATTTTCGGTCCGCGAGGCAACCAGCATGATGTCCTGCAGCTCGGGCCTGTCGGGGCGCGGACCCAGCTGCTGGAAATCCAGACTGACTTCTTCAAGAGGATAGGGAATGTACTGGCTGGCCTCCACCTGCAACTGTCCTTCCACCTCGAGTTCGGACAGCTCGGAGGACATCGACAACCGCCGCACGACGACCTCGGAATCGGTCACCGCCGCCGCCGCGTGCTTGAGCTTGCTGCCGGAGCGCTGCACGGCCTTGCGCACTGCCGCTCCGACCGACTCGACGTCAATGATCCGCTTTTCGACAATGGCATCCGGCGGCAGGGCGACGACCGCGCAATGCTCGATCCGGTAACCGCCGCCATCCTTGCCCAGCTGCAGCACCTTCACGGTCGACGAGCTGATGTCGACACCGAGCAGCGGAACAGTTTTCGGTCCGAAAAACCCCATACCTACCCCTTGAAACTGCGCCCAACCATCCGTGGCCGCATCATTGCCCGAAAATCCGGCGACTCTAACCTCGCGTTGCCAGGTCAAACCCCGTTTTGCAGACTTGTGCGACGCCAAGCCCGGCGATACGCGATCCGGAAACGCTTTCACTCATCCTATACGTTCAAAACTCGCTTGTATGCAAACAGCCGATCCGGCCCGGAAGGCTCTCGCCCGGGGGCCAGACATTTCATTCCGGCCAGCTATACTCCATGCTGACCCGAATAGTTGACGAGAAGGCCGCAGGCAAGCTGATGCAAATTTTCAAGCGTTTACTTCGCTGGGCGCTGGTGCTGGGGCTGACCGCCGTAGTGCTGGTGGCCGGTGCCATCGGCACGGCTTACTGGCTGATCGCGCCCAAGCTTCCGGATGTGGCGACCCTGCGAGATTATCACATGCAGGTGCCTCTGAAGGTGCTCAGCGCCGACGGCAAGCTGATCGCCAGCTTTGGCGAGATGCGGCGCATCCCGGTCTCCATCGAACAGGTTCCGGACCGGCTCAAGCATGCCGTGCTGTCGGCCGAGGACGGCAATTTCTACAATCACCCGGGTGTCGACTGGCATGGCATCGTTCGTGCCGCCATGCATGTGATCCTGTCGGGTGGCGACAAAGGTTCGGGCGGATCCACCATCACCCAGCAGGTGGCGCGCAACTTCTTTCTCAGCCCGGAAAAGCTGTACTCGCGCAAGCTGACCGAAATCTTCATCGCCCTGCAGATGGAACATGAGCTGAGCAAGGATGAAATCCTGTCGCTGTATCTCAACAAGATGTTTCTCGGCCACCGCTCCTACGGCGTCGCCGCCGCGGCGGAATACTACTACGGCAAACATCTTGACCAGCTGACCAATGCCCAGGCCGCGATGATCGCCGGCACCTTCCAGCTGCCCTCGCTGGTCAATCCGCTGAACAGTCCCCACCGGGCGTTGGCACGCCGCAACTGGGTGCTGGGCGAAATGCACCGCAACCACTATCTCAGCGATGCCGAATACCAGGAAGCGATCGCCGAACCCAACGATGCCTATCCGCATGAACAGTCGATCCAGACCGATGCGCCCTATATGGCGGAAATGGTTCGTCAGCAGGTCCTGAACCTGCTCGGCAATGATGCTTTCAACGAAGGCTATGTGGTCAAGACCACCTTGGACAGCCAGCGCCAGAGTGCGGCCAACAAGGCGGTGTGGAGCGGCCTGCACATCTATGACATGCGCCACGGCTGGCGCGGCCCCGAAGGCCATCACGAACTCCCGGCCGGAGGCGATGAGCATGCGCTGGATGCCATCCTGTCCAGCTATCCGCCGATTGCCGACATGACAGGCGGCATTGTCACGGCCAGCTCGGCCGGCAGCGCCGACATCTATATGGGTGATGGACACCACACCACCCTGAATCTGGCCGACGTCAGCTGGGCCCGCCCTTATATCAATGACAGCCGCGTCGGTCCCGCACCGTCCAGCGTCAGCCAGGTGCTGAAGCCGGGCGACATCATCCGCCTGGTGCCCACCGATGCCGGTCACTGGAAACTGAGCCAGATTCCGGATGCCCAATCCGCACTGGTGTCGCTGCGGCCCGAGGATGGTGCCGTCCAGGCCCTGGTCGGCGGCTTCAGCTTCGCCCGCAGCAAGTTCAACCGTGCCGTGATGGCGGCCCGCCAGCCCGGTTCCAGCTTCAAGCCCTATATCTATTCGGCGGCGTTCGAACGCGGCTTCAACACCGCCTCCATCGTCAACGATGCCCCGGTGGTGCTGCCGGATGCTTCGCGACCCGACGGCACCTGGACGCCGTCCAACGACGATGACAAGTTCAGTGGTCCGATCCGCCTGCGGCAGGCCCTGGTGGAATCCAAGAACCTGGTCTCGGTGCGCCTGCTCAGCGCCATCGGGGTCGGCTATGCGCGCCAGTATCTGACCCGCTTCGGGTTCCGTCTGGACGTGCTGCCCAACAATCTGTCGATGGCATTGGGCACGGCCTCGGTGTCGCCGATGACCATGGCCCAGGGCTATGCCGTGTTTGCCAATGGCGGCTATCTGATCAAACCCTATTACATCACCGAGATCGACAATCGCGATGGCCAGCCGGTCTATGTGGCAAGGCCGCCACGGACCTGCATGGACTGTCAGGCGCGGCTGCTGACCAATACCGTACCGGCACCGCCGCCGGCCGACTTCGCCAGCCAGCCCGTGCTGGACAAGGTGCCCGCCGACCCGCTGGCTGTCGCCGCTTCCACCGCACGGCCGGTACCGGCGGCAGCTGCCTCTTCCGCGTCATCCGGCGCCACGGCAGTCGATCCGCAGACCCCGGTGCTGGCACCGCATGTCATTGACATCCGCAATGACTGGCTGATCACCTCGATGATGAAGGACGTGATACTGAATGGTACCGGCCGGGCGGCCAAGGTGCTGAACCGGGCCGACCTTGCCGGCAAGACCGGTTCGACCAACGACCACCGCGATGCCTGGTTTGCGGGTTTCAATGGCGATCTGGTCACCACCGTCTGGGTCGGCTTCGACAATTTCAATTCGCTGGGTCGTGGCGAGTTCGGTGCCCGCGCCGCCCTGCCGATCTGGATCGATTACATGGGCGCTGCGCTGAAGGGCCTGCCCTTGAACAGCTTGCCGATGCCACCGGGGATCAGTACGGTAATGATCAACCGCGACACCGGCCTGCCCGCCTCGCCGGGGGACCCCAACGCGATCCCGGAACAGTTCAAGATCGAAGATGTCGACCGCCTGCGCAATCAGGCCAACCAGCAACAGGAGGACCCGCAGCAGCATTCCTACGACATTTTCTAGGCATCAGGCCCGGCTGTGGCCCTTTCCCGGCCGGTCCTGACTCGATCCGCGCAGGAGCCCGTTTATGGCCAGAGCAGAGCATCATCGCGTCCATGCCCAGGATCGACAGCAGCGCAGCCGGGTCAGGCTGGCCCAGGAGGCCGCCCGGCTGATGTCCGAGCACGGCATTCGTGATTTCCAGCACGCCAAGTCCAAGGCCGCCCGGCGGCTGGGCATCGCCGATACCCAGGCCATGCCCCGCAACCAGGATATCGAACAGGCGCTTCGCGAGCGGCAGCGCCTGTTCCAGGCTGATCGACAACCGCAGCACCTGCAACTGAGGCGCGAAGCCGCCCTGGAGGCGATGCGCTTCCTCGGCGCCTGGCAGCCCCGCCTGACCGGCAGCGTGCTGGATGGGACCGCCGATGCCCACTCCAGCGTCAATCTGCAGCTTTTCCACGAACATCCCGAAGCGATCGACCTGTTCCTTCAGGAGCACGGAGTCCCGACGCTGTGGCAGGATCGGCGGCTGCGCCGAACCGATGACAGCGTCGGCCACTACCCGGTGATCAGCTTTCAGGCCGACGGCATTCCCTTCGAGCTGATCGTGCTTCCGCCGAGCGCCTTGCGCCAGCCACTGCTGGCAGGACCGGATGGCCGTCCGGCGGCCAGGGTCTCGCTGACCCAGCTGGAAATGCTGCTGGCCGAGGAAAGCGTGACGCCCTCGCCCGGGCCCTCGCTGCGCCGCCGATAAACCTTGGCGGAAACAACCGCTGCCGATACGACAAGGCCCGCAAGCCATGACGGCTCGCGGGCCTTGTCGTGATCCGGTGCGGAAGCCTGCGGCTTCCGCACCGTTCCAGCCTCAGCGCTTGGCGCCGGGAATGTAGTCGCGCACATCCGAACCCACATAGATCTGGCGCGGACGACCGATCCGCGACCCCGGGGTTTCGTGCTGCTCGATCCAGTGGGCGATCCAGCCGGCGGTACGGGCAATGGCGAACATCACCGTGAACATCTCGGTGGGGATGCCCAGCGCCTTGTAGATGATGCCCGAATAGAAGTCGACGTTCGGGTAGAGCTTGCGCTCGACGAAGTAATCGTCCTTCAGGGCAGCCTCTTCCAGCTTGACGGCCACTTCAAGCAGCGGATCGTTGACACCCAGCTCGTTGAGCACCTTGTGGGTCATCTCGCGAATGATCTTGGCGCGCGGATCGAAATTCTTGTACACGCGATGGCCGAAGCCCATCAGCCGGAAGCTGTCGTTCTTGTCCTTGGCGCGCAGCACCGCCGACTCGACCTTGTCCGGGGTGCCGATCTCGTTGAGCATCTTCAGCACCGCCTCGTTGGCGCCGCCATGGGCCGGGCCCCACAGCGCGGTGATGCCGGCGGCGATCGAGGCGTAGGGATTGGCGCCGGTGGAACCGACCAGACGCACGGTCGAGGTCGAGGCATTCTGCTCATGGTCGGCGTGCAGGATGAACAGCAGATCCAGCGCCTTGGCGGCCACCGGGCTCAGCTGCAGCGGCTCGCTGGGCACCTCGAACATCATGTGCAGAAAGCGGTCGACGTATTCCAGGTTGTTGCGCGGATAGCGGAACGGCCAGTCGATGGAATAGCGGAAGCAGCCGGCGGCGAGGGTCGGCATCTTGGCGATCAGGCGGATCGCGGCCAGCCGGCGGTCGGCCGGATCCTCGACATTGATCTTGTCGTGGTAGAAGGCGGACATGGAGGCCACCGAGGCCGCCAGCATCGCCATCGGATGCGCGTCGTGATGGAAGCCCTTGAAGAACTCCTTCTGCGACTCGTGCATCATCGTGTGATGCGTGATCTCGTTGCTGAAGCTGTCGAACTCGGCCTTTTTCGGCAGCTCGCCGTTCAGCAGCAGGTAGGCCACTTCCAGGAAGCTGGAATGTTCGGCCAGCTGTTCGATCGGATAGCCGCGATACAGCAGCACGCCCTTGTCGCCGTCGATGTAGGTGATGGCGCTCTTGGTGCTGGCCGTGCTGCCATAGCCCTGATCATAGGTGAAATGACCGGTATCTTTGTACAACGTGCTGATGTCGATACACGACGGTCCCAGGGTACCGCTGACCAAGGGCAATTCGCTTCCGCGCTGAGTGGACTCGTCCACTACCTTGACAATTTTCGGGTCAGACACAGGAACAACCTCCGTTGCGAACAAGACCCGGTCGACACGTCACCACGCAGGGGCATTCCGGCCGGGGAGAACGGTAGGCGGGCCGGTCCTCTGTCACGGGTCCGGCTCGCCGGGGCCCTGCCGGGCCCAGCCGTGACATTGTGACACAACGCAGCAAGAGGCATTCGTCGTATTAAGAAACGTTGAATGCGAAAATGCGCAAGGCGGACCGAGGTCCGCCTTGCGCATGTATGCCATCCCGGATCATGACGATCCGGCAGACATGATGTGCGGCCTTACTTCTGGCCGGCAGCGCCATAGCGGCGACGGAACTTGTCGACGCGGCCGCCCGCATCGATGTTCTTCTGCTTGCCGGTGTAGAACGGATGGGAGTGGCTGGAGATGTCCACCTTGATCAGCGGATATTCCTGGCCGTCTTCCCACTTGATGGTGTCCTTGGCGGCGATCGTCGAACGCGTCAGGAACGCGAAGTCGGACGAAAGGTCCTGGAACACCACCGCGCGGTAATTGGGATGGATTTCGGGCTTCATAAGCTTCTGCTCTATTGACTGTCGTCGGGCGAAAGTCGGACATTATATCCAGGCACTGGGGAGAGATACAAGCCATCCGCCCTCGGAAAAACCTGTGGGTTCAAGCGCCCAGCGCCCGCCGCACCATTGCCGCATAGGCCTCGCGATCCACGTCCAGCACCAGTCGGGCATTGGCCGGACGGCCCGAGCGCGACTCCCAGTCGACCACCGTCGCGCCGCGGGTCAGGCGTCCATCCAGCTCGATCTCCACCCGGCGCTGCACGCTGTCGGTGATGATCTCGGGTGCGATCGCCACCGACATCGCCAGAGCATCGGCGGCAATCACTCCGTGGCGTCCGCGCTGCGCGTTCCAGGCGCGGGCCGTACCGTAGATCCGGTCGAAAAAGACGGCGCGCTCATCGCCGGCCGCCAGCCAGTCGGCGAAGACCGGGCCGTCGAAAGCACAGCGCAGGGTCAGTTCCCAATCCACCAGATCAAACGCGGGAAAGGCCTCGAACACCACATGGGCCGCCTCGGGATCAAAACCGATATTGAACTCGGCCGGCCACACCGTGGTATTGCCTTGTCCTCCGATGGCGCCCCCCATGATCACCAGTCGCTTGATGCGCTGCGGCAGCCCGGGATCCAGCCGCACGGCCAGGGCCAGATTCGTCAGCGGTGCCAGTGCCACCAGGGTCAGTTCACCCGGGCGCTCGCGCGTCAGCCGGCTCAGCGCCAGGGCCGCCGCCTCATCCGAGGCCTTCGGCTCCGGCTCTGCAAAACCGACATCGCCCAGCCCGTCGCGCCCATGGACAAAGGCCGCATCTTTGCCGGGAGCCCGCACCAGCGGCGTGGCGCAGCCGGGAAAGATCGGCGGACTGGCTCCGGCGAGACCGGCAATCACCCGCGCATTGTGCAAGGTGTGATCCAGGCCGACATTGCCGGCGGCAATGCTGAGACCGGCGACCTCGGCGTGGGCGAAGGCCATCAGCAGAGCCAGGGCATCATCCACGCCGGGATCGGTATCAATCAGCAATGGCAGGCGACTCATGGGCGAATTCCTCGTAGTTGAAAATGACCGGCCCAGACTCAGGCCTGGGCATAGCGTTCGGCCGAACCGATCCAGCGTCGCATCAAGGCTTCGGCCCGGCCCGGATGCTGCTCAAGCATGACATCGGCGACCTCCTGCACGACCGGCAGCAGGTCGGCATCACGGCTCAGGTCGGCAATCCGGAAACTCAGCTGCCCCGTCTGGCGGGTTCCCAGTACCTCGCCGGGGCCACGCAACTGCAGATCCTTTTCGGCAATGACGAAACCGTCATTGGTCTCGCGCATCACATGAAGACGCTCTTTGGCCATGCTGCCCAACGGCGACTGGTACAACAGCACGCAATTGGAGACCTGGGCACCACGACCGACCCGGCCACGCAACTGGTGCAGCTGGGCCAGCCCCAGACGCTCACTGTTCTCGATGATCATGAGGCTGGCATTGGGCACGTCCACGCCTACCTCGATCACGGTGGTGGCGACAAGCACCGCCAGCTCGCCAGCCTTGAAAGCATCCATCACCGCCTGCTTTTCGGCCGGCTTCAGACGACCGTGAACCAGCCCGACCCGGTGTCCTGCCAGCATCGCGGTCAGGTCGGCATGGACCACCTCGGCCGCCTGCGCCCGCATCTGTTCGTTCTCTTCGATCAAGGTGCAGACCCAGTAAGCCTGGCGCCCCTGGGCGCAGGCAACATCCACCCGATCCACCACTTCGTCACGGCGTGCATCGGACAAGGCCACGGTCTTGACCGGCGTGCGGCCCGGCGGCAACTCATCGATGGACGACACGTCCAGATCGGCATAGGCACTCATCGCCAGGGTCCGCGGAATCGGCGTCGCGGTCAGCACCAGCTGGTGCGGCACCTGATCGCCCGCCCGCCCCTTGTTGCTGAGATCCAGCCGCTGCTGGACCCCGAAGCGATGTTGTTCATCGACAATGACCAGCCCCAGACGTTCAAATGACACGCCTTCCTGCATCAAGGCATGGGTGCCGATGGCGATCGCCGCGCCCTGTTCCAGCCGGGCCAGTGCCGCCTTGCGGGCACGTCCCTTGACTCTGCCGGCCAGCCAGATCACCTCCACGCCCAGCGGCTGCAGCCATTGCGTGAAATTGCGCAGATGCTGCTCGGCCAGCAGCTCGGTCGGTGCCATCAAGGCGACCTGATAACCGGCCTGCACCGCCAGCAGGGCGGCCAGCGCCGCCACCACCGTCTTGCCGCAGCCGACATCGCCCTGCACCAGCCGCAACATGGGTTTGGATCGGACCAGGTCGGCCTCGATCTCACCACTGACCCGAGCCTGCGCCGCCGTCAGCTGGAACGGCAGACCGGCCAGAAAACGCGCCCTCAGATCGCCGCGGGCGTTGAACACCGGAGCCTGATGCACGCGAATCGTCCGGCGCAGGCTGCGCAGCGCCAGATGCTGGGCCAGCAGCTCCTCGAAGACCAGCCGCTGCAGACAGGAATGCTTGCCTTGCGACAGAGCCTGCAGATCCGCATCCGGTGGCGGTCTGTGCACGTACAGCAAGGCCTCGCGCATGGTCGTGCCGGAGGCATCGGGCAGCAGCTCGGCAGGTACCAGCTCGAGCTGGGAAGGCTCGGGCAGCCAGCGCAGTGCCTGCTCCACCAGCTTGCTCATCCGCGACGGCCCCAGTCCTTCGGTGACCGGATAGATCGGACTGAGTCGATCCGCCAGCACGGCGCTGTCGCCGCGTTCGAGTCGGCTGTATTGCGGATGCACCATCTCCAGACCGGCCAGCGTGCTGCGTACATCGCCGTAACACAGCAGTTCCACGCCTTCGCGCAACTGCGCGACCTGCCCTTTGTGGAAATGGAAAAAACGCAGCGTCAGCTCGCCGCTGTCATCGGCGACCAGCACTTTCAGCTGAGGCCGGAAACGGTAGCCCGTCTCGACCGAAACCACCCGTACCTGCGCCTGGACCCGCGTGCCCGAAATCATGTCGGCAATCGGCATGATCCGGGTCCGGTCCTCATATCGCAAAGGCAGATGGAACCACAGATCCCGGATCCGCTGCAGTCCCATCCGCTCCAGCTGGGCGGCCAGAGCCGGTCCCACGCCGGACAGCGCCGTGACCGGCGAATCGCCGGTCAACGCCGTGGATGCACGCACCATCTCGATCAGGACCGGCTACGCTTGCAGCCGGCTTCAGGCGCCGAGCACCATCACCGCATCCACTTCGACCTGGGCGGCCTTGGGCAGCGCCGACACTTCGATCGTCGAGCGGGCCGGAAACGGAGCCTGGAAGTATTCGGTCATCACCGCGTTGACGGTGGCGAAATTGGCCAGATCGGTAACATAGATGCCGATCCGCACGAAATCGGAGAGCGTGCCGCCGGCGGCGGCGGCCACGGCCTGCAGGTTCCGGAAGACCTGATGCGTCTGGGCGGCGACATCGCCTTCGACCAGATTGCCGGTCGCCGGATCCAACGGAATCTGACCGGAAAAATAAACGGTCGAACCGGCCTTGACGGCCTGCGAATAGGGACCGATCGCCGCCGGTGCCTTGTCGGTGGAAATGATGCTGCGGCTCATAGAACTCTCTTGACGGATGAAAACCGGGCTCCAGTGTATCGTCTGGCTTCAGCCGGGGCCATCCACCCGCGGACCGGCATCCAGCACCAGTTCGTCCAGCGGCCGCATCGTCACCGCCACGCTCAGCTGATGCGCGCCGCCGCCGTGGATCATGCCCCGCAACGGCGAAACATCCGAAAAATCACGCCCCCAGCCCAGGGTGACGTGCTGGTTTCCGGGCATCAGATCGTTGGTCGGATCAAATGCCAGCCACTCATCCTCCGCCCCATCCGGACACCAGACCGAGACCCAGGCATGGGAAGCATCGGCTCCTACCAGTCGCGCCTGTCCCGCCGGCGGCGTGGTAAGGATGTATCCGCTGACGTAGCGCGCCGCCAGACCCAAGGAGCGCAGGCAGGCGATCATCAGATGGGCCAGATCCTGACAGACTCCGCGGCGACAGCGCAGCACATCGATGACAGGGGTGGCCACCGAAGTCGCGCCGGGCTGGAAGCGGATATCCCGATGAATCTTGTGATTGAGTGCCGATACGGCATCCAGCAATGGACGGCCGGATGGAAAACAATCGGCGGCATAAGCCGCGAAATCGCTCTTGATGCGTCCGAAGGGCGAGGCGAAGCGGAAGCGGGCCGCTTCCAGCACCGGCCCGTCAACCACCTCTTCACGCCGGAACTGCAGGCGCGCGGCAACCCTCTCCCAGTCCGGCGAGTTCAGCCGCGCGGTGCCGTCATCCACCACCACCACCATTCGCGAACGCACCCGAAGACTTTCGTGGGCCTCATGAAACTGCAGCAGAGTCAGCGGATTGCCGAAGCCATCGGACTGATCCAGGCGCAAGCTCGGCGGTGGCCAGATCTCCAGCGCCTGTTCCGACACCTGTTGCCAGGACAGCGCCCGAGGTATCAGATGCAACCGCTGCTGGGACAGGACCACCGGCGAATGGTAGATATACGTGGTGTCATGGGTGATCTCGTAGCGTCGTGGCATGGCCTTTTCCTCATGCCGCCAGCGTCTGATGACTGGCATCGGTGACATGGGTGAAATGGCGCATCGCCAATTGATCCGACAAGCGCCAGGCGATCAGCACGGCCTGATCCAGCAGCCCGGCCAGTTCCAGACAGCCACTGTCCGAGATCCTGTGCAAGCGATCCTGCTGGAAGCCGGCCAGGGTCCGTGCCTGCCGGTCCAGCTCAAGACATATCGGATCGTCGACCGGTCCTAGGGCGCCGGTCAACTGCCCCAGATGATCGCGCAGCTGGTGCAGCTGGAACAGCACCGCGCAGGGATTGTCCGTGTCAAACACGATCAGGTCGACCAAGGGCATCAGCTCGGCATGGGAGCGATAGCGGCTGCGGTAGGTGACCATGCTGTCAGCCACCTCCAGCATCCAGTCCATGGTGCCCCAGCCGGATTCGGTCCCCCGTCGCAGAAAGCGGGCACAGGCCGTGGCCAAAAAGCTGAGACGCTCCAGGTGGCGACCGATCATCAACAGCCGCCAGCCATGATCCCGGGTCATGCCGTCCATCGCGAAACCGGTCAGACCTGCGCAGAACGCCAGACTGCGATCCAGAAAATCCAGGGTCTGGCGCATGTCCATGCCCTCTTCGATATCCGCATCGGCCAGATCCTGGAGCTGTTGCAGCACCCTCCAGTTGTCCAGTGACAAGCGCTCACGGATCTGCATGGCGGTCCAGCCCAGGCGCTGAAGATGACTGGCCAGACTTTCCATCTGCTGTGTGTCGCGGACGGCCGAACACAGCAACCGCTCCATGCCGGCGGCATCCTGGCTCTCCGGCCGCAGAGGCAACAGCGACAGGGCCTGGCAGATATCGATGGCGGCTGCCCGGGCCCAGGGCGCCTGGTCACTGGCGTCATCAAAACGGGCCAGTGCGACCCGCAGCAGTCGGGCCATGTCGTTGCAGCGGGTGGTGTACCGGCCGAACCAGAACAGATTCTCGACGATGCGCGAGGACAGATTGGACGGATTGCGCTGCAGTTCACTGCCCGACATGGACAGGCCGGCAACGGATGCCGCTGCAGTGGCGTCGTCCGTCAGCATCCAGACGTCCTTGCTGCTGCCACTGATCGCCCGTCCCGGATGCAGCTCCGGTCCCGGTTCCGCCACCCGGGCCAGGCCACCAGGCATCACCATATATTCACCGTCATCCGTCGCCGCCGCATACAGCCGCAAACTGACCGGTCTCGATTCCAGCCCTCCCCGGACATTGACCAGCGGGGCCACCGAGGCGGCAAACCACTCTTCGGCGACATAGGCATGGGGGTGCCGGCGCAGGCTGTCGATCAGCACCAGACGTGCGTCGTGACTGAGTCCGCCGACCCATTCCGGACGATGGCTGGCCGAGGGATAAACCGGACGGATCAACATCCGGTCCAGATTCATCAGCACATGCTCCAGGGACGCCGGCTCGCCACACCACCAGCTGGGCGTGCTCTCCAGCAGCAAGGGCTCGCCCAGCAACTGCTGGCTGATCGCCGGCAGAAATGGCTTGCAGGCCGCCGATTCCACCACGCCGCTGCCTGGTGCATTGGCCAGCAATACCTGGCCGGCCCGTACGACCTGCAAAAGACCGGGCACGCCCAGCGTCGAGTCACCCCGCAATTCCAGCGGATCGCAGCAACTGTCATGCACGCGACGGACGATGCCGTGCACACGCTGCAGTCCGGTCAATGTTTTCAGATAGACCCGTTCACCGCGCACAGTGAGATCCTGCCCCTCGACCAGCGGAAAGCCCAGATAGCGGGCCAGAAAAGCATGCTCGAAATAGGCCTCGTTGTAGGGGCCGGGCGTCAGCAGCACCAGCAGTGGCGCCTCGCCGTCCGTCGGAGCCTGGGCTGCCAGCTGGCGGCGCAGGCCCCGGAAAAACTCCGCCAGCGGGCGCACCTGGTACTGGGCCAGCAACTCGGTCTGGGCACGGGACACGATCAGCCGGTTTTCCAGGGCGTAACCGGCACCGGAAGGAGTCTGGGTCCGGTCACCGGAAACCCGCCAGCGACCGGCGCCATCGCGGCGCAGATCGACCGCATAAAGATGCAGAAAACGCCCGCCCACCGGCTGCATCCCCTGGCTCGACCACACAAAATCAGGATGGCCGAATACCAGGGCCGGAGGCAGCAGACCCTGCTGCAGCATGGCCTGCGGGCCATACAGATCGGCCAGCAGGCGATCCAGCAGCTGCGCGCGCTGGGCGACCCCCGCAGCCAACTGGCTCCACTCCCCCGCATCCAGCAACCATGGCAGCGGATCCAGCGTCCAGGGGCGCCGGCTCCCTTGGCCGGCGGCCGAGAAATTGAAGCTCACACCGTTGTCGCGAACCTGGGTACGAATAAGCGCCTGCTGCTTCAACAGCTGTGCCGGCCCCGTCGTCTGCAGATGACGATGCAGCGGCTGCCAGTGCCGTCGTGGCTGCCCGGCATCGTCATACATTTCACTGTAGCCCCCTGCGGAATCTGTCACCAAGGTATCCACCGCCATCAACCTTTCGCTGCCATCGTCACTGCCCCTTACGCCGTGCCGACAGGCACGGCGGCAGGGACGCCCGCCCTTCCCGATCCTGTGCCTGGAGGTCGCGACCTGCCGAGTTATCCGCCGCCGCCGACCATGAGCCTCGGCATGACCGGCAACCGGCAACCGGCAACCGGCAACCGGCAACCGGCATGATAGCTCAGCCGACTCGCCCGGCATTCCATCCGGATCGCAGTACAAGTGCCCCATCCAGCGAGTCATGGTCCACGCCAGCGTGTATCTGCCATGACCAGGCGGGCCGGAGGTGAACCATGACAGGTCTGAATACGGACCGTCATGAAGCCATCCATCAGCTCTTGTACCAAGGATGCCGGCTGGACGGCAACCATCGCGCGACGGGTGCCGTATGGAGGGCTAGGGATCTTCACCCGCATCGGAAGTTGCCGCTCCCGGGCTTGCGCGCCAAGACCGAGAACATCAGCGCACGTACCTGCCCGGTAATTCGAATGCGCTGCCATCACAACGCGGCCGGCAAGCTTTCGATGGCCAGTCCCTGCACTCGCCCTGGCCGCATCATCCAGGATGCGACAACCAGGCGCCCCTCCACCCAGGTCATGCGACGGCGACGGCCGTCCTAGAGATCCTGATGGTATTGGACGTAAGGCGTACGTGACTGATCCTGAATCGCCGCCGCAGGGCCTCCGGGCCCCGGCACAGCTCCGGTCTGAGTCCCCGTGCTCCACAGGTTGTGTGCCCCGATGCTGATCTGGCCCTGCCAGGGCAGACGCCAGGTCACCCCGAAATCCAGACTGCTCCAACGTCGGTCCAGTGCATAAGGCATGCTCGCGGCGCCGGCATCCAGCGGCTGGACCATGCGCCCGACCAGCACGCCGCTGACCTGGCCATGCTGGACCCCGACACTCAAGGCCTTCTGGCCCAAACCACCACTCCCCAGCGCCGAGCCCGGCAGCAGATCGATCCGGCCCACGCTGGCGCCAATCCGCAGGCTGTCCTGCCCGCTCAGCATCAGACGCCCCATGGCATTGAATTCGGTGCTGCCACCATAACCCGCATAAGGCAGTCCCACGGCCGCGCCCGGCAATACCCGCGGCAAGCTGCTGGCACGCCCGGACAACGAGGCAGCCCCTATGCTGAAGCCCAGGCTGTAACGCCCCCGCCACAGATTGGCACCCAACTCGCTCTCGGTGACCGGCACGGTATTGTCGACCCAGTTGTGCCGGATCACGCTGGCCTGGGCCTGGATATGCGGCGCCAGACTGAACTGCAGCCGGGTTTGCGCACTCGGCGCCGCCGCGATCATGCCGAACGGCAGGTTGCCGCCTGAGGCAAGGCTTTCGGCCGGACTCAGCGACTGACTGTTGAACTGCCACGAGCTGCCCGCGAGCCCGAGACCCGGCTGCCACGACGCTTGCGCCGCCGTGCCCTGCTCGCGCAGCAATTCAAGCTGCTGCTGCGGATCGACGCCCAGCAGCGATTGCCCGGCAAGCGCCAGCGGAAAGAGCAGACCAGCAATGGCTAGCAATCGACGCATAGGTGACGGCGGCCGGACCCGTGGCAAGACCTGAGCTGAAAAGCGGAAGATGCAGCATACATCATTTTACATTTTCCTAACGCACTGCGGCCACAGACATCACCTATTTGGCCGGACATGCAGCAGGAGGCACTTCCATGACTACAGGCTTAACAAAATTCCCATGACAGACGCAATCGGAGCGTTTATAAAGGTGAAGAACGTTAACTACTCCTTCGCACGAGCCCCCAGTTTGTTGCCATGATGACTTCCCGTCTCGCAGGTCGTAACACCAGGGACCGCGACCAAACCGGTGTGGAAATAGGCCGTCATATCGACCGTCTGGAAAGCGTGACCGACCTTAGAGAGGTTGTGGACATCTGCGCCGATCTGCTGACGGACTGGGATATCGATGCCGAGCTGACCTGGTCGACAGGCGATGAACCACATCCGCGAAATGGCGATGACCTGCTGTTGCTGCAGACTCCTGACGGCCATCGGAGCCTGCTGCTGAGGCCACATCCCGACCGCCCGCTGGATGCCCTGGCTCAAAGCCGGCTGCAGTGGCTGGGGCGGCATGTCGAACGTCGGCTGGACAGGGCCGAGGAAATGGCTCATCTACGCCGGACCAACCAGCAGCTGCAAGATTCCGAATCCCTGCTGAAGGCCTTGTACGCCATCGCCGAGCTCAGCAACAGCCGGCGCAGTCTGGCCGAGCTGATGGCCGAGATGCATGCCATCATCGGTCGCCTGATCTATGCGGAAAACATCTATTTCGTGGTCTGCGACCCCGATCAGCCACGGGTCCGCTATGCCTATTATGTCGATGCGCTGGATCCTGTTCTGCCTGATCCCGAGGAATGGGTGGAGCTGGCCGCGATCGAAGGCAGCCTGACCTGGCATCTGCTGCACGGCGGACGCCCCATGATGGGTACCGTCGAGGACATCGAATCCCAGCTCTCCGCCCCGCTGCGTCCGATCGGAACCTTGTGCAGCCACTGGCTGGGCGTTCCCTTGCTGCGCGAAGGCGTGGTCGTAGGGGGATTGGCCCTGCAGAGCTACGGCGAAATGCGCTTCAGGGAAGCCGACCGCGATCTTGCAGTCTATGTCGCCCAGCATCTGCAGCCGGTACTGGAACGGCATCAGACCCGTGCCATGCTGGAAAGGCGGGTGATCGAACGGACGACTGCCCTGCAGGAGGCCAATGCCATCCTGCGGCAACAAGTGCTGCAGCGCCAGCGAGGCGAACAGTTGCAGGCGGCGCTGTTCCGGATCGCCGAACTGGCCAATCTGTCCGACAGTCTGGAAAACATCTACCCCGCCATTCACCGGGTGATCGGCGGGCTGCTGTATGCGCGCAATTTCTATATCGCCTTGCTGGACCAGCAGGAACAGATTCTCACTTTCCCTTACGCCGTCGATGAATACGCCAGCTACCATCCTGCGCGCCCTCATGCCTACGGCCTGACCGAGTCCATTCTGAAGTCGGGCAAGGCCCGCTTGTTCAGCCGGGCCCAGATCGAGCAGATGCAGGAGGCCGGCGAGATCGTCTATGAAGGCGCCATTCCACTGTCGTGGCTGGGCGTGCCCCTGGCCTCCGAGCACGGGGTGATCGGCGTACTGGCAGTCAAGAGCTACCGACCCGAACATAGCTACGACACCCGCGATCAGGATCTGCTGACCTTTGTCAGCTACCACATCGTCAACGCCCTGCAGCGCAAGGACAGTGCCGACTCGCTGCGCCGCGCCTATGCCAATCTGGAACAGCGGGTCACCGAGCGCACCCATGCGCTGGCCATGGCCAATCGCGACCTGCGCCTGCAGATCGTCGAGCGCGAACGCATCGAGCAGCGTCTCAAGCATGAGGCCTTGCATGACTCGCTGACCGGCCTGCCCAATCGCACCTTCATGCTGCAACGTCTGGAACAGGCCTTGTACCGGTATCGTCAGGACCACGACAAGATGTTCGCCGTGCTGTTTGTCGACCTGGACCGCTTCAAGGTGATCAATGATTCGGTCGGCCATCTGGTCGGTGATGACCTGCTGCTTCAGGTCGGCGGCCGCCTGCGCTCGGGCTTGAAGGCCAGTGACGTGGTGGCCCGTCTGGGCGGTGACGAATTCGCGGTGCTGGTCGAGGACATCGGTGGCCAGCGCGTGGCCGTCGATATCGCGGAGCGTCTGATCGACAGCCTGCGCACGCCTTTCCACCTCGACGGCAAGGAAGTGTTTACCTCGGCCTCCATCGGCATCGCCCTGCCCACCCCGCACTACACCCGCCCCGAGGAATTGCTGCGCGATGCCGATACCGCCATGTATCGCGCCAAGCACGAAGGCAAGCAGCGCGCCGCCGTATTCGACGAGCGTCTGCGCCAGGAAGCCATGTCTCTGCTGGATCTGGAAAACGATCTGCGCCGGGCCTTGGCACGCAACGAGTTCGTCCCCGTCTATCAGCCGCTGGTCAATCTGCAAAGCGGCGAGATCGTCGGCTACGAGGCCTTGCTGCGCTGGCAGCATCCCGAGCGCGGTCTGCTGCTGCCGCGTGATTTTCTGCAGGTCGCCGGCGAAAACGGCACCGCCGAACCGATCGACTGGCAGATTTTCGAGAAGGTCTTTGCCGATGCCGCCGAGCTGACCCGCTGCGGGCGCTATGTCAGCATCAACGTGTCGGCCTCGAACTTCCTGTCCCCGGATCTGGACAAGGTGCTGCTGGCCCTGATCGCCCAATACCAGATCGATACGCGTTCACTGCGGATCGAGGTCACCGAAGGGACCCTGCTTGAAAATCCTCCGCAGGTGAAACAGATCCTGGACAGTCTGCGTCAGCACGGGCTGGTGATCGCGCTGGATGACTTCGGCACCGGCTATTCCTCGCTGAGCTATCTGCAACGCTATCCGATCTCGACCCTGAAGATCGACGGTACCTTCATCGCCGAACTGACCGAGTCAGGCGATCAGCAGAATCTGTCGATCATCCAGGCGATTCTGGCCATGGCCAGGACCTTGCACATGGATGTCGTCGCCGAATGCATCGAAACCGAGGAGCAGCACCGCATCCTGCAACAGCTTGGTTGCGGCTACGGCCAGGGCTTCCTGTTTTCCAGGGCCCAGCCGCTTGAACACTGGCTGGCGCTGGATGCCGCCGCCGCGGAGGCGGCCGGAGCCATCGCGGCCTCAGACTGAGCATGCGGCACGGCATCGGCCATCGCCGCATGCCGCCGCCGTCATGGCAAGGGCCGCGTCAGACGCGGCCCTTGTCGATGCATCCGGTCCTGCGCGTACTTATTGCACGCCGGGATGCACCTCGGCCGGCAGGTCAGCAGTCAGCAGATGCTCGGCATCCACTCGATCAAAGGTGTAACGCTCGGCGCAGAACTCGCAGATCACCTCGATCTCGCCATCCCGCACCGCAAGTGCCGCCTCCACTTCCTCCCGGCCCAGCGAACGCAGCATGCGCTGTACCCGCTCCCGGCTGCAGCTGCAACCGAAGCGCAGCGGTCTGGCCTCGAACACTTGCACCTGCTCTTCGTGGAAGAGCCGGTGCAGCAGCACTTCAGGCGCCACCGAGAGCGCTTCCTCATCGCCCAGCGTGGCCATCAGATGCCGGACGCGATCCCAGCCATCCTCATCCACTTCAACCTCATGACCGCCATGACCTGGCATCCGCTGCAGCATCAGCCCCACCGCGTGCTCACCGTCCGCCGCCAGCAGCAGCTTGGCCGGCAACTGCTCGGATTGGGCAAAGTAGGCTTCCAGCGCCGGCCCGAGTCCGGCCTGCTCCAGTCCCACCAGGCCCTGGTAGCGCTGACCGCGATCGATATTGCCGATGGTGATCGCCATGAGCGCGCCGTCCAGCTGATTCAACGCCAGGGGCTCGGGCAAGTCGCCCTGCCAGCGAGCCAGCCCGCGCATGCGGCCCTGCTCGGTGCATTCGGCAAACAGCAGCCGCAACGGCCCGTTGGTCTTCAGCTCCAGCGACAACTCGCCCTCCAGCTTGATATTGCCAGTCAGCAAGGCACTGGCAGCCATGCTCTGGCCCAGCAGCTGGCGCAGCGGCGCAGGATATTCGGCACGAGCCGCGATCTCCTGCCATACCGGTCCCAAGCGCACCAGCACACCGCGAACGCCGGCACGCTCCAAGACGAATCGGTGCAAAACATCGTCAGCCAAGCTCGTATCCATCACCACCACCCTGAAAATTCACTGCCCCTGAAGTGGGGGCGCGAAACGCCCATGCAATAGCCCCACCGATGCGGGATCCGTCACCATCTTCGATCGCCTTCCTTCAGCCTGCGCCGCCTATACTGCCCCGCTCATCCCCGCAATGCTCCCGCCATGGCCCGGAACCGCAAGTCCCCGAGACAATATCTGAAAGCCCTGGCACTGCTGCCGCTCGGCTTCGTCCTGCTCAGCGTGCTGCTGGTGCTGAGCCTGCGTTTCGTGCCGCCGCCGAGTTCGGCCGTCATCATGGAACAGCATATCGACCACTGGCGGCACCCTGACGCGACGGCGGTGCGGCCTCGACACTGGGTCTCGATGCGCGAGGTCAGTCCCCAGCTGCCGCTGGCCCTGGTCGCCGCCGAAGACCAGCGGTTTCCCTACCATCACGGCTTCGACTTCGACTCCATCAACAAGGCTCTGCAGGCCGCCAATGACGGCAAGCGTCTGCGCGGGGCCAGCACCATCAGCCAGCAGACCGCCAAAAACCTGTTCCTGTGGGACGGCCGCAGCTATGTCCGCAAAGGTCTGGAAGCCTGGTTCACGGTATTGATCGAGACCTTGTGGACCAAGCAGCGAATTCTCGAGGTATATATGAACATCGCCCAGTTCGGTGACGGCATCTATGGCGTCGAAGCCGCCAGTCGTGATTTCTATCATCGTGCCCCGGCGAGTCTGGACATGGCCCAGGCCGCCCGTCTGGCCGCGGTGCTGCCCAACCCGGTGCGATTCAAGGTCGATCACCCCAGCGTCTATGTCGAGCAGCGCGTCGCCTGGATCCAGCAGCAGATGCGACAGCTGGGCGGACCAGCCTACCTGCCCTTTCTGCGCCGACGCTGAGCGCAGCAAGGGCAGGCCTCGCTCAAAAGCTTTCGGCCTGAGCGGCCACCGCGGTGGCCATGCTGGGTGCCAGAGGCAGCCGCGGTGCCATGGTCGCCTGCCAGGCGTGATACAGATCGGCCTTGCCGGGATAGATGTCCGCCGACAACTGCTGATCGGCATCCAGCTCCTGCTTCCAGCTGCCGTGCTCGCGATCGATCATATGACGATCGACGTAGTTCCAGATATCGCGATACCACTGCTGGTACACCGGCTGTCCCGTCCGCTGCCACAGACTGGCCGCGGCCACCAGCGCCTCGGCCTGACACCAGTGGGGCCGGTTGTGCACGACCGGTTCCAGATCCCAGTCCACGGTATAGAGCATGCCTGGCGAGCCGTCGGCGCCCCAGCCGCAGCGCATGCCGGTTTCGAACAGCTGACGGGCATCGTCCAGCAGCCAGTCCGGCGCCTCGCCCGACTCCCGCAGCAGGGCGGCCTCCAGCTTCAGCAGCAGATGCGACCACTCCACGAAATGGCCGGGCGTCATGCCATAAGGACGCAAGTCGTCGGTCGGTCGATCCTTGTGGTAGTCCGGCAGCAGCTGCCATGCCGGATCGAAGTGCTCGGCCACCGCGTGGCCCCGCTTGCCGGCCTCGGTATGGATGATCCGCTCCACCACACGCAGGGCGCGCCGGCGCCAGACCGGATCGCCGGTGACATCGGCCAGCGCCAGACAGCTTTCCACCGAATGCATATTGGCATTGGCGCCGCGATAGGCTTCCAGATCGCTCCAGTCCAGCGCGAAGCTTTCAAGAAACACGCCTTCGTCCTGATCCCAGAAACGGGTGGCCAGCACCTCGGTAGCCAGCTCCAGCAGCAGATCCGCCTGCTCGATGCCGGCCACCACGGCCGATGAGGCCGCCAGCCCGACAAAGGCATGCAGATAGGCCTGCTTGCGCCCGCCCTTTTGCTCGGCCGCCTGCTGGCTTTCATGCCAGCCGCCATGATCGGCGTCTCGCAACGGCCCCAGCAAGGCATGCACCCCATGGGCTGCCAAGGGCGCGCAGCCCGGCAGTCCACGCAGCGCCGCAATGGCATAACAATGCGTCATCCGCGCGGTGAGAATGGTATCGGCCCCGGCATCCTCGCTCAGCCGGCCATGGCCGTCCAGGGCCGCAAAGCCCTGGGGCACGGCGGCCTGCTTGGAAAAATCCAGCAAGCGCTGGCCCTGGACATCCAGCCAGTCCCGATGGGCCCGGCTGCGCAGCCAGTCGCCCCGCAGCAAGGTGGTCTCCCGGCCATGCTCAGCCATTGATGATCATCCCGCCGTTGACATGGAGAGTCTGACCGGTGACATAGGAACCATCCGCGCTGGCCAGATAGACATAGGCCGGTCCCAGCTCGCTGGGCTGGCCGATCCGGCCCAGCGGCGTATCCCTGCCCATGTCGGCCACCGCCTGCGGGTCATACGGACCGAAACCGGCCGGCTGGATGGGCGTCCATATCGGGCCCGGGGCCACGGCATTCACCCGAATGCCCTGATCCGCCAGCTGCAAGGCCAGGGCGCGGGTAAAGCCGGCCTCGGCCGCCTTGGTCGCACTGTAGGCGACCAGGAACTTGTTGCCGGCGAATGCATTGATCGATGAGGTATTGATGATCGAGGCACCTGACTTCAGATGCGGCAGCGCGGCTCTGGCGATATAAAAATAGCCGTGCACGTTTACCGCGAAATGCCGTTCCCACTCGGCGTCGTCGATATCGGTCAGACGCTCCCGCACCACCTGGATGCCGGCATTGTTGACCACGATGTCCAGACCGCCGAACTCGGCCACGGTGGCGGCCACCGCCTCGTTGCAGAAAGCGCTGGAGGCGACATCGCCGGAGATCAGGATCACCTTGGCTCCCTCGGCCTCGACCAGGCGCCGGGCCTCCTCGGCATCCTCATGCTCGTCCAGATACACGATCGCGATGTTCGCCCCTTCCCGGGCGTAGTGCAAAGCCACCGATCGACCGATACCGCTGTCGCCGCCGGTAATCAGCGCCGTCTTTCCGCTCAGCTTTCCACTGCCCTTGTAGTCGGCGCGGATATGTTCGGCAGGCGGCTTCAGCAGGGATTCCAGTCCGGGCTGGCGATCCTGGCTCTGGGGGGGGATGGAAACAGTCATGCAATGTCCTCCGGTCGATGGCAACGGGAAACATGGCTCGGGCAACAAGGCATCCACATCGGGGGCCCGGCCTGACGATGGTGCTCCGCCGCAAGCCGCGACGAATGCACCGCGTACCGACCGGGGCGGCCTGCTGGCAACACCCGGTATGTCGGTGACGGATTCAAACTAACCCGTCCACTTGCCTCGATTCAACTGAGCCAGGCCGCCGTTTGCATGACCACAGGCCACCCCGCCATCCCGTCGGAGACGCGCAAACCGCATCACGGCGCGCGATATGGGCGCTGCCCGCCGGCCTGAACCGCATGCAAATGCCGGGTCAGAGCCGGCCATCCGCATCACCGTTGCCCGCCTCCTGCAGGCACCGCTCCGTCCAGCCGCATCCCCCCTCCCGGACCCGCCGTCGCGCCAGCAGCCCTGGCTCTTGATAGGATAGACATTCCGTCCCTGGCGTCCCGGCCCATGCTGACCATCGTCGCCCCGCTGTACAACGAATCGGCCGTGCTGGACAGCTTCTGCCAGCGCCTGCTGCCGGTGCTGGATCAACTGCAGGAACAGACCCGTGTGCTGTTTGTCGATGACGGCAGTCAGGATGGCAGCTGGCAGCTGGTCATGCGGCTGGCCGCGAGTGACAGCCGCATCGGCGGACTGCGGCTGTCCCGCAACTTCGGCAAGGAAGCGGCACTGACCGCCGGGCTGGATCATGTCCGCCAGGGCGCCGCGATCGTGATCGACACCGACCTGCAGGATCCGCCCGAACTGATTCCGCAACTGGTCGAGCAATGGGCCCAGGGCTATGACGTGGTCTATGCCACCCGCCGCAACCGGCTGGGCGAAACCTGGCTGAAGAAAACCACGGCGCTGGGCTTCTATCGGGTCATGGCTCGTCTGTCGGATCTGGCGGTACCGCAGAACACCGGCGATTTTCGACTGCTCTCGCGCCGGTCACTGGATGCTCTGCAGCAATTGCGCGAGCGCCAACGCTATATGAAAGGTCTGTTCAGCTGGATCGGCTTTCGGCAGACCGCAGTCCAGTTCGATCGCGATCCACGCATCGGGGGCCGCAGCAAATGGAATTACTGGCGCCTGCTCAAACTGGCCGTCGAGGGCATCACCTCGTTCTCCACCGCCCCCTTGCAACTGGCCACCTGGGTGGGTCTGGGATCGGCCGCGCTGGCCTTTGTCTATGGCAGCTGGGTGCTGGGTCGCGCCCTGCTCTTCGGTGATGTGGTCCGCGGCTATCCCTCGCTGATGGTCGTCATCCTGTTTCTGGGCGGGGTGCAGTTGCTGGCCCTGGGCGTGATCGGCGAATACCTGGGCCGAAACTACGCGGAAACCAAGCAGCGGCCTCTGTATTTCGTGGATGCCAGCATCGGTGTGCCGGTCCCATCGGCGGCCGATCCGGTGATGTCAGCCACCGATACACCGTCTCAGTCCTGAGGCCGCTCCTCCACCGGCAGCAGATCCCTTGCATGTCCTGCACGCCAGGCCGTGAATGCCCCGGCCACCGCCACCAGACTGCCCAGCAAGGCGACACCCGCCATGCCCACTCCGGCCTGGGTCAGTGCCTTGATGCCGCTGCTGATGCCGAGATCACCGATGCGCCAGACCGTGGTCTCGATGAAATTCTTGCTCTTGTAACGGTCCTCGCGGGAGGTGCGGGTATACAGCGAGTCCGAAGCCGGCTTGGTCATGCCATACATCATCGAGCGGGTCGCCACCATCAATACCGCCGGCGGCACCACAGCCATGCCGGCCACCCAGAAGGGCGAGATGCCGGTCATCGCGATGCCCAGCAACAGCACCGCGTTGATCATCGCCGGAATCATCAGCCCCCAGACGGCACCGAAACGCACCAGCAGCCAGCGACTGATCGACAACTGCATCACCGCACCGATCAGATTGATCGCCAGATCCAGATGCGAATAGAACGCCACCCGGTCATCCAGCACCGGCAGGTGGTGCTTGGCATAATCGGCCAGCATCACATAAGCCAGGGTGCCCACCGCATCGCCGAACAGCATCAGCAAGGTGATGTTGCGCAGAAACGGACTGCTGAACGTATGGCTGACACCTGCCCATATCGAGCCGCCCATCGAGGCCCCGCTCCCGCTGCCACGGTTGCGCTCGACCACATCCATGCGCCGCAGAATCAGCAAGGCGCCACTCAAGGCCATGGCCGAGATCACCAGCAGCGGTGGCACGCCCAGCCAGTACACCAGCCGACCGGACAGCCATGGTCCCAGCACGGCCCCGCCCATCCCGCCAAAGGCGATCAGCGGGAAATGGGCAGCGGCCTCGGCGCTGGAAAACACATCGGCCATGAAACTCCAGAACAAGGCCACCACAAACAGATTGAACACGCTGGTCCAGACAAAAAACACCAGACCCACCGTCGCCATGCTCTGCCCGCCCTGCAGACCGAAGCAGGGAATAAAGCCGAGCAGGCACAGGCTGAAAAAACCGTAGCTGAGCGTCAGCAGAAGACGCCGTGAATAGCGGGTCACCAGCCAGCCGAACAAGGGGGTCAGCAGCAGCATCACCAGCAAGGTGCAGCCGAAATACCGAGGCAGCGAGGCCGATCCGGCTGCACCGCTGAACTGGTCACGCACTGGTCGTATGATGTAATAAGCCGTCATCAGCAGGAAAAAGCCGGCCGCTGCCAGCGCTGGACGACGTGCATGCATGTCACTGCGGGAAAATATGCTCACCGGATCCATCCAGGCCGAAGAGTGCGCAGCCTAACACCGCGGTGGAAAAGCGGGTATCCCTGTGGTACCCGACCTGCCGCTCCCGCAGGCAACCCGCCCCTCATCGTCGTATGTCGCCTGCGACGCCCCCATCCCCGGCCATGCCCCTCCCGCACAGGTGGCCGGCTGGCGGCTCGCCCGAGCCCGCCGTTCTCTCGTCAAAGCCATCATCGCCATGTCGTGCTCCAGCCCTTCCGCGCTCGCCCTCAGCATGGCCTTGCTGTCTAGGCCCTTTCCCCCGGACGGCAAGCAGGTGACCGATGACGCGGCGCTCATCGCCCGGGCCTGCCTGCCCACCATCCGCATCCACGCTGCCGAAGTCAATGACGTCTCCTGACGCCATCGGACAAAGCAGCGCCATCGCGGTCGGTCATGTGCCGGTGTTCGCACACACCGGGATAAACCGATGCCACCACCCGCGAACCGCTGCTCCCCGATACCGTGTTCCGGCCGGCCTCGCTGTCCAAGGCCTTGTCATCGATCCTGACCGCACGCCCTGTTCAGGTTGGCGATTTCGACTGGAATACGACTCCGTCATATGCTTCCGGACTTCCATCCGAGAACGCCCGCGAACACGCAGGCAGCCATGGCCGGGGATACCCTCGAACAACGGAGCGGCCTGCCGGCAATATCTGTGACCATCTGATCGAGGCCGCCCCGCCCATTGAACAGGTCGACCGGGTATGTCCGAAGCACCAGCGTGACAGCTGCCAGCATGTCGCCTGAAGCAAAGCTGATCGGCGACGTGGCCAGCGCAAAGCCGGGCAATCCCTGCCCAGCCTGGTCAAGCGGCCATGATTCCGGCGGCCGGTCATGCCCCGTGAGCGGTTTTCCGGAAAGCCCTCCGCGAACGACTGGATCCGGCCGTATCATCGATGCACGACAGGCACGAAAAAGCCCCTCTGACGAGGGGCTTCGCATGATGCCGGGGTGACAGGGCGCCGGGCGTTCTGCCACCAATGGGCACAAGCTTATTTCTTGGCCTTGCTGACGCGGCTGACCTTGGCCGGAGCAGCCACGGTCGCGGTCTTCTTGGCCGATGCCTTCTTGACCGGAGCAGCCTTGACCGGCGCGGCCTTGGCGGCAACCGCCTTTGCCGGCGCGGCCTTGACCGGAGCCGCCTTCTTGGCCACCGGCTTCTTGGCCACGGCCTTCACCGGTGCCGCCTTGGCAACAGCCTTCTTCGGCGCGGCCTTCTTCGCGACGACAGGCTTGGCGACGGCCTTTTTCGGGGCAGCCTTCTTGGCGGCCACGGGCGCCTTGGCAGCGACCTTGCGGGTCACCGGCTTGGCAGCGGCCTTCTTGGCGGCAGCCTTGACCGGAGCGGCCTTGGCCGGGGCAGCCTTCTTGGCGCCCGGCTTCTTGACCACGGCCTTCTTGGCCGCGGTGGCCACGACGCGCTTCAGCTCGTCATCGGTAGGCAGAGGCTGACCAGTGAAGGCATGCAGGAAAGCTTCCACCAGCAGGTCGCTGTTGGTCGCGTGACGCAGGTTGTTGACCTGGCGATGGGTGCGCTCATCGGAAAGCAGGCGCAGCACGTGCAGGGGGATCGACACGGTGATCTTGCGGACCGCGCCGGCCTTTTCGCCGTGCTCGACATAAGGCTTGATGAATTTGTTTGATGCCATGGCTTTTGATTCCAATCAGTTGCAGCGAAAATTATTCCGGAAGCGCGGGGCTGTCAATGAATTTTACTCTTAAATGAATTGACTGCATGCTTTTGAATTCAGTGCATTTACCGTCCTGGACGGCAAAATGCACACCGGAAAATTCTCATGGTATAGACTTCCATACGCCTCAGAAGAAAATCATCGTGAAGACACGACAACCTCACAAGCATCTGATTTGCATGAAATAAATCAAGAAAAGCCCAGCACCCGCGGACATGCACCCGCGACTGTCAGGCAGATCCAATGAATGAGGCTGCGACCTTACGGCACGCCAGCCTCCATGAACAGAACACGACTGGGGTTCAGCCCAGTGCGCGCTCCAAAGCGGTGGCATAGGCCTCGATATCGTCCGCCGTGTGAACCTCGGTGGCGCAGACCAGCAAGGTATGGGCATGACCGGCATACTCGCTGCCCACCGCAAAACCGGCGACGATGTTCTCGGCAGCCAGAGCGGTGATGACCTGCTCGGCAGGAACCGGCAGGCTCAAGGCCAGCTCGTGGAAGAACGGCTGGTCGAAGCGCTGCGACACGCCCTTGATCTTCAGCAGACGATCACGCAACGCACGCGTGTTCTGCATGCTCTGTGCCGCGACGCGACGCAGGCCTTCCGGGCCCAGCAGGGACATGTAGATGGTTGCCGCCGTCACCAGCAGGCCCTGGTTGGTGCAGATGTTGGAATTGGCCTTGGCCCGGCGGATGTGCTGCTCGCGCGCCTGCAGGGTCAGGGCGAACCCCGGCTTGCCATCCAGATCGGTGGTGCGGCCCACAATGCGCCCCGACATCTGGCGGATATAAGCCTGCTTGCAGGCCAGGATCCCGAAATACGGACCGCCCGACGACAACGGCACGCCCAGCGGCTGGCCGTCGCCACAGACGATGTCGACCCCGGCGGTCCCCCACTCGCCCGGCGCCGGCAATACCGCCAGCGACATGGGGTTGACCACCGCGATGGCCAGCGCCCCCTGGGCATGGGCCCAATCGGTCAGTGCATCCACATCTTCCAGCACGCCGAAGAAGTTGGGCTGCGGAATCACCAGCGCGGAGAACGCGCCCAGAGCCGCGGCATCCAGGCTTGCCGGATCCAGCCGCCCGTCAGGCACCGGCAGCTCGACCACCTCGACGTTCTGCAGGCCGACAATGGTCTTCAGCGTCTGCCGATAGGCGGGATGCACGCTTTCCGGCACCAGCACCCGGGGCACACCCTTCCTGACCGAGCGGATGGCCATCAGCACCGCCTCGGCCAACGAGGTCGCCCCGTCATACAGCGAGGCATTGCTGACATCCATGCCGGTCAGACGCGCCATCATGGTCTGGTATTCGTAGATCAGCTGCAGGGTGCCCTGGCTGGCCTCGGCCTGGTAGGGGGTATACGCCGAGTAGTATTCACCCCGGGTGGTAATCGCCCATACCGCCGCCGGGACATGATGCTGATAGGCACCGGCACCCACGAAATTCAGCGGCACCCCGTCCTGCGCCGCACGCTCGCGCATCAACCGGCCGACCTGCATTTCGTTCATGCCCGCCGGTACCTGCCGGAGCACCGACTGCTTCAGCCCGGCGGGAATTTCGTCAAACAAGTCTTCGATCTGCTCGACCCCGATGGTCTTGAGCATCGCTTGGACATCGGATTCGGAGTGCGGAATAAAAGGCATGGGGCACCAGGCAACGGGTCTTGTAAATGACGACTGCCGGACACGACGGGCGGCCGGCAGTATTGAAACGATCAGCCGGGAAGGATCAGTGATCTTCCGATTCGATCAGCTCGGCATAGGCATCGGCATCAAGAAGCTCGTCCAGCTCGGCGCGGTCGCTGACCTTCAGCAACACCACCCAGCCGGCGCCATAGGCATCTTCATTGATGATTTCCGGCTGATCCAGCAGGGCCGCATTGACTTCCACCACCTCGCCCGAAACCGGCGCGTAGATATCGGAAGCAGCCTTGACCGACTCGACCACGGCCAGACCGGCACCGGCCTGAAGGCTGGCACCGACTTCCGGAAGTTCGACATAGACCAGGTCACCCAGCTGTGACTGGGCATGGTCGGAAATGCCGACCCGGACCAGGCCGTCGTCTTCGATACGCGCCCATTCATGGGATTTCAGAAATTTAAGATCGCCGGGGATCTCGCTCATAATCTGGGGTCCAATCGCTGAAGTTGAATAAAGTCGGGTTGAAACTGGCGACAAGCCATCTGCAAGTGTAACGGCTCGCCGCGCAGGGGAGAACGGATGGCGCCGATCAGATGCCCTCGCAGGGCTTCCCGTCGCGCACAAAGGGGTATTTGACCTGCCGCACCGGCAACTCTCGGCCGCGGATATCGACCCGCACATCGCCCAGCTCGCCGGCAGGCACCCGCGCAAAGGCGATCGAGCGCTGCAAGGTCGGCGAAAACGTGCCGGACAGGATCTCGCCCTCACCGGCGGCCGTCAGCACTTTCTGGCCATGCCGCAGCACACCCTTGCCGTCCAGTACCAGTCCGATCAGCTGTCGCGGCACGCCAGCGGACCGCTGAGCCTCCAGCGCGGCGCGCCCGACAAAGTCGCGTCCCTCGTCCAGCGATACGGTCCAGGCCAGACCGGCCTCCCAGGGCGTGACCGTCTCGTCCATGTCCTGGCCGTAAAGATTCATGCCGGCTTCCAGCCGCAGGGTATCGCGGGCGCCCAGACCGGCGGGGGCCACGCCGGCCGCCAGCAGGGCCTGCCAGAAGGCTTCGGCCTGACCGGCCGGCAAAATGACCTCGAAGCCGTCCTCGCCGGTATAACCGGTACGGGCGACAAACAGATCGAAACCCTCCAGCCCCCTGGCCTGACGGGCGGCGAACTTGCCCAGCCCGGCGATGGCCTCCTGCGATTCGGCACTCAGCAGGCCGATGACCTTCTCCCGGGCCTGCGGCCCCTGGATGGCGATCATCGCGAAATCCGGGCGCTCCTTCACTTCGACGTCAAAGGCCCTGGCGCGGGCCTGCAGCCAGGCCAGATCCTTGTCGCGGGTGGAGGCATTCACCACCAGCCGGAAATGCCGCTCGTCCAGGAAATACACAATCAGATCGTCGATCACTCCGCCCTGCTCATTGAGCATGCAGGAGTACAAGGCCTTCCCCGGACGCTTCAGCTTGTCGACGTTGTTGGCCAGCAGATACCGCAGAAATTCCCGGACCCGCTCGCCATGCAGATCGACTACCGTCATGTGCGAGACATCGAACATGCCGGCCGCCTGGCGCACGACATGATGCTCGTCCAGCTGCGAACCGTAATTGATCGGCATGTCCCAGCCGCCGAAATCCACCATGCGGGCGCCGGCCGTCCGATGACTGGCGTTGAGAACGGTCTGTGCGGTCATGAGCGGATATCCCAGGGCAAAGGAGGCGATTATCGCCGTTTACGGGGCCGGATATCAAAGACTCTCAACGGTTTGCGGCAGCAGGGCACAAACCCTGACTGCAAAATCACCTTGCAAAACCCTTCCGCAGGCTGAATCATCGCCCAATGAACGCCACATCCTCAGCCGGCCAGGCTCATGTCGACACCGGTTCATCGCCGCCCAGGCTGATGCTGAGCGGCGACTGGACCCTGGCCAGCTATCCCGAATTGCTGCAGACCTGCGAGGCCATCCAGAGCCAGATCACCGCCCAGACCGTCATCGACCTCGACGGACTCAGCCGCCTGGATACCGCCGGCGCCGACCTGATCAACCAGCTGTGCGAGCCCATTCCCGCAGCCGAGCGCTGGTCGGACCACGAGCACCAGCCCGGCGGACGGCTGGCCATGCTGCGACTGGTCGCCCAGGCGCGGCAAGGCTACGGTCCGCCGCCACCGCCGCCAGGCCGCCGGACCCTGACCGACGGGCTGGCCCATATCGGCGAGGTCATGGCCGGCATCGGCCAGACCACGGTCCAGCTGCTGGGCTTCGGCGGTCTGGTGCTGGCCTCGCTGGCCCGCGAGGTGAGCCACCCTTCACGCTGGCGGCTGACCGCACTGAACGCGCAGATCGAGCAGACCGGCTGGAATGCCATTCCCATCGTCGCCCTGCTGACCTTCATGGTCGGAGCCGTGGTCGCCTTTCTGGGCGCCACCGTGCTGAAGGACTTCGGTGCCACCATCTATACCGTCGACCTGGTCGCCTTCTCCTTCCTGCGCGAGTTCGGGGTACTGCTGACCGCCATCCTGCTGGCCGGCCGGACCGCCAGCGCCTTCACCGCCCAGATCGGCTCGATGCGGGCCAATCAGGAAGTCGATGCCCTGCGCACCCTGGGCCTGGATCCGGTCGCGCTGCTGGTCATCCCGCGCGTGCTGGCCTTGCTGATCTCGCTGCCGGCCCTGACCTTTATCGCGATGCTGGCCGGCTTGTGCGGCGGCGCCATGGTCTGCAGCCTGACTCTGGATATTTCGCCGACCATGTTCCTTGGTCTGCTGCACAGCGATATCCCGGTGGCCAATTTTCTGGTCGGCCTGGTCAAGGCGCCGATCTTCGCCTTCGTGATTGCCTTGATCGGCTGCCGCGAAGGCTTCCGGGTCAGCGGCAGCGCCGCCTCGGTCGGCGCCCACACCACCTCCAGCGTGGTGCAGTCGATTTTCGTGGTGATCCTGCTGGATGCGCTGGCCGCCCTGTTCTTTATGGAGATGGGCTGGTGAGCGGCAGCGGCGCAATCATGCCGGGCACGGCCAGGCCCGCGACCTCTGGCACCGGCACGGAGGATCAGGATGTCGTCGTCGCCATCCACGATCTGCGCAACCAGTTCGGTCCCCAGGTCGTGCACGACCATCTGGATCTGCAGATCCGCCGCGGCGAAATCCTCGGCGTGGTCGGCGGCTCCGGCACCGGCAAATCGGTGCTGCTGCGCTCCATCATCGGACTGCAGCCACCGACCCAGGGCGAGGTCCGGGTGTTCGGCGAGGATCTGCTGAGTCTGGATACCGAAGCCCGCGAGAAACTGGAGCAGCGCTTCGGCGTGCTGTTCCAGAACGGTGCCCTGTTCTCCTCGCAGACGGTGATCGAGAACATCGCGATGCCGATGATCGAGCATGCCGGACTCGATCGCGTGCAGGCCACGCAGCTGGCCCATCTGAAACTGGCCCTGGTCGGTCTGACCCGCGAGGCCGCCAACAAATATCCTTCCGAACTGTCCGGCGGCATGGTCAAGCGCGCAGCGCTGGCCCGTGCGCTGGCGCTGGATCCCGAAATCCTGTTTCTGGACGAGCCTACCGCCGGGCTGGATCCGATTGCCGCCGCCGCCTTCGACCAGCTGATCCAGACCCTGCGCGATGCCCTGGGTCTGACCGTGTTCCTGGTCACCCATGATCTGGACACGCTCTACACCATCTGCGACCGGGTCGCCGTGATTTCACAGAAGCGGGTCCTGGTCTGCGCGCCGCTGGACCAGGTCGCCGAAACACCCGATGCCTGGGTGCAGGCTTATTTTCACGGTCCCAGAGGACGTGCGGCCGAAGCCGCCTCGCTCCGGGCATCCACACGACAGGTAGACTGATGGAAACCCGCGCGCATCACGTGCTGATCGGACTGTTCACCGTACTGACGGTGACGGCCTCCCTGCTGTTTGCCCTGTGGCTGGGCCATGCCGGCGGCAACGAAAAGCAGAACACCTACCGGATCATCTTCCGCGAATCGGTCAACGGACTCTCGCAAGGCGCCGCCGTCCAGTACAACGGCATCAGTGTCGGCGACATACGCAAACTGCAGCTGGATCCGGCCGATCCGCGCCGGGTCATCGCCATCATCCGCGTCAATGCCAGCACGCCGATCAAGCAGGACACCCACGCCAAGCTGATGCTGACCAGTGTCACCGGCGGCGCGGTGATCATGCTCAGCGGCGGCAGCCCCGACTCGCCCTCGCTGGAACCCGTCGACCACGAACCGCCGACCATCATCGCCGACCGCTCGCCCCTGAGCCGCCTGCTGAACAACGGCGAAGACATGATGACCTCGATCAACGAGATCGTGGCCCGGGTCAACCGCATGGTGTCGCCAGACAATATCCGGCATATCAATCAGACCCTGGCCAATCTGGACACCATCACCGGCGCGGTCGCCTCCCAGCGCCAGGATCTGCATGACCTGGTCGGCCAGCTGACCGACATCACCGGCCAGACCCGCCAGCTGATCCAGCAAAGCCAGAGTCTGGTCACCCATACCGATCAGCTGCTGCAGCACCAGGGCACCCAGATCATGGACCACAGCCAGCAGACCCTGGACAACCTGCAGCACATCACGGCCACGCTGGACCAGCTGCTGAGCCGCAATCAGGGCGCGCTGGACCGCGGCATGCAAGGGGCCGCCGAACTGGGGCCGGCCATCCACCAGCTGCAGCGCAGCCTGATCGACCTGCGCCAGTTCACCGGCCAGCTGAAAGCCAATCCCTCCAGCCTGTTGCGGGGCGAGGACCAACGCAAGGAATTCGTACCGTGAAGCCGATGACTGCCACTGTCGCCCGTCTGGGCACCCGACTGGCCGCACTGCTCGGCGTGATCAGCCTCGGCGCCTGCTCGGTACTGCCCCGTCCTGATCCGCCGACCGTCTACGCCCTGCCTCAGCCGCAGGCCCCCGCCTCGACGGTGACGACAGTACCGGAGCCGGAGTGGTCACTGCAGATCGCCACGCCGCTGGCGCCGGCCGCCGTCAATCGCAGCGCCATCACCGTGCTGCCGCGTCCCGACCTGGTCAACAATTATCGCGGTGCCCGCTGGAGCGATCCCGCACCGATCCTGTTCCGCGACGCGCTGGTCCGCCGCCTGCAGCTCAGCCATCCCGGCGCCGTGATCACCAGCGATGACAGCGACGTGCCGACCCGCTACAAGCTGGTAGGTCGGCTGGATGCTTTCCAGAGCGAATACCGCAACGGCCAGCCGCAGATCGTCATCCATTATCAGGCCCAGCTGCTGGGGGGAGATGCCCAGAGCGCCGTGGCCGTCCGCCGCTTCGATATCAGTCTGGCGCCCGGTTCCACAGCAGTCGGCGATGTGGTGGCCGGGTTCGGTCAGGCCGTGCAACAGCTGGATGGGCAAGTGCAAGCCTGGCTGAATGCGGTGATCCCCGCCTCGCCCCCGAGTGCCAGCGCGGCATCGCCCACGCCCTGACATGTCTGTCGCTTGCGCGGCGCTGAAGGAATAGCCCCCTCTGCGCCGGCACCGGCCGCCCAGCGGCCGTGAAGGCTACTATCAGGTGCTTGCCTGACCTGGGCACCGCCGGGCACCATCAAGCCGATTTGTCCGGCACCTCGGCACCCGCTCGCGGATGCATCCAGCTCCGGACGCAAGTCCACGTCGGCAGCGCTCGGTCAACCGCCGCGGATAGCTGGACGGTCCCGGCTGAAACGCCCTCGCCCTCACCGCTCAAGCCAGTCGCCTGCGGACCCAGGGCCGGGCGAGGAGACCGCGGTCAGCCCGACCATCACCTTAGTTTTCTGGTGCCTCTGTCCGGCCTGGCTTCCCCTGCCAGAATCCACGCGCAGCCTGCCGACCGGGCCGCAAGCCGCCTGCCGTTTGCCCAAAGCCGTGCAAACATTGACAATATCCGGTCCTGGACCGGTCAAGCGTCACCGTTCCGCCTTCCGTTTGTCAGCCGAGAACCCGCCAACATGAGCGAACGCGAAACGATGGAATATGATGTGATCGTGGTTGGTGCGGGCCCGTCCGGCCTGTCCTTCGCGATCCGCATGAAACAGCTCAAGCCCGAGCTGAACATCTGTGTCATCGAAAAAGCCTCTACCGTCGGTGCCCAGATCCTGTCCGGTGCCGTGATCGAGCCGCAGCCGCTGGATGCCCTGCTGCCCGGCTGGCGCGAAGCGCCGCCGCCGATCTGCATCCCGGCCACCGAAGACGAGTTCTGGCTGCTCAACCAGACCGGCGGCCGCAAGCTGCCCCTGCCGCCCGGCATGCACAATCATGGCAACTTTATCGTGTCGCTGGGCGCCATGTGCGCCTGGATGGCCCCGCAGGCCGAAGCCCTGGGCGTGGATGTGTTCCCGGGCTTTGCCGCCAGCGAAACCATCACCCGCGAAGACGGCTCCGTCGCCGGTGTCCGCATCGGTGACATGGGTGTCGCCAAGGACGGCAGCCACAAGGCCGGCTATACCCAGGGCATCGACATCACCGCCAAGCTGACCGTGCTGGCCGAAGGTGCCCGCGGCCATCTGAGCAAGCGCCTGATCAAGCAGTTCAAGCTGGACGAAGGTCACGACCCGCAGACCTATTCCATCGGCATCAAGGAACTGTGGCAGGTGCCCGCCGGCCGCGTCTCGCCCGGCAAGATCGTGCACAGCGTGGGCTGGCCGGCCGACACCCAGACCTATGGCGGCAGCTTCCTGTATCACCTGGATGGCGATCGCATCGCTTTGGGCTATGTCAGCGGCCTGGATTACAAAGACCCCGAATACAAGCCCTGGGAAGCCTTCCAGCAGTGGAAGAACCACCCCATGGTCAAGGAGCTGCTGGAAGGCGGCAGCATTCTTTCGGCCGGTGCCCGCGCCATCGTCACCGGCGGCTGGCAGTCCCTGCCCACCGTGGAAATGCCAGGCGCCATCCTGATCGGCGATACGGCCGGCCTGCTGAACGTACCCAAGATCAAGGGCACCCACCAGGCCATCCGCAGCGGCATGCTCGCCGCCGAACACGTCGCAGACACCTTGCAAAGCACCGGCTGGGATGCTCGCCTGCGTGACTCCGAAGTCATGGCCGAGCTCAGGGAAGTCCGCAATATCAAGCCCGGCTTCAAGAAAGGCTTCTGGTTCGGCATGCTCAATGCCGCCTGGGAAACCGCGGTCAAGGGCCGCTCGCCCTGGACCCTGAAAAACAAGCCCGACTGGGCTTCGCTTTACAAGGTCGGCGAACACGAAGCACCGAAACGCGACTATGTCGAGCGCACCCTGGCCCCGCGTGACCGTCTGGCCGGCGTCTACTTCGCCGCCACCGAGCACGAGGAAGACCAGCCCGTCCATCTGCAGGTCACCGATCCGTCCGTCTGCGTGGAGCAGTGCGCCCGCGAATACGACAACCCCTGTACCCGCTTCTGCCCCGCCGGCGTCTACGAGATCGTCGAGGAAGAAGCCGGCAAGCGCCTGCAGATCAACGCCGCCAACTGCGTGCACTGCAAGACCTGCGATATCAAGGACCCCTACCAGATCATCAACTGGGTCACCCCGGAAGGCGGTTCGGGTCCCAATTACCAAAATCTGTAAGTACCAGTTCAAGGCATCTTGGCAACAAATCGACACATGCTCCCGGCCTGCGTATCTAAAGCCGGGAGCATTTGATCAAGCTGATCGCCAAGTACAACAGCTGGGCAGCACCATTCGACATTAACCGCGCTCATCTGCCATGGTCTCGGTGAAGTCGGCTGGACTTTCGACCAGCCTCCATCAAGTCGTTTGGCGATGAAGACAAGAAAGCGCACTGATGCCCTTTGATCAATCCTTGCAAAAATCCGACTATCCGCAACGTTTGGCATGGATCAGCACCTGGGATATTCGCTGCGGGATTGCCGAATACTCCCGCTTTCTACTTGAACATTGGCCCAGACAAGAACAGCCGATCGTGCTTTTCAATGATACCCGCGCAGACAAGTCGGAAATGCGACTGGGTAGCAATGCAGTGATATCGCACCCTTGCTGGATCCCAAGCGACGATGCATCTCTGACTTCACTCTTTAAGGCATTGGAGGAATACCGGCCCGACCATCTGGTTGTTCAACACCAACCTGGCCTCATTACCTGGCAAGGCCTCGGCAAACTGCTGGAGTTCACCAAGTCCAGAGCCATCCCTTGTACCGTCATGCTGCACAATGTGCAGAATCTGGCGATTCAATCCGATGTCAATGAGCTCACAAAACCACTTGTCGCAATTAGACATCTCTTGGTTCACACCAATGCAGACAAGAAGAGACTTGCTGACATAGGTATTCGTGGCAATGTCGCGGTGTTTCCGCATGGTGCGATCGCCAATGCCGTGACCACGGTACCTGCCCGCTCCATTACAAAAGACACAAAGGAAGTGCTGATTGGAGCCTACGGCTTCATGCTTCCACACAAAGGCTTTTTGGAGTTGGTCAAGGCCGTGGGCAAACTGAGCGCCGAATGGCAGAACATTCGGCTTAGAATGGTGACATCCCAGTATCCTATCCCCGAATCCGAGGCTTATCTGAAGCAATGCAGGGATGCCAATTCGTTACCTGACAAACAAGTCGAGTGGCATACCGACTACCTTCCCAATCAACAGTCACTGGATCTTTTGCGTGATTGTGATCTTATCATCATGCCTTATCTCGAAACCACAGAATCGGCCAGTGGTGCATTACGCAACGCCCTTGCTTCACGAGCTCCAGTAATGGTTTCACCTATCGCCTTCTTTGATGAGGCAGGCCCTGCCGTATTGCGAGCCAATGGTCGCTGCGCTGACGCCTTGGCCATTTCCATCCGGGATGCCTTGATGGATTTAAGCCTCCGAAAACGTGTAAAAAGCAATGCTCGCCGCTGGCTGCGCGCCCGTGATTGGGCAAAAATGAGCCTAAAGCTTCACGGAATGATCGCCGGTTGAACGCCTTGTCATCCTTGGGTATCAAAGCCTCCCAAGCAATACCGCACACCAGAAACCCAGATCACCGGCCCGGGTCTGTCGATACAGATGCATCCGGTAAAAACCGACCAGCCGTCCAAACAGTCCGCTTTCGCGCAGCTGCCGATAAGCCCGAAGGCTCGCCGCCGACTCCGCACTCAGCCAGGACTCCATCGCAGTCAGTGCGGGCAGATTGATATCGTTCCAGCGCCGATAACTGCCTCCCAACATCTGGCCGAAACGCCGCCAGCGCTGACGCCAGCCCAGCGCCGCACCGATCACATTGCTGCCGTGCTGGCGATAACTGATCGATGGCTGCTGATCGTAATACACATGTCCCCCAGCCCCGGTCACCAGCAGGTACGCCCACCAATCATGTGACACCACGGGCTGATCATCCGGCGTCGCGGCCAGCAACCGCATCGCCGCCGCATTGACCACCATGGTATTGGCGCCCGCCAGACTCTGGACCAACGCATTGCGAAACGAGGGCGGCCGCCCGAAATACATGGACAGACCACAAGCCCTCCCCTCCATATCGATCAGCCGGCTGCGACCACAATACAAGGCCGGCTTCTTCTCCGGCCACCGCTGCAAGACTTCGATGGCCCGCTGCAGCTTGTCCGCATCCCAGACATCATCCTGATCGCAGAACGCGAAATACTCCGCCTGCCCCGCCGCGGCCCGCAGCACCGACATAAAATTTGCCGCATAGCCCTTGCCCGGACCGCGCAGCAATTGCACCTTCTCCGCACCATGCTCCGCGCGAAACGCCTCCAGCTGCGCCAGCGTGCCATCCGTCGAACCATCATCCGAAGCCAGCAGACGCCAGTTTCCCCAGGTCTGCGCCGCAATCGACGCCAGCTGCGCCGGAAGAAATGCCGCCCCGTTCCAGGTGCACAACAAAATCGCCACACTGGAGGCCCGGGTCTCAGTCATCAACTTGCTCGCTTCGCTTTCCGTCATGCAAAGCATCATGCATCACTATGCAACCTTTATCAGCGTGATCAAGCAAGCCAAGCCTTATGGTTTCATGACCTGTACAAACCCTCATGCCGGACCCTATGCCTGATGGAGAAAAGCCTCAACCATGGCCATGGAACCCCGAGGGTCATGCCTTGCCGACATACCACCAAGCGTTTCCCAGCCAGCGCCGCATCTTTCTGGGAAAGCGCAAGCGGTCCTTCTGGACCGTTCGAAGAGGGCGAGCCGCATCTTCCTGCAAGTCCTCGACAACCGACTCCGGCGTGCAAAACAGCTGCATCTGCCAATCCCAGTAAACGGGATACAGAATCAAGGCCCCCGCAACCAGAGCATCCAGCGTCAGCTCACGCTCGCGCCAAGGCAAAGGAGCCAGTACATCCTCGGTAAGACCCCAGCCAGCGTAGAAGGGCTTGCCATAGGTCACCACTTCACGGCCACGCAGCAAGGCATCAAAACCTGCCAGTGACGACAAGGTATGCACCTCATCCGCCGCCTCGATCAAGGACAGCACATCGGAATGGGCATCGACGATATCTGCCAGTTGTGCAGCCTCGATCAATCCCTTGCGATTGCCTGACAACACATCCGGATGCGGCTTGTAGACAATAAAGGCCTCGGGCCGGCGACGCCTGACTTCCAGCAGCAAATCCTCGGCCGAGGCAAAGCGCCCCGTACCAAACCGGATCGAAGCATCATCCGCCACCTGTCCCGGTACCAGCACCACCCTGGCGCCCGCCGGAGCCGTCCAGAGCGGACGCCTGCGTCCCAGGTTGTACTTGGTCACCCCTGCCTTGCAGACCTGTTCGCGCAAGCGGGCAGCGCGCTGCAACAGCTGGGGCGTGAAAACCTGATGATTGAGAATATCCGACAAGTCGCTCGGCCCACGCGCATCAAAATACAGTCGCTGCCGATCGATCACCTGGCTGCGTGGAGCGACCATATCCGAGCCCAGCCCGCAGGAATGGAAAAAGCCATCCTCGATGCGGTAGACCGGAATATCCGCAGGAACATCCTCGGCCGGCTTGCCGCCCCAGACAATGGCCTGATCGCAGGAACGCAATTCACTGCCCTGCTTGATCCAGCGTAGCCGGCCCAAGCCCGCACCAAGATACGCCGCCGCAAAACGACGCTTCCACAGCTGGAAACGCAATATCGCCGGCTGGTCCATATCCGCAAAACGACGCCGCACCTGCTGCTGCAAAGCCAAGGACTCAAGCAGCAGCTCGAGTGAACCCGCCCCCTGGCCGGATGGATGCCGATAACGCGCCAGTCGCCGATAGACCAGATGAAACAATTGCGGCAAACCGAGGGAAACCTTGGCAAGCGTGGCGGCCGCCGCATGATCCTGAGTCAAACCCCAACCGGCATAGTGAGCGCCCCCATAGATATGCAAGGGGCAGCCGGCCAGCAAGGCAAGCCAGCCCTCGTCGGCATCCACGGTATAAGCGGCGGAGACCTGTTGCAGAATCGCCGACAAGTCCAGTCCATGTGGCAAAAGCCGATAGGACGACTTCAGCGTGGCCGACTGACGCGCCAGCCAGCCAGTCCCCTCGGCCGACGGCCATACCCATATCTCGGCCTTGTCCGCCAAAGCCGCTTGCAAAGCTTGCCGAGCAACACGATCACCGCGCCCTGGCTGGTCAAAGACCAGCACCGGAGCCACCGCCTTTTGCGCCGCCGACCAGGTACGGGCACCGCTGATCGAAGTACCGACAGCCAGAACCGCTTGCATCAGACTAGACCGATGCTCGTCTAGAGAACCGTCATCACCGGCGCTGACCATCCGCATCATCGCCGCGCGCAAAGACGCTTGCCGCGAAACTGCCGGAGGCAGTTCGAACCATGTGAGGCACGGCCCTTCCCGGCGTGGCCACAACACCCCCGGATATCGCTTGAGTCTGCTCATCAACTGGCCGTCAATCTGCCATCAGACGTTCGACAAAGGCATCCACCACCTCGAAATGCTGTTCCCAGCTGGGCGGCTGATAGCCTTGCAGCCGCTGTAGTTGAGCCGCCCGGAGCGGACTCTCTGGCTGCGCATATTCCGTCACCAGGCGCGCCCAGCCCGGACCATCCAGCGGATCCAGATACTCCGGAATATCTCCGGCAATCTCATGAAACACGCCAAGGTCACTGGCAATCACCGGCACGCCCAGCTGCAAGGCCTCGACCAGCGGCATACCATAGCCTTCGACAAACGAGGGAAACACCAGCGCCTGGGCATGCTGCAGATACAAATGCAGCCGCTTGTCAGAACACTCCGACTCTTCGATCACCTTGCCTTTCAGAACCTCGCAGCGCTCCAGCATATCCACCACATTCTCGCACTCCCAGCCCCGCCGCCCAATGACCACCAAGGTCGGCGCCTGATCCCCCAAGCGCTCGACCAGATCCCGCCACACATGCAGCAGCATCCAATGATTCTTGCGCGGCTCGATGGTGCTGAGCATCACGAAATAGGGCTGGTCCAGTGGCCGCTCGCCGAGAAAGCTGACCGGCGTGCCGCCGGCAAGCAAAGCGGTCACCATAACGGGGACGGCACATCCCAGACGAGGTGCCGTCAATTCGATGGAGTGCGCGGTGTCGGCCGAGTTGGCAATGATGCCCGCCGACCTTTTCATGGCCACCGTCATCCGACGGGACTGAGCCGGCAGCACGCCAGGCCGACAGTACTCAGGATGGGTCAAGGGAATCAGATCATGGATCAGTGCGACCACCTTGATACCACGTCGTGCGAGGCCGTCGTAGTAGCGATCAAACTCGATGCCGGAGTGGGCGGTATGCAATAACAGACCAGATACTTTTGCCGTCCAGGGAGCCTCCAGCACCGCGGCAACGACATGCCACTGCAAGGCGCGTTTCAAATGTCGCCCAGACTCACCCATCAGAAGGGCAAACAGCTGACGTGATCGAGACGCGCTCAGTATCGTATAAAACCCCTTCTCCGCCAGAACCGCCCGGGCATGAGCCCCGTAATGCCGGACATAGGCCAGACTGACACGGTCCACGCCCGTTGGCAGCAGCCCCTGAATGGCCCGGTCCACCAGGCGAGTCACATCTAGATATATCTGCGGCACCGCAGCTCCAGCCCGTCAACTAAACAGCCCACAGTCTAAAGCAGGCAATAGCCCCGCCCCAGCCTTGAGCGAACGGATCTGCGTCGAAATTTGCCCCCCGCCATGACATACTCCCTCGACGTTACCCTGACCATAGGTTTGCCCAACGCATGCGTCGTACCACCTCCTGGCTAGCGTTAGCCTTTGCCCTGTCCAGCTCGCTAGCGCTGAGCGGATGTGCCGGCATTCCTACTTCCGGCCCTTCGACCAAAGACATCAACAATGTTGCCAAGCAGACCAAGGCAGCGGGCATTCAGATTGTCGATGTCAACGAAGCCGTCGCACAAAAGCTGTTGAATGAGCGCCAGCAAGACGATTTCACGCGGACCCTGGGCACAAAACCCAGTTTCCAGCAGCAGTTTGGGATTGGTGACACGCTGGATATTTCCATCTGGGAAGCGCCTCCCGCGACGCTGTTCGGTGCCTCCTCCGCTGATGGCAGTGCCATGTCCGGCACCTCTCATGTCACCAATTTGCCTGTGCAGATGATCGATGCCAATGGCAAGGTCAATGTGCCTTTTGCCGGCGAGATCACGGCCGCAGGAAAAACGGCGGTCCAACTTGAGCAGCTGATCGCCAACCGGCTCAAGGGCAAGGCCAACCAGCCGCAGGTACTGGTTCGTCTGGGACGCAACAGCAACTCCTATGTAACGGTGATGGGAGATATTCCCAACAGTGCGCGAATGGAGCTGACCCCCAAGGGCGAACGCATTCTTGACGCCGTCGCCAGTGCCGGTGGTATTCGTCAGCCCATCAACAAGATGACAGTGCAGGTCACTCGCGGGGACAAGGTTGTCTCCCTGCCGCTGGAAACCGTGATTCGCGAGCCCAAGGAAAATGTTCCGCTGAAAGCGGACGATGTCGTCACCCTGCTTTATCAGCCCTACAGCTTCACCACCTTGGGAGCGGTCGGCCAGACCCATGAGGTCAACTTCGAGGTCCAGGGCATTACCCTGGCACAGGCGCTGTCACGCTCCGGCGGCCTGGAAGACTCCCGCTCCGATGCCCGTGGCGTGTTTGTATTCCGTTTTGAGAAGCCTGACGCGCTGCCTTGGCCCAACCAGCCAGTCAAGGCTCGCGCAGATGGTCGGGTCCCCGTCATCTATCGTTTCAACCTGAAGGATCCGACCAGTCTGTTTGTCGCTCAGACCTTTATGATGGACGACAAGGATATGTTGTATATCTCCAATGCCCCGATTGCCGATATGCAGAAGCTGATGAATATCATCTTCTCCTTCGTCTATCCGATCACCAATATCGGCGTAATCGCTCGTTAAGCCTGCCGGGCGTGTATGGCCCGTGCCATGCACGCCCGCACAACAGAAGATGCCGCCGTGAACTCCATGCATATCTGCATCGACGGCCACAATCTGGCCATGCCTCAAGGGACAGGCGTAGCAACCTACGCCCGCAACCTTGCCAATACGCTGCGTACCATGGGTAACTCGGTATCAGTACTTTTCGGCGCCCCCATTTCCAGCAATACCTCTGCGTTGCTTAAGGAAGTATCGTTCTACGACTATCTGGCGAATGGCAGCAAGCCCCTGCCCTTCCTCCCTGACCTGAAACGTTACCTGAGTGACGCCTTCCGTGCCCCGCGAGGCATGACGGCCTATCCGATTCCGGATACCGCCTATGTTGAAAAACGCGTATTTCAAAGGCGCCTGCCACAGCAGGCCAACATCCTGAATGCAGACAATCTCTATGTGATGGCCCGTCAGTATTTCTCCAGGCATGGCCGCTTTATGGAAATACGACTCCCCCCTGAGATACAGGTCATGCACTGGACCTATCCTCTACCTATCAAGGCTGCGGGTATTCCCAACTATTATACGATCCATGACCTGATTCCCCTCAAATTGCCGTATACCAATGTGTATTCTCGCGGAAGCTACTATCGGCTGATACGTGAATGCATCAAAGCAAGTACGCGTATCTGCACAGTATCTGAGTGCTCCAAGGCCGATATCGAGCTGTTCTATCCAGAGGCAAAGGGCAAGGTGGTCAATACCTATCAGTGCTCAGACATGGCCGCGGCTGAGGATAATCATGCTAGGACTTTCGCACTAGCCGGGCGCAATCCCTACGGTCTGGTGCCCGGTGGCTACTTCCTATATTTCGGCGCCATCGAGCCCAAAAAGAATGTAGGGCGCCTGATCGAGGCCTATCTTCAATCGGGCATCGAAACCCCGCTGCTGATCGCCGGCAAGAAAGCCTGGCAAGCCGATCAGGAGCTTGCCACATACGAGGCGCTGGCCAAGGTCGACCCCCAGATCAAGGAGCGGATCCGGTTGCTGGGCTATGTTCCCGAACATCTGCTGGCTGAACTGCTGAGCTCCGCCAAGGCTGTCTTGTTCCCGTCACTGTACGAGGGCTTTGGCCTGCCCGTACTGGAGGCCATGCAGCAAGGCGTGCCGACCTTGACCAGTGGAGAAGGTGCGCTGCGCGAAGTAGCCGCCAATGCGGCCATATGCGTGGATCCATTCAGTATCGAGTCGATTTCCGAGGGGATACGAGCTATCGACCACAGTGAGGCCACGCGGCATCAACTCAGCCTCGCTGGGAAAGTCCAGGCCAGTCTGTTTGGAGCCTCACACTATCAGTCCAGACTCGAATCGCTGTACCTATGAAGCATGACGCGATCCCCACCGAAGCCATCGTTCGGAACATCCACCACTCGCTGAGCCTCCTTATTCAAGGACCTATCGCAACAGGTGAAATCCAGCCGCTGTCATCGGCCATCGCGCGCTATCGCAAGGAGTTTCCGTCAGCGGCAATCATCGTCGCGATATCGCCCAGTTCCAGCCAAACAAATGAGCAGCTCATAGATATAAGCCGGCAGCTTGCCGAGATTGCCGACACCGTCACCATTGCTGAAAGGTGCCCCCCATTGTCTCCCGTCAAATCAGGCATCGGGCCGAATTACTTCAATCAGCAAAGAGCCGCTGCCCAGGCTGGCCTTAAGCACATCACGACAGCATATACCTTGCGCATACGGTCCGACATGCTGGAAATCCGGAAAGCGATCGTAGACCACTATGCAGCTAACTTTGACCGACCTCGTGGCCCTTTCCCGGTGCTGCATCAAAGGATTCTGATCGCTCCTTATTTCACCTTGAATCCTCTGACAAACGAAAGGCTGTGCTTTCATTTCAGCGACTGGCTCCATCTTGGTCGGACCGAGGATTTACGCCGCATATGGACAGTGCCGCCCTACCCCGAAGAATACAGCGACTACTACCGTCCTGACCTTGAAGATTCCAAGGAAAGCGACGAGACGAGAAAATTCCGCTCCCGGCTGGCAGTAGAACAACATCTATATTTCAGCCTGCTGGCCTCGACCTATCCACAGTTGTGGCTGAGTCACCACTCCGATCAGCGGAGTGCAATCCCGAGCCTTCAGGCATTGGCGGACAATTTCGTCATCGATGACATTCACAGGAGCCACGCAATACCCAGCAAGTATACCAACCTGCTCTCTGACCAAAGTCTTGAGATTACCTGCCTGACCTATGAGGACTGGATTCATCTGACAGATGGCAGAACGGCACTGGGTATTATCGATATCTTCAAGGGAAAGATAAGCGCTTCACTAGAGATGAAAAAAAGACTGCTAGCGGCCGTACGCATCCCCAGAAGTCGAGTAGCGGGAATCATCGTCAAAGCCATTACTCTTCTTGCCTATGCCTTTAGCGGGAATAAATCCAAAAAAAAACTACGCGAGTCACCCGGACTCTACTTCTACGATATCAAAAGCCATCCGGGAAAAATAATTTCCGCGCTTTTCTTTTTATGCACTAAAAATTGCTAGGGCAATACCCGCCACTGTCCAGGCAGATCATCCCGTAAATATGGCGACCCAGGCACCATCCTGAAGCGTGCTCACCAGCCCCCACTGGTAAAAGACGAGAGCATCAGCTCAAGCCCTTTCCCAGCAAAGAAGCCAACTTCTTAAAGCGCGGATATCAGGCACGACCCCATCTTGGGCCTTATGCGGTGTAATGTAAGCCTCCCCGAAGTTTGGACATCAATAACGAGAAACTTCGGCGAGTTGAGTCTCGTACCGTTGCCGGTACTCGACGGGGGTTAGGTTGTTCAAGCTGTCGTGGGATCGTTCTTCGTTGTACTCGATTTGCCAGTCCCAGGCCATATCGCGGACTTCGTCCAGCGAGTCAAACGGTAACAGTCAAGGATGCCTTCCCGGAAACTACGGTTGAAGCGTTCTACATAGCCGTTTTTCTGTGGCTTCCCTGGCGGCATGTAGTCAAGTGGATAGCGTGTTTTTCGCACCATTCCCCCAGTGCGCCACCGATGAATTCCGGTCCGTTGTCGACGCGTATCGACATGGGGAGTGGACGCCAGGTGTTGATCTGCTCGAGCACGCGGATGACCCGTGACGAAGGAAGTGATGTATCGACTTCGATGGCCAAGGCCTCGCGGTTGAATTCATCGATCAGGTTCAAGGTACGGAAGCTACGACCGTTGGTCAGGCGGTCGCTGGTGAAATCCATCGACCAGCCTTGATCTGGCGCCAATGGGGCTACCAGGGGCTGTTGGACCCTGGCAGGCAGACGATGCTTGACCCGGCGACGCAGGTTCAGGCCAAGCTGTTTGTACACCCGATACACCCGTTTGTGGTTCCATCGATGGCCTGCTCGCCGTGCGCGCATAAAGCATTTATGAAAGCCCCGCCGAGGACGACGCGCCACGCAATCGCGTAAAAAGGCCTCGATCACCGGATCATCAGCCGCCGGCCGGCCACGCTTCACGTAGTACCAACTGCTGCGCGGCAAGTCCACCACACGGCAGCCAACGCGGGCCGGAATGGACCCCGCCTCGACCAGTCGCGCGACGACATCACGTCGCTGATCGAGGCTCAGTACTTTTTTGACAGTACGAGCTCCATCGCGTGGGCACGCAGGCTCAGATCGGCGTACATCTGCTTGAGTCGGCGATTTTCCTCCTCCAGCTCGCGTAGCCGCGACAGCTCGGAGGCATCCAGACCGCCGTACTTTGCCTTCCACTTGTAGAAGGTCGCCGGGCTCACGCCGACCTGGCGGCATAGATCGTTGACGGGCACGCCCGACTCGAACTGCTTGAGGGCGGCCATGATCTGGCTTTCGGTAAATTTGGATTTGCGCATGTGGGTCTCCTGGTCAAAGTGTGCCAGAAGCTTCTACAAATCACTGTCCAACTTTGGGGGAGGCTTACAATCAGCATGCTCGTCCGACACTGAATTTTTTATGCTAAATGCAACCCATACCTCACACCCATATCACTATGAGCAAGAAGCAGTAAAAATACACCCCGGCAAAAACTCTTGCCGGGGTGACGAGTAAGCATATACGAGATGTAAGCCTCAAACCCTATAGGAAAAATAACTAATACATACGACCCAAGAGTTTCGCAAGAGAGCTCCTAGAGTCGTAAAAAAACAAACCAGGATTGCGCAAAAGCTTGTTCTTCTGAGGCACAGTCAGGAACGGACTCAGTATTGAAACAATGATTCTCTGATTGTACTTAAGTCGACCATTACCTCCTGCATTGATATAGATTGGTGTAGGAATCGGCCTATCGCTCACACTGGAAGCTTGGTTTACGCTCGGTGGCGAGTCAAATGAACGATTGTCCGGCACCACTCCCGACGCAATTTTTCGACTATGAAGAGTTGAAGCCACCAGCTCTCTGTGATCTACAAGTCCGCCCTGGATCTTTGAATCGTATCGGCCCCAGGCCATACCAATCTCGTCACTTGAAAAAGGCGCATCCCGAAGCACGTCCTTCAAATCACACTTCAAGACAGAGTTAATCAACTTGCCTTCATCATAAATCCAGAATGATGCAAAAAACTTATCATCCCGCACAAAGCAAAAAACAAATTTATCCTTAAACCCAATCAAGTCCACAGCCCCATCTACCACTTTACAGTGGGAGACGTTAACTTCGCCACCGACATTAAATAGCGCGCAATAATAACCAGACGGATTATTATCCTCAAACCTAATCTCCAAAAAGCCATCAATGCGACCAAAACCCTTGCTGAGAACGCATGGAATATAACTAATGGGGCCGACCTCCCCCCTCATAGTCGACTCCATGGAACATATCTTGTCTGCAAAGAACTTGGAAACGTCTTCAAGCACAGGGAGATGATCTGTTCTTGACCACCAAGTATGCTCTTGATCATGCATTACCCTGGAGATGTCATGTATACGCATGGGCAAATGCCGCATAAGCGCGTATGGAAGATCAACAAGGGCAATCTCTATTTTATTCTCAAGCAGGTTTTTAAGAAGAATGGACTCTGGATTAAAGAATAGATGACTGATATTTCTCTTAATGTACTCGAATGTCCTGAAATAATGCTGCATCACACTAATTCGACCGATCGCAAATTGATCATTGATCCCCTTCGAGTGAAAGGATCTTGGGACATAAACCGCGCCGGGGAGAAAGTCCCCGCCATCGCTAATGGAGTACAAAATCTCCTTGAGCGACTTATCAAAAAAGGTGTCCGGCCTAATTCTCACCACATAATCATAATCACCAATATCATCGCCTATTAAATCAAAGCTTTCCTGAATACTATAGAACATAGAAAGACTTCCGTGGTCGCGATTGGGTTTAAGTCGCGGCTCTCGAAAACGTATCTTTCTCTCAAGGTCTCTAAAGGACTTCTTCTCTTCAAAGAGATATCTTTTCGGGTTGAGCTCATCAATAATCAATGGCTCACTGGTGTTTCTCCATCCATGGATGTAAATATCGACATCGACTCCAGAAAGGAACGACTTAATCTGACGGACCTGCTGCTCCGGAGTCCGATGAACGACATGCCTGAACTCTCCACTAATACAAATCGCCACCTTCTTTCTCAGCCATACATTATGGTGCGAAGATATTGTGGCAACGAAATAAGGCAGTTTATCGAGCTCAGTTAAAAAGCTGGGACTTATAAAAGGCGGCTCCAATCGCACAAAAGCCAACTTGTACTTTTCAAACAAGGGGGCAAGAAGATGTATATCCGACGGAGAAACTATATTTAGGAGGTAATCATTGCCAAAAAGTGAGAATGGCAGCTCATCCAATATAAATCTACCCGATACCTCTGCTGGAAGAAGCTCATCAATAGCGGATTTGAAATCGACTATATCATACTCATCGGAATAATACTTTTCTATGTAATTGTAATAAAGTACATTTTCGAAAAAATCTAAATCAGGGAGGGATGAGTGGCTATTCCAAGTACGATCATTGGGCGTCTTGATATAATCAAGAAAGAGCGGTCCTAAATTGCTTTCAATAAGGTCACGCGCCTTTTCAGTCTCATAAAACCAGTGGAAATACTCCATGTACCAGCGCTTGCTGGCATCAACCTGGAGAGTTTCACCTACATTTTTATTGACCTGAAATCCAGTCGATCGCTCCCAGAGCCACCCGCGTGGCTTTGTCTCGGTATAAAACACATATTTAAGCTTCGCATAGTCGTTGACCAGATCCATCATTCGGAAATCTTTCCGAAACAACCCTTCCGAGTCGAGCACTAGCGACCACTCAGACTGGACGGCTAGCAGACCGCCCATTTTTTTCACTGTCTGAAAAGTGAATTTACCTACTCTGCGAAGAAACTTCGCCGGACTCTCTTTGATGCCGAAGTGAGCAAGTACATCCTCGGTGAGGACTATTTTATAATCTCTAACTTCCGCAGCATCTAAAATTGAACTGAAAATTTTGACATTCTTCTTTTCCACCACTGTAATAAGTGATAGGTTATCGAAATCCAGGCAGTACTTCTTGAGCGTTTCAATCATGGTGCCGTATTGAACGGCGTGCTTTTCAAAGCTGGGGGTTACAATTGAGACTTTATTTTTGTTGTACATCGGCGCGGCACTCTCGCAATCAACCTTAAGCCTAGAGGGATTTAATTCACATCTCAAAATGACCAGCTTCCATTTTGCTTGAGTGCCTCATACTCGCTCGGGACGCCGCAAAAAATCACTTCGCCTCGCGGAATACTGGTATAACGAATGTTGCGCCCCATTTGTATTAGATGATTATATATGGGGGCAACGTAAAGTTCAGGGGAGGACGGTGACTTTCTCTCTTTTTCAAGGGCATCACGGAAATCGCTTATTTTGGCGAAGTGATAAAGTCCCGTGCAACAATTATTTGATATCGCTTGCTTTTCGGCTGTTCGAACTGCCTTGCCGGACTGAGTTCCGTCATCTAGGACAAATGACCAGTTACTCCCGTCCCCAATGAAAGTCTCCAGAAATCCGTCACCTCGTTGTTCAGAACTAGGCAATACAAAATTGGGTCGGAATGTGTCGATATTGAAGATTGCAAGACCTTCGCTACCTGCATCGTCAACACCTTGGAGACCAAGCTCGACCGTTTCAGCTTGCCCCTTTGTCATTTCATCCAGAATAACAATTTTGGCGGCTTCCAGACCGTGAGCGCGCAGTCGCTCTCTTACAAATTCAGGCGCCCCAAAATCATTGCGCATGATAAATACAAAGGATTCGGCCGGATAAGCTCCAGTAAACCCTTTAATGGAATAATCAAAGCAGGTGCTGTCATTTAGTGGGAGCATGAATTTAGGGCGGTCATAGCCAGCCTTGAGGAAGCGGCTACTCATGCCTACCATCGGAAACACAATCATCGGGACATCTCCGCCATTTTCGAAAGTCTGAATGCATTGGCCAACATCGCCATCTGCCGTTTGCTGCCATGATCATGCAGAGGCAGCATGCTAAGGAACAGCAGCGCAACCAGAGCCACCGTCTCGCTGCTGGTGGTGGCATATCGTCCGATCTGCAGTTCAGAATAGATATCCATCACCCGTTGGCGATGAGAATCCTCACCAAAGCAAAGTGAAATATCGTAGCGCCGGTCGTAATTCAGGGAGTAACGGCCGGCAATCAGGAAGTCATACATTCCGTAAATCGAATGACCCAGTTTGGCGATGTCATAACGCGCATCACCAAACTGGGTCAACATACCGTTGGAAAGCATGCCTCGCGGATCCACGACACGGACGCGATTTGACCGGAAATCATAGAAAATATTGGCGAAGTGAAAATCACCATGCCACATGCTTATGTCAGCCGCCTGGCTCGGCTTGACCATCTGGATGAGCTGATCTGCCAGGCCCCGCAGTGAAAGATACGGCTTGCCGTCCACCGTCCATTCGCGATCCAGGTCCAGTCCATGCGACTTGCCGAAAGTTTCGAGGCGCTGCCTTGTCTTCAGAGCGATAATGTCATCGAAGAACAGTTTCGGATAATGGGCAGGGACCTCGAAATCCTTGGGTCGGATATCCTGCATCGCCTCCAGAAAGTTGACGCAACTGCCTATCATGGTCTGCCAGGAGGCTTCCGGCAGGGAGGAAAAGCAGTAGAGCTCGGAGATCAACGGGAAATGCAGATATTCCAGCTCGTAGGCGATCGGATTCTCGCTTTTGAAGCCCATATAGCGCGGCGTGTAACTGTCAAGCGCACGCGGCAGGTTCTGGAACCACATGGCCTCGGCGTAAATCTTGCGGCTGGGCGTGCCAGTCTTGACCACCGAAAATCCATCGCTCTTGACGCTGTTGAAGGAACGTGCCAGCAGTTCACGGCAACGGGACTGGTGGTAAGTGAACAGATGGCCGAAATCCAGCCAGGACGGATCCTGGATCGCCGAGAGTCGCCGCGTCGCATTGTAGTCGGCCAGGGCATTGATAAAGCTGTCTGCATGCACCGCCTTTCTGAGGCATTCCAGGCTTTCAAACAAAAAGGCGCCCGCGATGATTTCACCTTCCAGAGCCTTGTGCGCATCCAGCATACGGAAGACCGCGTCGCTGCCTTGCTGCACATACTCGCCCCAGCTGGCCGTATGACGGATCGTCCCCACCGCAAAACTGTCGGTCGACCAGGTCGAAAAATCTTTGATCAGCGTATCGCCGAACAACACATAGGCGGCCCCCTCGCCTTCCGTCGCATCCAGGCAGGCGCGGAGACTGTCGATGGAATCGCCCTCGGCCAGGGTGCGGATGATCGTGACACCTAGCTCAGTGAAGCGGCGCTGATCGAAGGGGGATATCTCATAATCGATCGGCAGCGCAAGCAGGATACGTGCCCCCGTGCTCTGCGCCAGCTTGATCTGGTCTTCATAAAGCGGCTTGCCACCGTTGGGCAGCATGCTGGGAGGAATACGCCCGAATTCGGCAATCAGTTCATCACCGACGTAGCTACCGCTCAGGATAAGGAAATAGGGATTACTCACCGGCAGGCTCCGCAAACGTCGATTTTTCCTTTTCGAGCAGCTGGCTTATCTGCTCGAAGCTGAGATTGGCAAATTCGGACGGACGGACAGCCCTGTCGTCAACATAAAAACCCTCGGTACCGCACCATGGCTTGCCGACAATGACCTGATCGAAGGGAACCGCATGCTTCTCAAGCCAATTCATAATGATCGGGAGCGTATTGGCCTTGATGGCATCCACATCGCCATTGAACGTACGCATATTGCGACTGGTAAAAATGGTGATATGAAACCCTTGCTGCTGATAGCGGCGCAAGCTTTCGATAATCGGGAGGTTGGGCGTTGCCAAGCTGTACTTCAAATCCTTGTCCAAGGATTGATCCTCACCCTGCATCGGTGTGCAGATGGTGTGATCCAGATCCATTACAATATTCTTCATTTGCCTACCTTGGTCTGGCCAATATATTTTTTATCTCCGGCCTATGCCGGCTTCGCCTTGCTGCATGGGGCCAGATTGCTACGCAATCGACGCCCTGCATTGAAACACTTCCTTGCCTGTCGCCGCGACGGAGATGCGTGTTGTCGACCTGCCTTCAAATATAAATAGCCATCCATTTGGATCGATGCAAGCACTGGCTGCAACGCCCGCCAGAAAGCATGCGCCGGCGTGCCATCTTTCGCGCAGGTCTGGTAAGGACTTTACATGATGTATGCTGGCAAGAAAATGTGCTCACGGCGCCGGCCCGGATGCAGTTCAGCCAGGTCATGCCTTCGATGATCACGTCCTTCGGCTTCCGTGCCCCTCGCCTCCAATGTCTCGTCGTCTTGACCCATATAGCTGATACATGCCGACCGAACCCCTGGCTCACGCCCCGATCTCCGACTCCGATATTTCCATCCTGCTGCAAGGCGGCATCAGTCAGCGGAATTTGTCGCAGATCCTGAGGAATCTCAGTACCTGGCGACGCCTGTTCCCACACGCTGAGCTTGTGCTGGTGATCAGCAGCTGTGATCTTCCCGACCAACTCCCCCATGCCGGTGCACCCTCCATGGGGCAGATGCAACAACAACTGGAACGGTTTCAGGTCAAGGCCTTGTTCGCGCCCTATCAGGCGCCGCTGCCAGGGATGAAGTCAGACAGCCCCGGCGACAATAACGTCAATCTGATGATTTCAGCCGCCAAGACAGGACTGGCGGCGGTCGGGCGGCGCTATACGCTCCGAATCCGTAATGATCTTGTATTCTGCAGCCGAAATTTTCTGGATATCTACCATACTCATTCCGACACTTCGAACAATCAATGGGCCATCTTTACGCAACGCATCATGATCGGCGAAGTGTTCACGCTGAACCCGATGACGCTGTCGCGCATGCCTTTTCATTTCAGTGACTGGTTTCAGTTTGGCCTGAGCGACGATTTGCGGAAAATATGGAATGAAGTCGGTTATCTTCCGCTGATGGATGCCGCCTGGTACAAATTCGAGCCGCTACCAACGCGCTCGAATGATGTCGAGAGAAGATTTTTTACCCGGCTGGCTCCTGAGCAGTGGGTCAGCTTTCCTGTCTTCAAAAAATGCTTTCCGGCACTGCAGCTGAACCAGTTCAATGATCCAGCCAGCCAGGAGGAGTCCATGGCCATCCTGGCAGCCAATTATCACGTCGTGAATCTCAAGGAAATCCACGCCTATATCGACAAGTACCAAGACATCATCAGTCGAATGAGCGTCTATACTCGCCTGGAGTGTCTCAGCCAGCAGGCCGTCGACCATTATATCCAAGCCGATCCGCAGCAGCGCCTCGTTCTGAAGCAAGCTTGGCAGCGCAACGCCATCCGGCTCGAGCGCAAAGTCCGGTTCAGGCAGTCGGCCTGGTTTCGCAGGATATGGCGACCTCTGACGCGGCTCTACAAGGCGTTACTCGGCCCAGGCTGATCATGTGTCCCTGCTGTAGAAATGGTAGGCATCATCGACATTGTCAAAATGATGCAGAACCCCGTTTTCAAGCACGCTGGCCCGATTGCAATAGGATTTGATCATCCAGGGGTCGTGCGACACCATGATCATGGCCCGGTCACCACGCTCTTCAAACAAGGCCTGGCGGCATTTGTTCTGGAAACGCTCGTCACCGACGGCCAGCACTTCATCGATAAGAAAGCAGTCGAACTCGATGGCCATGGATATCGCGAAACCGAGCTTGGCCATCATGCCGCTGGAATAGGTCTTCACCGGCTCGCGCAGATAGCGGCCCAGCTCCGTAAAAGACTCGATAAAAGGCAAGGCTGCGCGGTAGTCAGCATTGTAGACCCTGCAGATAAAACGCAGATTGTCGATGCCAGTAAGACTGCCCTGAAAACCGCCTGCAAAAGCAATCGGCCAGGAAACACTCATGCCTCTTACGATCTGACCGTCACTGGGGAGGTCGGCGCCACCTATCAGGCGAATCATGGTCGACTTGCCAGCACCGTTACGCCCCAGAATCCCGACGCGCTCCCCCTTGTGGATGGTCAGATTGACCCGATCCAGCACGGTTCTCCAGCCATGGGACATCCGGTAGCGTTTGCTGACATTGGTCAGGGTCAGTGCCGTCATTTGTCCGACCTATGAGAGATGTCGCGCACAACAAACAGCGCCAGCAGCGTGATGATCGAACAGATGATTACGACATAGTTCACATCATAAATGGCCTTGACTGAGGGGCCGTAATAACCACTGCGGAACAGTTCAACCGTATGCGGCACCGGAAAGATCATCACGACTTTCCGTAGCTGCGGTGGCAGCCAGCTCGCCATCACAAATGCTCCAGATAGTGGCAACTGAAAATAGGCCAGAGGATGCCAAATCTTGTCCACAAGTTCACTGTACTCAGTAAGACCGCCAATCAGCATCGCCATCGCCGTTGAATACCAACACAGCAAAGCCCATCCACCCAACATCTTCAAAAGGTCAGATGGTGGATCTATCCACCCCATGGCAACAAAGGCCGTAAAAATCATGACCGATGACAGCGTGATTCCACCCAGTTCAAGCAGGATCCGCGCCCAGAAAACATCAATGACTCGAACGTTGCGGTGAAACAACAGGCTGCGGTTGGGTTCCACTGAGTCAACGCATCGATTCACCGTATTCCGCCAATTCAAAATGGTGGAGTAGCCTGTAATGGCAAAAGAAGCCACGCTGATGTGGTGCTGACGCCCGAGTTCGTGGGAATAGGACCAGATTGCCACGATACCCAGCGTAAACATCATCGGCTCGGCAAACATCCAAGCGAAGCCGATATTATGCCGGCCATAACGCGTAATGATTTCGCGCATCAGAATCGCATGAATAATCCGGCACTGGATTTTGAGTGCCCCGAGAAAGGCAAGCAGTCTTTTGCCGAGAGTCATCGGTCAATCCCGGTGCTCATTGACACTTTCGACCAGCAGACTCAGTACAGCCCACAGCACCAAGCCACCAATCAACACCGTGAGAATGCCGCGAATCCGCTTGGGCTTGATCGCTTCATCAGGCAGATTCGGCTGCACCAAGCGCTCAAGATAGATCTGCTTTTTCTGCGCCTGGGCCCGTGCCTGCTCCAGGTTGCCCATGGCAGCTCCCAGATACTTGGCCGCGAACTCAGCTTCCAGCTGCAGATTGGTGTATTCGGTCGAGGTCGCCGCCAAGGAGCCGGAGGCGGAAGTCACCCCGCCTCGTGTCTCTGCGATCTGCTCCTGCAATGTCTTGATGCTGCTGCGAATCAGCGGGATCTGCGGATTGGCGGGGCTGACCTGCTGCAGCTGGCTCAGCTGCGTCTCCGCCGCGAACAGCCGGTTCTGCAGCGCAGCTACCTGCTGCAGACTCAGGGTCGACTGGCGATCCGGGTCGAAGGTCGCCGACTTGGCCCGATAGGCCGCAAGGGCTTCCATCGCCTTTTTCGAGCGCTGCTCGGCTCGATCCACTTCGCCCTGTGAGAAGGCCTCGGCATCATCCGCAGCTCGCCGGTTCATCTCGTTGACCAGAGACTCGCCCAACTCCAGCGCCTTCTCGTTGAAATCATGGGCGTCGCGTGCATTGAAGGCATCGATCTCGAGGGTAATGATGCTGGACTCATCGTCCATCTGCACATCCACCACCCGGCGCTTGTAGTAGCGCCACAGCGATTCGAAGGTGTTGTGCCAGCCGGTGTGATAGCGGCTCAGCCAGTCGCCTTGCCGCGAGTAGGCATTGGCGAGCGCATTGTGAGTATTCAACTGCGCGAGCGCATCGCGGGACTTGAGGTAGTCCACCACGGCATAACTTTCCGTATTGCCGCTCCCCGCCCCGGCCATCATTTGGGCCAGCACGCTGCTGCTTTGGGCCTTGTAGGGATTCTTGACGATAAACCGGGACTCCGAGACATAAACATCGGAAGTGATCAACCCGTAATACAGGATAGCCAGAGCGACCGGCAGGGCGACGGTCAGATAGAACAGGGGGGGGAGCTTTCGGAGTCTTGCGGAGACAAGCGCACCTCGACTCGGGACTTGTCCATCTGCGGCCGCAGGAAACAGCTTGCTCATCGTGAAACTCCGAACCTTGGGATTGTTGGCACGCCAACGGCTGCCAGACTGTATACCGGACCTTTCATGGTAGCACCAAAGCCCTCTATACCGGGCAGCACCGCGCAGGTCGTGCAACGGTAAGTCCCGTGCGGCGTGTGCTCAGCTTGCTTGCTGTATAGTCCGGCCTTGGCATTTGTTAAATTCATATGATTCTCGAGAAAGTGGCCTTCGATGCAGAAGCGTAGGTACCTGGCATTGCAGGGCACAGCCTCCCCGTTCTTTGCCCGTATCCAGCAACAGCTTGTCCAGATGCGTGCCTCCTCCCTGCGCGTCAACTTCTGCGGCGGCGACTGGTTGTATGCGGACCGCGCATCGGAGGCGTATGACTATGCCGGAACCGAAGAAGCTCTTGCAGACTGGTACCGTAACGCGCTGAACACCCGGCCTGTCACCGATCTGCTGATGTTCGGTGACTGCCGCGCCGTGCATCAACCGGTACATGCCGTCGCGGCCGAGCTAGGCGTCCGCGTGCACGTCTTCGAAGAAGGCTATGTACGGCCGCACTGGCTGACCATGGAGCGTCACGGCGTCAATGGGCGATCCTTGCTGCCTAAGGACCCGGCCTGGTATCTCGAGCATCGGAAGTACACGCCACCAGCACCGCCTGCCTTTGCAACGGGCTACAACCTCTACGTGCGTGCCTACCACGACATCCGTTACCGCATCGCCAACGAGCGGATGAAAGCGCGGTTCCCGTATTACCAGAGCCACCGACCTTACGATGGGCTGACTGAATACAAGGGGCTCATCAAGCGCAAGCTATTTCTCCAGCCGGGCTTTGACCGTGACTCGAACAAGGTGGTGGCGGAGCTCGCCAGCGGGCGGCGCCCCTACTATGTGTTCCCGCTGCAACTGAACTCGGACTCGCAGGTGGTGGTGCATTCGCCGTTCAGCGGTATCCGCGAGGCGATCGAGCAGGTGATGCGTTCGTTCGTGGCGCATGCGCCCAGTGACGCGCTACTGGTGATCAAGAACCATCCGCTGGATACCGGGCTGGACGACTATCATGCCTATGCCTCGCAACTGGCGAACGAGCTGGGCATGTTGGATCGGCTGCGCTATATCGAGGCTGGCCATCTGCCGACCTTGCTGGACCATTCCAGAGGCGTGGTGGTGATCAACAGCACCGTGGGCTTGTCGGCGATCCATCATCGCCGTCCGTTGATGGCCTTGGGCAAGGCCATCTACAAGATGCCGGGCCTGACCTGGCATGGCTCGCTGGATGATTTCTGGTTGGGTGGCGAGCCCCCGGATATGGGGCTTTACTACGCTTTTCTGGACTATGTTGTGCATCACACCCAGATCAATGGTGACTTTTACTCCAAGACCGGCATTGAGATGGCGATTCCGGCCATCATCAAGCGACTGGAGGCCGATGATGCGTGAGCTTCCGCGGAACGTGGTGATCACCGGTGCCAGTGCCGGTCTGGGACAGGCGCTGGCTTTGGCTTATGCTGCGCCGGAGACGGTGCTGGGATTGGTCGGTCGCGATGCCGAGCGGCTGGCGATCACGGCCGAGCTGTGTCGCCAGCGCGGTGCCCCTGTAGTCACGGGCCGCTTTGATGTGGCGACGCAGGCCGCTCCATTGGCGGCCTGGCTGACGGAGTTTGACCGTGCCCACCCCATCGATCTGCTGATCGCCAATGCGGGGGTGGCCAGTACCTTGTCCGACGATGCGGACTGGGAAGACCTGGCCCGCAGCCGCGCGGTGATTGATACCAACCTGTATGGCAGCCTGCATACGGCTTTGCCGACCATCGAGCTGATGCGGGCACGCAAACGTGGCCAGGTCGTGCTGATCAGTTCCCTGGCCGCTTTTCGAGGCATGGCCGTTTCGCCAGCCTATTGCGCAAGCAAGGCCGCGCTGCGGGCCTGGGGTGATTCGGTACGTCCCCTGTTAGCCAAAGATGGCCTAAGCTTGTGCCTGGTTTACCCAGGCTTCGTAAAGACCGCGATGAGTGATGTATTCCCCGGCGAAAAGCCGTTTCTGTGGACGCCGGAGCGCGCCGCGGCGCTGATCCAGTGCAGATTGCGCGCCGGTGCGGCCGAAATCATGTTTCCGCGCCTGCTGGCCGAGGGCATTCGCTGGCTCAATATGCTGCCGCCCAAAATGGCAGACTGGATACTGGAACGGCTGTCGCTGGCCCCGGCCAAGAGCCTCTGAAGGTGGTGCTTGTCCTGCTGGGTTATCTGTTGGCGCTGCTGTTGTCCTTTGTCTCGGATACGCGCGCCCGTCCCGGCTCGGCCCTGCCCTGGCGGCAGCCGGTGGTGGGCCTGCTGCTGCACGCACTGGCCACGGCGCAGATCTATGCACTGCTGCTGGCCGCTACCGGACGCATCGGTTTTTCGGTGGTATTGAGCATCGCCATGGCAGCGTTGGTGGTCTTTGTCAGCAATGCCAAGGTCGATGCGCTGCAGGAGCCGCTGGTCTTCAGTGACCTGTTTTTGAGTCGGCAGCTGATCCGTTACCCCCGGCTGTATTTCCCCTTTGTGGGCGGCAGCTCCTGGTGGCGCACGGTGCTGGTGGTGCTGATCCTGTGCCTTGGCTTCGCCCTGGATCATGCCCAGCCGGCCCGTTTCCGCCTTGATGCCTTGCTTGCTTTGCTGCTGGTCAGCCTGCTGATGCTACCGCTGGCGCGTTGCCTGCGCTTGCAGCTTGAGCCGATACCCGATCAGCTCCGACTGGGATTTTTCGCCAGTTTTTATGCCGGGCTATTGAACGGGCTGCGCCCGGCGACAGCGCAGCAGCTGCAGCATGCACTGCAGCACGGACCGTTTGCCTCGCCGCCATCGGCTGATATGGCGGATGACACGGTCCGGCCTGATGTGATCCTGATCCAGAGCGAATCCTTTTTCGATGCGCGCCGCCTGGGACCCGAGGTGAATTCCGATCTGTTGCGGCACTTTGACCGGGCCCGGCGCGAAGCCATATCGTATGGCGACCTCAGCGTGCCGGCCTTCGGTGCCAATACCATGCGCACCGAATTTGCAGTGCTGTCCGGCCTGGCCACCACCGCCCAGGGATATGCCTGTTATTACCCCTATGCCTTTGTGAGGCATCCAGTGCCCAGCCTGGCAGGCTGGTACCTGGATCAAGGTTATCGGACCTGCTTTGTGCACCCGTACCACGCCGATTTCTTCGGGCGCGACCGGGTCATGTCCTGCCTGAAGTTTCAGCAGTTTATCGATATCAAGGCCTTCTCGGCAGAAGACCGGCAAGGCCCCTATGTCGGTGATCGGGCGGTGACGGCCAGGATCATGGCGCAGCTCGAACAGGCCGAGTCTGCCGGCAAGCCGGCCTTCGTGATGGCGGTCACCATGGAGAACCACGGCCCCTTGCATCTGGAGCAGGTATCCCCGAATGAGTCCAGTCGTTATCATGCTTTCGGAGAAGGGGGGCGCCTTAATGATCTTGCGGCGTATCTGCGACATCTTGCGAATGCCGATGCCATGATCGGGGATTTGCTGGAGTATCTGCAACGGCGCAGCCGTCCCTCCGTCGTTTGCTTCTATGGAGACCACGTGCCTGCCTTGCCCGATCTGTTCGCCCGTCTGGGCAAGCCGCAATCCGTGACAGACTATTTTATCTGGCACAGCAAGGCTGCGGCCGGCCCCCACCGTCGCAACCTGAACGCCTGTGAGCTTGGGGCAGCACTGGTTCAGGCCTCAGCTTCACCATCCTCCTTATGATCCCCCTCCTACCCCATGACGCTGGTATAGACGTCGCAGGTCCGAGCATTAAAGAATGAGTAAGCCCGTTGCAATTATTGGTATGGCCTGCCGTTTTCCCGGCGGTGTAGCTACGCCTGAAGATTACTGGAACCTGCTGGTCGCCGAGACCGACGCTGTCACCCAGGTACCGCCGACGCGCTTCGGCACCGAGTTCTATCAGCACCCGTCCAAGCAGGAGCCCGGCAAAAGCTACACCTTTGCCGCCGGCGTGCTGGATCAGGTGATGGGCTTTGATGCGGCCTTCTTCGGTATTTCTCCGCGTGAAGCCGCACATATGGACCCGCAGCAGCGATTGCTGCTGGAGCTGGCCTGGGAGACCTTCGAACACTCGGGCAAGACACCCGCCGAGATGGCCGGCAGCGACTACGCCGTTTTCGTCGGCGTGGCCAGTGGCGACTACGGTGATCGTACCGTCGATGATCTGAATATCATCGATGCCTATTCGGCCACCGGCAATACCGCCAGCATTGCCTCGAACCGTATTTCCTACCTGTACGATCTGCGTGGCCCCAGCATGTCGATCGACACGGCCTGCTCATCGTCCCTGGTAGCCTTGCATCAGGCCTGCAACGCGATCCAGAGCGGCGATGCCACCACCGCCCTGGCGGGTGGCGTCAACCTGCTGCTGCATCCCTTCCCCTTTGTCGGCTTTTCCAAGGCCTCGATGTTGTCGCCGACCGGTCGTTGTCGCGCCTTCGATGCCTCGGGTGACGGTTATGTCCGCGCCGAAGGTGGCGCCCTGGTCCTGCTGAAGGATCTGGAGCAGGCCCTTGCCGACGGTGACGAGATCCATGCCGTGATCATGGGCTCGGGGGTGAACTCGGACGGCCATTCCCAGGGCGGCATCAATGTGCCGACCAGCGATACCCAGGGCGCCCTGCTGGAGGCGGTGTATCAGCGTGCCGGTATCAGCCCGGAGCAACTGGACTATATCGAGGCCCATGGCACGGGTACCGCCGTCGGCGATCCGGTCGAGGCCCGCGCGCTGGCCGAAATCATCGGCCAGCGCCGGCCCAAGGACCAGCCGCTGCTGATCGGCTCGGCCAAGACCAATCTGGGCCATCTGGAAACCGCCTCGGGCATGGCGGGGCTCATCAAGGCCGTACTCAGTCTGAAGCACCGGGCCGTGCCGGCCTCGATCCACTTCAAGACACCTAATCCGAATATCGACTTTGTTCGCAGCGGCCTGCAGGTCGTCGATCGCTACACCCCGCTGCAGAGCGCCCTGCCGTTGGTGATGGGCATCAATTCCTTCGGCTTCGGCGGCACCAATGCCCATGTGATCGTGCAGGAGGCACCGCCCCGGCCCGCGCCTGCGGCGCCGCCCGCCACGAACACAAACACGACCGAGCTGGCACCGCTGATTCTCAGTGCGCGTTCGGAAGCCGCCCTGCAGGCGCTGGCGCTGGAATGCAAGCAGCGTCTCGAAAGCGGCATGGACTGGTCGGCCCTGGCCGCAAGCATTGCCCGCAAGCGGCAGTGGCTGAACTATCGGGCCGTGCTCACCCCTGACCGGGTCGAAGAGGGGCTGACCGCACTGGAACGCCTGGCTGAAGGCCACAAGGCCGATCATCTGGTCCGCGGCGACGCGCCGGTCTCGGCCGGCAAGCTGGCGCTGATCTTCTCGGGCAATGGTTCGCAGTGGGCCGGCATGGGCAAGCAGTTGCTGGCCCAGGACCCGGTGTATCGAGCCGCCGTGGAAGATTTCGACCGGCTGTGGTGCCAAGACGGCAGCTCCTCGCTGCTGGCCGCGATGCAGGCCGGCGTCGACGAGGATTGGCTGGCGGCCACCGAGCATGCCCAGCCCATCCTTTTCGCCATGCAGTACGGCATGGTCAAGGTGCTGGAACAGCAAGGCCTGATCTACGACGCCTGCTATGGCCACAGCGTCGGCGAAATCGCCGCTGCCTGGGCCTGCGGCGCCTTGAGCCTGGAACAGGCCATCACCGTCATCAAGCGTCGCAGCATCGCTCAGGGCAAGACTCGGGGCATGGGCCGGATGGCGGCCGTCGGCCTCGGCAAGGAGGCCGTGCTGGCCCTGATCGCCGAACTGGGGCTGGCGGATGATGTCGAAATCGCCGGTACCAACAGCCCGCGCGCGGTCACTCTGGCCGGCAGTCAATCCGCGTTGGAGCAGATCCGTGACCGGGTCAAGGCCGATGGCGGGCTGTGTCAGTTGTTGAATCTGGATTACGCCTTTCACAGCCGTCAGATGGACGGCATCCGTGAGGAGGTGCTGGGTCAGCTGGCCAGCCTCAAGCCGGGTCCGGCCTCGCGGACCTTTGTGTCGGCCGTCACCGGGACCGAACTGGCCGGGCCCGAACTGGATGCCGAATACTGGTGGCGCAATATTCGCGAGCCGGTCGCGTTCGATCAGGCCAGTGCCTGCCTGATCGATGCCGGCTATCGCCTGTTTCTGGAAGTGGGGCCGCATTCCATTCTGCGCAGCTATGTCAGCCAGCAGCTGGAAGAAGCCAAGGTGTCCGGCCGCGTGCTGCCGACCCTGAAACGCGGCCACGACACGACCGAGGCCTTGCATCGCGCCTGGGCTGCGATCATCGCCAACGGCGCCAGCCTGGATCCGGCCCGCAGCTACGGCACCACGGCCCTGCTGCCGGCCAGCGCGCTGCCGCATTACCCCTGGCAACGCGAGCACTACCAGTTGCCGGCCACGGCCGAAGGCTATGATCTGGTCTACCGTCACCGCGAACACCCGCTGCTGGGTTATCGCCTGAAGGACGCCGACTACGCCTGGGAAAACCAGATCGATCCAGTCAAGCTGCCCTTGCTTGCCGATCACGTGGTCAATGGCGCAGTGGTGTTCCCCGGTACCGGCTATGCCGAAATCGCCTTGGCCGCCGCGCGGATCCGCTTCGGCACCGAGGCCGTCGCCCTGGAAAACCTGGAAATCCGTGCGCCCGTCAGCTTCCAGCCGCAGCAAGCCAAGCTGTTCCGGCTGACCCTGGATCCGCGTACCTCGGGCTTCAGCATCGAGACGCGGGCGCGAATGTCGGCCGAGCCGTGGGTATTGAATGTCACCGGTCGGCTGCTGGCCAATGGACCGGCACTGAAGCCCGGCAGCCGCTACGATCTGGCCAGCCTGGCCCGGCTGCAGTCCCGGCCGCCGATCGAGGGTGCCGAGCTGTATCAGCAGGCCGCGCAGCTGGGTCTGGCCTTCGGTGATGGCTTCCGCTGGATCCAGTCGGTCCGCATCGATGACCAGGAAGCCCTGGCCGAGCTGAAGCTGCCGGACAGCGTCCAGCCACATCTGGGCGATTACCTGTTCCATCCGGCCATGATGGACGGGGGCTTCCACCCCTTGCTGGCCTTGCTGGCCGATGACAGCGATGACCATGCCGCCTATGTGCCGGTGCAGATGGGACGGGTCGATTATCTGGGCCGGGGTCAACCCGTCGCTCAGGTCCGGGTCAGCATTCTGCGGCGCAGCCCGCATTCGGTGCTTGCGGCCTTCACCTATCTGGATGCCGACGGCGTCATCATCGCCCAGATCAGCCAGTGCCGTTTCCGCCGAGCTGATCTCAGCGGTCGTCGCCATGCACCGCCGGATCGCTATGTATTCGAGGCGGTGCCCCGTGCCCGCTTCGCCGCCGCCGGCAGCGAGCAGTTGCCGCTGCCGCATGATCTGCTGGTACAGGCTTCGGCCCGGCTGGAACATCGCGAAGATCAGGCTTTGCGCCAGGTCCATCGCGAGGAAATGATGCCCTTGCTCGACGTGCTGGCCGCCGCCTATGCCCGTCGTGCCATCGATGCCGTGCATCTGCTGGATGGCGACGGCGAGATCGTGCCTGAACAGAAGGCGCTTGCCGCCCGTCTGGTCGATATGCTGCTGCAGGATCAGGTGCTGGTCCGCGACGGTGATCAGCTGCGGTGGGGCACGGAGGAACTGCCGCCGATCGAAGAACTGTGGCGCAGCCTGCTGGCCTTGTCGCCGGCCCATGCGGCCGAGCTGGCCCTGATCGCCCATTGCGGTGCCGCCCTGCCGGCCCTGCTGCGCGGCGAGCTGGCCCCTGCCAAGTTGCTGGCCGCCAGCCGCAGCAGCCTGGTCGATCACTACTACGACAGCTCGCCGACCTGGGCTTATGCCCATGCTCTGCAGCAGGCCGCGATCGAAGCGCTGATCGCCGGCTGGAACGGGCCGCGCCCGCTGCGGGTGCTGGAAATCATGGCACCGGAATCGCATCTGCCGCGGCCGGCCCATCCACGAATCCAGGCCGCCTGCGATTACGTACTGGCCGGAACCGACGAGCAGCTGGCGGCCTTCGATGACTCGGCCTATCCGCTGCTGGACACCGCCACCCTGAGCCTGGCCGAAACGCCGCAACTGAGTCTGGCCAGTGGCCGGAATGCCGAATTCGACCTGATCATCAGTCACCATCTGCTGACCGGCGTGGCCGCCGCCGGTAATCTGCTGGCGGCCTTGCGCGGCTGGCTGGTCCCTGGGGGCAGTCTGCTGCTGGCCGAGGCCCAGTCCGGCCGTCTACAGGACATCGTGTTCGGTGCCGAGAGCGGCGCCGTCGCCCTGCCGGATCCCGCACTGATCGAAAACTGGCTGCAACAGGCCGGCTTCGAAGCCTGCGGTCATCTGAGCGAAAGCGAAAACGCGCTGGAAGGCGAGCCGGTGCTGGTCTATGCCCGGCAACCCTGGATCGAGCCGGCCTCCGCTCCCGCCACCGGGCGGTCATGGCTGCTGCTGGTACCGGATGCCGACCAGGGCGAGGCCGCACAGTTCGGTGCCGCCATCGCGGACGCCCTGCGCGAACAGGGACAAACGGCGGTGCAATGTGCCGCCGCCGATGCCGCCACCGCCTTGTCGGCCCTGCCGGTCAATGCCGCCCCGGCGCAACTGATCTATCTGGCCGGCAGTCTGTGGACCGCCGAGGCCGATACCGACGGTGCCACCATCATGGCCCGCCAGGAAGCCGGTCCGGTCGGACTGGCCCGGCTGGCGCGTGCGCTGCCCCCCGTCACCGCCGAGCGTTCGCTGCAACTGTGGGTCGTCACCCGTGGCGGCGCTGCGCTGGAGCTGCCGGCAGACGCCCATCAGGTGCACTCTGAACAGATCAGGCCTGACCAGATCCGCCCCGAACAGGCTTCGACCTGGGGCCTGGGCCGGGTGCTGATGAACGAGCAGTCGGCCTTCAATACCCGGCTGCTGGATATCCTGCCGGAAGTGACGGATCCGGTGGCCGCCTTGCTGGGCGAGTGTCTGGCCGATACCGGCGAAGATGAAGTCGTGCTGTCCGCCCATGGCCGGTATGTCGCCCGCATGCGCCATGCCGCCACCATCGAGGCCCGCCAGCGCGAAAGCGCCGGCACCCGACCGCCCAGCGTGCTGGGCTTCGAGGCCCCGGGCTCGCTGCGCAATCTGCAATGGCAGAGCCTGCCTGAGCGCGAGCTGGCACCGGACGAAGTGGAAATCGAGCCCATCGCCGTCGGTCTGAATTTCCGCGACGTGATGTATGCCATGGGTCTGCTGTCGGACGAGGCCGTCGAAAACGGTTTTGCCGGCCCGACCATCGGCATGGAACTGTCCGGCCATATCCGGCGGCTGGGCCGTGACGTCCAGGGCTACCGCATCGGCGATGCCGTGGTCGGTTTTGCCCCGGCCTGCTACGCCAGCCGCGTCCGCACGCCGGCCTCGGCGGTCTGCCACAAGCCGGCCAGCCTCGGCTTCGAGGCGGCGGCGACGATTCCGTCCACCTTCTTCACCGCTTATTACGCCCTGCATGAGCTGGGCCGTCTGCGACCCGGCGAAAAGGTGCTGATCCACGGTGGCGCCGGCGGTGTCGGTATTGCCGCCATCCAGCTGGCCAAGCATCTGGGCGCCGAAGTCTTCGCCACCGCCGGCAGCCCGGAGAAGCGCGAATTCGTTCGCCTGCTGGGGGCCGACCATGTGCTGGATTCACGCAGTCTGCTGTTCGCCGACGAGATCCTGCGCCTGACCCACGGCAAGGGCATCGACATCGTGCTGAACTCGCTGGCCGGTGAAGCCATGGTCCGCAGCATCGATGTGCTGCGCCCCTTCGGCCGCTTCCTGGAACTGGGCAAGCGCGACTTCTACGAGAACACCTCGCTGGGCCTGCGTCCGTTCCGCAACAACATCAGCTATTTCGGCATCGACGCCGACCAGCTGATGGGCGTGCATCCGGAACTGACCGCCCGCCTGTTTGCCGAAGTCATGCAGTTGCTGGCCGACCGTCAGCTGAGCCCGCTGCCTTATCGTGCCTTCCGCGCCGACCAGGCCCAGGACGCTTTCCGCTATATGCAGCAGGCCCGCCAGATCGGCAAGATCCTGCTGACCTTCCCCGAAGGTGCGCCGGCACCGGAACAGCTGGAAAGCCAGGAGATGGCTTTGCCGGCGGCAGCCAGCTATCTGGTGATGGGTGGTACCAGCGGTCTGGGCTTTGCCACCGCCCGCTGGCTGGTCAGCCGCGGCGCCCGCCATATCGTGCTGGCCAGCCGCAGCGCCAGGCTCAGTCCGGAGCTGCAGCACGAAACCCGGATGTGGCAGCTGGCCGGCATCGAGGTGCAGGTGGAAAGCTGCGATCTGACCGAGGCCGCCTCGGTGCAGGCCCTGATCAGCCGTATCGATCGCCCCGAAGCCCCGTTGAAGGGTCTGGTGCATTCGGCCATGGTCCTGGCCGACGGTCTGCTGACCAATCTGGATGACGAAGCCTTCCGCCAGGTACTGGCGCCCAAGGTGGCCGGTGCCTGGAATCTGCATCAGGCCACCCGTGGCCTGGGCCTGGATTTCTTCGTGGTCTATTCCTCGGCCACCACCTTCCTGGGCAACCCCGGCCAGTCCAACTATGTGGCCGCCAATGCCTATCTGGAATCGCTGACCCTGCTGCGCCGCAGCCAGGGCCTGGCGTCCAGTTTCATGGCCTGGGGCCCGCTGGAAGATGTCGGCTTCCTGGCCCGCAACAGCCAGACCCGCGAATCGATCCAGGCGCGTATCGGCGGTCGCTCGATCACCTCCGACGAGGCCATGGCCGCGCTGGAGCAGGTCCTGCATCAAGGCCGTGCCGGCGAAGCCGTGCTGTGGCTGGACTGGGCCGCGATCAGCCGGGTGATGCCGGGCGCCCGTTCGGCGCGGTTTGCCGAAGTCAGCCGCAAGGATGGTCAGGACGCCACGCATGGCGGAGGCGAAAGCCTGCGCGAGGAACTGCTGGCGGCCAAACCCGAACAGGCCCTGGAACGGGTGACCGAAACCCTGCGTGCTGAAATCGCCCGGATTCTGCATCTGCCGCCGGCCAAGATCGAAAGTCACCAGTCGGTGCTGGAACTGGGCATGGATTCGCTGATGGGCATGGAGCTGGCGATGGCCGTCGAAGAGCGCTTCGAGGTCAAGCTGTCGGTGATGCTGCTGGCCGAAGGCGCTACCGTGCATACCCTGGCCCAGAAGATCCTGAAGTCGGTACGTGGCGACGAACAGGAGCCGGCGCCGGCCAATGCGATGGAGGCCCAGATCGCCGCCCTGGCCGCCCAGCATGCGCTGGACGTGCCTGGCGAGGAAGCGGTCGAACCGATCGAGACCGTCGCTCCGTGACGGCCGTGACCGGCTGGTCCGATGATCAGGGGACGCTGGCCCGCGCGGTCAGCGTCGACGGTCACGGCCTGCATACGGGCCGCAAGGTGCGCCTGCAGATCGATCCCGCGCCGCTGGGACATGGCATCGTGTTCCGGCGCATGCGGGGGACAACCCTGCTGGGTGAGTTGAAGGCCGAGCCCGGACTGCGCCTGGCCCAGCCGCTGTGCACCGCCCTGCAGACCCCTGATGGACTGCGGGTGCGGACCACCGAGCATCTGCTGGCAGCCCTGCTGGCCTGCGAAATCGATCATGCACGGGTCACCCTGGATGCCGAGGAAGTGCCGATCCTTGACGGCAGCGCCCTGCCCTGGATCCAGCTTTTGCGGGATGCCGGCCGTCAGGCCTTCGCCGTGCCCAAGCGCTTTATCAAGATTCTGCGGCCGCTGCGAGTCGGTGATGGCGACAATCGCTATACCTCGATCGCGCCGCACGACAGTTATCAGCTGCAAGTCCGCAATGATCTGAAGGGCTTCGGCCAGATGTGCTGGGAAGGTGATCTGACGCCGACCAGCTTTGCCCGGGATATCGCCCCTTCACGCTCTTACGGGCGACTGAAATGGGCGATTCCGGCGATTGCCGGCGGATTTCTCAAGGGTGTGCCGATCCTGCGCGGCGCTCGTCCCTCGTGCACGGCCACCATCATCGGCGGCTCGGTGCATGGCGGCATGCGCCTGCCGGCTGAGTTCGTGCGGCATCGGGTGCTGGACATGGTAGGTGATCTGGCCTTGCTGGGTGCGCCCTTGCTCGGCCGCATCGAGGCTCATCGTCCCAGCCATGAAATGAACTATCAGCTGGCTGCCGCGCTGTTGAAGCAACCTGAATCCTGGTGCTGGGTTTAATATAGCCGTTCAGGTTCGTTGAAAGGCTGTGGCTAAAGATGGGTATCGGTGAGCAATTCCGCCAGCAACTGGCGGCCAAGGCATTGCAGCGGCAGATCGATCGTGCCGGCAGGCAGGAAGACCAGCGCAAGACCGCCAGCCTGAGCGGCGCGCCCCGCAGTACCGGCGGACTCAAGCCGGAACTGGCCCGGTTCGAGACCTTGCCGGCCTACCAGCAGATGCTGGCCATGCAGGAAATGCGCAACCGGCTGGATATCGAATCACCCTTTTTCCGGGTCCATGACGGCCAGGCCGGCGACACCACGGTGATCGAGGGCCGTTCCTATATCAATTTCGCCAGCTACAACTATCTGGGCAGCTCCGGAGCCGCCGAGGTCAACGCCGCCGCCAAGGCGGCCATCGACCGTTACGGCACCTCGGCCTCGGCCAGCCGAATGGTGGCCGGCGAGAGACCGGTGCAGCGCGAACTGGAACAGGCCCTGGCCAGCTGTTACGGCGTCGACGATGCGCTGGCCCTGGTCAGCGGCCATGCCACCAATGTGACCGTGATCGGCTATCTGTTCGGGCCGAATGATCTGATCGTGCATGACGCCCTGGCCCACAACAGCATTGTCCAGGGTGCCCAGCTCAGCGGCGCCAAGCGGCTGAGCTTTCCGCACAATGACTGGGCGGCGCTGGACGAGTTGCTGAGCCGGGTCCGTGGCGAGTACCAGCGGGTGCTGATCGCCATCGAAGGCCTGTACAGCATGGATGGCGATTATCCCGAGCTGGAACGCTTTATCGAGATCAAGCGCCGGCATGGCGCCTTTCTGATGGTCGATGAGGCCCATTCACTGGGCGTGCTGGGTGCCACCGGCCGCGGCATTGCCGAACATGCCGGCATCGACAGCCGCGAAGTCGATATCTGGATGGGCACCATGAGCAAGACCCTGGGCGGTTGCGGCGGCTATATCGCCGGCAGCCAGCCGCTGATCGACTTGCTGCGCCACTTTGCGCCCGGCTTTCTTTACAGCGTCGGCCTGTCACCGGCGCTGGCGGCCGCGTCACTGGCCTCTCTGCAGCGCATGCTGGCCGGTCCGGAGCGGGTCGCCCGCCTGCGCGAGCGAGGCCGTTATTTTCTGAAGCAGGCCCAGGCCGCTGGTCTGGATACCGGTCACAGTGCCGGTTATGCGGTGATTCCGGTGATCACCGGCAGCTCGCTGAAGGCGGCGCAGTGGTCGAATGCATTGTTCGAGGCCGGCATCAATGCCCAGCCGATCTTCTATCCCGCCGTCGAGGAAAAGGCCGCGCGGCTGCGTTTCTTTATCTGCAGCACGCATACGGTGGAACAGATCGATGCCACCATCGCCGTGCTGGCCCGCCTCAACGGCCGCAGCTGATGCCGACATCGCCCGATATCGAAGTGATCTGCCGCCCGGCCCGGGCCGAGGATGCCGCCGCGCTGGCGCCCCTGGTCTATGCCTCGGGCGAGGCCGAGTTCCAGTATCTGCTGGGCACCGACGCCGCCGGCTGCATCGCCTTTCTGCAGCGGATCATCGCCTGGCCCCGCGGTCATTTCAGCTGGCGCCGGCATCTTGTGGCCGTCGCCGGTGATGACATCGTCGCCGTGATCGCCGCGCAGGACGGGCGGGTCCAGTGGTCGGACAATCCGCTGATCGCCCATGCGTTTATCCGTCACTTCGGTCTGTCCGCCGCCTTGGGCATCATGATGCGCGGCCTCCGCCTGGAAAAGGAGATTCCACCGCCGAAGCGCTCGCAGACCTTGCTGGCGCATTGTGCGACGGCACCGGCCTGGCGTAGCCGCGGTCTGTTCCGGCAGCTGTTTGCCCATGCCTTGCAGCAGGGCATGCTGCCGGCTCACCCCGGCCAGGAGCTGGTGCTGGACGTACTGGTGGACAACCCGCGAGCGATGGCGCTGTATCAGCGCTGCGGCTTTCAGGCCCCCGCCACCCCGCGGCCGCTGACCCGCGGCCTGCCACGGCAGCTGCAGGCCATCCGGATGCACTGGGCCCCGCCGCAGGCCTGAACCAGCTCCGGAAACAGATCAAGACAGGACTCAAACACTTGTTTGAATTTTTGGCTACAATGCAGGACTCTGCGATGATTCGCCCTTTGTCCTGCGGGATCCATTGAACTTAAGGATGCACCCATGAAGATTCTGGTCGGCTACAAGCGCGTTGTGGACTACAACGTCCGCATCCAGGTCAAGCCTGATGGCACGGGAATTGTCACCGATGGCGTCAAGCTCTCGGCCAACCCCTTCGACGACATCGCCCTGGAAGAGGCGCTGCGCCTGCGTGAAAAGGGCGTGGCCACCGAAGTGGTGGTGGTGGGGATCGGCCCGGCCGACCTGACCGCCCATTTGCGCAACGGTCTGGCCATGGGCGCCAATCGCGCCATCCATGTCAGCACCAGCGAAGCCGTCGAGCCGCTGGGCGCCGCCCGCGTGTTCCTGAAGCTGATCGAAAAGGAACAGCCGGATCTGGTGCTGCTGGGCAAGCAGGCCATCGACGACGATGCCAACCAGACCGGCCAGATGCTGGCCGCCTTGTGGGACCGTCCGCAGGCGACCTTCGCCAGCAAGCTGGAGATCGAAGCCGGCAAGGCCAAGGTCACCCGCGAGGTCGATGCCGGCCTGGAAACCATCGAAGCCGAGCTGCCGGCCGTGATCACCGCCGACCTGCGCCTGAACGAGCCGCGCTTTATCAAGCTGCCGGACATCATGAAGGCCAAGGCCAAGCCGATCGAGGTGCTGGAACTGGCCGCACTGGGCGTGGATGTCACCCCTGCGCTGAAGGTCTCCAGCTACGAAGCCCCCGCCAAGCGCGGCAAGGGTGTCATCGTCAAGGATGCCGCCGAACTGGTGGCCGCGCTGAAGCAGAAGGGTCTGCTCTGAGCAGGCCGCAGGAGAGCATACGATCATGAGCAAGATTCTCGTCATCGCCGAACACCATGCCGGCAAACTGAACCCGGCCACCGCGCGCGCCATCAGTGCCGCTGCCGCCATCAAGCCCGAAGCCATCGACGTGCTGGTGCTGGCCGACCAGGTCGAGGCCATCGCCGCCGAAGCCGCGACCATCAGCGGCGTCAGCCGCGTGCTGACCGTGGCTCGCGCCGAAAACGCACAGCCGCTGGCGGCCGTGCTGGCCCCGCAGATCGCCAGGCTGGCCGAAGGCTACAGTCATCTGCTGATCGCCTCCACCACCTTCGGCAAGGATGTGGCTCCCCGCGTCGCCGCCCTGCTCGGCGTGGCCCAGATCAGCGATCTGATGAGCGTGGAGTCCGCCCACGTGTTCAAGCGCCCGGTCTATGCCGGCAACGCCATCATCACGGTTGAAGCCCCCAGCGATCGCATCGTGGTCGCCACGGTCCGTTCCGCCTCGTGGCAGGCCGCGCCCGGCGGCGGCTCGGCCCCTGTCGAAGCCGTGTCGGTGGACGTCGCCCTGCCGAGCCACACCCGCTATATCGGGCTGGACAGCGGCGAAAGCGATCGTCCTGACCTGCAGAGTGCCGCCAAGGTGGTCTCCGGCGGTCGCGGCGTCGGCTCGGCCGAGAACTTCAAGCTGGTCTATGACTTCGCCGACAAGATCGGTGCAGGCGTCGGCGCCTCGCGCGCCGCCGTGGATGCAGGCTACGTGCCTTCGGACATGCAGGTCGGCCAGACCGGCAAGATCATCGCACCGGAGCTGTATATCGCCATCGGTATCTCGGGCGCCATCCAGCATCTGACCGGCATCAAGGACGCCGGCACCATCGTGGCGATCAATGCCGATGCCGAAGCGCCGATCTTCGAAGTGGCCGACTTCGGTCTGGTCGGCGATCTGTTCAAGCTGGTGCCGGAACTGAGCGCCGCCATCGACGGCTGAGTCCAGCTGCACCTCGCCGGGCCGGCCTGATGGCGGCCCGGACATGACGAAGGCCGTGGGCACCCGCTCGCGGCCTTCGTGTTTGATGCGACCGCGGGTCCTGCTTCCAGGACTCCCGCTTCAACCGTTCCCGAAAGCCGCCGGTTCCTGCAGCCGGCCATGCTGCAGATGGATGCGGCGATTGCACAGCTTGTCCAGGGTGGCCGGCTGATGCGAAGCCAGGACCAGAATGCTGGCCTGGCGCACGATCTGCTGCAGTCGATCTTCGGCCCGCTCCACAAAGTCGGCATCGCCGACGCTCAGCCATTCGTCCATCAGCAGGATTTCGGGCTGCACCGCCGTGACCGTGGAGAACGCCAGGCGCAGCACCATGCCGCTGGAATAGGTCCGCACCGGCATGTCCAGATAATCACCCAAGCCGGAAAACTCGGCGATGGACGGTCTCAGTGCCAGGATCTGCGGCCGGCTCAGGCCCAGGATCAAGCCCCGGATCAGCATGTTTTCATAGCCGGTGGCTTCATGGTCCATGCCCAGGGTGACATCGATCAGGCTGGTCACCGTTCCTTCCACCGTCAAGCGGCCGCTGGTCGGCGCATAGACGCCGGCCAGCATCCGCAGCAACGAGGTCTTGCCGGCCCCGTTGTGCCCTTCGATGCCCAGCCGGTCGCCTTCACGCAGTTCCAGGCTGACATCCTGCAAGGCCTGGACCACGGTGACGTGGCGACTGGCCGCCGCCAGCCGGCCGCCGCTGACGGCGGCCAGCGCGGTCTTCTTCAGCGACTGGTTGGAGGCGCCATAGACCGGCAAGGCCAGCCCGCAGTGTTCAAGACGGATCAGGCTCATGACTTACACCCAGAAAGCGATGCGGCGATGGCAGCGCGCAAACAAGGGCCAGGCGATGGCATACAGCAGCACGATCATGCCGCCGACCGCGGCATAGGTGTGCGGCGACGGCACGCCGTGGTAGATGGGCTCGCGCAGGATTTCCACAAAGGGATACAGCGGATTCAAGTCCACCCAGCCGGAACGTTCCGGGCCCAGCAGCTGCGGCTTCCAGAATACCGGAGTCAGAAAGAACACCAGCTGCAGGACACTGGCCACGATCTGCTGCATGTCACGGAAGCGGGCGCAGAACAGGCCCAGCAGCAGCCCAGCCGGAAAGGCCGCCAGCATCGTCAGCGCTACGCCGGGCAGCAGCATCAGCCAGCTGAGGCGAGGCTGCAGATGGAAGTACAGCATCACCGGCACATAGGCCAGCAGGTTGTGGCCGAAAATGATCAGATTGCGATACAGCGACTGCAGCACATAGCTGCTCATCGGCAGGTTGACCGAGCGGATCAGTCGCTCGGAGCCCACATAGACCTGGCAACCGTCCAGAATCAGGTTCGAGATCAGGCCCCAGCTGATGATGCCCATCGCCAGATACGGAATGAAGTCCGCCACCGGCAGCTTAAACAGCAGACCGTACAGGGGACCCAGGCCGCAGATCGTGATCAGCATGGTCAGGGTGATCCACAGCGGCCCCAGCATCGAGCGGCGATAACGCTGCTTGATGTCCTGCCAGCCCAGGGTCATCCAGACCTCGCGCCGCACCCAGGCACGGGTGAGGTCCTGCCAGGCCGAGGCCAGGCTGCCCCGGGATGAGCTCAAGGTCGGACTCACCGCAGACATGCGTCCAGTTCGGCGATCAGATCCTCGACATCCTCGACGCCGACCGACAGCCGGATCAGACCGTCATCGATGCCCAGCTCGGCCCGCTTCTCGGCAGGGACCGAGGCATGGGTCATGATCGCCGGATGCTCGATCAGGCTCTCGACCCCGCCCAGCGATTCCGCCAGGGCGAACAGCCGGGTCTGCTCCAGCATGCGCCGCGAGGCTTCCAGACCGCCCTTGATGCGGATGGTGACGATGCCGCCGAAGCCCTGCATCTGGCGCTTGGCCAGTTCGTGCTGGGGATGGCTGGGCAGGCCCGGGTAGATCACTTTCTCCACGGCAGGATGCGCTTCCAGCCACTGCGCGATCTTCAGCGCGCTGGCGCAGTGCTCGCGCATCCGCAGATGCAGGGTCTTCAGGCCGCGCATCGCCAGAAAGGCATCGAAGGGACCCGCCACGGCGCCGATCGAGTTCTGCAGAAAGGCCAGCTGCTTGCCCAGTTCGGCATCGGCCGCGACCAGCACGCCACCGACGATATCCGAGTGGCCATTGAGGTATTTGGTCGCCGAATGCAGCACGATGTCGGCACCCAGCTCGATCGGGCGCTGCACCATCGGCGAGCAGAAGGTGTTGTCGACCACGAGGATCAGGCCGTGCTCGCGGGCAAACACGCTCAAGGCGGCCAGATCGACCAGCTTAAGCATCGGATTGGTCGGCGTCTCGGCCCAGATCATCCGGGTCTGCGGGGTCAGCGCCGCGGCGACGGCGTCCAGATCATTGAGATCGACAAAACTGAAATCCAGGGCCGCAGTACGGCGACGGACCTTGTCGAACAGCCGGTAGCTGCCGCCGTACAAGTCATCCATCGCGATCACGTGACTGCCGCTGTCCAGCAGTTCCAGTGCCGTCGCGGCGGCGGCCAGGCCGGAGGCGAAGGCAAAGCCGGCCACGCCGCCTTCCAGATCGGCGATGCAGGCCTCGTAGGCCTGTCGCGTCGGATTCTGGCTGCGCGAGTATTCATAGCCCTGATGCACGCCGGGGCTGCTCTGCACATAGGTCGAAGTGGCGTAGATCGGGGTCATGATGGCCCCGGTCGCCGGATCAGGCTGCTGACCGGCATGGATGGCCCGGGTACCCAGACCCTGGGGGCGGTGCTGACTGGAGTCCGACATCAAAATCCTTGAAGCTGGTGCGCCGTGGCGCGATCGCGAAAACGACGGGTTGAATCCGCATGATAAGCCATGCGTCCGCCGTTGGCGCCAGCTCGTGGATGTCGCGGTGCCGCGCCTCGCGTTTGGCGTTCAAACCGTTATCATCGGGATCCGGGCCGGGGCGAGGATCACCGGAGGTGTCAGCGGCGCCTGAATGCCGGCCTATCCATGGAGAGTGCATGAACACATTACTGGTCACCGGCGGCGCAGGCTTTATCGGTGCGAACTTCGTCTTGGGGGCCGTGGCGCGCGGCCGACGCATCGTCAATCTGGACAAGCTGACCTATGCCGGCAATCTGGACACGCTTGCCAGCCTGAAGGGTTCGGAGCGGCACCATTTCATGCAGGGCGATATCGGTGACCGCGCCCTGGTCGGTCGCTTGCTGGCCGAATTCAAGCCGCAGGCCATCCTCAATTTCGCGGCCGAATCCCATGTCGACCGCTCCATCGACGGTCCGGCCGAGTTCGTGCAGACCAATGTGGTCGGTACCCTCGGGCTGCTGGAAGCGACCCGCGACTACTGGCGCACGCTGGATGCCGCCGAAGCGGCCGCTTTCCGTTTCCTGCATGTCTCCACCGACGAGGTCTACGGCTCGCTGGGCGCTGAAGGCTATTTCAGCGAGACCTCACCGTATGCGCCCAATTCGCCCTATTCCGCCTCCAAGGCGGCTTCGGACCATCTGGTGCGGGCCTTCCATCACACCTACGGTCTGCCCACGCTGACCACCAACTGCTCCAACAACTACGGTCCTTTCCAGTTTCCGGAGAAACTCATCCCGCTGATCATCGCCAAGGCGCTGGCCGGCGAGGCGCTGCCGGTCTATGGCGACGGCCTGAATATCCGCGACTGGTTGTATGTGGAAGACCATTGCAGCGCGATCGAGCGTGTCCTGGAGGGCGGCCGGGTTGGCGAAACCTATACCGTCGGCGGCAACGCCGAGAAGACCAATATCGATGTGGTCAAGACCGTATGCGCGCTGCTGGATCAGCGCCGCCCGCGGGCCGACGGCCAGCCCCGCGAATCGCAGATCCAATTCGTCAAGGACCGCCCCGGCCATGACCGTCGTTATGCCATCGATGCTTCCCGGCTGCGCCGCGAGCTGGGCTGGACACCGGCCCACAGCTTCGAGCAAGGTCTGGCGGCCACCGTCGACTGGTACCTGGGTCACCAGGACTGGGTCAGCCGGGTACTGGACGGCAGCTACCGGATGGAGCGCCTGGGCCAATGAGCACGCAGAAAGGTCTGATCCTGGCGGGCGGTTCAGGCACACGGCTGTATCCGATCACCCAGGCGGTCAGCAAGCAGCTGCTGCCGGTGTACGACAAACCGATGATCTATTACCCGCTGGCGACCCTGATGCTGGCCGGCATTCGCGACATCCTGCTGATCAATACCCCGCATGAGCAGGCCTTGTTCCAGCGCCTGCTGGGCGACGGCAGTCAGTGGGGCCTGAATATCCGCTATGCGGTGCAGCCCAGTCCCGATGGCCTGGCCCAGGCTTTCGTGATCGGCCGCGACTTTGTCGACAACCAGCCCAGCTGCCTGGTGCTGGGCGACAATATCTTCTACGGCGGCGGCTTTACCGAGCGCCTGCGGCGGGCCGCCAGCCGCGAGTATGGCGCCACCGTGTTCGGCTATTGGGTCAAAGATCCTGAGCGCTATGGCGTGGCCGAGTTCGATGCGGCCGGCAAGGTCACCGGGCTGGAGGAGAAGCCGACGGCACCGAAGTCCAACTACGCGGTGACCGGCCTGTATTTCTACGACCACCGGGCTTGCGACTTCGCCGCCGAGATCCGCCCCTCGCCGCGTGGCGAGCTGGAGATCACCGATCTGAACCGGATCTATCTCGAGGACGGCTCCTTGCAACTGGAACAGCTGGGGCGCGGCTATGCCTGGCTGGATACCGGCACCCACCAGTCGCTGATGGAGGCCGGCAGCTATATCCAGACCATCGAGAACCGGCAAGGCCTGAAAGTCTGCTGTCCCGAGGAAATTGCCTATCTGCAGGGCTGGATCGATGCCGAGCAGCTGCTGCGACTGGCCGCGCCGCTGGCCAAGACCGGCTACGGCGCCTATCTGCAACGCCTGGCCCAGGAAGGAAACGCACCATGAAAGTGATCGAGACCCGCTTGCCCGGTGTCGTCGTCATCGAGCCCAAGGTCTTTGGCGACAGCCGCGGCTTTTTCTACGAAAGCTACAACGCCGACGCCTATCGCGAGGTCGGCATCGACCGGATCTTCGTGCAGTCGAATGTCTCGCGCTCCAGCCACGGCGTGCTGCGCGGCCTGCATTACCAGTGGCCGCGCCCCCAGGGCAAACTGGTCAGCGTGCTGGAAGGCGAAGTCTATGATGTCGCCGTCGATATCCGCCGTGGCTCGCCGACCTTCGGCCAGTGGGCCGCTGCGGTGCTGAGCGCCGACAATCATCGCCATTTCTGGATACCGGAAGGCTTTGCCCACGGCTTTTGCGTGCTGTCCGAGTCGGCCATCTTCAGTTACCAGTGCACCGAAGTCTATCTGCCGGCACATGATGCCGGGGTGCTGTGGAACGATGCCGAGCTGGCCATCGACTGGCCCCTCAGCGTCCCCCTGCTGTCAGACAAGGATCGCAAGGCCAAAGCGCTAGCCGAGATCGATCCCGAGCGCTTGCCGGTGTATGCGCCATGAGCGGTCCGGTCCTGTTGCTGGGTGCCAATGGCCAACTGGGTCGGACCTGGCGACTGCAGGCTGATCTGGACGAGCTGGTCTGTGCCAGCCGGGATGGTCGGCTGGATGACGGCAGCGCGGCCGAAATCGCCGACCTGACGCTTCCCGAGAGCCTGCCCTCGCTGCTGGACCGGATCCGGCCCGCACTGATCATCAATGCCGCTGCCTATACCGCGGTGGACCAGGCCGAGCGCGAAGAAGCTCTGGCGATGGCGGTCAATGCCCGCGCCGTCGGCGCGCTGGGGCAATGGGCCGCCACCAACCACGCGCGCATCATCCATTACTCCACGGATTACGTGTTCGACGGCCAGGCCAGCCGCCCCTATCGGGAAACCGATGCCACCGGTCCGCTGGGCGTGTATGGCCGCAGCAAGCTGGCCGGGGAACAGGCCCTGACCGCCAGCGGCGCGGATCATCTGATCTTCCGCACCGCCTGGGTCTATGCGCCCTGGGGCCGCAATTTCCTGAACACCATGCTGCGGCTGGCCGCCGAACGCGATGAGCTGAAGGTGGTGGCCGACCAGATCGGCAGCCCGACCAGCACCTGGCGCATCGTCGATGCCAGCCTGCAGGCCCTGCGGCATTGGCCGAATGCGCTCTCTTTGCAGGATCGAATTCTGCATCTGACCGCCTCGGGCCAGACCAGTTGGCACGGTTTTGCCCAGGCCCTGATCGAACAGGCCCATCGGCAAGGCCGATTGTCACGCCTGCCGCGTATCGAGGCGATCACGACTGAACAGTTCCCGACTCCGGCCCGCCGGCCAGCCTGGTCGGTGCTGGACAATACGGCCCTGCAACAGCGTTTTCGCTATAACATCGACGATTGGCGACATGATCTGGACCAGGTCATGGCTTCCATCCCCTCTTCGAGCTGAGATCCACCATGTTGATTCCACTTGTGCTCAGTGGCGGCAGCGGCACCCGGCTGTGGCCGGTATCCCGCAAGAATCTGCCCAAGCAGTTCCTGGCCTTGGCCGGCGAGCAGACCCTGTTTCAGGACACTCTGGCCCGCGCGGCCAAACTGCCCGGTGCCGTGGCGCCGATCATCGTCGCCAGCGAGGATCACCGCTTTCTGGCGGCCGAACAGGTACAGGAACTGGGCATCAAGGATTCAGCCATCATCCTGGAGCCATTGGCCCGCAACACCGCGCCAGCCATCGCGCTGGGAGCTCTGCATGCCTTGCAGAACCATCCGGATGCCGTGCTGCTGGTGCTGCCTGCCGATCACCTGATTGCCGATACCCTGGCCTTCCGCCATGCCGTGGAGCAGGCCTTGCCGCTGACCGAACAAGGCCTGCTGGTCACCTTCGGGATTCGCCCGGACCGCCCGGAAACCGGCTTCGGCTATATCCGGCGCGGCGAGAACGTCAGCACGAATGGTTTCAAGGTCGCGCAATTTGTCGAAAAGCCTGACCTGGATACAGCCAGCCGTTATCTTGCAGACGGCGGCTATGACTGGAATTCCGGCATGTTCCTGTTCAAGGCCAACCGCTATATCGAAGAATTGCGTACCCACAACCCGATCATGCTGGAAGCCGTCGAGATCGCCTTTGCCGAGGCGAAAACCGATCTGGACTTTATCCGCCTGGATGCCACCAGCTTTGCCAAGGTGCCGGATGACTCCATCGACTATGCCGTGATGGAAAAAACCCATCATGCCGCGGTCGTGCCGGTCAGCTGCGGCTGGAGCGATATCGGCTCCTGGTCAGCCTTGTGGCTGACCGGTGAAAAGGACGACAACGGCAACCGTTTCGACGGCGATGTACTGGCCATCGATACCCGCAATACCCTGGTCCGCAGCCATGAGCGCCATCTGGTAGCGACCCTCGGGGTCGAGGATCTGGTGGTGGTCACCACCCCGGATGCGACCTTGGTCGCCCACCGCGATGCTGCCCAGGATGTCAAAAAGATCGTCGATCAGCTGAAGTCATCCGGCCGCAGTGAGCACGCCTTCCATCGCATCGTGCACCGGCCCTGGGGCAGCTACGATTCGCTGGAATTCGGGCGGCGCTTCCAGGTCAAGCGCATCGTGGTCAAGCCCGGAGCGTCACTGAGTCTGCAGATGCACCATCATCGCGCCGAGCACTGGATCGTGGTGTCGGGTACCGCCGAGATCACCTGCGATGACAAGGTCTTTCTGCTCAGCGAGAACCAGAGCACCTATATTCCGCTGGGCGCCAGGCACCGCATGCGCAACCCCGGCAAGGTGCCGCTGGAGATGATCGAAGTCCAGTCCGGCAGCTATCTGGGCGAAGATGATATCGTGCGCTACGAAGACAATTACGGTCGTCACTGATCCGGCCAAGATCATCCGGCTTCCAGGGCGAGGCCGGCTCGCCCTGTACTCTGGCAAGCAACGGTTGTCTAGCAAAACAGAATTGCCAATTCGGCGGCCAGGGATTGCAAGACTGGTTTGGCATTCATGGTGAGTGATGCCGACCGGATATCGCAATGACGCAATCCATCCGCTATGCCGATTTTGCTGACCGCCTGCGCCGGGCCTGCGATGAACATGGCGTACCTCCGCACCGGCGGCGGATCACCGCTGTGGCAACGCGTTTCGGCGTCTCCCGCGAAACGGTCAGACTGTGGCTCACCGGGCGGACCTTGCCCGAACTGGGCCGACTGATCGAAATCGCCGAGGAATTCCATTGCAGTCTGGACTGGCTGGCGATGGGCCGGATCGGTACGGCAGCGGACGAGGGCATGATCGCCGAGCCCCGCAGCGGCTATGCCACGCTGTCCGAGGATGAGCAGACCGTGATCCGGGTGATGCGGACCATGACCGAGCCTCGCCGCCAGGCCCTGGTCGCCCTGCTGAAACTGCGCTGAGCCGCCGCGTCTGGCCGCCCTGGTCTTCGGGCGACCGGGTCGGCTCTGGCGGCCGGATACCCGCAGGGATTGGCTTTCCCTGACGGGAACCGTCAAGATGGGCGGTCCGGTTTTGTCCTTCCACTTCCGCCCAGAGACAGCACTTGCCTGCACCCAAGCCTGCCACGCCCTGCCCCTGCGGCAGCCAACGGGACTATGACGCCTGCTGCGGTCCCCTGCATCGAGGTCGTGCGGCCGCGGATGCCGAGCAGCTGATGCGCTCGCGCTACAGCGCCTTCGTGCTGAAGCTGGAAGACTATCTGCTGGCCAGCTGGCACAAGAGCACCCGTCCGGACCAGTTGCGACTGGCCGAGCAGCAGCCCGAGCCGACCTGGCTGGGCCTGCAGGTGCGCCGGCATATCAGCGCCGGCGACCAGGCCACGGTGGAATATATCGCCCGGCTGCGCTACGACGGCGGCAGTGCGTCGCGGCTTCATGAAATCGCCCATTTCGTGCGTGAACATGGCCGCTGGTACTACGTGGACGGGGACATCCAGAGCTGATACCCGCCGTGTGGCAGCCTCCCGTGGCCCATGACAGGCATGTGAAAGGCCGCACAGGTTGTAATCGACGTGCTATGTGTTTTATTTACTGACTCTTACCGCAAGGCCCTCACATGAAGTCGTTGCCATCCTCCCCGATCACCTTGATCGGCGCCGCGCTGACACTCGGACTGTCGCTGACGGCCTGTTCGCATTCCCACGATGCCGCCACCGCGGCGCAGACGCCGATGCTGGTCCGTGACCATGACAAGGTCACGATTCCGGCCGATTCGCCCTTGCGCCAGCGGCTGCAGATCGCCACCGTGGCCGATCAGGCCACGGCCCAGGCGATCACGGTGCCGGCCATCATCGAAGCCCAGCCCAATCGTACCATCCAGGTGATGGCGCCTCTGGCCGGTCATGTGCTGAAGGTCAACGTGCAGGTCGGCGACCACGTCCGCAAGGGCCAGGTGCTAGCCCTGCTGGCTTCCGGCGACATGGATCAGGCCTATGCCGATGCGGCCAAGGCCGGCGACGCGCTGAGTCTGGCCCGCAAGACCCTGGATCGCACCCAGGGCGTGCAGCAGGCCGGCGGTGCCGCGACCAAGGATCTGGAGGCGGCGCAGAGCGCCTACAACCAGGCGCTGGCCGAAAACCAGCGGGCCCAGGCCCGGCTGGCTTCGCTGGGCGCCGGCAAGGCGGCCGGCACCGCCGGCACCCTGCCGCTGGTCTCGCCGATCAACGGCGTGATCACCAGCTCCACGGCCGCACCCGGCAGCAATATCACCGATCCCACCGCGCCGCTGATGACCCTGGTCGATACCAGCGAAGTATGGGTGACGGCCAATGTGCCGGAAGATCAGGTCGGCCTGATCCAGCCCGGCCAGCAGGCTTCGATCACGCTGCAGGCTTATCCCGATGAGACCCTGCAGGGCAAGGTCTCATCGGTGGACGCGATCCTGCAGGCCGACAGCCGCCGCAGCAAGGTCCGCATCGCCCTGGCCAACCCGGATGACCGTCTGAAGCCCAACATGTTCGCCAATGCCAGCATCCAGGTACCTCAGCCCAGCCAGATCACGGTGCCGCAGTCGGCCCTGCTGATGAACAACGACAGCGTCTTCGTGTTTGTCGAAACCGCGCCCTGGACCTTTGTCCGCCGCGCGATCGACATCAGTTATGACGACCAGGACAATACCCGCGTGCAAAGCGGCCTGAAAGCGGGTGAGCGGGTCATCGTCAGCGGTGGAGTGCTGCTGAATGATTGATCGTCTGATCACACTATGCCTGCACAAACGCACGCTGGTGTTTGTCGCCGCCATCATTCTGGCGCTGTTCGGCGGCTATTGCTGGAAGATTCTCCCGGTCGAGGCCTATCCCGACCTGGGCGCCGTCAACGTGGTCGTGACTACCCAGGTGCCGGGTCTGGCCGCCGAGGAAATCGAGCAACAGGTCACCGTGCCGCTGGAACGCTCGCTGGCCAGCACCCCCGGCCTGATCGAAAGCCGCTCCAGTTCGACCTTCGGCCTGTCGTTGATCACCCTGATCTTCAATGACCAGACCAATGTCTATTTTGCCCGCGAGCGCGTCACCGAGCAGCTGGCCCAGGTCACCATGCCGGCCGGCGTGGTACCCAACATGTCGCCGGTCACCGGTCCGGCCGGCGAGATCTACCGCTATACGGTGGAGTCCGACAAGCTGAACCTGATGCAGCTCTCGGATATCGAGAACTGGGTGATCATCCCCGCCCTGCAGCAGGTCCCCGGCGTGGCCGCCGTCAACAATTTCGGCGGTTTCACCAAGGAATACCAGCTGGTGCTGAGGCCCGCGGCCCTGCTGCACTACGGGATCGGCGTCAACGACGTCATCAGCGCCATCAACAACAACAATGCCAATGCCGGCGGCGGCCGTGTCAGCCGTGGCGAGCAGTCCTACATCGTCCGCGGCATCGGCATGGTCCGCAATCTCCAGGACATGGGCCAGATCGTGGTCACCCAGAACAACGGGGTGCCGGTGCTGCTGAAGGATCTGGGCGAGCTGCAGATGGGTCACCAGGTGCGTGAAGGCATTCTGGGCAAGGACAACAATCCGGACACCATCGAAGGCATCGTGCAGATGCTGACCGGACAGAACCCTTCCGAGGTGCTGGACAAGGTCCATGCCAAGATCGCCCAGTTGCAGAAGCAGCTGGGGCCGAAGGGCGTGAAGATCGTGCCGTATATCGATCGCGACCAGCTGGTCAACGCCACCATCGAGAAGGTCACCCATACCGTCATCGAGGGCTGCTGCCTGGTCTTCGTGGTGCTGATCCTGTTTCTGGGCAGTCCGCGCAGCGCCCTGGTGGCCGCGACCACGATTCCGCTGGCGCTGGCCACGGTCTTTATCATCATGCACTTCACCGGCCAGCCGGCGAACCTGTTTTCGCTGGGCGCCATCGACTTCGGCGTGATCGTGGACGGTGCCATCGTGGTCACCGAAGCGATTCTGCGCATCCGTGAAGAGCATCCGCAGCGGACCATCACCCAGGACGATGTGCTGGGCGTGACCGGCCATATCGGCAAGTCCATTTTCTTTGCCACCTCGATCATCATCGTGGCCTACGCCCCGCTGTTCGCCTTCGAGGCGGCCGAAGGCAAGCTGTTCAAGCCGATGGCCTTTACGGTCAGCTACGCGCTGTTCGGCGCCCTGATGTGCGCGCTGACCCTGATTCCGGCGCTGGCCTATCTGGCCTTGCGCAAACCGCGGAAGATCTTCCACAACAAGCCGCTGGAAAAGCTGCATCACGGCTATCGCGGGGTGCTGGCGCACATGATCGACCGCCCCTGGTTCGCCTACGGCAGCGGCGTGGTGGCGCTGATCCTGGTGGTGGTGCTGGGCGCCAGCATCGGTCGCGAATTCCTTCCCAATCTGGATGAAGGCACCTTGTGGATGCAGGTGCAGATGCCGACCGGGCTGTCGCTGGACAAGGCCAGCGAGATTTCCGGGGAAATCCGCGAAGCCGTGCGGGAATTCCCGGAAACCAGCTATATCGTCACCCAGCTGGGTCGCAGCGATGCCGGTACCGATGCCTGGTCACCCTCGCATATCGAGTCGGCCATCGGCCTGACGCCTTACAGCACCTGGCCCAGCGGCGAGACCAATGCCCAGTTCGTGGCGCGTCTGCACAAGCGGCTGGACAAGATCCCGGGCATCAGCTTCGGCATCAGCCAGCCCATCGCCGACAATATGAACGACCTGGTCGGCGGCGCCCACAGCCCCTTGGTACTTCGCATCTACGGCCATGATCTGAAGGAACTGCGCCGCATCGCCAACCAGATCGTCGATGTGCTGCAGCAGGTGCCCGGCACCACCCTGGATCAGGTGTTCCAGGAACCGCCGGTGCCCCAGCTGGACATCGAAGTGAATCGCCTGGCTGCTGCCCGCTACGGCATCAACGCCTCGGACATCAATGCCGTGGTGGCCAATGCCATCGGCGACTCGGCGATCAGCACCGTCTATGTCGGTGACCGTCAGTACAATATGACGGTGCACGTACCGCGCAAGATGACCAATGATCTGCAGGCCATCGCCGCGCTGCCGCTGACCACCAGTTCGGGCACCCAGGTGCCGCTGGGGCAGGTAACCCATATTTCGCTGCATACCGGCGAAGGCAATATCGCGCACGAAATGAACCAGCGTCAGCTGACCCTGCGCGTGGACAACGGCACCCGGCCGCTGTCCGACTGGATGGCGGATGCCCAGCATCGGATCGATGCCCAGGTGCATTTCGACCACAGCGAATACCGGCTGGAATGGGCGGGTACCTTCCAGCAGGCCCAGCGCGCCCAGGCGCGCCTGTCGGTGGCGATGCTGATCGTGCTGGCGGTGATGCTGGTGCTGCTGTTCGGTGAATTCCGCAAGCTGCGTCAGGCCGTGCTGGTACTGGGCGTGGTGCCGCTGGCCACCCTGGGCGGTCTGGTCTCCCTGCATCTGCGTGGCGAAACCCTGAACATCGCTACCGCGGTGGGCTTTATCGCCTTGTTCGGCGTGGCGGTGCAGAACGGCATCATCATGGTCGCCAGTTTCAACCGCATGCGCGCCCAGGGCCTGTCGATCCGCGAGGCGGTGCTGGATGGTGCCGGCGAGCGCTTCAGGCCCGTGCTGATGACGGCTACGGTGGCCAGCATCGGCATGTTGCCGGCGGCGCTGGCCACCGGTATCGGCACCGATGTGCAGCGTGGTCTGGCCACCGTAGTGGTCGGCGGTCTGGTGATCGCCACCTTGCTGACCCTGTTCATCCTGCCGACGTATTACTGCGAGATGGAAATGTATGTGGAAAAGCGGGCCGCCTCGCGGCCGGGCAAGCCGGAGTCGATGTGATGGTGAAGGTATTCAACCGACGCAGCCTCGCGCTGGCCTGCATGCTGGCCTTGGCCGGTTGCGCGGTCGGCCCGGATTTCCACAAGCCTGAGGCGCCGGCCCATGCCGGCTATCAGCCTGCGGGCCAGACGACGGCCGGCACCACCGCCGGTGACGGCCAGGGGCTTGCGGCCCAGGCCCAGCAACTGGTGCCTGGCCAGGACATCCCTGCGCAGTGGTGGCAGCTGTTCCATTCGCCCAAACTGGATGCTTTGATCAAGCGTGCCCTGGCGCAGAATCCGGATCTGGATGCCGCCCAGCAATCGCTGAAGGCCGCCTGGGAACAGGTCAAGGCCCAGCAAGGCAGCCTGTTCCCGCAGATCAGCGGCAACTTCAATCCGACCCGCAACCGGACCGGCAACGCCTTGTCGCCGATTCCGGCCAACAATACCTATCTGTACAACCTGCATACGGCCCAGGTGAATGTTTCCTATTCACCCGATATCTGGGGCGGCAGCCGTCGCCAGATCGAGTCGGACAAGGCCCAGGCCGAGCTGCAGCGCTTCCAGCTGGAAGCGACCTATCTGACCCTGACCAGCAATCTGGTCAATGCAGCGATCACCCAGGCCTCGTTGCGGGCCCAGATCGCGGCAACGCGGGAGATGGTCGACAGCCAGCAGGCGGTGCTGGACTCCTATCTGCGCCAGCAGCAGCTGGGCCAGGTTTCGGACGCCGATGTCGCCGCCCAGCGCGCCCTGCTGGGACAGAGCCGGGCCAGTCTGGCGCCGCTGCAGAAGGCGCTGGCCCAGCAACATGATCTGATCGCCGCCTTGTGCGGTGATACCCCGGAACAGCCGACGCCTGATTTCGATCTGGCCGAACTGCACCTGCCCGAACAGCTGCCGGTCAGCCTGCCGGCCCAACTGATCACCCAGCGTCCGGACGTTCGCGCCGCCGAAGCCAGCTGGCATTCGGCCAGCGCCCTGGTCGGCGTGGCCCTGGCCAATCGTCTGCCGAATCTGCAGATCAGCGGTGCCTATGGCGGCATTTCCGGCGGTATCGGTCATATGCTGGCCTCCGGCGCCGGTTTCTGGTCGATTGCCGGCAGCCTGACCCAGCCGCTGTTTGACGGCGGCACCCTGCGGCATCAGGAAAAGGCCGCGCGCGCACAGTATGCCCAGGCCTCGGCCCAGTACCGCAGCACGGTCACTTCGGCCCTGCAGAACGTGGCCGATACCTTGCAGGCGATCCATTACGATGCCGATGCCCTGCTCGCCAACCGCGATGCCGAGGCCGCCGCGGCCCGCAGCCTGCAGGTGGCGCGTGCCCAGTACGGTCTGGGCGATGTCGCCCAGACCGGCGTGCTGGCGGCCGAGCAGACCCATGCCCAGGCGCAGCTGGCGCTGATCCAGGCCCAGGCGGCACGGCTGTCCGACAGCACGGCGCTGTTCCAGGCCCTGGGTGGCGGCTGGTGGCATCGCCAGGACGTGCCGGCCGACGAGGCCCGCTGATTCGTCCCGGTCTCGCCCGGCTTTCGCCGGGTGAGACCGGGAGATCGAGGTGAAAGACACCTGCCAACGCTTGATCGATGGCTGGCTCGGGCCGCTCAGACCGGCCGGCGCAGAAACGCCGCAAAGGCCGCCTGGGCCGGCGTGGCCTCGCGTTCGGGGTGACGCACCAACTTGAATTCACGCCTTGGCAGACTCAGCGGTACATGATGCAGCCGCCCGTCCGCCACCCGCGAAGCCGCCACGCGTGCCGACACGATCGTGGCAGCGGTTCCGGTTTCTACCGCGCTGACCACGGCTTCATTGGAGGCCACTTCCATCGACAGCGGCAGGCTGGCGCTGTCCACGCCCAGTGTCTGCAAGGCCTGCTCGCATTCCATCCGCGTGCCCGAGCCGGGTTCACGCAGCACCCAGGCACTGTCCACCAGTTCTTCCGGCCGGATCGCCGGCAGACCGGCCCATGGATGTTGCGGCGAGACCACCAGCCACATCTGGTCCTCGGCCACCGGCTCGCTGGACAAGTCCGGACTCACGGCCCCTTCCACCACGCCCAGCCCGGCCTCGCCGCCCCGTATCAGCCGGCAGACCTCCCGGGTATTGTGGATGGCCAGCTTCAGCCGGACCGCGGGGTGACGCTGCTGAAAGGCATTCATCCGTGCCGGCAGCCAATAGCCGGCTACGGTCTGGCTGGCATGCAACTGCAGTTCGCCCGAGACCAGACCCGCGTAGTCATGCAGCCGCTGGCGCACCAGCTGGGCGCGGGCAAGCAAGGCTCTGGCCTCGACCAGCAGCAGTTGGCCGGCGCCGCTGAGCTCCACGCGTCGCCCGACCCGACTGAACAAGGCCAGCCCGCATTCCTGCTCCAGCTGGGCAATCGCATGACTGACCGCCGACTGGGTCAGATGCAAGGCCGCCGCCGCACGCGTGACATGTTCACGCTCGGCCACCGCCACAAAGATCCGCAGTGATTCAAGTTTCATCCATGCTGGTCCGTCCACCACAGCGCGGCAGCCAGAACCACCGCCAGCACGGCAATCAAGACCGTCAGTCCGCCTTCCAGCCGGGATGACGCCAGCGGCACAGTCTGTGGCGAGGCGATGGCTTGCCGGACCTGCCGGAAGCGGGCATGGGCGCCGAGCAGGGTCAGCACGGCCACCGCGATAAACAGCAGCCCCAGTACCGAGGCTACGGCGCCTGTCGCCGAGTGACTGGCCCGCACCGGCAGACCCGCCAGCCGCATAAACAACTCGAATTTCACCAGCACGCAGCCCAGGGCGGTCAAGGCCAGGCTGGTGCGCACCCAGGCCAGAAAGGTCCGCTCGTTGGCAGCATGATCGGTATAACGCTCGATCATGACAGTACCTCTCCCAGGGTATCTTCCAGCGCCAGAGACGGAGCGATCCGCTCGGCCAACGCATGGGCCTGCTGCTTGATCTCAGGCATGGCGCTCGATTCGAAAAGCAGGCCCAGTCGCGCCGGACCGATGACATGAAGACCCGGCGCCACCTTGCCCTGACTGTCGTACAGGCGGCCGTCTTCATCACAGGCCAGTCCCTTGCCGCCGAATCCCGGCGCGATGATCCCGGCTTCGAGCATGGATCGCAGCAGCGGTGTGCCGGAGCGGCGATAGTCCGCACAAGGGCCGCTGCAATTGATGACTTTGTCAGCCATCAAAGTCTTCTGTGCACCCTTGCACTGCAAGTGCAGGCCAATCTGCCTGCCTGCGGATTCCAGTGCAACCACACGCCCGGCAACGACCTCCAGCTGCCCGGCGGCTACTTCCGCCTCCAGTTGATCGGCGATCTGCGGCGCCATGCGATGCCGTAGCACATCCCAGCGACGTTGCAGATGGCGCTTGAAACGCCGTTTCTCGACCGCGGGCAAAGCTTGCCACAGCCTGTTGCTGACCGGCCGCAGACTGTCCACCACGGCCCGCCATGGAGAGCCCGCCTGCAGCGCCTGATGGAAGGCCCGCAGATAATCCCGCGCGGTTGCAGCCACTTCGCGACCGGGCTCGATTGCCGGAGTATCCCGCGGCACATAGGGTGCGTGTCGCTGGGGAAGCAGGCCATGACCGGATACCGCGACAACCTTGCCTTCATGCCCTCGCTGCCGCAACCGGACCAAGGCATCCACCATGGTCAGCCCCGTGCCGACAAGAACCACGCGATCTTCCGGGCGAACTGCCGAATACAGCGCATCCTGCCAGGCATCCGCAGCGTACTGCGGCAAGCCGATGTCGCCGTTTCCACATCCGGGCCACTGGGACGGCGCATGATGCCCCAGGGCCAGAACCACCTGGTCGGCCTCCAGTTGCCGGCCATCCTCCAGCGTCAGCTGCCAGCCCTCGCCCCACGGCTGACAGGCCTGTACTCGGGCACGGATATGCATCACTCCACTTTCCAGCGCCAGCTCCCTGAGATACTGGCCATAAACCGAGCGCGGGACGAAGTCGGCCGCCTCGGCCCGAGGATTGATCCTGCGCTGCAGCCAAGCCAGGAAATGCCCGCTGTCGGTGACCGAGGCACTCATGCCTCCGGCAGGCACATTGAGAATATGGCCCAGAGATGGCGTCGCATAAGCCAGCCCCTGCCCCATGATCTCGCCGGGATCGATCAGGCTGACCGGACGTCCCAGCCGGCGAGACAGATTCCAGGCCAGTACCGTCCCGCTGGCGCCACCGCCAATGATGATCAATTCATGCTGCGCCACAGTATTCATCACTTCTTGCATCTCGAATCAGGATGGGAATAGCGTCGCAGGCCCAGACGCATGAGTCCAACGAATTGAATCCATGACTTCAATCAAATTCATTCATGAACAAGCATCACTGATCCAACATCGGAACCGCGCGCCGCCAGCATCCGCGGCTCAGCCAAAAAACCAATAGCAGACCGCAATCGAGACCAGCACGCTGACCAGGTCGGCCAGCAAGGCGCAGCCCACCGCATGGCGCACCCGCTTGATGCCGACCGCACCGAAATACACCGCCACCACATAGAAGGTGGTCTCGCTGCTGCCTTGCATGGTCGCGGCCAGCAGCGAGGGAAAGCTGTCCACGCCGCTGTGATGCATGGTCTCGATCAGCATGCCGCGTGCCGCGCTGCCCGAAAACGGCTTGACCAGGGCGGTGGGCAAGGCATCCACAAAGCGGGTATCCATGCCCATCCCGTGCGCGGCCCAGCGCACGCCTTCCAGCAACATGTCCAGGGCCCCCGAGGCGCGCAGCACACCGACCGCGCAAAGCATCGCCACCAGATACGGCAGCAGATCCTTGGCCACATCGAAACCCTGTTTGGCGCCGTCCACAAAACAATCGAACAGCGGCACCTTTTTCCAGGCCCCGGCGATCAGAAAGCCCATGATGATGGTGAACAGACTCAGATTGCCGGCCAGCGAGGAATCTGCCGCCAGCTGGCCGGCGCTGCGCGTCATCAGAAAGGCCAGCAAACCGCCGACCACGGCCAACAGACCGCCCAACCAGGCCAGCACCACCGGATCAAACAGCTTCAGACGCTGCATCCAGGCCACCGCGCACAGGCCGGTCAGATTGGCGGCCAGATGGGCCAGCAGCACCGGCACGAAGATCACGGTCGGATCATGGGCGCCGGCCTGGGCCCGGTACATGAAGACGGTGACCGGCAGCAGGGTCAGCGAGGAGGCATTCAATACCAGAAACAGGATCTGGGCATTGCTCGCCGTGTCCGCCGAAGGATTCAGGCTTTGCAATTCACGCATCGCCCGCAGCCCGATCGGGGTCGCGGCATTGTCCAGGCCCAGGACATTGGCGGTGAAATTCAGCGTGATCAGCCCCAGCGCCGGATGCCCGCGCGGTACCTCAGGCATCAGGCGGGCAAACAAGGGCCCCAGCAAGCGCGACAAGGCCTCGACCAGCCCTGCCCGTTCGCCGATCTGCAGCAGCCCCAGCCACAGGCTCAAGGTGCCGAACAGCACGATCATCACATCGACCGCCAGCTTCGCCATATCGAACAGCGCGCTGACCATGGCCGCGAATACCCCGGGATCGTCGCCCAGCCACCAGCGCCCCAGCGCCGACAGCGCCGCCGCCACGAAAAAACCAAACCACAGCCGGTTGAGCATGCCGCTCCCAGAATTCGTCGAAGCCTTGATTATCAATGAAGCATCGCCAGATCCACCAGTGAGACCGGTATGGTGGATGTGCATGCGCCGCTCAGACACAGGTGACCCGGTGACGACGCCGCACTGCTATCATCACCGGTCAGAACCGATGTACGGACTCTCGTCGCCTTGGCGTTGCCCCGGTGCAGCGCCCCTGTCACGATCAGGCTCCGACATCCCTTCATCCGCAAAACCTTCCAAAGAGTATTCCCATGGCCCGAGGCATCAACAAAGTCATTCTGGTCGGCAACCTTGGTGCCGATCCCGAGCTGCGCTACACCGGTGGCGGCACCGCCGTCGCCCAGCTGCGGGTGGCCACCGCCGAAAACTGGACCGACAAGCAGAGCGGCGAGCGCCAGGAGCGCACCGAGTGGCACCGCGTGACCCTGTTCGGCAAGCTGGGTGAAATCGCCAACGAATATCTGCGCAAGGGTCGTCAGGTCTATATCGAAGGCTCGCTGCGCACCAACAAGTACACCGACAAGGACGGCATCGAGCGCTATACCACCGACATCATCGCCAGCGACATGCAGATGCTGGGCGGCGGCGGTGAAGGTGGCGGCGGTGGCGGCGGTGCTCCGCGCCAGAACAGCGCCCCGCGCTCCTCCGGCGGCGGTGGCTACGGCAACCGTGGCGGTGGCGGTGACAGCTATGGCAACCGCGGTGGCGGTGGCGGCGATTACGGCAATCGCGGCGGCAACGACTACGGCAACCGCGCCCCGCAGGCCCCCGCGCCCAGCGACCACGCCAGCTTCGATGACGACGATATCCCGTTCTGACGAAGACACGTTCCAGAATGATGGAAAGCATGAAGCCCCGTTTTCACGGGGCTTCATGCTTTCCGGTCGTTTTGATCGTCGATACCCGACGGCAATCACTTTATTCTCGACGATCGTCCAAAGTGGAATCGTCCAAAGTGGAGTGGCGTCAGGTATCAGAAATTTCACTTGTGGCGTCAGCCCGTTGGAGGGGTATCCCCCCGAAGCTGCTTCACATCACGGTCCAACTTCGGGAGCGGCTCGCATCATCCGTACACGCCGGGTGTCCGCAAATACGCGCAGGTCCCGTGCAGCCAAGTGATCAGCTGCTCCGAAATCGGCTGTCGTAGGTGAATCTCCGAATTCTGGTCGCAGTGATCCGCTGCATGTCAGGGTGTGCCGGGTTTAGCAGCACATTCCATTCCTCAGGCACCACGATGGAAGGAACGATCTGGAGCACCGTGGCCCGGGACTGCAGCCAGGCATCACCAAAGTCGAGTGATACCAACCCCGCCGGCAAGGCATCCCACCCGATCAAGCCCGTGGTGGGGAACGGGCGCGCTGCGTTCCATATATCGTCCGGCACATCGATGCGGACCAGGCAACGATTCAAGGGAAGGCTGCCCGCGCCGAGGTGGACCACGGTCTCCAGCGTCGCCAAAGCGATCGTGGCCGCCGTGTAGACGACCGGCAGGCCCTTTCTGTTCCACCGCCCGCCGGTGATTTTCGCACCTATGCCACTCAGATCGTCAGCGCCGTAATCTGGCGTATCGGTACCCAGACGCCAGAGCGAAGTGGTCACGCAAAAGCCCCGGACTGCGCCTGGGCAAGCAGGGAGGACACGAGTTGCTGACCCGGAATGGTGCCCATGTAGCTGGCAGGCGTCTTGCCCTCAAGTGCCGGGAGTGGGCGTTCCAGCCATTGGGCCAGCCATGCGGGCGCATCGAAACCTTGCGGATCGCCGCTCTGCGAAACGATGTCTTCCACCTGCCCGACCAGTTGCATCATCCCCAGCACACGCTCGCTGTCGGCCGTATTGAGTGGCTCATGCTCCCTGACCTTTCGGGTGACCGTGGTGCGGGACAGACCGAGCGTCGAGAACAGGCGCTGATACTGCACCTTCATCGAAGTCGCGAGACCCAGCAGGTCCCTGGCAGGAATGCCGTTCTCGACGAGACGAACCCGCTCGATCGGCGCTGCGCGATAAATATCCCGGCATGACACGATGGTTGTTTTGTCGTGACCACTGACCTTGGGCGTTTTTGCGACGCTGTGCTGCCTCGTCAGGTTGTCTTTCATCTTGGGGGGGAGAGGCTTGGCCGACGACTTCCCAAGACTGATCCTGATTGGGCGCTCGCCCTGCGCCGGCCTGGAACGGCCTGTGGAGTGCGTAGTCACGGGGTTCACCTGCCTGTTTATACCAATTGACACAATAACACGTGCCAAATGGTCGATCATGAACGAGGGCGAGCAGCGCCTGCCGGCATGCCTGGCACTATGCAGGATGCACGGATACCCGGCAGGAGGCGGCCAACAGCCGTCGAAGACGCGTATGCGCAGGTAGCGGAGCCGTCCGCAGCAACCGGAATGGAAGCAGCCATCCATGATTTGGGCATTCGTCAGGGGCTGCCGTTTTATGCTTTGCGACCGTGGTCATCACGCACAAAAGGTCCACGACCGGGTGATGGCCCATGGAACCCGACGCATCCTTTCGGGAAAGGCGCATCAGTTCATGGACTGCACTGCCACCTCGATGCGGGCGAAGCTCCCCCCTTGCCCCAAGGCGGTGATCTGATGCTTGCCGACCTCGGGCAGTGCAATGCGGATACTGGTCTCGTTGCGGGTCTGGCCTTGCAGCCGGCCGTCCAGCAGCCATTGCACATCGCCCTCGGCGCCCAGAGCCTGCAGGGTGACGGCCAGGGGAGTCTGGCTGTTGGGTGCCCGCCGCAAGACGGCCTGATCGTCGAGACCGGCGATGCGGATGGGGCTGGCCGCCTGCAGTGAATCGGCGGGACAGCCGGGTGCCAGCGGAGGCAGGGCCTCGGCGAGGCTGAGCCAGGGTGCCAGCAGGGTCGGCCAGCGGGCGATGACCGCCTCGTGCTCGCCCCTGCCGTGACAGGTGGCGCTCAGACGCCTTCCGTTCGCATCCAGCCGCAGGCGTAGACGGCCGCCGATCCAGGCACCGGCATCATGCTCGGCGAAAGTCGGCGGCAAGGCGTCATCCAGAACCCAGGCGGTGCGACGCCGTCGGCACAAGGCGGCTGGCGTGGCCGCTGCGGCCCCGCCCAGCGGCCAGCAGATATCCACGGACCGGACGCTGGCCGGGCGGGCATCATGGCTCGTACCGCGCCCGGGCGGCAGCATGCGGGTGATATCGAACATCAGCGGCAAGGCGGTTGCCGCGCCATACTGCCCCGGCGACGGACTGCCGTCCGGACGGCCGATCCAGACCCCGAAGGTCCAGGCATCGCTGACGCCGATGGCCCAGGCATCCCGATATCCGTAGCTGGTCCCGGTCTTCCAGGCGATATCGGATCGACTGTCGATGGTATCAGCCAGCGGCGCGCCCTCGACCTGGGCCGGGTTGTGGCCGAGGATGTCGCGAATGATCCAGGCCGCCCCCGGCGACAACAGCCGGCCCTGCCGCAAGGGCTGCTGCAGGGTATATCGCGGCAGGCCCGCGATGCCTTCGTGGTTCAAGGCGCTATAGGCTCCCACCAGTTGTTCCAGCCGGGCCGAGGCACCGCCAAGTATCACCGACAGATTGGGGCTGGCCCCGGCCGGCCATTGCAGATCCAGTCCGCCATTGGCCAGTCTGGCCACGAAACGGTTGGCACCCAGCTGATCCAGCACCTGCACCGCCGGCACGTTCAAGGAGCGCTGCAAGGCCTCCGCCACGCTGACCGGACCATGGAAGGACTCATCGAAATTCCCGGGCCGATACCCGCCGAAATCCTGTGGCGCATCGACCAGCAGGCTTTGCGAGGTGATCAGCCCGTCATCCAGGGCCAGCCCGTACAGAAATGGCTTGAGGGTGGAGCCGGGCGAGCGCGGCGCCCGCACCATGTCCACATCACCCAGCCGCCGGGCATCGCCGAAAGCGGCGCTGCCCACATAGACCCGCGCCTGCAGGCTGGCATTGTCGATGACCAGCACCGCCGCCGAGGTACGCGGTGGCAGGCGGGCCACCACTTCGCCGACGCGTTCTTCCACCGCCTGCTGCAAGTCGGCATCCAGGGTGGTCACGATCCTGCGCTGTCGCGGCTGCGCCGCATGCAGACGCTGGGCCAGCAAAGCCGCATGGATCGGCGTGTGCAGGGACCGGGCGACCACCGGCTCCAGTCTGGCATCGCGAACCTGGGCTGCGGTCCACACACCTTGCGCCTGCATCCGCTGCAGGACCTTGTCGCGCGCCTGCCGTGCCCGCTCGGGATGCCGGTCGGGCCGAAAGCGGCTGGGCGACTGCGGCAGCACTGCCAGCAAGGCCGCTTCGGCATGCGAAAGCTGACTGGCCGGCTTGCCCAGATAGGCCCAGGAGGCTGCCTCGACACCTTCAATCGGACCACCGAAAGGTGCATGGTCCAGATACAGCTGCAGGATCTGTGTCTTGTCCAGATGGACTTCCAGTTGCAAGGCCCTGAATATCTGTACCAGCTTGCCTCCCACGCTGTGCGGTATCGGGCTGATGATGCGTGCGACCTGCATGGTGAGGGTGGAGCCGCCGGAATGGATATGCCCGTCCCGCAACAACCCGGCCAGCCCCCGCAGCAAGGCCAGCGGATTGATGCCTGGATGCCGGTAGAACCAGCGATCTTCGTAGTTCAGCAGGGCCTGTCGATACAACGGGGAGACCTGATCGACAGTGGCCGGATAACTCCATACGCCGCGCGCGTCGGCGAAAGCCCGCAGCGGCGTGCCGTCCCTGGCCAGCACCACGGTGCTGCCGCCGTCCGGGGCCGGCAGCGGCAGCGGAAACAGAAGGTCCAGTACCCGGCACAGCAGCAGCGCTGACAGCACGCCGGCGAGCAGGCTACCGCCGATACGCCGACCGCGCCGGCATCGGGACGATGCCCGCGCCGCGCCGACGACTTCGGGACCGCCCGCTGGCGACACGCGGTCCTCAGCGCCCGGGTTCACGTACCGTGATCGACTGGATCAGACGGGCCCCCAAGCCGCGAATCGCCGGCCGGTACATATCTTCCACCAAGGGTGGCGGCACCGTGTAACGGCCTGGCGTCACGGCCCGTACCAGATAGAACAATCTGGCGGTCCGGCCAGGATAAAGGCTCAACGCGGCGGCATAGCGATCACTGCGATACTCCTCGTGCCGGAGTTCGGCCGCATTCGCACGCTGCTGCAAGGGGACACCGTCCACCACCACGCCCTGCCAGGCATCCTCGCCGGCCAGATGGAGATTTTCGATTTCCAGCCCGCCCGGCACCAGATCCGTCACCAGAGCATCCGGCAGCGCCTGCTTGCTCTGCAGGCTCAATTCGACGATCAAGGCCTGGCCCTCGACCAGCGGGCCAGCTTGCCAGGGCTGTCCATCCACGGTGAACCAGTGCCGCTGGATATCGATCTGGCCATGATCGGCGGCCGGTGCCTGCAAGGGAATGCCGGCCACATCCAGACTGGCGAAGACCGGCCTTTGGCCGGTGGCCCGCACGATCACCCCGGCGGACAGTTCGGCCGGGGTGAGGGCCCGGCTCCACAGATCGTGATCGCCGGGCACCGCGACCGTCTTGCCGCCGATCTGCAGCCCTGCCTGCAGCGCGGCACTCGCGTTGTCAGGAAAGGCATGGGCGACCCGCAGGATGGCCAGCTGTTCCTGGGTGCTGAGCCTGGACCAGGACCAGGGCGCGCCCTTCCCGCCATGTACTGCCGTTGCGGTCTGGCGCGCCCAGTCGATCAGCTTCGCATCGTACTCGGGTCTGGCCAGGCCATAGGTATGGGTCAGTGCCACCATCACCCCCAGATCGCGCAGCTCCGATCCGTAGTCACCGACATACCACGGCCGCGGCTTGTGCCAGGCGAAGGCTTCGCTGATGGCCTGCTGCGCGCGACCATGGTCGCCCATCAGTTTCAGGGCGACACCCAGCTGCACCAGCGGCAAAGGTGCCACCAGCTTGTCGCGCTCATTGTCGAAAATGGCCCGCAAGGTGCCCAGCGGAGCGCGATTGACACGCGCCAGCACCAGGCCGGAATAAGCCTCGTCGGCAATCCGCAGCTGATCGTGGTATTCGCGGCCGTAATAGGGATGACCGCCAGCCAGCAAGTCGTCGCTCAGCCGCTGCAAGGACTTCTGCAGCACGTTCTGCGGAACCGCGAAACCGGCCTCGCGCGCATCCAGCATGAAATCGACGACGTAAGGCGTCATAAAGGTCTGCACCGGACTTTGACCGCCCCAGAAGCTGAAGTGGCCGTTGCTGGCCTGGAACGAGGCGATACGCGCCAGTGCTCCCTCCACCGCCGACTGTCTGGCCGCCTCGGTGATGTCGGTGACGCCGAGACGGCGGGCCTGGGCCGGATCCAGCCACAAGGCGGCAAAGCCCTTGCTGGTGGTCTGTTCGATGCAGCCATAGGGGTAGCGCAGCAGATCGTGCAACGCGGCGGCATAGGGCAAGGGCGGCAAGGTGCTCAGGCTCAGCCGGGCCTGTACCGTTGAAGCCTGCAGCCCGGCCATGCCCGAAGCACCCAGGGCGACCGGTTTGCCCGGTTCAAGGACCAGCGACCGGCTGTTCCGGACTTCCGGCCAGGCACTGCGCACGGCCAGTTCCAGATGGCGGGTGATCCGATAGTCATTGAGCTGGGCATGGATATCCAGTGCCGCCACGGCCACGCCGGCTTCTGCGCTGAGCGGCAGATTCACCGTGGCGCTCGCGCCATTCTTCAGGACGACATGATGCGGCCTGGCATCCACCTTGACCGGCCCGCGGGTCTCGACACGGAAGATCGCCGTGCCGTCCTTGCCGGAGAGATTGCGCAGATCGAGACTGATTTCGGCTTGATCGCCCCGGGCCATCACTCGAGGCGTACTGGCTTCCAGCACCAGCGGCGCTCGTACCGTGACATGGCCTTCGGCGCTGCCGTATCGCTGATCGGTATAGGCCAGCGCGGCCAGCCGCAGACGGCCGTTGAAGTCCGGCACCTGAACCTGCAGACGGGCCCGGCCCCCTGCATCGAAGCGGACCGGGCCGCTGAACAGGTCCACTACCTGCACCTTGGGATTCAGCCCGACCACGTGCGGCAGGCCCTTGCCACTCATGTCGCCACCATAGCGCAGCCTCGCCTCGCCACCGGCCAGCGCTTCGATCACCCGGCCATAGAGATCATAGGCATCCACCGACAGGCCGCGCTGGGCAAACATCCAGGCCCAGGCATCCGGCAGCGGATAATCAGTGATGTTCAGCACGCCCTCGTCCACCGCCGAGAGGCTGACATACGCGCGCTGGCCGGCCAGTCCCTTGGCCTGGACGGCGATATCCAGCGCCTGTTCCGGCCGCATCGTCGCCGGGGCCTGCAGGCTCAGCGGAATCCGGCGATCATCCCGGTCCATGGCGACATGTGCGATACCGACCGCCCGGGCCGGCGTGGTCCTTTCGCGGGCATCACCGCCCCGGAACACCAAGGCAGTGACATAGACATCATGGCGCTGCCAGTCCTTGCCCACCGGAATCTCGAAGCTGGCACCGGCCCGTGCCTGGATATCGCGTGCATACAGCAGATGATCGGATTCCACCAACAGCAGGCCCGGTCCTTCCTGTGGCGGCGTCACGGTCACTTTCATGGTATCGCCGACTCGATAGCGGGCCTTGTCCAGGGCCAGTTTGACCTTGTCGGGGCGGGCCTCCTTGCCCAGATTCTGGTCTTGCCAGCTATAGCCTGCAAAGAACGGAAACACCGTGCTTAGACCGGTCTGCGGATCCTCGACCGTCAGTCGATAGCCACCCCACGCGACCGGCAGGTCCAGCCTGGCCGGCTGGCCCGCGGCAACATCGACATCCTGCTCGGCCACGGTTTCCAGTCGAAGATTGGCATTGGACGTCCAGTCGTCGCCATGCTCGTACAGCCAGTAGAAATCACGGATCTCGGCTTGCAGACGCACATGCAGGTGGCGACCGGCAACCGGCTTGCCGTCGGCCTGGATCCGCATGATCTCGAAACCGGCCCGGCCATTGCCGGCAGCGCCCTGCCCGGGATCGAACAGGGGACGGATCCCGACCAGGCTTGAGGCCGGCCAATAGATCTGATCCAGTTGCCGGCTGACGGTACGCCCCCCATTCTCGTAGACGCTGCCAAAGACACGTGCGTGGATGGGCGCCACCGGCTTGACCTCGGCCGGCATCGGCAGCCCGGCATCGAGATGCCCCTGCGTATCCAGCCGGGTATCCAGCGCATCCTGCGGACCTTTCGGCAGCGCGATATAGGGATTGCCGAAAAAGGTATCGGGCATGCCCGGAACCGGATGCACTTCCGGGGTCAGCAGCAGCTTGGCGGCAAAGCGGTTGCCCGCCGCCGGCGCACCGTAGAGGTAACTGGCCTTGACCGAGAGTTGCCAGGGACGCGAAGGCTGCAGCCGCGCCTGCGGACTGCTCAACTGCAGTTTCAGCCGCTCGGGAAGAAAATCCTCGACATGGAAGGGCAGCGATTGCAGCGCCTGCTTGCTGACCGGGTCCATCCGCCATTCCAGGCGCCACAGCCCGGTCGGCGCATCCTCGGGCAGGGTCTGACTCAGCTGGAAGGCATTGAGATCGCCCGGCTCCAGCCGCCGATCCACCAGGGGCCGCCCGTCCGGTTGCAGCAGGCGGATAAACAAGGGCTGAGCCGGTACCGGCTTGCCATCCTGATCACGCAGCAAGGCCGAGGCATGCAAAGTCTCCCCTGGACGATACAGATCGCGACCCGACCAGGCATAGACCTCGACCGGCACCTCGCGACGTCCACTGATATCGAAATTGGAGACATCCAGAGCCGGCCGATTGAAAGGCAGTACCGAGACATCCGTATCCTTGCGCGCGATCAGCACGTCCGACGGCACCAACCGATAGGCGATCAGGGCCTGGCCATTGCCGTCAGTCTCGGCCCGGACCTTGACCCGACCGGCCTGATCATTGATTTGCACCGCCACATGGGCGACGGGCTTGCCGTCATGCAAGGAGGCGACATGCAACAGGACCTGATCATGGTAGACCCGAAGATGCAGACCCAGGTCGCTGACAAAGAATACCGCCGTGTCATAACCGGCCGAGAAACTGCCGCCCCGCTTGAGTGCGGCCATATAGACACCCGGTCTGGCCAGTTCGTCGACTTTCTGGATCGGGATATAGGTGGTGCTGCGGACATTGCGTTCCGCTGGCAGACGGTAATGGTTGGCATAGACCGGGTCACCCAGTTCGGTGAGGCCCCGTCGCGGCCGGGAGTCATCGGCGCAATGATCCCAGCGGTTGACCGGATGATCCAGATCGTAGGCCTCCCGGTGGCGATTGTCGGGGTAGCTGCAGAACAGGTCCGACAGGGCATCCTCGCGCACGCGAAAAAACTCGATGTCGGCATCGTCGGTATTGACCGATACCACCGGCAGTCCGCGCGAGCCACGGGCAGGCAGCACGCTGCCGCTGGAGGCGAAACCCACCGCCGCCGGCAGGTCCCCCGAATAGATATCCCGCGTCAAGGTCTGACCCAGACGGTGCCCCTCTGCCGTCAGCAATTCCGGGCGCAACACCAGATGATAGTGCCGATCGGCCTGGACGAAGGGAAAGCGCAGACTCTTGCCGCCATCCTGCAGGCTCCAGCTGCCGGAAACCACCGCACCACGGGCATCGGTGACCGCAATCCGCTGATCGAAGGCCTGGCCCTGATCCAGACGACGGTTGAAGGTCAGCAGCAGCGCCGTCCGGGTGTCGCCACTGTCGGCGCCGGCCCGGACCAGCGCAAACGGCGCCGTGGATCGATGCGCGGAGGCGGCTGGTGTCGGCGATCCACCCTGCACCGCCGGCACCGCGGCCGGCTGATGACTGCTGCAGGCCGTCAGCAGGGCCAGCAACAAGCCCAGTCCCCAGCTTCTGGAGCCACGAGGCGAAGGGGCGCGGGTCCGCATGATCATCACTCCTTCCCTGAGGTCGGACCGCAGTCTCGCATGAATTTGTGGCAGGGAAGAGGCCTGCGCCGGGCAAAGCCCGTGCCTGAAGCCATCTGCAAGACCTGGATGGCAGCCGGAGCCCGGCAGAGGGACGATATCTGCCACGATGGATCGTCGTGCAGTGAAGCCCGACCTGACGCTCGAGCTCCTGGACCGGATCGCCCGCTCAGATCGGTTGAAGGCGGCGGCTCCAGGCGGGCCTGTACCCAAGGTATCCCGGTGGCCCGGCCCCGCCATTCCGCCGCCAGCCAGCCGGCTTGAGCTATGGTGCGGGCATCTGCATCCACGAGGCTTTGCGCATGACCCGATTCATCAAGACGGCCACCGTCCTTGCCACGGCGCTGGCCGCCACCGCCTGCAGCACGGAGCATGCCGCCTCCGGCCGGACGGTCGGCATGCCGAATCCGGCCTCTGCGTATTGCGTGAAGCTGGGTGGCCAACTGGATATCGTCAAGGGAGCGGACGGCGAGTATGGCCTCTGTATCTTGCCCGGCGGTGAAAAGATCGAGGAATGGGCCTTGTTCCGCCGGGACCATGCCAACCACTCGTGAGCCCGTCTTTCCTGGCGGCCGGATCCGCCCTCGCGAAACGCCCGCCGGGCCGCGGCACGGGACCGACCAGCCATCAGCCCCGTCCCGCATCGCGCTGGCTCAGGCCTCCGGCCGCCAGCGGCTGACGGCGGCAAGGCCGAGCTTCAACAGCTCCGCAGCGCGCTCCGGGCTGTCGGCCTCGACATAGACCCTCAGCTCCGGTGCATTCCCCGAAGGCCGCAGATGGATGATCTCGCCACGGGCGAAACTCATCCGCAAGCCGTCCGTCTCGTCTACCTGCTCAAGACTGCCGCAGGCCGCGATAAAGCCGAGAACTCTGGCGCCGGTGGCCGGGGCCTCGGACAGTTCCTGGAGCTTTTCCCGACTCTGCAAGGTCGGCATCTCGGCCAGACGATCACTGAGAGTGAAACGGGCCGGCAGCCCGGCGAGCAAGTCGGCCAGATGCGTCTTGCCCTGCTCGCGCATCGACACCAGTGCACAGAGCATCGGCAACACCGCATCGCGGGTAGGCAGAGCGGCCAGCTTGCGCCCCTGACGGACCACGTCGCTGGCCAGCAGAAAACCGCCATTGGCTTCATAACCCACGGAAGGCTGCCGACCAGCTTCAGCGGCGGCCATCATGGCCTCCACCACGAAGGGCGAGCCGATCCGGGTACGCCGCACATCGGAGGCAAAGCCAGCCTTTTCCAGGGCCGTATTGCTGCTCACCGGTGTCGTCACCGCATCCGCGCCCAGAAAACGGGCGGCCAGAATGCCCAGCACATCGCCACGCAGCCACTGTCCGGCATGATCGGCCAGCAAGGGACGGTCGGAATCCCCATCGGTGGTCAGAATGGCATGCAGCGGCTTCTCCTGCGCCCACTGCCGCGCCAGCTCGGCATCTTCCGGCCGCACGGCCTCGGTATCCACCGGAATGAAACTGTCGGCCCGGCCCAGCGGAATCGCCTTGCCGCCCAGCGCCTCGACGACCTGCACCAGTACGTCCCGCCCCACGGCCGAATGCTGATAAATACCCAGATTCAAACCGGCCAGCGCATCGGCGCCCAGAAAAGCCCGGTAGCGCTCCACGTAATCGGCCACCACATCGGTGACCGGCGGCAGCTCGATATCGACGGCCAGGCTCTCATCGGCCTTGAACATCCCGTATGGCAGGGCGACCGATTGCTCTCGCATGGCCGCTTCGTCCGCCTTCAGGAACTCACCGCGTGCGCGATTGAACTTGATGCCATTGCGATCGGCCGGAATATGGCTGCCGGTGACCATCAGCGACGGTATGCCCCGGCCAAACGCATGCAGACTCAAGGCCGGCGTGGGGACAAAACCGCAAAACACCGCCTCGCCGCCCATTTCGCGAATCGCGGCCACGCAAGCCCGCAGTATCCGCGGCGTGCTGGGCCGCAGATCCCCCGCCACCGCGACCGGCATGCCCTTCTCGAATTCGTTCCGGCTGGCCAGATGCTTGAGATAGCCTACGGTATAGGCGAAGCACACCGCATCGGTCATGGCCGTGACCAGGCCACGTGCACCGCTGGTGCCGAAAGCCACGCCAGACTGCTTCATCCACTCTGATATCTTCATCTGTTTCCCAAGATTGCCCTTGCATACGTTCAAGCCTGAACAGCCGCGATCCTTGATTGGGACGGCCGTCCATTCCACACCATGCTTTCGGCATCATGCTTCGGGCTTGCATCAGCCCTGCAGTATAGCCGGCAGTCACGACACATCAGGTCCATGCGTCTCGCTCGATGGCGCGACCAACGTCAGGCTCATGCACCGGGATCCAGCATCCCCAGCCAGGCGACCAAGGCCAGAATGGCCAGCGCCAGCAATGTTTCCGCCGCCAGGCTGGCTTGCAGCCGGCGCAGCAGCCGCGCGGTCTGACCGGTGGCAAGAGCGGTGCGCAGTTGCGGCAGCTGGCGGAAACGATGACTGCCCGCCAGCATCAGCATCAGGGCGAACAGGCCCAGCTTCAGCAGCAGCAGATCGCCGTAGCGGGTCTGCCACAGACTGGCCGGGTGCGTCCCCAGCATCAATACGCCATTGATCAGACCGCTGACGCACAGCAGCAGGACGATCCCGCTGCCCAAGGGGGCAAAAGCGATCGCGGTCTGCAACAAGGCCGGCGAGGCCTCGTCGGACAAGGCCAGCACCGCGCCCCGGGCCTGCCGGCACAACACCAGCAACGCGCCCATCCATAGCCCGGCTGCCAGCAGATGCAGGCTGTCCGCACCCAGATGCAGCAGCCCGCGCCAACCTTCGTCCATCGCTCCATGTCCTGCCCAGGCCAGGGTGATCAGTGCCGATCCGCCGAACACGGCCCGAGCCGCCAGGCGAATCCTGTCCGCCACGCCACGCCACCATCCCACGGCCAGCCACGCCAGCAGCAGGACCATACGGAGCAGCAAGGCATGCCCTGCCGCCGTCTGCTGCAACAAGGGGACAAGCAATGGGCCTACCGCCGATGGCGCCAGCTGGCCGACCATTGCAGCAGCCATGGTCCAGAAACCCGCCAGACTGAAGAACAGAGCCCCAACGGCCAGCGCCACCTCGAAACCGGGTCGCCGGTCACGATCATCCACTCGGCCCCTGATGCCGCGCCGCCTCCACAGTTCGAAGGCGGGCAGACCGAACACCAGCATCAGGCCGAGATACTGCAGCCAGCGGCTGGCAGCTGCCCATGCCTCCATATCGAGCCTCCCGGACCGCTTACTGCACCTGGAAGCTGAGCGAGCCCTTGCGCGGATGGGTATCGACGGAGACTACATGCCAGTCCACCCGATAGCTGCCGGGAATCAAGGGTCTGGCAGGTATCAGACTCATGCTCTTGGCATCATCGGCAAAGCTGGTTTTCACGGGTACCGTGACCGGTCCCATGCTCATGCCCGGCATGGCGGTCAAGATCAGCTCGGCGCCGGAAACCGGCGTCAATAGCGCTTCGGAAAAGCTCATATCGATATGCGCCGGAGCCGGGCCGCGGGAGTGATCCGCCGGGCTGGCCACCAACAAATGGGCATGGGCCGAAACGACCATCGGAGCCAGCAGGCCGGCGCAGGCAAACAGGGTCGACAATATGGGGCGACGGGCAGACATGGGGATTCCTTTCAGCGATTCAGGAGATCGTGCATCAGATCATCGGGGGGCCGGGAAGTGGCTGCCATCGATGACCGGTTCAAGGCCCAGTGTACGACCCCGGGCAGCTGTCCGCCCTGCCCGATGGTCATGATCGTGAATGATTCGCAGGCTGGGAGGCGCCAGCCCCCTGAACCTCGAAGCTCTGACCGGCCACTCGCCGGCCAGCAAGGCATCGCTGCGCCCATACAACCATGTGCCCTTGCAGAACACGCTCTGCCGATCATCCCCTCGCCACGAAAACCCAGCCGGCGAAGCAGAGCCTGGATCGGGGCATGGCGGCTGTCTACCTGCCTCATAACCCGATGCTTGCCCCTCTGCAGCAACAGCCTCTCCAGCATCGAGACCAGCGCCTCTTGCGCATAGCCCCGGTCATGCCACTCAAGAGCCAGTGTCACGCCCAGCTCGCCCCGGCGGCCCTGGTCGAAGAAATGCACGGCGGCATCTCCCGCCAGGACACCATCCTCGTCCCGCTCCAGCGCCCACTGAAACCAGTGGCCGTCAGCCTCGAAGATCAGTCCCGGCTGCCCGGCAAGAAAGGCCTCCGCATCCGGTCGGCTGAAATCGGAGCAACGATGGAACCATGCAACAGCTGGATCGGACCGGCAACCGATAAATGCAGGCAGGCCGCTGACCACAAAGGAGCGCACTCGCAGGCGCCGAGTCAACAGCGGTCAGGGCTTCACAAGATACCTGGTCCAACAGTCAGGTCGGCCCCCCTGCGTCGTTTCCTCAGGCCGGTCCCCTGCCGGAAATGCTTGCCCGGTTGCGCCCTTCACGCTTGGAGCAATAGAGCGCAGCGTCGGCTCGAGCGATGATTTGTTCAAAAGTACTGTCGGTATCCGCCAGGCTGACACCAATGCTGGTGGTTACCTGAATGCTGGCCCCGGGCCAGCTTGCCGGGCCGCCGCCGATGCGACGGCGCAGTCGCTCGGCCACGGCCAGAGCCTGCCCGACATCGCAATCGAGCAACACCAGCAAGAACTCCTCACCGCCGTAGCGACTGGCCAGATGCCCTCCTCCCGCCAGCACATCTTCGATCAGGCCGGCTACATGCTTCAGGACGCGGTCACCGGCCTGATGCCCCCAGGTATCGTTGATCAATTTGAAATGATCCAGGTCACACAGCAGCACCGTGACCGGGCAACGCCGGCGACGCGCCTGTTCCAGCAACAAGCGGCCATCGCCCAGCACCGTATGATGGTTCAACAGGCCGGTCAGGCCATCCAGCCGTGCCATCCTGCGCAGACCGGCCATCAGCCGTTCGACGATCAACAGCAACATGGCAAAGCACTTCGCCAGAATCAGCAACAGCAAGATGACATAGAACCCGGCCACAGCCATGCCGCCATGGCGAATGGAACCGGCTGCATCAGCCTGGACGGGAAGACAGGTCAGCTGGCAGAGATACAGCGCACCATGGAAGGCGAAGGCCAGCGCCGCCAATCGACAGCTGCGACGGATATCCAGGGCCGGGCAGCGCAGCAACAAAAACACGATCCAGCCATCGCAAGCGATCGATGCCAGACTGAATACATGCAGCCGCACGTCGAAATCCGGCCGAACCAGCGCGAACCAGCTGATCGTCAGGACATACCCGCCGACCCCGAGCGCCAGCAGGCGAAGCTGCCGCTTTGCGCCGACATGGATGGCCACGCCGTGGATCAGCAAGGCATTGGCCAGCGCCATGCAGGTATTGGACACCACCACCGTCCAGCGCACGGGCAGCCAGATCTGGGCACTGACCACTGCCAGGGCCAAAGCCAGCAGCCACAAACTGCTGGTCCACAATTGCAATACCCGCTCTCGCGGCAGCAGCAGCAGAATCAGCGAAAAACCGACCGCAATACCCAGACTGAGCAAAACACTGACGATCATCAGCGTGGGGAGATCCAGCGCCATCGTTGCGTGCATACAGACCTTGCAAATCATCGCGGCCAGCATGACCGCCGCCGCCGGAACCCGCCCATGGCGTGACCGGACACCTTCGCCCCCAGGCGTCATCAGTGATCGATGCCGTCGACGCCGCCGGCGGGAACGCCCGGTCATCTTGCCCGGATAACCCAGGGAAGGCCATAGACAAGATGGATGCAGAGCCTGGCCCCATGACTTTGCGACCTTTCCGCCACCTCCTCCCCACATCCTTCACAGCAAATGCTGGCTCGGGTCCAGGCATTCGGGATCGCCGCGATGCCTGCAACCGCGGGCCGGCATGATCCGGCCCCCATCGGCATCGACTTGCCTGGCAAGCCCGGAAGCCCGCTCCAAGCAGCGCATTCACGATGCCAGACCCTGTCGGCGACGATGATCACCAGCCAACGGTGCGCACCGCACAAGAGGCGGCCTGAACGGTGGTGCCGGAACCTGAGCAGCTCGGCCCGAAAACCGGGCATAAAAAAGACCTGCGCGAAGGCAGGTCTCGTAAGATCACTGGTGGGCCGTGAGAGATTCGAACTCTCGACCAACGGATTAAAAGTCCGCTGCTCTACCGGCTGAGCTAACGGCCCATGTTTCAGTGAGCCGACGATTGTAAAAGGCCTGCGTCACGGACACAAGCCTTGTCGGTCATGGATCGATCAGCGATAACGGGTCGGATCGGGCAATCCGGCATCGTGAAAACCCTGGGCACGCAGGCGGCAAGCGTCGCAACGGCCGCAGGCACGCCCTTCCTCGTCGGCCTGGTAGCAGCTGACGGTGGTGGCGAAGTCCACACCCAGCCGCTGCCCTTCACGGGCGATGTCGGCCTTGCTCATGGCCATCAGCGGTGCCTTCACCGACAGGCCGAGGCCTTCGACACCGGCCTTGGTGGCGACATTGGCCAGCTGCTGGAAGCTTTCGACAAAGGCCGGACGGCAATCGGGGTAGCCCGAATAATCCACGGCATTGACGCCGCACCAGATCTCGCGGGCGCCCAGCACCTCGGCCCAGCCCAGTGCGATGGAGAGCATGATCGTATTGCGTGCCGGCACATAGGTCACCGGAATGCCGTCATCGGCCTGCTCGGGTACGCCGATATCGTCGGTCAGGGCGGAGCCGCCGATGCTGCGCAGATCGACATGGACGGTCTTGTGGACTTCGGCGCCAAGATCTCTGGCGACCCGGGCCGAGGCTTCCAGTTCGGAGCTGTGGCGCTGGCCGTAGGCGACGCTGAGCGCATAGACGCGATAGCCCTGCTCGCGAGCCAGGGCGATGGTCACCGCCGAGTCCATGCCGCCGGAAACCAGGATCACCGCTTTCTTGTCGGCGCGGATGTCATTCATGCTGTTACCTCATTGATGTAGGGCCGGATCACCGACCGTGTCGGCCACTGGCGAAGAGGCCAGCGCCCGCAGCCATCGCGAATTGCGAGAAATGGCGATGGCTGCATATGCGATGAGGGGCGCCGCTCGGCCACCGGCCATCTGGCGCCCCGGCCCGGCCTCAATGGCCGGGCGAATCATTCCACAGCAGCTTGTGCAGCTGCATCTGGAACCGGACCGGCAACCGGTCCGCGACGATCCAGTCAGCCAGCTCGCGCGGAGCCAGGGTGCCCTGGACCGGCGAGAACATCGGCATGCAGCGGGCCGCCAGATCGTGGCTGGCCACCACGTCGCGGGCCCAGTCATAGTCAGCGCGCGAAGCCAGTACGAACTTGACCTGGTCGGCAGCCTGCAGATGCTCGAGATTGGACCACAGATTGCGGGCCGACTCGCCCGAATCCGGCGCCTTCAGGTCCAGTACCTTGCGAACCCTGGCATCGACCTGACTGACATCCAGCGCGCCCGAAGTTTCAAGCGAGACCTCGTAGCCGGCGTCACAGAGACGCTCCAGCAGGATCAGGCAGCGCTTCTGCGACAGCGGCTCGCCGCCGGTAACGCAGACATGGCGGGCACCGTAGCTGGCGACTTCGGCCAGGATGGCGTCGATATCCCGCCACTCGCCACCATGAAAGGAATAGGTGGTGTCGCACCAGACACAACGCAGCGGGCAGCCGGTGAGACGCACGAACACGGTCCGCCAGCCGATGGCATCGGCTTCGCCTTGCAGGGAATGGAAGATCTCGGTGATCCGCAGACGCTGCGCAGCATCGGCAGCGTCCGGGAGAGCCGCATCACTCATCGGCTCAACCCTGGCCGCCGGACAGCTGAAGCCGCCGCAGCCGCTCCTGGGCGAGGCTGGCCGCGTTGGAGCCGGGGTATTGCCTGGACACGGCCTTGAGGGTAGCCACCGCCGCCGCCGTCTGCTTCAGCTCGACCTGGGTGTAACCCAGCTTCAGCATCGCATCGGGCGCCTTCTCGCTTTTCGGAAAGGCGCTCAGCAAATGGGCAAAGGCATCATGCGCGACCTGGTAGTTCATGGTCACGTAATAGGACTCGCCCAGCCAGTAGAAGGCATTGGGGGTCAGCGCATGGTCGGGGTACTGCTGGATGAAATCACGGAACAGCCTGGAAGCCTGTGCGTACTGACCTCCGCGCAGGGCAGTGAAAGCCGCGTTGTACGCTGCCTGGGCCTGGGCTGGGTCGGCAGCCGGAGTAGCAGGCGCGGCACTGGCCGCAGGCGCTGCCGAAGCGGCCTGGGCCGCGGGTGCCACCGCAGCCTGGACAGGCTTCTGGGCATTGCCGCCAGAGGCGCCGTTGCCGGCCTCCAGCCGGCCCAGTCGCGAGTCAAGATCGACGTACTGGGCCTTGCCCTGCTCGCCGGCCTGCTGCAGCTGGTGCTGCAGCTCTTCCACCTGACCCTGCAACTGCTGGACCTGCGACTGCAGATCCTGAATTCGGTTGACTTGCTCGATCCCGGCCTGGGTACGGTTCTGCACAGCCTGTTCCAGCTGGCTGACCCGGTCGGCGAGACTCAGTCGCGAGTCGTCGGCATGTGCCGACAGTGATATGGCCAACAGCATGGCGGACGCGAAGGCGCCCGCCATGCTGAACCTGGCCTGGACTTGCTTGACCAGAGGACTGCTCATTACTTGGCCGTGTAGATGATCTCGACGCGACGGTTCTTGCTCCAGCACTCTTCATCGTGCTCCTTGCAGACCGGACGCTCCTTGCCATAGCTCACGACGTTCAGCTGGGTGCCCGAACCACCGGCAGCCTGCAGCGCGCTGGACACGGCATTGCCGCGACGCTCGCCCAGACCCAGGTTGTATTCGCGGGTGCCGCGCTCGTCGGTGTTGCCTTCCAGACGGATCTGGGCACTGGGGCGGTCCTGCAGGTACTTGGCATGGCAAGCGATGATCTGCTGGAATTCCGGCTTCAGGTCTTCCTTGTTGAAGTCGAAGTACACGACGCGCTGACGCAGGCAGGCATCGGTATCCAGATCTTCGGGGGTGTACTTGCCATCGGAGGGGGCCGGCTGGGTGACGGGAGCCTGCTCGACCGGAGCCTGTTCCTGCGGCTTGACGGCTTTCTTGGAGCAAGCGGCCGCGCCAACACACAGCAGGGCGACCAGAGCGACGCGAACGGTCTTATTCATGGGTGACGTTCCTTAAAACGAGGTTGAATTCCGACAAAGATCACAACGGTTCAGGTTACAGGGCAGTTTCCACCGGTAGCCGGTTGTTATTTTCGCACTTCACGAACAGGCTTTGCACTGCCCCGCTGCCAGCCCATCCTTCACAGGGGTGATCCTTGCCCCTGTCATCGCCCCGCCTCCGCACCCGGGAGCCAGGCTCCGGGCCGATCTTGCTGGTACGCAAGCACGGCACCCGCAACCCGGGCACCGTGCAAAAACTATCGACCACTTCGGCCGGTCACCGGGTCCGGAAGGGACCCCATGCCGGCTCGCGAACGTCGCCATTGGCCAGAACCAGACGCTGCCGGACACGACCGTCCGCCGAGACCGCGTAAAGCACGCCCCGGCTGCCCTCGGTGGCGTCATACAGCAGCATGCTCGCATTCGGCGCAAAACTCGGCGATTCGTCATGGGCACCCGGCGAAATGTAGCGCACTTGGCCGCCCAGACTGCGATCCAGTATAGCGATACGATACACGTTCCCGTTGCCCTGCACCATCGCAATCTGCTTGCCGTCGAAACTGGCGTCGGCCTCGTAATTCCGCTGGCCTTCGAAGCTCACCCGGGTGGCGGCTCCGCCCGTGGCCGAAACCTGATAGATCTGCGGCCGGCCGGAGCGGTCGGAGGTGAAGTAGACGCTTTGGCCATCGGCCGCCCAGTTCGGTTCGGTATCGATCGCCAGACTGTTGGTCAGCCGGGTTTCATGCCGGCTGGCCATGTCCAGCACGTAGATTTCGGGATTTCCGGAAAAGGACAGCGAGACCGCCAGCTTGCTGCCGTCAGGCGACCAGGCCGGCGCGCCGTTGATGCCCTTGGCATGGGCTTCGACCAGCTGGCGTCCGCCGGTACTGATGTCCTGCACATAGATATGCGAATTGCCGCTCTCGAAAGAGACATAGGCCAGATGATGGCCATCCGGCGACCAGGCCGGCGACAGCAGCGATTCGTGGGAGCGGGCCACCACCTGAGGATTGTAGCCATCGGAATCGGCCACGATCAGCGAATAGGTCATGTGATCGCCCAGCCCCACCGCCGTGACGTAGGCAATGCGGGTCCAGAAGGCCCCGCGAACGCCGGTGATCTGCTGGTAGATGGCATCGGCGATCTGATGCGCGACATTGCGCAGATCACCCACCGGCGCGGTATAGGACTTGGCCAGCAGGCTCTGCTGTTTGTTGATGTCCCACAGTTCATAGTCGACGCGGACCATGCCGCCGCCGGCATCCGAAATCCGCCCCAGGGTCAGGAAGTCCTGCTTCAGCAGGCGCCAGGTCGCGAAATGGATATCCGCGCCCCGCGAAGGCTGTTCCACGATCTCGCTGCGGTCCAGCGAACGGAATTTTCCGGAACGGTTGAAATCGTTCTGGATCACCGAGGCCACGTCGGTCGGCAAAGGCGCACCGCCGCTCTGGGCGAAGGGCACCACCACGATCGGAGTGGCCGTCTTCAGGCCGCCGACCACGTTGACGTCGAGGGCCTGCGCCGCGAGGCTGCCGGACAGCAGCAGGCCCGCCAGTGACAGTATCCCGAACAATGCAGTTTTGAATTTGGGCATGATGGGTCTTATTGCGGTCTGAAAGAAATATTGAGCTGACGGTTGAAGACGCTTTCGAACCCCTGATAGGGCAAGGGCTGAGCACGCAATACCGCATTTTCCACCGAGCGGCGCCCGGCTTCGTCATACGGACAGCTGGCATCGGCCTGCGCCGACATCACCTGCCCCCCCGGCAATTGCACGATATGCACGACGCAGGGCTGATCCGGCATATTATCCGGCCGCAACCAGTTCTGTGTGACCGCGTTCTGAATCGCCGCGATATATTGCGCGCGCAAGGTGTTGTCGGCGCCGTTGGCACCGGTCTGCTTCTGCGCCGCCAGCGGGGCATCGGCCGCGTCATCCTTGGCATTGGGCTGTTCCCGGGCCTGCTGCTGGGCGACCTTGCGGGCCTTGTCGGCCTTTTTCACCTGGCTGGAAGCGGCATCCATCTTGGCAAACAGCTCATCCAGCTGTTTCTGCTGTTCCTTCTGTTTCGCCGCCTGGGCATCCAGCTCGGCCTGTCGCTGGCGCTGCTTCTCTTCCTGCAGATGCTTGGCTTCCTTCGCTTTTTCCAGTCCGTCTTCGACCACGCGCTCCTGATCCTTGACATCGGGATGCTCGGGCGGCGGCGGCAAGGTCTTCACCTTGGGCGCAGGCGTGGGCGGCATCGGCGGCGGTGGCGTCGAAGGCGGTGGCGGCGTGCTGTCAGCCTGAGGCCGCGACTTGGCGGCCTTGGGCGGCGGACTGCCGGTAGCACCGATCAGGGTCGCCTCGATTACCGGGCCGGGCATCTGCACGGGCTTGGCGCAGGTGATCGGATTCCAGCTTTCGGGCAGGTGCAGCCAGGCGAAGACCTTTTCATAGGACTCGCAGGACAGCACCGCCATAAACAGGAAGGCGATGATCAGCAGGTGCAGCAGGGCCGCCAGGCCGACGGCCGACCAGGTGGAGCGCGCGTCATCATTCATGCACGTGTCTCTTGCCGGGCATCACTGGCTCAGTGCCCATGCGCCGCGCCGCCCTGGTCGGGCTGGCTCATCAGGCCGACCTTGGCCACACCGGCCTGCTGCAGATCGGCGAGCACCTTGTAGACGCCGTCGTACTTGCCGTTCTTGTCGCCAGCCACCAGCACGTTCACATCCGGGTTCTGCTTGACGATGGCGGCGACGCGGGCTTTCATGCCGGCCTCGTCGACGGTCTGCTTGTCGGCTCCATCCATGGTCAGGCCCAGGCTGCCGTCGGCATTGACCGAGACGATGACCGGATGCTTTTTGTCCTGCAGCGACTTGGCATTGGCCTGAGGCAGATTCACGTCGACATTGGAATTCATCATCGGCGCCGTGACCATAAAGATGATCAGCAGCACCAGCATCACGTCGATATAGGGAACGACGTTGATTTCCGCTTTCAGTTTGCGCTTGACGCGCCGGCTTGAGAGGGCCATGCCGCCACCTCAGCCCGCGTCGTCGGCAGAAGCCTGCCGCTGCAGCACGGAGGAGAATTCTTCCTGGAACACGTCATAGTGGGAGGCGATGCGCTCGACCTTGGTGGCGAAGCGGTTGTACATCCACACGGCAGGAATGGCCGCGAACAGGCCCATCGCGGTGGCGATCAGGGCTTCGGAAATATGCGGGGCGACCACCGCGATAGTGACATCCTTCATTTCGCCCAGGCCCTGGAAGGCACCCATGATGCCCCAGACGGTACCGAACAGGCCGACGTAAGGGCTGATCGCACCGACATTGGCCAGGAACTCCAGATTGCGTTCCAGCTTGCCCAGCGCCTTGGTGCCAGCCACACGCATCGCCCGCTCGGAAGCCTCGATCACGCCCTTGGCATCATGGCCGCGACGCTGGCGCTGGCGAGCGAATTCGCGAAAGCCCGATTCGAACACGGTTTCCATGCCTTCGGCCTGATCCTTGTGGGCACTGACCTCGCGATACAGCTGGGCCAGATCGGCTCCCGACCAGAAACGCTCCTCGAAACCCTCGGCATCATTTTCCGCCGCTTTCAGCTGGGCATGCTTGCGGATGATGATGACCCACGACATGAAGGAAAACGCCAGCAGTACCAGCATCACCAGCTGCACGGGCAGACTGGCTTCAGCCACCAATTTGAAAATGTTCAATCCGCCATTCATTGTCAGGCTTCACTCCGCCACGGGTGCGTCAAGGTGGTAATTGTCGGGAATCAGGCCATCCGGAACAGCCGCCGGCCGCATCGATGCCAGATCGACGCAGGCCACGCGCAGTTGTGCCCGCAGCACGGTCTGACCATCTGCGGGCCGAATGATATCCTGTTCGAACAGCATACTCGCGGCACGACGTTCCGTAACCGTGACACTGACGACAAGTTCATCATCCAGACGGGCAGGCTTCAGCCAGTCGACCTTCATGTCGCGAACCACGAAGGCCAGCCCTGTGCGCTGGCGCAGCTCCAGCTGGTCCACGCCCAGGCTGCGCAGCCATTCGGTGCGGGCCCGTTCCATGAAAGCCAGATAATTGGCGTGGTAGACCACGCCGCCGGCGTCGGTGTCTTCCCAGTAGATGCGCAGCCGCCACTCGAACGGCGGGGTCGGAATCATTGCGGTCGAAGTCATGCGTTTTTCCCAGTCGGCAAAAGGATTTCTGGCTCAGTGAGCATCGGGCTCGAACAGATCGGCCACCGGCGAGTCCATCGGCCGAGGCGGCGGGGTCAGGCCCAGATGCCGCCAGCCTCTGGAGGTCGCCATCCGGCCCCTTGCGGTACGGACAAGAAAGCCCTGCTGGATCAGATAGGGTTCGACCACGTCTTCCAGGGTGCCGCGATCTTCGCTGAGGGCAGCGGCCAGGGATTCGACGCCGACCGGGCCGCCATCGAAATGCTCGATGATCACGCCCAGCAGACGACGATCCAGCTCGTCGAATCCTTCGGCATCCACTTTAAGCAGGCCCATCGCAGCTTCGGCCGCCGCGCGGGTGATCCGTCCCTCGGCACGGACTTCGGCATAGTCACGCACCCGCCGTAGCAACCGATTGGCGATGCGCGGCGTGCCGCGCGAGCGACGGGCGATCTCCATGGCGCCTTCAGGATCACAGGCAATGCCCATGATCCGCGCGGCACGACGGACGATCGCGGCCAGTTCGTCGACGTTGTAGAACTCCAGCCGCTGGACGATGCCGAAGCGGTCGCGCAAGGGCGCGGTCAGCAAGCCGGCACGGGTGGTGGCACCGATCAAGGTGAACGGCGGCAGATCCAGCTTGATCGAGCGGGCCGCCGGTCCCTCGCCGATCATGATGTCGATCTGGAAGTCTTCCATCGCCGGGTACAGCACTTCCTCGACCACCGGCGACAGGCGATGGATCTCGTCCACGAACAATACGTCGTTGGCTTCCAGATTGGTCAGCAGCGCCGCCAGATCCCCTGCCCGCTCCAGCACCGGACCGGACGTGGTACGCAGCTTCACGCCCAGCTCGTTGGCGATCACCTGCGACAAGGTGGTCTTGCCCAGGCCGGGGGGGCCGAAGATCAGGACATGGTCGAGGGCGCCCTGGCGACGCCGGGCGGCCTCGATATAAATGGACATCTGCTCGCGCACGGCCGCCTGGCCGAGATACTCGTCGAGCCGCTGCGGGCGGATACTGGCTTCAAGCGCTTCGTCGTCATACTGCGCGCCGGCCGTGACAATGCGGGAATCGGTCATGCGCGCATTATGGCCGCTTGCCGCCGCGACGACGAGGGGCTGCCCCTCTCGCCGCGGCGCCCGGACTCAGATTTCCAGCAGCGCGCCCAGCTCGATCAGACGATTGCCCGGAATCTGGAAGAAGGCGGTCGCCGACATCGCGTTGCGGGCCAGGAAGGCGAACAGATGGTCACGCCACAACACCATGCCGGGACGCTTGACGTCGGGCACGATGTTTTCTCGCGAGATGAAGAAGGTGGTGTCCATCATGTCGAAGGCCAGGCCGCTGCGGGCGCAACGGGTCAGGGCCAGCGGAATGTTCGGATCTTCGGCGAAACCGAAGCGCAGCTCGATGCCGAAGAAATCGCCGCCCTTGCCGGTGATGGTGATGCGCTCCTCGGCCTCCGCCACCGGCGACTCCAGGACCTCCACCGTCAGCAGCACATTGCGCTCGTGCAGAACCTTGTTGTGCTTGAGATTGTGCAGCAAGGCGTGCGGCACCGCATTCTGGTTGGCGGTCAGGAAGATCGCGGTACCGGGCACCCGCAGCGGCGGATGTTCGGCGATATTGGTGATGAACGGCGCCAGCGCCAGGCCGGACTGCTTGATCTCGCGCATCACCAGCTCGCGACCGCGGCGCCAGGTCGTCATCATCGTGAAGATGCCCAGTCCCAGAACCAGAGGGAACCAGCCACCATGGGCGATCTTCAGCGCATTGGCAGTGAAGAAGGACAGATCGATGGCCAGCAGCAGGATGCCGACCAGCACCAGCAGCGGCCAGCTCCAGCGCCACATCTTGCGGGCCACCACCAGCGCCAGCAAGGTGGTCATGGTCATGGTGCCGGTCACGGCAATGCCGTAGGCCGCACCCAGATTGCCCGAGCTCTTGAACATCAGCACCGCCACGATCACCAGCACCAGCAGCATGCGGTTGACCCAGGGCACAAAGATCTGGCCGGACTGCTCGCGAGAGGTGTGGACAATCGCCATCCGCGGAGAATAGCCCAGCGACATCGCCTCCCGCGTCATCGAGAAGGCGCCCGAGATCACCGCCTGCGAGGCGATCACCGCCGCCATCGTCGCCAGGAGCACCATCGGCAGCAGCAAGGAGGCCGGCAGCATCAGGAAGAAGGGGTTCTTCAGCGCGGCCGGATCATGGATCAGCAGCGCGCCCTGACCGAAGTAGCACAGCAGCAGGGAGGGCAGCACGAAGCAGAACCAAGCCAGCCGGATCGGCCGCTTGCCGAAGTGGCCCATGTCCGAATACAAGGCTTCGGCCCCCGTCAGCGCCAGCACCACGCCGCCCATGGCGAACAGGGCCGCCTGGCGATGGACAAAGATGAACTTGATGCCGTACCAGGGACTGAGGGCGGCCAGCACCTCGGGATGGCGGACGATCTGCACGCTGCCCATCACGGCCAGCACCAGGAACCAGATGCACATGATGGGCGCGAACCAGGCACCGACCTTGGCCGACCCGTGGCGCTGCATGCCGAACAGGACAAACAGGATGACCAGCGATATCGGTACCACGTAGGGCACCAGGGAGGGCGCAGCGACTTCCAGGCCTTCCATTGCCGAAAGCACCGACATGGCCGGTGTGATCACACCGTCACCGTAGAACAGCGAGGCGCCGAAGATGCCGATGATGGCCAGGATCCAGCGCGCTCTCGGCGAACCCGCCAGCGATCGCTGGGCCAGGGCCATCAAGGCCATGATGCCGCCTTCGCCCTTGTTGTCGGCACGCATGATGAAAGTGACGTATTTCAACGACACCACCACGATGAGCGACCAGAAAATAAGCGACAGCACCCCCAGCACGGTGCCGGACACGACCGTCATGTCCTTGCCGGAAAGAATTTCGCGCAAGGTGTACAGCGGACTGGTACCGATGTCGCCATAGACCACGCCGATCGCGCCCAGGGCGAGTGCGCCCAGTCGCTGCTTGGTGGCGGAGCCTTCGTCGTGGGCAGCGGGAGTATCTGTCACGGTTCAATTCCCCAGAGCGGCGCGCAGCGCCTTGCGGATAATGGATTCGACGTCATCGCCTTCGGCGGCCACCTTCTGGATCAGGCGCAGCGCTTCAGGCGGTTTGTAGCCCAGCTGCTGCAGGGCGGCGGCGGCCTCGTCGACCGGGTTCAGCGCCGCTGCGGCCGTTCCGGGCACGCCTGCCAGCGGCGCTCCCGACAAGGGGCCATCCAGCTTGTCCCGCAACTCCACCACCATGCGCTCGGCGGTTTTCTTGCCCACGCCGGGAATCTTGGTGAGGGCGGTGACATCGCCCAGCTGGACCAGGCGGGCGAAATCCGCGGTATTGATCGCGGAAAGCACCGCCAGAGCGATCTTGGCACCGATGCCGCTGACCTTCTGCAGCTGCCGGAACAGGCTGCGCTCGGATTCACGCAGAAATCCGTACAAGGCCACCGAATCTTCCTTGACCGCGTAATGGGTCAGCAGGATCACTTCCTGACCAAGGCCCGGCAGATCGTAGATCGTCGACATCGGCGCTTCCAGCTGATAGCCGACGCCGCCACCGACCTCCACCAGCAGCCAGGGCGGCTGCCGGGAAATCAAGATACCTCGCAAACGGCCGATCATCGCCGACGCCTCCAGGCCGTACGGGGAATCCCGAGCCGCAGCATGCTGCTGCCGGCATGGGCATGGGTGATCGCGATGGCCAGCGCATCGGCGGCATCGGCCTGCAGCGGCCCCGGCAACTGCAGCAGGGCGCCGACCATGTGCTGGACCTGGCTCTTGTCCGCACGGCCGCTGCCGACCACGGACTGCTTGACCTCGGTGGCCGCATATTCGTGCATGGATACCCCTTGACTGGCGACGGCGCAGATCGCCGCACCGCGCGCCTGACCGAGCTTCAGTGCCGAATCCGGATTGCGGGCCATGAAGACCCGCTCCACGGCGCACGCCTCCGGCGCATAGGTGGCCATGATGGCACACAGCTCGTCAAAAATACGCTTCAGCCGCGCAGGAAAGCTGGCCTCGGCGGTGACGTTGATGGCCGCATGGAACACATGCCGCAAGGCGCCGTCGGCTGCCACGTCGATAATGCCCACGCCGGTGCGCTGGCTCCCCGGATCAATGCCGATCACGCGACTCATAGAACTCTCCGCCGGCCCGGGGCCGGCCTGGGCTTACTCCGGCGAATCGGCCGGCAAGATCGCGTTGTGGTAAATATCCTGGACATCGTCCAGATCTTCCAGACGGTCCAGCATGTCCAGGAAGGATTCAAGTACCTCTTCCGGTACCGCCGAACGGTTTTCCGGGCGCATCACCACATCGGCACTGACCGGCGTCAGCCCGGCGGCCTGCAGGGCTTCCTGGACCCTGGGGAACTGGTCCGGCGCGGTCAGCACCACGCTCTGGCCGCTCTCGTTGACCACGTCATCGGCGCCGGCCTCCAGCGCCGCTTCCAGCACCTGTTCTTCCTGCGCCTCATCGCCACCGGTGGCAAACACCAGCTCGCCGACGCGGGCGAACTGGAAGGCCACCGAGCCGGAGGTGCCCAGATTGCCGCCGTGCTTGGACAGCGCAAAGCGCACATCGGCCACGGTACGGACCGGATTGTCGGTGAAACAGTCGATGATCAGCGCGATACCGCCTGGACCGTAGCCCTCGTACCGGATCTCGTGCATTTCGGCACCGCCGTCGGCACCCGAGCCGCGCTTGATCGCCCGCTCGATCGTATCCTTGGTCATGTTCGCCGTCAGCGCCTTGTCGACGGCGGTACGCAACCGCGGATTCAGCGCCGGATCGGGGACCCCTGCGCGCGTCGCCACCGTGATTTCGCGGATCAGCTTGGTGAACACCTTTGCGCGCTTGGCATCCTCGGCATTCTTGCGACCTTCGATGGAGGGACCTCTACCCATGACGATTCCTGATAACTGAAGCTGATGGACAATGAATTATTTTAACGCATCACGCACCGGTGCGTGATCAAACACCCGGATCCGTCAAAACCACCGGCAGACTTCCGCCATCGACGGACTCAGCCCGGCTCTTCGCCCAGAAACTGGCCATGCCGCAAAAACTGGATGGCCTGCCTGGCCGCATCAGCCGACATGATCAGGCCGGTATGCGAAGCCTCGACCACGCAATGGGCGGTCAGTCCCGGCAGGAGGGTCTCGGCAATCGCCACGCTGCCATCGTGCTCGCCCTGCAACTGGCCGACCACCGCCCCCAGCCCCAGGCGCATCCGCCCAGCGATCACGCCCAGCTCACGCGGTCCCGTCCAGGACTCGAAGCCCTGCTCCAGCAGACCGTGATAAGGCCCAAGCAGTGCCTCGCCACCGAGCTGGGCGAATCCGCGTGCAGCCGCGCTGCCCAACAGCGGAGAGCCCATGCAGACAATCCGGCCGGGCGCCAGACCGGCATCGTTCTCGCAGGCCCGCAAGGCCAGCAGACCGCCCAGACTGTGTCCGACGATATGCACGACCTCGGCTTCTTCCGAAGGCATCAGACGCTGCCGCAACCGCTCGATCAGGGCTTTCGGCCCCGACTCGCCGACACTGAGGTAATCGAAACGCTCCACCATGAAGTCGGCTTCGGCCAGGCGATGCTGCAGCAAGCCCATCGCAAAACCACGCATCCACAGACCATGCAGCAATACCACTCGTTCGGGCATGGCCCTCATCTCCGGTCAGTCAGCCACACCAGGCCTGCCTCAGCATGGCTGACGACCCGGATCCCGACGCTCCGGTCAAAACCGGATGACGTCTGGACGCAGTAGTTTACGCTGCGCCCGTGGTCTGTGGGCGCTCCTGCACGGGATTCCCGCCTCAAACAATCGCAGGCCGAAAGCTTGACAACGCGCGCTTCGGCCCGCGACCCGCGGGCAGGTCCGTCGCGGACGGACCTGGGCGCGCAAGCTCAGACGCCGGGCTTGACCGCTACATGCAACTCGTCGAGCTGCTCGACCGCCACCGGCGAGGGGGCATCGGTCATCAGATCCTGGGCGCTGGTGGTTTTCGGGAAGGCGATCACATCGCGGATCGACTCAGTACCGGCCAGCAAGGCCGCGACCCGGTCGATGCCGAAAGCCAGGCCGCCATGCGGAGGCGCGCCGAACTTCAAGGCCTTCAGCAGAAAACCGAACTTGGCCTCGGCCTCTTCGGCCCCGATGCCCAGCAGCCCGAAGACCGCCGACTGCATGTCGGGATGATGGATACGGATCGAGCCACCGCCGATCTCGTTGCCGTTGAGCACCATGTCGTAGCCGCGACTGACCGCATGGACCGGGTCGGCCAGCAGCTGGGCCACGTCATCGATCTTGGGCGCGGTGAACGGGTGATGCAGCGCCATATAGCGCCCTGCCTCGGCATCATATTCAAACATCGGAAAGTCGGTGACCCACAGCGGCTTCCAGCTGTTTTCGACCAGACCGAAGTCCTTGCCCATCTTCAGGCGCAGGGCACCCATGTAGTCGGTGACCTTGGACCAGGTACCGGCACCGAAGAAGATCGCATCCCCCGCCTGGGCACCGGTGGCTGCCACGATCGCGGCCAGGGCGGCCTCGTCCAGGAACTTGGCGATCGGCGAGGTGACGCCGGCCAGACCCGCGGCCGGGTCATCCAGCTTCAGCCAGGCCAGGCCCTTGGCGCCATAACGGGCCACAAACTCGGCGGCCTGATCCAGCTCCTTGCGGCTGAGCCGGGCGGCGCCGGGCACCCGCAGCGCGGCGACGCGCCCCTGCGGATCCTTGGCCGGACCGGCCAGCACCTGGAATTCCAGATGCGCGACATGCTCGGCAATATCCACCAGCTCCAGCGGATTGCGCAGATCAGGCTTGTCCGAACCGAAACGGCGCATGGCCTCGGCCCAGGTCATCCGCGGAAAGGGATTGGCCAGCTCGACGCCGCCGACCTCGGCCAGCACGTCGCGAATCATGACTTCGACGAAGCTCTGCACTTCGGCCTCTTCGACAAAGGCAAACTCCATGTCCAGCTGGGTGAACTCCGGCTGGCGATCGGCACGCAGATCTTCATCACGGAAGCAGCGGGCAATCTGGTAGTAGCGGTCGAAACCGGCCACCATCAGAATCTGCTTGAACAGCTGCGGCGACTGCGGCAAGGCATAGAACTGCCCTTCGTGGACGCGACTGGGCACCAGATAATCGCGCGCCCCTTCCGGCGTGGCCTTGGTCAGGATCGGGGTTTCGATGTCCTGAAAGCCCCGGTCATCCAGATAACGGCGCAGAGTACGCACCAGCTTGGTGCGGGTACGCATCATCCTCTGCATCTCGGGACGGCGCAGATCCAGATAACGGTAAGTCATCCGCAGATCTTCGTTCGGATTTTCATGCATCGCGAAGGGCAGGTCGCGGGCCTCGTTCAGCACCTTGATCGTATCGACCAGGATCTCGACCGCACCGGTTTTCAGCTTGTCATTGGCGGCCAGGCGGGCGCGGACAGTGCCGCTGACCTGGATGCAGAACTCGTTGCCCAGAGTATTGGCAACCTCGAAGGCCTCGGCATGCTCGCGCTCGACCACCAGCTGGACCACGCCCTCATGATCACGCAGATCGACAAAGGCGACATGACTCTGCAGCCGAATGGTGTTGACCCAGCCACACAGGGTGACGACCTGATCCTGCAGCGACTCATCGATCAAGCCGCAAAAGTGCGTACGCATGCCATTTACTCCGGGTCGCCGGCTGGGCGACCTCGCCAAAGAACAAACCACCGATGATAGCACCGCGCCGCCCGCATCGAAGGCCTGGCACACGGCCGCGCCGATACGCACCGAGCCCGGCAGCCGCATGTCAGACGAACCGTGGCGGGCAACGCGCAAACAACCGCCCTGCCGTCACCGACACCCCGTACGGCCTCTGGGGACGCTCAGCTCGCGGCCGGAGCGGCGGCGGGCGCCGGCGTTGCCGCCGAGGAAGCGCCGGCATCCCCGGCGCCGACCGATTTGGGCGCACCGGCATCGCCTGCCAGATGCTGCTTTTTCTCGCCGTCCTTCTTGAAGTCGGTCTCGTACCAGCCCGAACCGGCCAGGCGGAAACTCGGCGCACTGACACAGCGATGGATCGCCTCGGCACCGCATTGCGGACAGCTCACTGGATCGGCATCCGACAGTTTCTGCAGCTTTTCGTAACGATAGCCGCACTGACGGCACTCAAATTCATAAATAGGCATGACCACTCCGATACTGATCCGGCCCGTTGGCCGGTTGCCGCCATTATCGGAGCAGTCACCGCGATTTCAATGCCTGCCCATACGGTCGCGCCTCGACCTGACGGGCAGCACGCCTGGACAAGCCAGCCTGTCCTTTCCCGATCGCTCGTTTCGCCAGAACCTCGCCCTCATCCGCAGGGAAGGCAGGAAAGCGGACTCATCCAGGTTGCAACAGCAGAAGCTTGCGTCGCGATCACGTGTACCTGTCACACACGCATCGGCGACCTGCTCGAAGCCTTTCACCGCCCATGGATCAGCGACCAGACAGATTTTGTGCGCAGCCACATTTCTTTCTTGACACGGTGCAAGCAAGCCAACTAATTTTGAGGCGGGGACAAGAAAATTCGAAACCGGATTTTCTGGGGATGCCTGATGAGCTCGTTCCAGAGCATCAGGTTCAATTGAGGGGACAATTATATGCAGCACACCAAACCGCAACGGCTTGCCGTTCTGTCGGCGGCGATCAGCTTGGTGCTGGCCAGCCCATGGGCCAGTGCCCAAAGCCAGGCCGACACCGACGCGCCAGCCTCGGCCGCCAAGCCGGCCGGCAACAAGCAACTGCAGACCGTGGTCGTCACCGGCACCCGTACCAGCAACCGTACCGAAGCCGAATCGCTGTCACCGGTGGATGTCTTGACGCCCAAAGATCTCAATGCGACCGGCAGCACCGATCTTGCCGGCGCCTTGAATGCCCTGCTGCCGTCACTGGATTTTCCGCGACCGGCCATCAACGACGGCAATGACGCAATCCGCCCGGCGACACTTCGTGGCATGTCGCCAGACGATGTGCTTGTACTGGTGGACGGCAAGCGTTACCACACCACCGCGATGGTCAACTACAACTCTTCGGTGGGGCGTGGCTCGTCACCGGTGGACCTGAACTCGATACCCATGTCGGCAATCGACCACATCGAGGTCCTGCGCGACGGTGCCGCGGCACAGTACGGATCGGCCGCCATTGCCGGCGTGATCAATGTCATCCTCAAGCATGGCGCCGCCAAGGGCAACAACAGCATCACCGCCAGCGGCGGTATCATGGATGCCGGTGACGGGGCCCAGAACGGCGTGCAGGGATCGATGGGGATCGATCTGGGCGGCCATGGCTCCCAGGCCAAGGGCTGGGCTCGCGTGGCCTGGAACTACCAGAGCGCGATGAACACCAACCGCGCCGAGAACACCGACATTCTGACCACCCACCCGGGTGCTGCCAATGCGTCGGGCGTACCCTATCAGCGTTATGGCGATCCAGCGTCCAAGACCTACCAGATGCTGATCAACTTCGGCTACAGCCTCACCCGCAATATCGAACTGTACGGCTATATCAATGCCAGCCGTCGCAATGTGGTGTCCAACGGCTATTACCGCCCCTGGAACGACAGCGCCCGCAATGTGCAGTCGATCTATCCGAACGGATTTCTGCCGCAGATCGTCAACCACACCAATGATTATGAGGGCGTGCTGGGCATTCGCGGCCACAACAATGGCTGGAACTGGGATTTCTCGGGCAATTACGGTGAAAACTACGTCAATTACGATATCCAGAACACCATCAATACCAGTCTCTATCATTCCACCGGTTATTCACCGACGTATTTCAATGCCGGCGCCTTCCGCAACCGCCAGGGCCTGCTGAATCTCGATATGAGCCATGATTATGACTGGGGCCTGGCCAGTCCGGTGACGCTGGCGTTCGGTGGCGAATATCGCAAAGAGCAATACACCATCAACCCTGGCGAGGCCGATTCGTATTATTTCAATGCAAATACCATCAACCCGGCCACGGGCACGCCCTATCCCGGCGGCTCGCAGGTATTCCCCGGTCTGTCGCCTTCGGTGGCCGGCAATTGGTCCCGTCACAGCCAGGCGGTCTATGCCGATCTGGAAGCCGACGTGACCGACAAACTTTCGGCCGGCGTGGCCGGCCGCTACGAGCATTATTCCGATGCCGGCGCGACGCGCTCGGGCAAGGTTTCGGCGCGCTACCAGTTCACCGACAGCTTCGCCCTGCGCGGTACGGTATCCAACGGTTTTCGCGCGCCCTCCCTGGCCCAGCAGAACTACGAATCGGTGGTGACCCTGATCCAGAACGGCCAGCTGGCGCAGATCGGCACCTTCAGGCCCAGCAATCCAGTCGCGATCGCCCTCGGCGCCAAGCCCCTGAAACCCGAGAAATCCGCCAACTACAGCTTCGGCGGCGTCTGGCAGCCCACCAACAACTTCAGCGCCTCGCTGGACCTGTACCAAATCCGGGTCTGGGACCAGATCCTGTACTCCGACCAGCTGACCGTGACGCCCACCGTGGACAACCCGGTGTCGGGGGCCCAGTTCTTCGTCAATGGCGCCACCACCCGCACCCGCGGCGCCGATCTGGTGGCCAACTATCGCTTTGATTTCAGCAACTGGGGCACGCTGAACCTGACCGGCAGTGCCAACTACAATCAGGTCCACATCATCAAGATCAGCACTCCGGCCTTCGGCCGGGCCAGCCAGGGGCTGTTGACCAATGCCACCCCGCATACCAAGTACGTGTTGACCGGCGACTGGCAGCTCAGCCACTTCAACCTGCATGCCAATCTGACACGCTACGGCACCGTGACCCGGATGGGCGATCTTCCTCCGGTCGGCACAAGCTATGCCGAGCTGGCCGATCAGCAGTTTGCAGCTCGCTGGCTGCTGGACCTGTCCGCCAGCTACACGGTGGCGGCATGGACTTTCACCGTCGGTGCCGACAACCTGACCAACCAGTATCCCAGCAAGGTCAGTCTGCAAGCCTCGGGCGCCGGAGGCTACGAAGACCGCGCCGACGGCCTGCAATATTCGTCGTTGTCGCCCTTCGGCTTCGACGGCCGCTACTGGTATGGCAAGGTGACGTTCCGATTCTGATCATCGTGAACTGAACCCCGTGAACTGAGTGACAGGATCCGGCCAGGCCTGAGCTGATCATTCGATTCAAGGTCGGTTACCTAAGGGACGGGGCGGCGACAGCCGGCTCGTCCCTTTTGCATGGCCGGCCCAGATACCCGAAAACGCGAAAGCCCCGTACTGGGACGGGGCTTCGCCTCGGCTCTGCGGACGACTTCGCAGCCGCCCGGATGACACTCAGGCCAACGACTGCCAGCTGGCCAGCCCGGCCGGTACCGGCGCAGCGGCCAGCGCTGTCAGCTTGCCGGCCATCGCCTCGCTGAAGGCCTTGCGGAAACGCGACATCTCCGATGCAGTGCCTACGCTGATGCGCAGCTGATTTGGCCAGATCGGCCAGCTTCGCCCCACGAAGACATGCCGGCTGGCCATCTGCATCGCCACCTCATGCCCGGGACGTTTCACATCCAGCATAAAGCAGTTGCCTTGTGACGGCGTGCAGGCATAGCCTTCCTTGCGCAGCCAGGCAATGTTTTCGTCGCGGATAGTGGCATTGATCTTCTTGCGGGTCGGTACCAGCCTGGGATCGTTCAAGCTGGCAATCGCCGCGGCCACGCTCATCACCGGCAAGGCCGCACCGCCGCCGGTACGCAAGGCCTGGATATGGGCCAGCAGATCAGGGCGTGCAGCGACGGCGCCCACCCGCATGCCGGCCATGCCGTAAAGCTTGGAGAAGGTCCGCAACACGACCACATCCTTGCCTTGCGCGACCAGATCCAGCACCGAAGGGGCATCCGAAAAATGGATATAGGCCTCGTCGACCAGCACGATGGCACTCTTCGGCTTGTTGGCCAGCAGCCATTCGATATCCGACCGACTGGTCACCGTACCGGTGGGATTGTTCGGATTGCAGACATAGATGAGTCCGGCATTGGGCGCGGCGGCGGCCATCGCCTTCACATCATGCGAAAAATCAGGCCGCAAAGGTACCTTGTGCACCGGCACCTGGTGCTTGCCGGCCATCTGGAAAGGCTGTTCATAGCTGGGATCGGCCACTACCAGCGGCGCCGACGGCGAAGTGAAGGCCAGCGTCAAGGCATCCAGCGCCACGCCCGAACCCGGATAGACTTCGACATGGTCGGCTGGCAGATGATGCTGGCTGGCAAACAGCTCGGCCAGATGCAGTTGCTGCGGAAAAAGGTAGCGACCCGACTGCGGCAGCAGCGCGATCGCGGCCTTGCGGGCCGCCGCCGAGGGCCCCAGCGGATTCTCATTGAAATTGATCAGCACGGCATCGGCCGGCGGCATGGCCGTGCCCGAGAATATCTCGGTCGGCATCGCGGCCATGGCCAGCTCGCGTTCACTGAAAAGATCCATCCCCATGGCCGCGACACCCGCGGCCACGCCCGACACGCGCAGGAATGCGCGCCTTGATGCTGAGTCCATGTTCCCCCCCTGTTGCATGGCTTGCTCACGACCAGGAGTCGAGGCCAATGCCTGCCCCTGATCCGTCTTGAGCCTAACTGCAAGCGCCGTGGGGCACAAGCGATGGCCCGGCAAAAATCCCCTTCCCATCCTTCCTGACCTCAGACCGGTCCGCGGCAAAGGCCCAAACCTTCCGCAGCATCGTCGTGATGGGGCGCGGACCAGCCGGCGGCGGCCCATCCAGTCGACAGGATGATGCCATCCTCTCCTGCTGGAGCGGGCAGGCCAATGGCACCGGCGAGACCGTGGTTGCGACTGGCCGATGCCGTCAGTGGCGTCCCCCGCAACGGCGAAGGGCGGCATGAATCACGCCGCCCTTCGCCGTTTCAGCCCATCATGAGGATCAGCTTGCGTCGAAACTCAAATGGCCAGCCGCCACGCCCACCTTGATGGTGGACCCGGCAGCGAAGCGGCCTTCCAGAATTTCGCGGGCCAGCACGTTTTCCAGCTGCTGCTGGATCGCACGCTTCAACGGACGTGCGCCATACACCGGATCGAAACCGGCCTGCCCCAGCAACTGCAAGGCCTCGTCGTTCACTTCCAGCTTCAGCTGGCGCTCGGCCAGTCGCTGCTCCAGACCGGCCAGCTGGATTCTGGCGATCGCGCGGATCTGGGCACTCTGCAGCGGCCGGAATACGACCAGCTCATCCAGGCGATTGATGAATTCCGGACGGAAATGGGCCTGCACCACACCCAGCACCGAGGCCTTCATCTGCACATAGTCGGCTTCGCTGTCGCCGGCCTGTTCCTGGATCAGGCTGGAGCCCAGGTTGGAGGTCATCACGATCACGGTGTTGCGGAAGTCCACGGTACGGCCCTGACCATCGGTCAGACGGCCATCATCCAATACCTGCAGCAGGATATTGAACACGTCCGGATGGGCCTTCTCCACCTCGTCCAGCAGGATCACACTGTACGGGCGACGGCGCACCGCCTCGGTCAGGTAGCCACCTTCCTCGTAACCGACATAGCCGGGGGGGGCACCGATCAGACGGCTCACGGAATGCTTTTCCATGAACTCGCTCATATCGATACGCACCATGGCATCCTGGGTGTCGAACAGGAAATCGGCCAGGGCCTTGCACAGCTCGGTCTTGCCGACACCGGTAGGCCCCAGGAACAGGAAGGAACCGTAAGGCCGGTTGGGATCGGACAGGCCGGCCCGGGCCCGGCGGATCGCATCGGACACCGCTCGCACTGCCTCGTCCTGGCCCACGACACGCTCGTGCAGCACCTGCTCCATGTGCAGCAGCTTCTCGCGCTCGCCTTCCAGCATCTTGGCGACCGGGATACCGGTCCAGCGCGCGACGACTTCGGCGATCTCTTCGGCCGTGACCCGATCCTGGACCAGCTTGAAGTCCTGGGTCTCCGCTGCCTGTGCGGCGGCCAGCTGCTTTTCCAGTTCCGGCAGGGTGCCGTACTGGATCTCGCTCATGCGGGCATAATCCTGCTGTCGCTGGGCGGTTTCCAGCGCCAGCCGCGCGGCCTCGATCTGCTCCTTGACCTTGGTCGTACCCTGCAGAGCCGCCTTTTCGGACTTCCAGACCTCGTTCAGATCGGAGAACACCCGTTCTTCGGTGTCGATATCCGACTCCAGGTCGGCCAGTCGCCGCCTGGACTCCTCGTCCTTTTCCTTGCGCAGCATCTCGCGCTGGATTTTCAGCTGGATCAGACGCCGCTCCAGCCGGTCAAGCTCTTCCGGCTTGGAATCGATTTCCATGCGGATCCGGCTGGCCGCCTCGTCCATCAGATCGATGGCCTTGTCCGGCAGCTGGCGATCGGGGATGTAACGGTTGGACAGGGTCGCTGCCGCCACGATGGCCGGATCGGTGATCTCGACGCCATGATGGACGGCATAGCGCTCCTTCAGGCCACGCAGGATGGCAATGGTGTCTTCCACACTGGGTTCGCCCACGAACACCTTCTGGAAACGACGCTCCAGTGCAGCATCCTTTTCGATGTACTGGCGATACTCGTTCAAGGTGGTCGCGCCGATGCAATGCAGCTCGCCACGGGCCAGTGCAGGCTTCAGCATATTGCCCGCATCCATCGCGCCATCGGCCTTGCCGGCCCCGACCATGGTGTGCAGCTCGTCAATGAACAGGATGACCCGGCCTTCCTGCTTGGCCAGATCGTTCAACACGGCCTTCAGCCGTTCCTCGAACTCGCCACGGAACTTGGCGCCGGCAATCAGGGCGCCCATGTCCAGAGCCAGCACCCGGCGATCACGCAAGCCTTCCGGCACTTCGCCCTTGACGATGCGCTGGGCCAGGCCTTCGACGATGGCGGTCTTGCCGACACCAGGCTCGCCGATCAGTACCGGATTGTTCTTGGTCCGCCGCTGCAGCACCTGGATGGTGCGCCGGATTTCCTCGTCACGTCCGATCACCGGATCCAGCTTGCCGCTTTCGGCCCGTGCCGTCAGGTCGACGCAATACTTTTCCAGCGCCTGACGCTGTTCCTCGGCATTCTCGCTTTGCACTTTCTCGCCTCCGCGCAACTTTTCTATCGCAGCTTCCAGCGGTGCCCTGGCGGCGCCAGCCGCTTTCAGGATCGCCCCCAGCTCGCCCTGCTCGTCCACCGCCGCCAGCACGAACAATTCGCTGGCAATGAACTGATCGCCACGCTGCTGGGCCAGCTTGTCCGTCAGATTCAGCAGCCGTGTCAGTGCATTGCCGACATGAATATTGCCTTCCTGGCCGGAAACCTTGGGCAGTTGTTCCAGCGCCGCCGCCAGTCGCTGGCGCAAGGCCGGTACATTGACCTGGGCCTGCGTCAGCAACGGCGCGGTCGAGCCGCCCTGCTGGTCCAGCAGGGCGGTCATGACGTGAATCGGTTCAAGCATGTTCTGATCGCGCCCGACGGCCAGCGACTGCGCGTCGGCCAGTGCCTGCTGGAAGCGCGAGGTGAGTTTGTCCATCCGCATGATGAGTGACACCTCTTCAAGAATTGGCGAATTCGCCACTGCTCCCCAGATGTGGTCGTTGTGCGGTGAATCAAGCGTCTTGACTGGCGGGATGCCATTATCTGCCGGCGGCTCGCAACCAAATTTTCAGATCCGCTTTGCTAGCCTTTGACGCTTCTTGAATCAGACCATCGCGAGAACGGGATTCCATGCAGGTACCGCGCTTACTGACCGCTCCGCCCTTGCCGGTTGCCGGCGATGCCTGGGCCCTGTTCCTTGATGTGGACGGCACCTTGCTTCCATTTCAGGAACGGCCTGAACAGGTGCAGGTCACTCCGGCGCTGAAATCGTTGCTGGAGGCGCTGTACCAGCGCCTGGATGGCGCCCTGGCGCTGGTCAGCGGTCGGCCCGTCGAGGAACTGCAGGCCTTGTTCGGCGACCCTGCATGGCCGCTGGCCGGCTTGCACGGCCTGCAGCTGAAACTGCCGGATGGCCGGCTGCGGCAGACCCCGGTGAAGCCTGAAAGCATCAGGCAATTGCGACATTCGGCGCGCCGACTGGCCGACGATCTGCCAGGGGTCCGGCTGGAAGACAAGGAGATCGCGGTGGCTTTGCACTGCCGGGCGGCCCCTGCGCGCTACGAGGCCTTGCTGGCCGCCTGCGAGCAGGCCGTGCAGGCCCTGCCCGGCTTCGAGCTGCAACCCGGCAATCTGGTGGTTGAAATCAAGCCTTCCGCCATGAAGAAGGGGCATGCGGTGCAGTCACTGATGGAAGTCCATCCCTTTCTGGGTCGTCGGCCGGTCTATCTGGGTGACGACTTGACCGACGAACATGCATTTGCCACTGTCAATCTGGAGAACGGCATCACCACCCGTGTCGGCATACGAGAGCCGACGCTTGCGCAGTTTGCATTGCGAGACCCTGTCGATGTCCAGGCCTGGCTGAACCGGCTGCTGGATATCATCGTACAAGGAGACCCTTTGTATGCCCGCCATCCCACCGGCCGTACCCACTGAACAGACCCTGGATCTGGGAGTCATCGGCAATGGCAGCATTGCCGTCCTGATCAACCGGCAAGGCGACATGGTGTGGGGCTGCCTGCCCCGCTTCGATGCCGACGCCAGTTTTTGCGCCCTGCTGTCGCCTCGCCTGGACGGGGGCTACTGGAAGATCGAGCTGGAAGATCTGGCACGCAGCGAACAGGACTACCTGCCGAACACGGCCGTTTTGCGGACCCGCCTCTTCGACAGTCAGGGCAATGGCGTGGAAATCCGCGATTTCGTGCCGCGCTTCCATCAACATGAGCGACTGTACTGCCCCGTGCAGATGATCCGGCAACTGATTCCCATCGGCGACCGCCCCCGGATCAGAGTCAGACTGCGGCCCCTGTGCGACTACGGCGCCCGCGTTCCGGAGCGGACCCTGGGCAGCAACCACATCCGCCTGCAGCTGAGCGAGCTGTCATTGCGACTGACCTGCGACGTGCCTGTACAGCTGATCGAGCGCGAGCTGCCCTTTGCCCTGGACCGCACCGCCCACCTGATCCTGGGGCCGGACGAGACCCTGACCAGCAGCCCCGCCCATTATGCCGGCCGGGCACTGGAAGGCACCCTCGACTATTGGCGGCAATGGGTCCGGCACCTGCATATCCCCTATGAATGGCAGGATGCGGTGATCCGTGCCGCGATCACCTTGAAGCTGTGCCAGTACCAGCCGACAGGCGCCATCGTCGCGGCCCTGACCACCTCGATTCCCGAAGCCCCTGATACCGCCAGGAACTGGGACTACCGTTACTGCTGGCTGCGCGATGCCACCTTCACGGTGCGGGCACTGAACCGGCTGGGTGCCACCCACTCGATGGAGAAATACATCAGCTATGTGTTCAATCTGCTGGTGCAGGACGATGACGACGAAGTCGGGCCGGTCTTCGGGATCAGCTTCGAAAGCGGCCTGACTGAATCGCAGATCGACTCGCTGGCCGGCTATCGCGGCATGGGACCGGTACGGATCGGCAATGATGCCTGGCGTCAGCGCCAGAACGATGTCTACGGATCGGTGGTGCTGGCCTCCGCCCAGCTGTTTTTCGACCGCCGGCTGAGCCATCCGGGCGACGGCTCCACATTCCGCCGACTGGAAAGCATGGGCCGCATGGCCCTGCGGATGGCCGAGGTGCCGGATGCCGGGCTGTGGGAATTCCGCGGACGGGCGGCCGTGCACACCTATTCGGCCGCCATGTGCTGGGCCGCCTGCGACCGGCTGGCCCATATCGCCACCGCGCTGGGGCTGGATGAGCGAGCCCGCCACTGGCACGACCAGGCCACCGGACTGCATGCCAGAATCCTGGCCCGCTGCTGGAGCCCTCAACGCGGCCATTTCGTGGACACTTATGACGGCGATCAGCTGGATGCCAGCCTGCTGCTGCTGGCCGAGATCGGCTTCGTCGAAGCCGGTGATCCGCGCTTCGTCGCCACGGTCGAGGCAATCGGCGAGGCTCTCGGTCGTGGCAGTTATCTGTTCCGCTATATCGCCCCTGACGATTTCGGCAGCCCCGAGACCAGTTTCAACATCTGCACCTTCTGGTATATCGAAGCCCTGGTCGCCATCGGCCGCCGCCAGCAGGCCAGGGGCCTTTTCGAGAACATGGTCGCCCGGCGCAACCGGCTCGGCCTGCTGTCCGAAGATATCGCCCCGGCCGACGGCACTCACTGGGGCAACTTTCCACAGACCTACTCGCTGGTCGGCCTGATCCAGAGCGCGATGCGGCTGTCCGCACGCTGGGAAGATTCCGTCTAGCTCCGGCTTTCCCGCTGTCACCTGCGCGTCAGAAGGGATGCCTGCCGCCATCACCGTCAAGGAGTTGTCGTGCCACGTCTAGTCATCGTATCCAACCGGGTCGCCCTGCCTCGCCAGACCTCGACCGGCGGGCTGGGTTCGGCCATGCACGCCGCCACCCGGGAGCAAGGCGGCCTGTGGTTCGGCTGGAGCGGCAAGCTGGCCGAGCACAGCGGCGCCGTATTGCACCGGCAACAGCATGAACAAGTCGACTACGTGACGATGGATCTGTCGCGTACCGACCATGACCAGTATTACGCCGGCTTCGCCAATCGCGCCCTGTGGCCGCTGTTCCACTACCGGGCCGGTCTGGTCGAATACCGGCGGGCCAATATGGAGGGCTATCTGCGGGTCAATGAACTGTTTGCGGACCGACTGCTGCCGCTGTTGCAACCCGACGACACCATCTGGGTCCACGACTACCACCTGATCCCGCTGGGCGCTCTTCTGCGCCAGCGGGGCGTGGCCAACCGGATCGGTTTCTTCCTGCATACCCCGCTGCCGGCGGCCGGCCTGCTGATCGCTCTGCCCCGCCACCAGGAGCTGCTGGGCAGCCTCGCCAGCTACCATCTGGTCGGCCTGCATACCGAGCGTGACCAGCGCGCGCTGGATGACTATTTCCTGCATGAAGCCGGCGCCCGACGCCTGGCCGACGGCCGCCTGCAGGATGCGGCGGGAGCCTGCTTCCGGACCCGCGCCTTTCCGATCAGCATCGATACCGGCAAGGTTGCCCGGCAGGCCGAACGCGCCAGCCGGGGTCTGAAAATCCGCCAGCTGCGGGACAGTCTGGGCACCCGAGCCCTGGTCATCGGCGTGGACCGGCTGGACTACAGCAAGGGCCTGCCCGAGCGCTTCAAGGCCTATGGCCGGCTGCTGGACCGTCAGGCCGGCCTGCGCAAGCAGGTGAGCTTCCTGCAGATCGCACCGCATTCACGCGACACGGTGCCGGAGTACCGCCAGCTGCGGCATCAGCTGGAACGCAGTGCCGGCCATATCAACGGGCGCTACGCCGAACCTGACTGGACGCCGATCAGCTATGTCAACCGTTCGTTCCCGCACCAGCTGCTCACCGGCTATTACCGGGTCGCCCGGGTCGGGCTGGTGACACCCTTGCGGGACGGCATGAATCTGGTGGCCAAGGAATATATCGCCAGCCAGGATGCGCTTGATCCCGGCGTGCTGGTACTGTCACGTTTCGCGGGGGCAGCCCAGGAACTGGACTCGGCCCTGCTGGTGAATCCGTCCGACACCGAAGAGGTGACCGAGGCACTGGAAACCGCGCTGAGCATGCCCCTGCAGGAACGTCAGCGGCGCTGGCGACCGATGTACGAGCATCTGTGCCGCTACGACGTGAACTACTGGTGCAAGGACTTTCTGGATACCTTGCGACAGCAACCGACCGGAGCGATCGCCCCCGCGACCGTCCCGCCACATCAGCCACTGCCCGCCAAGCTGCGGACTGACTGAAGTCAGGACCTGCGACCGCTCACACGGCCGTCCACGAAAAGCACTCAAGCCAGCCACAGCAGGCTGGCGAAGCGCCCGGTGCGACCCGCTTCACCGCGGTAGGAGTAGAAACGCGGATCCGTCAGAGTGTCGACGCCGCCGCCATGCACGGCCTCCAGCCCCAGCGCCCGCAGACGTTGCCTTGCCAGCAAGGCCAGATCACAGCGCCAGTGGCCGGGCCGAGTCACCGCGAAAGCGGCGGCGGCCTCGGGATCATGGGCCACAAAGGCCGCGCGCACCTCCGCACCGACTTCATAGGAATCCGCGCCGATGCAAGGCCCGAGCCAGGCGATCAATTCCCCCGCAGGCGACTCCATCGCCGCCACAGTCGCCTCCAGCACCCCGGCCGCAAGCCCTCGCCAGCCAGCATGAGCGGCGCCGATGGCCCGGCCATCACGGCGGGCGAACAGCACCGGCAGACAATCCGCCGTGAGAATCGCCAGCACCTGCCCGCGCTCTGTGCATACCGCTGCATCGGCCTGCGGCATCACTGCCGAGGCCGGCTCCGGGCCGACCCGATGGACCCGTGTGCCATGGACCTGCTGCAGCCAGTGCGGGGTCGCTGGCAGGGCCAGCGCAGGCACCAGCGCGGCGCGATGCATCTGCACTCTCGCCACGTCATCGCCGCTGGCCAGCCCCAGATTGAATCGATCAAAGGGCGGCAGCGACTGCCCCGGCCCCTGCCGGGTCGTGACGGCAGCCCGCACCCCGACCGGGGCCGGCCAGTCCGGCCACAACCAGGCCGGGTCTCCGCGCCGTCCAGCGTCAGCCCGCATCGGCGCGCAGACAGGCCAGCAAGGCCTGCATGTCATCGGGAATCGCTGCATCGAAAGCCATCGGCTCACCCGTCAGCGGATGCTCGAACGCGAGATGCTCGGCATGCAGTGCCTGGCGCCTGAACCCGCGCAGCGCTTCCACCAGTTCGGGACTGGCGCCCTTGGGCAGCCTCAGACCGCCGCCATACAGCGGATCGCCGACCAGGGCGTGACCGATATGCGCCATATGGACGCGGATCTGATGCGTTCGGCCGGTCTCCAGCTGGCACTGCACCAGCGTGTGGGCCCGGAATCGCTCGCGCAGGCGATAATGGGTGACGGCGGGCTTGCCATCTTCCTCGTCCCGTACCGACTGACGCAGGCGGTCGCTGAGATGGCGACCGATGGCCGCATCCACGGTGCCGCCGGCAATCATGGTGCCCATCACGACAGCGGCATAGTGGCGGACCACCTCGTGCCGGCTGAGCCGATCGACCAGGGCCGTATGTGCGGCCAGACTGCGGGCCACCACCATCAGTCCCGAGGTATCCTTGTCCAGCCGATGGACGATGCCGCCACGCGGCAGCTCGGCCTGGCGGGCATCGAAATGCAGCAAGGCGTTCAGTACCGTGCCCGAACTGTTGCCCGCACCGGGATGCACCACCAGCCCGGCCGGCTTGTTGATCACCAGCAGATCGTCATCCTGATAAACGATGTCCAGGGCGATCGCCTCGGCGGCGGCGGCAACCTCGACTTCGAGCTCGGCCTCGATCACCACCTCCTCGCCGCCCTGCAGCAAGTGCCGTGGCGCCACCACTGCCCCGTTCAAGGTCACTGCACCGGCCTTGATCCAGGCGGTCAGACGGGACCTCGAGAAGCTGGGGAACATTTCAGCCAAGGCCTGGTCAAAACGACGACCCGCCTCGTCCAGGGGAACTTGAGCGCGCTCACTAATCCTCGTCACTGGCCAAGCTCCGTCTTGCGGCCAGTTTCGGCTATCATGCCTTTTCGATCAAACATCTGAACCTTTCTCATGCGAGTAACCAAGTTGTCGGTTATCAAATTAACAGTTTTATTGACCCTGGCCGCCGCCCTCAGCGGCTGCTCGATGTTCCACAAACGTGAGAACCTCGACGCCCTGCCCGTCGACAAGCTGTATGCGAATGCCCATACCTCGCTGGAAATGGCCGATTACGCCGCGGCCGAACGCGTCTACCAGCGTCTGATCGCGCGCTTCCCGTCGGGCCCGTATGCCATGCAGGCCCAGCTGGATCTGGCCTACGCGCAGTACAAGGACAACCAGCCCGACGATGCCTATTCCTCGGTCAATCGCTACATCAAGAACTACCCGACCAGCAAGCATGTCGACTATGCCTATTATCTGCGGGGCCTGATCAACTTCGACCGCACCACGGGTATTCTGGAACGCTGGCTGGGTCGTGCCAAGTCACAGATCCGCCGCGATCAGGGTTACAACCTGCAGGCCTTCGACGATTTCGCCGAACTGTCCCGCCGCTTTCCGGACAGTGCCTACGCGGCTGATGCCCGCCAGCGGATGATCTATCTGCGCAATATCATGGCCCAGTTCGAGGTCTATGTCGCGGCTTTCTATCTGCACAACAAGGCCTATATCGCCTCCGCCGACCGTGCCCAATATGTCGTCGAGCATTACCAGCAGTCGCCTTCGGTGGCCGATGCCCTGGCGATTCTGGCCCACAGCTATGCCAAGATCGGCCAGCCTGCCTTGTCGAAGCAGATCCGCTCGGTGCTGGCACTGAACTATCCCAAGCATCCGTATCTGAAAGATCCCGGCTGGCCGCACGACACCTCGGTGTGGCTGCGTGCCATACCGTTCTCGGGTCACAACTGATCCTTTGCGGCTGACAAAAAGGGCGCCTGCGATGCAGGCGCCCTTTTTCATGTCCGGATGGCTCCAGCACCGGGCTCCGCCGGAGTGCGCCACAGCTCGGCGCAGCATTTTCAGCAAGGACTTGGTCGAGTTCGACATGTGCCGATGCTTTCCGGAACGTGACCCGACTTCCCGGCTGCTGCCCCTCCTTGTTGCCGGAACAGCCCCGATGACTGGGTCAGTGATATTGCAGGCGTGGCGCCCCGGACATGGAGTCGGAAGCGCCATGGTCAGCCATCCGCGCGGGATCATCGCCGTCGCGCATATCATGACGATGCACCCGATCGACGAGATTCAGAGGGCGATGGCCGAGCTGCGCAGGGATGACTATCGACGCGCCCGGGCATGCCTTTGCCGTCAGCGAGAGGCCAACGTCAAGCGGGTGTATCGGCACGTGCGCAAGCCGGCCCTCATGGCCAGTTGTGCTTACTTACACGTAGCGCGGCGCGGGGGTTCCGACTTGCGTCGCGCCGAACAAGGCTGAACGCGCCTGCTCGTAAGCGTCCCAGAGGCTGACATCGTGGACCGAGGGAAGTGTGACTTCCTCGCCCTTATCGAAACCCGCAAGCGCAGCATCGACCAGGTTCTCAGTCGTCATGACCACCGCAGGATCGAAGGCGGACAGCGGAATGCCGGCATGGTCATAGAACTCGGTGGCGGTACCGGCGGGAAGTACAGCCTGAACGCGCACGCCTGTATTCGCCAATTCCCCTTGCAGTCCGCGGCTGAACATCAGCACGTAGCTCTTCGTGGCGCTGTAGAGCGTCGTGATCGGCAGCGGATGAAACGCCATGACCGACGCAATGTTGATGATTGCACCAGAGTGCCGTCTCAGAAACGCAGGGAGGACGGCGCGCGCAAGCCGGGTCGGTGCGACGACATTGAGCGCGATCGTTGCCGCCGTATCCGCGTCCGACATATCCGCTGTGCTGGAGAGCTTGCCGTTGCCCGCGTTGTTCACGAGGAGCGCGATCCCTTCATCGGTGTGCAACAGCTCCTCGACCTGGACAAGTCCGGCTTCCTCTGTCAGATCGGCCTCGATGGAACGGACTTTGATGCCGTGAGTGGCGCAAAGCGTATCCGCCAGGTGGCGCAACCGGTCGATTCTGCGCGCGACCAGTACCAGGTCGTAGCCACGTCTGGCGAGGCGATCGGCATAGACGGCTCCGATTCCGGAGGATGCTCCCGTCACGACGGCAATGGGGTTGGCTGATGGCATGGAAAGATCTCAATATTATTTAATGATCATTAAAGTATTGGTCGATTGACTCGGGTTGTCAAAGGTTGCTTAATGACCATTATGGAAAAAGGCGTGAAACGAACAGGAGGCAGGCCGCGGGGATTCGACCGGGAAGCCGCGCTGGAGAGCGCCATGCGTCTGTTCTGGCGTCACGGTTACGAAGGGGTATCCTTTCAACTACTCACCACCACGCTGGGCGTCGCCGCACCCAGTCTCTACGCGGCATTCGGCAACAAGGAGGCGCTCTATCGCGAGGCGTTGGATCGCTACGCAGACATGCGCGGCGCCTCTGACCTGTCGTTCATGGATGAGGCTCTCCCCCTTCGCGAAGCGGTTCGCCTGCTGCTGGATGGAACAGCTCAAGGTCTCGTCGATCCCAAAGGCGAGATCGGCTGCATGCTCACTACCGGCATGATCGCAAGCCACCCCGACCATGCCGATTTGGCACATGAGCTTGCTCAGCGCCGCGCGGCGTTCCGCGAACTGTTGGCCGCAAAACTTCGCCACTGGCTTGCCCCAGCGCGCGCGAACCGATTGTCGCGCTACATCGTTGCCGTGATGCAGGGCCTGGCCATCCAGGCGCGTGACGGATACAGCCTCAAGAATCTTCGAGAGGTGGCAAGCGAGGCGCTGAACGCCATCCCGGCATCACCATGACCGGGAGGTATACGACTGGGCAACATCATGCCCTGGAGCTTTGACGGCAGGATGGACGAATTCGGGATAGGCACGATCGCAAGGCCTCCCCGTTCATCCTCCGCCGGAAGCTTCTGCATATCACCTCCAGCGTCGGGCGACGCTTGCACAAGCTGTAGAGCCTGCCGTTCAAGGTGATCCGCCCGTTGCGCACGCACCTTGTGACCACCCAACGACTTCTTGCGCAGGCACACCGGTCGGCGATCCAGGTGCAGAGCTTGAGGATCAGCCGTTCGTGCGTCTGCAGACTGAACGGTACGCTGCCACTTTCAGCGGCAACCAGCTGTACCCGGGCGCGCATCCGCCTTGGCAGAAGATGCTCGAAGGCTTGCAGAGCATGATGCGGAGCAGGCACTGATGCCGCAGGATGTGATCGCAGACGAAAGCAGGCCGATCGATCTGCTCGGCCAGAACCAGTCAGCCACGCGCGCGTGGCAGATCAGGCTGGCCATCCAGAAGCAACAGCACCCACTCGCGCAGAAGCATGCGGCATCGCTGGAACGGGCGCGGCACGCGGCCGCAGACGTGGTCGGTCGCTGCCGCGACAATGGACCCGCACAGGCTGGAGACATTTATCGCGGGGGATCAGAGGCAGGAAAGAAACAGCAACCCAGGCCGCTTCACCGGAACACATATGACGATGGCCGCGTATCGACCATGAAAAAAGCGCAGCCCACCGGCTGCGCTTTGGTCTTGGAGGGCAGCTTGAGTCAGCTCCGATCTCGATCAAAAAGATGCAACCTCGCCCGCTGCTGCGCGTCCGCGCTTGTCGCCGCGAAGCGCCTGGGCAGCACCTGGCTCGAAAAGCGGCAAGCGCAAGCGATCACCGCCATCTGGCCCGACCTTTTGCCCCAAAGGGCCTTTCGCCACGCCGTTCGACTTCACACCACACGTGGGAGCGGACCTTTTTCGTCAACAGCCAGTCAGCCTGACATCCCCGGATCCGGGTTTCAGCGCCAGCCCGAGGTGATCGGATAGCGGCGTTCGCGACCAAAGGCGCAGCGGGTCACCCGCGGCCCCGGTGCCGACTGGCGACGCTTGAACTCGTTGACCAGCACCAGCCGCACCACCTTGAATACCAGGTCGGCGTCGAAACCTGCCTCGGCAATCTCGGCCTTGGACTGCTGGCCCTCGATAAAGCGGGCCAGGATCGCATCAAGCTGGTCATAGTCAGGCAACGAGTCCTGATCGGTCTGGTTGTCACGCAGCTCGGCTGACGGCGGCCGCTCGATGACTTCCCACGGAATCACCTCGCCGTTCCGGTTGCGCCAGCGTGCCAGCTGGTAGACCACGGTCTTGTAGACATCCTTGAGCGGGGCATAGGCGCCGCACATATCGCCATACAAGGTCGCATAACCGACGGCCATTTCGCTCTTGTTGCCGGTCGACAGCAACAGGGCACCATGCTTGTTGGACAAGGCCATCAACATGACGCCGCGCAATCGCGACTGCAGATTCTCCTCGGTGGTGTCGGCACTCTTGCCGGCAAAGGCTGGGCTCAGCTGCGCCATCACGCTTTCGTAAGGCGTCTCGATCGGCAGCACGTGATAGGCCACGCCGGCCGCCTCGGCCTGACGCCGGGCGCCGTCATGCGACAGTTGCGAGGTGTAACGGGTCGGCAACATCACCGCCATGACCCGCTCGGGTCCCAGCGCATCCACGGCCAGCGCCAGAGTCAGTGCCGAATCGATGCCGCCGGACAAGCCCAGCAACACACCCGGAAAACCGTTTTTCAGCACGTAATCGCGAATGCCCCGCACCAGGCCGGCATACAGGATGGCATCCGGGCTCTGCGTCGTCGTGGCCGGCCAGTCCAGCGCCTGCCACTCGCCGGATCCTGACTGGAACTCCACCTGCAGCAGATGCTCCTCGAATGCCGGTGCCCGCGCCAGTACCCGTCCGTCGACGCCGATCAGCAAGGAACCGCCATCGAACAGCAGGTCATCCTGACCACCGACCTGATTGACATAGGCGATCGACAGACCCGATTCGCGTGCCCGTTCGGACAGTACCGTCTCGCGCCGGGCCGCCTGGCTCTGATCGTAAGGCGAGGCATTGATCACCAGCAGGCCATGCGCCCCCTGAGCCGCCAACTGCCTGGCCGGTTCCGGCACCCAGATGTCCTCGCAGATCAGCAGGCCGATCCTCAGCCCGTCCAGCTCGATGATGCAGCTGCCGGCACCGGCCGTGAAGTAGCGCTTTTCATCGAAGACCGTGTAGTTGGGCAGCGCCTGCTTGTAATAGGTATGCTGCACCCGCCCGCCCCGCAACAGGCTGGCGGCATTGTACAACTGGGCGCCTCGCCCCTGCGGATGGCCCACCACCATATCGGGGCCGTCAGCTCCCGCCTCGGCCAAAGCTTGCAACTGACCGTCACAGGCTCGGAGGAAGCTCGGGCGCAGCAGCAGATCCTCGGGCGGATAACCGCTGAGCGTCAGTTCGGGAAAAGCCACCATCTGGGCTCCGGCAGCCTGTGCGGCGTCGGCCAGGCGACGGATCGAGGCCGCGTTGGCCTCCACCGCACCGACCGGGAAATCATATTGGGCCAAAGCCAGGCGTATCGAACTCATGAGGTGTGGGCATCCACGACGTGTCATCAAAGCCTGATGATAAGTCATGCACCCGCGCCAGCACCAAGCCGGTGTATGGTCCGAAGCATTCGACGAGCCGGGACATATCCCATGGAAGATCTGGTCACCCTGCAGATATTTGCCCGCACGGCCGAGCTGTGCAGTTTCAGCAAGGCCGCCGCCAGCCTGGGCGTGAAGAACTCCACGGTATCCCGACATATCCGGCAGCTGGAGCAAAAGCTGGGCATTGCCTTGTTCAATCGCTCGACCCGGGCGCTGGCCCTGACCGAAGGCGGCCGCACCCTCTGGCAGCAATTGCAGCCGGCGCTGCAAGCGATTGAACAGGCCTGCCGCAATACCGAAGCCCTCAACCGGCAACCGCAGGGCCTGCTGCGACTGACGGCCCCCCGCAACTACGCCCGCCATTGCCTGCTGCCCTTGCTGCCGGCCTTTATGCAGGCCTATCCCGATATCCGCGTCGATGCCTTGATCGAAGACAGCGTGATCCACATGATCGACCAGCATATCGATCTGGCGATACGGATCGGCACCCCGCAGGACTCGACGCTGCAAGGACGCCGAATCACTCCGCTGCAACAGCGACTGGTCGCCAGCCCGGGCTATCTGCAGGCAAACGGGCAGCCATGCACATGGCCCCAGGTGGCCGACCACGCCTGCCTGCTGCAAGGCCTGAACGGACCGGTGGCATGGTATGGCTCACCCGCCGCGCAAGCCGATGCCGCGCCCTTGGCCCTGACCGTACAGGGACGTTTTCGCAGCAATGACGGCGATGCCCTGCTGCATATGGCCCTTGCCGACCAGGGCATTGCCCTGCTCCCTGACTGGCAGGTGGAAGAGGCGCTGCAGCAGGGGCGGCTGCAGGTGCTGCTGGACGACTGGACGGTCCGGTCGCAACGGGAGCCGGTCTGGGTCTGGGCCTTGTATCCCCCCAAACAGACGGTGTCCAGCAAGGTCAGGGCCTTTATCGATTTTTGCGTGGCGCATCTGGCGCGCCCCTGAAGCCCCCGCCAGGGAAAACTGAATTGCCCTCAGAGGCCTTCTGTCGCAGCCGGTTGTGCGGCAGGCTGTAGCCACTGATCCCGGCACCAGGCCGGCCTCGACATCAAGGAGGCACCCCATGCTGCAGAAATCTCCCACACCCCTGCCCTCCGCCTCGCAGCCGGCCGCCGCCGGCGACGACGCGCTGTATTACGAGTATTCCACGGCCGCCAATCCGATCGGCGCCGGCATCATCAGCAAGGTGCCTTACCACAGTTTTTCCCCGGAACTGTATGCGAATGGCCCGACCCGGCTGGTTCGACTGGACCTGTCCGGGCCGCTGCAGACCGAGGGGCCGGCCACCGGGCCCGGACTGTGCGCCAGTTTCGCGCGGGTGCTGGCTGGCGAAACGCTCGCACTGGACCAGGCCACCACTTCACAGGTGCTGTATGTGCAGGAAGGCGCCGGCCACTTGCGGCAGGGCGAAGCGCTGCTGCCCTATGCCGAAGGCGATTTCCTGGCGTTCCCCGGTGGTGAGCTCCCTCGCCTCGAAGCGGAGCGGACCAGTCGCCTGTATTACGTGAATGACGCGCCACTGCTGCGTTATCTGGGGGTGCGGATCGACCAGCCCCGCTTCCGCCCCACCCGCTATCCGGCCGCTCGTGCCCAGGCTGAGCTGGCCAAGGCCGCCGCTGCCGAGCAGGCCGCCAAACGCAGCCGGATCAGCATTCTGCTGGGCAATACCCATTTCCCGCATACCCGCACCGTGACCCATGTGCTGTGGGCGATGTTCGGCATTCTGCCGGCCCATTCGGTGCAGAAGCCGCACCGGCATCAGTCGATCGCCCTGGATTTCATCGTCGACACGCCGCCGGGCTGCTACACCCTGGTCGGCACCGAGGTCGATGCCGCAGGCGAGATCCTGCATCCGACCCGCGTCGACTGGGAGTCGGGGATGGCTTTCGTCACCCCGCCCGGCTATTGGCATGCCCATTACAACGAGTCCGGTCAGCCGGCCCATCTGATTCCGATCCAGGATGCCGGCCTGCAGACCTGGCTGCGGGCTCTGGATATCCGCTTTGTCGCCTGAGTGACAGGCGCTTGCGGCGGTGGCGAACTTGTCGCCACCGCCGCCTTGCTCAGCCCTGCAGCCGCTGGGCCATCGCCCGGCCCAGGTCGGCCGGTGATTTCACCGTGGTCACCCCGGCCCGGTCCAGCGCCGCGAACTTGGCGGCCGCCGTGCCCTTGCCACCGGAAATGATAGCACCGGCGTGGCCCATCCGCTTGCCGGCGGGAGCCGAGGCGCCGGCGATAAAGGACACCACCGGCTTGGTCACATACTCGGCAATGAATTCCGCGGCATCCTCCTCGGCACTGCCACCGATCTCGCCAACCATGATGATGCCCTCGGTCTGCGGATCATCCTGGAACAGCTTCAGGCAGTCGATGAAGTTCAGCCCGTTGATCGGGTCACCGCCGATGCCGATGCAGGTGGACTGCCCCAGACCTTCCTGGGTGGTCTGGTAGACCGCCTCGTAGGTCAGTGTGCCGGAACGCGAAACGATGCCGATCCGGCCCGGCTGGTGGATATGCCCGGGCATGATGCCGATCTTGCACTCGCCGGGAGTGATGATGCCGGGACAATTGGGCCCGACCAGCACCACTTCCGGATGCTGCTGCAAGACGTTCTTGACCCGCAGCATGTCCTGCACGGGAATCCCTTCGGTAATGGCCACGATGATCCGGATGCCCCCATCGATGGCTTCCAGGATCGAGTCGGCCGCGAACGGCGGCGGCACGAAGATCACCGAGGCATCGGCCGCGGTCGCGCCGACAGCCTCGGCCACGCTGTCGAAGACCGGCAGGCCCAGATGTTCGCTGCCGCCCTTGCCCGGCGTGACCCCGCCGACGACACAGGTGCCGTAGTCGATGGCCTGCTCGGTATGGAAGCTGCCTTGCTGGCCGGTGAAGCCCTGGACCAGGACGCGGGTCTGCTTGTTGATCAGAACACTCATGACGAGACTCCTCAGGCCTGAACGGCGGCGACGGCCTTGCGGGCCGCATCGTTGAGATCATCGGCCGGGATGATCGCCAGCCCGGAGCCGGCCAGCAAGGCACGCCCCTTGTCCACATTGGTGCCTTGCAGCCGCACCACCACCGGAATCTTCAGACCGACCTCCTTGACGGCGGCGACAATGCCCTCGGCGATCAGGTCACAGCGCACGATGCCACCGAAAATGTTGACCAGGATCGCCTTCACGCCTGAAGAGGACAGGATCAGCTTGAAGGCCTCGGCCACCCTCTCCCGCGTGGCCCCGCCACCGACATCCAGGAAATTGGCCGGCTCGCCGCCCGCCAGCTTGATCACATCCATGGTCGCCATCGCCAGTCCCGCGCCATTGACCATGCAGCCGATATGGCCATCCATGGTCACGTAGTTGAGATTGTGCCTGGCCGCTTCGGCCTCGGTCGGATCCTCCTGACTGGGATCATGCAGCGCGGTCAGCTCCGGATGCCTGAACTCGGCATTGTCATCGGAGTTGATCTTGCCATCCAGCGCGACCAGATTGCCGTCAGCCAGCACGCCCAGCGGGTTGAGCTCGATCAGGGACAAGTCCTTGTCCTGGAACAGGCGATAAAGCCCAAGCATGATCCGGGTCAGCTGGTTCACCTGCTTGAGATTCAGGCCCATCGCGAAACCCAGACCACGGCACTGGTAAGGCTGCAGGCCTTCCACGAAATCCACGGTCACGGTATGGATATCCTGCGGGCTTTCACGCGCCACCTGCTCGATATCCACACCGCCCTGACCGGAACCGATAAAGGATATCGCCTTGGCGTCGCGGTCGATCAATACCGACAGATACAATTCGCGCTCGATCTGCGCCGCATCGGCCACCAGCACCAGATTTACCGGCAGGGCCCGGCCCGCCGACTGGTAAGTGGCCATCCGGCTGTGCAGCATCCCGGCCGCCGCGGCATGGACTTCATCCGTCGACTTGCAGAACTTGACGCCACCGGCCTTGCCGCGGCCACCGGCATGGATCTGGGCCTTGACCATCCACGGCCCCGTCCCCAGGGCCTTGGCCGCCTCGACCGCCGCATCCGGCGAGGTCGCCACGCGCCCCGGCGGAACCGGAATCGCGTATTGGGCAAACAGTTCTTTCGCTTGGTATTCGTGGAAATTCATGCCACACCTCGGTCATTCCATGGTAATCGCCGCCACGAGCCTGCCCATGGCCGTTGCCGGACCGGCTCGCTCGTTCACCGCTACCGCATTCATCCATCCGGGCTTCGGTATGGCAGTCCATGCGATCGGCCATTGTGTGCACAGCCACCCCGTCCGGCGCAACTTCCTGCGCCCGCAGCGAAGCTGATCCTGCAGCCAGCGTTCAGGAGGGGGGCGCCTCCCGGTCCAGTGCCGCACGAACGCTTTGCAACAAGGCCTGCGGCGTCAATGGCTTGGTGACACGCAAAACCTCCAGTCCGGGCAGCCATGCCGGCAGCTCCAGCTTGAACTGCGGATGCAGAAGAAGGATCGCAGGGCCGCGATAGCCCCGGTCACGCAGGGCCTGCAAGGTCCGCGCCCCGCTCAGCAAGGCCATCTCCGCGTCAAGGATAACCAGATCCGGATGACCATGCGTGCGGCACCACAGCAAAGCCGCCACGCCGCTCTGGCCGACGTGGGCCAGATAGCCATAGGTATCCAGCGCATCCGCCAGCAGCGACAACTGGCCGGCCTCCTCGGAGACCACCAGAATTCGCTCGCCACGCCCCTGCCGGGAAGCGACCATTTCGGCCTGCGGGACCGGTTCGGCCGGACAGCTGTTGAGCGGAAAATACAAGTCGAAGCGCGTGCCCAGCCCGCTCTGACTCTGCACCCGGATCATTCCGCCATGGCTGGCGACGATCCGCTGGCATGACAGCAGTCCCAGGCCGGTCCCCTCCGCCTTGGTGGTGAAGAAAGGTTCGTACAGTCTCCGCAGCACCTCCGCCGACATGCCCGTGCCGGTATCGGTCACAGTCAGACGCAGGAAATGGCCCTCTCTGACAGCTTCTCCGGCGCGAATGAAATCCACGTCGAGATATTCCCGGCCGGTCGATATCTTCAATTCGCCGCCGTCCGGCATCGCCTGGATCGCATTCAGGCTGAGATTCAACAGACACTGCTGCAATTCAGTGTAGTTGCCTTCAAAACTGAGTTCCGGCGGGTCGATCCGCGTGCTCAGCTGCACCGACTTGGGTACGCTGCCCTGCAACAGCAACTGCAAGGCGGCAAACAGCTCGCCCAGCCGGATTTCCTCGGTCCTCGGCGCCCCGCGCGCCAGCGACAGCATCGACTGGACCATGTCCAGCCCACGCCGGCCGCAGTCACGGATCAGACTGCCCAGCCGTGCCAGCCGCGGATCGTCGCGATAATCGAGCAGACTGTCACCCGCCAGCAACAGAGGCTGCAACAGATTGCGCAGGTCATGGCTGATCCCTCCTGCCAGCATCGCCAGACTCTCGAAGCGCTGGGTCCGCATCAATTCGCTTTCCGCCCAGTTGCGCCCGCGCTGCTCGTCAGCCTCGCGCAAGGCACGGCGCACCGCCGCCGCCAGCCGCACCGGATTCTGCTTGAGGATATAGTCCGTCGCGCCATGCCGCAGCGCCTCGATGGCGGCTTCCTCGCCCAGGGTCGCGGACACGAAGATGAAGGGCAACACCTCGTCGCGCTCCCTCAGAAGCTCCAGCGCCCGGCGCCCTGAAAATCCCGGCAGACTCAGGTCCGACAGGATGATGTCAGGCTGGAATTCATCCAGTGCCTGCAGATAGTCCACTTCATCTTCGACCAGACGGACCTGGAAGTCGATCTGATCCAGACTCAATTCGGACTGGACCAGCTCGGCATCGAAAGCGCAGTCCTCGACCTGCAGGATCCGGATCGGCCGGGCCTCGTCACCCTGCGGATGCGAGACGGGCAGCCTGGCATGGTTCCTGGGCATGCTCCCGCCCTCGTCATGCAAGGCAATGACACCCTCCGTCGAGGGTCGTTCCTGGGAGTGACGGGTACTGGACATGGCTCACTGCTCCCGCTGCATGGCTCTTGCCTCGGCGATCGGCAAGCTGAAGAAAAAGGCTGCACCGACGCCGGGCTCGCCTTCGGCCCAGACCTGACCACCATGACGTGCCACGATGCGCTGGACGCTGGCCAGCCCGATTCCGTTGCCGGAGAACTCCGAGGCCCGGTGCAGACGCTGGAAGACCCCGAACAGCTTGTTGACATAGCGCATATCGAAGCCGGTGCCGTTGTCCCGCACGCAGAACACGTGCTCGCCGCGACCATTGTCATGCACCGTCACCTCGATACACGGTTGCTCCTTGGGGGCTGAATACTTCACCGCGTTGCCAAGCAGGTTCTGCCAGACGGTACGCAACATGCTTTCGTCCCCCTGCACCACGGGCAGGTCGGCGATCTGCCACAGGACTTTGCGCGCCGGCTCGTCGGACTGCAGCAATTCGCGCACATCCTCGACCAGGCGCTGCATTTCCACCGGCTGCGAGCGCAAGGTGCCCCGCCCGAGTCGCGAGAAGACCAGCAGATCCTCGATCAATTCGGCCATCCGCCGGGACGCCGACAGGATCACTTCAATATAATGGCGACTCAAGTCATCGCCACGGCCATCCAGATGGCTTCCCAGCCGCTCCGCGAAGCGGGACACATGCCGCAGCGGCGCACGCAGATCATGTGAAATCGAATAGGTGAAGGCCTCGAGCTCACGATTGATGTCCGAGACCAGCGCCACCTTGCTTTCCAGCTGCCGGTTCAACTCCCGCACCTGGCGTTCAGCCAGCGCCCGCGAGGTGATGTCACTGACCGTGAGCAACAGAGTCGGCGCCTGCTGGTCCGAATGCAGCATCCGCCGTGCATTGACGATCACGCAGCGCAATGCCCCGTCGGGCAGTTGCTGATTGAGTTCGTGATCCCACAGTTCGCGGTCGCGATCCAGTACCTGGGACAGCCGTTCCAGCAAGGCAGCATCTTCCCACACGCCATTTCCCAGCACGGCAAGGGGTTGACCGGTGGCCCGGCCGGCATCGATGCCGTAGATATCGCAAAAAGCGGCATTGATCTGCAGTACCCGCAGCTGGCCATCGAGCAGGATGATCGGCTCACGTACTGTTTGCAGGATCTGTCGTGAATGGCGCTCCGCCTGCTGCAGTCGCCATTCGGCCTGGCTGCGGCGGCTGGCCTGACGCCAGGCCAGCACCACGATGCTGATCAGCAATACCAGTTGCATCGCGGCGCACAGCAGCAGGATCTGCCGTCGCTGGCGTGTCACCCTGGCGTCGGTACGGACATTCGCCACCCACTGCTCGATGGTACGGGTGAGTCCCCGCAGATCCGGATCCATCGGAAACACTACCTGGGCCTGGGTCAGATGCTGCAGACCCGCGTGCGCCTTGCCCTCTGCCGCCAGCTGCAGCGAGGTCTCGACCGAACGCTGCCTGGCCCGCACAGTGATCTGCAACGCCTCCATCCAGGCCTGCAACGCCGGGTCGGTGCCGACCATGTCCTGCAGTTCGCCGAGCAGAGTCAAGGCCTGCCGCAGCTGGGCTTTCGGTTCGCGGGCAGGCCGCTGGCCACGCAGTTGATCATAGGCCATGGCCTCGGCATCCCGGATCAGATAAGCCACCTGATCGGCGACCACCCGCACCCTGACGCTGTCGATGATCGCATCCTGAGCCTCGGTCGAGGTATACCGTCCCGCCCAGACCAGCCCGCCGAGCAGACCGATCATCACGGCCATGCCAAGCATCAGGGCCAGCGCCTGCCACCGATGCGACCGGTCCAGGGGCCATTGCGAATGCGTTCCAGCCACCACGATCTGCCTGCCTTCTCATTCCATGGGCGAGGTCTTGTCCGCAGCAGCATTGCCGCGATCCTTGCACACCGTCAAACTAGCCCCTAGCGCAGCCGTGAATCAAGCCGATGTCCCCCTGAATCCAGCCGTCGAGAGCACAATCCAAACAGCTGTTGCACCGCGCCATGCATATTCGCAACCAGAATTGCATTATGCCGACCTGGATCGGTTGAAAGTTTACCGTCACGTGTACTGAATCCCATGCCCAAGCTTCGACCGCCCCAACGCCGCCCCATCACGCTCACTGATATAGCCCGTGGTTGTGGCGTGTCGCGCGCCACTGTCTCCCTGGTCCTGCGCGAGAGCCCTCTGGTTCGCGACGAGACACGGGCCAAGGTCAAGGCTGAATTGCGCCGGCAGAATTACATCTACAACCGCGCCGCCGCCAATCTGCGGTGGTCGCCCTGGGACTGATGGCCGGTCTCAAGGCCCTGGGTCGCCAGCCGGGCGTGGATTTCGCACTGACCGGCTTCGATGACATTTCCGAGGCCGCGATCTGCAGCCCCGCCCTCAGCACCGTCCAGACCCGTCCGCGCGAATGCGGCCGTCAGGCGGCGATCATGGTACTGGAACGTCTGGCCCAGCCGGCACAGGCCTCCGCCCGCTACGTATCCCCTGTCGAATTCAAGATCCGCGACAGCAGCCCCCCTCCGATGAAGCCACTCACATCATGAACAATTCGCCCCCCCCCGCCGCATCGAGTGTCCCCATGACCGAGCAGCGCAGCTATCCTGCCGCGCTGAGCGTGGTGACGGCGGTCTTCTTCATCTGGGGTTTTCTGACGTCGCTCAATGACATCCTGATCCCGCACCTGAAGTCATTGTTCAGCCTGAACTATGCCCAGGCCATGCTGGTTCAGTCCTGCTTCTTCGGTGCCTACTTCATCATGTCTCTGCCGGCCGGCAAACTGGTCAGCAAGCTGGGCTACAAGGGCGGCATCGTGGCCGGCCTGCTGGTCGCCGGCATGGGCGCCCTCGGCTTCGTGCCGGCCGCCCAGGGCCACAGCTACTACACCTTTCTGGCCGCGCTGTTCATCCTGGCCAGCGGCATCACCGTCCTGCAGGTTGCGGCCAACCCCTATGTGACCTTGCTGGGGCCGGAGCGCACCGCTTCGAGCCGGATCAATCTGGCACAGGCCCTCAACGCGCTGGGCACCACCCTTGGGCCGCATTTCGGCGGACTGCTGATTCTTTCGGCCGCAACCCTGTCGGCCACCCAGCTGGCCGGCCTGCCCTCGGCCCAGCAACTGGCCTACAGGGCCCAGCAGGCCCATGCCGTGCAGGGCCCGTATATCGGTCTGGCCATCACCCTGTTCGTGCTGGCTGTGATTTTCTGGCTGCTGAAGATGCCGTCGCTGATCAATGCCACCGAGCAGGGCGACGAGCGCCAGCATGGCATCCGTGAGGTACTGGCCAAACCCCACGTCCTGTTCGGCGTGCTGGGCATCTTCGCCTATTGCGGCGCCGAGGTCTCGGTCAGCAGCACCATGGTCAATTATCTGAGCATGCCCGAAATCGGCGGCATGACCGAGCAGCAGGCGGCCAACTGGGTCTCTTATTTCTGGGGCGGCGCGATGATCGGGCGCCTGGTCGGCTCCAGCCTGATGCTGCGCTTCAATCCTGGCAAGCTGGTCGGCCTGTTCGCGCTGGTCAATGTCCTGCTGCTGGCGACCACGATCAACAGCCATGGCATGATCGCGACCATCAGCGTGGTCGCGATCGGCCTGTTCAACTCGATCATGTTCCCCACCATTTTCTCGCTGGGCATCGCCAAACTGGGTTCCATGACCAGCAAGGCCTCGGCTTTGCTTATCATGGCCATCGTCGGCGCCGCGGTGATTCCCTATCTGCAGGGCCGGCTTTCCGATCACATAGGTGTGCAAGATGCCTTCATCCTGCCGCTTCTGTGCTATTTGTATATAGCTTTTTATGGATTCAAAGGCTCCCGCGTCAAATGAGTGGTTCGATTCTCTGTTTTGGTGAAGCACTGATCGACTTTCACGGTCAGCTCAAGGACGGCTCCGACCGCTCCTTTGTTCCCTTCGCCGGCGGCGCACCGGCGAATGTCGCCGTAGCGGCCGCCAGACTCGGCGGCCAGGCCAAGTTCATCGGCATGCTGAGCACCGACATGTTCGGTGACCTGCTGGCCGACAGCCTGGAACAGGCCGGTGTCGACATCCGCTATACCGTGCGCACCGATCAGGCCAATACCGCACTGGCCTTCGTCGCGCTGGATCCCGACGGCGAGCGCAGCTTCACCTTCTACCGTCCGCCGGCAGCGGATCTGCTGTTCCGCGAAACGCACTTCCAGCCCGAAGCTTTCGCGGAAGCCGCCGTTTTCCATGTCTGCTCCAACAGCATGACTGAGGTCGACATTGCCGCTGCCACACGCAGCGGCATGCGCCAGGCCCGTGAACACAAGGCCCTGGTCAGCTTCGATGTGAATCTGCGCCCCAACCTGTGGGCAGCAGGCGAGGATCCGAAGCCGGTGATATGGGAAGCCCTGCAGCTGGCCGACATCGTCAAGCTCAGCGCCGAGGAGTTCGAATTCCTGGCCGAGGATGGCGAGGAAGCCATGCTGGAGCGACTGTGGCAGGGCGTGACCCAGTTGCTGATCGTCACCCACGGTGCCGATATCATCCGCTGGTTCAGCCGCGATGCCGAAGGCGAACTGCCCAGTTTCAAGGTGCAGACCGTGGATGCCACCGCCGCCGGCGATGCTTTTGTCGGTGGCCTGCTGCTGCAGCTGGATCAGCATGGCATCGGTCCGGATGAACTGCCGCGACTGATCAGCGAGCTGCCGCGCCTGCATGCCATCATCCGTTTCGCCTCGGCCTGCGGCGGCCTCACCGCCAGTCGCAAGGGATCCTTTGTAGCTCTGCCCGACGAACAGGAAGTGCTCGATTTCCTCGATCGGCAAACGGCCTGATTCCAGCTTTCAAGGCCAGGTCGGCCATGCCCGTACCCGGACAGCATGCTCCGGGTACGGGACAGACGGCCCCTGCCGGAATCCGCCGGGGCACCCCCGAACCCTGCCACCAGCCTCTTCCGTCAGACATCGCGCCATCAAACATGCTGCGCCTGATGGCGGACTCGTACGCGCTTTCGTCCCCGACAGGGCCCGCGATGCCCAGGGATCGCTTGATCCCGGCCGGAGATGCCGGATCGGCCGCCGCGGCACGCATTTTTTTGCGCATGGATCCACCATCCGACAATATGCTGCGACCTGTGCGATATCGAGCTGCAGGCGCATGCAATCAAGCCCCTTAGTCAGAATGACGCAGCCGGAACCCCGTGGCTGGACACGGGTCTACAATTCCCCGGCCGGATGCGGTATCGGTCTGTAATCGACTTGATTCCAGGGTGATGCTGCAATCGACGCGCGCCACTGCCCCGTCTTTGATCCAGCTAGCCTGTGACGGGCGCAGCGATCCATTTCTCTTTTGATACCCGACCATGAGGCGATCCACGTCTTGTGCCGGTAGAGGCTGCCATGGAAATACTCGACGCATTCCACTTGGCGCGATTGCAGTTCGCGTTCACCGTATCCTTTCACATCATGTTCCCCGCCTTCAGCATCGGCATGGCCAGCTTCCTGGCCGTACTGGAAGGCCTGTGGCTGAAAACCCGCAACGAAGCCTACAAAGACATGTTCTTCTTCTGGACCAAGATCTTTGCCGTGGGTTTCGGCATGGGTGTGGTCTCCGGCGTAGTGATGAGCTACGAGTTCGGCACCAACTGGGGCGGATTCTCCAATATCGCCGGCAATATCACCGGTCCGCTGCTGACCTATGAAGTACTGACCGCCTTCTTCCTGGAAGCCGGCTTCCTTGGCGTGATGCTGTTCGGCTGGGAAAAGGTCGGCCCCCGCGCCCACTTCTTCTCCACCGTGATGGTCGCTGTCGGCACCCTGATCTCGACCTTCTGGATTCTGGCTTCCAACAGCTTCATGCAGACCCCGCAGGGCTTTGGCTGGGAAAATGGCAAGATCATTCCGCTTGACTGGTGGAAGATCGTGTTCAATCCCTCCTTCCCGTTCCGTCTTGCGCACATGGCGATCGCGGCCTTTATCGTGGCCGGCTTCATTGTCGCGGCCGTCAGCGCCTGGCACCTGCTGCGTGGCCGTCGTGACGAGCCCGTCAAGAAGAGCTTCTCGATGGCGATGTGGATCCTGCTGATCCTGTGCCCGGTACAGATCTTCGTCGGCGATGCGCACGGTCTGAACACCCGCGAATACCAGCCCGCCAAGATCGCCGCGATCGAGGGTCTGTGGGAAACCGAAAAGGGCGGCACCGCGCTGAACCTGTTCGGCCTGCCCGACATGCAGGCTGAAACGACCAAGTATGCTCTCAAGGTTCCGCATCTCGGCAGCCTGATCCTGACCCACAGCTGGGACGGCGAAATCCGCGGCCTGAAGGAATTCCCGGCTCAGGACCGCCCCTATTCGCCGCTGATCTTCTGGACCTTCCGCATCATGGCCGGTCTGGGCATGCTGATGCTGCTGACCGCCGTGGTCGGTTTCATCCTGCGTCGCGCCGGCAAACTGTATGACTGCCGCTGGTTCCAGCGGTTCGTGGTCTGCATGGGGCCCTCGGGCATCCTCGCCTTGCTGGCCGGCTGGATCACCACCGAAGTCGGTCGCCAGCCCTGGACCGTCTACGGCGTGCTGCGCACGTCCGACTCGCTGTCCCCGCTGGATTCCCAGCAGGTCGGCACCTCGCTGCTGATCTTCGTGGTCGTCTACTTCCTGGTCTTCGGCACCGGCATCTACTACATGCTGAAGATGATGAAGAAGGGTCCCACCTCCGGTGGCGATCACCACCAGCATGACCATCCGGGCCTCGACAGCAGCCGCCCGCTCTCCCGTCCCAGCGACGCCATTGACGGTTAATTGAAGCCATGCATATCGATCTACCTACCATCTGGGCGGCCATCATCGGGCTTGGCGTATTCATCTACGTCATGCTGGACGGCTTCGATCTCGGCATCGGCCTGCTGTTTCCCTTCCTGACGGGCAAGGGTGACCGCGATGTCATGCTCAACACGGTCGCCCCGGTCTGGGACGGCAACGAGACCTTCATGGTGCTGGGCGGTGCCGGCTTGTACGGCGCCTTCCCGGTGGTCTACTCGACCCTGCTGCCGGCGACCTACCTGCCGCTGATCCTGATGCTGGCCGGCCTGATTTTCCGCGGAGCCGCTTTCGAGCTGCGCGCCAAGGCCACTCGCACCCAGCACCTGTGGGATCTGGCCTTTATCGCCGGTTCGGCGCTGGCGACCTTCTGCCAGGGCGTGGTCCTCGGGGCCTTGCTGCAGGGCATCAAGATCGAGCATCAGCAGTTCGTCGGCGGTGCCTTCGACTGGCTGTCGCCCTTCAGCCTGTTCTGCGGCCTCGGCCTGCTGGTCACCTACGCAACCCTGGGTTGCGGCTGGCTGATCATCAAGACCGAAGGTGAGCTGCAGCGCAAGATGTATGCGCTGATGAAGCCGATCACCATCGTCCTGCTCGGCACCATCGCCGTAGTCAGCCTGTGGACCGTGGTCGGTCAGCCTGCCGTCGCCGCCCGCTGGTTCGGTGGCCACAACCTGATGTACTTCCTGCCGGTGCCGGTGCTGGTCCTGGCCAGCGTGTTCGGCATCTTCCGCGCCGTGAACCGCCGCAAGGAGCACACCCCGTTCCGGCTGTCGCTGTTCCTGCTGTTCCTGGGCTATACGGGTCTGATCATCAGTATCTTCCCGAACATCATCCCGCCCGCCCTGACGATCTGGGAAGCGTCCTCGTCCCATTCCAGCCAGGCTTTTGCGCTGGTGGGCACGGTGATCATTCTGCCGATCATCCTGATCTACAGCTTCATGCAGTACCACGTGTTTCGCGGCAAGGTCCGTGAAGGCGACGCGGGTTACCACTGATGAAAACCACGACTTCACAGACCTCGGAATCAAGTACGGCGAAACGCCTGGGCTGGATGGTGGTGTTGTGGTTGGTCGGCGTACTGGGCGCCGTGGTCATCGCCTCGATCTTCAAGGTGCTGATGCTGGGCGCGGTCAAGATCTCCTGACCGCCTCCGGCAACCGCGATGCCTGACAACAGCAAGGGCCCCGCTTCGGCGGGGCCCTTGCTGTTTGCGGAGACGGCAGATCCAGGGCGGGCGCCGTACCGGCCCGTGACTCAAGTGCCCGGCAGACAGGTCACCACCAGTTCGCGCCGATGGCCCCGGTGGCGATGCTCCCACAGATAGATGCCCTGCCAGGTGCCCAGCAGCAACCGCCCTTCCAGCAAGGGGACCGTCAGACTGACGCCGGTCAGCATGCTGCGGATATGCGCAGGCATGTCATCCGGCCCTTCCATGTCATGACTGTAGGCAGGATCGCCGTCAGGCACCAGCCGCGCCATCCATTGCTGCAGATCCTGGCGTACGCTGGGATCGGCATTCTCGCTGATCAGCAGCGAGCAGCTGGTATGGCGCACGAACACGTGGACCACCCCGCTGACCGGCCCCGCCGCGGCCGCCGCCGCCGCCACCTGACGGGTGATGTCGGTAAAGCCCCTTCCGGGCGTGGAGATGACGAATCGCTCGGCCATGTCGGCCTCCCGTTCAAAATCTCAAGGATACAAGCGCCGGCACTGCCACTCACCTGTCGCGTCCAGCGTCCAGCAGTCGCGATCATGCAGCCGGAATTCGGCGCCGTACCAGAATTCGATCCGGTCAGGCTTCAGCCGGTAGCCACCCCAGTGCGGAGGACGCGGCACTTCGTCCCCCTCGAACCGGTCTTCAAGTTCAGCCAACTGCTGCGCGAACACCTCGCGGGAAGCCAGCTCGCGTGACTGGCGCGAAGCCCAGGCCCCGAGCTGACTGGGCCGGGGCCGGGTGGCGAAATAGGCATCGGAGTCGGCGGCATCGATTTTTTCGACCATGCCTTCCACCCTCACCTGCACGCCGCGACCCAGTTTTTCCCAGTGGAAACACAAGGCCGCCCGGGGATGGGCTGCAAGCTGACGGCCCTTGTCGCTATCATGGTGACTGAAAAAGCGGAATCCACGCACATCCACCCCTTTCAGCAGTACCATGCGGGCACTGATCCGGCCGGTCTCGTCCGCCGTGGCCAGGCACATGGCTTCAGGCTCGGCCTCGCCGGCCGCGGCCGCAGCTTCGAGCAGGTCCTTGAAGGTGGCCAGGATCGCGGATTTCAACATATAAGGTATTGAAACGGTGACGCAGAACGTCATCATGGACGCGGATGAAGACAACCGATGCTAGCACGCAGAACCCGGCCTTGGCTGGTCATCTGCTCGATCATTACGCGGGCCGGATCGCGCGCTCGCGGCGCCCCTACATCCTGGGCCTTTCAGGCCTGCAAGGCAGCGGCAAGAGCACCCTGGCCCGCGACATGCAAAAGCAGGCCGAAGCCCGCGGCCTGGCGACGGAAGTGCTGTCACTGGATGACTTCTACTACGCCCGCAGTGAACGTGATGCGCTGGCCAGGGATGTGCACCCCCTGCTGAAGACCCGTGGCGTGCCCGGCACCCATGAAATCGAGCTGATGCTGTCGGTGCTGGCCGCCTTGCCGGGAGCTTCCGAAAAACTGCCGGTCATGGTGCCGCGCTATGACAAGACCCGTGATACCCGAATGCCGCCCTCTCGCTGGCGCAGGATCACCCGTGCGCCGCGGCTGATCATTGTCGAAGGCTGGGCCCTTGGCCTGCGCCCCGAGAAGATCGCCGCGCTGGAACCCGGCATCAACAACCTGGAGCGCGACGAGGACCCTGACGGCAGCTGGCGGCATTGGGTCAACAAGCAACTGCGCGGCTATCAGCCGCTGTGGCGCCAGTTCGATGCCCTGGTGGTACTGCAGGCACCGGACTGGGAGACGGTGCGTGACTGGCGAGCCCAGCAGGAAGCCCATCTGCGTGAACAGCGCCTGCCTTTGGCCATGGATGAAGCCGCGCTGTACCGTTTCGTCGCCCATACCGAACGACTCAGCCGGCATGCCTTGCGCACCCTGCCCGAACAGGCCGACAGCGTGGTCGAGTTCAACCCTGAACGACGAGTGGTCGCCCTGCATCACTGGCAGCCCCCTGCCCGCAAGGCCCCGGCCAGCGTCTGAGACAACCGGAGCCGCGCCTTCAGTCGATGTTCGCCAGCAAGGCTCGGCACCCATGGATCGCATCCGGCCAGCGCGGGCGAAAACCCAGCGCGGCCAGTCGCGCACTGGCCAGCCGTTTGTTGCCGATCCCTGTCGGTGCTGGCCCTTCGGCGGGAGGGGGCAGGCCCAGCTCGACGGCCATCGCATCATAAAAATGGTCCAGCCGCAGCGGCTGGCCATCCACGCCCAGATACAAGGGTGCCGGCTCGGCGACCTGCAGCAGCTGCAGCAACAGCGCCGCAGCATCATCGGCATGAATCCGGTTGGACCAGTGCGGCCTTTGCCGCGGCACGCGCACATGACCCTGCTGCAGGCGGCGCAGCCACTGCAACCGCCCGGGTCCGTAGATGCCCCCCAGCCGCACCACCACCCCGGCCTGCGGACAACGCCGCTGCAACAGCTGCTCGGCTTCCAGCAACACCCGGCCATTGAAGCCCAGAGGCTCGGTCACGGTGCTCTCATCGCCCCACTCGCCATCCAGATCACCATAGACGGCGGTGGAAGACACCAGCACCACCCGCCTCAGATCGTGACCTTGCAGCCGGTCCAGCAGATGGCCGAGGCCCTCCACGAAAACGGCATGGTAACGGGCAGGATCCCGCGCCCCTGGCGTGGGCGAGTACATCACGGTGTCAATGCTGCGCGGCAAGGCGGTCAAGGTTTCGGGGCGGCACAGATCGGCCTGGATCCAGGCCGGCGAGGAGGGCCCGGCGGGCGGCGAGCGGCGCAGGCCCAGTGCAGGCTGCTGCCGGGCCTGCAGACTGGCCGCGACACGCAGGCCCAAATCACCGCAGCCAGCCAGAAGCACGGGCCGGGCCGGGTCAAGACTGCTAGCATGGCGGTATGAATCCATCGTCAAATCTTTTCCTGGTTGGTCCATCCGGCGCGGGCAAGACGTCCATCGGTCGCTTGCTGGCCGCCCATTATCGGCTGGAATTCATCGATCTCGACATCGAGATCGAGAAACACACCGGTGCCCCGGTGGCCGCCGTGTTCGAACTGGAAGGTGAATCCGGCTTTCGCAGCCGCGAATCGGATCTGCTCGACCAGTTCAGTCAGCGCCAGGGCATCCTGCTCAGTACCGGCGCGGGTGCGGTGCTGGATCCGCGCAATGGTCAGCGTCTGCGCGAGCGTGGCCTGGTGATCTGGCTGCAAAGCAGCGTGGAACAGCAGCTCCACCGACTGCAGCATGACCGGCACCGCCCGCTGCTGGCCGGCGAGGACCGCGAACAGCGGCTGCAGGCCATGGCCAGGATCCGCACCCCCTTGTATGCCGAACTCGCCGAGCTGAGCATTCCCGGCGAATACGAGTCGGTGACCGCCGCCACCGCCCGCAGCATTCCACTGATTGACCGCCACTGGCAGCGTCAGACCAACGCCATCACTTCATGAGTCACGAGAACCCCATGTCCCAGATCACGCCCGCCTCCACTTCCCGCCGCATCGACGTCGAGCTGGGCTCCAGGCGTTATCCGGTGTGGATCGGACCGGGCCTGATGAGCGACACGGCCACGTGGCGCGAGACCATCCGCGGCCGGCATGTACTGGTCTTCAGCAACCGCACCATCGCTCCGCTGTATCTGCCGAAGATCGAGGCCGGCCTGAGCGGCCTGAGCTGGGACAGCTACGTGATGGATGATGGCGAGGCCTACAAGACCTTCGCCAATATCGAACAGGCGCTCGGCGCGCTGGCCCGCATGGGCGCGACACGGGATGCCTGCGTGATCGCCCTCGGCGGTGGCGTGGTCGGCGACATGGCGGGATTCACCGCCGCCTGCTGGATGCGCGGCATCGATTTCATCCAGATGCCGACCACCTTGCTGGCCATGGTCGACTCCTCGGTCGGCGGCAAGACCGGCGTCAATCTGCCGGCCGGCAAGAATCTGGTCGGTGCCTTTCATCAGCCCCGCGCGGTCTTCGCCGACACCGACAGTCTGGCTACCCTGCCCGCGCGCGAATACCGCGCCGGCCTCGCCGAGGTGGTCAAGGGGGCGGCCATCGGTGATCCTGTTTTTTTCAGCTGGCTGGAAGATCACGCCGAGGCCCTGGCCGCTCGCGACCCGGCGCCGCTGATCGAGGCGATCGCCCGCAAGGTAGCCTACAAGGCCGGCGTCGTGGCCCGAGATGAAACCGAGCAAGGTGAGCGCGCCCTGCTGAATCTGGGGCACAGCTTCGGCCATGCCCTGGAAACCGCCGGACACTACCAGACCTGGCTGCATGGCGAGGCCGTGGCGATCGGGATGGTGCTGGCCGCCCAGCTGTCCGAGCAGCTGGGCATGGCTGATGCCGCCGATACCGGACGACTGCGCCGGCTCTTGCTGCAACTGGGACTGCCGGTGGCCCCGGGCGCGCTGGCCCCGGCCGAAACGCTGCTGCAACTGATGCGACTGGACAAGAAAAACCTGGCCGGCAAGTTGCGCCTGATCTTGTGGGACGGCATCGGCCGGGCCCGACTGGTGCCGGGCGTGGACGAGGCGGCCGTACTGGGCGTGCTGCAGGCCGCGATCAACGCGCCGGTCTGAAGCCGGACAGGGCGCGGGGCAGCGACAAAGCCGGCTACAATAGGCCCATCCTCCTGCCCCTGAGCCTCCATGCGCCTCTATCTGCAGATCCAGCCCGAATCCTCCGAACCGGTCCGCTTCTACCAGCTCAGTCTGGAACAGGATCTGCTCGGTGGCTGGAGCCTGCTGCGCGAATGGGGTATCCAGGGCGGCCGGATCAGCCTGAAACGCGAACAGTTCCTCAGCCACACCGACGCCCTGGTGGCCTTTGCCAAGCATCGTGATGCCCAGTTGAAGCGCGGCTTCCTGGTGATGTTCAGCCAGGGGGCCGATGCCCCCGGCCGCTGAGGCGTGCCACCGTAATCTTTGGAAAGTCACTGGATTGCCATGTCTGAAGCCTTGAAAAACGACCGTTTCCTGCGCGCCCTGCGCCGCGAGCCCACCGACACCACCCCGGTGTGGATCATGCGTCAGGCTGGTCGCTATTTGCCCGAGTACCGCGCCACCCGCGAAAAGGCGGGCAACTTCATGGCCCTGGCCCAGAATCCCGAACTGGCCTGCGAAGTCACCCTGCAGCCGCTGGATCGCTTCGAGCTGGATGCGGCCATTCTGTTCTCCGACATTCTGACCATTCCCGACGCGATGGGCCTGGGCCTGAGCTTCGCCGCCGGGGAAGGTCCGCGCTTCGCCCATCCGCTGCGCGAGCGGGCGCAGATCGAAAAGCTGGCCGTGCCTGACATGGATGGCGAGCTGCGCTATGTCATGGATGCGGTCAGCCTGATCCGCCGCGAACTGAAAGGCCGAGTGCCACTGATCGGTTTTTCCGGCAGCCCCTGGACCCTGGCCTGTTACATGGTCGAAGGTCAGGGCTCGCGCGACTTCGCCCGACTGAAGGCCTTGTGCTTCAGTGATCCGGCCCTGGCCCATCAGCTGCTGGATACCTTGTCACGGTCGGTGACCGCCTATCTGGTCGCCCAGGCCCATGCCGGTGCCCAGGCCCTGATGGTGTTCGATACCTGGGGCGGCCTGCTGGGTCCGGCGGCCTTCAGGGAATTCTCGCTGCGTCACATGCAACAGGTGGTGGCAGGGATCAAGGCCGACCCGGTGGCCCGCGAACTGCCGGTGGTGCTGTTCTCCAAGGGTGCCAACGCCCATCTGGCCGCACTGGCCGATACCGGCTGCGCCGGTCTTGGCGTGGACTGGACCATCGACCTCGCCGATGCCCGCGCCGCCGTCGCCGATCGCGTCGCGCTGCAGGGCAATCTGGACCCGGCCCTGCTGCAGGCGCCACCTGAAGTGCTGCTGCGTGAAGTACGGGCCGTGATGGACAGCTACGGCAAGGGGCCGGGCCATATCTTCAACCTGGGCCACGGTGTGACCCCGGAAGTGGATCCCGAGCAGGTCAGGCGCCTGGTCGACGAGGTTCACCGCCACGGCCGGGTGCTGCGCGCCTGATGCCCGGCGGGCCGCGTGTCTTTTCCGCGGCCCGCCCCCATCGGGTGATGAGCGGGTCGCACGATCCAGCAGCATCTTCCGGCAGGATGCCTGCGGAGCATCCTGCCGCCTGCGCTGTATTTATCCGGATGCCCCCACGTAGAATGAAGGGTTCCGTTTCAACCTACCGTGCCGGCCTCATGGCACGCTGCGAGCCGTATATCCATGGACAAGAGTTTCGAGCCGAACGCGATTGAGTCGAAGTGGTACCCGCGCTGGGAAGCCAGCGGCGTATTCACTCCGAGTGGCCAGGGCAAGCCCTACTGCATTCTGCTGCCGCCGCCCAATGTCACCGGCACCTTGCACATGGGCCATGCCTTTCAGCAGACCGTGATGGACATGCTGGTCCGCTACCATCGCATGCGCGGTGACGACACCTTGTGGCAGGTCGGTACCGACCATGCCGGCATCGCCACCCAGAAGATCGTCGAGAACCAGCTGGCGCTGGAAGACAAGACCCGCCACGATCTGGGCCGCCCGGAATTTCTGAAGAAAGTGTGGCAGTGGAAGGAGCAGTCAGGCTCCACCATCACCCATCAGATGCGTCGCATCGGCGTCGCCGCCGACTGGTCGCGCGAGCGCTTCACCATGGACGAAGGCCTGTCGGCCGCCGTGCGCAAGGTGTTCGTGGAGTGGTTCCGCGCCGGCCTGATCTACCGCGGCAACCGTCTGGTCAACTGGGATCCGGCGTTGGGCACCGCGGTATCGGATCTGGAAGTGAACAATGTCGAGCGCGAAGGTTCGATGTGGTCGATCCGCTACGCCGTGGCCGACAGCGACGAGTCCATCGTGGTCGCCACCACCCGGCCGGAAACCCTGCTGGGTGACGTGGCTGTAGCGGTGCATCCGGAAGATACGCGCTATGCCCATCTGATCGGCCGTCAGCTGCGTCTGCCGCTGAGCGACCGGCTGATCCCGGTGATCGCCGACGACTATGTGGAGCCGGAATTCGGTACCGGCGCGGTGAAGATCACCCCGGCCCACGACTTCAATGACTATGCCATCGGCCAGCGTCATCAGCTGCCCCCGATCGAGATCTTCAACAAGGACGCCCACGTCAACGACAACGCGCCTGAAGCCTATCGCGGCCTGGAGCGCTTCGAGGCCCGCAAGCGGGTGGTCGCTGATCTGGAGGCCGCCGGCCTGCTGGTGGAGATCAAGCCGCACAAGCTGCAGGTGCCGGTCAGCGAGCGCTCCGGCGCGGTGATCGAGCCGATGCTGACCGACCAGTGGTTCGTCGATCTGACCCGCGAAACCCTGGATGACGGTCGTCCCGGCGGTCGCAAGGCGATCACCGAACCGGCGCTGGAGGCGGTGCGCTCGGGCCAGATCAAGTTCGTGCCGGAAAACTGGAGCACGACCTATACCCAGTGGCTGGACAATATCCAGGACTGGTGCATCAGCCGCCAGCTGTGGTGGGGCCATCAGATCCCGGCCTGGTATGACGAGGCCGGCAACTGCTTTGTCGGCGAAAACGAGGCCGATGCGCGCGCCCATGCCGGCATCGCGCCCGTCGGCGAACTGCGCCAGGACGAAGACGTGCTGGACACCTGGTTCAGTTCGGCGCTGTGGCCGTTCTCGACCCTGGGCTGGCCCGGCGACAGCACCGACCGTGCCCTGGAATGGGAGCAGTTCCAGCGTTTCCTGCCCAGTGCCACCCTGGTCACCGGTTTCGACATCATCTTCTTCTGGGTCGCCCGGATGGTGATGGCGACCAAGTATTTCACGGGTCAGGTGCCGTTCCGCGAGGTGTATATCAATGCCATCATCCGCGATGCGGAAGGGCAGAAGATGTCGAAGTCCAAGGGCAATACCCTGGATCCGCTGGACCTGATCGACGGCATCGAGCTGGAGCCGCTGGTGGAGAAATCCACCCGCGCCCTGCTGCTGCCCCAGGTCCGCGAAAAGGTCGAAAAGCGGATCCGTAAAGACTATCCGGACGGCATCCCGGCCATCGGCACCGATGCACTGCGCTTCACCTTTGCCGCGCTGGCCAGCTACAGCCGCACCATCAATTTCGACATCAAGCGCGCCGAGGGTTACAAGGCCTTCTGCAACAAGCTGTGGAACGCCGCCCGCTTCGTGTTGATGAACCTGCCGGAGACCCCGGTGTTCGAGGCCACCGGCCCGCTGCCGGCGACCGAGGCCGAGCGCTGGATCCTGGGACGGCTGAAACAGACCCTGGTCGAGGTCGAAGGCCATTTCACCAGCTATCGCTTCGACCTGCTGGCCCAGGCTGTCTACGAATTCGTGTGGAACGAATACTGCGACTGGTTCCTGGAACTGGCCAAGCCGGCCCTGCAGGGCAATGACGCCATCGCGGCCGCCTCGACCCGGCACACCCTGCTGGTGGTGCTGGAAACCGCGCTGCGGATGCTGCATCCGCTGGTGCCGTTCATCACCGAGGAAATATGGCAGTCGGTGGCGCCGCGCCTGGGACTGGAGGCCACCGGCCTGCTGCAGCAAGCCTGGCCGGATGCCGGCGCTCTGCCGGAGGATGCCGCCGCCAGTGCCGATATCGAATGGTTCAAGCAGGTGCTGACCGGCATCCGCCGGATCCGCTCGGAAATGAATATCGCCCCGGGCAAGACCATTCCCTTGCTGATCGCCGGTGGCGATGCCAGCGACCAGCAGCGACTGGCCCGATTTGCCTCCCAGATCCAGGTGCTGGCCCGGGTCGAGGCCCCGCAGCCGGTACCGACGCCGGAGCCGGCCAGTGCCGCCGCCGTGGTCGGCAGCCTGCGCCTGCTGATCCCCCTCGCCGGGCTGATCGATCTGGACGCCGAGAAGACCCGGCTGCAAAAGGAGATCGGCAAGATTCGCGGCGAAATCGCCAAGTGCGAAGGCAAGCTGCGCAACGAGAAATTTGTCGCCAATGCCCCGGCCGAGGTGGTGGCTCAGGAGCGGCAGCGGATCGCCGACTGGACCGTGCAGCAGGATGGCCTGCAGCTGCAGTTGCAGCAGCTCGAAGCCTGATCCCCTGCCCCGGTCAGTCCCTGCGGACGGACCGGGGCGGCTTCAATCCGGCGGCAGGCCCATCTCCCGGGAGATGGTCATGACTTCCGCGGCCAGCGCCTGCAATGGGGCGTCATCGGCCGCGATCCGGGTACGCAGATCCAGGGTCGAGGCCAGTGCCAGCTTGAGCAGGGCCTCATGAGCATCCAGCAGACCCTGGCACTGCATCTCGTCCAGCAGCCCATGGCGACCGCAGACCGCGATCAGGTCCGCGCTGGCCGTCACTTCCAGCAGCGCCGGAATGCGTGCCGCATGTTGCAGCACCAAGGCCTGCAACAGAAACTCGATATCGATCAGGGTGCCATGCCCTTGCTTCAGATCCCGCCAGCCCGGTCGTGAACGGTCGCGTTCGCTGCGCCAGCGGCGGCGCATTTCGCTGATCTGGGGCAGGACCACCCCGAGCTCGGCGGGACGGCTCAGCACCTGCCGGCGAATCTCCGCAAAACGCCGGCACAGCGCCATGTCTCCCGCCACCGGGCGAGCCCGGACCAGAGCCTGGTGCTCCCAGGTCCAGGCCCGGTCACGCTGATAGCTGGCGAACGCTTCCAGACTCACCACCAGCAATCCCTTGGCGCCATCCGGCCGCAGCCGCGGATCCACCTCGTACAGACGGCCGGCCCGGGTCAGTACGCTGAGCCAGTTGATGATGCGCTGGGCCATCCGCAGATACCAATGCACGCCGACCAGTGCCCGCGGACCGTCACTGGCGGCCTCGGCCTGGGCTCCGTCATAGATGAAGACCAGATCCAGATCCGAGGCCAGGCCCAGCTCCATGCCGCCCAGGCTGCCATAGCCCAGTACCGCGAAGCCCAGCCCGGTTCCCGGCAGGCGGCCATGCTGGGCCTTCAGCTCACGCGCGGCCAGCGCAGTGACGGCCCGGACCATGGACTCGGCCACCGCGGCCAGCCGCCAGGCACTGACCGTGCCTCCCGCTCGCCCGTCATCAAAAGCCAGCCCGATCCTGAAGGCCAGACTGGCCTTTAGCTCATTCAATCGTTCAAGCTCGACCCCGGCTTCGCGTTCTTCCAGGGTGTCCAGTACCCGGTTCAACTCGGCCGTGATCGCGTCACTGTCCAGGGGCAGCTGATCGATGCGTGGATCGAACACGTCATCCAGCAGCAAAGGCTGGGCAATCACCTGCTCGGCCAGAAACGCGCTGCGATCGAACAGCCGCAGCAGGCGACGACGGGCCGCCGGCTGTTCTTCCAGCAAGGCCAGATACGAAGCCCTGCGCGCCACTGCCTGGATCAGCCGGGTCAGTCGATCCAGTACCGCCGGCTCTGACCGGCAACCGCGCAGCTCCTGCAACAGCCGCGGCATCAGCCGGTCCAGCCGCTCCCGCCCACGCTCGGACATGGCCCGCACCTGAGGAGCCTGGGCCAGGTGGGTCAAAAGGTTGGCTGCACCGGAGGCCAGCCCGGCGCCCACGGCATCGGCCTCGCCCAGCTCGCCCTCGACGGCGCGCTGCCAGAGCCCTTGCTCCGCCGTCGGAGCCGGCGAGGCGGCACCGTCCTCGGGGACCAGCGCCGCAGCAAACTCTTCGCTGACCCGCTCCCGATGCCCGGCCAGCGCCAGTTCCAGCGCGGCCCAGTCCGGATACCCCATGCCCAGGGCCACCCGTTCCCGCGACAGCGCATCGGCAGGAATCGTATGGGTCTGCATGTCACGCAGCATCTGCAGCCGGTTTTCCAGCTGACGGAGAAAGAGGTAGGCCTCACGCAGCACCCGGGCGCTGCGCGCGGCAACAAAGCCCCGCGCCTCGCAGTGGGCCAGCGCCGGCAGCAGCCCTTGCACCCGCAGACCGGGCTCGCGGCCGCCGCGGATCATCTGGTTGAGCTGCACCACGAATTCGATTTCACGGATGCCGCCGGGCCCCAGTTTGAGATTGGCTTTGAGGTCCTTGCGCGCCACCTCGCGATCGATCAGCGCCTTCATCTCGCGCAGGCCGGCAAACGCGGTGTAATCCAGATAGCGGCGGTATACGAAGGGCCGCAACCGCTCCTTCAACTGCCGCCCGGCCTGCCGGTCGCCGGCCACGGTACGGGCCTTGATCCAGGCATAACGTTCCCAGTCGCGCCCTTCGTGCTGGTAATAATGTTCCATCGCGTCGAAGGACAAGGCGATACGGCCCGCCTGGCCGTACGGCCGCAGGCGCAGGTCGACGCGCGCGCAGATCCCTTCGGTGCTCGGTTCGGCCAGCAGGCGCACCAGTTGCCGGCTCAGCCGCAGAAAATATTCGCTGTTGTCCAGGGAGTGCCGGCCGTCGCTGTGACCGGCTTGCGGATAACCGAGAATCAGGTCGATATCAGAGGAAAAATTCAGCTCGCTGCCGCCCAGCTTGCCCAGGCCCATCACCACCAGACGCTGGCGCTCGCCCTCCGCGTTGCGCGCCAGACCGAAACGCGGCTGCATCGCCTGCTCGGACCAGTCCAGCGCCGTTTCGGTCAAGCCCTGATACAAGGCGCTGGTGGCGGCCAGCGTCTCCTCCACGGAATCCAGGCCATTGACGTCACGGAAGATCAGCCGCAGCGCCTCGCCATGGCGAAAGCGCCGCAAAGCCGCCATGCATCCGGCCTCATCGGCGGGCAAGACCATCTCGGCCAGTCGTACCGAGGCATCCGTCTCGCCGCTCAGCCAGGCGATGCCCTGCGGGGCCAGCCATTCCGGCTGGCGCAGCCACACATCAAAGGCGAAATCGCTGGCCAGCAAGGTGGCACACACCCTCTCGGCCACGCCGGCATCGTCATGGAAAGGGATGCCGGCTTCCCGGCAACGCGTCATCAGACGCGAATAACGATCATCCACCAGCAGGCGAAGGTCGGCAGACCAGACAGTACTCGTCAGTGAGCTCATTCCAAACGCCAATATCTTGAGTTCGTGCGGTTTAAACAACAGACTCGGCAAATCACCGCAGCCCGGTCCGCCCCATTCATCCCCTCATGGCCGGCGGTCACCGCCAGCGTCCGAATGCAAGCCGGGAGGATTTTACGCTACCCGGCTGTCAACACGGTGGTTTTTCATACGTTTGCCGTCTTATCGATCTGAAAGAGGGGCGGATCCGACCGCCAGGTAATCTGGCAGTCCGCTCCCGATATCAGAGCATGCAACGCATTTTCATTGTCGGACACCCTCGCTCCGGGACCACCATCGTGCAGGCCATGATGGGTCGGCATCCCGATGTCTATACCTTGCCGGAAACCTTTTTCTTCCAGAAACTCTACCGCGATCACCGCCAGCGCCTGGAAGATCCGGGCTGTGGGCCTGTGTCCCGGGACTGGAAGCGGCGTCTGCAACTGACCCCCAAATCGGCGCGCAACCATCTTGACCGGATGGCGAGAGAAATCGCCTGTCCCCTGACGGCCCTGCAGCCGAGACTGACCCTGCGGCAGGCCACCCGTACCTTCGCCGCCGCTATCGACCAGGCCGCTCAAGCTGCACAGTGCCGGAGCTGGGCCGAAAAGACCCCGCTCCATCTTCTGTATCTGCCTGAGATATCGAGGGACATCGACGGCGCTCTGTTTGTGCATGTGCTGCATCAGGGCGAGCAGGTCATCGCCTCCACGCTGGATGCACACCTGCGCTACCCGGGCTTGCCCTTCAGCAGTCCACTGGGCTATCTGATCAAGCAATGGAATCGCGCAGCCGAAATCCATGCCAGATACATGGGCCAGCCACGCCACCATTTCGTGTTTCATGACCGGCTGACGGCCAATCCCGCAGGCGAGTGGGAGCGCCTTCGGCATTTCCTCTCACTGGATCCCCGCGCGGGACTGGCCGCCTCCAGCCACCATGCTGTTGCCAGCCTTGAAAGGAACCCTGGAAGCAGAGTGCACTGGATGGCAAGGTTCGCGATACCGTGGACAAGGTGGCTCAGCTGTTCGGGCCCAAGCTGCAGCAACTGCTGCAGCAACGCCTCATCCCCTATGCCAAGCTGACGGCCCTGCACGATGCCAAAGTCTCCGGCATCCCGGCATGATGCCTTGGAAAGCGATGCATTGATGGCAGGTCAACCAAACCTTTGAGCATAAGCACATAAGATCAGGGATCTAACCTGCATCGGCCAAAGAAAGGTACAATACCGGATCGACATCCATGGACGTCTATACCTCCCAGCGTGGCGGAGGGTCCGCGAAAAAAGCTGATCACCATGCCTGCACCCGTGTCTACTCCTGTCGCTACGGCAACCCTGCAGCAACTCGAGCACCTGCTCGAAGGTCTGGATGGTACCGCACTGCAATGGCTCTCTGGTTATATCGCCGGCATCGCCAGTCGCACCACGCTCTCCAAGCCGGAGTCCACTGACATCCGGACCGGGTTCTTGTCCCCGATCACTGTGCTCTACGGCAGCCAGACCGGCAATGCCAAACGCGTAGCCGAGACCCTGACCCACCGTGCCGAACAGGCCGGCCTGTCGGTGAGACTGATCCGCGCCGACAATTATTCGCTGCGCGAGCTGAAGCAGGAGCGACTGCTGTACCTGGTGATCAGCACACAGGGTGAGGGAGATCCACCCGACGATGCCCGCGGGCTGCTCGAATTCATCGAGGGGCGCCGAGCTCCTCAACTCCCCGAACTGCGTTATGCGGTACTGGGCCTGGGTGATTCCAGCTACCCGGAATTCTGCGCCATCGGTCGGCGCATGGATGAGCGTCTTGCCGCCTTGGGTGGGCATCGCCTGTTCCCCCGAGGTGATGCCGATGTCGATATCGAGACCGTCTCCCGGGGCTGGCTCGACCAGGCACTGGCTCACGCCGCAAAGGCCGCGGGCTCACCGTCGCCGGAAGTTCCTGCGAGAGTCGAGGTCGATCCCCTGCCGGGGGGGTATGGTCGGGACCGCCCCTTCATGGCGGAAGTACTGACAAACCAGGCCATCACTGGCCAGGGCAGCGACCGCGACATCCGCCACCTGGAACTCTCGCTGGCCGGCTCCGGACTCAGCTACGAACCCGGTGATGCGCTGGGGGTCTGGGCTACCCAGGACCCGGCTCTGGTCGACGCCGTGCTGGCGAGCACCGGTCTGGATCCGGACGAGCCGGTCCGCATCGATGACACCACATTGCCCTTGCGCACCTGGCTGACCGAACGTCGGGAGCTGACCGTGCTGACCCGGCCCTTTCTGCAAGCCCATGCGAGCTTGAGCGGATCAGCCGAGCTGCGCGCAGTGCTGGAACCTTCCGCACGCGAGGCTTTCAGCGCCCTGATTGAAACACGGCAGTTGCTGGACATCCTGCTGGAACATCCGGCCCCCTGGTCTGCCGAGGCCTTGGTACGGCAACTGCGGCCGTTGGCCCCGCGCATGTATTCGATCGCCTCCAGCTACCAGGCGGTGGATGAGGAAGTCCACCTGACCGTAGCCCATGTTTATGATGAAACGGAGCGAGGCCCCCGCTGGGGCGTTGCCAGTCATCACCTGCAAAGGCTCGTCGAAGGAGCGAGCGCCTCGGTCTTTATCGAGGCCAACGACCGCTTTCGGCTGCCGGCCGATCCTGATCGGGACATCATCATGATCGGTCCTGGTACCGGAGTGGCTCCATTCAGGGCTTTTGTCCAGGAGCGCAGCCTGCAGCAAGGGCACGGCCGCAACTGGCTGATCTTCGGCAACCCGCATGCCTATACCGACTTCCTGTACCAGCTGGAATGGCATGATGCATTGCGGGCCGGTCATCTGCATCGTCTGGATGTGGCTTTCTCCCGCGATCAGGATCACAAAGTTTATGTCCAGCACCGGCTGCGTGAGCAAGGTGCGAAGATATATGGGTGGCTGCTGGCAGGCGCCCATCTTTACGTCTGCGGCGATGCCATTCACATGGCCCGCGACGTGCACGAGACTCTGATCGGCATTGCCAGAGAGCATGGCCATCGGTCGGATGCTGCGGCCCGGACCTGGATCGACGAGCTGCAGCAACAAGGCCGCTACCTCCGCGACGTCTATTGAGAGTGTTGTCATGAGTGTCATCACCAGCAAGCCCACCGAATCGGTTGAAGAGATCAAAGCCCGCAGCCATTTCCTGCGCGGCACCCTGGTGGAGGGACTCGCCGACGAAACCACTGGATCGATCAGCGAAGATGACAACAAGATCCTGAAATTTCATGGCAGCTATCAGCAGGATGACCGGGATCTTCGCGAGCCACGGAGGCAGCAGAAACTGGAGCCGGCTTGGCAGTTCATGATCAGGGCCCGCATCGCCGGCGGCGTGGTAAGCCCGCAGCAATGGCTGGCCTTCGACGAGATCGCCACCACCTGGGCCAATCACAGTCTGCGCATCACCACCCGCCAGACCTTCCAGCTGCACGGTGTGATCAAGCGCCATCTGAAAAAGACGATGGCAGCCATCAACCAGGCCTTGATCAGCACGGTTGCGGCCTGTGGCGATGTCAATCGCAATGTGGTCAGCAGCGCAAATCCTGTGGAATCCTCGGCCCATCGGCTGGCACTGGAATGGGCCAGTCGGTTGTCGGAACACCTGAAGCCGAAGACCCGCGCCTATCACGAGATCTGGCTGGACGGCGAACCGGTCGTCGGCGGCGAGCCCGAGCAGGAACCCCTGTATGGCCCCACTTACCTGCCGCGCAAATTCAAGATCGGCATCGCCATTCCCCCTACCAATGATGTCGACGTCTTCGCCCAGGATCTGGGCCTGATCGCCATCATCGAGGAAGGGCGGCTTCAGGGCTTCAACGTCGCCGTTGGCGGCGGCATGGGGACCACCCACGGCGACGCCAGCACCTATCCGCGATTGGCCAGCATCATCGGCTTTGTCCGTCCCGATCAGCTGCTGCGGCTTGCCGAGGCCGTGATCGAGGTGCAGCGCGATTTCGGCAATCGCCAGGTCCGCAAGCATGCCCGCCTGAAATACACCATTGATCACCGTGGACTGGAGTGGTTCGTACACGAGGTGGAGCAGCGCCTGGGAGCTGCATTGACAGCATCCCGCCCTTGGCATTTCGAACACAATGGCGATCGCTTTGGCTGGTTGCAGGGCGATGACGGCCGCTGGCATCTGACCCTGCGAACCGAAGCCGGGCGAATCGCCGATACCGAGGCTCGGCCCTGGCTGACAGGGTTGCGGGAAATCGCCCGGATTCACCAGGGCGACTTCCGGATGACCTGCAACCAGAACCTGATCATCGCCAATGTGCCGGCCGATCAACGGGCAAGCATCGACCGGCTGGTCGAGCAGTTCGGCCTGACCGGCTACGCCCGGCAAAGCGGCCTGCGTCGCAACAGTGTCGCCTGCGTGGCCTTGCCGACCTGCGCCTTGGCGATGGCCGAGAGCGAACGCTATCTGCCGCTGCTGTTGCCTCGCCTGGAAGCCCTGCTGGACAAGCACGGCCTGACCGATGCGCCCATCGTATTCCGCCTGTCCGGCTGCCCCAATGGCTGCTCACGCCCGTATCTGGGAGAAATCGCGCTGGTGGGACGCGGTCCCGGCCGTTACGACCTGCGTCTGGGGGCCGACTTCCAGGGGCTGCGCCTGAATCGCCTGTTCCGCGAAAATATCGCCGAACCGGACATTCTGGCCGAGCTGGACGTGCTGCTGGCCCGGTATGCCCGGGAACGGCATGAGGCTGAATATTTCGGTGACTTCCTGCTGCGGCAGGAGCTGCTGCCCGAAGCCGTACATGTCCTGAACGTGGTCGAATACGCATGAACGCTCCGGATATCTCGGCAGAACAAGCTCTGGCCGACCCCGGAGCACGGGTCGCACTGAACCAGTGGCTGGCTGCTCAGTCCGCCGAGGCGCGGGTCGGCTGGGCACTGCAGCACCTGCCCGGACCGCAGGTCTTGTCCTCCAGCTTCGGCGCGCAGTCCGCCGTAAGCCTGCATCTGCTGACCCGGCTGCAACCAGGCATCCCGGTAATTCTTATCGATACCGGCTATCTGTTTCCGGAAACCTATCGATTCATCGACCAGCTGACCGAGCGGCTGCGCCTGAACCTCGTTGTCGGCCGCCCCCTGCTGAGCCCGGCCTGGCTGGAAGCCCGACATGGCCGGCTGTGGGAACAGGGCGTGGCCGGCATCGAGCATTACAACCGGATCGTCAAGGTCGAGCCGATGCTGCGCATGCTTGAAGGCCTCGATGTCCGCAGCTGGTACGCCGGTCTGCGCCGCAGCCAGTCGGAAAGCCGCGCCGAGCGGCAATATCTGGAGCACAGTCATGGGCGCTGGAAGGTCCATCCTCTGCTGGACTGGAGCGATCGCGACATCGGCCTGTATCTGAAGACCCATGATCTGCCTTATCACCCCCTGTGGGAGCAAGGCTATGTTTCGATCGGTGACTCGCACACCAGCGCACGCCTGGAACCCGGCATGCGCGAGGAAGATACCCGTTTCTTCGGATTGAAACGCGAATGCGGACTGCATCTGGACGTCTGATGCTCCGCCATGCCATTACGTCCGTACCACCGTTGACCAGGACACCATGAACGCATCTCTTGCCGCATCACCCTCCGCTCTGATCGCGCCTCACGGCGGCCATCTCCGCGAACTGTATCTGCCGCTGGAAGCCGCCGAAGCCTTGAAGAAACGGGCCGCGCAGCTTCCGCAGTGGACGCTTTCCGAACGGCAGCTGTGCGATCTGGAACTGCTGCTCAATGGTGGCTTCTCGCCACTGACCGGCTTTCTGGGCGAGGAGGACTACCGCAGCGTCGTTGATCATCTGCGGCTGGCCGACGGCACGCTGTGGCCGATGCCGATCACCTTGGACGTCCCTGAAACCCTTGCCGCCCAGCTGCTGCTCGGCGGAGAGCTGAGCCTGAACGACACCCAGGGCACACCCCTGGCCGTGCTGGAAATCAGCGACATCTATCGCCCTGACCGTGAGCACGAGGCACGACAGGTGTTCGGCAGTACCGACCGACTGCATCCCGGCGTGGCCGAGCTGCTGGACCGCAACCATCCGGTCAACCTCGGCGGCCGCCTGCTCGGCATCCAGCTGCCGGCACATTATGATTTCGTGCCTCTGCGCCGCAGCCCGCGGCAATTGCGCGAATGGTTCGCCGGCCAGGGCTGGGACCGTATCGTCGCCTTCCAGACCCGCAACCCCATGCACCGCGCCCATCGCGAACTGACCCTGCGCGCGGCCGAAAAAGTCGGTGCCCGCCTGCTGATCCAGCCGGTGGTCGGCCGGACCAAGCCCGGCGACATCGACCATTACACCCGGGTCCGCTGCTACCAGGCCCTGCTGCCGCATTATCCCGAAGGTCAGGCCGCGCTGTCGCTGCTGCCGCTGGCGATGCGGATGGGTGGCCCGCGCGAGGCGCTGTGGCATGCCCTGATCCGCCAGAATTTCGGCGCCAGCCATTTCATTGTGGGCCGTGACCATGCCGGCCCGGGCAAGAACTCGCAGGGGCAGCCATTCTATGGCCCCTTCGAGGCCCATGAACTGATCGCCCGCTACCAGCACGAGCTGGGCATCGAGGTGGTGACCTTCCCTGCCATGGTCTATGCCGCCAATCGCGATGCCTACCTGCCCGCCCCCGAGGTGACGGCCGAAGATGAAGTCCGCGACATCTCGGGTACCGAGCTGCGCCGACGACTTCATCAAGGCGAAGACATCCCGGCCTGGTTCACCTTTCCCGATGTGGTCCGGATCCTGCGCGAGCGTCATCCGGCCGGTGCGCGCCCTGGCTTCACCCTGTTTTTCACCGGTCTGTCGGGCTCCGGAAAATCCACGCTGGCCCAGGCCGTGGTCGCCCATCTGCTTGAAACCGGCAGTCGCGCCATCACCGTGCTGGACGGCGATGAGGTCCGACTGCATCTGTCCAAGGGGCTGGGCTTTTCGCGGGAAGATCGCGATACGAACATCGCCCGCATCGGTTATGTCGCCAGCGAAGTGGTACGCCATGGCGGCATCGCGATATGCGCACCGATCGCGCCGTATGCCGAAGCCCGAGCCCAGGCCAGGGCCTTGGTCGAGACCCATGGCCGCTTCGTGGAGATCCATGTCGCCACCCCGTTGGAGGTATGCGAGCAGCGCGACCGCAAGGGCCTGTATGCCAAGGCCCGGGCCGGCAAACTGAGCGGCTTCACCGGCATCGACGATCCCTATGAAATTCCGGCCAGCCCTGAATTGCGGATTGATGCCAGTCAGGAGTCCGCACTGGATGCCGCACACCGCATCGTCACCTGGCTGCGGGCCGAACAACTGCTGTAGTCATCCGGTCCGGCGGTGATGCCTCGTCACCGCCGAAGCGCATCAGATGCAGGCCCAGGCCGTCGGTGAACGCCATCCCTGCGCGCCTGCGCTGGGCCAGATGGTCAGCAGCGGCGCTCCTGCCGACTCGTGACTCAGGCTGCCTGAGTGGCGCTGTGCAGCCAGGGAGCCCGCTGCGACCAGCGCGGCGGTTCGGGCCAGATTTCCGCTTCGTGCCCTGCCAGGGCGCGTTGCAGATCGGCCACGCCGATCTGCGGCGCGATCAGATTGACGAGTCTGGCCGCATAGTCCCGCAGCACCCGATCGCGCTGCAGCACCAGCCAGGTGATGCATTCGGGAAACAGTCCGTCGGCATTGAGCACTTTCAGCTCCTTGCCGTCTTGCGGGTTCAGACCGATTTCGGCGAGAACACCCACACCCATGCCCGCCTGCACATAGGTCTTGATCAGATCGGCCTCGCCCGAGGTGCAGGCGATCCGTGGCTGCAGCCCCTGGGCGGCAAAGGCCCGCTGCAGCGAGGACTCGTCCCGCAGCGAGGACTCGTAGCTGACCAGCGGCCACTCGGCCAAGGTCGCCAGATCCACTGGCCGGTTCAAGCGCGCCAGCTCATGCTCGAAGGGCACCACGACCGCCCGCTGCCAGCGGAACAGGGGAACCGCGATATCCCCCTGGGGACGCGAGCCACTGGTACTGACGATCGCCAGATCCACCTCGCCGGACTCGATCAGGCTGAGAACCCTGGGTTCACCGTGGGGACGGATATGAATATTGAGGTCGGGATAATCATGCATGAGACGGGCAATGGCCGGCGGCAGCACGAAACGGGCCTGGGTGTGGGTGGTGGCCAGCGACAGTTCGCCCTGCACCTCACCCCGCAGATTGGCGGCCAAGGCCCGGATATTGCGTGCTTCGTCCAGCATCACCCGGGCACGCTCGATGACCTGGGCTCCCGCCGGGCTGATCGCATCGAGACTTCGACCGCGACGGCTGAAGATCTGGAAGCCCAGCTCGCCTTCGATCTGCTTCAGCTGCTTGCTCAAGCCCGGCTGGGTGGCATGCACCAGCTCGGCGGCAAGCGTGATATTGAGGCCGGCGTCGGCGATTGCGACGATATAGCGTAGTTGCGTAAGTGTCATGGCTAACCCCAGGAAGTCCAAGATGATCCGGATAACCGGCCAAAGATCATGCGGGCTTCAACAACAGGGCAGATTCCGGAACACGACGCTTCTCCTGACGCTATGACAACGGGTTATGGCTTGATGCACCATAGCAAACAAGGCATTGGACGTCTAGCCACACAATTGTCGTCCCTCAGGCTGATGCCATTTGGGGCCACTGCGCACACGTTTGATCATTTGTCGTCGGTCTTCCGTGAATTTATAGTCGATACTTTGATGCGATGGTACGCCACCTTGTCTCTTTATCCATTATTCGTCGATCTGCGGGGGCGCGCCGTGCTGGTCATCGGCGGCGGTCCCGTGGCCGAGCGCAAGATCGCCGCCCTGCTTCGGTCCGAAGCCCAGATCAGTGTGGTGGCCGAGACCCTGACCGAACCACTGCAGGAGCTGGTTGCCCGGCAGGCGTTGCAGTGGCGGCAGGATCCATTCCAACCCGACATGCTGGATACCGTCTGGCTGACCATTGCCGCCACCGACGATGCGATCCTGAATGCCACTGTGGCCAAGGCAGGCGAGGCACGCCAACGCTGGGTCAACGTCGTCGATGCTCCCGGCCTGTCCAGTGTCCAGATCCCCTCGGTGATCCATCGCGCGCCCTTGCAGGTCGCGATTTCGACCCATGGTGCGGCGCCGGTGCTGGCCCGACGCCTGCGCGAGCGTATCGAGAGCCTGCTGCCGGAGTCGATCGGCCCGCTGGTGGCACTGGCGCAACGTTTCCGTGGACAGATCCGGCAACGTTTCCCCGATCTGGGATCACGCCGGGCCTTCTACGACTGGCTGCATGATGGCCCGGTCGGCCAGGCACTGGCCCGCCAACAGGAGGACGAGGCCGTGCAGCGGCTTGAATCGGCCCTGGCACAGCCCGCCCGTCCGCTGGAGCGTACTGGCCACGTCACCCTGGTCGGAGCCGGCCCCGGTGATCCCGGTCTGTTGACCCTGGCGGCACTGCGGGCCATGAACGAGGCCGACGTGATCCTGCATGACGCACTGGTCAGCCCGGCCGTGCTTGATCTGGCCCGCCGCGACGCGAGCCTGATTCGGGTCGGCAAGCGCGGCGGCGGTATCCATACGCCCCAGACCGAAATCCACCGGCAATTGCTGGAGCATGCCCGCGCCGGCCGTCATGTGGTCCGGCTGAAAGGGGGCGATCCATTTATTTTCGGCCGCGGCGGCGAGGAAATCGAGATTCTGCGCGAGCATGGCATTGCCTATCGGATCGTGCCGGGCATCACTGCCGCGCTGGCCTGTGCCGCCTATGCCGGCATCTCGCTCAGCCATCGCCAACACGCCCGCTCGATCCAGCTGATCACCGCCCACAGCCGGGAGGCCGTGCCCAGTCTGGACTGGCTGTCCCTGGTGCAACCGGAACAGACCCTGGCGATCTACATGGGCGTCGCGGTGCTGGAAACCGTGCAGCAGACCTTGCTGCGGCACGGCATGCCGGCATCGACCCCGTTCGCACTGATCGAGAATGGCAGCCTGCCTTCCCAGCGCAGCCTGGCTGGCGAGCTGGGCCAACTGAGCCAGCTGGCACTCGAGCACCATATCGCGGCCCCGGCCCTGCTGGTCATTGGCGAAGTGGCCGCGATGGCGCACCGGCAACACTGGTTCGGCCGGCACCTGGATGCACGCCCTGCCGGAACGTCCCTGCCGTCACGGCTTCCCGCCCCGCTGGGCACCTGAAGGACGCCCCTCAAGGTCGACGGCCGCTGCACGATCTCACTGCAGATGCCAACTGACCCCGACATAAGCGGTCAGGCCGTCACCGGGCTGGAACCGGGGGGCGTCCCGCCCCTGGTCGTCATAGCCCGGCGTGACGATGGGGGCATAATGGCGATTGCCCAGGTTGTGCAGATCAAGAAAGGCCGACCACGGTCCTCGCGCCGGCTGGTAGCCCATCTCGGCACCGAAAATCGCATAGCCGGGGGCAAATAGACTGTTGGCATAATCAGCCGGCATGCGTGAAGCCAGCTGGGTGCTGGCCCCCAGATAGAAACCGCCGGCAAACAAGTAGCGCAGACGGGCCTGATAGAAGTGGCGCGGCAGGCCGGGAAGCTGATGATGACCGAAACGGATGTCGCCACGATAGTGGAAATCACTCCAGGTATAGGCCTGCACCAGTTGCAGACGCCCCCGCGGCCCTTCCGCCAGCCATGACTGCAAGCCGGCCTCGATGCCTTGATGCAGGGTCGGCGCAGCATTGTATTCGGCGTCGATCTCGGTCTGGGTGGCTGTGGCCGCCTGCAGCTGCACCGAAAGCAGCTCATGCCGGATGGCCGAACGATAGATATCCGCGGACCAGGAGCCGATCACCGAGTCCCCGCGGGCGCCCAGCTCGACCGTGCTGGCCCGCTGGTTCTGCAGGTCCAGGCCGCGTATCGCCCAGCCCGTGGCCGGCCCGTGGCTGAAAGCCGGCGGCGGACTGAGAATGGCCCAGCTGTCGGGGGTCTGCACCGAGCGGCTGAAGTTGCCATACAGCTGGATGCCCGTCGGCAGGTCCCAGGTCAGGCCGAAGCGGGGGGCCCAGGCCAGCCGCTCGCGCCGATAGGGCTGATTGACGAAGGGCCGGACCACTGCAGTACGTCGGATCGAGTACAGGCCGGATAAGCCGGCGATGAGATGCAGATCGGGAATCCACTCGACATTCTCGCTCAGATGCAGGGTATGGTCGCCACCACCATAGGTGGAACGCCGGACCGGGCTGCCTGTTGGCCAGCCCGCGCCGGCACCGGCAGCGATCCGCACCGTACTGTCTTCCGATGAACTCAGGTTGCGGGTTGACAGGATCCCCGCCTGCAGATCGTGCGGCCGTCCGAAGATCTCGCCATGATGACGCCACGACAGCACTGCGCTGACGTCACTGAAATGCCAGATATCACGGCTGTAGATATTGGCTGCCGAGTCGATCGGATATCGGTGCCAGACCCAGCCGATATCCAGCTCGGAGTCCTGATCCAGGTGCAGGGTGGTCTTGCTGCCCAGCCAGATCGACCCGGGCTGGTGCCGGTCGGCACCCCATAGCCGGTTCAGGGGATTGGCCTGCCTGGGATGCGAGCGGATCTGGGCCAGCGTCAGATCGCCCGGCACGCCATTGAAGGTATTGCGCCAGCGCAGATACAGGCGGGTCTCGAGCAGAGCATTGAAGCGATAGCCCAGATTGGCGACCAGACCGCTACTGCGGCCACGCGTCAGGGCCTGGTAGCCGGTCCGTTCCGAATGGGTCAGGCTGAGGTAGTAATCCCAGTGCGCATCATGGCCGCCGACCGCGACCTGCTGCTTGCCATAGCCATAACTGCCGCCCTCCAGCCGGATCGCCAGCGGCGGCGCGTGCCGGCCATCAGTGGTGACATAGTTGATCGTGCCCCCCAGGGTCAGTGTGCCCAGATCGAAGCCGTTGGCGCCACGCAGAATTTCGGTGTGATCCAGCCCCAGCGGCTCGAAGAGTTCGTAAGGTGTCCCACCCGGCCCGGTGACCGGCAGGCCATCAAACAGCATCAGCAGACCCGAGCGGAAATAGCCGGTCCCCCGGTTGATCGATGATCCCCGGATCGATATCTTCAGCCCATCGTTGCCGCCGGCCGACTGGGCATAGACGCCCGGCTGGTAAGCCAGAATATCGGCACTGGTAGCCACTTTCGCTGCCAGCACCGATGACTGGTCGATCACCGCCACCCCGCCGGGCACCTGCTCAAGCTCGGCCCGGGCCTTGGCACTGACCGATGCGGCACCGGCCGACACGACCACTGCGGACAGCAGTCTGGATGGCCTGGATGCCTTCTTTCCGGCATCGTCGGAGGACGCCTCCGCCGATTCGGACGGTGGCTCGCGACGAACCTGCTCCATCGCCACGGCCGGCCCTGCCATGCTGCCGGATGCCAGTGCAAGGCAGATCACGGATACGGAACGCCACGGCTCCCCGCGATGGCGGAACAGGCCTCGCTCCAACCTTCCGGCCCCTGCAGCTGCCGTCAGTCCTCCGGTCACGGATCCAGCCTCCCTTCTCATTCCGACCTCCCATCCATGGCCATTCCCCTCGAACGCGGATACAGAGCCTCATGCCCCGACCGCCGCAAGCACGTGTTTACCGAAGTCGACACCTTCCTGGAAACTACCGGCAGGCATATGGACATGCTCCACGGCACCGCAGATGCGGACAAGAGAGGTGCTTGAAAAAATGTCACTCAAGGACATCCATACATCCATCCATATGCACATGACCCATCGTTCTCATGCATTTGAATGAAAAGCGGATAGTCTGGCTTCGATGCTGATGATCCGGCCTGCACCAGGAGTCTTGCGATGAGTCATCAACCCACTTCCGCTGCACACATCATCAGCAATGACGAGGAGGCACTGGCCAGTGCGCAAGCCCTGGCCGCCGTCTTTGCCCCCGATGCCGGTGAACGCGATGCGCGACGCCACCTTCCCCAGGCGGATATCGAGCGCTTTTCCGACAGCGGGCTGTGGGCGATCACGGTGCCACAGGCCTTCGGCGGGGCGGGCGTCTCCTTTCGCACCCTTGCTGAAGTCGTCCGTCGGATCTCGGTCGCCGATCCCTCGCTGGGACAGCTGCCGCAGAATCATTACGGCGTGATCGATCTGCTGTTGCAGACCGGGACCCCGGAACAACAAGCCGATTATTTCGCCAAGGTGCTGCAAGGTCAGCGTTTCGGCAATGCCTTTTCAGAATCGGCCAGCGCTCATGCCGGCCGATTTGAAACCCGTATCCGCTTCCGACGGGATCACGTCGTGCTGGATGGCGAAAAGGCTTATGCCACCGGGGCCTTGTTCGCACATATCGTACCGGTCTCGGCGGTGGACGAGGATGGCCGGATCTTCGTCGCCCTGGTCCCCAGGGATGCGCCCGGTCTGAGCGTGCTTGATACCTGGGATGGCTTCGGCCAGCGCATCACCGCCAGCGGCACGGCACGGATCGAAGCCGTCAAGGTCCCGCTGGAGGCCGTACTGCCGGCCTATCAGGCCTATGACCGGCCGACGGCCGACGGCCCGGTATCACAGCTGATCCAGGCGGCCATCGATGCCGGCATCGCTGCCGCCGCCTTCCAGGACAGCCTGCGCCATGCACGCCAGGCCAGGCCCTGGATCGACAGCGGGCAGACCCACGGCCATGAGGACCTGTTCAGTCAGGCCATCATCGGGGATCTGAGCTGGCAGCTGCATGCGGCCGAAGCCCTGCTCGAAGAGGCGGCCGATGCCGTGGATATCGCCCAGGCCAGCCCCGGCATCGATACGGTTGCCCAGGCCTCGGCAGCGGTCGCCAAAGCCAAGATACTCACTACTGAAATCGCCCTGCTGGCCAGCAGCAAGCTGTTCGAGCTGGCAGGCACTCGCTCGGTCTCTGGACGTCATCATCTGGATCGGCATTGGCGCAATGCACGAACCCATACCCTGCATGACCCCGTCCGCTGGAAATACCACCTGGTGGGCAACTATCGACTCAATCACGTGCCGCCACCACGTCATACCTGGAACTGAACCCTCGCCACCGCCTGCACCGGAGCTGCCGATGACCGCCCCCCTGCCCACCCCGATCCCCTCTTCCCCGCAAGCACCGCAAGCACCGCAAGCACCGCAAGCACCGCAGCAACAAGCAGGCAGCGGCCCGGCCCATCGAATCCGCTCTGCCGCCGAAGCCCTCCAGATCGCGCGAGCGCTTGCCGGGGAACTGGGCCGGGAAGCTTCCGAGCGCGACCGGGACCGACGATTGCCCTGGGCTGAACTGGATGCGCTCAGCCGCAGCGGGCTGCTGGCCATCACCGTACCGAAGGCCGCAGGCGGCGCGGATGTCGACAGCGGCACCGTGGCCGAGGTGATCGCCATCCTGGCCGAGGCCGATGCCTCCATCGGACAGATTCCGCAAAACCATTTCTATCTGCTGGAAGCGCTGCGGGTGGATGGCAGCGAAGGCCAGCAGGCCCGCTACCATGCGCAGGTGCTGGCTGGTGCGCGCTTCGGCAACGCCCTGGCCGAGCTGGGCACGCCGACCGCGCTGGATATCCGTACCCGGATCCGGCCCCAGGCAGACGGCAGCTGGCTGCTTGACGGGCACAAGGCCTATTCGACCGGGGCGCTGTTCGCCCATTGGATCGGCGTCCAGGCACTCGATGAACAGGATCGCCCATGGCTGGCCATCATTCCGCATGATGCTGCGGGACTGGAACTGGTAGATGACTGGCTCGGCTTCGGCCAGCGCACCACCGGCAGCGGCACCACCCATCTGGATCAGGTCCGGGTCGAGGCCGATGCACTGATTCCGCATTACCGGGGCTTTGAGCGACCGACGCGGATCGGCCCCTTCGGCCAGCTTGTGCATGCCGGCATCGATCTGGGCATTGCCCGGGCCGCGCTGGCCGATACCTTGCAGTTTGTCCGTGAGCACTCACGGCCCTGGAAGGACGCCGGCGTGACGCGCGCCCGTGACGACCCCTATGTCATCGCCCGCATCGGCGGGTTGGATACCGCGCTCAGCGCCGCCCAGGCGCTGCTGCGACGCGCCGGGCGGCAAGTCGATGCGATCCGGGAGGCCGCATCTGCCGAGGATCTGGCCAGCGCTTCGGTGGCCGTCGCCGAGGCCAAGATCGCCACCAGCCGGATCGCGCTGGAGGCCAGCCAGAGCCTGTTCGAACTGGCAGGCAGCCAATCCACCTTGCAGGCGTACAACCTGGATCGGCACTGGCGCAATGCCCGCACCCATACCCTGCACGATCCTCTGCGCTGGAAATATCGCCTGATCGGCGACTACCTGCTGAACCACAGCCTGCCCCCGCGGCACGGCTCGGTCTGATCGCCAACGCCTCCGGAATCACGATGACCCGCCTCTTGCGCCTCAATGCCTTTGCAATGAACTGCGTCGGACACCAGTCACCCGGGCTGTGGACCCATCCCGCAGACCGGTCATCGCATTACAAGGATCTGGACTACTGGATCGAACTGGCCAGATTGCTGGAACGAGGCCTGTTCGACGGGCTGTTTATCGCCGATGTGCTCGGCGTATATGACGTCTATCAGGATTCATCCGCCGCCGCCCTGCGGCAGGCGGCGCAGATTCCGGTCAACGATCCGCTGCAGCTGATTCCGCCGATGGCATGGGTCACGGAACACTTGGGCTTTGGCCTGACGGCATCGATCTCCTTCGAGCACCCGTTCCCCTTCGCCCGCCGACTCTCGACCCTGGATCACCTGACCCGGGGTCGCGTCGGCTGGAATATCGTCACGTCCTATCTGGAAAGCGGCGCCCGCAATCTGGGTCTGCGCCAGCAGGTCGAGCATGACACCCGCTATGACTATGCCGATGAATACCTGGAAGTCTGCTACAAGCTGCTGGAAGGCAGCTGGGAAGAAGGCGCCGTGCAGCGTGATCGCGAGCGCCGGGTGTTCACCGACCCCGCCAGGGTCCACCCGATCCGCCATCAAGGCCGCTGGTTCCAGGTGCCCGGTATCCATCTCAGCGAACCCTCGATCCAGCGTACGCCGGTGTTGTATCAGGCCGGCACCTCCCGCCGCGGCCGCCGGTTCGCCGGCCAACATGCTGAATGCGTGTTTCTGGCCAGCCCCTCCAAGGCGGCGCTGGCCCGCCAGATCAGGAGCCTGCGCGAGGAGGCCGTGCGCGCCGGACGCGATCCATCCGCGCTGCTCTTCTTCAACCTGCTGACTCTGGTGATTGCCGACACCGATGCCCAGGCAAAGGCCAAACTCGACGACTATCGCCGCCATGCCAGCCGGGAGGGCGCACTGGCCCTGATGTCAGGCTGGACCGGCATCGATCTGGCCATCTATCCTCCCGATCAGCCGTTGCAAAAGGTCAAGACCCAGGCGATCCAATCGGCCGTGGAAGCCTTTTCCAGTAGCGACCCCGAAACCGAATGGACCGTGGATGCTCTGGCCCACTGGGCCGGCATCGGTGGTCTGGGACCGTTGCTGGTCGGCAGCCCCGCGACCGTAGCCGACCAATTGCAAGTCTGGCAGGAGGCCACCGGCGTGGACGGCTTCAATCTGGCCTATGCCATCGCTCCACGCAGCTTCGAGGACATCGTCGAACTGCTGGTGCCCGAACTGCAGCGCCGCGGCATCTACAAGACCGCTTATGCCCCGGGCAGTCTGCGCCACAAGCTGTTCGGCCAGGGTGACCGCTTGCAGTCACCTCATCCGGCGGCCCATTGGCGGGAAGTCATTCCACAACGGACCGCAACCGCCTGATCCGTCATCTTGGCGATCTGCGCGACGGAGTCCCTGATTCAGATCAGGCCTGCGGCGAGCCAGCGCTCAGCAACGAAACAGGATGACCGGGCTCTGCATGATGGTGGCCAGATGAAGGGCGCTTGCCGGTGGCAGCGGCCGACGGCGGGGCCTTGCACATCTGCAGCGCCACGGCATTCAGGGCACGGTCCTCGCTGGCCACTTCGGCCGCACTCAGAAAACCTTGTCGCTGGACGAGGCCGTCGGCCTGACGCCGTACCGCATCGACCTGCTGCCACATCTGCAGGGCCTTGGCCTCGCTCAGCAGTCTGGCCTTGCGGGCCGTGCTGATATCGGCCTGCAGGATATTGCCTCGCATCGACACATGTGCCTGACGGGGATCTGTGATCGAACCGCCGGTATCGGCCTTCAGCGACAGCTGTTGCGACAGATCGCAACTGGGATAATCCGGACTGCTGGCCTGACGGCCAGTCTGGGCGAAGACCTGGCCACAGCCCAGGGCCAGCGCGATGATCAGCAGATATTTCATGGGCGACTCCGGCAAGCTGTTGATCGATGGCATACAGTCTGGCGGACTGCGACTGAAGCTGACTTGTACCGGCTCATAATGCGCAGCGATATGTCGCGCCAGCGATAAAGTCGACAAAAAAAGACCCCGCGCAAGCGCGGGGTCTTTCGATCTGCGATACAGCGGAGGGACTTAGAAGTCCATGCCGCCCATACCGCCCATACCGCCCGGAGCGCCGGCCGGAGCCTCGTCCTTCTTGGGCAGCTCGGCCACGATGGCTTCGGTGGTGATGGCCAGACCGGCCACCGACGAAGCGTACTGCAGGGCCGAACGGGTCACCTTGGTCGGATCCAGGATGCCGAAGGCAATCATGTCACCGAACTCGCCGGTCGCGGCGTTGTAGCCGAAGTTGCCGCTGCCTTCCTTGACCTTGTTGACCACGACCGAGCCTTCTTCACCGGCATTGGTGACGATGGCGCGCAGCGGAGCTTCCAGGGCGCGACGGGTGATGGCAATGCCCAGATCCTGATCGGCATTGGTGCCCTTCACGCCTTCCAGTGCCTTCAGCGCACGGATCAGGGCCACGCCACCGCCGGGGACCACGCCTTCTTCGACGGCTGCACGGGTCGCGTGCAGAGCATCTTCGACGCGGGCCTTCTTTTCCTTCATTTCGACTTCGGTAGCGGCACCGACCTTGATCACCGCCACACCGCCGGCCAGCTTGGCGACGCGTTCCTGCAGCTTTTCACGATCGTAGTCCGACGAGGTCTCCTCGATCTGGGCCTTGATCTGGCCGATCCGCGACTGGATGCGCTCGGCTTCGCCGGCACCGTCGATGATGGTGGTGTTTTCCTTGGTGATCACCACGCGCTTGGCACGACCCAGCTCGTTGATGGTGGTCTTTTCCAGCTGCAGACCGACTTCCTCGGCGATGACCTGGCCATTGGTGAGGATGGCGATGTCTTCCAGGATGGCCTTGCGGCGGTCACCGAAGCCCGGCGCCTTGACGGCGGCGACCTTGACAATGCCACGGATGGTGTTGACCACCAGGGTCGCCAGGGCTTCGCCCTCGACTTCCTCGGCAACGATCAGCAGCGGCTTGCCGGCCTTGGCGACGGCTTCCAGCACCGGCAGCAGTTCGCGGACGTTGGAGACCTTCTTGTCGTGGATCAGGATGAACGGATCGTCCAGTTCAACCTGCTGCGACTGCTGGTTGTTGATGAAGTAAGGCGACAGGTAGCCGCGATCGAACTGCATGCCTTCGACGACGTCCAGCTCGTTTTCCAGACCCGAACCTTCCTCGACGGTGATCACGCCTTCCTTGCCGACCTTCTTCATCGCGGTGGCGATGATGTCACCGATGTTTTCATCGGAGTTGGCCGAGATCGTGCCGACCTGGGCGATGGCCTTGTCGTCGGCGGTGGGCTTGGACAGGGTCTTCAGCTCGGCGACGGCAGCCACGACGGCCTTGTCGATACCGCGCTTCAGATCCATCGGGTTGATGCCGGCGGCCACGGCCTTCAGGCCTTCCTGGATGAACGCCTGGGCCAGCACGGTCGCGGTGGTGGTACCGTCACCGGCGTTGTCCGAAGTCTTGGAGGCGGCTTCCTTGACGATCTGGGCGCCGATGTTCTCGTACTTGTCGGCCAGTTCGATTTCCTTGGCGACGGACACGCCGTCCTTAGTGATCGTCGGCGAACCGAAGCTCTTTTCCAGAACCACGTTGCGGCCCTTGGGACCCAGGGTGACCTTGACGGCGTTGGCCAGGGTGTTCACGCCCTTGAGGATGCGCGAGCGGGCGTCTTCGCCGAAGCGGACTTCTTTAGCTGCCATAATTTTTTTGCCTCAAAAAAATTGAATTGAAGATGGGGACGAATCGCGAAAGCCGTGCCAGAAGGAGCCGAAGGCGACTGGCGTGCGCCGCATGCTTTTGCCGCGCACTGCCCGCCCGGCTCCGGGGCATCAGGCCTCGATGATCGCCACAATATCGTCTTCCTTCAGGAAGACCAGCTCTTCGCCGTCGATCTTGATTTCCTGGCCGGCGTACTTGCCGAACAGGACGGTGTCGCCTTCCTTCACGCTGATCGGACGGATTTCACCGCTGGCCAGAATCAGACCCTTGCCGGCGGCGATCACCTTGCCGCGGGTGGGCTTTTCGGTGGCGCTGTCGGGAATCACGATGCCGCCGGCGGAAACCCGCTCTTCTTCCAGACGCTTGACGATGACGCGATCGTGCAACGGACGCAGTTTGCTCATAACGACTCCAGCAAATTTAAGTTGAGTTGGACCAGAAACCTGCCAAGGCAGTTGCCTTCTGTCAGCACTCTACCCGGGTGAGTGCTAAATTTTAGTCACAGTCCGGACCCGGAGAAAAGAGCCTCGGTACGGTGGCTTGAATGCTAGATAAGGACGGGCTGCCGGCTTTCAAGGGGGGAGGGCGACAATTGCTCCGCCCTGCAGAGACCAGCCCTGACTGGCTATCCCTCCGGCTCAGGCCATGGTGCCGGCCATCATTTCTTTCCCGCAGCCTCGGCGCGGGAAGGAGCCGAAGCGGCGGACGGAACGCTCTGCCGACAGCCCCCCGGAAACGCCTCGCCCCCTCCGCAGCCCGGATCGCTCGCCCGCCAGACCGGCGATCCTCCGCCGACGCGACCTGTGCATATGTCGCGACGAAATCATCATCAGCACATCGGCTTGGCTCCTTCCGGCGAGTTTGCGATGATGGCCGATCGGGCGTTACGCCATTTTGGATCCCCATCCGGAGTCTGCATGTTTCGGTTATCCACGCGCCGCTGGGCGCTGCTGCTCTGGCTGAGCCTGGCCACACTGCTGTCGGCCTCGGCCACCCCGGCTCAGGAAGATCTGGAGGGCGGCCTGCTGCCCATCGGCAAGGCTTTCCAGTTGCAGGGCTCGCTTGCCGGCCCCGGCCGGATTCATCTGCACTGGACCATCGCCGAACACTATTACCTGTATCGCAGCCACATCAAGTTCACGCCCGGTCCCGGCCTGACCCTGGGGACGCCCGAACTTCCGCGCGGCCACCAGTACCACGATGAGTATCTGGGCGATGTGGAGACCTATCACGACAGCCTGGATGCAGATCTTCCCTATGCCGGCCATGGCCCCGTCCAGCTGCAGGTCCAATACCAGGGCTGCCATGAAGTCGACCCCAAGATCTGCTATCCCCCGCATACCGAGACCCTGACGCTGGGCGGCCCCGCGACCGCCACGGGCACGGAAGCCGCCGCCGCGGCATCCGTGCCGCACGCCGCGCAGGTCAGCGACCCGACAAGCCTCGCGCAGCTGGGCCAGGACCCCGCCGCCGGCAGATCTCCCTTGCCGGTCGCCCAGGCCTTTGTATTGCAAGGCGTCGCCGACTCACCGCGACAGCTGCTGCTGCGCTGGCAGATGCCGCCGGGCTATTACCTGTACAAGAGCCAGATCAGCCTGCACCTCGCCGCAGGCCAGGGCGGCCGGATCAAGCCGCTGCACTGGCCCTCGGGCATGGCCCATCACGACAATTATTACGGCGATGCCATCGTCTACTTCGATACGCTGGAACTGCCGGTGGAGCTGGCCGATCTGCCGGCTTCGGCCAAGACGGTGCAGCTGCAGGTTCGCTATCAGGGCTGCCTGCAGAACGGCATCTGTTATCCGCCGGTGGATGCGCCACTGCAGCTGTCCCTGGATGGCCAGCCAGGGACAGTCTCTGCCGCACCCGCCGAGGCGCCTCCAGCCACCGCAGCGAACCAGACCGACAGCCGTGGGCAGAGCCTCCCCGGCCTCAGTGCCTGGCTGTTGCTGAGCGCCCTTCTTGGCGGTCTGCTGATGAATCTGCTGCCCTGCGTGCTGCCGGTCTTGTCCCTGAAGGTGCTGGGCATTCTGGACAACAGTCACGAGCTGAAGGCCTTGCGCCGGCATGCGGTGTTCTACACGGCCGGCGTTCTGCTCAGCTTCGTCGCCATCGATCTGCTGGCCCATCTGTTTGGCCAGGGACTCGGTGCCCAGCTGCAGCGGCCGCTGGTGGTGGCCATCCTGACCTGCGTCATGGTCGCTGTCGGCCTGTCCTTGTCCGGAGTGGTGGAATTTACCGCTCGCTTCAGCAATATGGGCCAGTCGCTGGCTTCACGCGGCGGCCGCGCAGGTGATTTCTTCACCGGTGTGCTGGCCGTGGTCGTGGCCAGCCCCTGCACCGGCCCGCTGATGGGACCGCCGGTGGCTTTTGCCCTGACCGCGCCACTGGCCAGCAGCCTGGCCGTCTTCATCGCTCTGGGCCTGGGGCTGGCCCTGCCGGTGATCCTGATCGCCTTGCTGCCGGGTCTGGCCCGACGGTTGCCCCGTCCGGGCGCCTGGATGGAAACCCTGAAACAGTGGCTGGCTTTCCCCATGTATCTGACGGCCGTTTGGCTGGCCTGGGTCCTGGCCAAGCAGCGCGGCGCCGATGCCATCGGTCTGGTTCTGGTTTCGGTGGTGGCGCTGGCGATGAGCCTGTGGTGGCTGCAACGCAGCCGGCACAGACATCCAGCCTTGCGACTGCTGCTGCTGCCGATGGCTCTCGCCACCGTCATGCCTATGGTCCTCCTGGCTCGCCTGCCGGCACCGACGGCCGGGCCGGCAGCCACCGAAGATGGCGTGGTGGCCTATAGCCCAAAAAAACTGGCCCAGTTGCGGGCGGCCGGCACACCGGTTCTTGTCGACATGACCGCCGACTGGTGCGTCACCTGCAAGGCCAATGAGCATACGGTGCTGGACAGCGCCGAGTTCAAGGCGCTGCTGCAACAGACCGGCGCGGTGTACATGAAGGGGGACTGGACCGACGTGAATCCCACCATTGCGGCCTTTCTCAAGCACTACCACTCCCCTGGCGTGCCGCTGTACGTGGTGTTCTCGCGCCATGGCGGCGATGGCGAAGTCCTGCCCAGTGTGCTGACCGCGGGCGTGGTCAAAGCCGCCCTGCAGCGGGCGGCACAATAAGCATGCGGATCTCGCCCACCCGCCTGATCCTGGGCCTGGCGATCCTCGCCGGTCTCGCGGCCGAATGGCAGCAATGGCATGCCCATCGCGGCGAAGCCCGTCCGCCCCAGGTGGCCGGCATCGGCGACCAGGCTCCTGATCTGAGTCTGCCTGATCTGCAGGGGCAGCCGCATCGGCTGTCGGAATTCCACGGTTCGCGGCGGATCCTCAACTTCTGGGCCAGCTGGTGCGGCCCCTGCCAGCAGGAAATGCCGGCACTGGATCACGCCGCCACCACGGCCAAGGCCGATATCATCGGCATCGCCATGGATTCCCCTGTTGCCGTACGCCAGTTCCTGGCCGCCCGACCTGTGCATTATCCGGTGCTGCTGGGGCGGTTGACTCCGCCCAGCAGCTCGGCACGCTTCGATGACGATGGCGGCATGCTGCCCTACAGCGTCTTGCTGGATGCCGACGGCAAAGTGCTTGCCCGTCATGCCGGCGCCCTGGATCCCGTCCTGCTGGCACGTTGGCTGGACCCGGCACAAACCCCCTGAACCAGCACGACGCAATACGGTAGCGAATGGAACTCCGACCTTTTTCGCTAAACATCGCCGAACATCGCCGAACTGGACAAACCCCCATGAGTCCATCACACTGCCAACCATCGCTCCGCTGCTGGTACTGAATCCATGGCCCGACTGCTGGCATTGCACGGTCCCAATCTGAATCTGCTCGGCGTTCGCGAGCCTGAGGTCTATGGTCGCCAGACGCTGGCCGATATCGATGCCCAGCTGCAGGCGCAGGCAGAAGCCGCCGGCCACAGTCTGGAATGCGAGCAGTTCAATGCCGAGCATCTGCTGCTGGAACGGATCCACCGGGCCCGCGAGGATGGCACCCGGCTGATCCTGATCAATCCGGGCGCATTCACCCATACCAGCATTGCCTTGCGCGATGCCTTGGCCGGGGTGGCTATCCCGTTCATTGAAATCCACATGTCCAATGTCCATGCCCGCGAGCCGTTCCGGCGCCATTCCTATCTGACCGACATCGCGATCGGACTAATCTGCGGATTCGGCGCCGACAGTTACCGGCTCGGCCTGGAGGCGGCCATTCGCCGTCTGGCCGACACGCATTGAATCCACATCCTCTTTGCCACGCTGCCGCCTGACGGCAGGGCACCACGACACCACAAGGGTTCTCCCATGGATCTACGCAAGATCAAGAAGCTGATTGACCTCCTCGAGGAATCCAATCTGTCCGAGCTGGAAATCAAGGAAGGCGAGGAAGTCGTACGCCTGTCACGGGTACCCAAGGGTGGCATCGCCATCGCGGCACCACCGCCGGTGGCAGCGGCACCAGTCGCGACATCGGTCGCGGCACCGGCCCCGCCAGCCGCGACACCGGCTGTGCCGGCGACCTCCAGCCTGCCGGCCGGCACCGTGATCAAGGCCCCGATGGTCGGCACCTTCTACAGCGCCGCCTCTCCCGAGGCCCCGGCCTTTGCCAAGGTCGGTCAGCAGGTCAAGGTCGGCGACACCCTGGGCATCATCGAGGCCATGAAGATGTTCAACCAGATCGAAGCCGAGGTCGCGGGCACCATCCAGGCCATCCTGATTGAAAACGGGCAGTCGGTGGAATTCGACGAACCCATGTTCATCATCAGCTGAACGGCGACGCCACGATGCCCAAGCTAGAAAAAGTCGTCATCGCCAATCGCGGCGAGATCGCCCTGCGAATCCTGCGCGCCTGTCAGGCCCTGGGAATCAGAACGGTGGCCGTCCACTCCACCGCCGATCGCAATCTCAAGCACGTCGGCCTGGCCGACGAGTCGATCTGCATCGGCCCGCCGGCCGCCGGCGAAAGCTATCTGAACATTCCGCGCCTGATCGCGGCCGCCGAAATCACCGATGCCACCGCGATTCATCCAGGCTACGGTTTTCTGTCCGAGCGGGCCGATTTTGCCGAACAGGTGGAAAAATCCGGCTTTGTGTTTATCGGCCCCACCGCCGAAGTGATCCGCCTGATGGGCGACAAGGTCGAGGCCATCAAGGCGATGAAGAGCGCCGGCGTGCCTTGCGTGCCAGGCTCCGGCGGTCCGCTGGACGAAGACCCGGCCCGGAATCTGCGGATCGCGGACGAGATCGGCTACCCGGTGATCATCAAGGCCGCCGGCGGTGGTGGCGGTCGCGGCATGCGCGTGGTCCGTGATGCCGAACACTTGGTGCAGTCGATTGCCCTGACCAAGTCCGAGGCCAAGGCAGCCTTCGGCAATGGTCAGGTCTATATGGAAAAATTCCTGGAAAATCCGCGTCACGTGGAAATCCAGGTACTGGCCGATGGCCAGGGGCACGCCATCCATCTGGGCGAGCGCGACTGCTCGATGCAGCGCCGCCACCAGAAAGTCGTCGAGGAAGCGCCCGCCCCCGGCATCACCCCCGCCGTCCGCGACGAGATCGGCCGTGTCTGCGTCGAGGCCTGCCTGCGCATCGGCTACCGTGGTGCCGGCACCTTCGAGTTCCTGTACGAAGACGGCCGCTTCTACTTTATCGAGATGAATACCCGCATCCAGGTCGAACATCCGGTCACGGAAATGGTCACCGGCGTGGATCTGGTCCGCGAGCAGCTGCTGATCGCCGGTGGCGAGCCGCTTTCGCTGCGCCAGGAAGACATCGTGCTGCGGGGACATGCCATCGAATGCCGCGTCAACGCCGAGGATCCGGACAGTTTCATGCCCTCGCCCGGCACCATCACCGCCTTTGAAGCACCGGGCGGCCCGGGTGTGCGGGTCGACACGCATATCTATGGCGGCTACAAGATCCCGCCCAACTATGACTCGATGATCGGCAAGCTGATCGTGCACGGCCCGGACCGCGCCACGGCCATCGCCCGCATGCAGATCGCCCTGGGCGAAACCGTGATCGAAGGCGTGAAGTGCAATATTCCACTGCAGCAGCGGATCATGGCCGATACCGGCTTCCAGGCCGGCGGCAAGAACATCCACTATCTGGAAAAGCGGATGGCGGAAATGAAGAAAGACGCCGGCGGGCACTGATCGCCGCGCCTGCCCGTCTCCGGCCCGGCCGGAGACGGGCGTTGTTCTGCCCTATTGACCTCGCCGCGAGTACCCGCCATCTTGGCGGACTGAGCACTCCCGACGAATACATCCATGCCCTGGCTTGAACTATCCCTGACCCTGCAGGCTTCCCAGCAACCGCGCGCGGAAGCTGCGCTTGAAGAGCTGGGCGCCTTGTCGGTCACCCTGCGTGATGCCGATGCCGAAACGCCGGACGAGCAGGCCATTTTCGAACCCGGTGTCGGGGAGCTGCCGTTGTGGGCCAGCATCACCATGCAGGCCTTGTTCGAGGATGGCACCGATCAGCGCGGCCTGAGCGCCGCACTGCACGAACTGCTGCCGGCATTGGACGCCGCCAGCCTGCATTTCAGTACCGTCGAGGATCAGGACTGGGAACGGGCCTGGATGGACCAGTACCAGCCCATGCAGTTCGGCCAGCGGCTGTGGATCTATCCCTGGAATATCGAGCCGCCGGACGCTGACGATACCGTCGTGGTGCGCCTGGACCCGGGCCTGGCCTTCGGCAGCGGCACGCATCCCACCACCGCCCTGTGCCTGGAGTGGCTGGACGCCCAGGATCTGCAGGGGCGTCGGGTCATCGATTTCGGCTGCGGCTCGGGCATTCTGGCCATTGCTGCACTGAAGCTGGGGGCCGCCTCCGCCCTGGCTATCGACAATGATCCGCAGGCGCTCAGCGCCACGGCGGACAATGCCGAACGCAATGCAGTGGGCGAGCGCCTGCAACGGCTGTCCGTCGAAGCGGGACCGCAGGCCGCTGCCCAGGTCGAGCCGGCCGAAGTGATGGTCGCCAATATTCTCGCCGGCCCGCTGGCGGCACTGGCGCCGGATTTCGCCCGCCTGACCTGCCCCGGCGGGCGTCTGGCCATTTCCGGCATTCTCGCCGAACAGGAAGCCGGTCTGCTGGAGCGTTATGCCGAGTGGTTCGACGAACTGCAGGCCGAGCGCCGCGAAGACTGGGTCCGCATCAGCGGACGCCGCCGTCACGGCGCCTGAGTCCGGACCGACACACCCCGGCCATGACCTCCAACCCGCTCAGCACCCAGTGCCCGCAGTGCCAGCAGGTGCTGGATGTCACCCTGCATCAGCTGGCGCAGGCCCGTGGCCGCGCAGTTTGCGGACACTGCCACGCCAGTTTCGATGCACTCGCCCGCCTGGCATTGAATGCCGCCGGTCTGCCGGGGCCACGCAAGCCCTACCCGGTCAGCAACGAACTGCCCTTGCTGAACAGCCAGCCTGCGCCCATCCGTACCGAGCCGGCCATCCCTGCAAGGCCCGACGTCGCCCCCCGCGCCGGCGAAACGATCCAGGACCCGGTCACCGCCGGACCGGTGGCCGCCAGTGCCTTGCTGCTGCGCCAGCCGGCCGTCAGCGAAGAGGCGCCCGCCCGGACCTTTGTTCCCGATTTTGTCCGCCAGTCCGGCTCCGCAGCCCGTCGGCGCTGGCGTCATCTGGCGATCGGCGCCGCAGCTCTGCTGCTGCTCGCCTTTGGCGCCTGGGGGCTGCGCAGACCGTTGACCCGATTGCCCTTGACCGGTCCAGGCATGGCCTGGCTCTGCTCGGTCAGCGGCTGCCGCCTGCCCATTCTGCGCGACAGCCGCAGGCTGCAGCTGCTGGCCCGCGATGTCCGCGCCAATCCCCAGCATCCGGGGCAGCTGGCGATCAATCTCAGTCTGCGCAACAACGCCTGGTTCACCCAGCCCTACCCCATCGTCAACGTGCAGCTGCAAGGCCGCGACGGCCACCCTCTGGCCTCGCGGGACTTTCGGCCCGAGACTTATCTGGGACACGTCCCGAGGCCGGACCAGGGCCTGCAGCCCGCAGCCGAACTGACCATTTCACTGCAGATGGATGATCCCGGCACGGCCGCCAGCAGCTTTGGCCTCCACTTCCGCTGAGCCCTCCCGGACGCGACTGAGCCCGTGGCAAGGTGAGCACGGATTGACCACAAGGGCTTAAAATTACACGCCGGTAAAGGTAGACTCTCTCTTCTCGGAGTCTCCGCTTCGACGACTCCAGCCTTCGCGCCCGGCCCTTGCCGTCACGCAGGCGATCACACTCCAATACCACGAATCAGCGGGGCCTATGTAGCCACCGTAAGGAACAACGAGGGGATATGCCCGTGAATGCCGCCAGCCTGCCTATTGTCGGGGCCGCTGAAACCACCCTGGAACCAGGCCTGCCTCAGAGTGCGTTGAGCGAAGCCGTCAGCCGGGCGGCCCGCCGCTATCTGAGCGATATCGGTGACACCCCCTGCGCCGAAGGTCTGTATTCGCTGTTCATCCGCGAACTGGAAGCCCCCTTGCTGCGCGAAGTACTGGCCTGGCATGACGGCAACCAGAGCCGTGCCGCCACCGCACTGGGCATCAACCGCGCCACTCTGCGCAAGAAATTGAGCCAGTACGGCCTGGGCTGATCTCGCCTGCCGACGGCGTGCCGTGTTCCGGCGACGACGGAACGCAGCGCCCTACCGTCAGGCTGGCTTATAATCGAGAGCTTTCCCACGGATTGCCGCCGATGCCAGCCTCCATGACCACTCCCATTCGTCGCGCCCTGCTGAGCGTTTCCGACAAGCAAGGACTGCTGGAGCTGGCCCGCCGGCTGGCGGCCTGTCAGATCGAACTGCTTTCCACCGGCGGCTCCGCCAAGGCTCTGCGCGAGGCCGGCATCCCGGTGACCGAGGTCAGTGCCCACACCGGTTTTCCGGAAATCATGGATGGTCGCGTAAAGACCTTGCATCCGGCCATCCACGGCGGCCTGCTGGGGCGCCGTGGCACCGACGATGCCGTGATGCAGGCCCAGGCGATCGCCCCCATCGACCTGCTGGTACTGAATCTGTATCCCTTCGAGGCCACTGTCGCCAAGCCCGGCTGCACGCTTGAGGATGCGATCGAGAACATTGATATCGGCGGTCCGGCCATGCTGCGCTCGGCAGCCAAGAACTGGAACGATGTCGGCGTACTGACCTCCCCGGCCCAATACGAGGCTGCCCTGGCCGAAATCGAGGCCGATGGCGGCCTGAGCCGTGCCAGCCGCTTCAAGCTGGCCGTGGCGGCCTTCAACAATGTCGCCAACTACGACGGCGCGATCAGCGATTATCTGTCCGCTCTGCAGCTGGACGAAACGCTGACCGCCATTGCCGGCCACGAAAACTTCCCGGCCCAGATCAACAGCCGTTTCGAGAAAGTCACGGATCTGCGCTACGGCGAGAATCCCCACCAGCAGGCGGCCTTCTATCGCGATCTGCATCCCGCTCCGGGCACACTGGCCACCTTCCGCCAGCTGCAAGGCAAGGAGCTGTCGTTCAACAATATCGCCGACGCCGATGCGGCCTGGGAGTGTGTACGCGCCTTCGTCAAGCCCGCCTGCGTCATCGTCAAGCATGCCAATCCCTGCGGCGTGGCCGTCAGTCAGGAGGGCATCGGCCAGGCTTATGAGCTGGCCTACCAGACAGACCCGACATCGGCATTCGGCGGCATCATCGCCTTCAACCGGGAAGTGGACGGCGCGACCGCACAGACCATCGTCGCTCGCCAGTTTCTGGAAGTGGTGCTGGCCCCGGCCTACAGCGAGGAAGCACTGCAGGCTTTCAGCAAGAAGGGCAATGTGCGAGTGCTGGAAATTCCCCTGCCCGAAGGCACCGACCTGCTCGTGGCCCATCCGGGCAACCACAGCAAGCGGGTGGGCTCGGGCCTGCTGATCCAGAGCGCCGATACCGGCATGATCCAGGCCGATGACCTGAAAATCGTCACCAAGCTGGCTCCGACCCCGCAGCAGATCGAGGATCTGATCTTCGCCTGGAAGGTGGCCAAGTTCGTGAAGTCCAATGCCATCGTCTATGCCCGCAACCGTCAGACCATCGGCATTGGCGCCGGTCAGATGAGCCGCGTCTACAGCGCCCGGATCGCCGGCATCAAGGCGGCCGACGAAGGCCTGGAAGTCCGTGGCTCGGTGATGGCCAGCGATGCGTTCTTCCCGTTCCGCGACGGTATCGATGCCGCCGCCGCCGCCGGCATCAGCGCCGTGATCCAGCCGGGCGGCTCGATGCGCGACGCGGAGGTGATCGCCGCCGCGGATGAACATGGCATGGCCATGGTCTTCACCGGCATGCGCCACTTCAGGCACTGAGCCGGACCTGCTCAGACTCGCGCCGACGAAAGGAAAAAGAGACTGGGCCGACCTCACGGCGCGACGGCAGCCTCCTCTCGCAAAGAGCGACACGCGCCGCATCGCCGCGAGGCCGACGGTCGGACCTGGCCCTCTCCAGAGGATCTCAGGCATGGCTGCAACAACAGGTCGTCATCGTTTTCAGGCACTGTCCAACAAGACCTCGGGCGCCTTTCCCGGCCCCCGGGGTTTTCTTTGTCCACACCCGTAAAATCCCTGCCCATGCAAGGTCAGCTGACTGCGGCGAAAAGGTAATGGAAACTGAATCGTTGCCACAGGATATGGAACATAATGGCGATGCAGTGGACTAAACTCTGCGCATCGCCGTGAGGCGACCGTCGGATCGAAGACCAGTCAACGATCCCAGGGACAGCGGCCATGACAGGTCTTTATGGGCCTGGAGCACTGTCTAACAGAACCCCGGGCGCCCTTCCCCTGGCCCCCGGGGTTTTCTTTGCCCGTCAACCGGAAAATCCGGCGCCCGATCATGCTGCGGGCAGCTGGCTGCGGCGAAAAGGAAACGGAAACTGAATCGATATAATGGCGAAGTGAACATATTGAAGGCACAGAGGACTAAACTCTGCGCATCGCCGTGAGGCGACCGTCGGATCGAAGATCAATCAACGATCCTAGGGACAGCGACCATGACAGGTCTTTATGGGCCTGGAGCGCTGTCTAACAGAACCCCGGGCGCCCTTCCCCTGGCCCCCGGGGTTTTCTTTGTCCGCCCACCGGAAAATACCTGCACCGACCTGACGGGCTGCCGGCGGCGTCCGAAGGACAATGGAATCGGTGTCATGGCTCTTGAACATCACGGTGCCGCAAAGCCCCGAGCGATCTGCCCTGCCGCAAAACGACCGTCGGATCGAGGTCTGGTCAACGATATCGGGAGCAACGGCCATGGCCAGTCCTTACGGACTGCAAGCGCGCCCCAGCCCGGTTTCCCGGGCAAGCCTGCTCAGACTTCGACCGAACTCCGCCCCCTGCGGGCATAGCGGCGGGCCAGCACGGCACAGATCATCAGCTGCATCTGGTGGAACAACATCATCGGCAGCACGATGGCTCCCAAGGGATGGCTGCCGAACAAGACTCGCGCCATCGGCACCCCGCTGGCGAGACTCTTCTTGGAACCGCAGAAAGTGATCACGATTTCATCTTCCCGCGAAAAACCCAGCCACCTCGCCCCATAGCGGGTCAGCACCAGCACGATGGCCAGCAGCACCGCATCCACGACCAGCAGACCCAGCAAGACCGGCCCGGGAACCTGATGCCACAGCCCCTGCAGTACGGCGGCACTGAAGGCGGTATACACCACCAGCAGGATCGAACCCTGATCGACAATGGCCAGCAAGGGCCGGTGCGCGGCCACCCAGCCCCCGATCCAGCGCTGGGCGATCTGGCCGGCCACGAACGGCACCAGCAGCTGCATCACGATCTCGAACAGCGAATGCCAGGACATGCCGCCGGCACCGTGCACATGCACCACCAGCCCCACCAGCAAGGGCGTGATGAAAATGCCCAGCATGCTGGAAGCCGAAGCCGCACAGACCGCTGCCGACACATTGCCGCCGGCGATCGAGGTGAAGGCGATCGAAGACTGTACCGTCGAAGGCAAGGTGCACAAGAACAAAACCCCAAGATAGAGGTCCGGTGTGATCAGCGGCTGCAGCAACGGCTTCAGTAACAGGCCCAGCAAGGGAAACAGCACAAACGTGCTGGCCAGCACCAGCAGATGCAGACGCCAGTGGGTCAGGCCCGCCACCACGGCCTGGCGAGACAGCTTGGCTCCGTGCAAAAAGAAAAGCAGACCGATCGCCACATCGGTCAAGGCATTGAAGATCTGCGTACCGCGGCCGTGACAGGGCACGAAACTGGCCAGCAGCACCATGGAGACCAGCAGGCAGGTAAAGCGATCAGGCAGAAAACGACGCAATGACATGTTGATTCCCATGGCAATCAAACGACCCCGCCGCAGCCCGGATCCACCCCTGAGGCAGGGAGATACGCCCGGTGAAATACGCTGCCGACCGGCTCAGCTGCCGAGCACGTTAGCACGGGCTTCCCCGGAATGCCCGGCCACGCCCGCCAGCAAAGACCCACCCTCTGATTCGCAGGGCTCCTGCCATCTCCCCGCACTGCAGCCGGCTCAATCAGCAGACATAAAAAACCCCGGGGAGAGACTCCCCGGGGTGGAATGGGCTTGCTGGCTGCGAAATCAGTGCGCCAGCACGGCACCACTCTGGCTTTCGACTTCCGCCGCCTTGCGCTCGGACTCCGGCGCCATTACCAGGAAGCGGGTCAGGATCGCGCTGACCACATACAGGCCCGAAAAGATCCAGATCACACCCTTGATGCCCACCGAACCCTCGAAGATCGAGACGATCCCCGGACCGAACCAGGTGCTGGCACCGGCGCCCAGACCCAGGATCGACAGCGCAGCGGCCTTGCGACGGGGGGTCAGCAGCGGCATCAGTGCCGACATCGGAGTAAAGCTGCCCAAGGTCAAGCCATAGAAGATGCCGAACACGGCGGCGACGGCAAAGTTGTCCTTGAAGAACTGCGGCATATAGAAGAACAACGGAACCGAGATCGCCGAACCGATACCACCCAGGAACCCGATCACCCGGCGATAGCCGTAACGGTCAGCGCCGATACCGGCCAGCAGGCTGCAGATGGTATTGCTGATGAACATGACCGACAGCAGCTGCAGCCATTCGGTCAGCGAGAAACCGATGACCTGGGTGAAGAAGCCGGGCATGATCACCAGAAAGGCATATTCGGAGGAGGTATTGATCATCCGCACGATGCCGCCCATCGCCACGCGAGGCTCCTGCCACATGATCGAGATGCTGCCGAAGGCCACCTTCAGCGGATTCTCGCTGGCACCTTCCGCACGCTGCAGACCACGATGATCACGGGTGCCGATCAGGGTGATCAGACCACCGGTCACCACCAGTCCCAGAGAGCACCAGAAGGTGGCCATCTGGCCGATCAGCGGAATCGTGATCGAGGCGAACAGGGAACCCAGGGTCGGCAGACCACCGGCAAAAGCAAACCAGAACCAGCCCACAGCCGAACCCAGCCGACTGGAGGGTGTCGCCGCGGCAATCCACACCAGAAAACCGAAGGCGAACAGCGGATAGCCAAAGCCACGCAAGGTATAGGCAATCAGCATGACTTCGTAATTGCCCTTGGCCGCACCAAAGACGAGGAAGATCACTTCAAAGAAGGCCCAGATGGCCAGTCCGACCCACATCACCCGCTTCGGCCCGAAAATATCGGAGAGCGCCCCTGACAACCAGGAGGAAATACAGACGGTGACGCCATACATGGTGAACATCAGTGCCGCCGACGACAGCGGCAGATGCATGGAGGTGATGAAGGGCGTCAGATAGCCGGCTTCGACACCATCGCCGATCATGAACAGCAGAAGGCCGAGAAAACCGAAGGCCAGATGCTTCGGGATACCGATGCGGTCAAGCCAGTGCTCACCACTTGCCGCATTGCGCATTGCAGAATTCAAAATTGTAACTCCTGATGACTTGTGGTCCGCAGGGCGTCCGCATCGGACGTCCAAATCATGGACGTCCAAATAAAATAAAAACGAAACAACGCCAACCCCATGAATGCCGAAGCAGCATGGAACAACCACTGCTTCGGCCGACCAGCCTAACAAGAGGTGATGAAACACTGAACCCTTGCTGCACCATGAGTGAATGGACAAGACGTCCGGACGCCTCCATCAAAAACTGCAGGGAAGACGCGTGTAGCGACTGCAAACCCGTCTGTCTCAGGGGGATAGAGGACATTGGCGCTCACTGAATCACCCGCCGACCGAGCGCCCTGAATGCGACACACTACCGCATGGAAGAAATACCTCCATTTCGTGCAGGCATGGACTGAGTCAACCGTGAAATGCATCCGACAAAGGATCGCGTCGTGTCACGGCCTGCATCTCCGTACTCGGCGAGCCGACATGCCCGTTCTGACCGGATCGCGATGGGCCGCTGCCGGATACTGGCCAGCGCCCCCGGCCCGGTCTCGCCGGCCAGGCCATCCACCAGCCGGAAGTTGCTGGACTATGACTGGACTTCAGGGAGGGCGCGACCTGCCCGCATCGTCAGGAAAGCTGGCAGCGAGTGGGTGGCAAGCATTGAAGGGAGGTTCGGGGTCGGCCATGCCGGATGACCAGGCCGGCCTGCGGATGCCGCCTATCGGGAAAGCATCATGAACGACATGGGCAACGGTGCCCAGCCGCTGCCATCAAAAACAGGCGAGCATCAGAACGCCCAGAACGATCAGCCCGCCCCCCAGCAAATGGGGCACACTCGGACGCTCCCCCAGAAACACGATGCCGAACAGTATCACCAAGGCCACGCTCAACTTGTCCAGCGGTGCGACCCGGCTGAGCGGGGCCATCGACAAGGCACGGAAATAGCATAGCCAGGAAAGGCCGGTGGCGGCACCGGAGAGTATCAAGGCCATCCAGCTGGTCCAGGAAATCGTCGCCGGACGCCGCCATTCATCGCGAACCGTGATCAGGATGATCGTGACCACGATCACCACCAGGGTTCGAATCAACGTTGCCAGATTGGAGGGCAGGCCGGCCACGCCAACCTTGCCAAGCAAGGCCGTCAAAGCGGCAAACACCGCCGAGCCCAGCGCGAACCACCACCAAGGCGCGGTCAAGGACCTTCAGCGCGAAGACCGGCCGATGGCATCAGTCGCCGTCATCGCTGTCATCGGGATGGTTGGGATCCACCGGCTTCTGCGGCTTGCCCCATTGGAACAAGGTATACATCGGCGGCCGCACATTGCTGCCGCCATTGTTGGTGGCGGCATCGCGAGGATGGACATAATAGGTCTGCGGCGGCCCGTACCGCGGCGTGATCACGACCATGTAGACCTGACCGGCACGACGAAATTCCTGGACCGTATTCTCGCCCTGCTTGCTGGTCTGCACGTCGGCCTGATCATCCGCCGGCGCACCATCGGGATGCGCCGGATCACGGACCACGGGAGCGCTGCCCATCCGGGTCGGTGTCAGACTGGCCGGCGACATCTCGCCCCGCTCCGGTCTGGGCACCGTGATGGCCGACATGTCGGTACTGCTGTGGCTGCCGGAGCTTGCGGCGACCTTCCCCGCCGGCTTGCTCGCATCGACGCCGGGATCATTCATGCCGGGCGGCGGCGGCGGCGGCGCAAACTGCGGCGAGGTCGCCGTCGACGCGGACTGGGCCAGACCCAGGGCAGGCCCGGCCAGCAGACCGGAAAAAGCAATCAACAACGCAGCCTTGCGCATGGCAGTATCCCGTAGCCGAACTTCAGGCGCCTATGGTACTGCAAGCCCGGGCCGAACACTCTTACAAGTGTGCATCATTCGTGACTGTCGTCCGGCCATGCGAGAATGCCGCCATGAGCAAGCTAATCCTGATTGACGGTTCCTCCTATCTCTACCGCGCCTTCCACGCGCTGCCGCCCTTGACCAATGCCCAGGGCGAACCGACCGGCGCCCTGTTCGGCGTGGTCAACATGCTGCGATCCGCGCTGGCGGCACGCCCCGAATATCTGGTATTCGTCAGCGATGCTTCCGGCCCGACCTTTCGTCATCAGCAATATCCCCAGTACAAGGCGCAAAGGCCGCCGATGCCGGATGATCTGAGGGCGCAGATCCAGCCGATGCTGGATATCGTGGCCGCTCTGGGCGTGCCGATCCTCAGGATAGCCGGCGTCGAAGCCGACGACGTGATCGGCACCCTGGCCCTGCAGGCCCACGCGCATGACATCGAGGTGATCATCTCCACCGGCGACAAGGATCTGGCCCAGCTGGTCCGCCCCGGGATCTCGCTGGTCAACACGATGACCCAGACCACCATGGACGACGCCGCCGTGATGGCCAAGTTCGGCGTGCGGCCGGACCAGATCATCGACTTCCTCAGCTTGACCGGCGATACCTCGGACAATATCCCCGGCGTACCCAAATGCGGCCCCAAGACCGCGGCCAAATGGCTGGCGGAATATCAGAGCCTGGACGGCGTGATCGCGCATGCCGGCGACATCAAGGGCAAGATCGGCGAATCGCTGCGCGAGGCCCTGCCGGGCCTGGCCTTGTCGCGCCAGCTGGTAACCATCAAGACCGATGTCCCCCTGGATGGCGTGGTTACCAGCTTTGTGCTGGGCCAGCCCGACCGTGACCGCCTGCATGCGCTTTATACCCGCTACGATTTCAAGCAGGGTTTGCGGGAACTGGATGGCGATGTGGCGATGCCGGCCGCAGCCGAAACAGCGTCGGCGCCTGCCTCGCCCAGCCCCGCCTCCGCACCGGTCAAGGTGCAATACAGTCTGGTCACCCGGCCCGAGACCTTGCAGACGTGGCTGGACAAGGCCCGTACCGCCTCGCTGCTGGCCATCGACACGGAAACCACCGGTCTGGACTCGATGCAGGCCGAGCTGGTCGGTATCAGCCTGGCCGTGGCCCCCGGCGAGGCCTGCTATATCCCGCTGGCCCATGTCGATCCCCAGACCCCGGCGGATGGACTGCAGCTGGGTCTGGAACCGGAGGCCGGCCGGCCTCCCGAGCAGCTGCCGATGCAGGAGGTACTGGACCAGCTGCGCCCGCTGCTGGAGAACCCTGAGCTGGCCAAGCTGGGCCAGCATGCCAAGTACGACATGAACATCCTGAGTCGATACGGCATCCGGCTGCAGGGACTGCGCCATGATTCGATGCTGGAGTCCTATATATGGAATGCCACCGCGACCCGCCATGACATGGACTCGCTGGCCAGGCTCTATCTGGGGCACGACACGGTGAAGTTCGAGGATGTCGTCGGCAAGGGTGCCAAGCAGAAACTGTTCTCGCAGATCGATCTGGACACGGCCTCACGTTACGCCTCGGAAGATGCCGACATCACCTTGCGCCTGCATCAGGCCCTGTGGCCGAAACTGGAATCCGAGCCCGCCCTGCGCAAAGTGTATGACGAGATCGAAATGCCGCTGGTGCCGGTACTGGCCGGCATCGAGCAGCAAGGTGTATTGATCGATGTCGAGGAGTTGCGCCGCCAGAGCAGCGAACTGGGCAAGCGGATTCTGGAGCTGCAAGCCAAGGCCCATGCCGAGGCAGGGCATGCCTTCAACCTGGATTCGCCCAAGCAGTTGCAGGCGGTGCTGTTCGACGAGCTGGGCCTGGATGCAAAGCTGAAAACCCCCAAGGGCCAGCCCTCCACCAACGAGGAGGCCCTGGAAGCCATCGCCGACAGCCATCCGCTGCCTCGCCTGATCCTGGACTACCGGGGGCTGGCCAAGTTGCGCTCGACCTATACCGAGAAGCTGCCGCAGATGGTGAACCCCCATACCGGGCGAGTCCACACCAGCTATCACCAGGGCGCCGTAGCCACCGGCCGGCTGTCATCTTCGGATCCCAACCTGCAGAATATTCCGGTGCGCACCCGTGAGGGTCGACGCATTCGAAAAGCCTTCATCGCCCCCGACGGCTGGCGGATCATGGCCGCCGACTACTCCCAGATCGAGTTGCGGATCATGGCCCATCTATCGGCCGACCCGGGTCTGCTGGCCGCCTTCAAGGCGGGCGAGGACGTGCATCGGGCCACCGCCGCCGAAGTCTTCGGGGTTCCGGTCGAGGCGGTCAGCAGCGATCAGCGTCGTGCGGCCAAGGCCATCAATTTCGGTCTGATGTACGGCATGAGCGCCTTCGGTCTGGCCAGACAACTCGGCGTGGGCCAGCGCGAAGCGGCCGACTACATGAGCGCCTATTTTGCCCGTTATCCCGCCGTCCGCGATTTCATGGACCGGACCCGCCAGGATGCCCAACGCGATGGCTATGTGCAGACCCTGTTCGGGCGACGCCTGTATCTGCCCAATATCAAGGCTCGCCAGCAGGGATTGCGGGCCGGTGCCGAGCGTGCCGCGGTCAATGCGCCGATGCAAGGCACCGCGGCGGACATCATCAAGCGGGCCATGATCAAGGTCGCCGCCTGGCTGCAGGGTCGTGATGACGCGCGCATGATCATGCAGGTACACGATGAACTGGTATTCGAGGTGCGCGCCGATGCGATCGAAGCGGTGCAGGCCGCGGTCGTCGAAGCGATGAGCCAGGCGGCGCAGCTGGAAGTGCCGCTGGTGGTCGACGTCGGAATCGGTGCCAACTGGGACGAGGCCCATTGAGGGGAGGCGTGGCGGAATGCTGAATCGCGAATAACCAGACCCGCCCGGCACAGGCAACTTTCCGGCACCACGCCCCTCTAATCTTCTGAACGCACGCAACGGCGTTCAAGGATCATTCGGTTCCCCTGCCTGATGATCCGGTGCAGGCACACTTCCCCTGGTGCTGCCTGCGCCAGCATGGCCAGTGATCCCCCCCAGATCCTGGTCCCCCATCCCCGGAGGCCTCCCCCTTGCCTCCGGGGATTTTTTTGTCTGGAAGCGGCCGGTCATACGCCGCAGGGCCGACTTGTCGACAAGGCCGTGCATCGCCTAGGCTGGCAACTCCTGAAGCGGCAAAGGGAGTTCGACCATGCGTGCCATCCTGATTGTCCTTGGCATTGTCCTGCTGGCCGCAGGCATCTGGATTCTGGCCGGCCATGCCAGCGTTCCGCAGACCGATACCCTGGTCCAGATCGGTTCGGCCAAGCTGCAGGCGACTCACCACGAGGCTGTCCCCCAATGGGCCGGCATCGCGGGTATCGTCGTCGGCATCGTTCTGGCCGCCATCGGATTTCTGCGCAAATCGCGATGAACCATCAACTGGACGCGGGCCTGCCGCGTCCCCCGGCGCGCGACGGGAAAGCGCGCGGCCGCTACAATCGGGCAGATGGATGTGTCATATCTGCTCGATTCTCTCAACGAAGCCCAGCGCGAAGCCGTCTGTGCACCCCCGGGACATTATCTGGTACTGGCCGGGGCAGGGTCTGGCAAGACCCGCGTGCTGACCCATCGCATCGGCTGGCTGACCCAGATCGACCATGTCTCGCCGTGGGCGATTCTGGCGGTCACCTTTACCAACAAGGCCGCCGGCGAAATGCGGGCCCGCCTCGACGGGTTGATTCCGGGTGGACTGCAGGGTCTGACCGTCGGCACCTTCCATGGCATCGCCCATCGTCTGCTGCGACGGCACTGGCGGGAAGCCGGCCTGAATGAGCATTTCCAGATCCTGGATGCCGATGACCAGCAGCGCCTGATCAAGCGCATCATCACCGGTCAGGGCATGGACGAGGCGCGCTTTCCTCCTCGCCAGGCCACCTGGCAGATCAATCAATGGAAAGACGAAGGTCGACGTGCGGAAAGCATCGAACACCGCGATCATCCGGTCACCCGCGGCTTCGTGCAGATCTACCAGGCCTATCAGGAGGCCTGCCAGCGCGCCAGCCTGGTCGACTTTGCCGAGCTGCTGCTCCGTGCCCACGAGCTGTGGCTGCAGCATCCGGCGCTGCTGGCCCACTACCAGCAGCGCTGGCAGCATCTGCTGATCGACGAGTTCCAGGATACCAACACCTTGCAATATGCCTGGATACGGGTCCTGGCCGGCCAGCAAGGCAAGGTTTTCGTGGTCGGCGATGACGATCAGGCTATCTATGGCTGGCGCGGTGCCAAGGTCGAGAACGTGCAGCAGTTCCTGCACGACTTCCCCGGTGCCCGTACCATCCGGCTGGAGCAGAACTACCGCTCGACGGCCACGATCCTCAAGGCCGCCAACAGTCTGATCGCCCGCAACGGCGGTCGCCTCGGCAAACAGTTGTGGACCGACGGCGACGATGGCGAGCGCATCGCCGTCTACGCCGCCTACAACGAGCAGGACGAGGCCCGGTTCGTGATCGAACGCATCCGCGACTATATCGCCGAACACGGCGAGGCCCGCGATTGCGCCATTCTCTATCGGTCCAACGCCCAGTCACGCAATTTCGAAGAACAGCTGATCCAGCGCCAGATTCCCTATCGGGTCTACGGCGGCCTGCGCTTCTTCGATCGGGCCGAAATCAAGGATGCCCTGGCCTATCTTCGACTGGCCTTGAACCCTCATGACGACGCCGCCTTCGAGCGCACCGTGAATACCCCGCCCCGCGGGATAGGTGACCGAACTCTGGATGTGTTGCGCCGACGCAGCCGGAGCGATGCCAGCTCGATGTGGGAAGCCTGCCTGCAGGAACTCGGCGGCGGCCGGGAACTGGCCGGACGGGCTCGCAATGCGATCAAGGCCTTTATGGAACTGATCCAGCAGCTGCAGCAGAGCATGCGCTCCGGCGAGGATGGGGCCACCCCACTGACCCTGGCCGAACAGCTGGAAGACATCTACGCTCGTACCGGACTGCGTGACTTCCACGAAAAGGATGCCCGCGGCCACGGCGAATCGAAAATCGAAAATCTGGACGAGCTGGTCAATGTCGCCAGTCGTTTTGAGCTGACCGCTGATGATATCGATGCAGGCATGGATGAGCTGTCCGGCTTTCTGGCCCACGCTACCCTGGAAGCTGGCGAGGGCCAGGGCCAGGCCTGGGATGACTGCGTCCAGCTGATGACCTTGCATGCCGCCAAAGGCCTGGAATTTCCGGTGGTGTTTCTGGTCGGAATGGAGGAAGGCCTGTTCCCCAGTCAGCGTTCGGTGGAAGATGAGGGCCGGCTGGAAGAGGAGCGCCGGCTCGCTTATGTCGGTATCACCCGCGCCAGGCAGCGGCTGACCATCAGCCACGCCGAGTCCCGTCGCCTGCACGGCGTCGAAATGCTGGCCAGGCCATCGCGATTCCTGAGCGAGATACCGGATGACCTGCTGGACGAAGTCCGTCCTCGCCCCAAGGTATCCCGACCCGGCAGCCGGGACCATCATGCCGAGGCCGCGCCTGGGCTGCAGGAAAGCATGCCCCTGCAACTGGGGCAGCGCGTCAGTCATCCCCATTTCGGCGAAGGCATCGTTGTCAGCGCCGAAGGCAGTGGCGCTCATCTGCGAATCCAGGTCAATTTTTCCGACAGCGGCAGCAAGTGGCTGGTCTACAGCTATGCCAACCTGACCCCCTTGTAAGCGCCGTTCCACAGCAGGCCACTCATTGGCAGCGGCCATGCCACCCGGACCGCATCAGTCAAAGTCACGGCATGCGGACGTCTTTATCGCTGGAAATTATCATGCGTATCTTTCAATCCTTCGGCGACTCCCTGCGTACCGTTTCGCAACTGCATCGCGAAGTCATCGATCATTACAAGCAGCAACCGATCAGCCAGCGTATCGCACGCGGCATGATCCAGGCGCTGCTGGCGATCAGCGCCAGCAGCGCCGCCTACGGTCTCGGCCTTCTGCTGCATACCCAGAATGCCTTCTGGGCGGCTCTGACCGCCATCTCGGTCACCCAGCAGAGCTATGCCGATACCCGCAGTTCGTCACATGATCAATGGGTCGGCGCTATCGTCGGCGGTGCTGCCGCCCTGCTTGGCAGCTATCTGGGTGGCGAGCATTATTATGTCTATGCCATCACGCTGGTGATCGGCATCGTCGCCAGCTGGGCCATGAATATCGGCAGCGCCGGCAAGATCGCCGCCACCACGGTGGCCACCGTGATGCTGGTACCCCACGCCGGTTCATTCTGGAGCGTGGCCTTGATCCGGCTTCTGGAAGTCGCCATCGGCGTGATCTGCGCCCTGCTGGCCACCCGGATACTCAACTGGATACAGGACAGCCTGCTGGGCAGGCCTGAGACCATGTAAGCCAAAGCCGATGAGGCTGGCCACGAGTGAAACCTGCATCTTTCAATCGCCATCCCGACCCATGACGACCGGTGATGGTAGCCTGACAGCCTCTGCTCCGCACATGTCAGAGGAGACCATCCAGGCACGGCATTGCGGATGACGATCTGAGCTCGATCACATCGAGCCCCATATCAGGTCAACCAGATAATCGATCTGGTCGCACCATGGCCAGGCGCTCCCTCATGACGACTCTCCCGCATATGACCGAAGGCCCGAGGTAGCCTGTCACCTTGCACTCACCACGCGAAGCGTGACTGTCCCGCAGGCTCTGAACTATGAAGATCGGATATCGCCAGAACCATGAAGCGCTTCCGAAACCGGGTCACCAGAAGCGTGGGCGACGGCTTGCAACTCCCACTCTGCAAGCTCGTTGACGCCAGCCATGGCTGAAATGCTTGACCCGTCGTGAATGCAGACCTGTTTGCGCACTCATATGGAGTCGACGCCCATCGCCATTGAATAGAGGCCTGGCAGTCTTCCAAAGACACCCCATGCCACCTTGCCGCATGCGGAGACGCATCCACCATATTGCCGGATGACACGGCATCGACTGCTCGTCAGCGGAACGGATGGCGTTGCCCATACGCCTCGCTGCAAGCAAGAAAGGCCTTCTGCATGGATCAATGATTCGTCCAGCGAAGCTCCACAAAGCACGCGGCCAGACAGATGTCTTTCATAAGGTAAGGCCTCCTGGACCGTTTGCATCCGTATTCCAGGCCACCAGTGACTGTAGATCCTGGCCCATCCCATCGAAGCTCTGAAAGCTGACTTGATCCAGGTGTGAAATCCCAGGCGATGATCAGCCATGAATGCCCGTTTTGCCAGCACCCGCATGCGGCGATGGCCAGTTGTGCAGGCACCTACCGTGCCGTGCGACCCTGATCTGGCGGCTGCGTCCCTATCGGACCGCTGGCGCAGAAGATAGTGCGGATCCCAATTTCGAGAAACCATCGGACGGCTTCTAGATCGGCTTCAGCGCCAGGGCCTCGACACCTATGCCGGCCATCCCCACCAATCACACGTGGCGTCGCCCTCGGCGACAACAGGCGGCCGGGCAGGGCCGACACGAAAAATCCGGGCGCGAATAATTCCGCAGCCGAAGAACATTATATATTTCGACAGATCATCATTATATTGCGATCGCAATATAATGCATCATTATATTGCGATTCTGCGGGCAACACTTTTTAAACAACCTCTTGACGGAACATTTCACATGCCATAACTTCGAGGTGAGCATGCGCTATCGATCGACTCCCTGCCGAGCCAATCGGCCGAGGCGAACATCGATGCAAACAGGATCTTAGGGGACGGCATCAAGTCAAATGTCTCCATTATGGGACGGCATGACTGTAATTCGCAGGCAAGGCATTGAAGTGAAAAGATGCCGCATCAATTTCACTTGAACCATTAATAGCTTGCGAAGTCGATATGCAAATATCAATAAATATATTTGCAAACGATATTGACTGTCAAATGCAAGGTCGCTTAAACATTGATTCGACATGCATCAATAATCAATTTGCAAAACAATCACCAATAAGCGCAACTTCGCGCATCTTTTGAATCCTGGGGGATACATTTTGTTGACCAAAAAAAGATTACTGCCATTTGCTGTGGCAATGATTCTGGGGGGGGCTGTTTCAGCCCAGGAAACCAGTGGCACCATTTTTGGCCGAGCTCCAACCGGAGACAATGAGAGCATCCAGCTCTCCGGCGGCAATATGGCTACGCGCGAAATCGCCGTTAAGTCCGGTGGACGCTACAGCTTCAGTCAGCTGCCTGTCGGCACCTATACCGTGAAGCTGCTTCGTAGTGGCGAAGCGCTCGATTCCCGCACCGTGACCGTCAGTGCCGGTGGCGGCACCCAGGTATCGTTTGCCGATACCACTGCAGCCAAGCAGTTGAATGGCGTGACCGTGACCGCGACCACTCCGCCGATCGATACGACTCAGACGGATGTCCGCACCACCTTGACCCAGAAGCAGATGCAGGCACTGCCGCTGGCCCGCTCGGCCGAAGCCGTCGCGATGCTGGCTCCCGGCGTGGTGGCCGGTGCGACCGCTACCGGCTTTGCTGGCCCGACAGGTAATTCCCTGATTTCGTTTGGTGGCGCCTCGGTCAACGAAAACGCCTATTATGTCAATGGCTTGAACGTGACCGATCCGGTCAACGGTTATGGCGGTCTCGAATTGCCCTACAACGCCGTTGCCGAACAACAGGCCCTGACAGGCGGTTACGAAGCCAAGTACGGTCGTTCGGATGGCGGCGTAATCAACCAGGTCGGTCGCACCGGCACCAATGACTGGCACTACGGCGCCCAGATCCAGTACGTGCCGGAAGATATGTCCGGCAACCCGGTCAATACCTATTACCCCAGCAGCTCGATCTATTCCGGCCAGCTGTACCGGGAGCGTTCCAAGAACAAGTCCTGGGATCAGGACATCTCGGCTTATGTCGGCGGCCCGCTGATCAAGGACAAGCTGTTCTTCTTCCTGGACTACGAAGTGGCCCGCAGCGCGGGACAGTCGACTTCGGCCAACACCTCGGGCGCTCAGACCGACAAGTACAACTACCACGACCCGAAGTATTATGCCGATGTGTTGTGGAACATCACCAAGAACCACAGCATCGAGCTGACGGCCGCCGGTTCCAAGCACAACTACGACGGCAATCTGTACAACTATGACTATTCGACCCTGAGTCAGGGCTCGTATATCTCTCCGGATACAGCCCTGCGCACCAGCACCAACCTCTGGACTGCCAAATACACGGGCCACATCACGCAAGACCTGACCGTGACGGCCCAATATGGTCGGCAGGTGACTCAGTACGGCCAGATCTACGCTTCGGATCCTTCCGAAATTGCAGTGCTTAACAGTGGGTATGAAAACCCCGCCTATACCAACGGTGTCACAGGCGGTTACAGCAATCCGCTGCAGCAGCTGACTTCGGTAGCCAATCCGAACAACAAAGACAAGTCGTCCAATTACCGCGTCGATCTGACCTACACCATTGGCGACCACACCATCAGCGCCGGTATCGACAACCTGAACTCGCAGGATATCGACGATGGCCAGTCGATGTACGCCAATGCCGGCTATGCTTGGGATTACGGCACCGCTACACCGGGCGTGCCTTTCCAGTCAGGTTATGTGACCGGGCCTGCCAGTGGTTACTACGTTTCCCAGTATCGTTACAACACCTCGGCATCGGTACGCGTGGCTCAGCGCGGCCAGTATATTCAGGACGCTTGGCAAGCCACCGACAATCTGCTGATCAACCTGGGTCTGCGCAACGATCAGTTCACGAACTACAATCCTTCCGGCGAAGCCTATCTGCGTCAGACCAAGCCCCAGTGGGCTCCGCGTCTGGGTATCAGCTGGGACGTGTTTGGCGACAGCAGCATGAAGGTGTTTGCCAACGCCGGTCGTTACTACTTGGCCATGCCTGCGGCGCCTGCGCTGCGTGCTGCCGGTGCGTCGTTGTACAGCCTTACCTACTACACCTATACCGGTATCAACCCCACCACTGGCGCACCGACCGGCTTGGAGCCCATGGATACAGCCGATGGCAAGGGCGTCCCCTATTATGCGAATGGTGAAAACGGAGTCGCACCCGATCCCAAGACCGTTGCTGCCCAGAACATGAAGTCGGAATATCAGGATGAATATATCCTGGGCTTTGAAAAGTCTTTTGCCGGCGACTGGGTGTTCGGAACCAAGTTCACTTATCGCAGTCTGAAAAACGCTATCGATGACTGGTGCGATACCGGTAGCGGCGGTGCCTTGCTGACGGCGGCAGCTGCCGAAGGCTACGACACCAGCAAGGAATCTCCGAGCGGTTGCTATCTGATGAATCCGGGGCGTGCCAATACCTATCTGGTACCTAACTCCTCAGGCGGTTACGACAGTGTCAAGGTTTCCGGCAAGCAGTCCGGCCTGCCGCAACTGCGTCGCAACTATTACGCCGCTGAACTCCACCTGCGTTACGCCCCCGTCAATGGCAAGCTGATGCTGGATGCCAGCTATGTGTATTCGCGCAGCTACGGCAACGAAGAAGGCCAGGTCGACTCCAACGCCGGTACCAACAGCAGCCCGGGGCAGACCGAGGCCTGGGATTACGCTCAGGTGATGAACTACGCCAACGGCCTGTTGCCCAACAACCGTTCGCACGTGTTCAAGGTCTTTGGTACCTATCAGATCACCCCAGAGTGGATGGTCAGTGCCAATCTGATGATGGCTTCAGGCATGCCAATGGATTGCTACGGTGCCTATGGCACAGGGCAGACCGATCCTATCGGCTATGGCAACGAGGCTTATCACTATTGCGGCGGATCGCCGTCACGTCCGGGTGATGCGGGTGCCAGCTCGTGGATCCATCCCCTGGGCTTGAATATTGAATATCGTCCGGACTTCGCCAAGCATCGTCTGGCGTTCAATATCGCTGTCTTCAATGTCTTCAACGAGCAAAAGGGCCAGCAGTACTACTCGTACCTTGGCCTCTACAACTCAGTGAAGGGTCAGGCCGCCAACGCGCTCAGCGATCCGGAATACGGCATGCCGATTTCGTATGAGCAGCCGCGTTATGTCCGCTTCGGCATTACCTACGACTACTGATCCAGCAGTCATACAGTCAAGCTGAAGTCCTGCGGCCTCCATCTGTCTTCGTGCAGATGGAGGCCGTTTTTTCAGGAGACGTCAATGCTGTGCAGGTCCAATCGCGACTCGTTGCAGCTTGGTTCGAAACACTGCTGAGATTGTTCGAGCCATGAATGGAATTGGCCGATATCCCCCTCTCTCGGCAATCGCAGGAAAATCGATCTGCAGCCCCTCTCCGGCCGAGCGAGCCTAGGGTACGTGCAGCGAAATGGCTGATACCTTTGCCTCCGCAAAATTCGTGCCTGTCCGCCAAGCAGGATTCGGCCGGGGAATCGTCTTTCCTGCCGGCCTCATGGGCTGGCCGGGCGCAGAAATGTCAGGCCGCACCGGAAGCCCCCCTGATGGAAGGTTACCTCCGCAAGCTTGATCAGCCTGTATGCGCCCGCAAGCGGCGAATGCATGCATAGCCCTGTTGCTGGGCGTCGATGCCGAAACCCGCTGCGCAAACATGCTCGGCCGGCGAAGCAGCTAGGGACGATGCTGAAAAAGCGCTCAAACTCATCCATGCGCAGATGACATGATATTCATCATTCATTCATAAAATGACGTGGAAAGACGCGTGAAAAGTGCCAAGTAATTACGCGATGGCACTTCGGAAGCGCTGGAATCAACGGCCATCCATTCGCATTTTCATGCGTTCCCTTGAGGTGCATGGCCTCCTGTACCGCTGGAGTTCCCCTCAGATTCAGTCCAATATGAATTGACGGTCTCAGCCGTCCCGGAAACCATTGGGGGTAATTCCGGCCAAGCGTCCAAACATGACGAGTCGAAACGGGGCAAGCCCGTTCCGGCGATGGAAGTGTGCGCAGCATTTACGGGGGAGTAAATCAGGGTGACAAACAACACAGCGGGACTTGTGCGCAAGCCCATGCCCTTGCGGCGATCGTTGATCTCGGCGGCGATTTTCAGTGCCTTCGGCATAGTGGCCACTACCAGCCAGGCCCAGTCCACATCCGGTGCCATGCAGGGAATCACCCATGCCGGTGCTACCGTCACGGTCACCAATACCGATACAGGTCAGTCCCGCGTCATTACGGCGAGTTCGGACGGCCGTTTTTCGTTGTCGACGATGCAGCCCGGCCACTACACGGTTGAGTCTCTCGATCATGGCAACAGCGTTACCCGGCATATTCAGGTCCTGGCCGGCAAGAGCACAGCCGTAAGCCTTGGCCTGAGCGCCCCCTCTGGCAGCACCGCGGCAACCGGCGGAGCGACCAATCTGACGGCGGTCTCGGTGCAGGCCAGCACGCCGGTGATCGATACCAGCTCGGTGCAGGTCAATACCACCTTTACGGCTGAGCAACTGAAGGAGTTGCCGATCGCCCGCAACCAGACTGCGGCGGCCTTGCTGGCGCCGGGTGCCGTGCGTGGCGACTCGGCTTTTGGCAATCTGGCCTCGTTCAGCGGTGCTTCCGTCGCTGAAAACAGCTATTACGTCAACGGTTTCAATACCACCAACTACTACCAGAGTCTCACCTCGGCCCAAGTGCCCTATGAGGCCATTGACCAGGAGGACGTCCAGGACGGTGGCTACGGCGCCGAGTACGGCAATTCCACCGGCGGTGTGGTCTCGGTGCAGACCAAACGCGGCACCAACCAGTGGAAAGGCGGTGTGGACTACACCATCACTCCTACCGATGCGATGGCCAGCCAGCCGAACGTATATCTGAAGAACGGAGCGATCTCGTCGATCAATTCGAAGAACAGCAATTACCTGATGCAGAACAACAGTGGCAATGGGGTCACCCATGCCAATCCGGTGGATTTCAACAATCGCTGGAATGCCTGGATCGGTGGTCCGCTGATCAAGGACAAGCTGTTTTTCTTCGGTCTGGTCAGTGATACCCATACCGGCAGCAATGCCTACGGCAGCTGGTTCAACAATGGCGGCGATACCACCCAGACCCAGGCCGGCGCCAGCCGAACCAGCATGTCATCGCCCTACTGGCTGGTCAAGGTCGACTGGAACATCAACAGTCGCAATATCCTGGAATACACTGGTTACGGCAACCAGGACCGTTACAGCGAGAACGTCTACAACTACGGCTTCAACGGCAAGAACAATGCCAGTCCCTATCTGGGCGAATATCTGGGCAACGTCTACAACCGCACCGGTGGCAACACCAATATCCTGAAATACACCAGCTACGTCACCGATGATCTGACCTTCACCGCCCAGTACGGCAAATCCGGCAATGACCGTATCAACTACGCCACCGCCGCCAACGGCACGCGCGAGACCTACGACGGCAATATCAACAACGCGGCCTCATCGCCGGGCTGTCCGAATATCGTCGATCAGCGTACTCCCGTCACCAGCGGCCTGATTTCGCCTTACTCTTCCTGCGCCTTTGCAGGCAATCTGAACACGCCCAACGGCCATGACAGCAATCTTCAGCTGCGCTTCGACGTGGACTACAAGATTGCAGGCAACGACATCACTGCCGGCTGGGGGCGCATGCGCTTCACCTCCTCGACCGGCTCGGCCTATGAAGGCGGTGCGCTTTACGACTATTACTCGATCCCGGAATCGATTCTTGGTCATGCGCCGACCGGCTCGCCCGCGGACAGCGTGGTCCGGCAGGTGACGTTTGCCACCGGTGCCGATCTGGCCTTGGTCCAGAAGTACTACTACCTGCAGGATGTGGTCAATCTCACCGACAATCTGGTGCTGCGCGTCGGTGTGCGCAACGACTCTTTCGACAACTACAATGGCTCCGGCGAAGCTTATGTCCGCCAGGGTCATAGCTGGCAGCCGCGTCTGGGTATCGCCTGGGACGTGTTCGGTGATGGCGACACCAAGATCTATGCCAGTGCCGGCGATTATTCACTGCCGCTGGACGAAGAGGTCGCCATGCGCGGCGCCTCCGCTTCGCTCTATGGTTACCAGTATTACAGCTATACCGGGGTCGATCCCAAGACCGGCAAACCGCTGGGACTGGGTGCTCTTCCGGCCGCCTATGCAGCCGCTTATCCATCTCATGTCGGACAGCAGTACTACAATGGCGAAACCGGGGCCACCCCCAATCCCAAGGCTTCGGCCAGCACCAATCTGCGCCCCTTCAAGCAGCGTGAGTTCATTCTCGGCGCACAGCAGAAATTCGATGACTGGGTGGTCGGTGCCAAGCTGATGTACCGCAAGGTGCTGACCGGCACCGACGACGATTGCGATGTTCGTCCGGTCTATGCCTATATGAACAAGCATTACGGGCTGAACCTGCCCACCGATTCGCTGGCACCGACCGATCCGAATGTGCCGGGTGGCTGCTTCATCTTCAATCCGGGCAGCTCGGTCTCGCTGCTGTTCCCCGCCGATGCCAGCGGCAAGCTGTATCCGGTCAACCTGACCGCTGCCGAGGTCGGCGAGCCCAAATACCGTCGCAACTACGAGTCGGTGCAGCTGACCGCTGAAAAGGTATTCGACCACAACTGGTATCTGAACCTGTCCTATGTCTGGGCCAAGGAGCGCGGCAACACCGAAGGGCTGGTCAATTCCACCAATGGCCAGTCCGATACCGGCACCAGCTATCTGTTCGATTATCCCGAGCTGATGCAAGGTTCCAATGGCCTGCTGCCGAATGACCATCGCCATACCTTCAAAGCCTATGGTGCCTGGCGGGCGACCCCGCAGTGGCTGTTCGGTGTCAATGCGTATATCCAGAGTGGACGTCCGGAAAACTGCCTGGGCCTGAATCCGATCGACAACACCTTGAACGGTGGCTATGGCAATACCTATTTCTATTGCGATGGCATGGTCATGACTCAGGGTTCAGCAGGCACTACGCCCTGGATCTGGAATCTGGACATGAATGTCGAGTACGACCCGTCCTGGGCCAAGGGGCTGAAGATACGCGCCAATATCTACAATATCTTCAACAAGCAGCGATATACCACCATCAACGAAACCGGCGAAGATGCCAACGGTGCCTCGCTGGCAGGCACGACCTACAAGGTGCCGACCAGCTTCCAGACACCACGCTACATCCAGCTGCAGGCCGAGTACGATTTCTCTCTGTAAACACGCTCCATGGCAAGCGAGGGCGTGCGGTCTTCCGCACGCCCTCGCTTGCTTGCGGGTCAGAGCGGCCCTTGCCTGACGGTCCTCGGGTGATGCACGACGGCGTGGGCGTGGATCTATCGAGCCACCCGGAAATCCATCCAGCCATCGATCCGCCTGCGCAACCCGCGGTTTCCCCTGCCTTTCAGCGCCTTCCCCGGGATGGCCGATGTCACTCCGATATCAGTCGCGTACCGGGTCCGGGTTCGAGACGACCTGCCTCCTGACGCTGTCCGCAAGGCATTGCGTCGTGGATCGCGTCATGGCCGCTTGTGCACATGGCCAATCCCTTCGCCACGGCCGGCGGATATCGACACTCGCCAAGACAACTAGATGGCCAACCCCAGTCGACGCATCGCCTGGGCAGCCATTTCGAAAGACTGCAGCCGTGCCTGATGATCATGGATCTGGCCGGCGAACATGATCTCGTCCACGCCGGTACGCTCGACAAAAGCCGCTATGGCACGCTCGACACTGGCCGAACTGCCGACGGCCGAACAGGCCAGCGCCTGCTCCACGCCCAGTCGTTCGGCCTCGGACCAGCGTCCGGCCATGCTGGCCACGGGTGGTGGCAGCGGACCAGGATGGCCACGCCGCAAGGCAAGAAACTGTTGCTGGGCCGAGCTCATCAGAACGGCACCGGCTTCGTCGGTCTCGGCGCCGAACACATTCATCGCCGCCATCGCATACGGCGCGGCACATTGTTCCGAAGGCTGGAAATAACGACGGTAGATCGCCAGGGCATCGTCCAGCAGGCCGGGGGCGAAATGCGAGGCAAAGGCGAAAGGCAGGCCCAGCTCCGCTGCAAGCTGGGCACTGTAGGTACTCGAGCCCAACAGCCAGATCGGCACACCCAGGCCCAGCCCGGGTACGGCCTTCACGTGCTGGCCAGGCCGCAGGGGGCCGAAATAGTGCTGCAGCTCCTGGACATCGCGTGGAAACTGCTCCGCACTGGATTGCAGATCGCGGCGCAGCGCATGGGCGGTAGCCTGATCGGTGCCCGGGGCACGGCCCAGACCCAGATCGATACGGCCGGGAAACAGGGATTCCAGAGTACCGAACTGCTCGGCAATCACCAGCGGCGCATGGTTGGGCAGCATCACGCCGCCCGAACCGACGCGGATCCGCTGCGTACCGCCGGCGACATGGGCGATCACCACCGCCGTCGCCGCGCTGGCGATGCCGGGCATGCCATGATGCTCGGCCAGCCAGAACCGGTGATAACCCAGTGACTCGGCATGCCGGGCCAGATCCAGAGAATGCCGGAATGCGTCAGCCGCGGTCTTGCCTTCGGCAATCGGGGCAAGATCAAGCAAGGAATAGCGCATCGCGGTGACTCCCATCCAGGTCGATATCGGTCCAACCTAGATGGGAGCATCAAGCCACGTGATCAAGGGACCCGGGGAATCCCCAGCGGGTCGCGCTGCTCGGGTACCGGCTCGCCCAGATCATCCTGCTCGGCCTCGATGACATCGCGCACCGGCCAGACCCGGCCCCCGCGACCGAAGGCAAGGGCATTGCGATAGCAGTTCCGTGCTTCCTCGGTGCGCTGCAGGCCCAGCAAGGCATCTCCCAGCACTTCCCAGGCCGCCGCGCTCGGGGACAGCTGCAAGGATCGCGCCAGATAGCCGCGTGCCAGCTCCCACTGGCCCAGTACCACGGCGATCCGGCCCAGGGCCAGCAGCAGCACGGGATCATCGGGATTGGCTGCCAGCCAGGCCTGGGCATGCTTGAGCCGCAGCTCCGGATCCACCGCCAGCACTCCGTAGGTATCCAGCAGCAAGGGGTTCCAGTCCCTTCGCAAGGCCGACTCCAGTTCATCCAGTGCCGCCAGACTGGCGCCGAGTTCCGCCGCACGGCGGACATAGGCGTCAATGGCCAGCGGAATCCGCCGCAAGGTCTTGGGCAGGCGCGACCAGGTGCCGGCCAGGTGCTCGCTGTCAGGTGACACCTGCAACACCGCCTGCACCACCCGTGCTTCCAAGGCCGCAAACGCTCTTGAATTCATGGCCCCGCTTTTCTGCAGCGGCTCCAAGGCGTCCAGCGCCCTCTGGGGATCGCCCGCCTCGAGTGCAGCGAGCACCAGTTCGTGCCAGCCCCCCGGCGGAAGTCGCCGGCTGTCGGCTTCGCTGGACAGCAGGGCCAGCGCTTCGGTCGCCCGGTTCTCGGTGCGCAGCAACTTGGCACGAACCACTCGTGCAGCCAAGGGTGCGCTCTGCCCGGCCTGATCCAGCGCATCATGCGCGCGCGCAGATTCCCCGCGCCGGATCGCTGCATCGGCCGCCGTCAACATCGCCGGGCCCTGCAACGCCGGCAGCCGGGCCGCCCGCTGCAGTTCACGCTCGGCATCGCCATGCCGGCCTTCGGCCAAGGCGACCAGGCCCTGCCCCAGCCGTTGCTGACTCTTGCGCTGCTGCCGTCGCGAAAACACGCCGAAAGGCCAGCGCAGCAGGCGCCAGGCCGCATTGAGCAACAGCAGCAACAGCAGCAGCAAGGCCACCGCGGCCGGCACCGTGGTCTCCAGCCGCCAGCCGCGGATGCTGATCACGACCCGGCCGGGATCCGCCGCCAGCAGGTGCCAGGCAAAAGCCGCCAGCACGGCCACCACCAGCCAGACCAGAATCCATCGCCACAGCCTCATGGCTGCCGGCCCGTGCTGCTGGCCGGGGCCGGAGCTGTCGCCGACGCTGCCGTGGCAGGGACTTCGCTGCCGGCCGCAGGCGGGGCGGCCGCGGTCTGGACCCGCCTGAGATCACGCAGCGCCGCCAGCGCGCCACCCAGTTCGGGCGCGGCCACGGCGCTGTTGCCGCGTTTCAGCAGCAGCTCGACACTGGCCCGGGCATGACTGACTTCCCCCTGCGCCGGATCAAACTGCCCGGCCAGCGCATGACTCAGGCGCTGCAGCGCCTGCTGGTAGCCCGCCGCATCGTCGGCCAGCAAGGCTGCCTGGGCTTCGACCACATCCAGTTCGGCCAATTGCCGTACCAGTACCGTATCCTGCTCCAGACCGGGCTGATCGACGTCACGCCGGATCGATACCACGTGGCTGAGCGCCGACCAGATCCTGGCCCAGACACCATGACCGGTCACCACCGGCGCCTGGACCGGTTTCAGTGCCAGTTCTGGAATGACCCGACGCAGCTCGGCCAGACTCGTCAGAGCCTCCTGCATGGCCTGCGGCTGGCTTTTCACCAGTTCGCTTTCTTCCTGCAACAACAGGGTCCGCACCCCTTCCAGCTGCGGCTGACCAAGTCCCGCCAGGGCCTCCCCGGCCAGTCGATATGCACTGAGCGCCCCGGTCAGGTCATGGAACAGCTCGGCACGCTGCCGGGCGGTGACCAGCAGTGCCTCGACCTGGTCCAGCACCATGCTGTCGTGCACCGACAAGGTTTTCTCGGACAGGCGGGCCACCGCGCTTTCCAGCGTGCGCATCCGCTGATCCATGCCCTGGACCTGATCAGCCGTGCCTTCATCGCGCTGGCTCAGAGCGCTGATCTTGTCGGCGACATCGGCACCTGTACCACGCAGCTGTTCCAGCTGCTGGCCAAGCGCGTCGACCCGGCGCTGCAGACGATCCCCCTGGCTGAAGTCGCTGAGCTGGGTCTGGCGTTGCTGCCAGCCAAGCCAGACCATGCCGGCGATGGCAAGCACGGCCAGCCACAGGGCGAACCAGGCCAGACCGCGACCGGCGCGCGAGGAGGCTGCTGAAGAAGACGGCGGAGACACGGATTCTGGGTTCATGACCGCCATCCTAGCAGTCCGAGGTCGGGAAGCCTTGCGCAGGCCAGCATGTCCATCACCGTGTTCGTCATAAGCATCCTTTTCTCAGGGCGATCTGTTCGCTCGCCGCCAGCATGGCCGGCAGCAAGGCCGAACGGGCACAGCAGCGAATCCGGAATCCTGCCGCCTCGGCCAGTCGCTCCAGACGGGAACTGCTGACGACCAGCGGACAAGCCAACAGGCGCTGCCACAAGGGGGACGGCAATCCGGCCTGCAGATGCTGCATGGCCTCGGCACTGGAAATTAGCAGGATCGAGCGATGCGGCAAAGTGCGCACCCCCTCGAAGTGACGTCGGTCCAGTCGCGGCGCCACCCGCGCATAGACCTCCAGCTCGCGGACCTCGGCGCCACGCCGGCGCAGTTCGGTCTGCAACAAGCCGCGTCCGCCGACACCGGTCACCAACCGGATGCGACGCCCCTCCAGCTGCTGCAAGTCTGGCAGTGCCAGCAGGCCTTCACTGTCCTGCCGCCCTGCAGGAGCGGTCACCGGGCCGCTGCCCAGCGCCTGCAAACGCGCTGCCGTGGCCTGCCCCACCGCCATCAGCCGACCCTTGGGCCAGGCCCTGTTCTGGGCCCAGACCTGCTCGACCGCCACCGGGCTGGTGAAGATCCAGATCACATCCTCGACCGAAGCCCGCCACTGCGCCACAAGCTGTGCCGGCACGGGGACAGGACGGATCGCCAGGCCCGGCAGCAGCCTGACCTCGGCGCCGGCCGCCTGGAACGAGCGACGCCATCCGGCCGCCTTGCCGACCGGCCGGGTCAGGACCACGGTCCAGCCCGCCATTGCGGCAGCATCCGACTCCCCTCGTTGGCAGTGCATCACATCCCGGCTCCCGACATTCCACGCCGCTGGCAGTGTAGCGTCCGTGCCGTCGCTTGCCAGCGCGCAGGTCGACGGGCAGACTGCCACGCCATGATGACACCCCCATCCGTATCGGGCGCCGAGGGCCTGACCGACCTGCTGCATCGCTCCATTCCATTGACGGCCGCCATGGCCCTGGAACTGCAGGCCTATGATGTCCGCAGCCTCAGTCTGAAGCTGCCGCTGCAACCCAATCGCAATGACAAGGGCTGCGCCTTCGGCGGCAGCCTGGCCAGCGCTCTGACCCTGGCCGGCTGGAGTCTGGCGACCCTGGCCCTGGTCGAAGCCGGGCTGCAGGGCGAAGTCTTCGTGGCCGAGTCCACGCTGCGCTATCTGCTGCCGGTATGGAGCGACTGCGTGGCCTGCGCGCGACTGGCCGAGGATGCCAGCTGGGACCGTGCCTTGCGCGCCCTGCGCCAGCGCGGCCGTGGCCGTATCCACCTGCAGGCCGAGATCCTCCTGCCTGACGGCAGGATTGCCGCCTCGATGCAGGCCCGCTACGCCCTGCTGGCGCCCGGGCAGGCCGCCACGGCCTGAGCGGCCCCTTTGCAGCGGCGTCCGTGTCCCGGATAATCGCCGGTTCACCCCCTGCGGCCCGGCCGCGAGCTGCGAACACGCCATGAACGATTTTCTGCAAAAACTGCCCGTCTTCACCCATGACCACATGGCACTGGTCGGGCTGTTTGTCCTGCTGCTGTTCGGCATCCTGGGCAATGAAATCGCCCGTCTGCTGCGCAAGTACAAGGAACTGACACCAGCCGGGCTGACCCAGCTGATCAATCGCCAGACGCCCTTGCTGATCGACCTTTCGGCCATTGACGACTTCACCAAGGCCCATGTCCCGGGGGCCAGGCATGTGGCGATGAGTCAGTTTGATCCCGAACACAAGGATCTGGCCAAGGCGCGCGAACTGCCTGTGGTACTGATGGACAAGGATGGCCGCGGAGCCTCGGCCAAGGCCGCCGTGAGGCTGGTCAAGGCCGGCTTCAGCCAGGTCTATGTGCTCGACGGCGGCCTGCTGTCATGGCAGCAGGCCCAGCTTCCGCTGGCCAAGGGCCGCAACTGAGTCGATCCGCGTCGGATCACGGCTGGCGCGGCGGCCACTCATAGCGATAGCCTGAACCGTATACCGCGTGGATGCAGGCCATGCCGGGGCGCACGTCCTCGATCTTGCGTCGCAGATTGCGGACATGGCTGTCCACCGCGCGATCGCCGACCTCACGCAGGTCTTCGTGCATCGCATCCAGCAGCCGATCACGACTGTGGACCCGTCCGGGATGCGTCAGCAGTTCGCGCAACAGCCTGAACTCGGACAAGGTCAGCGCCAGGGTCTGTCCATCGAGGGCGATCCGCTGGGCCGCATCGTCGATCACGAACGGCGCCGTCCGCATCGGCGGCACGGCGACGGACTGTGCCTGACTGCGCCGCAACAGGGCCTTGACCCTGGCGACCACCTCGCGCGGGCTGAACGGCTTGCAGATGTAATCGTCGGCCCCCAGACCCAGACCCAGCAAGCGGTCGATTTCCTGGACCCGTGCCGTCAGCATGATCAGGCCCAACCGCGCATCGTCCTGACGCAGCTGCCGACAGACTTCCAGGCCGTCGATCCCGGGCAGCATCAGGTCCAGCAGAACCACGTCCGGCCGTTCCTGGCGCGCCCATTGCAGCCCGCTCTCGCCATCACCGGCGACGCGGACCAGATAGCCCTCGGCCCGCAGATATTCCGCCAGCAGCTCGGCAATCCTCGGCTCATCCTCGATGACAAGCATCCTTGCTGCACTCATGCGTTGGGCTCCGCATGACCCGCCGGCAAATGCAGGATCACCCGCAAGCCGCCCAGCGGCGAGGCCTCGGCCCACAATTGCCCGTGATGGGCCTCAGCGATGCCGCGGGCGATCGCCAGACCCAGGCCGCTGCCCCCTGCCGCCCGGTTGCGTGAAGATTCGACCCGGAACAAGGGCTCGAACAAGCGTGATCTATCATCCATGGTGACTCCCGGCGCACTGTCACTGACCATCAACATCATGCCATCCACCGCCCCGGACAGCGCCAGCTCGACCCGGCCGCCACGATCGGTATAACGCAGGCTGTTGCTGAACAGATTGTCCAGCAGCTGGCCCAGTCTGGCCGGATCCCCTTCGACCCACAGCGGACCGCCCGCCGGCAGCAGGACCAGTTGCAGGCCCTGCTCGGCGGCCAGCGGCTGGAACCGCTCCCAGGCCAGTGCCGCCAGAGCACCCAGCTCGACCGGTTCGCGCCGGTAACTGAAGGCTTGCAGTTCAGCCAGGGTGAGCTCATGCAGATCACTGACCAAGGCATCCAGACGCCCGACCTCGTCGAGCAGGATCGCCAGCACCCGCGCATCGGGCCGGTGCAAGCCATCCTGGATCGCTTCAAGCTCGCCCCGCAGCACCGTCAGCGGCGTGCGCAGCTCATGGGCGATATCGGCGACCCAGCGCCGGCGGATGGCCTCATGGCGCTGCAGGGCCTCGGCCAGCGCATCCACATGCCTGATCAGCTCGCCGATCTCGTCACCACGCTGCAGACCGCTGCGTGCGCTGTAATCCCCCGCCGCCAGCCTGGCACTGATTCCGGTCAAGGCCGCCAACGGTCGCACCAGATGACGGGTGAAAGCATAGGACAGCGGCAAGGCCAGCAGCAGCACCCATACCAGAGTCCAGATCATCTCCCGCCATTGGGCATGCAGGAAATCCAGATCATGCGGGGCATCGATCTCATGCTGCGGCGAATACACCAGCCAGCCCACCACGACGTCATCGACCGTGATCGGCTCGCGACGGGCATCGGCCAGCGGCAAGGGGCCGGCCATCCGCCGCTGGCCCGAAGCCGACCACAGACCGACCCTGGCAATCCATGACCAGCGCAATGCACCATGTGCTTCACGATGCGCGGCATGATGCCCCTGCGGACTGACCGCAACCTCGTCGCCGGCATCGCCGCGCGCCTCTGGACGCCCGGCCAGACGCAGCCATTGACGCCAGGCCGCCGGCTGCGCCAGCGGCTCGAAACTGCGGTGATCGCTCCAATAAGTGGCCAGGCCGTCCCGCAGCATGTCGACCTGCTCGACTTGCCGCAGATTGATGTAGGCCAGCAGCCCCCGCCTCAGATTCAGGGCCGCCCCCAGACTGAAGGCAAACAAGGCCAGTACCGTGGTAGCCGCCAGCAGCACAAAGACTTTCTGGGCAATCCTCAAAGGCCTGCACTCCGGCTGTCTCGAAAGCCGTCATTTTCAACCGCAGATGAACGAGGCCACAAGACGACGTTTCTGCACATTTCCTCCACGCTGCCTGCGAATTCCGGAGGCAACATGGGCACACCGGAATCCTCCGATTCCCTCAGGTCAAGGAAACCAACGCATGACCCTCAAATCCGCCTCCATCCGTTTTGCCGCCTTGCTGGCCCTGACCACCTCGGCAGGGATGCTCACGCTTCCCCTCGCCATGGCCCAGACCAGCCCGGCCGCCACCCAGGTCAGCCAAGCCGGAAGCCCCCGTCAGCACACGCCGCCGCCGACGCCCGCCACGGTGGTCAGCCAGCTGGGCCTCAGCGGCAGCAAGGCCTCCCAGGTCCAGCAACTGCTTGAGCAGCGCCAGGCGGCGTGGACCCAGTTCCGTCAGGCCGCCAAGGCCAATCACGACCAGCTCAAGCAGCTGCTGACGCCCGAGCAGTTCAGGCAGTTGCGCCAGATCGAGCATCCGCATGGACCGCATGGCCATCATGGTCACCATGCGCATGATGGCCGGCAGGGCCCCGCGACCGCCGGCAGTGCCGGCTGAACCATCACGACGGGGGCAGGTTCTGCCGGAACATGCCCCCTTGCCAGCCTCTTCTTGCGGATTCAGGCTCGCGGGCAAGGTCAACCTGAACGAAATTTCGACACCTGCGAACGAATATGGCAGCGGCGTAGTCAAAATATGCACATGCGTCGAGACACGATAGGGGGGAACCCGCCATGGCGGCTCCCCGGTATCCTTGTCCGGCGAGCGCATGGCGTACTCCCGGTCCGGCATCAGCCGGATCCGTCCTGACCAGAGAGCACTGCGATGTCCAAACGCCGTACGACCCATCCGCACCCCGGCAAGGTCCTGCTGGACCAGTTCCTGTCCCCGCTGGGAATCAGCCAGAATGCCTTGGCCCGCGCCGCCGGGGTCACTCCCCACCGCATCAACGAAATCGTGCTGGGCAAGCGCCGAATCACCGCCGACAGCGCGATCAGGCTGGGTGCCGCCCTGGGCACCACCGGTCATTACTGGCTGTCGCTGCAGGCGGAATATGACCTGGATGAAGCCCAGCGGACCATCGGCCGCCAGCTCTCCAAGATCGAGCGGCTGACCAGCTGACCCCCGGCAACGGGATGGCGTATCAGGGGCTGCAGGCCCTCGCTGCGTCATCCCGTGACTGCATGTCGCCCGCCCCCCCCTGTTGCCGACGACTTCGGGAGCAGAGCTCAACCGCGGATCTGGCTCGCCAGCGCCGCCAATTGCCCGGCCAGGTGGTCGCGGGTCGATGCATCGGTCAGCAGCAACGTTCCGGGATCGACCTTGGCATAGGCCGCGGACACCATGATCTCGGGCTTGTTCAGCACCCGCGCATCCAGGAACACCAGCGACTGCCGCAGGTGATATTGCGCGCGGGCACCACCGATCTGTCCCGGCGAGGCCGTCTGGATCGCCACCGGCTTGCCCGCGAACGGTGGCGGACTGACCCGCGACAACCAGTCGATGGCGTTTTTCAACACACCGGGCACCGAATAATTGTATTCCGGGGTAACGATGACGACGCCGTCAGCCTGCCGGACCTTTTCGGCCATCGCCAGCACCTCCGGCGGAAACCCTTGCTCCTGCAGATCCGCATCGTAATGCGGGAACTCGCCGATCGAACCCAGCAGCTCGATGCTGACTCCTTCCGGTGCCAGCTCCGGCAAGGCCCGCGCGATGGCGGCATTGACCGAGGCCTTGCGCAGGCTGCCAAGCAGGATCACGAAATGCAGGGGGCGGGGTGTCGTCATGAGGCAATAGTCCTTGGGCAGGATGGGCCGCCATTCTGGACACAGACTCTGGTCCCGGACAACCGCCGGCAGGCTCTGCTCAGCCCGTGACCAGGCGATCGGCCGCCGGCTGTTCCGGCAGTCTGGCCCCCGGCCGGACCCCGTCATGCCGGAACATGGCCTTGATACCGCGGATCGCCTGGCGGATGCGGTCTGGATTCTCGATCAGGGCGAAGCGCACGAAATCATCGCCATAGTCGCCGAAGCCGATGCCCGGGGATACCGAGACCTTGGCCTCGGCCAACAGCCGCTTGGAAAATTCCAATGACCCCAGATGGGCATAGAATTCAGGAATCCGCGCCCATACGTACATCGAGGCACGTGGAATATCGACCATCCAGCCGGCTTCATGCAGGCCTTTGACCAGCACGTCGCGACGCAGCTGATATTGGCTGGCGATATCACGCACACATTGCTGGTCGCCTTCCAGGGCTGCGATCGCAGCCACCTGCAAGGGGGTGAACGTACCGTAGTCGTGATAGCTCTTGATGCGTGCCAGGGCATTGACCAGCTCGGCATTGCCGACCATGAAACCGATCCGCCAGCCGGCCATGTTGTAGCTCTTGGACAGGGTGAAGAATTCCACCGCGATGTCCTTGGCGCCTTCGACCTGCATGATGGACGGGGCCTTCCAGCCGTCGAAGGTGATGTCGGCATAGGCCAGATCGTGCACCACCAGCACATCGTACTGTTTGGCCAGAGCTACCACCCGCTCGAAAAAATCCAGCTCCACGCACTGTGCCGTGGGGTTGGAGGGGAAGCCCAGTATCATCATTTTGGGCTTGGGAATGCTTTCGCGGATGCCGCGCTCCAGCTCGGCGAAGAAGTCGATGCCCGGCGCCATCGGAATCGAACGGATCTGGGCTCCGGCGATCACCGCCCCGTAGATATGGATGGGATAACTGGGATTGGGCACCAGCACGGTATCGCCACGATCCAGCGTCGCCAGCATCAGATGCGCCAGGCCTTCCTTCGAGCCGATGGTGACGATGGCTTCGGATTCCGGGTCGATATCGACCGCGTAGCGCTCGCGATACCAGCGCGAAATGGCTCGTCGCAGACGCGGAATCCCCTTGGAGGTCGAGTAGCCGTGGGTATCCGGCCGCTGCGCGACCGTCACCAGCTTCTCGACGATATGTTCCGGCGTCGCGCCGTCGGGGTTGCCCATGCTGAAGTCGATGATGTCCTCGCCGCGGCGGCGGGCCGCCAGTTTCAGCTCGGCCGTGATATTGAAGACATAGGGAGGCAGGCGCTCGATGCGCTGGAAACGGCGTGCGACAGGCTGTTCGCTCATGGATTCGATCTCGACGTAAGCGCCCGGAACCGTCCGAGCGACGCGGGCCGGCAGTGGCCGCCCCTGACCCGACAGTAGCCGCAGGTCCGGGCGGCTGTCCAGTGGCGGAATCAGCCATCCATCCGCGGCATGCGGGCATCGTCTCACCTGACGAGACAGCACGCCGTTACACTGCTCGCCGGTTTTCCTCACAAGGTCATTGCATGAATATCCTGGTTGTCACCCTGCTGGCGGCGGTGGCCCTGCTCGCCACCGGCCTGGCCTTGTGGCTGATGCTGAAGCGGAACGAATACGGTGCCGACGACGCCGTGCTGGCCCGACTCGACAACCTGGCCTCGGATCAGCGTCACCTGCGCGATGCGCTGGCCACCGAGCTGAGGGCCGGGCGCAGCGAGCTGGCCGAGGTCCTGCATGCCTTTCGCCAGCCGCTGGTCGAGCAACTGGCCACCGCCGGTGCCGCCCAGCAGCGCCACAGCGAGGTCTTCGGCCTGCGCCTGGAGCAGCTGACCCGGCGAGTCGACGAAAGCCTGCAGGCTCTGGCCGAACGGCAGGAGGAAACGGCCCGCAAGAATCGCCATGAAGCCGGGCAGGCCCTGGCCCGCCTGGGGGAGCAGCAGCAGCAGCGCCTGCACGAGGTGCGCCAGACCCTGGAGCAGCAGCTGACCCGGCTGCAGAACGACAACGCAGCCCGGCTGGAACAAATGCGGGTCACCGTGGATGAAAAACTGCAAAGTACCCTGGAAACCCGTCTGGGCCAGTCCTTCCAGCTGGTATCGGACCGACTGGAGGCGGTCCAGCGCGGACTGGGTGAAATGCAGCAGCTGGCCACCGGTGTCGGTGACCTGAAGCGGGTGCTGAGCAATGTGAAGACCCGTGGCATTTTCGGCGAAGTACAGCTGGCCGCCTTGCTGGAGCAGATCCTGGTGCCCGAGCAATATGCCGCCAATGTCGCCACCGTGCCGGGATCCAGCGAGCGGGTCGAGTTCGCGATCCGGCTGCCCGGCAGCGATGAACGACAACCGGTATGGCTGCCCATTGATGCCAAGTTTCCGCTGGAAGACTATCAGCGTCTGCTGGATGCCCAGGAAGCGGCGGATGCCGAGGCTGCCGCCGAGGCCGGCAGGCGCCTGGAGCTGCGGGTCCGCGAAGAGGCGAAACGGATCCATGGCAAATACATCGCGCCGCCGCATACCACCGATTTCGGCCTGCTGTTCCTGCCCACCGAAGGCCTCTATGCCGAAGTCATCCGCCGCCCCGGCCTCAGCGAATGGCTGCAGCGCGAACAACGGATCAGTATCGCCGGGCCCAGCACCCTGACGGCCCTGCTCAACAGTCTGCAGATGGGTTTCCGGACCCTGGCCATTGAAAAGCGCAGCAGCGAGGTCTGGCAGCTGCTGGGCGCGGTGAAGACCGAGTTCCACAAGTTCGCCAGCATTCTGGAAAAGGCCGAGAAGCAGCTCAACACGGTCAGTCGCAGCATCGGCGACGCCGGCAAGAAGACCCGCACCATCGAGCGCCGCCTGCGCAGCGTCGAGTCGATGGGCAGCGAGCAGGCACAGCATTGGCTGGGCGGCCTGTCACTGGATGATATCGGCGATGACGAGCCGCCGGAAACATCGGCACCTGCGGCTCCGCAGACTTGAGCCAGAGCGGATCTGGGCTCAGGGCCGATACCGGCCGCACGCCCAGGCCTCGATCCACCGCCACCGCCCTGCCGCATACGCAGGGTCGAGGTCAGCGCTTCATCCCGCGACGCCGGCCGCTCTCCATGCCGCAGACATACGGCTTGAGCTTATGGCGTCAGCGCGGAGCATGGAGCGCTCTGCCGGCCGTGGCGGTCGCATGGCCACGGCCGGCGCCGTTCAACGGCGCTGCTGGTAGGGGAAGAAAGTCCGCGAGCGCAAGGCCTGCTCGATCTGCTCCAGACTCTTGCCCTTGGTTTCAGGCACCAGGAAATAGATGAAGAGCAGACTCAGCAGGGAGATGCCGGCATACAGCCAGAAGGTGTGGGCCGCCCCCAGCCAGGTGACCAGACTCAGCGTGGTCAGGGTCACTACCAGATCAAAGATCCAGTGGCTGAAGGCCCCCACGCTGGCGCCCTTGCCACGGACGAACAGCGGATAGACTTCGGCATTGATCAGCCAGATGCAGACCCCGAAGCCACCGCAATTGAGCATCAGATAGGCCGCCAGGCAAGCCACCACCAGCCACTGCGACAGTGGCGTGCTGGGGCCGTTGGCACCAAACAGCAGACCCATCACCACCAGCGCGACGATCGAGCCTGGAATCATCCACAACAGAAAGCGACGGCGGCCGATCCGGTCCACCAGCACACTGCCGACCATGGTCGCGATCACCACCAGCAAGGTGCTGAAGCCGGTCGCCAGCACCGCGGCATGCTCGGAAAAGCCCGCCTTGACCAGGATCGTCGGCGCATAATAGATCAGCGCGTTGTTGCCGGTGATCTGGGAAAACATCGAGATGCTGGCACCGACAATCAGGGCCGGCCGGATCCAGGGCTGCAACAAGTCCTTCCAGCTGCCCTCGTCATCGCTGTCGACGACTTTCTGGATTTCGCCCAGCTCGGCATCGGCCTCGGCAGCACTCCCGCGAACCCGGGTCAGCACCTGTCGGGCCTCGTCACGACGGCCGCGCACCACCAGCCAGCGCGGACTCTCGGGCAGAATCACCATGCCCGACAGCAGCAGCAGCGCCGGCACCACGCCCAGCCCGAACATCCAGCGCCAATGGTCGCCCAGCGCGAGGCCGGTGAAATAGGCCACAGTGATGCCGAACACCACCATGAACTGGAACAGCACCACCAGCTTGCCGCGATGATCGCGCGGAGCGACTTCGGCGATATAGACAGGAATGATCTGGGTGGAACTGCCCGCCGACAACCCCAGAATAAAACGCGCCAGCACCAGGGCAACGACACCGGTCGCCGCAGCCGACAGCAGGGAACCGATCGCGAACAGGATACCGGCCACGATCACCATGCGGCGACGTCCGAGTCGATCCGAGAACGGGCCGGTGCCCAGACAGCCGACCAGTGCGCCGAAGATGATGGCGCTGGTGATCACCTGCTTCAGGCCGTCATCCAGGGCGAATTCGCGGCCCAGGCCCAGCAGAGCGACCCCGATGATGCCGGTGTCGTAACCGAACAGCAATCCGCCAAGGGCCGCGACGAGAGCGGTCCAGATCACCAGTCGATGGCTGGAACCGGTACCCTGCCCGGACGGAGTCGCCTGTGTTGTTCCCATCAAATATCTCCTTGCAAAACACTGTCCAGTGCCGGGCCACCGTCGGCGGCATCCAGCTGTTGCGGCCATTCAAAGGGAAACAGGGCATGCTCCCGACTGGCCATGACGCGCACCGCATTCGGCTCGTCCGTGCCGCTGGCCCAGGCTTCGGCCTCGGCCCGGCTGCGGCCGAAACGCATATGTCGCGCCACCAATTGTTCCCGCCGCCGTTGCGGATCCACATCCACAAACCAGCGGTCATCCAGATAATCGCGGACCCGGTTCCATGGCGCATCATCGAGCAGCAGGTAATTGCCCTCGGTGATCACCAGCGGAATATCGGCCGGCACCGCGACCTCGGCGGCCACCGGCTCATCCAGCTCCCGCCGGAAAGCGGGAGCATACACGGTCTCCCCCGGCCTCGGCTCGCGCAATCGTTGCAACAGCGCAACATACCCTTCGGCGTCAAACGTGTCCGGAGCACCCTTGCGATCTTGCCGGCCCAGGCGCTGCAGCTGGGCATTCGCCAGGTGATAACCATCCATCGGCACCAGCACCGCCTGGCCTGGCAGAGCCCTGATCAGCCACTCGGCCACCGTGGATTTGCCGGCTCCCGGCGGCCCGGCAATGCCCAGGATCCGCCGCTGGCCTGTCGCAAGCAGATCACGAGCCCGCTGCAGCACTGCCTGTCCGGATCCCGACCTCATGCCGTCGCCTCCACCAGCGTCACTTCGCTCGCCCGGCGCTTGACCACCGCATAACCCAGACCGATCAAGGTCGCACCCGCCAGGATCGACAGCAGATACAGACCGACATGCACCACGGCATGGGGAATCAGCATCACGAACACGCCTCCATGCGGCGCCAGCAGTTTGCAGCCGAAATACATCGACAAGGCACCGGTGACGGCACCGCCGACCATCGAGACGGGAATCACCCGCAGCGGATCCTTGGCCATGAAAGGAATCGCCCCTTCCGAGATAAAGCACAGCCCCAGCACCATCGCGGCCTTGCCGGCCTCGCGATCCTGCAGCGAGAACTTGCCCGGCGCCAGCAGGCTGGCGAGCCCCATGCCCAGCGGCGGCACCATGCCGGCCGCCATCACCGCGGCCATCGGCGCGTAGCCGCTCTCGCCCTGCGACAGCATCGCGACGCCGAAGGCATAGGCGGCCTTGTTCACCGGCCCGCCCAGGTCGAAGCACTGCATCGCGCCCAGCACCAGCCCCAGCAGCACGGCATTGCCGGTATTCATCGAGCTCAGGAAGCGGGTCAGTCCGCCCATCACCATCGCCACCGGCCCCCCGATGACATAGATCATGGCCAGGCCGGTAACCAGACTGGCCACCAGCGGAATGATCAGGATCGGCTTCAAGGCCTCCATGCTGCTGGGCAGTTTCAGATACCTGGCAAGGCCCAGTGCCAGATAACCGGCCAGAAAACCGGCGGCGATGCCGCCCAGGAAACCCGCATTGAGGGTCACGGCCAGATAGCCGCCGATCATGCCCGGGGTGAGACCCGGACGGTCGGCGATGGACCAGGCGATATAACCGGCCAGCACCGGCACCATCAACTTGAAGGCCGTGCCGCCGCCGATCTGCATCAAAGCCGCCGCCAGGGTACCGTGCTGCTCATAGGCCTTGATCCCGAACACGAAGGACAAGGCGATCAGCAGTCCACCAGCCACCACCATCGGCAACATGAAGGACACCCCGGTCAGCAGGTGGCCGTATACGCCCCGCGACTTGGTCTTGCCCGGTACCGCTGAGGCTCCGGCCTGGCCGCCACCAGCCTGCTCCACCTCGGCCTGCTGCAAGGCATCGCTCAAGGTCTGCAAAGGCTGTTTCAAGGCCGCGCCGGTCGAGGTCCGCCAGATCCGCCGGCCGGCGAACCGCTGGCTGTCCACCTCGATATCACAGGCCAGCACCACCACATCGGCGGCCTCGATCTCGGCCGGACTCAGTTCATCACGGGCCCCGACCGAACCACGGGTCTCGACCCTGATCTCCCAGCCCTTGGCCCGGGCCGCGGTGACCAACGCTTCGGCCGCCATAAAGGTATGCGCCACCCCGGTGGGGCAGGCCGTCACCGCCACGATACGCGGCACGTCCCGTGTCTCCATGCCTGCCGCCGGTCTGGTACTGGCATCCTCGGCCGTCCACACCCTGGCCTCGACTTCGGCCCGATCCAGCCAGCCGCCCGGATCGGCCAGCACCTCGGCAATCGATCCGCGATACACCCTGCGTCCCACGAAGCGGCTCAGATCCCCCAGCTCCGCGCCGGCATCGGCGGCGATCAGAATGCAGTCGACCGCTTCGATCTCGGCCGTACTCACCATCCGCGTCGGCCGCATGCGGCCATGTATCTCGCTGTGCAGCGACCAGCCACGCCGGCGCGCCTCCCGCTCGATGACACTGGCCGCCAGATAGCTGGTCACCATGCCGCTGGGGCAGGCGCTTGCAAAAATCACGTTCATTCCGGCATCTCCGGGGCAGAAACCTTGGGTGAAGGCGCATCCAGACGGACCTGCGCCAGCAATGAAGCGAAATCGGCGGCATCCGGATCGCCGGGACCGACATGGCGCACGCATTCGGCCGCCAGAGCGGTCGCGAAAGCCAGGCTGCGCGATCGCGGCCAGCCACTGAGCTCGCCGTGCAATGCCGCCGCCAGCAAGGTATCGCCGGCACAAACCGTGTTCTGCACGGACACCTCGGGCGGATGCGCCTGCAACAACGAAGTTCCGTCGCACCAGCAGGCCCCTTCGGCCCCCAGCGAAAGGATGACCTGGTCGGCCCAGCCCAGCCGCAGTACCTCGTCCGCGGCCTCTCGCAAGGCGAGCGTATCCGGCAGAGCGCGGCCCAGCAGCTGTTCGAGCTCCTCTTCGTTGGGCTTCAAGACATGAACTCCGGCCTGGCGGACCGCCTGCATCCCCGGGCCGCTGGTATCGACCCAGATCGGCAGGCCACTGGCACGCAAGGCCACCAGCCACTGCGCAAAGGCTTCGACATCCACCCCCGGAGGCAGGCTGCCGGAGACCACCACCGCGTCCATGCCCGCCAGCTGCTCAGGCATCGCGGTCAGCAGCCGCTGCCAGTCGGCCGCCGTGATCGTCAGGCCCGGACCGTTCAAGTCACTGACCCGGCCGTCGGCCTCGGCCAGCTTCACATTGATCCGGGTGCTGCCGGCCACGGTCACGAAGGCGTCTTCCATCTGCTCGCGACGGAACAACTGCCCGAACGGCTCCGCATTGTCCTCCCCCAGCAAGCCACCGAGGCGGACCGCATGTCCAAGCCGCCGCAACACGCGCCCGACATTGATGCCCTTGCCGGCCGGATCCATGCGACTGGATTGCGCGCGATGCACGGTTCCCGGCCGCAGAGCCGGCAGCGTGACTGCCAGGTCGAAGGCCGGATTGAGGGTGTAGCAAATGATTTTCGCCATCAGTCCTGCCCCGGTTCCAGTGCCGCCGCGACGGCCGTTTCCAGCGTCTGCCGCACGGCAGCCGCCGTCGGCTGCGCCAAGGCCAGGCTCGCCAGCTCCCGGGCCTGGGGCATGCCCAGACGGCGGATCATGGCCTTGACCTGCGGAATCCGCCGCGCGGTCACGGACAGTTCGTCCACCCCCAGACCGACCAGCACCGGTACGGCCAGCGGGTCCGAGCCCAGCTCGCCGCAGACACCGACCCAGCGCCCATGGGCATGCGCCGCCTCCACCGTCAGACGGATCAGCTGCAACACGGCCGGGTGGATCGCGTCGGACTGGGCCGACAGGCTGGCGTGGCCGCGATCGATGGCCAGCGTGTACTGGGTCAGATCATTGGTCCCGATCGAAAAGAAATCGACCTCGGCCGCCAGGCTGGCGGCCAGCAGGGCACTGGAGGGTATTTCCACCATCACGCCGAGCTGCACGTCCGGTGCCCGGATCTCGGCCTGCAACCGATCAAACACCCGTTTGCCGGCCCGGAATTCCTCGACGTCCTTGATCATCGGAAACATGATGCGCAAGGGACGCGAACCGGCCGCCATCAACAGGGCACGCAGCTGGGTTTCCAGCACCTCGGGCCGGCTCAGCGCCAGACGGATGCCGCGCATGCCCAGAAAAGGATTGTCCTCGGCCGCAACCGGCCAGTACGGCAACGGCTTGTCGCCGCCCACATCCAGGGTCCGAGCCACCAGCGGACGACCCGCAAGCGCATCGAAAGCCTCGCCGTACTCGGCGATCTGGGTTTTCAGATCGGGAAAGTCGGGATGGGCCATGAAAATGAACTCGGTGCGCAGCAGACCGACCCCTTCGGCACCGCGTTCGACCGCATCCACCGCATGCGCCGTATTGCCCAGGTTGGCGGCCACTTCGACCCGGTGCCCGTCGCGGGTGCAGGCCGGCTCGTGCCGGTTCTGGTAGGCCTCCTGCTCTATCCTGGCCTGCTCCTCGATACGCCGCTCGAAACGGCGCACCGTCTCCGGGTCCGGGGCCGGAATCAGTCGCCCGGCATCGCCGTCCACCGCCAGTTCGATGCCGGCCGTCAGCTGCAGCACGGCCTCGCCGGCGCCGACCACGGCGGGAATGCCCAGCGCCCGCGCCAGAATCGCGCTGTGTGCAGTCGCCCCGCCCTTGGCGGTGACCAGGGCGCGTACCCGCGAGGTGTCCAGCCGGGCGACATCGGATGGCCCCACATCCTCGGCCACCAGCACATAGGGGGTATCCGGCGGCTCCGGCAGCGGCGTATCGCACAGCAAACACAGCACCCGCCTGCCCACATCGCGCAGGTCGGTGGCCCGCTCGGCAAGCAGGCGATCGGCCAGCGCTTCCTGGGCACTCGCCGCGGTATCAATCGCATGCCACCAGCCGGCCTCCGCCGAGGCGCCTTCATGAATCGACTCCAGCGCGGCATCACGCAGACCGGGGTCGGCCAACATTTCGATATGCACCGACAGGATATTGGCGACCTTGGCTCCCTGGGTACCCTGGATCAGCACATCCAGCTGCTGCGCCGCCTGCGCCAGGGACTGATCCAGTCGCCCGATTTCATGGTCGGGGGAAGCCGCCTTCTCCGGATAGTCAAAACGAGGATGGCGCAGCACATAAATCGGCGCCACGGCCAGGCCGGGGGACGCCGGGATGGCGGCCATGGCCACTCCGGGTTCCGGTGCAGCCGGCAAGGCCTCGGTCTGCGCTGCCGGCACTTCGCGCGGTTGCACCACCTCATTCAAGGGCTGCACCGACTCGCCCAGGCCATCCTGGACCGCAGCCAGCATCGCCGCCACGGCCGCTTCGGCCGTTTCGCCATGGGCCGAAAACACCAAGGTCTGGCCGCGCCGGGCACCCAGTCCCAGGACCTTGGTAAGACTGGCCGCCGAAATCGCCTCCGGGCTGCCTTCCAGCACGCGGACACGCACGGGAACCGACTGCGCACGTGCCGTCTGCACCAGAAGCTTGGCCGGCCGGGCATGCAGGCCATGAGCATTCAGCAGGCGGACCCGTCCGGTATGCGTCTCGCCGTCTTCACCGGCCAGCACGGCCAGGGTGGTATCGGCGGAAAGGCCTTTCAGGCCCGCGACCGCGCCCCGGGCCAGCAATTGTTCCAGCCGTTCCAGCAAGGGACGATGCGCCTCGCCGCGCGCCGCCAGGCAGAAGACGCCGAACAGTCCGCCCTCGACCGGCGCCTGCGACGTCGCCAAGGCCAGCGCAGGCACATCCACGGCCTGGGCCGAGCGCACCAGGGCCAGGCCCGGACCCAGCGGAATCAGCGGCTGGCTGGCGACCGCGGCGACAAAAGCCGGTTGCACGCACCCCAGCCCCTGCAGGCGTGCCGCCGCCGCCAGCGCCAGTTCGGCCGCCGACCTGACCGGCAGATTCAGGCACAAGGTGTCCGCATCCAGCTTCGGCGGGGTCTCGACATGACCGAGCACCGCCACGATGGCGTCGGCATCTTCGGCCCGGGCCAGCATCGCCTCGGCACCATCACGCCCCAGGGCATGGGTCAGCTGGCGCAGGATATCGAGATGCTCGTCAGACTGCGCGGCAATCGCCACCAGCAGATGAACCACGTGCCCGTCATGCCAGGCCACCCCGTCAGGAAACTGCAGCACCCGCACGCCAGTCGCCACCACCTCTCCGCGACTGGCCGGCGTGCCGTGGGGGATCGCGATCCCGCTGCCCAGCCAGGTCGAACCCTGCCGTTCGCGCTCCAGCAGGCCCCCGGCATAACCCGGCCGGGCGAAACCGGCCTCGACCAGAGCCGCGCCGGCCAGGGCCAGGGCCTGCTGCCAGTCATCCGCCTTGCACTTCAGTCGCACATCGTCACGCGTTAATGCCAGCATCCGCAGGCCTCCAATGTTACTGGCCGGGATTCAACCCGACCGGTTTGACGTGGCAGGGTCCAGATCGCTGCATACCGGATGCTGAAACGTGTCACTTGATGCGATAATGCTGTGAGTTTCCCGTCAAAGAATCAAGATGCGCTGCAAAAGATGCCGCCCCAACGCCTGAAACTGACCGACATCGCCCGCCTGGCCGGAGTCTCCCGGGCCACGGCCAGCTATGTCATCAACGGTCAGGCCCGTGCACGACGGATCAGCGACGAGACCATCAACCACGTCATGGCCGTGGTCGAACGCAGCGGCTTTCGCATCGATGCCCAGGCGGCGGCCCTGCGCCGCGGCGCAAGCCGGACCCTGGGCCTGATCGTGCCGGACCTGGAAAACGCCAGTTACGCGCGACTGACCAAACTGATCGAGCGGGGCAGCCGGCAGCAGGGCTATCAGCTGCTGATCACCGATTCCGATGACGAACCCGCCACCGAGCGCGAACTGGCCCTGAGCCTGCGGGCCCAGGGCTGCGCCGCGCTGATCGTGGCCACCAGTCTGCCCGATGCCAGCGACTTCTATGCGCCGCTGCAGGACAGCGGTCTGCCGGTGATCGCACTGGACCGACCGATGGATCCGGAACGCTTCATCTGCGTGGTCAGCGACAACGAGGCCGCCGCCGAGCAATTGACCCGCTCGTTGCTGACGCCGCTGCCGGCCAGCCTCGCCTGGCTCGATGCCATGCCCCAGCTCGGCATCACTCTGGAGCGACGACAGGGATTTGCCGCCGCCGTGGCGGGACTGCCTGTTCGCAGCTTCCGCTTGTGCGGCCAGCGCTATGATCGTGCAAGCGGTCTGTTGCTGGGACGCCAGCTGCTGCAAGCGCCGCTTCCCGAGGCCATCGTCACTGCTTCTTATCCCCTGCTGGCCGGCCTGTTCGATGCCTTTCTTGAAACCGGTCAAGGGTTGCCGCAACAGCTGCGCATCGCCACCTTCGGTGATGACCGCCTGCTTGATTTCATTCCGCTGCCCGTGCACTCGATGCCCCAGCGGCACGCCGCCATTGCAGAAATGGTGCTGGAATGCGCGATCGCCGCCACCCTCAAGCACTATTTCCCCGGCCGACAGACCGTCTCCCGCCAGCTGCGTCTGCGCTGAATCCGGCCTGCGAACGGCTTGCAAGACAGCCCGTCAGGCATAAGCCTGAAACCGATCATCATGGGCATCCAGACGTCCAATCCAAGAAAGCCACGCAATCCATACAGAAAAATCACCCCTGCATCACCACCGATTCCGCGATATACGTCCAGACATCCCCTCGCCGGCATGACGCACCTGTCCCGACTGGCGAGACGGATGTCTTTCCAGTCCGAGGCGACCATGCGCCATCCCGGATGCCGCTCCCGCCGGACCGGCGCCGCGTTGACGCAGCCTCGTCCCGGCGAGGCTCATCCACTGAAAAGGACATCGCTCATGAACAGGAAGATCGCTCCTCTCCTGCGCCGGCCGCTCGGCGTGATACTGCCATTGCTGCTTGGCCTCACCGCCCATTCGGCCTTCGCCGCCGATGACTGGGCCCCCACAGCCACCAAGGCCTTCGTCCCCACCCTGCTGCGCGCTCCGGCCAGCCCCGGTTCAAGCACGGCCCGGCTGCAGGCCTCGTTGCGCAGCGCCAGCAGCCATGCCGTCAAGCTCGCCAGTGACGATATCCGCGACATCGACGTCGTGGTCAGCCTGAAGCCACGTGACGAGGCCGGCCTCGACCAGTGGCTGGCCCAGCGCCTTGATCAGCGCCCGCTGCCGGCACTGGGCCGGGATGAACTGATCCGCCGCCACGCCCCAAGCCAGGCCCAGGTCGACGCGGTCGTCGCCCACCTCAAGGCGGCTGGTTTCAACCGTATCCAGGTAGCCCCCAACCGCCTGCTGATCGAGGCCAGCGGTCGGGCCGGGGCCGTGGAGAACGCGTTCCACACCGGCCTGAACCACTTCCAGTACCAGGGGCGGGATGTCATCACCAACACCGAGGATGCCGAAGTGCCCCAGGCTCTGGCCGGCACGGTACAGGCCGTGCTCGGCCTGCAGACGGCGGTGCAGGCTCACACCCTCCATCATGTCGTCAAACCGGCCGGCAGCGGCGCCCGTCCCGATGCCTCCGGCAGCACCTTCTCGCACCAGCTGACCGACTTCCCCGGCATCTACCATGCCGAGGGCCTGCCCAAGGGTACCGACACGACGGTGGCGATCATCACCGCCTATGACCTCAGCGACACCTTGGCCAATCTCAGGCACTTCGCCGCCGATCACCAGTTGACGGTACCAACGACCCAGGTGATCAAGACCTCGACCGGAAATTATGCGAACAACGGCGATGCGACCGGCGAGTGGTCGCTGGACAGCCAGGCCATCGTGGCGGTGAGTGGCGGGCTGAAGACCCTGCAGTTCTTCAATGCCCAGGACCTGTCGGATGCCGCTCTGCTGAAAGCCTACAATGCCGCCGTCAACGACGGTTCGGCCAAGGCCGTCAATGTCTCGCTGGGTCTGGACGAGGCCGTGACCCATGCCGATGGCAGCCAGGCCAGCGAAGATGCGATCTTCAAGCTGGCGGCGGCCCAGGGCCAGACCTTCTCCATCTCGTCCGGCGACGAGGGAGTCTATGAGGCCGAGGGCGGCTACATCCGGGCCATCACGGACCCCGCGTCCTATACCGTCAGCGACCCGGCGACCTCGCCCTGGGTACTGGCCGTCGGCGGCACCGAGGTCGCCACCAGCGGCAACACGGGCTATGTCGGCGAAATCACCTGGAACGAAGGGGTGGACTGGTTCGGCCGGCTGTGGTCCACCGGCGGTGGCATCAGCAAGTACGAGACGGCACCGGCCTGGCAGACCCGGTATCTGGGCAATCGCCTGACTACCGGTCAGCGGGTCCTGCCCGACTTTTCCTTCGACGCTTCAGGTGCCAGCGGTGCCCAGGTCTATGTCGACGGCAGCTATATCAATGTCGGCGGCACCAGCCTGGCCGCGCCGATCTTCGCCGGCCTGTGGGCCAGGCTGCAAACGGCCAACCGCAACAACCTCGGCTTCGCCGCCACCGAGCTGTATCCGCTGGCCAGCGCCAACCCGACCGTGCTGCACGACGTGGTCTCGGGCAACAACGGCTACAACGGCTACGGCTACCAGGCCGGACCGGGCTGGGATTATCCCACCGGCTGGGGAAGCTTCGACACGGCCGGCATCCAGAGCCTGTTGCAACAAGCCGCGCGCTGAACGCCGCCAGGCGGGGCCTGTCCTGAGCCCGGACCATCACCACCCGGTCCCCTCCGGCTTCGAGGCAGGCACCGCATCCCCGGTCCCGGGGTCTTGACTCGGCGGACTCCAGCAGGCCCGCCCTGTCCCGGCGCCCGCGACAGTTGCACCATCGCTTCCCGCCAGACGGTCTCGGCCATGCCTCGCGACCAGTTGACCGACGAATGGCGGGCTCGGCTCCGATCCGGAACCCGCTGCCGTCTCTCGTGCCACGGCTTCAGCGCGAAACCGGCTGCTTCGGTTACACTAAGCGGCTATTTGTTTTGCGCGAGGAGCACTGCCATGAGTGACGAGGCCAACCGACCGGACGTCAGCCGCGAGCAGGCGGAGGAAGCGATCCGTACCCTGTTGCTGTGGGCCGGGGAAGATCCTGCTCGCGAAGGACTGATCGATACCCCGAAGCGGGTCGTCAAGGCCTATTCGGACTGGTTTGCCGGCTATGCCTCGGACCCGGCGGATTATCTGCTGCGAACCTTCGAGGAGGTCGGCGGCTATGACGAGATGGTCGTGCTGCGCGACATCGAATTCGAAAGCCACTGCGAACACCATATGGCAGCCATCATCGGCAAGGCGCATATCGCCTATCTGCCGGACAACCGGGTGGTCGGCATCAGCAAGCTGGCCCGCGTGGTCGACGGTTTTGCCCGCCGACTGCAGGTCCAGGAGAAGATGACCGCGCAGATCGCCCAGTGCATCCAGGAAACCCTGCAGCCCAAGGGCGTGGCCGTGGTCATCGAGGCCGCCCATGAATGCATGACCACCCGTGGCGTGCACAAGCGCGGCGTATCGATGGTCACCAGCCAGATGCTGGGCGTGTTCCGCGAGGACGCGCGGACCCGGTCCGAATTCCTGTCCTATATCGGCATCGCCCGCGGCGTGCGCTGAGGCCATCGGTGAGCGGACCCATCGACCTCGACAGCCACGATACCGGGCTGAACGATCAGCTGCGCGACGGCGTGGTCGCCGAAGATATTCCGGCGATCTTTCCCTTGCTGCGCGGACGCGGCCTGTTGCGGGCCTTCACCGCCCTGTTCCACGGCGGCGAAGGCCAGGTGCTGCTGCGCCTGCTGGTGCTGCGAACGCTGGGAGCACGCAGCAATGCGCCGGAATGGACGCCTCAGGATATTCGCGATCATTTGAGCTTCATTGATCCGGTCAAGCTGGAAACCGTGGTCCAGCGACTGCGCGACCACGACCTGCTGAGCTGGGACGCTGAAACCCAGCGCTATCGGGTCGATGCGCTGGGCCGCAAAGCCCTGGCCGCGCTGACCACCCTGCTGGATTTCGAGCAGGATGACGAGGACGGGCTCGGCTACATCACCTCCCAGCTTGCCGCCGGCCAGGCCGTGGGCCGGGTCTCGGCCGACGAGCTGGGTCATCTGCTGGCCCGTCTGTCCGAGCTCAAGGACGACTTCGACCGCGCCGTGCTGTCCGGCTCCGAGCACCGCATCCATGCCGCTGCCCAGACCCTGGGCTCGGTCTGGACCTGGGTGGAGAAAGGCACCGCCATCATCGAGGCCATCACCGAGGCACAGGAGCTTGACCTGCGCGCCCATCGTCTGGCCCAGGCCGTCGGCCGGGCCCAGAGCGCGATGCTGCGGCAGGCCGGTATCTTCCAGCGCGAGCTGAACAAGATCGACCAGCACCGCATCCATCTGGGACGCTCGGGCCTGTCATCCTCGGACCTGGTCGGCTGGCTGCGCCGGCTGGATACCTCCGCGCTGTGCGCCTTTGCCAGCGAACAGCACCTGCTGCCGCTGCAGCCGGCCTTTGTGCAGGACCAGATCGCCCTGGACGTGGCCGAGTTCGAGCTGCTGGAGCGCGAGCGCGCCGCCGCCGAGGTCACCGCCCTGCCCACCGCGGAGGCGACGCCGCCAGCCACCGATCTGCCGCATGACGAAGAAGACCTCAGTCATCTCGATGCCTGGCAGAAAATTCTGGAAGGCATCACTGAACCGGTGGGTCTGGAACACGCAGTGACCCCGGAAAGCTATGCGATCAGTGCCTACCGGCTGTCTCTGCTGGGCCTGATCGGCGATCCCGAATCCGCTTCGCTGGACGGCGCCGCCGCCGATCTGGCCCGACTGCCGCTGAGCCTGGAAGTGGAACCCCGGCTGCTCGATGTCGATCTCGGCGAAGTCAGACAAATCAGTGCCGGACGCATCAGTCCGCACACCGCCGCATCACCGGTCCGCCGGCGACGCGCGTCCAAAGAGACCCCTCCCCATGCATGACGAAACCGCTACGCTGATCGCGCGTCTGCTGGCCCAGCGCTGGCTGCCTCGTGAAGATCCGCTGGCCCGCAAGGCCTTGCTGGATGAAACCTTCCGCGAAGAACTGGACCGCCGCCTGCGTGAAAGCGGGCTGTGCCTGCACGAGCATCCCTACGCCGGCTTTGTCAGCCTGGGCGTGGCCCGTTCAGCCGAACAGGCCGTCTTTGGCGGCCACGACAGCTGGCAGTCGACCAGCCTGCAGCTGGACCGCGACGCGGTGGCTTTGCTGGTGGTGATCTGGGCCTTGATCATTCTGCCCAAGCGCCAGCGCCAGCTCGATCGTACCCAGGCCGAAGCCAATGTCGCCCAGGCCCAGATGTTTGCCGAAGACAAGCCCATTTCCCGCGAACCGACGATGTCGCCAGTGCTGTCCGAGCGCACCCTGCTGGCCGATTTCGGCGACCGGCTCGGCGGCAAGACCCGCATCAATATCAATCTGGGCCAGCTGGCCCGGCATGGCTTCATCGTGCGCCGCAAGGAGGGCGTGGCCGAAGGTCCGCTGCTGGATCTGGCGTTTGACTACGAACGCACCGCGCGGCGGATTCTCGATGGTGCGCTGGGTGATCTGCTCGGCCACCGGATCCCGCGCGAAGATGAACCCGAGTCCGATGACGATCTGCCGGAAGCCGGCGAGCGTCTTGATGATGCCGACGCAGAGGAAGAGCGCCTGAATGTTTGATTTTCGCAGTCTCGAAGTCGTCCATTGGGATTACTGGCAGCGTTTCAGTCTGCCGCTGGATACCAATATCGTCACCGTGGTCGGCCCCAATGGCTCGGGCAAGACCACCTTGCTGGATGCCCTGCGCACCCTGCTCACCATCGACTGCGCCGGCAATCGCGATTACAAAAGCTATCTGCGCCACAACGGCCGGCCTTTTGCCTGGCTGCGGGCGCGGGTAGGCAATACGCCCGGACCGGCCGGCGAGCGCCCGTTCTTTCCGTTGATGGACGCCGAGGTCACTCTGGCCTGCCGGATCCAGAAGAAGGGCGGCGAATGGCAGCGCCAGTACGCCGTGATGGGCGGCGATGTCAGCATCGAGGACATCGAGGCCCGTGGCGAGTGGCTTGGGCTGCGCGAATATCGTATCCGGCTGGAAGGTGCCGGCCTGTCCCAGGCCATCCGACGGGTGCTGACCCTGGAGCAGGGTGCCACCGACAAGCTCTGCCAGTTGCCGCCGCGCGCCTTGCTGGATCTGGTCTTCGACGTGTTCGGCGACAAGGCCGTGCTGGACGACTACCAGCGCGCCCGCACCGATCAGGGCGAAGCCGAGCGCGAACAGCTGCAGCTTGAGCACCAGCTGTCCCTGCTGGGCGTTTCCCTGCAGGAAGCCGAAGGCCGGGTCCGCTCCTTTCAGGAATGGGAAGGTCTCAAGCGCGAACGCAACGATCTGGTCTTCGACATCCTGCCGCGCTGCGAATTCGCCGAACTGCGTGCCAGTCTGCGCGCCGCCCATCCGCCGCTGCTGGCCCAGCGCCGGCGCTGCCTGGAACTGCAGCAACGTGATGCGGAGCTGGCCGAACGACTGATCGAGCTCGATGCCAACGAAGAGCGACTGCGCAGCGAGCAGGCCGAAGCCGAGGGTCTGCGCACCCAGGCCAGCCAGATCCTGACGGATGCCCGCGCCGCCTTTACCGAAAACGAAGTCCTGCTGAAGCAGGAAACCCGGCTCAACGAGCTGCTGGCCCAGCAGGGCGGCAGCGATCATGAGCGACTGGCCCGGCAATCGCGTGAAGCCCGTGCCGAGCTGGTCACCCTGGGGCATGAAGAGCAGCAGCTGCGCAGCGAAATCGGCTCGCTGAACAACCAGCTGGCCGCCTGGCGCAGCGGACGCCGTTACACCCCCGAATTCGAAGTCAATTTCCGCCGCGCGCTGGATGCCGCCGGCATTCGCCATCGCATGCTCAGCGAAGTAGTCGAAGTGCTGGATCCGCACTGGCAGGGCGCGGTCGAAGCCGTGCTCGCCGGCTATCGCCACGTGGTGCTGCTGGATGACCCGTCCGATCGCCAGCAGGCCTGGTCCATCGGTGAAGCCCAGCGCTACAAGCACTTCGTAGTCGCTGATCGCAGCACGGTGCAGTCCGCCAGTCGCGGCTCGCTGCTGGAAGTGGTGGAATTTTCGGCCGATCCTCCGGATTGGCTGCTGCGCCAGCTGGACCGGATCCGTCGCGTCGAGACCGTGGAGCAAGGTGCCAGCGTTTCGCGCGAGCAGGACTGGATCACCCCGCAAGGCTATTTCCGCGAACGCCGAGGCGGCCGTTATCTCGGCGTCGACGATGTCTATTTCGGCAATGCCGCCCGCTCCCGTCAGCTCAGCGAAGGCGAGGAACGCCTGCAGGTCATCGAGCGCCGGCTGCAGAAGATCGCCGAAAAGCGGCGTGAACTGCAGCAGCAGGCCTCCGATGCCGAAGCCGTGCTGCGTGGCGCCAATGCCAGCGCCCAGCTGGCCGACCGGGCCGAGGAATTCGCCGAGGCCCATGCCCGCCAGCCCGGGCTGCAGGCCGATGTGCAACGCTGTGCCGACAGTTATGCCGCGGCCGACGCCCATTATGAATCCTGCCGCAAGCGCCGCCAGGAAAACTCGGCCGGACGCGATGCGGCCGCACGCGAGCACCGTCAGGTGCAGTCCGCCCTGGCCGATACCCTGCGCCAGTACACCGGCCTGCGTCGGGAGCAGCTGGAACGGCTCGCCGTCTACCGCGAGCGTCGCGATCAACTGCCGGCCGCACGCCGGACGGCAAGCGAACTGGCCCGTCTGCGCGAAATGTTCGAATCACCCCAGGCCGTGCGCCGTGAGGTCGACAGGGTCGAGCGCCGTCTCAACGAAGGCCACTGGGAAGCCGACGGCAGCTGCGTGCCGTTGCGTGACAAGCTTGCCGATGACCACGGCAGCCTGAAGGACGATCTGGCTCGCCGCCACCAGCATCTGGAGCGCGCCAAGCGGATCACCACCGAGGCCCGTGGCGCCTATCTCAGCGTGCTGCGCAATACCGTCAAGCGCTATACCCGCAACCTGGGTTTCCTGGCCGAGCTGGCGGGTATCGGCATCGATGTCGACCTGCCCGAGCTGCATAACGATGATCTCAACCTGGCTCACGCCGGCCTGACGGTACGCTTCGAGTTCGACAAGAAGGGCTGGATCGGCATGGATGACGGCGAGGCTTCCGGTGGCCAGCAGGTCATGAAGTCCCTGCTGCTGCTGGTGGCGCTGATGCGCGACGAGGATCGGCCCGGCGGCTTTGTCTTTATCGACGAGCCCTTCGCCCATCTCGATATCTTCAATATCGACAAGGTCGGCGCCTTCCTCAAGACCACCCGCGCGCAGTACATCCTGACCACGCCGGCGACCCACAACGTCAATGTGTTCCAGCCCTCGGAACTGACCCTGGTCACCAGCAAGCGCCGGCCCGGTGCCGACTGGGCCCAGCCGCTGGCCGTGCTGCGTCGCCAGCCCCTGCCCGAAGCCGGGGCCTGAGCCAAAGGCGGGGTGGCGATCATCGGATCGCCTCCTGCCCGGCCACGCATCGATCATCGCTTGGCGGCTTGCGTCGCGAAACCGCCACTGTCCAGTCATGGTGCATAGGGATACGATGCCGGCAGTCCACGTCCACAGGAACTGCCATGAGCTTGACGATGTACCAGGCCTCGATCCCGGTGTTTATCCGGGCGCTGCAAAATCTGGAGCATGTATTGCAGCGCGCCGCCGACTGGGCCGCTGAAAAGAAGATTTCCGAATCGGTGCTGCTGGCTACCCGGCTGACGCCGGACATGTTCCCCTTGGTCCGTCAGGTCCAGATCGCTTCGGACATGGTCAAGCTGGGCGCGGCCCGGCTGGCCGATGTGCAGGCCCCGGTCTTCGCTGATGAAGAGAGCGGCTTTGTCGAACTGCGTCAGCGCCTGCAGGCGACCTGTGAATATCTGGACTCACTGCGTCCGGAACAGCTGCAGGACAGCGCCGGGCGCGCGATCACCTTGAAACTGCGCAGCGGCGACCAGCACTTTCAGGGCCAGGATTACCTGTTCCAGTTCGTGATTCCCAACCTGTTCTTCCACTGCACCACGGCCTATGACATTCTGCGTCAGGCCGGCGTGCCCCTGGGCAAACGGGATTATCTGGCCGGCGCCGACACCCTCTGAGCATCGACGCCGGCAGGCTGGCTCACGCCTCCAGCGAAGCCAGCCACTCGTCGTCCGAGCCGTCCGGCACACCTTCGAACAAGGGCGTGGAAAGATAGCGCTCGCCGGTATCGGGCAGCACGGCCAGAATCACGCTGCCCGGCTCGGCCTGCTCGGCGTGCTGCAGGGCCGCCGCCGCCGTGGCGCCGGCCGAGATGCCGACGAAGATCCCCTCTTCGGCCGCCAGTCGGCGGGATACGCTGATGGCATCCGTGTCGGTCACCGGCAGCAGCTCGTCATAGACCTGCCGGTTGAGCACGCCGGGAATGAAATCCGGGGCCCAGCCCTGGATCTTGTGCGGCGCCCATGGCTGACCGCCCAGCAGGGAGGCGCCCGCCGGCTCGGTGGCAATGATTCTGACGCCGGGCCGGGCCGCTTTCAGCACTTCGCCGACACCGGTCAGGGTGCCGCCGGTACCCCAGCCCGATACGAAGGCATCCAGCCGCTTGCCGGCAAAATCGCTGAGAATTTCGGCGGCCGTGGTCTGCCGGTGAAAAGCCGGATTGGCCGGATTCTGGAACTGCCTAGGCTGATACCAGCCGTACTTGGCAGCCAGCTCCTCGGCCTTGCGCACCATGCCGGTGCCACGTTCGGCCGCCGGGGTCAGGATCACCTTGCCGCCATAGGCACGAATCAGCTTGCGGCGCTCCACCGAAAAGGTTTCGGTCATCGTGGCCACGAAGCGGTAACCCCGGGCCGCGCATACCATGGCCAAGGCCACGCCGGTATTGCCCGAAGTCGCGTCCACCACCGTGTCGCCGGGTTTCAGCAGGCCGCGCTGCTCGGCATCGAGAATCACCGCCAAGGCCAACCGATCCTTGACCGAGCCACCGGGATTGAAGGATTCAACCTTGGCATACAAGGTGATGCCCTCGGGCGCCAGTCGATGCAGTCGCACGACCGGGGTGCGGCCGATGGTATCCAGGATGCTGTCGTAAAGCACGATGTCGCCCTCTTCGATCTCAAGCCGGTGGCTTACAACCTACTACATTAGGCCTCGCATTCGAGGGGCAACAATAAGCAAACGGACTGACAACCAAACTTGCGGTTATAAGGCCTTCGCCTTGTCCGCTCTCTCCGACGCCAGCCTGTATCATGACCGGATGCTGACAGATGATACCAAGGCCGCGATCAGGACCGCCTACGCGAGCCTCAAGGACGGACTGCCCGGATTCCGGATCCGCCCCTCGCAAGGCAAGATGATCGCCGAGGTAGCCAAGACTCTGGCCGCCACCGGCGGCGCAGGCGTGATCGAGGCCCCGACAGGCACCGGCAAATCGATGGCCTACCTGCTGGCCGGCCTGGAAGTGGCTCGCGCCCACAAGAAGAAGCTGCTGATCGCCACCGCCACGGTGGCCTTGCAGGAGCAGCTGGTGACCCGCGACATCCCCTTGTATCTGAAGCTGAGCGGCAACCAGGCCAAGATCGCGCTGGCCAAGGGGCGTGGACGCTACCTGTGCCCGCGCAATCTGCTGCAGGCCCGGGGCGGCATCGATACCCAGGCCCAGGGCTCGCTGGCCGGCTTCGAACAGGATCTGAGCCTGTGGCCGCGCGCCCCTTCGGACCGCGATCGCAGCGTGCTGGGCAAGCTGGAAGGCGCCTGGCAGCGCGGCGAGTGGACCGGCGACATCGATCTGGCCCCGGAGGCGCCCAGCGATCTGTTGCGCTCGATGCTGACCACCAGTGCCGGCGGCTGCACCGGCCGGCGTTGCAGCCAGTTCATGGGCTGCCCCTTTTTTTCGGCCCGGCGTGCCGTCGCCGACGCCGAAATCATCGTCGCCAACCAGGACCTGGTGCTGTCCGACCTGACCATGCCCCGCGAGGAAGACGGCTTCGGCGGCGTGATCCTGCCCAAGCCCGACGAGACGCTGTACATTTTCGACGAGGCCCATCACCTGCCGGGCAAGGCCATCGACCGCGGGGCCTCGGAGGTGTTCATGGCGGCCTCGACCCGCCAGCTGGGCCGTCTGGGCCGACAGATCCATGCCGCCTACTCGCTGACCGACAAGGAAGTGCTGGGCAAGGTGCCGCTGGAGGCCGGTGACGAGCGACTGCAGGCTTACAGCGACGCGCTGGAAGCGCTGGAACGCGAGATCCGGCTGACCTGGATCCCGGATGAAGGCGAGGACATACCCGTCTGGCGGGCCTCGCTGGGCCAGCTGCCGGTCGCCTGGATCGCCCATGCCGAGCACCTCCATCAGCTCAGCGCCGAGCTGCGCCGCTGGCTGACTGCTGTGCGGCGGGCCGTGCTGGAAATGAGCGAGGGCGGCCCCACCCAGGAGGCTCTGGTCCGCGAACTGGGCATGGCCCTGGAGCGCATGGAGCGCCAGGTCCGCACCTGGCAAGCCTGGAGCCATGAAGACCTTGAAAACGTGCCGCCGATGGCCCGCTGGGTCAGCCTGGGACCGGACCGGCAGCTGGTCTGCCATGCCTCGGCGGTCTCCGCCGGCCATCTGCTGCGCAAGGTGCTGTGGGACAATGCCAGCGCCACGGTGATGACCTCGGCGACGCTCAGCGCCGGTGGCCAGTTCCGCCAGTTTGCCGATGCCGTCGGTCTGCCTGACGATGCGATCACCCTGAGTCTGCCTTCACCATTTGATCTGGCCCATCAGGCCCGGCTGGAAGTGCCCGCACTCAAGGCCCTGCCCGAAGCACGCGAGGCCCATGCCGAAGAGATCTGCCGCTGGCTGGAGCAGCATCTGGACTGGGACGCCGGCAACCTGGTGCTGTTCACCTCCCGCGCCAAACTGGACCGGGTCCTGCAACGGCTGCCGATCGCCATGGTCCGCAAGGTCCGTGCCCAGGGCTCGCTGGGCAAGAGCCAGCTGATCGCCGAGCATACCGCGGCAGTGGAGGCCGGTCAGGGCAGTACCTTGTTCGGACTGGCCTCTTTCGGCGAAGGCCTGGACCTGCCCGGCAAGCTCTGTGAAACCGTGGTGATCACCCAGCTGCCCTTCGCGGTGCCGACCGACCCGGTCGGGGCAACCTATGCCGAATGGCTGGAATCACGTGGTCGCAATCCCTTTATCGAAGTGACCGTGCCCGAGGCCACCCGGATCCTGACCCAGTACTGCGGCCGCCTGATCCGCACCGAAACCGACCAGGGCCGAATCGTGCTGCTGGACCGGCGCGTGATCGTCAAGCGCTATGGGGCGCGCATGCTCAATGCCTTGCCGCCGTTCGAGCGGGTGATCGAAGCCACGCCCTGAATCCCGCGACCGTCGCAGTCACGACGGTCGCGGCCTCTTGCCGGTTGGCAGGCCTGCCGGCCCGCTCGATCCAGTCTCGCGACGGGCAGGCTCAGGGAGTGATGGAGGCCGGATCCTGCTTTGCCTTCAAGGCCGAGCACAGCTCGGTGGCTTCCACCGTCTGCGCCAGACCGCGGGCCGCGCCCGTGACCTGATCCACCCGGCTCTTGAAGAACGCCTGCAGCCGCTCAGACTCGGCGGCGGAACAGCCACCACCGCCCATCAGTGCAGGCAACCGGCCGCCCGAAAAACTGCCGGTACGATCGACGATGGCCTGATAGTGGGCCACCGACCAATGCCAGATCGCATCGCGACCGGCTTCGGTGTCGCGATTGCCTGACAGCAGGGCGGCCATCTCGCCGACCTTGACCCTGGGGTCCAACGCCAGGTCGCGGATGCGTGCCGCCTGAGACGGCTGCTCGACCGCTGCCAGAGCGGCCAGGATCGCGTTGCGCCGGGCCGGATCACTGGTCAGTGGCAGCTGCTCGATCAGGCGATCGACGGTCGCCTTGCCATGGATCTGCGCAGCCACGGCCAATGCCAGTCCGGCCAGATCCGGATTGGCCACCGAAAAGTCCAGATGTCCATCCTTGAGGTTCAGTACCGCATCACCTTGCTGCAGCAAGGCGCTGCGCACTTCGTCCTGAGGAAAGTCCAGCGCCAGCAGCCGCGCCAGCTCGCTGCGCAGCAAGGCATCGGCCGCCGACTCACCCGGCTTGCGCTGATAGCCCAGGGCCTGCAGCCGCGGCAGATAGGCCTTGGCCACCCATGTCTGCAAGGTAGCCTTTTGCGCCGGCGTCTGCGCCTCATGGCTCCTGATCCAGCCCAGCACTCCCAGCGGTGCCGTCGCCACCTCGCGTACCTTGGACCCCGTCAGCGGCTGCAGTGCCTGCAGCACGTCGGAGGCATCCAGATCTCCGTGCCGGAATGCCGCCGCTACCGCATCGGCATAGGCCAGCTGCTCGGCATCATCGAGCTCGCTGAGATGCCGGCTCAACACCTTGAGATCCGCCCCGTCCATGCCAAAGCGGTAATAACCACGCGCCTGGGCATTGGGAAGCACCCAGCCCCCCTCGACCGCACCGGGCAGCTCGATCCGGCCCTGGACCTGATCCAGCAGTTCACAGGCACGCTTGCTGCCACCGGCAATCTGGTAGCGCACGCAGACCGGCACGCCCCAGACGGCATCGGCACGCCCCTTGCTACCCCAGGGCAGATAGCGGCTCTGGCTCAGCTCCAACCAGGTCCGTCCGTCCTGCCGCACGGTACGGGTCTGCACATAGGGAACACCCGGCTGATCCAGGAAGCTGCGAAAAGCCTGCTTGAAACGCTCGCCCTGGCCGGCGGCATCAGCTACCGAGTCGATCAGATCATCCGCCGTGGCATTGCCGAAGGCATGGGCCTGGATATAGTGGCGCATGCCCTGCCGGAACTTGTCCGCACCGACATAGGCTTCGAACATGCCGAGCACCGCAGCACCCTTCTGATAGGTGATGCCGTCGAATGCCGTCTCGATATCACCGTTGCCGGTGATCGGCTGGCGAATCTTGCGGGTGGTGACCAGGCTGTCGCCATTCATGGCCTGCTCGGCACCGCGGACCCGGTCCAGATCGGCCCGATATTCGGGATGCAGCTGCTGGGTCACCTTCTGCTGCATCCAGGTGGCAAAGGATTCGTTGAGCCACAGATCATCCCACCAGGCCAGGGTCACGGTGTCACCGGTCCACTGATGGGCCAGCTCGTGGGCCGTCACATTGAAGGACAGCTGGACATAACGCGCCGCGGAATCGGGATCCAGCAGCAGCAACCAGTCGCGGAAGGTCACCAGTCCCGGATTCTCCATCGCACCGGCCGAAAAATCCGGCGCTGCCAGCAGGTCCAGCTTGCCGAAGGGGTAGCCGAAACCGTAATAGTCTTCCAGCGTCCTGATGATGGCCGGCGTCTCGCTCAGCACATGCTGCAGGCGATGGCCTTCGCCCTGGGCCGCGATGCCCCGCAGCTCCACCGGCTCGCTGCGCTGGGCATCGGGCTGGATCACCGGACCCTGCTGGATATCCCAGGGTCCGACGGCAAAGGCGACCAGATAGCTCGGCAGGGGCCGGGTCGGCGCGAAACTCAGGGTTTTCCAGCCGGCACCGGCCGGCTTCTCGCCGATCTGACGGGTATTCGCCACCCCGGCCTCATCGGCAGGAATGGTCAGACTCAGATGGTAAGGCGTCTTGAAGTCCGGCTCGTCAAAACCGGGAAAAGCATAGCGGGCACTGACCGGCTCCATCTGGGTCATGGCATAGGGCTTGCCTGCATGGCTGACCTTGTACAGGCCTTGCAACTGCCGATTCAGAGGGGCCACATAGCTGATGCTCAGCTGCAGCTTCTGCGGGGCCAGACTGCGCCCGAAGTCGATACGGACCACGCCCTCCTGCGGCGCGACCGACACATAGCGCGCCGGCAGCTGCCGCCCATCGGCGGTACGGATCGAAACCGTGCCGACCTTCAGATCCTGGCCATGGATCCAGACATGGTCTGAGTCCTTCTTCAGATCGAAATCGATCACCGCCGTTCCGGAGAAATCCGACTGTCGCGGATCCACCCGCAAAGCCAGTGCATAAGACTCCGGCACCGCCCAGCGAGGCAGCTTGCCCAGAGGAGCCGGCTCGGCCGTCGCAGCCAGAGCGCTGCCACAGGCCATGGCCAGGCTCGCCAGAGCGAGAGGACGAAGAAGACGCTGCATCGGATACCTCGACTATTCAGACAAGCTCCTGATTGTGTCGGATGCCATCCGCACAGGCAAACCTGGATGAACCGACAGATTGGAGCGCACGCCTAAAGTGCATATCGTTCTTGCCGATACAGTGGATTGCGCTGCCAAACCTCCGGAGTATCCGCGCTTGCGTCCGCGGCCCTGCGGCCTTGGCCCAAGCGTCATGTCATGCTCGACAGAGCCGTTCTCTCCACCATGCTGCGTCGTTGCGCGGCCGGCCTCAGGCTGGCACATTTCCTGCCGCCCGCGATCCTGCTGATCAGCTGGCCAGCAGCATGGCTGACCACCCGCCACCATGAGCTGGCCGGTATTCTCGCCGTGCTGCCCTGGTTGCTGCTGCTCCTTGGCGCCGCCTTGTGCTGTGTGTTCCAGCGCTGGCAGCAGCTGCTGCTGATGGCCTGGATGATGGTGCTCGAAACCGGTCTGATGCGTGATGTGCAGTCCATGGACCAGCCGTTCTTCCCAGGTCCCGCCGTCATTGCCGATTTCATCCTCGCCACTACGCTGTGGCCCGCCATCTGCAGCGTATTTGCGCTGTGGTCCGATGGACGGCGCCTCTTGCCCGAAGTAGCTGCTCGTGCACTGGTTCTCGGCATCGCGATCCTGGGACTGAAGTATCTGCATGACCACCCCGACCTGGCATTGATCCGCCAGCTCGGTCAGACCTGGTGGCCCGCGCTGCATGCCGGCTGGATGCGCCTGCCCCAGCTCAGCTATCCGATCTGCGTCGGCGGCATGATCCTGCTCGGCCTCGGCTACCTGCTGGAACCGCGTCCCCGCCATGCCGTGCCATGGCTGCTCCTGCCATTCACCCTGGCCATCCTGCCGCATGTTTTCATCGAGCCTCAGCTGTTGCCGATCTTCTGCTCACTGGCCTTGCTCAGCCAGATGGCCGCCCTGGTGCAGGAATCGCTGGAACTGGCCTTTCGTGACGAACTGACGGGCCTGCCTTCGCGACGGGCCCTCAATGAACGCCTGCGTCAGCTCTCCAGACAGTACTGCCTGGCGATCGTCGATATCGATCATTTCAAACAATGCAACGACCGGCATGGCCATGACGTGGGCGACCAGGTGCTGCGGATGGTGGCCAGCCGCCTGCGTCAGGGCAGCCGCGGACGAACCTATCGCCAAGGTGGCGAGGAGTTCGTGATCGTGCTGGATCGTCAGGCGCCGGAGGCGGCCAGGGTATGGCTGGAGGCCATCCGTGAAGATATTGCCGACTATCCCATGCAACTGCGCGATATGGCCAGCCGACCGGCCGGCAAGCACCGGAACCTTCGCCGGCCGGGCTCATCGGCAAGCGGCCGCCGCTCACTCACGGTCACCGTCAGCATCGGACTGGCCGCCGGCCACCGCCAGTCCGATGTCGCCGAGGTACTCAAGCAGGCAGACAAGGCCTTGTACAAGGCCAAGGCTCTGGGCCGCAACCGTGTCGTGCAGGCATGAGCCCATTCGACAGCTGATGCCTTTGACCGGCAGCGGCCCGCCTGATCAGGCCAGTTCTTCAGCCGGGCCGAAGAACTCGCAATGCATCTGCGCAGCCGGCACACCCAGTTCGGCCAGGGCATGCTTGACCGCCAGCATGAACGGTTTCGGCCCCAGGAAATAGGCCTCGACCTGCTCGGCCTGCGGCAGCCAGGCCGCCAACTGGCTGGCCGAAGGGCGGTTGCGGCCATCGCCTTCCGGCGCATCGTGCACGAAATGCAGCTGCAGCCGGGAATGTTCGGCCGCCTTGGCCTGCAACCACTGGCCAAAGGCCTGCTGCTCGGGGTTGCGCGAATAATGCACGAAAACCACCGGCTTGCCGGTGGCCAAGGCCTGATCCATCATCGGCAAGGTCGGCGTGATACCGACGCCTCCGCTGATGAAAACAGCGGTACGCGGACTGTCCGCCAGCACGAATTCGCCCGCCGGCGGGAACAGCTCCAGCTCGGCACCTTCCGGCAGCGCATGCAGATAACCGGAAACCACGCCACCCGGCTCCTGCTTGACGCTGATGCGGTACTCGCGACCATCCGGACTGGCCGACAGCGAATAGTTGCGGCGGGTCTCGACCCCGTCCACCACCACCCGCAAGCCGATGTATTGGCCAGGCTGGTTGTGCAGCACTTCACCACCGTCGACCGGCTGCAGATACAGCGAACGGATCACCGAGCTTTCCTGCACGGCCCGTATCAGCCTGAACTTGCGGCCACCGCGCCAGCCACCCGGCGCGGTGGCCAGGGCGTCGTACACGCTGGCTTCAGCGCCGATCAGCATATCGGCCAGCTGCTGATAGGCCGCGGCCCAGGCTTCGATCACCGCGTCAGTCGCGATCTCGGCACCCAGCACCTCGCGGATCGAACGCAGCAGGCAGCTGCCGACAATGGGATAGTGCTCGGGAAGTATCTGCAAGGCGACGTGCTTGTTGACGATCTGGGCGGCCAGCGGCCCCAGCGCATCGAGGTCATCGATATGCCGGGCATACATCAACACGGCATGAGCCAACGCGCGAGGCTGGGCACCACTGGCCTGATTGGCCTGGTTGAACAGCGGCCGGACTTCAGGATATTCGCTCAGCATCAGCTTGTAGAAATGTGTGGTCAGCGCTTCGCCGCCCGTTTCCAGCAGGGGAACCGTGGCCTTGATGATCTCGCGCTGTGCATCCGTCAACATGATTGCTCTCCGGTGGGGTTGATGACATCCCTCTCTGAGCAAACCGCGTGCCAGAATCCAAACCCTTGATTTTCTGTGCATCGAAAACCGGATGCAGTCAAGATGACATGTCATAATGACAACATTTGTTCCCGATGCTGTCATTATGACTCCGCATGATTCCCTGCTGGACCGTCTGATTCCGCTGGTGGCCGATCTGGCACGCGACCTGCCCGCCGCTACCCGCTATCGACGGCTGCTGGATACCTTGCGACAGCTGATTCCCTGCGATGCCGCCGCCCTGCTGCAACTGGAAGGCGGCGAACTGGTGCCGCTGGCAATCCACGGTCTCAAACCCGACACCATGGGCCGGCGCTTTGCTCTCGCCCAGCAACCGAGATTGCAGGCACTGCTGGGTCAGGACGGCCCGATGGCCTTCCCGCCGGGCTGCGAGCTTCCCGATCCCTATGACGGGCTGGTCGACAGCGAAGCTTCGGACCTGTCCGTGCACGACTGCATGGGCTGCCCGCTGCGGCTGGACGACACGGTCTGGGGGCTGCTGACCGTCGATGCGCTGGAGGCCGGCCATTTCGGTCCCGACCAGCTGTATCGGCTGGCTCGCCTGGCCGAGATCGCCGCCGCCACCGTCGCCGCCACTCGCCGGATGGACCAGCTGCAGCAACTGGCTCGTCGCGAACGCCTGCGCGCCGACAGCTTTCGCCAGGCCCTGCCCCAGCCGCGTCACCACCTGATCGGCCACAGCCCCGCCTTCGAACAGCTGCTGGCAGAGATCGATCTGGTCGCCGGGACCAGCCTGCCGGTGCTGATCAGCGGCGAGACCGGCACCGGCAAGGAATTGGTCGCCCATCGCATCCATCAACTGTCACCGCGTGCCGACAAACCCATGATCAGCGTCAACTGCGCGGCACTGCCTGAACATCTGCTGGAAAGCGAATTGTTCGGCCATGTCCGTGGCGCCTTCTCGGGAGCTGTCAGTGACCGCAAAGGCAAGTTCGAGCTGGCTGACGGCGGCACCCTGTTTCTGGACGAGATCGGCGAGCTCGCACTGGCCGCCCAGGCCAGCCTGTTGCGGGCTCTGCAGGACGGCCAGCTGCAACGACTCGGATCGGACCGTGAGCATCAGGTGGACGTCCGTCTGATTGCTGCCACCAATCGCGATCTGGCCGAGGAGGTCCGGCAGGGACGTTTCCGTGCCGATCTGTATCACCGCCTGGGCGTCTATCCTCTGAGCGTGCCCGCACTGCGGAATCGGCAGCCCGATGGTCTGATCCTGGCTGGCGGATTTATCGAGGAAAACCGGCGCCGCATGGGCCTGCGCGGCCTGCGCCTGGAAGCCGCGGCGGAGGCGGCGATCCGGCGCTACGACTGGCCGGGCAATGTCCGCGAGCTGGAACATGTCATCAGCCGAGCCACCTTGAAAGCCATCGGCCGCAGCCACAGCTTGCCGGCCGGGTCCGATGGGATCCTCCGCCTGACTGCCGCCGACCTGGATCTGGATGGTGCCGCCACGGTTCTGGAGCCGGCCGTCCTGGAACCGACGGCCGACCCACGCGAGCATGCGCTCATTGCCAGCGCTCCACCCATCAACCTGCGCGTGGCAGTGGACGACTATCAACGCCAGCTGCTGGCCCAGGCCGTGGCCCGATATCCCGGCAATCTGGCCGCCGCTGCCCGCCAACTGGGTCTGGACCGGGCCAATCTGTTGCGACTGGCCCGCCGCCTGGAGCTGCCCCTGCCCTCCTCTCGCCGGAGCTGAGCCTCGCGAGCAGCCGGCCGGTTCAGCCCTGCCGGCCATCTACAGCCAGGTCAGCAACGGCGATACGCAAAGCAGTAACCCGACCAGGATCACCAGGACCAGCCCTGGCCCGCGGTAATGTCCCAGTGCAGGGACCTTCAGCACCAGCCAGGCCGGAATCAGGCAACCCAGGATGCCGAAGATCGGGCTGCTGAGCGTGGTGAAGGAAAGCACCGGCAGATTGCCTTCGATCGCGCCCCAGGCCAGCAGGATCGCGAACAGCATGATGCCGCGCTGTCCCCATGTCGACCGGCCGGCCTCGGCCTGCCCATGCCTGGCCAGCAGATTGGCCAGCAAGCCCTGGCAAGCCTCGCGAAAGCCCAGGTAGACCCCGAAAAATGCCGTCATCACCGCAAAGATGTTCAGGATCAGGCCGACATAGGTGGCCCAGCTGCCGGGAAAAATCTGCGCCGTGATCGCCAACGCCGAAATGTTTTCCCGTGAGGCACGCACCGCATCGGCATGGCCCATCGCCAGAGTGAAGGAAACCGCATAGAAAAACACCGCCACGAACAGTATGCCAAAGGCGATATTCATCGCTCGCAGCGCCTTGTGCCTGGCCACCAGGATCGAGGTCTCGCGCGCCCGATAGGAAATCACCATCGGACTCAGCGTCTGGATAAACAGGATCGAGGTCAGGGTGAACGGCAAGGTGATCACCGCATTCCTGACCAGGGCCCCGGCGGCCGGCGGCACGCCGAGATTCGCCGGATTCCAGCGCGAGACCATGAACAGCCCCAGCGCCACCACGATCAGCAACTTGGTCGCCACCAGCACGGAGGAAAGCCGAAACAGCAGTCGCTCGCCGCGCGAAGCCAGTGCCACCAGCGCAGTGATCAGTCCCAGGCCATACCAGGGACTGTCCGACCACAGCCCGCGAGTCAGCCCGAAACTGTGCAGATAAGAGGCACTGTCGCGAGTGATCGCGGTGGCGTAGACGAACATCCAGATCAGCAGCATCACGAAATACAGCAGGCCCAGAAACCGGCCCCAGCGCGGCCCCAGCCAGGCCGAGATCATGCCCGGATAATCCAGACCCCGCCCAGCCTCGGCCAGGGTATTGATGAACAGCCGCTGGAACAGATACATGCCCGGATAGCCGATCACGGCCGACAGCAGAAACACCCAGATCCCCATCAACCCGACCTGTACAGGCAGGAACACGATGCCGGCACCGATCGCCATGCCGATGCTCATCATCACCCAGCCGACATCGACGGCATCGAAGCGGGTCGCCGCCTTCCATTGCTCGCGGGTCCAGCTCCCGGCTGGATCTGTCGTGGTGGCGGCCGACAGCCGCGCCTTGTCCGAAGTCATTTCATATCCGTGAAGCGCAAAGCGCGCGATCCTTGTCGGCCAAACGGCCACTGTCAAGCCCGCCTCCGCGATGCGGAGGCCGGCCGTGTGGTCAAATCACGTTTCCAGCCGTTTTGACGGCTTGATATTGGGATAGATCTTCTCCACCTGCCGCTCGACCACCTTGCCCTTGGCCCAGTTGTAGGCATTGACCGGCTGGCTGCGGTTGATCCAGCCGGCGTAGTACAGGTGGTCCGAACGCGGATCATCGGTATTGGGGTGGATCAGAATCGTCAGCCCCAGACTGTTGAGCTGCAGCCAGGGATAGATCTGCGCCAGCTGTTCCGGCATAAAACCGAAATAGAACGAAGGCGTCACGTGCGGCCCGCGCGGTTCCAGATTCCAGTCGCCCAGCTCGACCTCGAAGCGCTCGATGACCCACTGCCGCAGCAAGGCCGCCTTGGCATGATTGTCTTCGTCAAAGTAGACATGGGCGTGATAGCTCTTCACATCGGTATAGGCCCGCGGCTTGGCGGGCAGCGACTGCTCGCCTGGACGAACGTTCGGTGGCGCCGGGGTCGCTTCCCGCCAGGTGTCGTAACCCCAGGGGCTGCGGCCCGAATCCTGATATCCCTCGGGGGCCGGCTGGTCTGCCTTCCCCGGTACCTGTGCTGCCACGGCCCTGCCTCCTGTCAATCCCACCGCCACCATTGCGGCGCCCGATCCCGCCAGCCACCGCCGCCGCCGCGGTGATGAAAGACTGTCCGGAAATGACGCCGGTATGGCGGCATTCATCGTGATGTGTTTATCGTTCATCGACAACCCTGCCTCTTCATGCCTTTGACGGAAACAAGCGGATCGCGCCGGATGGCGGACCGGCTACGCTAGCAGCCCCGCCCCCTGACGCCACCCGATATTTCTTCATATCGCCATGCCGCCACAGCATGAGTCGCGCAGCCAAACCGGTACCGCGGATTCCTCCACGGCCCGTATCGATGATCCCGGCCTGGTTGGCCGCGCACCCGCAATTGTTTTACCTTGCCGGTCTCAGACCGCCATTCGCGCAGAATCAAGCTCATGATGAATTGGGACCAGCTCTTGAATACCACCCGGCTCGGCCACCGTGCCGCCAAACAGGAGCCGGGCCGGTCGCCCTTCAATTCAGACCATGACAAGGTGATCTTCTCCGGGTCTTTCCGCCGGCTGGCCCGCAAGACCCAGGTCCATCCGCTGGCCACCAACGACCACGTCCACAACCGGCTGACCCACAGCCTGGAAGTGGCCTGCGTCGGCCGTACCCTGGGCATGCGGGTCGGCGAGAAGCTGATCAGCGAACAGCGCATCCATCCATCCTTTTCACCCACCGACCTGGGTGACATCGTGCAGACGGCCTGCCTGGCCCACGACATCGGCAACCCGCCCTTCGGACACACCGGTGAAGAGGCCATCCGACACTGGTTCACCCATGATGCCGGCAGCGAGCTGATCGCCCGGCTCGATATCGAGGAGGCCTGCGATCTGCGCCATTTCGAGGGCAATGCCCAGGGCTTTCGGGTGCTGACCACCTCGGAATACCACGCCTACGATGACGGCATGCGCTTGACCTATGCCTCGCTGGGCAGCTTTGTCAAATACCCCTGGATGTCGCTGGCCGCTGTAGACGGCGAACGCCCCAAGCGCAACAAATACGGTGTCTACCGCGCCGAGCAGGCCTTGTTCGAGGAAGTAGCCCAGGCCACCGGCCTGCTGCAACGCGGACCGCAATGGTATTGCCGCCATCCGCTGGTGCATCTGATGGAGATCGCCGACGATTTCTGCTATGCCCTGCTGGATCTGGAAGACGGCATCGAGATGGGCATTCTGGACTGGGAAGAAGTCTTCAGCCTGCTGGAGCCGGTGCTGGATACGTCCCGGATCCAGGAGCTGAAGCAGGACATGCACCGCTTGCGTCCCGGCCGGCGACCGCCACTGATCCGCGGCAAGGTGATCTCCGAATTCGTCGATGCCGCCGCCGAAGCCTTTATCAGAAACGAGACGGCGATCCTGGCCGGCGAACACGACGAGCTGCTGGGTCTGTGCGATCAGCGGGTCCGCGACTGCGTGATCGCCGCCAAGGAACTGGCCAAGCAGAAGGTGTTCCAGCATCCGCGCAAGATCGAAATGGAAATCGGCGCCTACAACACCATCGCCACCGTGCTGGATGTCAGCTGCCACGCGGCACTGAACTATATCCATGACAACGACATGTCCGACTACAAATCACGCCGGGTCATCGACCTGATCGGCAAGGACAGCTTCGGCCCCGCCGCCCGGCCGAGCGATGATCAGCCTTGGTCGCGGGACTATCTGACCCTGATGCGGGCCCTGGATTTCGTCAGCGGCATGACCGACAACTACGCCATGCATCTGGCCCGCCAGTTCAAAGGTTTCGGCTCGATGACTTGAGCCCCCTCCACACGCGACAGCGCCTGCTCCGAGGTGCCATGCCACCGTTGACCGCCTGGCAGCGGCTTGCCCTCGAGCAGCAATCAATACATCGGACAGCCCCCATCGACCTATGGGGACAACGCATAAATCCCGAAGTGGGCTGCCCTGCTCGGCCTGATCCGTGGCCTGGCGGCTAACCGGCAAATATTGCACCCCACAGATGATGGGGCGGTTGTGCCCGCTGAACCTCGCCCTCAGGCATGTACATGGCAGCCGCCCGCGACTGGAAAATGCTCACCCCCCCAGAAAATCAATCAGCCGCCGCAAACGCAACTTGATACCAGCACCGATCGAGTCATGCAGTTCCATCGGAAAGCCCGCCGGCAAGCAGGCAGCCAGATGATCCAGTGCCAGCTCCATTCGACCGGCCACAGACTCCATGGCCGATCTGATCACAATATCCGGCACGCCTGAACGTTTTGCCGTCTGTATAAAATGTCTGGGCATCACCTCATGTATACGATAATGATTGCGCTCACCTACCGACATTGCCAGTTTGTATTGCTTTCTCTGCAGTTGCTGCCTATCCAGATAAGGCTGTGCGCTCAACACATCGTATAACGGCGTCAGGGCATAGCCTCCTCCCGGCTTCAGGAACAGACTGAAGTTCTTGGCATGGCCATCGGTTGCACCGACAAGCCAGAAAACCAGTTGTGCCGAGAACAAGGTCAGGTGATCATTGGCCGGTGAATCACTGCCTTTCAGAAGGTTGGCCAGATCCACCAGAGATGGACCGCCTTCGGCCTGATATTTACGTGTCGGGGGTACCGACAAAGCCTGACAGCAGTCTTCTTGCGGCAGCCGGATCAGGCGACCCCGATGCCAGCGCCGGTCAAAGCGCTCAACCACGAGGGCGGTGGTACCACCGAAGCTCATGATCTGGGCACGATTCACCGGCAAGCCCAGCTGTTCCAGCAACTGCAGACAGTAGAATTCGTTTTCGACGCTGTCGGAAAGATCGAGACCATTTCCAACGGGACCGATACGGGTCTTGAAAATATGCGTGGTCGGCGTCAAGCCATGCGGCTTCAACCAATGACCGTCGTACAGCAGCAAAGCCGTTTTTTCCTGTGCGCCAGCCACGGAAATACGAAAGTCCTCATCACGAGACAAACCCAGCGGCGCTTGTTTCAATGATTTCAGCAGCCGCTCGATCGCCAACTCATCCAGCCGCTCTCCCGAAATGTGTTCCGTGACAACCGGCAGCTCGGCGCCATCACTGACAAACTGCAGGCTGCCGACACAGTCATGGCCGATTTTCGACAGCAAACTGTAAGCATCAACGCCCTCTGCACCGACCTTGTCCGCCACCATCCGGCGCAAATTCGCCGAGTCGGGAAGCAAATTGTCAAAAACGGCACTGACGACCGCACCCCGGTAAGGCGCTTCCTGCAAGGGCAGTGACAAGGACACCGGGAAATTGCGCTCACGTTGCAACCAACTGGCGTCATATTCAAAACTGATCGCCCCGCTGGACTCCTTCAGCAATACCCCTACCGAACGAGCATTCTGATAGACCCTCAAGGGAGCGTGACGACGAGGACGAGCCATCAGCCGATCAGATCCTCAATATCGTAGTCATGGCTGCGTGTCTCGACCTGCAGCTGCAGATCCAGTGCGGCGAGCAGATCCAGCAGCGTATCGAGCCGCACCGCGGCATGGCCGTTCTCGATCAAGGACACGGTTTCCTGGCGCAGGCCGGCCTTGCTGGCAAGTACCGTCTGGCTCCAGTGCAACTGTTTGCGGCGGCGCCGGATCAAGGTCCCCATTTGCAGCGGGGTTCGAGCGAGGCTGGGCACGGCATCAATCCTGTAGCGTCAGCTGCTGATCATAGCTCAAGTTATCGGCATTGACTAATATTTATATTTTATTACCCACATCCTATAAATCTATTTTATAGGATATGGGTCATATTAATTGTATATGTGCCAAGTCGCATATGATCCAGTCACAAGCCACTGGCCTTCAAGCCGGAGCGGCCTGCGGCACAGCTCCGTCACGTCGCAGGCCAAGTCAGTGACAAGCCTTATTCCACCGTCACCGACTTGGCCAGATTGCGGGGCTGATCGACATCGGTGCCGCGCAGCACGGCCACATGGTAGGCCAGCAGCTGCAGGGGCACGGTGAATACCGCCGGGGCGATAAAGTCGCCGCCGCCATCGATCTGCACGGTCAGGTTGCGCGCCGACTGGACGTCCATATTGACGGTGCGATCGGCAAACACGATCAGCTCGCCGCCGCGGGCCCGCACTTCCTGCAGGTTGGACTTCAGCTTGTCCAGCAATACCCCGCCGGGCGCCACCGCGATCACCGGCATATGCTCGTCGACCAGGGCCAGCGGACCATGCTTCAGCTCGCCCGCCGGATAGGCCTCGGCATGGATATAGGAGACTTCCTTGAGCTTCAGCGAGCCTTCCAGCGCCACCGGGTACTGTTCGCCGCGGCCCAGGAACAAGGCATGCTGACGATGCATGATGTGCTCGGCGATGGCCTGGATCTGCGGCTCGGCCTTCAGGCTATCCTCGATCGCCCGCGGCAGATGCTGCAACTGGGCGCACAGACCCAGATAGACGTCCTGGTCCATGCCGCGCAGCCGGGCCAGCTCCAGGCTCAGCAAGGCCAGCGCGGCCAGCTGGGTGGTGAAGGCCTTGGTGGAAGCCACCCCGATTTCCGGGCCGGCCCGCGTCATCAGCTTCAGGTCGGCCTCACGCACCAGGGATGATTCGGCTACATTGCAGATCACCATGGTACCGAGATAGCCACGACGCCGGGAGTCGCGCATGGCCGCCAGGGTATCGGCGGTTTCACCGGACTGCGAAATGGCCAGCAGCAAGGTGTTTTCCGGCACGACCACGTCGCGATAGCGGAATTCACTGGCCACTTCGACACTGACCGCGATGCCGGCATGGGTTTCCAGCCAGTAGCGGGCGACCAGTCCGGCGTGATAGCTGGTGCCGCAGGCCACGATATGGATCTGCCGGACCTGGCCCAGCAGGGCCTCGCTGTCGATGCCGAAAATATTGGGCAGCACGCCCTTGGGCCCCAGCCGCGATTCCAGGGTATCGGCCACCGCCTTGGGCTGCTCGAAGATCTCCTTCTGCATGTAGTGGCGGTATTCGCCACGCTCGACGGCATCGCTGGACAGTTCGCTTTCGTGCAGGGCCCGCTGGACCTCGACGCCCTGCAGGTCCCAGATCTGGACTTTGTCCCGACTGATCTCGACCACGTCGCCCTCTTCCAGATACATCATCTGGCGGGTGAACTTGATCAGAGCCTGGGCATCGGACCCCAGGAAATGCTCGCCAATGCCGATGCCGACCAGCAAGGGCGCACCATAACGGGCGCCGACCACATGGCCGGGTTCGTCCTCGCTGATCACCGCAATGGCGTAAGCACCATCCAGCTGCTTGACGGTGGCCATCACCGCCTCGCGCAGCCGGCGCCCCTGATCCACCTGCTCGCCGATCAGGGCGGCGACGACCTCGGTGTCGGTCTCGGAGTGGAATTGGTGGCCACGGGCGATCAAGGCCTCACGCAGTTCGGCATAGTTCTCGATGATGCCGTTGTGCACGATCGCGACCTTGCCGGCGATATGCGGGTGGGCATTGGCCTCGCTGGGCACGCCGTGGGTGGCCCAGCGGGTATGCGCGATGCCGGTGCCGCCCGGCAACGGACGGGCCAGATACAAGGCTTCCATCTCGCGGACCTTGCCTTTGGCCCGGACCCGTTCGATGCGGCCGGCCTCCAGCACCGCCAGACCGGATGAATCATAACCACGGTATTCCAGCGACTTCAGGCCGGCGATCAACAGCGGAGCGACATCACGCTGGGCCGCGGCGGCAACGATTCCACACATCAGGATTTCCTCAACTTCGACAAGGCCGAACAGGTCCGAATACCTATCGGGCCTAACTGCAATTTAACGCTTTGACTGCGCGACCGCCGATCAGTTCACTTTGCGGCGCAGATAATTCAGCAGATCGATCCGGGTGATCAGGCCCAGGAAACGCTCGCCATCGACCACGATGGCGACATGGCCCTTCTCGAACACCGGCAGCAGATCCTCGATCGGCGCACGGACATCAAGCTTGTCGATATGCCGGACCATGGCGATCTCGACCGTGTCGCGGAACCGGCTTTCATCGGCATGGACATGCATCAGCACATCGGATTCGTCCAGAATGCCGACGATCTGGTCGCCGTCCATCACCGGCAGCTGCGAGACGTCATACAGCTTCATGCGGTTGTAGGCCGTCATCAGCCGTTCCTGCGGACCGATGACCACGGTGTCGCGGCGCTGATACGGACGCATCAGCAGATCGCGCAGATCGCCATGCTGTTCGCGCTCGATAAAACCGTTGTCCAGCATCCAGTAGTCGTTGTACATCTTCGACAGATACTTGTTGCCGGTGTCGCAGACCAGGGTCACCACCCGCTTGGGCTCGGTCTGTTCACGGCAATATTTCAGCGCCGCCGCCAGCAAGGTACCGGTGGAAGACCCGCCGAGGATGCCTTCGGCAGCCAGCAGCTCGCGGGCAGCAAGAAAGCTCTCGCGGTCCGAAATGGCATAGGCCTTGCGTACGCTGGAAAAATCGCTGATCGAGGGCAGGAAATCCTCGCCGATGCCTTCCACCATCCAGCTGCCGGACTTGGTCGAAAGCACGCCTTCATTGATGTACTGGGCCAGGATCGAGCCGACCGGGTCGGCCAGCACGATTTCGGTCTGCGGCGAAACCTCGGCAAAATAACGCGACAGCCCGGTCATGGTGCCTGACGAGCCGCAGCCGACCACGATGGCGTCGACCTTGCCTTCCAGTTGCTGGAAGATCTCGGGGCCGGTGGTGGCAATATGGGCCTGCGGGTTGTCGGGGTTGCCGAACTGGTTGATGAAATAGGCGCCCGGGGTCTCGCGGGCGATCCGCTCGGCCATGTCCTGGTAATACTCGGGATGTCCTTTGGCCACGTCCGAGCGGGTCAGAATGACTTCGGCGCCCATGGCCTTGAGATTGAAGATCTTCTCGCGGCTCATCTTGTCCGGCACCACCAGGATCAGGTGATAGCCTTTCTGCTGCGCGACCAGGGCCAGACCCAGGCCGGTATTGCCGGCCGTGCCTTCGACCAGGGTCGCGCCTGGGGCCAGCTTGCCGGCCTGCTCGGCTGCCTCGATCATGGCCAGACCGATGCGGTCCTTGATCGAGCCGCCGGGATTGGCGCTTTCCAGTTTCAGGAACAGCTCGCAGGGACCCGTGTCCAGACGCTGGCTGCGCACCATCGGGGTCGAGCCGATCAACTCGAGAACATTCCGGTATAGCTTCATCACGACATCCTGTGCAGAGGTCGCCGCGGGGTATGTCCCGGCCGGCGGTTGCACAGGATGATAACGGATGGGCCGCATTCACCGGAAACCCGGCCCGAGGCGAGGGCCATCGGCCAGCGCTTGATCACGCAAGCGGAAGCCTCCGGCGGCAAAGCCGCACAGGCAGGGGCTCAGCCCGCGGAGCGATGCCGATCCCAAAGCATCTGAAGCCTCTGTTTCAGAAGCAGTTTTTCCCGCTTCAGGCCCGCACGGGCCGTGGCATCCAGCGGCAGCACGCCGATGTCCGCCTCGTGCAACTGACGGTCCAGCCGGCGATGTCGATGGTACAGACGCCGGAATTCAGCATCGGCGTCGAGCAGGGCCTGCACTCCGGCCGCGGACTCGTTTTCGAACATGGTTCGACCTCGCTGGCCCTGGGGCCGTCGCATCCGTCCACCTGTGTACCGGTCAGCTGCCCCGGTGACTCGTGATCCAGCCCCGAGGGCGAACCGTCCGCATCGAAACAGCAGACGGTCGCTCCCTACCGGGCCCTCAAGGCTTGCCGCCTGCCTGGGATCCACTCTTGCCCGTGGTGGCGGCAGGCTGCTGCTGCATCTGCTTGCGCATCAACCGGGCGGCTGCCGCGGCCAGCGCGGCTTCACGCTTGGCCGCATTGGCCATGCGGCCCTGGGCTGCCGCGAGTTTGCGGGCCTGCTCGGCCTGGGCCAGAGCCTGCGCCGTGGCGGCAGCCCCCTCGGCCTGACTGCGCTGGGCATCTTCCTGAGCCAGCTGATATTGCAGCCGCTGGCGCTCCAGTTCACGACGCGCCTGCTCGGCATCGGCGCGCAAGCCCTCCAGCTGGATCTGGTCATGCTCGCGATCAAGGCTGTAGACCTTGGTCTGGGCCAGCTGCAGCTGGGCGGCGGCCTTGGCCACATCCACCCGCCGCTCGGCCAGATACAGGGCATAGGCCCGATGATCGGAATCGGCCTGCGACAACTGGGTCACTGCACTGCGGGCGATCGACTGCTCGGCCAAGGCCCGACCGCCGAGCTGGGGATCGTTCGCCAGCTGGTCCAGGCTGCTGTTGAGTCGGGCCACGTCCAGATCATCCTGCTTGGCATGGACCACGCCGCCGGCCAGCGCCAGACTGAGCATGGACAGACGAACCATCCACGAACGCTTCATCGCGGACCTCCCGGATTCTGGCTGGCATCAACCGAGCCGGCAGGTGCCGGTCCCAGCATGGATTCTGGTGGGGCAGGCATATCGCCCTCCAGCGTAGTGCCTGCATCGGTTGCCGGTGCCGCTGGCGCGGCCGTGGCCGCCGACTCGGCCTGCTCGATCTGTTGGCGCAGACTTTCGTTGGCCTCCGTCTTGGCCTGGATCTGGGCGCGCACGGCGGCAAGCTGCGACTTCACCCGCGCCAGATCCGCATCGGCACGCGCCTCGTCGGCGTAACGGCCGGCCTGCTCGTACTTGTGATCGCGCATCGCATCCAGCGCCTGCTGGAATCGATCACGGGCAAAGCCCAGACCGACCGGATCATAATCCTGGGCCTGCGCCGACTGGGCGGACTGGATCGCCATCTGTGCCTGGTTCATCAGCCCATCCGGAGGTGGCAGGCTGGCGCATCCGCTGAGACCGGCCAAGACCAGCGCCGACATGATCGCGGCAAGCCGTGGCGTCATTCGGCCGGGTGGCCGCGACAAGGGAAAACCGAACTTAATCACTCCAGATCCTCACGGCGGTGTCCGCTTATTTTGGCCAGCCCACGGCCATGATTGCAATGTGCACGTGCCTGCCATCCGGCCGTTTACAGTGCGGGCGGGGCCGCCGACAATAGTCCGGCCGTCTTTCAGGGGTCTTCCCCTCACCTTCCATCCCAACCGGAGCAAGGCCGTGACCGTTTCCCGCATGAGTGATCTGGATCTGCGCGACCAGCGCGTATTGATCCGCGAAGATCTCAACGTTCCCATCGAGCACGGCCGGATCACCTCGACCCAACGTCTCAAGGCCGCCTTGCCCACCTTGCGGGCCGCGCGCGACGCCGGTGCCCGCGTGCTGGTGATTTCGCATCTGGGCCGGCCCAGGGAAGGTGAATTCGATCCCGCCGCCTCGCTGCAGCCCGTGGCCGAATGGCTGGGACAGACCCTGGGCAGCCCGGTGCGACTGGTCCGGGATTATCTGGATGGCGTCGAGGTCGCCCCCGGCGAAGTGGTCGTGCTGGAAAACTGCCGCATGAATCCCGGCGAAGCCAAGGATGACCCGGCCCTCGCCAAGCGTTATGCCGCCTTGTGCGATATTTTCGTCATGGATGCCTTCGGCACCGCCCACCGCGCCCAAGCCTCCACTCATGGCGTGATCCAATATGCCCCGCGGGCCGTGGCCGGCCCCCTGCTGGCCGCCGAACTGGATGCACTGGGCCGTGCCCTGAAGCAACCGGCCCATCCGCTGCTGGCCATCGTTGCCGGCTCCAAGGTATCGACCAAGCTGGCCCTGCTGGAAAGCCTGGTCGGCAAGGTCGACCAGCTGATCGTCGGCGGCGGCATCGCCAATACCTTTATTGCCGCCGCCGGCCATGGCATCGGGCGTTCGCTGTACGAGGCCGATCTGCTGCCGGCCGCCCGCAAGGTCATCGCCGATGCCAAGGCCCGCGGTGCCGAGGTGCCGATCCCGGTCGATGTCGTGGTGGCCCGCGAGTTTTCGGCCACCGCCACGGCCACGGTACGGCCGGTGGACCAGGTCGGTGACGATGAAATGATTCTGGACATCGGGCCGGCCACCGCCGCCCAGTATGCCGAGCTGATCGTCAAGGCCGGCACCGTGGTCTGGAATGGTCCGGTCGGCGTCTTCGAATTCGATGCCTTCAGCAAGGGCACCGAAGTGCTGGCCAAAGCCATCGCCGCCAGCAAGGCCTTCTCGATTGCCGGCGGAGGCGACACCCTGGCCGCAGTAGACAAGTACGGCGTGGAAGCCGGGATCTCGTATATCTCGACCGGCGGGGGGGCTTTCCTGGAGTTTCTGGAAGGTCGGACGCTGCCGGCCGTGGCGGCTCTGGAAGCCCGCTCGGCCGCTTGATGACCGCTTCGCGTCCGCTCCAGATCGGGGCGGACGCGCGGTGACTCAGTAGCCGCGGGAAACGGCGTAGTCGGCCAGAGCCGCCAGCGCATCGCGCCACTCGGAGGGCGGCAGCTCGGCCAGCGCCTCATGGGCCTGCGCCGCGTACTTCAAGGCCACCGCGCGAGTGCGTTCCAGCGCACCCGAGTTCTGGATCGCGAGGATGATCTCGTCCAGCGAGGTCAGGCCGCCCTGTTCCACCGCGTGACGCAGGGTTTCCAGCAGCTCGGGGGCGGCGCCTTCCATCGCGTAGATCAGCGGCAGCGTGGGCTTGCCTTCGGCCAGATCATCGCCGATGTTCTTGCCCAGGGTGCTGGCATCGGACATGTAGTCCAGCAGATCATCGGCAATCTGGAAGGCATAGCCCAGGGCCATGCCATAGCGGCGCAGCGCCTGCACCTGGCTTTCCGGCATATCGCCCAGCACCGCGCCCAGCTCGCTCGCGGCCGCGAACAGCACGGCCGTCTTGCGCTCGATCACGGCAAGATACGCCGCCTCGGCCACGTCGGCATTGCCGATGTTCAGCAGCTGCAGCACCTCGCCTTCGGAGATGGTATTGGTGGTATCGGCCAGGATCCGCATGATCCGCGGCGAATCCAGTTCCACCATCATCTGGAACGAACGCGAATACAGGAAATCACCGACCAGGATGCTGGCCGCATTGCCCCACAGGGCGTTGGCCGTCTTGCGGCCGCGGCGCAGATCCGATTCGTCGACCACGTCGTCATGCAACAGGGTCGAGGTGTGGATGAACTCGATCACCGCCGCCAGCTTGATGTGATCCTCGCCCACATAGCCCGCCGTATGCGCGGCCAGGATATGCAGCATCGGGCGCAGGCGCTTGCCTCCGCTGGCGATGATGTGATCGGCGATCTGGTTGATCAGGACGACATTGGATGACAGGCGGTCCCGGATCAGCTGGTCGACCCTGCGCATGTCGGGCGCCGCCAGCTCGCGCAAAGCGTCAAAATCAAGGGATCGATCATGTGCAACAGTGGCGGTCATGGCGTAATCAGTGACGAGGTATCGATGGATTATAGAGGGTGCGCGCGAGAAACGCCGCGTCAGAGGGATGCAACAGCAAACAGGCCTGTGAATCTATACTACCCGCCATGTCTACAAAGCCGACTTCCACCCGTTCGAAATCGACCAAACTGTCCAAACTGGAGCTTCGCAGCGCTCTCACGCTGGCCTGCGTCGTCAGCCTGCGACTGTTTGGCCTGTTCCTCATCATGCCAGTGTTTTCACTTTATGCCCAACGCATGCCTGATGCCACGCCCTGGCTGATCGGCATGGCCCTGGGCGTCTATGGGCTGGGCCAGATCCTGCTGCAGATTCCGCTGGGCATGCTGTCCGACCATATCGGCCGCAAGCCGGCCATCAGCCTGGGCCTGCTGGTCTTCGCCATCGGCGGCGTGGTCGCGGCCTGCTCCCATACGCTGACCGGCATCGTGCTGGGCCGGGCCCTGCAAGGCATGGGTGCCGTCGCCGGTGCCGGCAGTGCCCTGCTGACCGACCTGACCCGCGATGAGAACCGCAGCAAGGTGATGGGCATCCTGGGGGTGTCGATCGGCCTGTCCTTTCTGCTGGCGCTGATCCTGGGGCCGCCGCTGGAAGCGGCTACCGGCCTTTCCGGCCTGTTCGGCTGCACCTCGGTCCTGGCGCTGGCCTCGCTGGTATTGCTGTGGCTGATCGTGCCGACTCCGACCCTGACCCGTGCCCCGGCCGCGGCCGGCCCCTCGGAAATCCTGCGCATGCTGTCCGATTCGCGCATGCTGGCCCTCAATGGCTCGGTGTTCTTTCTGCATGCGGTACTGACGGCGGCCTTCGTCGGCCTGCCGCTGCTGCTGGCCGACCAGTTGCAGCTGCCGGTGAGCAGCCACTGGAAGCTGTATCTGCCCGTGATGCTGTTCGCCGCCCTGGTCATGGGGGCATGCATGCGACGGGCCCAGGACATCGGTCAGGCCCTGCGTCTGGTCCGGCTGTGCATCATCGCCATCGCGCTGGCCTTGCTTGGGCTGGCCTTTGCCGGCAGCCGCCTGATGACACCGGCGATCTGCATGGCCGTGTTCTTCTCGGCCTTCAATCTGCTGGAAGCGATCCTGCCCGGTCTGGTGTCGCGGCTGGCACCCGGCACCATGCGGGGCGCCGCGATGGGCGCCTACTCCACCAGCCAGTTCATGGGCGCCTTTGTCGGTGGAGCCCTGGGTGGGCTGATACTCGGCGACGGTGGCTTCGAGGCGATCTTCATGGCGGCGGCGGCCCTGTGCCTGCTGTGGATCCCGCTGATCCTGTGGGGTGCTCCCCGCATCGCCAATGCACCGCAGTTGCGGACCTGACCGGCCGCACCGCCACTGGAGCGGCCGGTGTTCGGCCGCTCCAGTGGCACCTCAGAATTGCAGTTCCGCCCCCAGCATCACCGCCCGTCCCGGACCCGGCTCGAAATAACGGCTGTTGCCGTCATCCACAATCACCGAGCCGATGTAACGCCGGTTGGCCAGATTGTCCAGCCGCGCGCTGAGTCGCAGCGTGGAGGGATGCAGGTCGAACACCCAGGCCGTATCCAGACCGACCAGCATATAACCCGCTGCAAAAGCCGTATTGCCGTCATTGGCCGGGGTCGAGCTGGTGCCGCTCAACTCCAGGCCCTGTTGCCAGCCATAATGCTTGCCGTGCTCCAGCCGCAGCGAGCCATAGCTGGAGGGCACGCCCGGAATCCGGTTGCCGGGCACGATGGCCTGGCTGCTGCCCTGGCCTTGCGATTCATACGTCGCCTGCAGATGGGTATAGCCCGCCACCAGCCGCATATCGTGGCCCACATCACCGGTAAAGGACAACTCATACCCCTGCCGCCGAGTACGCCCCAGGTTCTGATAGGTGGCGCGACCGTCGGTATTGCCATAGACCGCCAGCTCGTCGCTGGTATGGCTGAGGAAGACCGCGGCATCGACTTCGATGCGGCGGGTCGGCTGCCACTTGGCGCCCAGCTCATAGTTCTGGCTCATCGAAGGGCGCAGATTGAAGGCCAGTCCCGGCGCGCCGTCGGCCCGGTATCCCAGCTCGTTGTAGGTCGGACTCTCGAAGCCTTTGCCGTAGCTGGCGTAGACCCGCAGATTGTCCAGCGGCCGGAACTGCACGCCGGCTACCGGCGTGGTCGCGCCATAACTGGCCCTCCCGCTGTCATTGCCGTTGGCCAGATAATGGTCATGCTCATTGAAACGGATATCGTCATGACGCGCGCCCAGCATCAGGCTCCAGCGGTCGGCGAAATGCCAGTACCACTGCACGTACTGGTCCAGATCGTAGACGTCATCATTCTCGTTTCGGCGCAGATTGCCTTTCACACCCAGCTGCAGCGGATGCAAGGCCGGCCCGATGAAATTCTCGTAGCCGCGTCGTGCCTGGTCCTGCATGTCGTAGGTCAGGCCGACGGTCAGTTCGTAGGGCCGGCCGGCCAGCTCGTCCTGGTGGGTCCAGCGCACCTCGCCGCCACCATAGGCCGTATCCGGATTGACCACCCCGCCGGCATGACCGGGTTTGGTCTTGATGTTCTGCACTGCGGCGGGAATCGAAAGATACTGGGTGATATCGCGCTGTCCGCCGTAGATCATCGCGTGCAGCTGATCATGCTCGCCCAGATGCTGGTCGTAGACCAGTCCGGCCTGGGTCTGATGCGCCGATTTGCGGGTGTTGTACTGGTAAGCCTGAGCCACCGCCTGACGGCGGTTCTCGCGGTACTGGTCCGCCGTCAGTCCCATCGGATCCTGGGCATGCGGCAGATCCATGCTGTTGATCACCAGGTTCAGGCGACCGCCGCTGCCGACATCCACGCCGAATTTGGCATTGAAAGATTCGCGCTGGGCCTGCGAATGCTGGCGATAGCCATCGGTCTGGAAATGGGTGAAGCCGACGTTGTAACTGACCGCCCCCAGCTTGCCGCGGGTGGTGGCACTGCTGGTCAGGGTGCCGTAACTGCCACCGTAGATGCCGACCGTGCTGACCGGGGTGTCGCCGCCATCGGCCGTGAAGATCTGGACCACGCCACCGGACGAGTTGCCATAAAGCGCGGAGAACGGGCCGCGCAGCACTTCGATCCGCTCGGCGGTCGCCAGATTGATCTGCGAGATCTGGCCCTGGCCATCCGGCAAGGTGCCGGGAATGCCATCGGTGTAGACCCGTACGCCACGCACACCGAAGGTGGAACGCGAGCCGAATCCGCGGATCGACAGCTGGGCATCCTGGGCATAGTTCTGGCGATCACGGTCCAGCACCCCGGGAATCCCGACCATGGTCTCGGACAAATTCACCCCAGGCTTGCCACTGGCCGCCGGCTGGACCTGGATCTCGCTGATCGAGGCCGGCATGTCGAAGGCCGGAATATCCATCCGCATCGCGGTGGCATGCACCGTGGCCAGCCGGGGCGCCGGCCTGGGCGTGGCACCATCACTATTCGTCTCGGCCGCCTGCAGGCTGCCGACCAGTCCGGTTGCTATCGATACAGCCAGCAGACGCCGACCCCATCCAGCCCTATGCTGCATAAAACACCTCGCAAGCGCGGAAGCGGCCTCTCCCGCCGCTGCCGCATTCCATCATGAGTGGGTGCAGGTCGAGGCAAGATTCAGAACTGGGCAGCCAGTGGCCTGATCGGCCATCTGATGCCCGATGGACACCAGCCCTGCCCCGACTGAGCCGACAGCAGGATGACAGCCTGCGCATCCGCCCCGCATGCCGGAGCGACCTGCCACCGGTTGAGTACCGGCATAGTGTAACGCCGATCAAGTACACGGTACGGTCCCTGGCTCGGCCTGCCGGAGAGTGGACGAGTTGATCGCATCGCGAACGATATTCCGCGGTAGCGCTTGCGATACCCTCGCACCCACCTCTTCATAGACTGAAGTCGACAGCCGTATCGCCATCATTTTCCCCTCGGCACGTGATCAGACCGATGGCTCGACCGCTGGATCCGAAGTGATGAAACAGCACGAATGACACCAGCCTCTGGCATCATGCCCTTGCCAGAAGATGGCGATGCCCGCCCCGATCCGCAGGCCCGACCTCACCCACTCATATCTTTGGCCGGTCCGGACACCAGCCCCGCACTCCGCCCGGCCGCCCCAAGTCTTGCTTCAGGAGTTCTTTGCCATGTCCATTGCGGCCGGTTCGACACTGATCGAAGTCACCACCACCGTGGCCAGCCAGATCCAGGCACGCGAACTGGCCAGTGTCTTGCTTCAGCACAGACTGGCTGCATGCGTGCAGGTGACGGCCGTCGAAAGCCATTACCGCTGGCAGGGCGAGCTGCAACAGGAACAGGAATACCAGTTGCGACTGAAGACCCGTCAAGACCGTTTCCAGTCCATCGCCCGCCTGCTGGCCGAACGGCATCCGTATGAACTGCCGCAGCTGCTGGCGACGGAGATCACCGGCAGCTCCGAGGCCTATGCGGCCTGGCTGCACCAGCAGCTCGAGGACTGAGCCCCGGACCGTCGGGCGACATCGGGAGCGCCGCCATCGCAGTCTCCCGACACGTTTTTCCGGCTCAGGCCGCCACGATCGCCGGCTGTCCGGCCAGAACCTCGATGATCGAAGCGGCCGCTTCGCGACCGTCATAAACCGCCCGCACCACCAGGTCGGCGCCACGGACATTGTCGCCGCCGGCAAAGATCCGGGCATGGCTGGTCTGCTGCGGCAGCCGCCCGAGACCGCCGGTCAGGATCCGTCCGGAGCGGTCCAGCTCCACGCCGTGGCTGGCCAGCCAATCCGGAGGACTGGGCAGGAAACCGAAAGACTGGATTACCACATCGGCCTCGATCTCGACTTCGCTGCCCTCGATATTGCGCGGCCGGGGTCGACCGTCGCCGGCATCGACCAGCTCGGTTTCCACCACCCGTACCGCCCGGACGCGGCCTTCGGCATCCCCGAGAATGCCCAGCGGCTGGCGCTGGAACAGGAACTGTACACCCTCTTCCTTGCTGTATTTCACTTCGCGCACCGAGCCGGGCATGCTGGCTTCGTCACGGCGATAGATACAGGTCACCGATTTTGCACCCAGACGGATAGCCGTCCTGTTGCAATCCATGCCTGTATCGCCCCCACCCAGCACCACTACCCGCTTGCCGCGCAGATCCAGCGCGCCGTCGCTGACTTCATCGCGCAGCAGTCGCTCGGTATTGGCGATCAGAAAGGGAAGGGCGTCGTGCACGCCCAGCCATTGGCGTCCGGCCAGCTGGCCATCGACATAGGTATAGGCACCGGTGCCGACAAAGACCGCATCGTAATCTTCCAGCAACTGGCCGAATTCGACGTCGCGGCCGATCTCCCGGTTCAGCAGGAACCGCACGCCCATGCCTTCCAGCACCTCGCGACGCGCCCGGACCACGGACTTGTCCAGCTTGAAGGGCGGAATGCCGAAGGTCAGCAGGCCGCCGATCTCGTGCTGACGATCATAGACATCCGCCGCCACGCCCGCGCGGCGCAAGCGGTCGGCGCAAGCCAGCCCCGCCGGTCCGGCGCCGATGATGGCCACCTTCCGACCGGTTTCCACCACGCCTGTCAGGTCCGGGCGCCAGCCCTGGCGCAAGGCCTCGTCGGTCACCCAGCGTTCGATGCTGCCGATGGTGACCGCGCCGAAATCGGTCTGCTCCAAGGTGCAGGCACCTTCGCACAGTCGGTCCTGCGGACAGACCCTGCCGCAGATTTCCGGCAGGGGATTGGTTTCATGCATCAGGCTGGCCGCTTCCATGATCCGGTTCTGCTGGACCAGCTTCAACCAGTTGGGAATGTAATTGTGGACCGGGCAGGCATGCTCGCAGTAAGGATTGCCGCAGTCGATGCAGCGCTCGGCCTGGGTAGCGCCCTGAGCCTGGGCGAAGTCACCCGATATCTCGCCATAGCCCAGCACCCGCACCGCCACCGGCAGCACCCGTGGCGCCTGTCGGCTGACTTGCATGAACTGGAAATTCTTGTCGCTCATCAGGCGGCACTCCTCAACTCGTCGGCCAAGGCCGCAAGGCTTGCCGCCTTGGGCTTGACCAGCCAGAACTTGTACTGCAGGCCGCGGAAGTCGCGCAGGACACGTGCGCCCCATTCGCTGCCGGTAAACTGCACATGCCGCTCGACCAGCCGGCGCAGGTGATGCATGTAATGTTCCATGCCCTCGGGCGAGATGCGCAGGATATCGACCAGTTCATGGTTGTAGCAGTCCACGAACTCACGCTGCTCATCCAGCACATAGGCGAAGCCGCCGGTCATGCCCGCGCCGAAGTTCAGACCGACCTTGCCCAGCACCGCCACCACGCCGCCGGTCATGTATTCGCAGCAATGGTCACCCGCCCCTTCGACCACCGCCAGCGCCCCCGAATTGCGGACCGCGAAGCGCTCGCCCGCGCACCCCGCGGCAAACAGTTCGCCTCCCGTGGCGCCATACAGGCAGGTGTTGCCGATGATCGCCGCCTGCTGGCTGGCAAACGGCGAATCCGCCGGCGGACGTACCGTGATGCGGCCACCGGCCATGCCCTTGCCGACACCGTCATTGGCTTCGCCGATCAGCTGGATATGCAGACCACCGGCATTGAAGGCCCCCAGACTCTGCCCCGCCGCGCCTTCCAGCTTCAGTACCAGCGGCGTAGCCTCCAGACCGCGATCACCATGCACCCGGGCAATATCGCCGGACAGGCGGGTGCCGATCGCCCGATCCGTGTTCTCGATCGGATAGTGCAGCTCCACCGCGCGCCCTTCGCGTACCGCCCGGGCCGCATCGGCCGAGATGCGGGTCGCCAGGGCCGCCGCATCGCGCATCGGATTGCGAGACAGGACGCAAGTCGCGTCCACCCTTGATCCCAGGCTGCGGCCATCCAGCAAGGGACCGAGGTCAAGCTTGTGCTGCACCGGAGTGGCCGCGACATCACGCTGGGCCAGCAGGTCGGCACGACCGATCAGCTCATGCAGGGAACGGGCGCCAAGCCGGGCCAGTTGCTCGCGCACATCCTGGGCGATAAAGCGGAAATAGTTCATCACCATCTCCGGCAGCCCCACGAAATGCTCCTTGCGCAACTGCTCCAGCTGGGTCGCGACACCGGTGGCGCAATTGTTCAAATGGCAGATCCGCAGATATTTGCAGCCCAGGGCCACCATCGGCCCCGTGCCGAAGCCAAAGCTTTCGGCACCCAGCAGTGCCGCCTTGAGTACATCGAGACCGGTCTTCAGACCGCCATCGGTCTGCAGCCGGACCCGCCCGCGCAGCTCGGTGCGGCGCAGGGTCTGCTGGGTTTCGGCCAGACCCAGCTCCCAGGGCGTGCCGGCATATTTGATCGAGGTCAGCGGACTGGCGCCGGTCCCCCCGTCATGCCCGCTGATAGTGATCAGGTCGGCACCGGCCTTGACCACGCCGGCCGCCACCGTGCCGACGCCGGCATGGCTGACCAGCTTGACCGAAATCAGCGCCGCCGGATTGACCTCCTTGAGATCGTGGATCAGCTCGGCCAGATCCTCGATCGAGTAGATGTCATGATGCGGTGGCGGCGAGATCAGACCGATGCCGGGCTTGGCATAGCGCAAACGGGCAATCGTGGCATCGACCTTGTGACCGGGCAGCTGGCCGCCCTCGCCGGGCTTGGCGCCCTGGGCGATCTTGATCTGCAGCACTTCGGCATTGACCAGATAAGCCGGGGTGACCCCGAAGCGGCCCGAGGCGACCTGCTTGATCTTGGACATGCGCTCGGTGCCGTAACGGGCAGGATCTTCGCCGCCTTCCCCCGAGTTGCTGCGTCCGCCCAGCCGGTTCATCGCCGTGGCCAGCGCTTCATGGGCTTCGGGCGACAAGGCGCCCAGCGACATGCCGGCCGAATCGAAACGCGCCAGAATGGCCTCCAGCGGTTCGACCTCGTCCAGCGGTACCGGCTCGCCCAGCGGCTGGATGGCCAGCAGATCGCGCAGGGCCGAGGCCGGGCGATGGTCGACCACCTCGGCATAGGCGCGATAGTCGGCCTCGCTGCCGGTGCGTACCGCCCGCTGCAAGGTATTGATCACGTCCGGGTTGTACATGTGGTATTCGCCACCGTACATGAACTTGTACAGCCCGCCGGCACGCAGCAGCTTGGTATCGTTCCAGGCCTCCAGGGCCAGCATCTGCTGGTCATGCTGCAATTCGGCAAAACCGGCCCCTCCGATCCGCGAAGGTGTCCCGGGGAAACACATGTCCACCACTTCGCGGCCCAGTCCGATGATCTCGAACAGCTGCGCCCCGCGATAGCCGGCCGCGGTGGAAATGCCCATCTTGGACAGGATCTTCAGCAGGCCCTTGCGCACCGCGATCCGGTAGCTGCGCCCGATTTCCAGCACGTCGCCACGGATGTGGCCGTCGCGGCCCAGGTCGAACAGACTCTGGTAGGCCAGCCAGGGATAGATCGCGGTGGCGCCAAACCCCAGCAGGCAGGCGAACTGGTGCGGATCGCGGGTCGTCGCCGCCTCGACCAGGATATTGCACTGTGCCCGCAGGCCCTGCTCGATCAGCTCGTTGTGGACCGCGCCGGTGGCCAGCAGCGGATGGATCGGCAACAGCTCGGGCCGCGGATAGCGATCGCTCAGAAAGATCAGCGTGTGACCCTCGCGGGCCGCCTGGCAGGCTTCGCGACAGATCCGGCGCAGGGCCGACTGCAGGTCTTCGCTGCCCGGATCGAACATCAGATCGATCCGGGGCGTACCCTGGTAAGGAGCCATCGACAGGATCTGCCGCAGTTTGCGCTGCGACAATACCGGCGAGTTGATCAGGATATGCCGGGCATGCTCGAGCCGGGTATCAAAGATATTGTATTCCGGCCCGATCTGGGTGATCAGCGACATGACCAGCTTTTCGCGCAGCGGATCGATCGGCGGATTGGTGACCTGGGCGAAAGCTTGCCGGAACCGGTCCGACAACGGCCTGAACTGACGCGACAGCGCCGCGATCGGGGTATCGTCGCCCATCGAGCCAGTCGCCTCGCCCTCCTGCTCGACCATCACCTTGAGCACGGTTTCACGCTCTTCACGGGTCAGCCCGAACAGTTTCTGGTAGCGTCGAAGCTCCTCCGCCGGCAGCGGCTCGGCCGCCAGCGAGGGATCGATCAGATCCGATTCCAGATAGGTCACACCTGCCCGCAGCCACTCGCGGAATGGCGCGCGGGCCCGATTGATCGCATCGATGTCGGCACTGCTCAGCAAGCGCTTGCCGGCGAAATCAATGGCGATCATCTCGCCCGGCGCCAGCCGGCCCTTGGCCACCACCCGTGCGCTGGGAATGTCCCACAGACCGGCTTCGGAGGCCACGATCAGATGGTTGTCGTCCGAGCGGGCCCAGCGGGCGGGCCGCAGGCCATTGCGATCCAGGGTGCAGGCAGCGTACTGGCCGTCGCACATCACCAGCCCGGCCGGGCCATCCCAGGGTTCGCAGTGCAGGCCGTAGTATTCGTAGAAGGCCGCCAGATCCTCGTCGACATTCTCGCTGGCAGCAAAGGCCGGCGGCACCAGGGCGCGCATGGCTCCCAGCAGATCGAAGCCCCCCATCAGCAGCAGTTCCAGCGCGTTGTCCAGGCTCTCCGAATCCGAACCGTCCTGACGCACCAACGGCCCCAGATCGCCCAGCTCCAACAGCGGCGAGCGCAGAATCGCCTCGCGAGCCTGGGCCCAGCGGCGGTTGGCGCGGATCGTGTTGATCTCGCCGTTGTGAGCCAGCATCCGGAACGGCTGGGCCAGCCGCCACTGCGGCGAGGTATTGGTCGAGAAGCGCTGGTGGAACACCACGGCATCGGATACCAGCGCGGGGTGCCCCAGATCCGGGAAGACCTCGCGCAGATGTCCCAGCGCCGCCATGCCCTTGTAGCCGATGGTATGGGCCGACAGGCTGACGATATAGAAGTGCGCATCATCCCGGAAAGCCAGCTCGGTACGCTTGCGTGCCCGGAACAAGGCACGCTCGAAAGCGGCGTCGGTCATCGTGGCGGCCGGCGTCACAAACACCTGACGCACCCGCGGTTGGGCCTCGATCGCCAAAGGACCGATCGCCGCCTGGTTGATGGCCACTTCACGCCAGCCGGCGGTCAGCAATCCCTCCTCCTGCAGATGGGCATCCAGCCGGGCGCTGGCCTGGTCTTCCTGCGTCGGGTCCAGAAACACCAGACCGGCCGCAAAGCGTTCACCCAGGGCAATGCCGGATTCCTCGGCCAGTGCCCGCAGCCACGCGGTGGGACGATGGATCAGCACGCCCGCGCCATCGCCGGTGATGCCATCGGCATTGACCGCACCGCGATGGGCCAGTTTGGCCAGCGCCGCGAATGCGGTGTCCACCACCCATGCACTGGCCTGGCCATCAATCTGGGCAATCAGACCGAAGCCGCAGCTGTCGTGCTCGAAACTCGCGTCATATAAGCGCGGACTGTATTGCTGAACCAAAGCGCCGTCTCCTGGCTGTTGCAAGGGCGCACACCGCTGCTGCCGCGCGGCAGGGCCGGCGAACCCCGGATTGCAAATACTGGGACAAGGACTTTAAGCACATCCGCAAGCGTTCGTCAAAGGCATTTAGCCGCCCAACGACGACCTCGATGCCATCCCCCGGCTGCGCGACTCCCGGGGAGGCTCGCGGTACCCGTGCCAGTCGGCAATAATGGGCCCATGCCGATACGATTCCGATCTGCCCCCCTGGCCTGCCTGCTGCTTGGATCGATGCTCACCGCCCCCGCCAGCGCCCAGAGCACCCGCAGCCAGCAGGCCCAGGCACGCAAGCAGCTGCACGAGCTGCACCAGCAGGTGCAGGATCTGACCGAAGCCCGAGAGGCCACCCGCAGTCAGCAGCAGAGCGTCACCGCGGCGCTGGCCAGACAGGCCCAGGCCGTGGCCATGGCAGCCAGATCGGTGCGTCAGACCGAGCAGGCCCTCGGAGCCAAGCAGCAGGAACTGGACACGCTGCTGCAACAACGCGACGCACTCAAACTGCAACTGCAGCAGCAGCGCCAGGCCATTGGTGAACTGCTGCGAGCCGCCTACAGCCTGGGCCAGGGCTCGGACCTGCGGCTGCTGTTGGGCGACGATGATGTCGGCCGCATCGCCCGGGCCTTGATGTATTCGCACTATTTCCAGCAGGATCGACAGCGCCGTGTGGCCGCCCTGATGGGTCAGCTGGCCCAGCTGCAGCAGCTGGAGGGGCAGATCCGTGACCAGCAACAGCTCCTGCAGCAAACCCGCCAACTGCGCAGTCGCCAGCAGCAACAGCTCGCCCGGCAGCGGGCTGCCCAGCAGAAACTGCTGGACCAGACCAATGCCCGCTACCAGACCCAAGGCCAGAAACTGGCCGCTCTCCGGCAGGACGAGGCCTCGCTCAACCAGATGCTGGCCAGACTGCAACGCGCCCTCGATGAGGCCGCGCGCGCGGCTGCCCGCGAATCCCGGCAAAATCCGTCGGCGCCGACCAGTCGCGGCAATATCCGCGGCAACCTGCCCTGGCCGGCCAAGGGCGCAGTGCGCCGGCATGGCAATGGCGTCCTGATCGCCGCCGCCCAGGGCAGCGAAATCCACGCGGTGGCACGTGGCCGGGTGGTCTTTATCGGTTTTCTGCGCGGTTACGGCACCCTGATCATCCTCAACCATGGTGACGGCTGGACCAGCGGCTACGGCAATACCGAGACCCAGTTGTGCAAGGTCGGCGACCAGATCGAGGCCGGCCAGACCTTGGCCACTGCCAGCGCCGCCACCGACAATGACAACAGTGGCGTGTACTTCGAGCTGCGCCATCGGCTGACCCCCACCAACCCCGAGGCCTGGCTGAGTGCCCACCGTTGACGCCCTGCGCGACGGGGCGCAGGCTAGAAGCCATCTTGCGCCGAGGAGCCGGACTGACGCCCGCGGCCCCGTTCCATCGCCGCCTGCCACGGCTCCAGCAGATCATTGGAAGAAGATGAAGTTTTCGGAATTCCGGTCCATGCGTTTGTCGATGCTGAGCCTGCTGGGGTGCCTGCTGGCCGCACCGGCCTGGTCAGCCCAGCCCCCCATGCCGGCTCCGGCCGCTTCCGCCGAGGCTCCGACCGGCATGTCGCTTGGCGATGATGATGCGGTCCCTGCCGCCGCCGGAAGCGCCGCCGCCCCAACCGATGCACTGGGCCTGAAGGACATCCGCTATTTCAGCCGGGTGCTGGAAGTGGTCAAACAGGCCTATGTCGACCCCGTCAGCAATCCGACCCTGATGAAAGCGGCCATCAACGGCATGCTCAGCGGTCTGGACCCGCACAGCGCCTTTCTCGACAAGGCCGGCCTGGCCCAGCTGGACGAAGACACCACCGGCCAGTACAGCGGCCTGGGAATCGAGGTCATGGAAACCGGCGGCCTGCTGCGCATCGTCTCGCCGATCGATGACACCCCCGCCTCGCGGGCCGGAATTCTGGCCGGCGACACGATCGTCAAGATCAACGGCAAGAGCATCACCCCTGACAATATCGACAAGCTGTACGAGCAATTGCGCGGCGATGCGGGAAGCAAGATCAGCCTGACCATCGTGCATGCCAGGTCCACCACGCCCATCGAGCTGCACCTGGTCCGCGAGCGCATCACCATGGCCAGCGTCAAGGTACGCGAGCTGGAACCCGGCTATGCCTATATCCGGATCAGCCAGTTCCAGGACGACACCAGCAACGATCTTGAACGCAAGCTGGGCAGCCTGATCCGCAAGTACGGCCAGCCGCGCGGCGCGGTGCTGGATCTGCGTTCCAACCCGGGCGGCCTGCTGACCGCGGCGGTCGGCGTCGCCGACGATTTTCTGGATCGCGGCGGCATCGTCAGCACCCGTGGCCGGCTGCAGGATGCGAACATGCGCTTCGATGCCCATCCCGGCGACCTGCTGAAAGGGGCGCCGATGGTGGTACTGGTCGACAACGGCACCGCCTCGGCCGCCGAAATCGTCTCCGGCGCACTGAAAGACAACCGCCGTGCGCTGATCATGGGGCGCCGGACCTTCGGCAAGGGCGTGGTCCAGACCGTGCTGCCGCTGGATCCCGAGCATGCGGTGAAAATCACCACCGCGCGCTATTACACCCCGAACGGCACCTCGATCCAGGCTGAAGGCATCCAGCCCGACATTCCACTGCCGGAACTTGCCGTACGCAAAGTCGATGATACCGGCAGTTTCGGCATCGGCTCGGAAGCCGATCTGCCGAATCATCTGGCCAATCAGGGCACGACCACCGGCAAGACCACCGATACGGGGGCCGCCGATACGGCACTGGCGACCCGCGACTATCCGCTGTCGCAGGCGTTGAACGTGCTCAAGGCGCTGGCCCTCAACCATGGTCCACCCCCGGTCGCGGCACACTGAGCCTTGGTCTGGTACCGGCCGGAACGGTACAGGCGACAGGATGACGACAGGATCGATCGGCATCGTGACCGTTCATGTTCCAGGAGTTCTCGCATGTCACCTCATCTGACTCGACGCTTGCTGGCCGGCCTGCCCTTGCTGGCCGTGATCGGAAGCAACGGCTGCAGTGCACCCGACCGCGACGGCAACCAGGCCGCTCCGACCGCCATGGCCCCTGCGTCGGTGCCCACGCCGAGCCAACCCGCGGCACCCGCCACGGCGGCCACAGCCGCGCCCGCCGCCGTTCCCAGCGCCGCGGAACTGTACCGGCTGGTCGCTCCCGTGGCCTTGTTTCCCGACCGGCTGCTGGCCCAGGTGCTGGCGGCCGCCACCCACCCGGACCAGATCGCGGCCGAAGCCGACATGCTGCGGCAGAATCCCGGCCTGAACGCGGCAGCCCTGCAGGCGGCCCTGACACCGCAACCCTGGGATCCGGCCGTCAAGGGACTGGCCAGCTTTCCCGACGTGCTGAACCAGATGGATCGCAGTCCCGCCTGGACAGCGGCCCTGGGCCGGGCCTATGCCAATGATTCCACCGATCTGATGAATGCGGTTCAGGTCCTGCGCCATCGTGCCATGAATCAGGGCCACCTCAAGAACACGCCGCAACAGACCGTGGTCAGCCGCACGGTCACGACCCAGACCGTCACCACCGGCGAGCTGGTGCCCGCGCCTCAGAGCTATGTGGAAATCGAACCGGCCCAGCCCGATGTCGTCTATGTCCCCAGCTACAACCCGGCGCTGGTCTATGGCGAGGACTACGGGGCATGGCCCGGCTACTACGAGGCCCAAGGCGGCTTTGATGCCGGCTGGTCGGGGGGACTGATCGGTTTTGGCACGGGCATTGCCGTCGGCGCCCTGCTGTCCCATCCTTGGGGCTGGCACCACTGGGGCATGCATTGGGGCGGCCCCCCGCCTCCGGGCGGCGGCATCGACGGGTGGCGCGCGCCCTCGGTCTATTATGACCAGCGCCATTACGACGTCCAGAACATCAGCATCCATGACAATCGCCAAGGCTTCACTGCCGGCGGCTTCCGCCGCCCCCCCGTCGGCATGGGGGCAGGACAGGCGGCAGGCGGCCCGATCGGCCGGCCCGGTGGCGGCTATGGCCCGCCCGGTGGTCACTGGCAGACGCCGCAGTTCAACCAGCGCCTGAATGCCCACGCCTGGGGCCAGGGCGCCGCATCTGCACCGGAGCTGAGCCGCGGGCCTACGTTCCAGGCCCATGCCGGCCCCCAGGGCGGTTCGGGCTGGAGCCCTCAACCGATGGCCGGCCAGCACAGCCACCCCGTCTCTTATATCCACAATGATTCTGCCGGTTCCCGCCAGCCACCGGCGGGCCTGCATGTCAGTACCCGAGCACCCGGCCAGGTCATGCAATCCGAAGGCTTCCGCGGTTTCCAGCGGGCAGGTGAGGCGCCGCAGCAGCGGTCGTCCCCATTCAACCGGGAGTCCAGCTTCCACCAGGAAGGCGGCTTCCATCCGGAGCCGCGCGGTTTCGGCAACGGCATGCGACCGGCCGGGCAGACCTTCCGGCCCCAGCCATCGTTCCAGCAGCATCAGGCACCGGTCTTTCATCCGGCGCCGGCGCCACGTCCGGCGCCACAGGGGCACCCGCACGAAGGCGGCGGCGGTCATCACCGCTGAGGCGGCTCGCCCGCCACGGGATAGGGACTTCCGTCTGTCAGCATCGCCCCGGCTTGCCGCCGGGGCGTTGTCTCACGCGGCGGCTTCGTCCGCAGGCGCCGGCTTCACCAGCCAGCGCACGGCCAGCAGGCCCAGCTCGTACAGCAGACACATCGGCACCGCCAGCATCACCATCGACGTCAAGTCCGGCGGCGTGATGAAGGCCGAGATCACAAAGGCCGCCACCACCGCATAGCGACGCGCACCGCGCAGCTGCTGCAGATTGACGACACCCATGGCCGCCACGATCACTACCGCCACCGGTACCTCGAAACAGGCGCCGAAGGCAAAGAACATCAGCATCACGAAGTCGAGATAGTGGGTGATGTCCGTCATCATCTCCACGCCCTGCGGCGTGACGGCCGTCAGAAAGCGGAAAGCGGCCGGCAGCACGGCAAAATAGGCGAAGGCCGCGCCGCAATAGAACAGGATCAGGGCCGCCGCCAGCAAGGGCCGGGCCAGCCGCTTCTCATGCTTGTACAGGCCGGGACTGACGAAAGCCCACAGCTGGTAGAGAATCACCGGCATGGCGATGAACAAGGCCACGAAAAAGGCCAGTTTCAGCGGCGTGGTGAATGGGCTGGCCACCTCGGTGGCAATCAGGTGCGCACCCTGCGGCAAACGGGCCACCAGCGGTTGCGCCAATCTGGAATACAGATCATTGGCAAAAGGCACCAGCACCACCAGCACCACCAGCAAGGCTCCGATCGCCTTCATCAGGCGGGAGCGCAGCTCGATCAGATGCGAGAACAGGCCTTGTTCGAGATCGACATCGCCCAGCCGGTCATTCAGATCAGGTCCGCTCATGTGACACTCCCTGTGTCGAAGGCACAACGGCAGCGGTATCCGTAGCCTTCCCTGCGGCCGATGGCGGCCGATCCTGCGCAGAGGCATCCGGCTGCACGCCGTGCCGTACCTGCTGGTCCAGCTCGCTGGCGCCCTGATGCACCGACTGGATCGAGGTATCCCATTGCTTTTTCATGCTTTCGGCACGCTCGGCCGCTTCGCGGGCGGAGCGACGGATTTCCTCGATTTCCAGTTCGCGTTCGACCTCGCTGCGGACGCTGTCCCAGCCGGTCCGCACCCGACGCAGCAAGGCGCCCACGGTCCGCGCCGCGCCAGGAAGCTTTTCGGGTCCCAGCACGATCAACGCGACAACCGCAATCAGCACCAGCTTTCCAAAGCTGATTTCGATCATTCCACCATCCCGGATGAGGCCCGACTCAAGGCTTACTTGACGTCGTGGGTTTCACGCTGCGAAGTCGTCTGGGCCGTTTCACGCGGCGGATCGGCCTGCAGGCGCTCATCGGAAGGCTTGGCCGGCTCATCACCTTCCATGCCCTTCTTGAAGCTCTTGATCGCACCACCCAGGTCCGACCCCAGATTGCGCAGCTTGCTCGTTCCGAACATCAATACCACCACCAGCAGCAGCAGAATGATATGCAGGGTGCTAGGCATAGTCTTTACCTCTTCTCACACGCAGGGCGATGTGGCCCAATGGAATCTACAGGATACCGCTAATCAAGGCTGCGTGTATGCTTTCAGGCGGTCCCTGAACTCGGTGACGGCGACCGGCACCTGACCCACACCGCCTTCGAAGATCCGCCGCGGGGTGACGCCTTCGCCATAAATGGCGGCATTGGCGGCATAGTCGGGCTTCAGCACGGCACCATCCAGCGCGATGCCGGCAAACAGACCCCTGGCACGGGAATAGGAATAGATCTCCGCATTCAGGCCGCCATCGGTGGCCGCACCGGCCGAACGCCCGACCGGGCCCGCCGCCGCCGAGGCATCGGCACCGATGGTGAATTTGCCACTCACCAGAGAGTCCACCCCGCGCTGGGTGCGGAACACCAGAACCAGATCGGTCTTGGAGACCCCGATCTGCAGACCGAAGCTGCCGCCTGCAATCACCACGTAACTGGGATAGGACCAGGAGCCGTCAGCCTGCTTGACCGAGATCAGGCCCTCGCCGCGGCGGCCTCCGAAGATCAGGCCCACCTTCAGGACATCGGGAATCACCGCCACCGCCCGCGCCTCGCGCAGCAGGTCGGTCGGGATCGACTTGTCCGGCGTGGCCATGATTTCACGCATGACGCGTACCGCATCACTGGCCTGCTGGCCGGGGCTGACATCGGCCAGTACGGGCAGCGACAGACTGAAAACGGCGGCTGCAAGCAGGACAAGCCGGTATACTCGGCGATTCTTCATCGTGACAACTCCATGGCGACGGGTGGGGAGGCCACACAGTCCGATCCAGTCCGGACCATGCGCCATTCCATGCTTCTGACATGCCGATGCTTGATCACAAGGGTCACGAGGATGTCCTGGTCCATGTACCGGGCATCATGCCGTCTGTCGTACATCAATCAGGTATCCTTCGAGTCATGGGCGACTATTACAGCAGATATCACCAGATGGCGGCGGATGCGCCGTCGACCGCGGTTCAGACTGGCGTGCTGCTGGTCAACCTGGGGACACCGGAGACGCCCACCGCCAAGGCGGTCCGTCCTTATCTTGCCGAGTTCCTGGGTGATCGCCGCGTCATCGAAGCGCCGCGCTGGTTGTGGTGGCTGGTGCTGCACGGGGTGATCCTGCGCATCCGGCCCCGCCGCTCGGCGCACGCTTATGCCAAGATCTGGACCCCGGAAGGCTCGCCGCTGCGGGTCGGCAGCGAGCGCCTGAGCCTGGCCCTGCAGCAGGAGCTGGAGCAACGCCTGCCCCACCCTCCGCGGGTGGCGCTGGCCATGCGCTATGGTCGCCCGGCGGTAGCCGATGCCATCCATCAGCTGCAGGCCCAGGGCGTGAACCGACTGCTGGTGCTCCCCCTTTATCCGCAATACTCGGCCACCTCGACCGGCTCGGTCATCGATGCCGTCGCCGATGCGGTCAAGCGGATGCGATATCCGCCCGCATTGTGCACCATCAACGACTACCATGCCGATCCGGCGCATATCGAGGCCCTCGCCGGCTCGATCGAGAACTGGTGGCAAGACCATGGCCGCGGCGACCACCTGCTGCTGTCCTTCCATGGCATTCCCGAGCGCTATGTCCGGGCCGGCGATCCCTACCAGCAGCAGTGCCTGACGACCGCGGAGCTGTTGCGCCGGCGCCTGGGTCTGGAGGAGACGGCGATGACGGTCAGCTTCCAGTCACGGGTCGGGCGCGAGCGGTGGCTGCATCCTTATACCGATGAAACCGTGCGCCGCCTGGGTGCCGAGCGGATCGGCAAGCTGGATGTAGCCTGCCCGGGCTTCGCGGTGGACTGTCTGGAGACGCTTGAGGAGATCGCGATGCAGAACCGCGAGCTGTTCATCGAGTCCGGCGGCGGCGATCTGCGCTACATCCCTGCCCTCAATGACGCACCGGCCCAGGTCGGGCAGTTGGCCGATCTGGTCGAGCGCCATACCCGGCAGTGGCAGCCGGCCTGAGCGCCACCGCCAGATACTGACGGCCCCGGTCGACCGCCCCGCCATCCCGGTGGCATCTATTGATACTGCAGGGTGAAGGTTGCGGTACCATTGCCCGGGCCGGCCCTGATCGGGGTTCCGGTCTGGTAGTACCGCGCTTTCAGCGGCAGACTCATGCTGCCATCGGTGGCGGTACCCAGCTCCAGGCCGTCACCGCCGAAGCTGACCGGGGTATCGCTGCGTCCGTCCAGCAACTGGATGCCGATGCCGGCGGCGACCGGCGTCGTCGGTGACAACTGCAACACGCCCGGTGCCTGGCCGGGATCGGTGCTGGCATCAAGACGCACATCGACGGTGTCGACGCTGCGATTGCAATTCAAACGTATCGTGAACTCACGTTCCGCCGCCGTGCTGCCGACCCCATGAAAAGCGCCGGCCGGCACACTGCCGAAATCCACCGCGATAGTCTTCGAGCCGGGATCGACCGTGCAGGACGGCGCCACGATGCTGACCCCGCCACTGATAATGCGAGCCGACATGATCCGTCGCCCGGGCCCCGAGGCCGTGTTGTAGTAGGTCGAATAAATGCCTGGCGTCAGATCCCCGGTCGCGATATCCGCCGCGGTCTTGACCAGTTCCACCCGCAGCCGCCAGCCGCGGAAGCTGTAGAACGCATTGCGATTCGCCTGCAGGGTGAACGGATACCAGTTGATGGCTCCGGCATTGGAAACCAGGGCCATCCGCAGCCCCACGCCAGCGAGGTTGGTGGCATAGACGTGATCCATGCCTGGCACCGCTTGCTGCCCCATGCTCAAGGCCCCGATGAAGTCGGTGGGCGCGGTGGAATTGCAGATCGCATAGGTATTGTTGTTGTTGATGTCGAAGGAACGGATCGCCAGCTCGCCACCGACGGCGATCGACGGATAGGTGATGACCCGACCGATATTCAGGTTCACGATCCGCTCCTGCCACGTCGCAGGAATGCTGCAGGCCGCGTGCAGGCCATGTCCCCACAACAAGACGGCCACCAGCATCAGCCAGCCCGGATACCGGCCTGCCAGCCGGCGTGAAACGGCGGGATGCTCGCTCATGCCTATTTCCTCCCTGCGGGCAGATCGACGGCAGCGGCCATGGCCGTGCAAGCCTGCCGGATGGTCTGGTAATACGCGGCTCCGGCCGCCTTGCGCGGCGGCAACTGATAATGGATCTCGCAGCGTTCGGACGGCTGCTCGCCCCATTGCACCTGCAGCCGGCCCTGATCCGGCATCGAGCGCACGTACAACTGGCTGGCCTGCCCGACGAGGCCGACCTGATGCCCGGCGGCATCGAAGACCGGCGCGGCAAACGGCAGCGGCGAGCCGTCCGGTGCCCGGCTGTCGATCAGCACGGCCCGGCCCTGGCGGGTTTGGAAGTCCAGTTTCACGATCGCACCGGCATACGGCGCGACCTGCTGGCTGGTGTCATCCAGCTCGATATCGGTGGAAAGTCCCTGCGGATCAATCTGCACGGTGTTCTGCCGATAGGGAATCAGATAGGGAATCACGGCATGGCCCCAGCGATCGATGCGCAAGCCCGAATAATTCGAGACCCGGGCGCCGCGGGCACCGGCTGCATGAACAATGGCCATGGTGTCGCCGGTTTGCGGACTGAAGCTCAGGCCGCCGCCATGCACCACCACCGAGCCGACCGCGCCCAGCGACGCCTGCCGGTAGCTGCCGCCCTGGCCATAGCTGCCGCTGAGCTGTGAATAAGGACTGCGGTACTGGACATTGGCACTGCCTTCGGTGCCGCCGCCGTCACGAGAGTCGTGCTGCATGGTCAGTCCGTAGTTGAGATTGTTGTCGATGCCAAGCGAGCCGGTCACGCCCAGCTGCTCCTGGGTATGGCCGCGATCGCTGCGGGTGATCGCGCTGTTGAGCTGAGGGGCGTGGCTGCCATAGCCCAGCGGCAGCGACAGGGTCAGGAAATACTGAATCTCCGAACGCCCGGCCAGGTCGCGCAGACGCGATGCCGACAGGTTGTAGTTGAGGCGCAGGCGCCGCCACACATTGTTGTAGCCCAGCTGGTACTGACTGGCCCGGCGACCGTCGCCCCAGTAATCCAGAGTCGATCCCGTCGCGTAGATCGACCCGCCACCCGATCCCAGCGACTGGTTCAGCGTCAGCTCGAAGCGGCTGCGTTGCCGCTGGATGGCATATCGTCCGACGGGGTCTGCCGCGATCTGGTCGCGCGCATAAAGATAGTCGCGCAAGCCCATGAAGCCGGAGGTGGAATACCGGTAGGCGGCCAAGGCGAACTGGGTCCCGGTGGGCTGGACAAACTTGCTGAAACCGAACTTGAAGCTCTGCCCGTTGCGACTTCCGTACCCGGGCAGCCGCAGACTGGCCCCGGTCACATCCAGCGAGAAGGCACCGGCACGTGTCATCACCGCCGCCCCGGCCAGCGCCGACACATATCCGGAGCTGGCCAGGGCGCCGGCATAGCCGGTCAGGCTGTTGCTGATGCCGCGCTGGAACGTGCCCTGCATCATCATCGGCCGGAAATGCAGGCTCTGCTCGCGCACCTTGCCCATCATCGCGCTGTACCGACTGATGCCCGGTCGCAGCGACTGTGCCACCGACGCATAGGGCACCGAAAACTGTCGCTGCGACCCGTCCGCCTCGGTAATCCGCACCTGCAGGTCGCCACCATAACCGGTCGGGTACAGGTCGCGGATCTCGAACGGTCCCGGCGCCACCGTGATCTGGTAGATCACATAACCATTCTGGCGCACTTCCACCCGTGCATTGCTGGTTGCCACACCGCGCACGATCGGTGCATAGCCGCGCAGGGAGTCCGGAAACATCCGGTCGTCGGTGCGGGCCTGTACTCCGCGATAGGCGATGGCATCGAACAGCTCGCCGTTGGTATAGGCATCGCCCAGCAACAACTGGGTTCGCGCGGACGGCCAGTAATACTGGGCATAGCTGGCGATATTCTGCCAGCGTCCGCCATAGCCGGACTGCCAGTTGAAGGCCGAAGTGTGCCGGAACTGCCAGGCACCGAGGTTGAAGCCGCCATCCAGCCCGGCATAGGCCGAAGTCTGCTCGATACCCGTCGGGCGGCGATATCTCCTGCCGTCCTCGAGCGGCCGCCCGGTCACCGGATCCAGAGCGCCCGGCGGCACTTGCGGATCGGGATGAAAGTCCATGCTTCGACCCTCCATCCGATACTGATAGACATTCACCGAATAATTGAGAAACCCCGCCACAATCCCGTGCGACCAATATTGGGGTTCGACATAACCGCGTGCCTGGCGCTGCAGGGCCACTTGCGGCACGGACAGATCCAGCCGCATTTCGCTGCTATCGTAGCGGGCGTTCGCCTGATCGACCCACTCCGGCAACAAGCGGCAGCGGCTGTCGGCCGACGCTTTCATGCCCGCCACGGCGGCGGGCTTGATACCCAGCTCATCCAGCTGCCCGGAGGTGAAGCAAGGCCAGGCCGTCATGCTGGCCGGTACCGCCACGAAGCGGATGCTGCGGCGACCGATCCAGTCGCCATTCACATGGATATCCACGCTGTAGCTCCCCGGGTCCACCGGATTGCCGTGTGCATAACGGCCAAGGTCCAGGCCCTTTGCGCGTCCGGCCAGAAAAGCACTGTTGAAACTGGCGTCGGTCGGGGCAGGAGCTGCCGCCGATGCCGTCGGATCCAGGGCCGCCGACGGCCAGGCAACCACGGCCGGCGACACCGCCGCCAGCAGGACCGCCAGGGCGGCTCGCCGCCCCGCCGCTTGAAGACATCCGGAATCCGTATCCGCCGGACGGCACAAAGCAACGCGCAGCTCGGGGGCATCACTCCTCATCAGCTGAAATCCTTTTCGCAGAATGAACAGCCACATCGCGTCCTTGCGATGCAAGACCATGCCGATCACTACTCAGAAGTGACCGATGTGCTCGTCACTGCCTCCGTAATCATTGATGGTGGTGAAACGGATATCTCCATGCGTGGGCAGCGATGCCGCGGTCCCCTCCAGTTCGAAGCGCTGCGTGCCACCGGGGGCGACCATCCCGCCGTGCCGGCTGCGCCATGAAACCGTCGTGGCAGGCACGGCGGCCGCGACCGTGCTGAAGGAGACGAAGTAAGGCGATGGATTGCTGCACTCCAGCTGGATGCGTCCCGCGTCATCCTTGTGCAGTGTCCACTGCAATTGCCGGTAGGCCAGCAGTGCCCGACCCGGCAGTTTTTCCGGCCGGTAAAACACCTTGATCCGCGAGCGGATCGCCAGCTGCAGATAGTTGCGCCCCGAACCCTTCGCCGGCATCGGCGGGACTTCCAGCACGTTCAGCCAGAACACCGACTCCCGCTGCTGCACCAGCGGTGCCCCGGCGAACATCAGACGCAGACTCATGCCGCGATGCGGCTCGATCCGAGAAATCGGCGGCGTGATCACGAAGGGCGTCCGGGCCTGCTCCGGACTCTGCCGGGCATCGCCTGCGTCCAGCCAAGCCTGGATCAACGATGGCGTCTGGCCGCGATTGTCCAATTTGATGGTCACCTCTTTCGCCTCGGCGGGATAGATGACACGCGTACTGTTGATGACCACATCAGCGCTGGCGTTCCGACCCGCGATCAAGGCAAGAACCGCCAGACACCGTGCCACGCACTGGCCGGCATTCATGATGGATATCCCTGGAACAGCCCCGACGGAAGGCGGACCGGAAAGCTCCGGTCCGCCTGCGAACCGCTTACTCGTAAGCGATGGTGTAATTGATCCGACTGGCCACCAGACCATCGGTGGAAGCACCGTTCACGGCCACGTACTGCACATAGTAGTTCAGGGTGGCGGCACCATCCTCGAGGGCCACCGATTTGGAGTTGGTCGCCGCCAGATCGGCAGCCCCCAGGGTGATGGCCGTGGTGTCCTGATTCAGCAACTGCAGCTCGACATTGGTGGCCTGACCGTCACCCGTGTCGTTCAACAGCTGGCCGGTGCGCAGGTCGACGGTACTCCCCGGTTCAAAATAGACGGCCACATTGCCGGTCGCCGGCGAGCAATTGCTGAGCGCGATGTTGAAGGGCGTTCGCCCGGCCCACTGCCCCGCCGCCGACAAAGTCTGCTGGGAGACGGTAGGCAGGGTGACCGTGAAGTCGACCCCTCCGCCATTGCCGCTGATATCGCAGGTCTGGGCCGTGATCTGGCCATTGAAGTTGATCAGTCCATCCGCAGCGCGGCTGGGCGTGGACAGGGCCGAAAGCCCGAATGCAGCGACCGCAGTGGCGGCCAGAGTCAATGTTTTCACTTTATCCTCCTTGACATGAAATATACGGACCAACCGTATCCCGACAGGCCGTTGGCAGCTTCCGTGTGCCTTGGCTGGATCAGCGTGGCGCGACCCACCCGCGCCCCGGAGCGGAGCCGACGGCTTGTCGCGAATCGAGTGTCATGAATCACGCAATGAATGTCAATAGTGATATCAATCACATTACTGACCTCTATTTTCACGACTCATGCACACATCGGCCGGTGTGCTTTCAGCTGGAAATGGCCATCCGTTCGCTATCGAAAACCCGGATCGCGATGATCACCACCAGCACCGCCAGCAGACTGGTGCCGGCAAAACACAGGCCCAGCGGCAGCCATGCCACCTGCCCTGATCGCAGCAGTTCGACGATGCCAAGGTTCTGTGACAGCACCGGAACGGCATACATCCATGCGCTGGCCTTGAACGGCAACAGGCTCAGGAACAGGCTGGGCAAGGCCGGCACCAGGGACAGCAGCCCCAGATAGGTCTGGGCTTCGCGATAGCTTTTGGCGAACCCCGCCACCATGATCTGCAAACCGGCCAGGAAAACGGTCAACGGCAGCATCATCCACCAGGCGGTGAACATGAAGCGCAGCCCCAGGTGCAGTTCAAAGCCCAGTTTTGCGGAAGGCAGACCATATCCGACCAGACCGAATGCCAGTACGCTCAGCACCAGGCTGGCAAAGGCGAAACTGGAGGTCGCGGCCAGCTTGGCCAGCAGAATTTTCCAGCGCGCCACCGGATTGACAAGCAGCGGTTCCAGCGACTGCCGCTCCCGCTCGCCAGCGGTCAGGTCGATCGCCAGATACATGCCTCCCATCTGCACCGTCAGTATCAAAAGATAAGGCAGCATCGAGAACATCAGACCGGCACGGCTGCGCGAGGTCGACTGGTCACGATCCGAGATGGCCAGTGGACTGGCAATGGCTGGATCCATGCCACGCGCCAGCAGACGCAGCGCCGCCTGCTGGGCCGACCAGGCCTGCAGGCGTTTGCTGACGCGATCCACCGTTGCCTGCGCGTCGCTGCGCGAGGAATCATGAATCAGCTGGATCCCGGCCGGCTCGCCGCGCGCGATCTGGGCTGACCACTGCGGCGAGATCCGCAGGACCACGTCCTGATCCCGATCCACCACGGCCTGTTCCGGGTCGGCGATGGCGGAACCTGCCCGGATACCGCCCTCGGCAAGAAACCCGATCAGCGCCGGAGCGTATTGCGCACCGACAACCGGAATGGTGACGGGCCGGTCCGACTGCCGGCTTTCGCGCTGCACCAGCACCTGGATCAGCACCAGCAGCAGAAGCGGCGTCAGCAGTGGACCGATGACCAGGGCATTGAGCACCGCCCGACGATCACGCAGGTTTTCCCTGACCTCTTTCCACCAGATCGTCAGAAGGGGCGACTTTGCGAAATGGATGTTCATGCGGCCAGACCCTCGCCACTTCCGATGAGTCGGACAAAAGCATCTTCCAGGCTGGCTTCACCGGTGCGTTCCCGCAGCCCTTCCGGACTGTCGATCGCGATCACCCGGCCTGCGGCGATCACCACCACCCGGTCGCAGACCGCGGCGATTTCCTGCATCACATGGCTGGACAGCAATACGCACCGGCCCTGCTCGCGCAACGACAGAACAAAGCGGCGCAAGGCGCGCGTAGCCATCACGTCCAGTCCGTTGGTGGGCTCATCCAGCAGGACATTGGCCGGATCATGCACCAGGGCCCGGGCGATCGCCGTCTTGATGCGCTGCCCCTGCGAGTAGCCTTCGCTGCGCCGATCAGCGAATTCGGTCATGCCCAGTTCGTCGATCAGCTGCTGCCCGCGGCGGCGAGCCGGCTCCGGTGCCAGACCCTGCAGGCGGGCAAAATAGTCGATGTTCTCGCGTGCCGTCATCCGCTTGTACAGACCGTGCGCATCGGGCAGCACACCAAGCCGCCGCCTTGCCGCCAGTGGCTCGGCCACGGCATCAAGGCCGTCGATACGTATCGTGCCGTGGTCTGGCCGCATCAAGGTGTAGAGCATCCGCAGCGTGGTGGTCTTGCCCGCCCCGTTGGGTCCTAGCAGGCCGGTGATCTGGCCATCCTCGGCACGGAAGCTCACATCGCGGACGGCTTCGACCTCGGCGAACGACTTGCGCAACTGCTGGACCTCGATCATGGAGCGGCTCCGTTGAAATCAGTGAAGAACGGCGGGGCCTGCATGCCCTGCAGGCAACTGTCGTCGAAAGCCGCGACGTCGGCCTGCGCGATGAAGTGCGCTACCAGGCGCGGCGTGCAGCCAGCAAGGATGACGTTGTGGGCCTGCCCTTTCAGCACCAGCAGCCGCGCATGCGGCAGACCGGAAGCCACTTGGCGGGCGTACCGTGGCGGAGTGACAGGATCAAATTCACCTGACAACAGCAGGACCGGCGCCGCGCTGCGAAAATCACGATGGAATCCAGGGGGGCGGTCGCCCTTGGGCCACACCGAGCAGATCGCCTGCAGGGTGCTCACGAATCGATTGCCAAGCAAGGTATGCTGATCGGCGGAACGGGTATGCAGCAGGTCGGCATCCTCGCTGCAGCTGACCGCATAGCCCATCCCCGAGCTCATCGAGTCGCTCAGACGCCCCTGCAGCAATCGGGCCTGCGCCGTCAACGGTTCGGCGTTGCCATGGATCGCCGCATCCACCGACAACGGCAGCACCGCCATGGTCAGAGGCGAGTAAGCGAACATCCGCGCCACGATGGCCAGCGTATCGGCACTCAGACTCGCCTGTCCCACGGTGTACCGTTGAGGGTCATGCAGGTTCAGTGTCTGTGGATGCGCCTGCAATTGCCGCTGCAATTGGCGCAATTCAGCATAGGGGTCACCGAAGCGCCGCCTACAGCCCGGCTCGGATTCGCAGCGCCGCGCCTGGGCCTGCAGCGCCGCGTCCAGATTGGCCGCGTGATCCTGTCCCAGCGCCAATGCATTGGGGACCACGCTGTCCAGCACGATGCTGCGCACGGCTGCCGGGTAGCTTCCTGCATATTGCTGCGCGACACGCGTGCCATAGGAAATGCCGATCAGGTCAAGCCGAGGTGCGCCCAGCGCCTGTCGCACCTGCTCCAGATCCCCGATCGCCAGCGTGGTGGTATACATCCGCAGATCGGCCTTCCGTGACAGGCGTTCGGCGCACTGGCTTGCCTCAGCCCTGATCAGCGCTGCGTCGTCTTGCGTGATGGAATCGGACCGGCTCTGATCATCGTGACACGTCAGCGGATTCGAACCGCCGGTACCGCGCTGGTCCAGCAGCAGCACATTGCGATGCGCGGTCAGCCCCCGCAGGCCAGCTGCCAGCTGCGACCAGGCTTCGGTCGCGGCCTGCCCCGGGCCTCCGGCCAGCACCGTCACCATATCGGCGGCCGGAGTCTGGGCGTCGGAACGGATCACGGCCAGGCGCAGCCGGATCGTGCGCGCCTCCGGATGCGCCGGATTTTCCGCCACCGGCCATTGCCCGCACCAGGCCGCGGGACTGCCGCCACCCGCGGGGGCCGGCAGCGTGCAGGCATGCAGATCAACCCGCCCCAGCCGCCAATGGGCGGGCGCGGCGGGCACCGGGTCCGTCGTCGATCTCGCCGGCCCCGCCGCAGGCGGCGATGGCGCGGCAGGCTCGCGCCATGCATGAAGGGCAGCCCCCAGCAGTACACAGACTCCCGCAACCCGCCAGATCCGCGCCCATCGTTTCCGCATCACCATCCCTCAGCCCCCTCAGGCATGCATACGGCATCCGGCCTTGGATGCGCGCAAAGTATTTGTGTATCAATACAACAATACAGATTGACTGGAGTCAAGCGGTGATCTCCCCATACATCCACCCTTGCCAGGCGCCATGGTCGCGAACCGGCTGCATCTCCACCCGCCTGTCCTGCTCGAGGCCTGCATCAAGATGGCCGGCTGGCTGCTATAATCAAAGACTTGTTCCAATGGCCGACATCATGCGCGATACCGTTCCTGCCCTGGAAGTCAACGCTCTTCGCAAGATCTACAGCAATGGCGTGGAGGCGCTGAAAGGCGTCAGTCTCACCGTCCAGCCCGGCGATTTCTTCGCCCTGCTCGGCCCCAACGGCGCCGGCAAATCGACCCTGATCGGCATTCTGTCCTCGCTGGTCAATGCCAGCGGCGGTGATGCCCGCATCTTTGGCGTGTCGCTGCATGAACAACGCAGCGCCGCCATGCGACTGGTCGGACTGGTTCCGCAGGAAATCAATTTCAATGTTTTCGAGAAACCTTTCGACATCTGCGTCAATCAGGCCGGCTTCTATGGCGTTCCGCGCGCCAAGGCCGCCGAACGCGCCGAACGGTATCTGAAAGAGCTTCGCCTGTGGGACAAGGCGCATCTGCAGGCCCGTACCTTGTCGGGTGGCATGAAGCGCAGGCTGATGATCGCCCGGGCGATGATGAACGAACCCAAGCTGCTGATCCTCGACGAACCCACGGCCGGCGTGGATATCGAGATCCGTCGCAGCATGTGGCAGTTTGTCAGCGGCATCAATGCCGCCGGCACCACGGTCATTCTCACTACCCACTATCTGGAAGAGGCCGAGCAGCTGTGCCGCAATATCGCCATCATCGATCATGGCCGGATCGTCGAGAACACGGACATGAAATCCCTGCTGGCCCGGCTGGAGGGTGAAACCTTCGTGCTCGACGTGGCGGCCAGCACCCTGCCGGCCGCTCTGCCCGACATCCCCGGCATCCGTCTGCGGCGGGTGGATGCCAGCACCCTGGAAGCGGAAATGGCCAAGAGCCACGATCTGAACAGCCTGTTTGCGGCCTTGTCGACCTGCGGAATCACGATCACCTCGATGCGCAACAAGAGCAACCGTCTGGAAGAACTGTTCGTGCAACTGGTCGAGCGCGGCCGTCATGCCGATACCCGGCAACAGGAGGCTTCGGCATGAGCAGCTCATCCAACCTGATCGCGCTGGGCACGATCGTCCGCCGCGAAGTGATGCGGATCCTGCGGATCTGGACCCAGACCCTGATACCGCCGGTCATTACCATGACCCTGTATTTCGTGATCTTCGGCCGCCTGATCGGCAGCCGGATCGGCACCATGCACGGTTTCAGCTACATGCAGTACATCGTGCCGGGCCTGGTGATGATGAGTATCATCACCAACAGCTACGGCAATATCTCCAGCTCGTTCTTCGGCGCCAAATTCGGTCGCTACGTCGAGGAAATGCTGGTCTCGCCGATGCCGAACTGGGTCATTCTGGGCGGCTATGTCGCCGGCTCGGTGCTGCGCGGCCTGATCGTCGGCATCCTGGTGCTGCTGATCGCCCTGTTCTTCACCCATTTGCATATCGTCCATCCGCTGATCACCCTGGCCGCCGTGCTGATGGGCGCCACGGTGTTCTCGCTGGCCGGATTCGTGAATGCCGTCTATGCCAAGAAGTTCGACGACATCGCCCTGGTGCCCACCTTCGTGCTGACCCCGCTGACCTATCTGGGCGGCGTGTTCTACTCGGTGGATCTGCTGCCGCAGCCCTGGCGCGACATCTCGATGGTGAATCCGATCCTGTACATGGTGAATGCCTTCCGTTACGGCGTGCTGGGTGTCAGCGATGTCGGCCTGGGTACCGCCTTCGTGGTCATGGCCCTGTTCGTGCTGGGCCTTGGCGCGGTCGGCCTGCGACTGCTGTCCAAGGGTGTCGGCCTGCGGTCATAAGCCGCGTCGGGACATGCATGCGCCGGGATAGACTGGTTTGCCCAGTCCTGAACCCGGCGAATACTGACTCATGCAAGCCACCTCCACATCTTCGACCGTGCCCCGCATCGTCATCGTCGGCGGTGGCGCGGGCGGTCTGGCCCTGGCCACCCAGCTGGGACGCGACCTGGGCCGCCCCGGCCGCGCTGAAATCATTCTTGCCGACATGGACGCGGCCTATGTCTGGAAGCCGATGCTGCACACCGTGGCCGCCGGTACCTACGATGCAGGCATCCAGCAGACCGCTTATCTGGCCCAGGCCGCCAACCGGCATTTCCACTTCATGCCCGGACGTATGACGGCACTGGACCGCACCTCGCGGCGGATCACCCTGGCCCCGGTCACCGACATCAACGGTCAGGTCAGCCTGCCCGAGCGTGAAGTCGGTTATGACTATCTGGTGCTTGCCGTGGGCAGCCGCGCCAATGACTTCGGAACCCCCGGTGTGCAGGCTCATTGCGACTTCATCGAAGGTCGCCGCGAGGCCCGCGTCTTCAACAGCAAGCTGCGGCTGGAACTGCTGCGCGCGATCCATTCAAGTGAAACCGGCGGCCTGGCCATCATCGGCGGCGGTGCCACCGGAGTGCAGCTGGCCGCCGAGGTCAGTCACATGCTGGAGCTGATCGACGGTTACGGGGTCCCCGATGCCCATGCGCACTTCAAGCTGTATCTGATCGAGATGCAGGACCATATCCTGGCCGGTTTCCCCGACAATGTCGTGCAGCAGGCTACGGAGCAGTTGGCCAAGGTCGGCGTGGAAGTGATGACCGGCGCCCAGGTCGCCAGCGTCGATGCCGAAGGCGTCAGCCTCAAGGACGGCCGGCAGCTGCCCGCGCGGATCAAGGTCTGGGCCGCCGGCGTCAAGGCACCTGAATTTCTGCACGGCATCGACGGGCTGGAAAGCATGCGCAACGGCCGGCTGGTGATCAACACCCAGCTGCAGACCCGCCGTGACGACCGCATCTATGCCATCGGCGATTGCGCGGCCCTGACCTTTCCGGGCGAGACCATGCCCTTGCCGACCACCGCGCAAGTCGCCAACCAGCAGGCAAAATATCTGGCCGAAGCCTTGCCACGGCGCCTGGCCGGTCAGGCCTCGCCCCCGTTCGAATACCACGACATGGGCAAGATCGTCTCGCTCAGCGACTACAACGCCTTCGGGGTGCTGGGCAACTACGGCTTTTTCAAGCGCGGCTTCATCAAGGGGCGCTTCGCCCAGCTCGGGCATCTGTTCCTGTATCGCCGCTTCCAGGTCGACCTGTACGGCTGGTGGCGAACCGGGCTGAGAATAATCGCCGATCGCATCAACCGGCTGAGCCAGCCCAAGGTCAGGCTGGACTGAAGTCGGCCAGGGCTGCGGGCGGGACATTGCCCCCGCCCCATGCGATCATCCCCGGCATGACCCGATTCGACTCCTTACCGCTGCGCCCCGCCCTGCTGGCCAGCGTCGAAAACCTTGGCTATGCCAGCATGACCCCCGTCCAGACCGCCAGCCTGCCGGCCATGCTGGACGGCCGCGACCTGATCGCCCAGGCCCGCACCGGCGGCGGCAAGACCGCTGCCTTCGGCCTGGGCCTGCTGCAGCAGCTGGAGGTCGATACCATCCGCCTGCAGGGGCTGGTGCTGTGCCCCACCCGCGAACTGGCCGACCAGGTCGCCAAGTCGCTGCGCAAGCTGGCCGCCGCGATTCCCAACGTGAAGATCCTGACCTTGTGCGGCGGCATGCCGCTGGGACCGCAGCTGGCCTCGCTCAGCCATGATCCGCATATCGTGGTCGGCACGCCGGGCCGGATCCAGGAACATCTCAAGCGTGGCAGCCTGCATGGCGGCGGAGTGACCACCCTGGTGCTGGACGAGGCGGACCGCATGCTGGACATGGGCTTCGAGGAAGCCATCAACGACATTGCCGGGCGGATCGGCAAGCTGCATCGCACCTGGCTGTTCTCGGCTACCTATCCCGACGAAATCCGCGCCGCCAGCCGACGGCTGCAGCAGGATCCGGCGGAAATCACGGTGGATACCGAGGTGCCCTCGACCGTGATCGAGCAGCAGTTCTACGAGGTCGAACCGGCGCGCAAGAACGAGCTGGTCGCGACCCTGATGAGCCTGCAGCTGGTCGATTCCGCCCTGATTTTCTCCAATACCCGCCGCGGCTCCGAGGAAGTGGCCGACGCCCTGATCAAGGCCGGCTTCTCCGCGCTGGCCCTGCATGGCGAAATGGAACAGCGCGACCGTGACGAAGTGCTGGTCCGCTTTGCCAATCGCAGCTGCGCCATCCTGGTCGCCACCGATGTTGCCGCACGTGGTCTGGACATCGACAGCCTGCCGCTGGTGATCAGCCATGACCTGGCCCATGATCCCCAGACCCATACCCACCGGATCGGTCGTACCGGACGAGCCGGCCAGCATGGTCTGGCGATCAGCCTGGTCACCTCGCGCGAGCTGGGCCGGCTGGCGAGCTTCGCCGAGGTGCTGGGCCCGCTGCCGCCCTGCCGCCCCGCTCCTTCGCGCAACCGCGGCGGCAAGCCGCCGAAGCCGGCTCCGATGCGGACCCTGGTCATTGATGCCGGCAAACAGGACAAGCTGCGCCCCGGCGATATCATGGGCGCCCTGACCGGTGATGCCGGGCTGCCCGCCGCCGCGGTGGGCAAGATCGATGTCTATGCCACCCGCGCCTATGTGGCGATTGCCCGCGCCCACTTCGAAGCCGCCCAGGAGCGGCTGCGCAAAGGTCGCATCAAAGGCCGCAATTTCCGGGTTCGCCGCCTGGACTGACCGACACCGCGGCTTGCCTGCGCCGGATCGCTGGCGCAGGATCCCGGACTGGCGTATCCGCGCCGGACACTTCCCCTTCAAGCACATCTCTGCCCATGCGCCCGATTGCCTGCCTGCTGCTGCTCATCGCCACCCTGTGCCCGCTGTCCGCACCGGCCGCCGAGGTCGTGGCCCACCCCGGCTACAAGGTGGTACACATTTATCCGCACAGCCGCGAGGCCTTCACCGAGGGCCTGTTCTACGCCCATGGCGCCTTGTACGAAAGCACGGGCATGAATGGCGCATCCTTCATCCGCAAGCTGGATCTGGAAAGCGGCAAGGTACTGCAGCAGATCAGCCTGGATCCGGAGTATTTCGGCGAGGGCATCGTCAACTGGGGCTCGCGGCTCATCCAGCTGACCTGGCGTACCGAAGTCGGCTTCAGCTACGACCTGGCCAGCCTGCGACGCACCGGCAGTTTCCACTACCGGGGCGAAGGCTGGGGCCTGACTCACGACGACCATCAGCTGATCATGAGCGACGGCAGCTCGACCCTGCGCCTGCTGGACCCGCAGAGCCTGCAGCAGACCGGCTCGCTGAGCGTGACGGAAAACGGCCGGCCGGTACCGCGGCTCAACGAGCTGGAGTGGGTCAAGGGCCGGATCTATGCCAATGTCTGGCTGACCCGGCATATCGTGGTAATCGATCCGCGGACGGGCCATGTCACCGCCGATATCGATTTCGGCAACTTGCTGCCGGCCTCCACGCCCTTGGCCAACCCCACCGACGACGTGCTGAACGGCATCGCCTGGGATGCCGAGCATGACCGCCTGTTCGTGACCGGCAAGTGCTGGCCCTATCTTTACGAAATCAAGTTGCTGCCTGCCTCCGCCGGGCATTGAGTCCGAAGCCCCGACGGCCCGCAGACAGCGCCCGGCTCCGCCGCGGCATCGGCCATGCGCTCCGGCATGGGCCGGAAAAACGTGACGTCCTTAACAGTTGGCCAAGCCCGCACGCCGGGTTTCACACAGATCCGGGCGTAACATGGGAGAATGCCCGATCGTGTCCGGATACTGATTCGATCTATGGCGTATATCAAATGGACCATCGTCGGGCTGCTGTTTCTCAGCGTCCTGTATATTCACCTGCGTGGCCGGGTCCGTTATGGCTTCGGGCGTCAGGTGCTCGATCATTCCTCGTTCATGGCCCCGATCAACGTGGTCATGTACTTGTGTTCCAAGGTTCCCACCACACCGTTTCTGGTTCCTGAACAGTACTTCCCCGAACTTGAGGCACTGCGCCGGAACTGGCGCGAAATCCGCCAGGAAGCCATCGACCTGCGCGAGAAGCAGCAGATCAAGGCTTCGGACTCCTACAATGATGCCGGCTTCAACTCTTTCTTTCGCCGTGGCTGGAAGCGTTTCTATCTGAAATGGTACGACGAGGCTCATCCCTCGGCCGCGACCCTGTGCCCGGTGACCACCGAACTGCTGCGCAAGATTCCCTCGGTCAAGGCAGCCATGTTTGCCGAGCTGCCTCCAGGCAGCGAACTGCGCCGGCACCGTGATCCCTTCGCCGGATCGATCCGGCTGCATCTGGGCCTGGACACGCCCAACGACGATGCCTGCTTTATTTCGGTCGATGGCCAGAAGTACAGCTGGCGCGATGGCGAATGGACGATGTTCGATGAAACCTTTGTCCACTTCGCCGAAAACAGGACCGATCATGACCGGGTGATCCTGTTCTGCGATGTGGAACGCCCGATGAAGTACCGCTGGGCCACCGCCTTCAACCGCTTCGTCGCCAAACATCTGCTGGCCGCCGGCGCCTCGCCGAACATGGAGGGCGACAAGACAGGCGGGGTCAACAAGCTGTTCGGCCATTTCTATGTCCTGCGCTTGCGCTCCAAGGCACTGCGTGCCCACAACATCCGCCTGTACTACGGGCTGAAGTACGCCGCCCTGATCCTGCTGGCTCTGCTGGTGATCTGGATCTGACCGCCCTCCGCCGACCGGGCCATGACTTCTGCCACGGTCTGCGGACGATCGCATCGACGCATACTCGGCAAAGGGGAAATCCACACCTTTGACGGGGCTGTCCATGCGTTGCAATCATGTTTTCCTGCTGGCCATGACACTGGGTCTGGCCGGCTTCACCGGTTTCGGCAAGGCCGCCACGCCGGCCCCGACCAACCCGCAGACCGACCTTGAACGCACCTCGGTCACGCGCCATGCGATCACGCTGCATGGCCGGCGGATCGCCTATCAGGCCACCGCCGGCACGCTGCTGATCAGGGATGCGGCCAATCAGCCCCAGGCCCAGGTGTTCTATATCGCCTATACCCGGCCCGACGCCCCGGCCGGACAGCGGCCGGTCACCTTCTTGTACAACGGAGGCCCGGGTGCGGCCAGCTTCTGGCTGGCCATGGGATCCATCGGTCCCGAGCGCGTGCTGACCGCCAGCCCGCAAGCGACCGGCCCTGCCCCCTACAAGCTGATCGACAATCCGCAGTCCTTGCTGGACAAGTCCGATCTGGTCTTTATCGATGCCGTCGGTACCGGCTATTCCAGACCACTGGGCAAGGCCACCGGCAAGGATTTCTGGGGTGTGGATCAGGATGTCTCGGCCTTTGCCCGGGCCATTACCCGCTATGTGACCCTCAATCATCGCTGGAACTCGCCCAAATTCCTGTTCGGCGAGAGCTACGGCACCACCCGCTCGGCGGCCCTGGCCGATGCCCTGCAGGAGGGAGGCATGAGCCTCAACGGCGTGGTCCTGATGTCCTCGATCCTGAACTACGCCATCCGCATGCCCGGCTACGACGAGATATATGTCGGCTATCTGCCCAGTTATGCGGCCACCGCCTGGTATCACCACAAGCTGGCGCAGCCGCCGGCCGACCTGCCGACCTATCTGGCTGAAGTCCGCCGCTGGGCCGCCGGCCCCTATGCCGCCGCGCTGGCCCAGGGCCAGAATCTGCCGACAGCCGAGTTCGACCGGATCGCCAGGCAATTGGCCGCTTATACCGGACTGTCTGTGGATTTCGTCAAACGCGCGAACCTGCGCATCGACCTGAGCCGTTTCCGCAAGGAGCTGCTGCGTGACGAGGGCCATACCGTCGGCCGCTTCGACAGCCGGTTCGAGGGCATCGACGAAGACGATGCCGGCGAGTCCCCGGACTATGATGCCTCCGACACGGCCATCAGCGGCGCCTTCACCAGCGCCTTCCAGCAGTACCTCGGCGAGCAGCTGAAGTACTCGCGTCCCGAGCCCTATGTGACCGGATCCAGTGACGCGATTCGCCAGTGGGACTGGCGCCATCGCGCCGCCGGCAGTCGCCGCCCGCTGCAGACGGCCTACGTGGCCGGCGATCTGGCCCATGCCATCCGTACCCATCCGGGTCTGCGCGTGCTGTCGCTGAATGGCTACTACGATATGGCCACGCCTTTTTTCATTACCGAATACGATCTGGCCCACATGAACCTGGCGCCGTCCCTGCGGGACAACGTGCAGTTCCGCTACTACCCCTCGGGCCACATGATCTATCTCAATACGGAAGTCCTGCCCCGACTGAAGCAGGACCTCAGCCAGTTCTACGATCTGGCCGCCCCTTCTGCCAGCCACAAGGACTGAGCCCATGCCATCGAATACCCTGATCCGCGTCGCCATCGGCCTGGCCCTGACCGGCAGCAGCCTGGCCGCTGCCGAAGCGCCCGCCGCCAGGCCCCATCCCGCCGATCCGGCCGTGACGACGGCCACGCCGCCCGACCGGCAAGTCGTCACGCAGCATGAAGTCAAAGTCGATGGTCGAACCCTGCACTACAAGACCACGGCCGGAACCCTGCTGACCGGTGACGGCAAGGACAAGCCCGGCGTCAGTTTTTTCTACGTGGCCTATACCGCCAAGGCCGATTCGCGCCATCCTCGCCCTGTCACCTTTGTCTACAACGGCGGACCGGGTTCCTCGAGCATGTGGCTGCAGATGGGCTCGATCGGGCCGGTACGGGTGGAAAACAACGGTGACCGGCCGGTTCCACCCCCGCCGTACCGGGTCGTGGCCAATCCCGAGACCTTGCTGGACAAGTCCGATCTGGTCTTTGTCGACGCCCCGGGCACCGGCTACTCGCAACTGACCGGCAAGACCCAGGGCAAGGATGTCTACGGTGTGGATCAGGATGCCCAGGCCTTTGCGCGCTTCATCACCCGCTATGTGACCTTGAATCATCGCTGGAACTCGCCCAAGTTCCTGTTCGGCGAGAGCTACGGCACCACCCGCTCGGCCGTCCTGGTCAAGGATCTGCAGGAACAGGGCATGGAGATGAACGGCGTGGTGCTGATGTCGTCCATTCTGGACTTCAGTGTCGCCGCCCCCGGCATCGACCATGGCTATATCGTGAACCTGCCGACCCTGGCCGCGATCGCCTGGTATCACCATCGCGTACCGGGCGCACCGGCCGACATCAAGACCTTTCTGGATCAGGTCCGCCACTTCGCCAGCACCGATTACACTTTGGCGCTGGCCCAGGGCGATGCCCTCAGCCCGGCAGACAGCCAGCGCATCGCCCGCCAGCTGGGCAACTATCTGGGTCTGGCACCGGCCTGGATCGAGCGAGCCCACCTGCGCATCGATCCGAGCCGGTTCCGGGCCGAGCTGCTGCGCGATCAGGCGCTGACCGTCGGCCGTCTGGATGGTCGCTTCAGCGTCAGCGAATATGATGCCGACGGCGAGGAGCCCAGCGGCGATGCCGCCAGCGATGCCATCACCGGGGCGTATGTGGCCGCGTTCAACCAGTATGCGGGGACGGTGCTGAAGTTCAGCGAGGACCGCCCTTATCTGGCGACCAATTACGGGGTGGTCAATCGCGGCTGGAACTGGCTGCGCGGCCATGGCGGCTGGACCCAGGCCACCTACGTGGCCGGCGATCTGGGCGATGCCATGCGCCGCAACCCGCAGCTGAAGGTCTTCTCGGCCAATGGCTATTACGACCTGGCCACGCCGTTCTATGCCACCGAGTTCGATCTGGGGCATCTTGGCCTGCCACCGGCATTGCGCAAGAACATCAGCTACGGCTTTTACCCTTCCGGGCACATGATTTATCTTGACCTGCCCTCGCTGAAGCAGCTCAAGGCCGATCTGGCCCGGTTCTACGACGCGGCCACTGTCGCCCCGGCCGGCTGACACGTCCATCGCCGCCGCGCCCTCATCGACCAGGGCCGCGGTCTGGCGCTCCGGACCGGATCAGGGAAGCGCCGAATGAACGGATTGTCATCCCACCGACGCCACTCTGCGTCTATGCTTGTGAGTATCCAGCGGGCAGGATCTGCTCTGCCCCGACGTCGGCGCGGCCGCTGGCTGCGTCGGCCTCTACCGTTTTCACATTGAACGATGACGACCATGAACGAGCACGAAGACAAGACCCGCCTTGCCGACGATCAGACGCAGGCACCGGAACAGCCCGCCCGCCGCCAGCTGCTGGGCCGCATGGCGGTGGCCGGTGCGGCCATCGCCGTCGCCGGCCAGGCCGCGCCGGCCAGCGCCGGGTCTGCACCGTCCCGGCTGACGCCGGCCCAGACCGATGCCTTGCTGCGCAAGCATATCGGACATGTGGTGGTGATCTTTGCCGAAAACCGCAGCTTCAACAATCTGTTCGCCAACTTCCCCGGCGTGGAAAAGCCGCTGTCCTCGCTGAAGCCCGAAGATTACCGGCAGCGCGACCGTGACGGCAGCGTGCTCCAGACCCTGCCCAAGATCTGGGGCGGGCTGGTACCGCATGAGCAGGAGGTCAATCACCGCCGCTGGAAGATCGGCCGGGATGATCTCACCGGTCTGCCCAATGCGCCCTGGGCACTGAAAGCACCCGATGGCAGCCCACTGCCGCATGGCGTGGTCACCGGCGATCTGTGGCATCTTTTCTACCAGAACCAGATGCAGATCAATGGCGGCAAGAACGACGGCTTCGTGGCCTGGGGCAATACCGGCGCCCAGGTGATGGGTTATTACGCCGACAGCAGCGTCAACCTCAGGCTGTGGCAGCTGGCTCGCCAGTACACCCTGTGCGACAACTGGTTCATGGGAGCCTTCGGCGGCTCTTTCCTCAACCACCAGTATCTGGTCGCGGCCCAGCCGCCCTTCTATCCCAAGGCCGACCAGAGCCCTGCCCGCTTCAGCATTGCCCAGGTCGAAGGCGATGACCCGGCCGGGACCCGGCTGGTTCTGGCCGAGGACTCGCCGGCCAGCGCCATGGACGGGCATGCCAAGTTCGCCTCGCGCAGCACCCTGACCCCGGATTTCCGGGCGGTCAACACCATCGGCCCGCCTTATGCGCCGGGTTTCAACACCGATCCGCACAATCCGGCCTTGGCCGATGCCAGCAGCCCCAATACCCTGCCGCCGCAGAGCCACGCCACCATCGGCGACGCCCTGTCGGAAAAGGGCATCGACTGGGCCTGGTACGGCGGCGGCTTTCAGCTGGCACTGGACGGCAAGGGCGACGGCGATGATTCGACCTACCCGCCGACCCCGAATTTCCAGGCCCATCACCAGCCCTTCAATTATTTCCAGCGCTTCGCTCCCGGTACCGAGGACCGCAAGCGGCACCTGCGCGACGGCGGCTTCGGCGACACCGCGCCGCACAATCGCTTTATCGCCGATATCGAGGCCGGCACCCTGCCCCAGGTCAGCTATTACAAACCGCAGGGCGATCTGAACATGCATGCCGGCACCTCGGATGTGGAAGCCGGTGACCGCCATATCGCCCATGTCGTGGATGCGATCCAGAAAAGCCGGCACTGGCAGGACACCCTGATCATCATCACCGTCGACGAGAACGGCGGCTGGTGGGATCATGTCGCGCCCCCCAAGGCCGACCGCTGGGGCCCGGGCTCGCGGATTCCGGCGCTGGTGGTATCGCCCTTCGCCAAAAAGGGACATGTCGAACACACGGTGTATGACACCGGCTCGATCGCACGTTTTCTGACCCGCCGCTTCAGCCTGAACAAGCTGCCGGCGCTGGCAGAACGCGAAGAAGCCATGCGCAAGGCCAGCGGTTTCGCTCCCGGCGATCTGACCGAACTGCTGGATTTCAGCCAGGCCTGAGCCTGCGGCGGCGGCCGCCAGGCCGCCGCCTTGCGATGTCCCCCGTCCTCCCATCCCCGCCCCGGCAGCCCGGGGCACGTCCCGGGTCGCCCATGGCATACTGGGCGTTTGATCTCTGGAGCCGATCCATGCGCCGTCTGTCCTGTCTGTGTGCCCTCGCCCTGCTGCCCGCGGCGGCACTGGCGCATGATCCCTATTCCTACGCCCAGCCCGACCAGGTCCGCGTCAGCCACCTGGACCTGGACCTGGATCTGGATTTTTCCGGCAAGACCTTGAAGGGTCACGCGACCCTGGATCTGGACTGGCGCAGCCGTGCCGCCAAGACCCTGGTTCTGGATACCCGCGATCTGCATATCCGCCAGATCAGCGCGGTGGGCAAGGATGGCCGGACCACCGTGCTGAACTACCAGCTGGCCAAGGCCGATCCTCAGCTGGGCAGCAAGCTGACCATCCAGACGCCGCAGCATCCGGCAAGGATACGCATCGACTACAGCACCAGCCCCACCGCCAGCGGACTGCAGTGGCTGAGCCCGGCACAGACCGCCGATCACAGCCAGCCCTTCATGTTCTCGCAGTCCGAATCCATCCATGCGCGCTCCTGGGTGCCGCTGCAGGATTCACCGGTGGTGCGCTTCAGCTACGACGCCCATATCCATGCCCCCAGCCAGATCCGGGTCGTGATGAGCGCCATCAACGATGCAAACCATCCCCTGAATGGTGACTTCCGGTTCGATCAGCCGCGGGCGATTCCGTCCTATCTGCTGGCCATCGCGGCCGGCCATATCGCGGTGAAGACCACCGGGCCGCGCAGCGCGGTCTATGCCGAGCCCGGCATGGATGCCAAGGCGGCGCATGAATTCGAAGACACCGAAAAGCTGATCGAGACCGCCGAGCATCTTTACGGCCCCTACCGCTGGGGCCGCTACGACCTGCTGGTACTGCCTCCCTCCTTCCCCTTCGGCGGGATGGAAAACCCGAACATGACCTTCGCCACGCCGACCATCGTGGTCGGCGACAAGAACCTGGTCAGCGTGATCTCGCACGAGCTGGCCCATTCCTGGTCAGGCAACCTGGTCACCAATGCCTCTTGGCGCGACGGCTGGCTGAACGAGGGTTTCACCACCTATGTCCAGGGGCGGATCACCGAGGCCGTCTACGGCAAGGCACTCGCCGACGAGGAAGATCTGATCGCGATCCGCGAACTGCAGCAGTCGCTGCCCTCGATTCCGCAGAACGCGCAGAAGCTGGCACCGCCACCGCTGCCGGTCACCGCTGACGATGCCTTGTCGGAATTGGCCTATACCAAGGGCTCCTGGTTTCTGCGCTTCCTGGAGGCACGCTACGGCCGTCAGGTCTTCGATGCCTATCTGCGCGGCTATTTCGACCATTTCGCCTTCCAGAGCATCACCACCGAACAGATGCTGGCCTATCTGAAGGTCCATCTGTACAACGCCCATCCCGGCAGGGTGCAGTGGTCCGAGATCGTGGCATGGGTCTATGGTCCGGGGATCCCCCAGGATGCGCCGATCCCGCATTCGGCGCGCTTCGATGCCATCGACCAGGCTCGTGCCGGATTCCTGGCTGGCCGGCTGACTGCCACCGGTCTGCAGGCGCAGGGCTGGAACACCCAGGAATGGGAGTATTTCCTGGATGGCCTGCCGGCACACAGCCCGCTGCAGCAGCTGCAGGCTCTGGATGCCGCCTGGCATCTGACCGGTACGCCGAATGCCGAGATCGGCGTGCGCTGGTACAGCCATGCGATCGCCGCCGGTGACAAGGCGGTGTGGCCGGCGGCCCGCGAACAGATGACCCGTATCGGCCGCCTGATCCTGACCCTGCCGATCTATTCGGCCTTTGCGGCCACCCCGGAAGGCAAGGCCTATGCCGAAGCCGCCTATCAGAGCCACCGTGACGGCTATCATCCGCTGACCCAGCAGGCGATCGAACACCTGCTGCAGCGCAGCCAGCCCTGAACCGACAGGACCGAAACTGAACGGTCGGCGCCCTTCGCGACACGCTTCGGCGCCGACCGGTATCCTGTTCTCCCGAACCTACTGCCACTGACCTGAATCCATCTATGTCCAATTCCATCACACCTGCCGCAGGCCCGGGCGCCCGCCGACCGCTGTGGAAAACCATGCTGCTCCGCCGCCTGAAATTTCTGGGCGTGCTTGCCGGGCTGGCTCTGGTCGTGTTCGGCGGCGGCTATCTGTTCGCGCCCGGCTTGCTGCTGAAAGCCAATGATTATCGCCAGGCCGTCGAGGCCCATCTCAACAAGAAGCAGGTGCTGGCCGGTGATACCAATTGGGTCTACTACGAAGGCGGTACCGGCCCGACCGTAGTGCTGTTGCACGGCTTCGGCGCCGACAAGACGATCTGGCTGCCGCTGGCGGCCCAGCTGACCCAGCGGTTTCACGTGGTGATTCCGGATCTGCCGGGCTGGGGCGAGTCTTCCCGTGATCCGGCGGCGAGCTACGACCTGGATGTGCAAGCCCAGCGTCTTGAAAACTTCGTCCAGGCCATCCATCTGCCGGGTATGGTGCTGGTCGGCCACTCCATGGGTGGCGGCATCGCCGGCCTGTATACCCTGGCCCATCCCGACCATGTCGCCGGTCTGGTGCTGATGGACTCGATCGGACTGAAATCCGACGCGAACGCCTTCACCCGCGAGGTCGAGGCCGGCAGGAACCCCTTCGTATTCAATGATCGCGACGGCTTCCATCAAGCCCTGGATCTGGCCTTCCAGCACCCGCCGCATGTCGCCGGGCGTTTTGCCGATGTCTATGTCCGGCGCAACGAGCAGAATCGCGCCTTTATCGACAAGACCTTCAAGGAACTCAGCGATCCTTCCCAGGCACTGGCCCTGCAGCACCGTCTGAGCGACTTCGTCACCCCGGTGATGGGCCTGTGGTGCCGCAACGACAAGATCGTCGATTACTCCGCGCTGGAAAGCCTGCGCAACGGCCTGACCCATGCCCGTTCGATCAGCGCCACCACCATCAATGACTGCGGCCATATGCCGATGCTGGAAAAAACCCGCGAGGTCGGCCAGATCCTGAGCAATTTCGCAATGTCGCGCTGAGTCTCTGGCGCCGCCCGATCCCGGGTGGCGCCAGTCACCCGGGTCAGTCCAGATCCATCGCCAGCTGCTGTCGGCGGCGCTCACGCTGGACCTGCACCACCAGCTGGGACAGGCGCCGGGATACCGCCGGCTCCACCTGCAAAAAATGGATGCCGATCATGAAGGCTTCCTGCCGGTTCAGCTCCACCGCATGGCGAACTTCGCCGGCCACCTCGAAGGCCGTCAGGCCTTGCGGTTCGATCCGCAGCTGCAGCCGCTGCCTGGAAGCGGCCCATTCCAGCGGCGCACCCACCTTGATCATGAACCGGCAGCCATGCTCGGACACATCGAGCATCTCGCCTTCGGCGACCACTGCACCGTCCTCGTCCAAAATCGCCAGCGGCGGTGCCTGACCAATCAGAAAGCTGGCGCGAAAGGAGCGCCGCCGCTGCATGTAGCGGATTTCCGCCGGCAGCGGAAGCCAATGGCAGGGCAGCCCATCCAGCACCCCGCCCTGCAGGGTGCCGGCAGGAATCTGCCAGTAACTGGGACCGGCATCGCTCTGGGCCGACATGGTCAGGCCCGGCGCATGCCGCAGCAGATTGTTGCCGTCCAGCGGCACGACTTCATCGATGGCCATCCGCCCGGTCTGGCGGTCGATCTGCAACAGGCTGCTGCGATAACGCTGGCCGCCGCCCATCGACAGCATCAGCACGGCCTTGGCCTTTTGCAGCCGGACCAGGTGCATGTAAATCTCGGCGGGAACCGTCAGATACTGCGGCTCGACATCACCATCAGCGGAGGAGGACACGCTCGTCATACCTTTACTCTGAAACAACCCTGTTCATGGCAACGACACCGGAACGGCCATGACCGCGACGATCTCGGTACCCACTTCGACCTCACCCGTTTGCACGGACGAGGCCTCCCATCACGGCGACGGTACCGCCACCCATCGCTCCATTTCGGCCTTCAGACGCGCGCCATGTTGGCGCAGCCACTGTCTTTGCTCACGCCATTGCGGCAACAGCGCCCCCACCTCGGCCCAGAACCGCGGCGAATGATTGCGTACCCGCAGATGGCACAGCTCGTGCACCAGCACATAGCGCAAAGCCTCCGTCGGAGCCATCGCCAGACTCAGATCCAGGTTGACTCTATCACGAGTGTCGAGGCTGCCCCACAGACTCTTGAGACGGCGCACCTGCAAGGCGGATGGCGCACGCCCCAGACGTGCCGTGTAGAACCCCAGATCCCGGGCCACGTCACGCCGCAGCTGGGCCTCGAAAAAACTGGCCAGCAAGCCCCGCACGACCCGCCGCGGCTGGACCTGGCGCTCGGGCAGTCCCAGCCACAGACAGTCCTCTCGCCGTTCGACGCGGGGGAAAGCGCTGCTTTCCCACAGCAAGGGCACGTTCCGGCCCCGCAACAGAATCTCGGCCGGCACCCCGGGCTGCCAGTCCGCCACGGCACCGGCCGACAGTTGCAGCTCCTGCAGCTTGGCCTGCAGCCAGTCGACATGAGCGGCCAGAAAGCCCTGCAGATCCGCCGCCCGCGTCCCGGGCGGATAGGACAGACGGGCACCGCCGGAAGACACCGTCAAGCGCAACCGACGCGAGCGCGGATGGGGCATCGGCCGCACTTCAATGAGCTCGCCATCGGAGCTCATGGCATACAGCCGCGGCGGTGCAAGGGTATTCATCCCGACGACCGCCGTCCGGCCTCAGGCGTCCTGCGGCCGCGGCAGGCTGAACCAGGTTTCCAGCTGGGCCAGCAGACGTTCCAGTTCCAGCGTCAGCAAGGCAAAGCGCGCATCCATCTCGGCGCCGGCATCGGCGGGGCTGTCACCCAGTTCGTCCAGCACCGCATCCAGAAATTTCAGCTTGCGCAGCACCAGGTCTTCGCCCAGCACGAAACTGATCCGGTCGTCAAAGACCAGGCCCAGCTGAAAGACCTGCTTGCCATTGCGCAGATGCTCCTTGACCTCTTCGCTGTCCAGATCCTGCCGTCGGCAGCGGGCAATCGCCCCGGTGGCGGTGGCCGGATCACGCAGTTCGCATTCATCGCCCAGACTCAGGCCGGCCGGCAGGCTGCCATTGGCCAGCCAGTCCGTCATCAGCACCCGCGGACCTTCCTCCGGTGCCAGCGGCAGGGCAGGGAAACTGCCCAGCGCTTCGCGGATCTGGCTGACGGCGTTTTCGGCGCTCTTGCGGCTGGAGGTGTCCAGCACCAGCCAGCCGTTGGCACGGTCGGCATAGACCGGCAGCCGCGACTGGCGCACGAAAGCCCGCGGCAGCAGTTCGGTGAGAATGTCTTCCTTCAGCTTCTTGCGTTCGCGGCCACTGACCTTGCGCCCCTCTTCCTCGGTGATATGTTCGATCCGGCGGGCCAGCTCGTCGTTGATCACCGCCGCGGGCAGGATCTTGTCTTCGCCACCGGGATGCAGCAGCACGCAGCGCTTGACCACATGGGTCAGCGGCGCCTCCTCGCCACGCCCCACCGGCGGCACGAAGCCGCGACTGAACGATTCCATCGGGCCGCACGGGCGCAGCCGATGTTCGGCCAGCGCCTCGTCGAGCCGCGACAGATCGTCGGCCACGGCGGGAGAAAAGCGGAACAAGGTGAGATTGCGGAAGAACATAGTGCCTCGGCTGCCTGCAGCGATAAGCGCCGACCCGGATGCGTCGGCCAAGTCCCTCATCATACCCGTTGGGATGCTCCAGTGACGTGGCCGCGTCGGTATCGGCCAGTATTGCAGCCCCCTGGTGTCGGTCCTTCGGCTCATGGGAGCACGCGCTCCGACGGCCTTCCCGCACGGCATCGCACAGCCATGTGACCGTGCCGCTACAATACCTGCGGCCACTGTTGCAGTTCAGGACCCGCCATGTCTTCCGCCACCCGCGATGTACTGAAATCGGCCTTGATGACGCCGATCTGGGCTGCCGCCCTGTTGACCGGCGCCAAATCCTTTGTCGACAACCCCCTGATCGGCTCGCCCCGCCTCAATCGGGCCGGCCTGCACGCAGGCCGGGTTCGGCTGGCCCATGCTCTGGCCGCTCAACGCCGCCGCAAACTGCAGCACCGGCTGACCGCCAGCGACCGCGAGGCTTTCGAGCGGCAGGGCTTTATTGTCCGCGAACAGGCCTTGCCCGCTCAGGCGTTCGCCCGTTTGCGGGAGGAGGTGCTGGGTCAGGCCTTTCCGTCGCGGGAAATGCTGCAAGGCGATGCCGTCACCCGCCGCATCGCGATCAATCCGGATTTTCTGCAACAGGCACCGGTCACCCGGGCTTTTCTGCAAGGCCCCTTGTGGAACGGGCTGGCCGATTATGTAGGCAGTTATCGGCAAACACCGATGGCCTATGTGCAGACCATTCTGTCCCATGTTCATGGTCACCCCGAAGCCGATCCGCAACTGCAATTTCATGCCGATGCCTTCCATCCCACGGTCAAGGCCTGGCTGTTTCTGGAAGATGTCGCCGACGAAGATGGCCCCTTCTGCTACGTGCCCGGTTCGCATCGGCTGACACCGCAACGCCTGGCCTGGGAACAGGCCTGCAGCGAACAGGTCGGCCAGCTCGACCGCCTGTCCTCGCGCGGCTCGCTGCGCGCCTCCCCGGAGGCGCGAGCAGCCATGGGCTTGCCGGAACCGGTGCGGCTGGCGGTGCCGGCCAATACCCTGATCGTAGCCGACACCTTCGGTTTCCATGCCCGGGGCGCTGCCAGCCGTCCGTCACGGCGTGTCGAGCTGTGGGGCTATGGCCGGCGCAATCCCTTTCTGCCATGGGCCGGGCTGGATCCGGGCTCCCTGCCCTGGATCGCGCCCCGCCGCATCGACGGCTACTGGCGCTGGCTGAGCTTCTGCGAGCAGCGCCTGCATCGCCCCATCGCCTGGCGCGATGTCGGCCTGCAATATGCCGGAGATTCCCGCAGCAGTTTCGGCTGAGGCCCCACCGGCAGCGGCTTCAGCCGCCGCTACCGACCCTTGCCGGGTGCCGGAACAGGCCACGCTGCCGCCAGACGCGCAGCTGATCAGGCACCTCGGCCGCCGCGGCAAGCTCGGCCATCCGCTCGGGCTCAGGCTCGAAATCCGCCTCGGCTTCGTGCAGCCACAGCAAAGGATAGGGAATATGGATGGCCCGTCCGCCCAGGGCCAGCACGGGAGCGACGTCCGAGCGCAGGGAATTGCCGATCATCACGAATTCCTCGGCCTTGACGCCGCTGCGTGCCAGCACCGCGGCATAGGTTTCCGGGTCTTTTTCGGACACGATCTCGATCCGCTCGAACACCTCGCTCAACCCGCTGAGCAACACTTTCCGTTCCTGGTGGAACAGATCGCCCTTGGTCACCAGCACCAGCGGATAGTCTGCCGCCACGGCTTCCACCGCCTCGCGCACGCCCTCCAGCAGCTCCACCGGGTGACGCAGAACCTGTTTGCCCAGCTCCACGATGCGATGAAGATCATGCGCGCTGATCCGCTCCTCCGTGACCCGGATCGCGGCCTCGACCATGGACAGCGCCATGCCCTTGGCACCGTAGCCGAACAAGGCCAGATTGGCCCGCTCCACCGTCAGCAGCCGTTGCCGCAGCGCCAGTTCGCGCAAATCGACATATTCGCCGACGATGGCCTCGAAATCCGCATAAGCGGCCTGGTAATAAGCTTCGCTGTGCCACAGGGTATCGTCACCGTCGAAACCCACCAGCTTGATGGCATCTGTCACAAGCAACCTTTCATAAACTATCCACTCACAGGGGCAAGGCCGACCTCGGCTCAGGCCGGCCGCCACATGCCGGCCTCCAGCCAGCGGGCCAGTGCCGCCAGCACCGGTTCGCGGATCGAGGCGATTTCATTGAACAACTCATGATACGCGACCGGGAATATCTCGCTCTGCAAGCATGCGGCGGGCGCACCCTCGGCAAAGGCCTGGCTGCCGGCTGGATCCACCAGCCGGTCTTCACCGGCAATCAGCAGCAGACTGCGCACGGACAGCTTCGCCGCATCGCGGCGACAGGCCGAGCCGGCCTTGAAAATGAAATCCGCCAGCGCCGGCGTGATCCGGCCGTGACAATACGGGTCAGCCTTGACCGCCGGTGCCACCGAGGGTTCATGGGACAGGAATTGCCTGGGCAGCCCTTGCCCCAAGGGCAGACCCGGTGCAATCCGTGCCAGCCATGAGGCCAGTTGCTGCAGGCCGGGTCCGACCCGGCTCTGCAGCGCCGGTGCCGACAGGATCAGCCCGGCGGGCTCGATCCGGTGATCCAGCACCGCCCGAGTGCAGACCAGGCCACCCATGCTGTGGCCAAGCAGCAAGGGCGGCGTTCGCTGACTGATGGCAAAGTCGGCGTAGACCCGACCCAGATCCCGCAGCAGATCATCCGGGCGTGGCAGCCCACCTCGCGCACCTCCCGAACGACCATGGCCCCGCTGATCGTAGGCCTGCACAGCAAAACCGCGCTGCCAGAACCAGCGTGCCAGTGACTGATAACGGCCGCTGTGCTCGCCCAGCCCATGTACCAGCAGTATGGAACGACCAGCCTCGGGCTGCGGCCATTGCCGTCGATACAAGGGCAGGCCGTCATGAGCGTCCAGCGGTGGCAGGATCTGCTGCTTCATCGATTCCGACGCGATACTCATGACCTGGATCCCATACCGACAAGAGCATCCATGGTACGACCTGCACGCCAGACTGGCGTATGCTGTGCCGACATTTATCGCCTCGAGTGATGATCCATGGGCTGTCTGCCCTTGCCGCTGACTTTTGCCCTGGGTGCCGGGCTCGGCTATCTGGCCGACCGCGAGAACGGCGCCTTGTGGGGCGCGGCCGCCGGCATCATGATCGGCCTGCTGGCCAGCACCGGGGTCATCCTGTATCTGCGCCGCCGACGCTGAGCCGCGCCCTCGGCAGGCAGACTCAATCGCTGATCAAAGCCTGCAGGCGCAAGCTCGCGATACGCTCGATCTGGCGCAGGTTCTCGACCACTTCACTGGCCTTGTCCTGTGCCAGCCGGCGTTGAAGCTCGGCGATCACCGATGCCGGATCATGTCCCCGCACCGCCAGAACAAAAGGAAAGCCGAAGCGTTCCAGATAGCGGCCATTGAGGGCGGCCAGTTCGGCAAACTCTTCCGGCGTGCAGTGATCCAGACCGGCCGCATGCTGTTCCTGTGTCGATGCAGTGCCCAGCCGCCCTTCGACGGCGGCTTCTCCGCCCAGTACCGGGTGGGCGCAAATCAGTGCCAGTCTGTCCTCGTGCGGGGCATGCTCGACCACGGCCGCCATCGCCGTTTCAAGGGCCGCGCGCGATGCGAACGGACGCTGTTCCAGTACCGCAGCAGGCACCCATGGACTGTGTTCGAAAATGCCGCCCAGCGCAGTGATGAAAGCTTCATCATCCAGCTGGTTCAAGGCTGCAATGCTCAGACTCATGGCCCCACTCCTGTCATCGACGATGCCCCGAGGACGGCAACCGCTCTGTCCCGGCCATACCGATGAACAGAAGGTGCACCGACCGTCAGCACCAGTCGCAAAACCGCAGTCTACGCGGCTGCCGTCTCGGTCGCCAAGCCTCGCATGCCCCTGACTCGTCAGGGCAACGCAAGACCGGGCGCCGGTCTTCATCGGGTACCGGTCTCAAGCCGGCAGCTCCGGTGGATATCGTTGCTGCCAGTGCCGCGCGATATCCACACGACGGCATATCCATACTGCATCATGACTCTGGATATGATCGAGAAAGCGTTGAAGGCCACGAAATCGCCCCGGACGTCCCAGGAGCCGGGCATGCATGCCGATGGAAAGCATCCGGGGTGTGACCGCTCCTTCGGCATAGAGCACATCGAAGCTGTCGCGCAGATACTCGAAGAAATGACCACCGGTATTGAAGCCCTGCGGCGTGGCGAACCGCATGTCATTCGCATCCAGGGTATAAGGCACGATCAGGTGCGGGCGATGGCTGCCATCTTCGAGATCAACCCGGATCCAGAACGGCAATTCGTCGCCATAGTAGTCAGAGTCATACAGCAGGCCGCCATGCTCGACGACCAGACGCCGGGTATTGGGACTGTCCCTGCCCGTATACCAGCCCAGGGCAGGCCCACCCGTCAGCGACTGATGGATGGCCAGCGCCTCACGGATATGCTCGCGCTCTGTGGCTTCGTCCATGCTCTGGTAATGGATCCAGCGCAAGCCATGACAGGCGACCTCATGACCGGCCTCGACGAAGGCCGCTGCCATTTCGGGGTAGCGCTGCAATGCGGACGCCACTGCGAAAACGGTCAATGGCAGCTCGCGATGCCGGAATTCGTCAAGAATGCGCCATACGCCCACGCGAGAACCATACTCATAGACCGACTCCATGCTCAGATGACGATCTGGATAGCTGGCCGCACCGATGATTTCAGACAGAAACTGCTCCGATCCCGCGTCCCCGTGCAGCACGCAGTTCTCGCCACCTTCCTCGAAATTGAGCACGAATTGCACGGCGATACGTGCGTTCCCTGGCCAGTCGGCCGCCGGAGGATGACGACCATAGCCGCGCAGATCCCGTGGATAGTCTGACCCCTGTCCCATCCGTCTCTCCCGTTTCGCGACGGTGTCGCCCCGCCGTCGCCGTGGCACCGCCTGCAGCCCATCGTGCAGGTCGACTCAGGTATACCTGCTGCCCGCGTTCCGGTCCAGTTGCAGCAGACCGCTTGACCGGTCCCCGGAACTGGCGTGTACTGAACCGCAACCCAGCCGCTGCAAGGTATTTCGCCGTCCATGCCGATCTCCGCCTCTGCCGTCCAGCCGCCCCGCCGTCTTAGCTTCAGCCTGGAAGACTGGACCATCCTCAGCCAGCACTGGTACCCGGTCGCGATCGCCGAGACGCTGGGCGAACAGCCGCTGGCCGTCACCCTTCTCGACTATCCGCTTGTGCTGTGGCGAGCGCAGGGTCTTATCCATGCGGCCCGGGACCTGTGCTCGCATCGTGGGGTGCCGCTGTCCAAGGGCTGGGTCGAAGATGGCTTGATCGTATGCCCCTATCATGGCTTGCGCTATGCCGGCGACGGACGCTGCCGGAAAATTCCCGCCCACCCGGAAATCACCCCTTCACCTCGCTTCCAGCTGCCGGTATTTCCCGTCGTCGAACGCTATGGCCTGATATGGACCTCGCTGGCCAGTACCGATCCGGCAGGCATTCCTCCATTCGAAGCCTGGAATCAGGCCGAATACCGTCGGATCCTGCCTCCCAGCGTCGACATCCATGGTTCGGCGGGCCGACAGGTGGAGGGTTTCGTCGACGTCGCCCACTTCGCATGGATACACCACGAAGCGTTTGCCAGTCGAGACCAGCCGGTCGTGCCCGACTATACGGCCAGGCTCACCGACTACGGCGTACATGCCGAGTATCGCAGCGCGGTTCCGAATTACCCCAAAGGGGCAGTGAATAAGGCACCCGAAGGGTTTGTGTGGCTGCGGGAATTCGATGTCTACCCGCCGTTCACTGCCCGTCTGATCGTCCATTTCCCTGATCAGGACCGGTTGTGGATTCTCAACGCCGCGTGTCCGGTCTCGGCACATGAAACCCGTTTGTTCGTGCCCATCGCACAGAACTTCAACCATGAGGTACCCGCCGAGGCCATCCATGCCTTCAATGCCCAGATCTTCGCCGAAGACCAGGCCATGATCGAGATCCAGAAACCCGAGGACCTGCCCTTGGATCTGGCCGACGAAGCGCACTTTCCAGCCGACAGGTCATCCACGGCCTATCGACGCTCTCTGGCCCGAATGGGACTCAGCTTCCATTTCACGCGCTGAGTGATGCGCCGGCACGCATCCCTGCCATGGATCAGTGGCAGGATGCGTCCAGCCAATGGATCAGCTGGGTTTGCAGTGCCTGCCGATGAGCCGAAAAAGGATGGTCATCGACATAGGTGATGGCCGTCAGACGGGCATCACCCAGGCTGCGAAGGCGATCAACCATGGCCGTGTAGGTTTCCATATCACGTGGGGTTCGGGTATCGGAAATCAGTAGCAGTGGCCGTCCGCTCAGCGCCTTGGCCCCTTGGACAAAGTCCCAGTCCGCCGGTGCCTGGGCCACCTCGTCACGCAAGGAAGCGGCACTGCTTCGCAGGGGGCCCGAGTCTGGATCCGTCACCTGGCCGAAATAGGCCGTCTGAGCCTGCCTCCGCTCGGGGTGCCGACGCCAGTCCTCGGGCTCGGCACCAATGTTCCATGCGGCCAATGCCGCCGTGCAGCGCACGCCAGCATCTCTCTCCGCCGCGAGCAGGGCAAGACCGCCGCCCATGCTGTGGCCCAGAAGGACAATACGCTCGGGATCGATCCGGAAGCGCTGGCGCAACTCGGCCGAGCGCATGTAGCCCAGCACATGCCGGACATCCTCCAGCGCATGGGCGAACGAGAAGCGACCGCCGCTGCCCCAGCTTCCTCGATAGTCGAAGTACAGTACGTCCCAGCCTGCCTGACGCGCGGCCTGACCCAGATCAAGATTGCGCTCGTTGCCGGGAAACCCGTGCAGCAGGATCAACAGCGGGTGCGGGCCCAGACCGGCCGCCGTATACATAAAAGCATTGAGGTGGGCGTCACCACTGGGGATCTTCAGTTCGACCTGGCCCGGTGGATGGGCCTCGTCCGCGTACAGGGCCCCCGTCCAGCCCAGAGAGCCCGCCAGCATCCCCAGCATCCATCCACCAGCGACTGCCAGCCATCGTCTCCTGCCGCCACCAAGAATCATGCCGCTCTCCAGATCGGATATCGCATGCCCAGACACCTCGCATCGAGGCCCGACTGCGGTGCTGCGCAGACATCATGCCTCGCGCTGCGGGCCATTGAACCAGGCATTCAAAACTACCGCAGCTACAGTAGCCAGCACGATACCGCTGTGCAACAGCGGAGTCAGTGCCGCCGGCATATGGTCGAAGAAGTGTGCTGAAACCACCGGCACCATGGCCAGTCCCAGACTGACCGCCACGATCAGCAGATTGTGGGGGCGAGTGTGGAAATCGACTCGGCCCAGCACACGGATGCCATGCGCCGTGACCAGCCCGAACATCACCAGACCTGCGCCGCCGAGCACGCTGGGAGGAATGGCCGCCACCAGCAGCGACAGCCTGGGCATCAGACCCAGTGCCGCCAGAATCACTCCGGCACCGATGCATATCTTCCGGCTGCGGACGCCGGTGAGACTGACCAGTCCGATGTTCTGCGAATACGAGGTATCGGGAAAGGCATTGAAGATACCGCCCAGCAGGCTGCCCACGGCATCGACCCGCAGGCCGCGGATCAGATCCCTGTCATTGACGGGTCGCCCGACAATTTCGCCCAGCGCCAGAAACATGCCCGTCGATTCCACGAACACGATGCACAATACGATGCACATCGTCAGCGACGACCAGAGATCGAATCGCGGACGTCCGAAATGGAAGGGTGCGATCCCGGCCAGCCATGGCGCATTTGCCAATCCGCTCCAGTCCATGGCCCCGACCAGACTGGCGGCGGCCACGCCGACCACCAGCCCCAGAAGCACTCCGATATGGGCCACGAAACCCCGGCCATAGCGCATCACGCTCAGAATGAAGACCAGAACCAGCCCCGCCAGACCCAGATGCACCGGAGCGGCATAATCCGGTGCCGCAGCACCACCAGCGGCCCACTGGACGGCCACGCCCAGCAAGGTAAGCCCGATCGAGGCAATGACCGCGCCGGTCACCAGCGGCGGGAAGAACCGCAGCAGCCTGCCTATCAGCGGCGCAAGCAGCAAGCCGGCGATGCCAGCGACCAGATGGCCACCGAAGACGTAGGCCAGACCGCGCGCGGGGTCCGAGCCTATCGCGATCATGGGGCTGGCCGAGGCGAACGTGGCCGCCATCACCACCGGGCGTCGTATCCCCAGACCGCAGGGCCCCCAGGACTGGAGTATCGTCGCCAACCCGCAGCAGAACAGATCGGCACTGACCATGAAGGCGGCATCCGCTCGGCTCAGGTGCAGGCCGCCCGCCACGACAAGCGGCACGACCACCGCACCGGAATACATCACCAGCACATGCTGCAGCGCCAGTATCCAGTTCCGTCCCCGGCCCGTCACCTCCCCCATCGATCCGGCTCCCCTGTCCGCCCCGTGTTTCGAACATACCCGAGCCGTTGTGGATTGCACAAGACGATGTAGAAGCGCGATAGTGCGGACAAGGACGGTCCTGGCACGGGTGAGACCGCCATTGACGGGAAGACGCTGCGCAACGGAGCGGCAGCAGGCCAAAGTGCCTTGCAAACCGATGCATGCTCTTCCCCGGCCATCGTTCAACTGCGGAGATCCAGTATTGAGCCGTTTGACGACCCATATTCTCGATACCAGTCATGGACGGCCTGCCGCCGGTGTCATGATCGAACTGTTCCGTCTGCAAGTGGACGGACTGCACCCTTTGACCCGACAGATCAGCAATGCCGATGGTCGTTGCGAGCACCCGTTGCTGGAAGGCGAAAGCTTCCAGCTCGGCCGCTATCAGCTGCACTTCCATATCGGCGACTATTTCGATCAAGTCCATGCACACGACGAGCGTTTCCTGGATGTGGTGATTCTGGCGTTTGCCATCACTGACACGTCCAGAGCCTGGCATCTTCCCCTGCTGTGCTCGCCATGGAGCTACAGCACCTATCGCGGGAGCTGATTCCATGCACGGCTACATTCTGGAAATGCTGGGTCAGTTGCTGCGCTGGCTGCATGTCGTCGCCGCCATGGCCTGGGTCGGCGAGTCCTTCTATTTCGTGGCGCTGGATCAGGGATTGCAGTCACCGCGACATGCAGGGCCTGCCGGCATCGCTGGTGAGTCCTGGTCGGTGCATGGCGGCGGCTTCTACCACAAGCAAAAGTACATGGTCGCACCCGCCGTCATGCCTGAGGTGCTGCATTGGTCGAAGTGGAAGGCCTACGCCACCTGGCTGTCAGGCTTCGCCCTGCTGCTCAGCCTGTATATGCTGCAGCCCGACCTGTATTTGATCGATCCGGCCGTCGCGCCCCTGCGTGCTCCGTTGGCGATTGCCCTGGCGCTCGGAATCCTGCTGCTGGGATGGCTGGTCTATGACGGTTTCTGCCGCATTCTGGGCGACCGGAACCGGTTGATCGCCTTGCTTCTGGGTCTGTGGATGCTGGCCATCGACTGGCTGGACTGCCATCTCTTTGCCGGACGTGCGGCCTGGCTGCTGACGGGCGCGGTGATGGCCAGCATCATGTCGGCCAACGTATTTTTCGTGATCATCCCCGGCCAGCGCCGCATGGTCGATGCCATGGCGCGAGGCGAAACGCCGGACCCCGAATTCGGCCGGCGCGGCAAACAACGGTCGGTGCACAATACCTACCTCACCTTGCCCGTCGTCTTCGCCATGCTCAGCAATCATTTCGCCATCGGCTATGCCCGTCCCGACAACTGGCTGATGCTCGCCCTGATCATGCTGGGAGGCGCCCTGATCCGGCAATTTTTCGTGCTGTACCACGGCGGCCGTCGGGTCTGGTGGCTCCCTGCGGGAGGCACCGTGGCCATCGTCGCCGCGCTGGCCGTCGCCTCTCCGCCCAGTATCGGCACCGCCAGCCGGCCGCCGCCCCGGGCATCCGTCGCCGCTGCCGACTCGACGAGCCAGCCAGCGCCGACGCCCCAGATCATGGCCCTGCTCGCGCGGCGCTGTGCGGCCTGCCACGCCAGCCATCCCACCATGATGGCCACCGCGCCGAAAGGCCTCGACTTCCAGCAGCCGGCTGTCGTCGCTCGCCACGCCTATGAAATCTACAGTCAGGCCGCCCTGCTGCGCGCCATGCCATTGGGCAATATCACCCACATGACCGACGAAGAACGGGTCCTGCTGGCCCAGTGGTACCAGTCACGCACCCGCACCACGAGAGTCTCGCCATGAGCCTTGCTTCGAAGCTGCCTGAACATGCCCCGGATTTCGCCCGTCGCTACGTCAATCTGGCCGATGCCCGTCTGGGAGCCGCAGCCGTCACATGCAGCGATGATTTCTTCGCTCCCATGCAGCGCATGCTGCAAACACCCCCCGCCGAATTCATTCCAGGCCGGTACGATGATCATGGAAAGTGGATGGATGGATGGGAATCCAGGCGCAGACGAGGCACAGGGCATGACTGGTGCGTTGTCCGACTGGCCCGTCCCGGCATCATCCACGGGGTGGATCTCGACACCAGTCATTTCACGGGAAACTATCCACCTGCAGCCTCGATCGAAGCTTGCATGCTGGAAAGCTGCGAGCCTGACGGCAATACGCCCTGGAAGCCGTTGCTGGCCACCGTGCCGCTGAACGGCAACCAGCATCATTACCACGCCACCGCATCAGCCAAGGTTGTCAGCCATATCCGCCTCCATATCTATCCGGATGGCGGTCTGGCAAGACTGCGCATCTACGGGTCCCCGCGCTACGACCCGGGTGACCGCAGGCCGGACGGTTTGCAGAACGTGGCTTCCGTCCTGCTCGGCGCTCGAGTCCTCGCCTGCAACAACCAGCATTTCGGCATGGCCTCGCAACTGCTGCTTCCCGATCAGGGCAAGGATATGGGCGATGGCTGGGAAACCCGCCGCCGACGCGAACCCGGCCACGACTGGTGCATTATTGCCCTGGCTCGACCGGCGACGCTGCGAGAAATCGAGGTCGACACCGCCTACTTCAAGGGCAATTATCCGGACAGCTGCGGACTGCATGGTGCCCATGTCTCGACCGGAAGCGATGAGGCCATCATCAGCCAGGCCATGTTCTGGCCTTCGCTGCTGCCACCACAGGCATTGTCGGCCAATGCCTGCCACCGCTTCGAAAAGGCCATCTCCATCCATGATCCCGTCACTCATGTGCGTTTCGACATCCACCCCGATGGTGGCGTCTCCCGGCTGCGATTGTGGGCGGCCCCCTCGCCGTGAGACAGCTGCCGCTGGAAATATTGACAGCCGAGTCTTTCGCCGCCTTTGGACAGGTCATCCGGGCTGATGAACACGCCCAACGTTATCTGATCAACCAGGGATCCACCGAGCGCTTCCATGATCTGGCTGACATCGACACCGCAACAGGCGATGGACGGACCCTGCTGAGCATCTTCCGCGGCCAGCCACGCATGTGGCCGATACAACTGGACATGCTGGAATGCCACCCCTTGGGCAGTCAGGCCTTCATGCCACTGAACCGGCATCCCTATGTCGTGGTGGTTGCCCCTGCGGGCCCTCTGGACGAGACCCGCATCCGCGCCTTTCTGGTCACGGATGGCAGTGGCGTCAACTACACCCGTGGATGTTGGCACCATCCCCTGCTGGCACTGGAGGCAACCAGTGACTTTCTGGTCATCGACCGCGGAGGAACCGGCATGAATCTGCAGGAACAGACACTGGATAGCCCCCTGTATCTGGATCCCGCCTCGCTCTGACCAGGCCTGCCGGAAAAAATACCGTCGTCTTAACGGAGGCCTGGACGGCTTTCAGATTCTTGTCCACGTCGCCATGCATTTTTGAAAACCATCGGCAGTGCGGATGCAACCGCAGCATCTTGGAAGCCCGTGGAGTGGCACCTATGGAAAAGCGCATGATGGCGCGTCATCGAAGTCATCGCGCGGCCTTGCGCACGGAGCATTCGCGGATACGACGAAAACTCACAGGATGACCATCCAAAGGTCATCGATCAATTGCCAGGCGGATGGACGCCCATCCAAATATCCCAACCTGACTGTCCAGGCCCGGAAATATCCTGCGAAGACACAAATAAGAACCTCACCACTCGATCGGCGATGCCGGCCTGTCATCTGTCATTCAGGCCGTGAGCCGCATCCATTTCAACACACCATCCCGAACACCTGTCACCACCCCACCTTGTCGATTCATTATTTCAAGGAGGTCTTTACACCCGTGCGTGACAAAGCAAGTCCAACCTGCGACGAATCAATACCGACATATCCAGCGCTCATCCGATGGCCCGCGCATACCCATCAATGCCAAGGCAGGCGTACCCGCCTTCTCTGTCGCCATCTATCACCTTGCCAGGGGCCATAAAGCCAAAGGCCCTGATCGAGGATCAGGGCCTTTGCATCATGACCAAGCGAGCCGCGCCCGCAAAGCCCTCTCTCAGAACACGATCGTGGTCTTCAGATCCACCACCACCGCATCATGGGTGTTGGTGGAGCCGCCTACATGGCGGATGTACTGCAGGCCGGGCTGAAAGGCCAACGAGTGCAGCGGCGCCCAGTGATAGAACAGCTCGGTCACATATTCATAACTGTCGCCGAACGGTACCGCATCGTGTGGGTGCAGAGCGTTGTACATGCGCTGATAGGCGGCCTGAAGCGAACTGGCCTTGTCCGCGGCGACACCCAGGCCGACGATATCGTCGGGCCGGTTGAATGGAGAGTGGTATTCGAAGGCCACCGTCATCTGCTGACTGATCGGACCCGAAGTGCGGCGATCACCCGTGGTCGCTCGCACGCTGACATCCAGCCCCTTGCCGCCATCCTCACCGGTCAGCTGTTGACGCACTGCGATATAGCCGCTGTAGGATTGGTTGTGCCACTGGGCCGTCTTCCCTGTCAGGGCGCGCGGCTGGCCGTCGACATCGTTGTACAGGTCCGGAAGGCCGGCAGAATTGAAGACCAGACCCAGCTTGTAGCTGCCCGACAGACCGTTCAGCTTGGGTGTCCAGCCGAATTCCAGCGGCAGGATCAGACCGGTGGTTCCGCCAGGGAAGTTGATCTTCCAGGCGCTCTTGCGCATCCACTCATTGTCGATATAGGTCGGGTTCTGCTGATAGACGCCCAGCTGGACATAGGTGTCCTTCGAGGTCTGATATTTGATGCGGGTCATCCACACGCTGGTCGGCCAGTTGAACCAGTACCGGCCAAACACGTTGCCTTCGTTCGAGCCGCACAGTGCCAGGCTCTGGAAGTCGCACACGCTGTAGCCGAAGTCGCCATTCTCGCCGTCCCGACCGATCTTGATCGCCAGCCGCTGATTGAAGAAACTGCGCTCAAGCACCATCCGGGTCAGCCAGGTGGTCTGGCCACGGCCGTACAGCTCCTGAGTCTGCTGCAGATTGCCCAAACCGGCATCGGCATCCAGATTGCGACCGTTGCGGTTGGTGATGATGGTCTGGAAGGTGGTGTCATGCCAGCCCCACAGCTTGTCCAGATCCAGCTTGACGCCCCCCATCCACTGATCGGTCGCACGCGAGATCTGGCGATCTCCCCCCTCGAAATTGTGGCCGGCTTCATTGGTATAACCGAAGTCGAAGTGAATGCCTTTGTCTTCCAGACGGCTGCGAGTGCCGTTCCAGTCACCAAACAGATAGGGACGGCTGACAATATCCCCGTCATCGGCCCGTCCGGGCTGGCTCCAGCCCAGACCGGCCATGCCCAGCGCGGCCACGGCCAGCAATGCACCACCACTACGAGTCACACTCATCCAAAGCCTCTCACTATCCAATGATTTCTGCATGTACGCGGCATCGACCCGCCGGTCTCGGCCCGAGTCAAATGCAGCGATGATCAAGTTTTTGAGCCCCGGTGCAGGTCTGAAGATCGCGATGCAGGCGACTCCCGTATCCCATCGGGTGCCTTGCATTCCGGTATCTTGCTCCGCACCGACTGTTCAGCCATCCATTTCCGGGCCACCCGGACCTCGGACCGACAAGCTGGGAAACACGGTATTTCAGGAAGGTCTCCCCTCGTCGCGTGAAATACGCGTCAAGGAATTACGTTCACACTCTAACGTGATTCGAACGGGAAGGCGACAAAATGCTGCACCCGAATGTGCAACAGATTCTGACGATCTGAAAGATCCGTTTGCCCGGGCAGTTTCGCAGAAAAAACGGCCGGCCGCATCCGCGACCATGATCTGAAACGATGAAGTAACTCTCGAAACAACAAGGCATTGTAAAAATCGCCGCCAAAATAATGCGACATATTGACTCATGCTGGGGCGCCACCCACGCAGCCCTCACGCCCCCTGACGACATCATACTTCTGCCGCCAAGTCATCATAGGAGTGACGCCCATTACCCGCCAAAACAATTGATTGCATCGAATGGTCTTGACCGATTTGACGCAGAGTCAGGCTGCCGCATGTCCGTATGTCGCATACGACGAAAAAACCCGTATTTATCTCGATCTAAATTTTCTCTTGCAGGCTCAGAACAGAGGCGTAGGATGCCCGCCATCGCGGCAAAGTGTCCCGCTGCCGCCCCTGCCAAACATCAGGACCGACCTCAATGGATGACCAACGTAGCGCGCCTTCGCCAACCCCGGACAGCATCGATGCACGCGGCATGGCTCGCCGCAATTTGCTGCGCAACTCGGGTGCAGCAGTCGCTGGTCTTGCGCTTGCCGCCAGCGGCGTTCAGGCGCAATCCCGGGTGCCTGCCGCGCCGACTGCCGCCGATCCCAAGCGACTGGATACCTTCTATCGCCTGTCCCGACTGCTGACGGGGCACGAAGATCTCGACCTCACCGTCGGTGAACATCTGTACGGCGCCATGCTCAAGCTCAATCCCGCCTTCGCCAGTCAGGTAGAGGAGTTGAGCCAGTACGCCAGCAGTCACAAGCTCGATACGGTGGAAGCGCTGGAGGCCGCCCTCAAGGGCCAGCCCCTGCATGCTCCGCTGATGGCCATCATCAGCGCCTGGTACAGCGGCGTCGTGGAGCCGGGCACCAGCGCCACCGTCTATGCCTATGAGCGCGCACTGATGTATCAGATGTCACGCGACGGCATGGTCATTCCGACCTATGCCCACAACGGCCCCAACTATTGGGTGGCCGAACCGCCACCGCTGGACCGACTGCCGGTGTTCTGAACACTGACCTGTCACCGCGCGCATATCGATATCAGGGTCAAGCCCGCCCGGAAGCCCCGTCTACCGCGCAGCGGCCAATGAATCAACTACCGGAGAGCAAGTCCTTGCCACTGGATCAGCCAAGCCAGATGCGTCCCATCCAGCACCGCATCGCCACTTTTGTCGCCATCGCCCTCAGCACCTGCAGCATGGCCGCAGCATCATCCGCCTTTGCCCAGGAAAAGACGCCGATCTCGGCACCTCCGGCACAGGCCATCAAGCAGGACCCCATCGAGCGCGGCAAGTACCTCGCGATCGCGGCGGACTGCGCCGCCTGTCATACCGTCCCGGGCAGTACCCAGCTGTTTGCCGGCGGTTATGCCATCGACTCGCCGATGGGCAAGATCTACTCGTCCAACATCACCCCTTCCAAACAGTACGGCATCGGCAACTACACAGAAGCCCAGTTTGCCGCCGCAGTGCGTGACGGTGTGAATGCCAAGGGCGAGCATCTGTATCCGGCGATGCCTTACCCCTCGTATGCCGCACTGACCGATGACGACATCTCGGCGCTCTACGCCTATTTCATGAACGGCGTGAAGCCGGTCGAGGCACCTGCGCCCGAGACCAGGCTGCCGTTCCCGTTCAATATCCGTGCCTCGATGCTGGGCTGGAATCTGCTGAATCTCAGCAGCAAGCGCTTCACCCCCGATCCGTCCAAGCCGGCGGACTGGAATCGCGGCAAGTATCTGGTCGACGACCTGGCCCACTGCAGCGAATGCCATACCCCTCGCAATGCGCTGATGGCACTGCAGGGCGGTTCGGCTCTGTACAGCGGCAGCCAGCTGGGCAGCTGGCACGCGCCCAACATCACCAGCGACAAAGTCAGCGGTATCGGCGGCTGGAGCGACCAGGAACTGGCCACCTATCTGAAGACCGGCCATCTCGATGGCAAGGCCCAGGCGGCCGGACCGATGGCCGAAGCCATCACCAACAGCCTGCAGCATCTGACCGACGGCGATATCCACGACATCATCGTCTATCTGCGCAGCCTGCCCGCGGTCGCAACCCCGGGCCAGACCAGCCCCTCGTATGCGCAAGGTCAGCCATCGGATGCCGAGGCCGATACCATGGGCACCCCGATCCTGGTCGACAATGTCGCCCATATGTCGGGTGAAGAGCTGTATCTCAACACCTGTGCCAGCTGTCACCAGGCCGACGGCAAGGGTACCGCGGATGGTTTTTATCCGTCCCTGGTGCACAACACCGCGGTGGGTGGCAGCTCGCCGGACAATCTGATCGCCACCATCCTGTTCGGTGTCGAGCGCGATGCCGGCGGCAAGCATACCCTGATGCCCGGCTTCGGCCCCGGCTCGGAAGTCCAGGAACTCAGCGATACCGAAGTCGCCACCCTCGCCAACTATGTGCTCAAGCAGTATGGCAATGCCTCGCTCACGGTCACAGCCGCTGACGTGGCCACCGTGCGTCAGGGCGGTCCCACGCCGCTGATCGCCAAGGTCGCCGCGCCCGGCGCCTGGGCCGGCATCGTCGTCGCCATCATCGTGGTGCTGCTGCTGATCGGGCTGATTGCCCGTCGCAAGCGCAGCCACTGACCCATCCGGACTACCAGGCAACCATTCGGCGGTCGGTCGCCACCGGCCACCGCCACACTGTTTAGCAAGAGGTATTTATGGCAAACGAATTATCCGCTGACGTGGTCGTGGTCGGCTCCGGCATCTGCGGCTCCTTTGTCGCCTATGAACTGGCCAAGGCCGGACTGTCGGTACTGATCCTTGAAGCCGGTCCGCGCCGCGAGCGTACCCAGACCGTGCAGAATTTCCGCAACCTGCCTCCCGGCAACAAGGCTGTGTCGGACTACGACTCGCTGTATCCGACTGTTCCCTGGGCCCTGCATTCGGTCTATGCACCACCCAACGGCTACCCCCAGGTTTCCGGACCGGATGCCCATGCCTACCAGCAGAACATTCTGCGCGGCGTCGGCGGCACCACCTGGCACTGGGCGGCTTCCAGCTGGCGCTTCCTGCCCAACGACATGCAGCTGAAGTCGAAATTCGGTGTTGGTCGCGACTGGGCTGTCACCTATGACGAACTGGAAGACTACTACTACCACGCGGAAGTCGAGATGGGCGTCAATGGCCCCAACGACACCACGCTGAAGTATGTCGCTCCCCGCAAAAAGCCCTTCCCGATGGAGCCGATGCCCTATGGCCCGGCCGACCGCAAGTTCACCGAGGTGGTGGCCAAGGCCGGTTACGAGAACACTCCGGTGCCGCAGGGCCGCAACAGCCGCCCTTACGATGGTCGTCCGCAGTGCTGCGGCAACAACAACTGCATGCCGATCTGCCCGATCGGTGCGATGTATCACGGCTATTACCACACGGTGAAAGCCGAGAAGCTGGGTGCGCGCATCATCGAGAACGCGGTGGTCTACAAGATCGACACCAATGCGGCCAACGACATCACGGCCATGCATTACTACGATCCGAACAAGGTTTCCCACAAGGTGACCGCCAAGACCTTCGTGATCGCCGGCAACGGCATCGAGACGCCGAAGCTGCTGCTGCTGGCCGCCAATGATCGCAATCCCAACGGCATTGCCAACAGCTCCGACCAGGTCGGTCGCAACATGATGGACCATCCGGGCATCCTGATGAGCTTCCAGGCGGCCGAACCGATCTGGACCGGCGGCGGCTCGGTGCAGATGAGCTCGATCACCAATTTCCGCGACGGCGACTTCCGCAGTGACCATGCCGCGATCCAGATCGGCATGAACAACACCGCGCAGAACCTGAAGGCCGGCGTGGCCGCGCTGAAGATGGGTCTGGTCGGCAAGGCGCTGGACATGGAAATCCGTCGTCGCGCCGCCTGCGGCATGGACATCTATGTCAACCATGACGTGCTGCCGAACCCGGACAACCGTCTGCGCCTCAGCACCGACCACAAGGACGGCCTGGGCATCCCCTACCCGCATATCACTTATGACGTGGGTGAATACGTCCGCAAGGCCGCCGTGACCTCGCGCCAGCATCTGCAGAAGATCGCCAGCCTGTTCGGTGCCACCGAAATCGACATGACCCCGTATTTCAACCCGAACAACCACATCATGGGCGGGACGATCATGGGACATGACCCGAAGGACTCGGTGGTCGACAAGTGGATGCGCACCCATGACCACAAGAACCTGTTCCTGGCCACCGGTGGCGCCATGGCCTCGGCCGGTACCGTCAATGGCACCCTGAGCATGGTGGCCTTGTCACTGCGCGCCGCCGAACAGATCAAGCGCGATCTGCAGCACGGCTGATCGCCCAGCGCTGACGAAACCGCGGGCGCCTCTGTGATCCAGGGGCGCCTTTTTCATGGGTGGACCAGTCTGACACGCATCTCGGACTGGCCAAGCCTGCGGGATTAAACATAAACTGCCGAAAACCCTGCGGCGGCGGCCTCATGCATCCGGACAAAGTCATTCGCGAGCGTGTCTTCAAGCTGACCGACCTGCCCAATATCGGCAAGGCCGGTGCCGCTGATCTGCTCAGGCTGGGTATCCGGACGCCGAAGGATCTGATCGACCGCTGTCCGCTGCAAATGTATCGGGAGCTCTGTCTGGTATCCGGCCAGCGCCATGATCCCTGCGTACTCGACGTTTTCATGTCGGTCACCGGTTTCATGCAGGGCGATCGACCGCAACCCTGGTGGAACTATACGGCCGCACGCAAGCAATGGCTTGCCGACGAGCCGGCCTGACGGTCGGCCGTTTCCATCCCGCCGCCCCCCTGCAGCAGCGGGCCTCAAAGACCTCCTGCATAGACCTGAAGACCTTCGACCAGAGCATCGAACGTCGCCCGGCAGCGAGGGCTCTCGCGCAGATCCTCATGCATCGTCACCCAGGTCTCCAGCTGCAGCTCGACCTGCTGCGGCAGAACCCGTCGCAACCGCGGATCCGGTTCCGCCAGCCCCAGCTGGCAGACACCGATGCCGCCCCCCGCACGCAGCAAGGCCAGTTGCGCCAGATCACTGTCGCTGCGCCAGGCCAGGGCATCGCGGTTCCAGCCCGGCAGCAGGTCTCTGGCCGCTCGCAGGAAGGGACTGTCCTGGTCGAAACCGATCAAGGCATGCCCTGCCAGGTCTTCCCGGCATGACGGCATGCCGGCGGCAGCCAGGTAATCGACATGAGCATACAAGCCCAGAGTCACCGCACCGATGCGGCGAGCCAGCAATTGCTCCTGTCGTGGCGCAGTCATCCGTACCGCAATATCCACCTCCTGCTGCAGCAGGTTCTGCAGCTGGTTGCTGGCGACCACTTCGACGGCCAGCCCGGGATGACGGCGCCGCAAGCGCACCAGGATCGGCGGCAGCACTTCCACGGCCACCACTTCGCTGGCCGACAGCCGTACCGTACCTGCCACCTTGCCGGCGGCAGCTCCCGCCGTTCGTTGCATGGCCGCCGCCAGGCTCTGCATCGCTTCGGCCTGCCGCTGCAAGGCGCGTGCTGTCTCGTTCGGCAACAGTCCGGTCTGCGAACGGGTAAACAAGGGTTGCCCCAGTGCCGACTCCAGTGCCGCCACATGACGTCCCGCCGTGGGCTGGGTGATGCCCAGCGATCTGGCCGCCGCCGACAGCGAGCCGGTCTGCAAGACGGCAAGCAAGGTCCGGTACCACTCCCATCCAATTGACTTGTCCATACACAAATGTATAGCCGATCACTGATCCTGGGCAATTTTCATGCATTGTCAGGTACCCCAGACTTCGATCTGTCTCAACACCGGATCCATTTCATGCCCGCTCAAACTGCAACAGCCGGCCGCGCCCTGGTTCTGGGTGCCCGCGGCGGCATCGGATCGGAAATCGTGTGGCAACTGCGGCAAGCCGGTTGGCAGGTGCGCGCGCTGTGCCGCTCGCCAGCGATGCCAGGCACCGATGCATCGGACATCGACTGGCGACAAGGCGATGCCCTGCGGCCGGATGACGTGATGAAGGCCGCCATCGACTGCACGCTGATCGTGCATGCGGTCAACCCGCCGGCGTATCGACGCTGGCAGCGACAGGTGCTGCCGATGATCGACCACAGCATCGCCGCGGCCCGTGCCAGCGGCGCCACCATCCTGTTGCCCGGTACCGTCTACAACTTCGGGCCGGAGAGCTTTCCCCTGCTTGCCGAACAGACTCCGCAGCATCCGCACACGCCCTTCGGCGCCATCCGGGAAGCCCTGGAGCGTCGCCTGCAGGCCGCCGCCGACGACGGGGTCCGCAGTATCATCCTGCGTTGCGGTGACTTCTTTGGCCCGCAGGCCGGCAACAACTGGTTCTCGCAAGGCCTGATCAAGCCTGGCAAGCCGGTCCGTACCATCCTGACGCCCGGAGCGCCCGGCATCGGTCACAGCTGGGCCTATCTGCCCGACGTGGCCGCCACCATGATGGCACTGCTGCGTATCAGGGCCGAACTGCCCGCCTTTGCACGCTTCCATATGGCCGGGCACTGGGACCCGGATGGCCGGCGCATGACCGAAAGCATCCGCCACATCGCCATGCAATATGGTCCGGCACCCCATATCCGTCGTTTTCCATGGCCACTGCTGGGACTGCTTGCGCCCTTCAACGAAACCCTGCGCAATACACGACGCATGCGCTACCTGTGGCGCCAGCCATTGCAACTGGACAACCGTCTGCTGCGTCAGACCCTGGGTCAGGAACCTCACACCCCATGGGATATCGCCGTGGAAGCCAGCTTGCGTGGTCAGGGCTGCCTGCCGCCGGAACAGCGCGGCTGATCCGGCTGGCCGGAGACTGGCGAGCCATGCCCGCCGCAGGCAGGCAGCACGTGCCGCCGCTCCTGCAGGGAACCTCGAAAAACCTCACCAGGCATCATTGAATCAATGAGTTGCATAAATTCAGAAGTGATAACTCGGGGTTGACAGAGGTTCCCTGCGGCACTCGACGGCGAGCCGATGTCAAGCTTATGAACCGCCGAATCATCCGGGGGCGCCCTTGTGCAAGTGCGACACAATGACCACACTGTCGACTTCGGATTCTCGACATGAAGTGCAGCATGGTGTTCTGGGCCAAAAACCGGTGGATCGCGATGGCGGCGCATTGGGCGCTGTGGATCGCGATCGTCTCGCCAGTGGTTTCCCAGACTCTGGCCACGCCTCATCTGCCCTTTGAATGCGGTTCGGCCACGGCTCTTGGCACACTCGACCACGCCTCGGACATGCCCGGCATGACGATGGCCTGGCCCGATGCAGGCCATCATGCGAACGACGGCCTGACGCCGGGTGATGTCTGCGGTTATTGCTCGCTGTTCGCGCATTTCCCGTTCGCGCTGGCTTTTGCCGCCACGCTGGCGACCTTGCCGCCGCTACCCCATCCCCTGCGGCCGGAACCTTCCTCGCAGCCCACCGCCTGGCGGGCCGATTTCGCCTTCGAATCACGCGGGCCACCACCCCACCTGTCCTGATACGAGCAGATGGCCGGCGGATCGCCACGCGATCCGCTGCGGCCTGTTCCGGATATCTGACAGGAAATCACCATGTCCAAGCTTCAATCGGGCCACTGCGCCTTCCCTCGGGAGGCGCAGTGGCCGACGCTGCGCCTCGCTCTCAGTCACGCCATGGCATGGGGTCTGGCCGGCCAGGTGGCCACCGCCGCCGCTGCCGAAACCTTGACCAAACCCGATGCCAGAACCATTCCGGCGCTGCCGGCCGTGGTGGTCACCGCCGCCTTCCAGGCCTCGCCACTGGTCGTGGTCCTGGATCCCAAGGCCCCGGTGCAACCTATCCCCGCCAGCGATGGCGCCGACCTGCTGAAGACCGTGCCGGGCTTTGATGTCATGCGCAAAGGCGGCAGCAACGGCGATCCGGTTTTCCGTGGCATGGCCGGCTCGCGGCTGGTTATCGTGATGGACGGCAGCCTGGTGACCGGCGGATGCCCCTCGCGGATGGATCCGCCGACCGCCTATATTTCACCGGCGCTGTATGACAAGGTCACCATCATCAAGGGCCCCGAGACCGTGCTTTACGGCCCGGTCGGATCAGCCGGTACGGTGCTGTTCGAGCGGGCCATGCCGGACTACCGCCAACCGACCGCGTCCGTGGTGGCCAGCACGACGGCAGGTTCCTGGGGACGCAATGACCAGACCGTCAGTTTCAAGGGCGGTACCCCCTTGGTCTATGTCGACGTGGATGCCAACCGGACCCAGTCCGGAGATTACCGTGACGGACGAGGCGCCCGCGTGCACTCCAGCTACCGGCGCTGGAACGCCAATGCGGCCATCGGCTGGACGCCGGACCGCGATACCTTGCTGGAGCTTTCGGCCGGGACCGGCAACGGCCAGGCCGCCTACGCCTTCAGCGGCATGGACGGGGTGCAGTTCCTGCGCCAGAGCCAGGCCCTGCGTTTCGAAAAACGTCACCTCAGCGAACATTGGAGCAAGCTGGAAGCACGGATCTATCACAATCACATCGACCATGTGATGGACAACTACACCCTGCGCCATCCCGATCCGCACGGCATGATGCCGATGGCGATGGCCAGTGACCTAGGCGCCGATACCAACGGCGGACGTCTGGCCGCCAGCTTCGACTGGGCTGACGACTTGAGTCTGGTCACCGGGCTGGATGCCACCTCCAGCAGGCATGACGCCCGCAACGGCGGTCCCGAGGGCAGCATGATGGGGTACTACAAGTCCCTGCCGAGGGTCCGTGATGCGCGCATGAATGACATCGGCGGCTTCGTCGAAGGCCGTTGGCAGATATCTCCGAAGGATCGCCTGAATGCCGGTGTGCGCCTCGACCTGCAAAGCGCCCGCGGCTACGGCATGGCTCTCCCCCCGGCGGGAGGCATGTCCATGGGCAGCATGACTGTCAGCGGCATATCGTCAGGCATGATGAGCTCCCAAGTCGCGACAACGGTGTCCCGCGACCGTCGCGCCCGACTGCCCAGCGGCTTCGTACGCTATGAGCACGAGCCGTCCAGGTCTCAGACGCTGTATGTCGGCTTCGGTCATTCCGAGCGCTTTCCGGACTACTGGGAGCTGTTCGGGCAGCATGTGGGCACCACCACCGCCAGCTTCGGCAGCCTGCGTCCCGAACGCACCACCCAGCTGGATGCCGGCTGGCAGTTGCAGCGAGGCCCCTGGCGGGCCTGGGTCTCGGCCTATGCGGGGCGCATCAGCGACTTCATCCTGATCCACTACGGCCGCTCCAGCGGCTACGCCGACAATGTCACGGCCAGCATTGCCGGTGGCGAGGCCGGGGCCGAATATGGTTTCGCGCCCCACTGGAAGGCCTCGGCCACCCTGGCCTATGCCTGGGGCGAAGATGAAACCGAGCACCGTCCGCTGCCCCAGATGACACCTCTGGAGAGTCGCCTGGGGCTGGAATGGAATGATGGCCGCTGGTCGGCTGGCGGACTGGTCCGGCTGGTGGCCCGTCAGGATCGGGTCGCCATCGGCGAAGGCAATATCGTCGGTCAGGATCTGGGGCGTACTGGTGGCTTCACCGTATTCTCGCTGCATGGCGGCTGGCGGATCAGCAAGACCTGGAATCTCACCGCCGGCATCGACAACCTGTTCAACAAGACCTATGCCGAACATATCAGTCCATCGGTGGTCGAGGAGCAAGGCTTCACCATGAGTACGCGGGTCAACGAACCGGGCCGCATCGAATGGCTGAAAGCCACCATGACGCTCTGATTTCATCCCCGCACCTCCGAAGCCGAGCAACGCCCCGGCTCCGGAGATCGGCAGAAAGCAAAGCAGGCACAAAAAACCCCGCCGCAGCGGGGTTTGGTGCGGTTTTCAGGTCTTCGTGAGACGACATGAAACCTTGATTTGGTGGTATAGGTGGCATCGAATATTCGACATAACTAACTGATATAACTAGCAGTGATTCATTGCTGTTTTGAAATATACCCCCAAAAATACCCCCAGACTCACTGCGCTTGTATGAGACAGTATGAGACGGTTTGAGACGACTCGCCCCGTTTCGCTGCCTTCACCTGCGAGGCAATACGCCACGGACAGGACGCCAGCTCGCTCTCATCCTGGATACCACGATGCAGGTCAGCACCGCTCCCCATCACGGCAGGACCTCATCCACTCAGGTCCATCACATGCCCCTGCTCATTGACCCCGACCGCCAGCAGCACCGGCATGGCTCGGTCTGGTCCCTCCCTATCTCCCGCGGTACAGACAAAGCCAAAAAACTCAGACATACCCTTTTTGGCGTGTTCCATGTGTTCCATGTGTTCCAACGGCTGGGAACCCGCACGGTTGAGCCATTTGAAGCACTGCTTTGACGGAACACTGTAAGTGTTCCACTGTGTTCCAGGTGTTCCAATATCGCTAATGCTGGCGCTTTCTCGTGACTCATGTCACACAATGGCGGCAAGGGGATAGCATCGATGGTGCGCAAGGCGCGCCAGCCCTGCGACTCGGAAATCCCGTCGCGCAGGCAATACCAGTTGTTCGTCTGGCGGACCGGTCCGGCTCGCGGATGGGTTCAGCGTGGCTCCATAGAAGACGCTGTGACGTCACTGTGACAGGCGAGTGACGCGGGCTTTCAGTCGGACTGCTGCCCCGGCGATGCTTGATATTCATTCGCATCGCGGGTCCTCCCGAGGCCCCCCATGGGGTCTTACGGGTGCGAAACACCGCGATCCTTCACTACATACCGGCATTTTTCGGCATGTCCGTGTCCGCTTCCGGTTTGGTGCTTTCTGCGTCTCGATGCCCGGCGATGATTGCCATACGTATCTGAAATGTAAGGTCTTTATCGGTGATGATCGAGGCCAGAGAACTTGCGGACGAGGCAAAAAAAAGCGGACATGGCCCCATGAGCACGGCACCCCGGCACTTGATGCCGGGGTGCCATTCAGAATGGCACCCTTTGATGCGGCGCGGGTGGTGGCAGTCAAAGATCGCTGCCGGGGTCGCGTTTGAAACGCGACCCTTGTCTTGCTGGTGGTGATCTATAGAAGACGGGCGCGGCAAGGCCGGCGAAGGGTTCGATTTGAAATCGCTCCCTTTGGTGCCAGGGCGGCCGGTCGCTCACTGGCTCGATTCGAAATCGATGCAGTGCCAGGAATCTATCGGTCTACGGCGGCGACACTGCCGGCTTGCTCAGCGATGGCGGTTGCCCGTTGGGCGGAGCCTGTCCGGCGGCCGCGCCGGCGCTATGTTGCTCCCCGCTGGGGGTATGGGGGGTGTCAAACCTGACCGCCTTCCATCCTGGCACCGGTCACGCCCCCGTTTTTTCATACCCGCGAAATAAAAAAATGGGTGTTTGGCCACTGCGAACCAGTGGCGTGTATTGCGTGTGACCTGGGCGTGACCCAGCAGCAGGGGCGTGACACCGCTGTGACCGCGCGTGACTGGCTGGGTTGTTCGTGACGGCACGGAAATGGTCCCAGGGCGACCGGCTTGCGCGCGTGCGCGTACTGGTCCAGAAACTCCGCATGTGCTGGTGATCGCCGGGCCCGCCGCCTGCGGCGCTAATTCGCCGGGCACCTCTGGCCGAGCCTGTGGGCTGTCCTGCAGCGATAGGCATGCACTGCCGTGGCTCAGATGCCGCGCAGGCCCTGGCGGGCGTTCTGCTGTGCGATCAGTTTACGGAAAGACCCGCCGATTTGAGCTTGCAGGCGTATCGATCGGCAGAGGCTGGGCGGATGTGTTGCGGGGAGTGTGCTGGCAATCTTGGTCTTAGGGAGTTGCCGGTAGTGGCGCCCTGGTCGCCGGCTCTCTGACTTCTGCCTTGTTCGACTAACCTAAGAAGGTCGTCATGACTGCCCCAAACTTTGCCGGGAGCTTAGTCTGTAAGGCCCTTGATGTAGCAGAAGAAGCCTTAGGCATGGCTTTGTACAGCTCTCCCAAGCCGTAAAACTTGAAAACAGACAAATTTTTGTCTTAAAGTGACCGATCAGGCCATGAGCCACTGTTTGGTGAGAAAAAATATGCTTCACTCCTATGCCTTCAAAAACTTTCTTTCGTTCAAAGAACGAACTGAGGTTTCCTTTGCGTTGACAAAGAAGGCAAGCTCCCAGGGGTGGGACGTGCCATCTCCAGCTGGTCAGCGCCTAGCCACAGCCGTCGCTGTGATTGGTGCCAATGGTGCTGGCAAGACATCGCTCCTCAAGCCTGTGGCGTTTCTGAGTTGGTTTGTCCAAAACTCATTCCTACAGAACAGCCCGAATGGGCTGATACCAATAAAACCACACTTCTCTACACCTCACGACCCCATTGAGTTCGAAATTGTGGCTGATGACCTTGATGGCACGCTTTGGCGTTACGAACTAACGGCAACGCGTGAACGTGTGTTAAGTGAGTCTGTTCACAGACGCCAAAAAAAGAAAGGAGCGAAATACTCCTATGTATTTGAGCGTCATTGGGACGACTTCACGAAACAATACGTCATTAAACAAGAAGGCTTCGGATTTGATCCTGCTCAGGCAAAGATGGTGCGCCCGAATGCCTCCTTGATTTCAACAGCTGCACAGTATGGCGTGCCGGTCGCGCAATACTTGGCGAGTCTAAATGTTGAAGGAAATATCAGGGATATAGGCCGCATTGATCCGAGTATCGACTTCGCTGGCGCATCAATATTCTTTCATGAAAATGAAGACTTGAAAGAGCGGATGGAGACACTGCTGAATGACTTTGATCTTGGTCTATCCGGCGTAGAGATTCGAAAGCAGGAAGTCAACGTGCCACCAGACGTGAAAACGGCCGAAGGCTCTAGACTACAAACACAATATCAAGTATTTGGTGTGCACACATTGCCTGACGGATCTCGCCACGAGATTCATATGCTAGAGGAGTCCAGTGGTACGCGGACCGCATTCACACAACTTTGGCATTTTTTGAATGTGTTGGCACACGGCGGCGTTGTAGTGATTGACGAATTGGAAAGCGACATGCATCCGCACATGATTGAGCCCCTATTGGATCTTTTCGCTAGCCCACATACCAATCCGCGAAACGCTCAGATAATCTTTACTAGCCATTCGGTTGAGGTGCTGGGTTTGCTTGGCAAGTCACAGGTCTATCTTGTAGAGAAGAATGACTGTGAGAGTGAGGCCTGGAGGCTTGATACGATGAGTGGTGTGCGTGTCCAAGATAATCTTTACGCGAAATATATGAGCGGTGCTTATGGGGCGGTGCCGCAGTTATGAATATGCCTCACCCTGTTAATAGGCGTGCGGTTAAAGAAACCTTGCTCATCGTATGTGAGGGCGATGCTGAGACTGCTTTCGTTCGCTATGTAAAGCGCACGTATCAAGATGTGCTGGGGCGTGCCGTGCAGGATGTCAACGCCAAAGGCAAAGGTGGTAAGCATGTTCTTGATTTCGGATTGAACCGCGCTAAGTACAATCGTGCGCCAGACAAGTTGATACTTTTGCTGGATACCGATACTGACTGGGATGATGCTCAGCGCCTCCGGGCGCAAAGGGCCCGCGTCAACAGACGATCGGTCGATGTGGTTGAGGGGCATCCGTGCCTGGAAGCTTGGCTACTACACATCCTTGGTTCCGAGGTCGAGGGAGATACCCAGTACCAGAAACGGACATTCAAGGACTGCACAGGTGTTGAGGCCCATGAGGCGACATGGATGAATAGACTTCTCAGCCGGGACGTTCTGAATGGGGCTAGAGCGCGGGTGCCGCAATTGAGCGAGTTGATGAACCACATGGGGATAAGGGCAGCATAACGAGCCAGTACTCGCGCACGCACGCGTGATGGACTGACATATCGGCACCAGTGCCCCGGTAACTGCCTCGGGGCAACGCCCTGGACGTCACCCGAGGCATCACCGTGGCAACAGGTCGAAATGCCCGCAAATCCTTGCTGTGACTGGATTCAGAGGCTTCCCTCGCGCGCGCGTTACGGGGTGACATATCACGGCCAAGCCCCAAAACCTACCTGCCGATCAGGCTCAAAACGCCCCACGGATCTGCTGCCCAAGTGACTGCCAGGCACCGATGCACGCATGACTCTGCGGGCAGTGGCGGACCGCTGCTGCTGGCTTGGGTGAGTGCCCCGGCCCGGCTCACTGCATCAATTCCACGTCGAGCCAGTGACCTGACCAATAGCGGGATATTCCGTAATTGCTTATTCCGTACTGTCTCACATCGTCTCATGCTGTTTCGTTACGCGGTATCATGAGCGCACCGCGCCTAGGCTGATCCCCGAACGTCTGGACACCCTGCCAGGCTGGCGCGGTACCTTTTCAGGGCGCGGCATAGGGTGCGCGATGAATCACCACAGATCAGTAGCTACAGAGGCGGTTGCAATGACTGCTTCAGGTCTGACCGATGTTGATCCCTATGCAAGTAAGGACGGCTACCCCTACGGCGTCAGCATTTGGGCGGAAGACATGGGGATGACGAGTGATGAGCTCGTTGCGTGGCTAGGGATGTCAAAAGATGAGTTTTTATCTGCAATTCGAGTTGAGAGAAGGCTAGATCCTGACACCGGGGCACCCATTCCTAGCAGGCTGGCTTCCGCTACAGAAACCTCGAAAGCGTTTGTCTTACTGCTGCAGAGGGTGCATGCCGAAATTACCAAGAATGGCTTCCCCTCGCTGAAAGACGCTCGTCGGGTGGCTCGGGCCGCATCCAAAGCCATCGAGAGTATTGAGATGCTGACAGATGCTGTGACGAGGCGAATGACGAACGGCGCATCTTCTGCCCCGCCAACAGGAGACGCTACGCCGAAGCCCGTGTCTAGTGAGGCTGTCCGTGTGAGTGGCGAGTGCGAACAACCACCAGGCGGTGAGCATGCCCCAGTTGCTGCCGAGGCCGATACCCAAGATCTGACACCGCTACCCGATAAGTTGCGCATCGCCATCGAGGCACACCAAGCCATTGTCGCGGACCCATCGCTTGTGGAAGGCCGCAGCCCGAAAAAAGCCATCATGGCCTGGGTCGGAAATAATTACCCCTTGCTCAGCGGCAATGCCAAGGAATTGATCGCGCAGATTGCCAACCCGCAACCTGCCGGCGGCTCCCCGCCGACGCCGGTAAGGAAACCTATCCCCCCTCGCTGAATATAGGTGGGATAAGTTTTGAAACCTATGGTGGGCATGGTTTTTTGAACCTCACCCAGGTGACTCAAGGCGCGATCTGACAATACTTCTGCATCCAACGCCGCCGCTCTTGGCGGTGAAGGATGACTCATGATGTCTCAGAACGTATTGCCGCAAACTCCCGCCGCCCGACTGATCCGCATCGCGGAGGTCGAGCGCACCACTGGCCTCAAGCGGCCCACCATCTACCGGCACATGGCCGCCGGCACCTTTCCCGCCAGCATCAAGCTGAGCCCGTCTTGCACGGCCTGGTCCGAAGCCGAGGTTCAGGCTTGGATCGCCCAGCGCATCGCCGCATCGAGGGAGGCCGCCTGATGGATGGCCTGTCGATAGCAAGCACGTCGATCCGGGTGGACAAGACTGGCCGCTACTGCCTCAATGATCTGCACCAAGCTGCCGGGGCCGATCCCGGCAAGCGTCCTGGTGAGTGGCTTCGCAACGAGCAGACAAAGGCTCTGATCGCGGAGCTTACCGATGCGGGAAATCCCGCATCGCCTGTTTCAACGACCCGCGGCGGCACCGGGCAAGGCAGTTATGCCGTCAAAGAGCTGGTGATCGCCTACGCCATGTGGATCAGCCCAAGCTTTCACATCCGTGTGATCCGGGCCTATGAGGCTTTCACCACGATGCAGGCGGACTGGCGTCGGCAGCGCCACGTCACCGCCAGCAGCCACAAGATCCTGGCGGCGATGCTGCAGACGGTGCGTGCTGCCCAGGGCAAGGAAACCGAGCCGCACCACTACATGATCGAGGCAAAGCTCATCAATTGGGTGGTGACGGGCAAGTTTGCGGGGCGCGACCGTGACCAGATGACGATGGCCGAGCTGGACCTGGTGGGCCAGCTGGAAAACCTCAATACCATGCTGCTGGGGCACGGCATCCCCTACGAGGATCGCAAGCAGCGGTTGATGGATCTGGCCGTCAGCCATCGCGCACTGCCGGCGGCGGCTGGCCAGACAGGCGGCATGCACCTGGTGCCGAAGATCCAGCGGAAGCCGCACACGAAAAAGGCTCACCCGAAGGCAAGCCCCATCGCATCAATCTCGCACGTTGATGATACCAGCACCGAAGCCCAGCGGCACCGACTGCTGTGGGCGTTGCGTCTCGGTCCGGTCAGCACCATGCAGGCCCGCCAGCTGCTCAACATCATGATGCCGGCAGCGCGGATCAAGGAACTGCGCGAAGCCGGCCACCTGATCGACACCCGCCGGCAGACCATGACCGACGAACGGGGCCACAAGCACCCCGGCGTGGCCATCTACACCCTGCGCATCGCCGCCAACACGCCCGAAGCGGCGTAACTCCCCCAGTCTCTACCGTGCCCAGCGGCCATGGATTTTCCGGGCCGGACGGGAGCGGCTTGCCTGAAATCAGGAATCAGCCATGCAAAATCGCTTGACCATCGCATGCATCAGCGCGCACCATTTCCACGTCCCGGCACAATCCGGGGCCGGGTTTGGCGACCCGATTCGACCGAAGGCGCAACGCGCCAACCTGGCGCTTTTTTGTTGCGTCATGCCCAGCTTATGGCGGGGTGCAATGGGAGACCTTCGGGTCTGCCGGGTTTCCTTTGGTCTCCGGTTCGCCAACCTGTTGCATTCCGCCGCCCTTGGTTTGGCGACCATGTGCGGCGGTTCCATTGACCGAAGGAACCTCACCATGGCACATCATGCCCAGGGTGCGTCTGCACGCACCTGCACTATCTCCCACAAGTCTCGTTTTTCCTTCCGGTCGTCTGGCTGGCTGCATGTCAGCAGCATGGATCTGGATATCTTCGGCGCGTTCGTCGCCGGCGTTGTGCTGTCCACCTGCGCCTTTATGGCGGTGGAGGTGCTGCGATGAGCAAGCAAACACGACCCATGCTCGGTGACTTCTACCGCGGGACCGAGACTCTGGCCAGCGATCCGGCCGAATTTCTCTTTCGTCGTGTCGCCCAGGCTGAGGCATTGGCGCATCTGCTGCATGGCGAGCCGGGCGAGGCCTTCCGCGCCAAGCGTGATGAAATTCAGGATGACGTGTGCTGGCTGCTGGCGGATCTGCTGGGCGACTGCCGGCTGGCGCTGGACGCGGTGACGGTACGGGCCAAGACGGCCAATATCGTGCCGGTGCGCCGGGAGGTGCGGGCATGACTGCCATCACCGCCCACGGCCTTGAGCCCCTACATGCGCCGACCTATCAAGGCCTGTTCGATGTGTTCACCCACCTGTGGACCCGCTGCGACGAGGCATCTGCACGCGCAGGGCGCAACGCCAAAAACTGCACCTGGCCGGCGGAGGCACGGCGCGAGTTCGACATTCTTTGCACGATCACCGAGGCCCGAAGCATCCACGGGAGAATGCAGCACCTGCTTGCGGAGGCAGCCGAGGCCTTTACGGATGAGCGGAACCGGCTCCGCGTATCGCTGGGGCAGGCCGTGGCGGAAAACGTCCAGCTGCGTCGGGAGCTGGCCGAGTGCCAGCAGCAGCTCGATAGGCACCGCCAGCACGCCGGCGAGATCGGGGCCGGCCATGCTGGGGAGGTGCCGGCATGAGCCGCTATACCGGCAACCTGTTGAGCGACACGCTGGCCGCGATGCGCTTGCATGGAATCTGCCCGACCGAGCCCAGCCGGCTTCGCCTTGATGGCGTGCTGTGCCGGTTCCACGATGAAGGCGACCGGCGCGACAAGCGTAATGGCTGGGCCATCGTCTATGCCGATGCGGAGCGTCCCGTGGTGGTGTTCGGCAGCTGGCGCAAAGGCGAGCAGCATACGGCTGTGCTGGGCGATGCTTCGCGGGCCATGACGGCCGCCGAGAGGGAGCGGCAGCGGCTGGCCATCGAGCAGGCCCAGGCGGCGCGGGACGCTGAGTCGAGACACCGCCAGCGGCGGGCGGCAGTCCATGCGCGTGATGAGTGGCTGGCGGCGCGTCCGGCCAGTCCGCTGCATCCCTATCTGCAACGCAAAGGCGTGACGGCGGACGGGCTCCGCGAGTCGGCCGGCAAGCTGCTGGTGCCCATGCACGATGCCGGCGGCCAGTTGGTCAACCTGCAACGCATCCGCAGCGACGGGGAAAAGCGGTTCCTGTCAGGCGGTGCGGTGAAGGGCTGCCATTGTCTGATCGGGACAGTCGGGCCGGCGCTGCTGGTGGCGGAAGGTGTGGCCACGGCCAAGACGCTGCACGCCGAGACCGGCTTGCCCGTCGCCATCGCTTTCAGTGCCGGCAACCTGCTGGCGGTGACGAAGATCATGCGCCGGCGATACCCGCAGGCAGCGATCACCATCTGTGCGGACAACGATGCCAAGCCGGATGGCAGTAACCCAGGCCTTGAGGCCGCGGAGCTGGCGGCACGCGCCACCGGTGCCCGCGTAGCTGTGCCACCCATTCCCGGCGACTTCAACGACTACGCCACCACCTGCGCCGCGCAAGGCGGCACGCCCGAAGCTATCGAGGTGAAACCGAATGAACCTGCCTTCAAGTAACGTGAGCCCCGCCGCTCAGCCCCTGCCACCGGTCGCCTTGGTGGTGAACAATGCCGCCAGCCCAGCCGGCCCGCGTTTCGAGGTGGTGGAGTCCAGCAAGGCTCGCCAGCCCGGCGTCTATTTTCAGGACGATAGCAGCGACCGCCCGGCGGTCTGGATCTGCGCCCCGCTGTATATCGAAGCCGAGACCCGGAACGCGGACGGCGGCGAATGGGGCCGGCTGTTGAGCTTCAAGGACCGCGATGGCAAAGAGCATCGCTGGGCCATGCCGTGCGCCATGCTGGCCACCGATGGGGCCGAGCTGCGGGCCGAGCTGCTCGGGCAAGGACTGGTGATCGCCAATGCGCCCTCGGCCCGCAAGCTGCTGATGGACTATATCCAGCAAGCCAACCCTGCCCAGCGCGCCCGCAGCGTCAGCCGCACCGGCTGGCATGGCGACGTGTTCGCACTGCCTGACCGCACCATTGGCCCCACGGCCGCAGAGGCGGTGATATTCCAGACCTACGCCCCAGGCACGGCTCAGCTGTCCACCGGCGGCACGATGCAGAGCTGGCGTGATGAGGTCGCCGCCCGTTGTGCGGGTCATAGCCGCCTGGTGCTGGCGCTGTCGGTGGCCTTTTCCGGGATCTGTCAGGAGCTGGCGGGCATGGATGGCGGCGGCGTGCATCTGCGCGGTTCCAGCAGCACCGGCAAGACGACCGCGGTGCTGGTGGCATCGTCCGTTTATGGCCCGCCGGCCTACATGCGGACATGGCGGCAGACCGATAACGCCCTGGAAGGAGTGGCCACCTTGCACAACGATCTGCTGCTGCCGCTGGATGAGCTGGGCCAGTTGGAGCCGAAGGACGCCGGCAAGGTCGCCTATATGCTGGCCAATGGTCAGGGCAAGGGCCGGTCTGACCGCAGCGGCCGGGCGCGTGCCGTGGCGACATGGCGAACCGCGTTCCTGTCCTCGGGCGAGGTCAGCCTGGGCGACCTGGTGGCCGAGTCTGGCGGACGCCGGCGGGCGGGCCATGATGTGCGGGTGATCGATGTGGCGGCCGATGCCGGCAAGGGGCATGGCATGTTTGAGGCACTCCCGGTCGGCGTATCGGCAAGCGGGCTGGCCGAGCAGCTGAAACAGTCCGCCGCGGCGCACTACGGTTTCCCGCTGCTGGCTTTTCTTGAGCAGGTGACGGCAGACCGCCGGGCCGCCCGTCAGCGAATCGATATCAGCATGGCGGCACTGCTGGCGGAGGCGGTACCGGAAGATGCTGGCGGACAGGTGCGCCGCGTCGCCCGTCGCTTTGCACTGATCGCGGCAGCCGGAGAGCTGGCCACCCACTACGGCATCACGGGCTGGGCCCAAGGTGAAGCGCACCGGGCCGCGGTGACATGCTTCCGGCAGTGGCTGGCGGATCGCGGCGGGCCGGCGGATGCCGAGCGGGCGGCGCTGCTGTCCCAGGTGCGGGCATTCTTTGAAGCGCATGGTGATAGCCGCTTTGAGCCGGAGGACCACGACAACGAACGATGGCCGGTGCCGAACCGTGCCGGGTTCCGTCGCAAGGTGGCTGCGTCACAGCCCGGCAGTGAGGAAATCCGCCAGCAGTACTTGGTCATGCCCGAGGCCTTCAAGGAGCTGGTGCGCGGCTTCAACCCGAAGGCGGCGGCGCAGATGCTGATCGCGGCCGGCTGGCTGTTGCCTGGGATTGATGGCAAGGCTTCGCAGTCGATCCGCGTGCGAGGCATGGGCCGAAGTCGGCTCTATGTGATTGATGAAACGTTGGTTTTCTCTGCTGACGACTGATCGGCTAGCACAACGAAACCCGCTGACTGGAACACCTGGAACACATGTCACCTAGACGTGTGTTCCATTTTTTTTGGGGCGCAAATGGCTCAACCGTGCGGGTTCCCAGCCATTGGAACACTTGGAACACATGGAACACGCCAAAAAGGGTATGTCTGGAAAAATACCGGCATGCACCGATCAGAATCAGACCGGTAGGACCATACCAATCCAGGCGATCAGCCGGACTTACTCCTGAAGGCAATCACCGATCCGCCGGCCTTGAGGCTGTCCAGGTAATCCGCCCAGGCCTGCATCATCCGCTGGCGTTCGGGCAGGTACTGCGCCCGGTTGTATGCCGCCCTCACCTTGTTACGTTCGGCGTGAGCCAGCTGGCGCTCGATCACATCCGGCGACCAACCCAGCTCGTTGAGCCGGGTACTGGCCATGGCCCGGAAGCCATGTCCGGTCATGGTGTCCTTGTCGTAGCCCAGACGGCGCAGAGCAGCATTGACGGTGTTCTCCGACATGGGCCGCGATGCACTGCGCTCCCCCGGAAACAGGAAGCCATCGGGGCCGGTCAGCGGCAGCAGATCCCGCAGGATCGCCAGTGCCTGGTCAGGCAGTGGCACCAGGTGTTCGTCGCGCATCTTCATCTTCTCGGCAGGGATGCGCCACAGGCTTTGATCCAGATCGAACTCAGCCCACTCGGCATGCCGCAGCTCACCCGGCCGGACAAACAGCATGGGAGCCAGGCGCAAGGCACAGATCACCGGAAAGGTGCCCGAGTACCCGTCTATGGCCCGTAGCAGCTCTCCCACCCTCAGTGGATCAGTGATCGCAGCCCTTGACGTGGGGTTGAGCGGCGCCAGAGCCCCGCGAAGATCCGCAGACGGGTCGCGCTTGGCACGGCCCGTGGCAATGGCATACCGAAATACCTGACCGCACCGCTGTTTTGTCCGGTGGGCCGTGGTGTGAGCCCCGCGGGCCTCGATGCGGCGCAGGACCGCCAGCAGTTCCGGAGCCTCGATATCAGAGATGGGACGCCGACCCAACCATGGATAGACCAGATCCCCCAGCATCCACACCGCCTTGTTATATGTCGCCGGTGCCATCCTTGCCTTGTGCTGGGCCAGCCACTCCTCGGCCACCGCCTGGAATGTATTGGCCGTGGCGAGGACTGCCGTCACCTTGGTTGTGCGCCGGATAGCAGATGGGTCGCCACCCTCACCGATCACCCGGCGAGCTTCATCACGGCGCTTTCGGGCTTCCGCCAGGCTGACCTCGGGATATACCCCCAGCGCCAGCAGCTTCTCCTTGCCAGCCACTCGATACTTGAGACGCCAGTAACGCCCCTTCGTGGTGATGTGCAGGAACATCCCGCCGCCATCGAAGTGCTTGCCCGGCTCGGCGGCCTTGATTGCCAATGCCGTCAGCTTCCCTGTTTCGCCTGCCATCTGTAGACCGCTCCGCGCCTAGCGCTGCATCCCGCCTGGGGGTATCTCTACCCCCAAAAGCAGGGGGTATCGCCATGTACCCCCAAAGATACCCCCGCGTTTTATGCGCTTCAATGAGACGGCATGAGACGGTATGCAACACCTACAGCCACAAAAAACCCCGCCGTAGCGGGGTTTGGTGCGGTTTTCAGGTCTTCGTGAGACGACATGAAACCTTGATTTGGTGGCTATAGGTGGACTCGAACCACCGACCCCGTCATTATGAGTGACGTGCTCTAACCAGCTGAGCTATATAGCCTTGGACTCGCAGAGGCTTTCTGTTTTGCCCCTTGGAGGATGCAGAAGTCTATAGAGATGCGACCCGGGTTGCAAGGGGTTGCTTGCCGCCTTCGCCATGCCGTGGTTGAATCGCTGGCGGGACTGTCCCCAGGAGCGCAGATGATAGATCCGGATGGTTATCGCCCCAACGTAGGCATCGTCCTGCTGAACGGTCGCGGCCAGCTGTTCTGGGCGCGCCGCATCAACAAGGATGGCTGGCAGTTTCCGCAAGGGGGCATGCGCAGCGACGAGACGCCGCGCGAGGCAATGTTCCGCGAACTGGCCGAGGAAACCGGCCTGCTGCCGCAGCATGTGGAAGTCATCGGCGAAACCCGCGGCTGGCTGCGTTACCGCCTGCCCAGCCGTTTCATTCGTCGGCACCAGCAACCGACCTGTATCGGCCAGAAGCAGGTCTGGTTCCTGCTGCGCCTGACCGGTACCGAGGATTCGCTGCGGCTGGATGCCACCGAACAACCGGAGTTCGACATCTGGCGCTGGGTCGACTTCTGGTACCCCGCCAGTCACGTGGTGAACTTCAAGCGGGATGTCTACCAGCGTGCCCTGCGGCAGTTCGAACCGCTGGTCCAGACCTTGCTGCGACAGACCCTGGAGACCTCGGCGCAAGCTGTCGAGTCCGGCCGGCGCTAAGTCACGGCCATCCTGCCTGAAGCCCGGCTGACGACATGGGCAGTCATCGTCAAATGCTATTGACAACGATTCTCATTCGGTCCTAGCATGACGGCCATGTACATCTGCCTCTGCAATGCGATCAGTGATCATGACATCCGCCGCGCCGCGGCCGATGGGGTCACCCAGTTCCCGGAACTGCAGCGCCGCACCGGGTGTTCCGACTGCTGCGGGTGCTGTGAAAGCGAAGCCCGCAAAGTGCTCGCCGATGCCGTGCTGACGATACAGGGCCCCATGCTGGGCAACGCCAGCGCCGCCTGAGTGCAGCCCGGCAATGCCATGCGACATAATGGTAGTTGTTCGCATTAGTGTTCCTGCACGGCTTTCTGCGGCCATGTATATTCTGGCCTTTGAAACCCAGTGCAGGAGCCAGGCATGAAAGGCGATCCGAAAGTCATCGAAATCCTCAACAAGGTCCTCTACAACGAGCTGACCGCCATCAACCAGTACTTTCTGCATTGCCGCCTGTTCAAGGACTGGGGCTACAAGCAGCTGGCCGATCATGAGTACAAGGAATCCATCGAGGAAATGCGCCACGCCGACTGGGTGATCGAGCGCATCATCTTCCTGGAAGGCCTGCCCAACCTGCAGCATCTCGGCAAGCTGCGGATCGGCCAAAATGCCCTGGAAGCCCTGCAAGGCGATCTGGATCTGGAATATGACGCGGTCAAGGATCTCCGCGAAGGCATCGCCCACAGCGAAGGCGTCGCCGACTTCGTGAGCCGCGACCTGTTCAAGTCCATCCTCAAGAACGAGGAAGAACATATCGACTGGCTGGAAACCCAGTTCGGTCTGGTCAAGGACATCGGTGCCGAGCGCTATCTGCTGAGCAAGGTCGGCGATCTTTCCTGAGTCCGTCCTGTGCGGATCTGCCGCAGGGACTTGACCTTGTCAGGAACGGGTCCATTATTGAGCCATGGAAACCATCCTCTCTATTCCCGATTACCGGCATCATGCGGCCGCGCCGTTGACCTTTACCGAGGCCGCGGCGCACAAGGTGCATGAACTGATCCAGGAAGAAGGCAATCCCGAACTGAAGCTGCGGGTGTATATCACCGGCGGCGGCTGTTCGGGATTCCAGTATGGCTTCAGTTTCGATGACGCCCAGGCCGAAGATGATCTCGCCGTCAACCGCGAAGGTGTCACCCTGCTGGTCGATCCCCTGTCGCTGCAATATCTGACCGGCGCAGAAATCGACTATGCCGAAAACCTCAGCGGCGCGCAGTTCGTGATACGCAATCCCAATGCCCGCACCACCTGTGGCTGCGGCTCCTCGTTCTCGACCTGATCCCTGCCTCGATGCGTGCGGCGACAGCTCCGGTCCGGAATGTTTTCGCGGATACCGGCGAGGGTTTCGATCGTTGCGCCGAGCGGCGTGACGACGTGGACTGGATCACCGCACAGATCGCCTCTCCGGACAGCCGCTGTATCCTGCTGGATGATGCCGGCCAGGCGGTGGTCAACGCTGAGCGGAGCCATCTCCAATGGTTCGCGCCATCGCAGCTGCAGGCCTTGATCGAACAGCAGATGCCGCTGTTTCTGGGCTGTGCGGAAGGCCGCAGTCATTTTGCCGTGCTGGGGCCAGCATTGGCCGAGGCCCCTTTGTGGTGGGAGCCGGGCTCCCAGCGCATGGGGCTGCGTGAAGCCGGCCAGCAATTGCCGGCCTTCGAGGCCAGCCTGTTTGCCTATGCCAAGGCGCTGCAGCAATGGCAGCGCGATACCCGTTACTGCCCCCAGTGCGCCGCACCGCTGAAGCTGCAGGCCAGCGGACATCGGCTGGCCTGCAGCCGTCAGGCATGCGGCAAATCGCATTTTCCTCGGACCGATGCCGCCATCATCGTGATCGTCGACTACCAGGGTGCCTGCCTGCTGGGCCGTCAAGCCCACTGGGAAGCCGGTCGCTACTCGACCCTGGCCGGCTTTGTCGAGCCGGGCGAAAGTCTGGAAGATGCGGTCCGCCGCGAAGTCGCCGAAGAGGCTGGCGTTCTGGTCGGGCCGGTCCAGTATCACTCGTCCCAGCCATGGCCGATGCCCGCCTCGCTGATGCTGGGCTTCAGCGCCACGGCCCTGGATCCGCAGATCCGCCTTCGCGATGGCGAGCTGGACGATGCCCGCTGGTTCACTCCCGCGCAACTGGTGGAAGAGCTGGCGGCAGGCAGGCTGCATCTGTCATCCCCGGTGTCGATCTCCTATCGGCTGATCGCCGACTGGCTGCGCCGGCGCACCGGTCAGGAGCTGGACGAACTGCCGGGCGCGCGCTGAACGGAACCGGATCGCTTTCCACTACACTGGACGCGCCTCATCTCCCGTTTTTGCTGGTGTTCTCATGACCTCTAGTTTAGTGATCATCCTGATCGCCACCGGCCTGCTGCATCGCTGGCCCCAGCTGGCCTCGTACCGGCGCGATACCTTGTTCAGAACCTGGCTGGGCCAGATCAGCCGGGTCGACGGCAGCCTGCATGCGGTGCTGGCGCTTGGCCTGCCGGTGCTGTTGTGCCTGCTGCTGATCGCCGGCATTCATATCTTTCCCGGCCACCATCTGGGCCAGGCGCTGTTTGCCCTGGCCGTGCTGATGATGAGTCTGGGGCCGCGCGAACTCGACCCGGATCTCGCCGCCTTGCAATTGGCGCGGACACCGGTGACCCAACTGCAGGCGCTGACCGATCTGCATGATGAAACCATGGCCCAATTGGCCTGGGAGCAGGCTTCGGTCGCCGAAGCCGTGGCCTACGCCGCCTTGCACCGCCGCTTCGGCGTGGTGTTCTGGTTTGTGCTGCTGGGTCCCCCGGGGGCGCTGCTGTATCGCCTCAGTCAGACGCTGGGCCGCGATGCCTCGCTGGATCTCGGTCCCGGCCAGCGCAAGGCCGCGCAGTACACAGCCAATGCGCTGGACTGGTTGCCGGCCCATCTGCTGGTGTTCACCTTGGCCATCGTCGACCACTGGGATGCCGTCATGAATGCCTGGCGCGATTGGCGCCGATCCGCCGGCCGGGCAGGCTGGTATGGCGCCGCCCCCGGTTTCCTGGCTGCCGCCGTCCGCTGCAGCAGCATGACGCCCGGCGAGGGGCCGGGCAGTGCCGCCGATGCGGCGTCCGACCCGGCTCTGACGGCGGCACGTCTGCAGCAGGTCTTCCAGCGGGCATGGATCAGCTGGCTGGCCGTGCTGGCCCTGATCGCGCTGGGAGGCTGGATCAGACCGCTGCCCTGAGGACCGGCCGGTCAGCCGGCTTCAGCTGATGCCGCTGACAGGCTGGGCACGATAGGGGGCCTCCAGTGCGGCAATCTCCTCCGCAGCCAGTCTCAACTGCAAGGCGTTCAGCGCATCCTCGAAGTGCCCTGGCCGCGAAACACCGATGATGGGTGCACTCACTTCGGGCTTCTGCAATACCCAGGCCAGCGCGAGCGCAGCCCGGCTGACCCCGCGCGCCTCGGCGATCCGGCCAACCGCCTCGATGATGGCCTGATCCACCGACTCGCCTGCGCCATACAGCGTCTGACCGTAAGCATCGGACTGCTCGCGAGCACTGCCGGCGGCCCAGGGGCGAGCCAGACGGCCACGAGCCAAAGGGCTCCATGGCAGGATGCCCACCTGCTGGTCCACGCACAAAGGCAGCATCTCCCGCTCTTCCTCGCGATACAGCAGGTTCAGATGATTCTGCATCGACACGAACCGGGTCCAGCCATGGCGCTCGGCGCAATGCTGGGCCTTGGCAAACTGCCAGGCGTACATGGACGAGGCACCCAGGTACCGCACCTTGCCGGACCGCACCACGTCATGCAGCGCCTCCATGGTTTCCTCGATGGGCGTGTCGTAATCCCAGCGATGGATCTGGTAGAGATCGACATGGTCGGTCCCCAGCCGTTTCAGGCTGGCATCGATCGCCGTCAGAATCGACTTGCGTGACAAGCCTCCGGCATTGGCGCCAGCTCCCATCGGAAAAAATACCTTGGTGGCCAGCACCACCTCGTCACGACGAGCGAAATCCCGTATGGCTCTGCCGACAATCTCTTCGCTGCTGCCATCCGAATAACGGTTGGCGGTATCGAAGAAATTGAAGCCCAGCTCCAGCGCCCGCTTCAGCAGCTCGCGACTCGGAGCTTCGGGCAGGGTCCAGGGATGATCGCCACACTGCGGCTCGCCATAGGTCATGCATCCCAGCGCCAGCGGCGAGACCTTGAGACCGGTGGAGCCCAATCGTACATATTGCATCGCAAGCACCTCGTGTCGATGCCGGGCCACGTGACAACGCCGTATCAGGCGCCACCCGTCGACCGGCGAGTGGATCCGGTCAGCCGGGTCTCGGCTGATGTCGCCTTTCAGCAGGCCTCCCGGAATGCCGCCATCCTTGCCGCAGGCCAGGGCATTGATCAGCAACGAGCCGGACTCGGCCCGGCTGCCCGGCCGATTTGCGGCCCGCGATGCCCGCGGCCGAGGAAGCTCCGGAGCCTCCCCACCGCCTGGCCTCTGCCATCATCCCCGCTGCAACGCCCGATAGGCAATGTCGCCACGCGAAAAGCCGCCTTCGAAGTGGATGCTGGCCACCGCCGAGTAAGCCAGCCGGCGCGCCTCATGCAGGTCTGCGCCAAGTGCACACACGGTGAGCACCCGGCCACCGGCCGTCAGGGTCCGGCCTGCAGCGTCCAGCCGGGTGCCGGCCTGGAAGATCTTGACCTGCGGATCGGTGGCCGTATCCAGCCCCTGGATCGGGTCGTCGCTGCGCACCGCTCCCGGATATCCACCGGCAGCCATTACCACGCCCAGCGACGGACGCGGGTCCCAGTCGGCCTCGATCACGTCCAGACGATGATCCAGGGCCGCCTCGATCAAATCCAGCAGATCCGAGCGCAGACGCAGCATGATGGGCTGGGTCTCGGGATCACCGAAGCGGACGTTGAACTCGATGACCTTGGGTTGACCGTCGGCATCGATCATCAGACCGGCGTACAGGAAGCCGGTGAATGGCGCACCTTCAGCCGCCATCCCGCGCAGGGTCGGCTCGATGACCTGGCTCAGGATCCGGGCCTCGACCTCGGGGGTGACCACCGGCGCCGGCGAATAAGCGCCCATCCCGCCGGTGTTCGGTCCCTGATCGCCGTCATCTCGCCGTTTGTGATCCTGACTGCTGGCCATCGGCAGGGCATGCACGCCATCGCTCATCACGATATAGCTGGCCTCTTCGCCCTGCAGGAATTCCTCGATGACCACTCGCGAGGACGCGTCCCCGAAGCGCTGGGCGCCCAGCATGTCCTGCAAGGCCGCCTCGGCCTCGGCGAGGTCCATCGCCACCACCACGCCCTTGCCGGCGGCCAGGCCATCGGCCTTGATCACGATCGGTGCGCCCTTGGCGCGGACATGGGCCAACGCCGGCTCGAGCTGAGTGAAGACTTCATAACCGGCAGTGGGAATGCGGTGACGCGCCAGGAAGGCCTTGCTGAAGGCCTTCGAGCCTTCCAGCTGGGCAGCGCCGGCCGTGGGTCCGAAAATCGCCAGCCCGGCGGCACGGAAACGATCGACCACACCGGCGACCAGGGGCACCTCCGGACCGACCACGGTCACCGCCACCTGCTCACGCCGGGCCAGCTCGAGCAGCCCCTCCAGGTCGGTGACCGCGACATCGACATTGCGCAGTCCGCTTTCGCGGGCCGTACCGGCATTGCCGGGAGCCACGATGACCTCGCTGACCCGCGAGGATTGTTTGAGTTTCCACGCCAGCGCGTGTTCACGGCCACCCGCGCCAATCACCAAGACCTTCATTCCAAGCACTCCGCCATGCCAAAGCGGGCATTGTAGCCGCTTCAGAACCGGCGATGGCCGGCGCCTGCAGCCTGCCAGGAATATCCCGCTCCCCGCCAAAGCGGAACGAATGATCTGTCCTCACGCGATCGAGGTACCTGCCCGGGTGGCATACCGCACGAGCAGCGCGCCTGCGGCAATCCAGATGCTCCTGGCCTCCGGCGCCCAAGCCTCGGCCAGGGGCGGCCTGCCGGCAGCCACCGGATTCGCCAGACCACCGATCTGCCTGCCCGTACTCAACACGTGACGACATCACCCGATCCGCGCCGGCCCGACGACATGGCGGCGCCGGCCTCATGGACTGGCACCGCTGAAGCCATCAGATCAGGCCCGGCCGGGAGATCCTCGGATCAGGCGTCGCCGCTCCGTCGCGATCGTCGGACCCGCCCCCTTCAAGATGGCCGGGGCCACGAAGCCCTGCGCTTTCATGGCCTGGCGCCAGTCGACTCGGTGCTGCTGCGCAAGGCCCCGACCGCCGGCCCATCGGCAGCCGCGTCCCTGCATCGCCTGCCCGTCGTCCTTCCTTTCCACCGGGGTCCGACTGCAAACGATTTGTATCGATATAAAAATATGATGGAAGGGGTCGAATATAGTCATTCATTGAATACACGACAAAATAAACGCTGATCGAACCGGCAGCCTCAAATCCCGATGACCGCTCTCCGGCCATGGCCCGATCAACGTGCCCCGCCCCTCCGAACGGCACAGGCGGGATCAGCCCCTCATGGAATGCCGGCGGGTCCATGAATGGCTGGATCAAAACCTTTCGCCCGCGCTGACACGGGCAATCTGTATGCCTCCCATCCCCATGATCAGAAAGAACATATCGCCGAGCAGGTCACCTGAATCCGCCGTGCTTCTGCCTTCAGTCGCTGCAGCCTTCCCCTTGGAACGACTTTGCGCCAGATGATCCTCGATCTGAAAGACCGCTCTCGTTGCCGCACCCCCTCGAGGCCTGCCAGCAGCATTCCGCAAACCTGTTTTCAGATCACGGCGAAGACGGAACCCATAATCACCTGGGAAGCACCTTTGGCAGACCCGCCCAGGCTGTAAAAAAAACCCGTCAATACCGCGATGCAACACCATTCAAGCCTATCTCGTGTAACGATACAATTGCGCAGCAGACCTTCTAAAAATCAATCACGACTTGCCGACATAAGCCTCTTCGGAATCCCTGATCGGCGTCACTCTGTCGTTATAAAAGGAGAACAGGTGCCTGACCGGATATTTGCATTTCAAGCACATAAACCATGATAATGGTCCGGTTGGAACAACTTTAATTCAAGGACTGCATATGAGCATTAAACTCGACGGACTTTCGCTGCGCGAACTGGAAGACCTGATCGGCGCGGCCCGTGGCCGATTGTCGTCGGCTACCAAGGATCACATCGACAGCACCCGCAGCAAGATCCAGCATATTCTGGCCGAGGCCGGACTGACGCTGGAGCAGGTTTTCCAGAAACCGCAGAAGAAGGTCGGCCGTTCTACCGGGCCGGTCCCGCCCAAGTTCGCCAACCCGGCCAACCCCGATCAGACCTGGAGTGGCCGTGGCAAACGCCCCCTGTGGTTCATCGCCGCTCTGGACAAGGGTGCCAGCGAAGCCTCGCTGCTGATCGCTGCCGACAAGACCAATGGCGACCAGACGGTCGCTGCCAAGAAGACGATCAAGAAGTAATCAACCGATGATTCCTTGCCATGCGCTGATGAATAAAATGAATAGTGCACATTTCAACTGATTTGAAATGTCGAAGAATGTTGCGTCAATTTGACATGAAAAACATTCGCGCCCGTACTGTCTGATATTCACAGCCATGGCCGTCATGACCGACTTCGCATGGCCTCGCCGGAGATGCCTCTCAGGCATCCCCTGCGCCGACTGGCTGCCAGCAAGCGTCATTTGCCGACACCGGGCTGGCATCGCCTGCATCTGTCCTCGGCCTTGTTTGCAAAGCGGACCTGACCGGATTCCGAGGGTGCGGTGCGCTCCGTTTCTGTCGGGGAATGGCTGGCAGGCGCCATCCATCCTTGCACCAGCTGGCAGCGGCCCGGGCCTGGTTTCCGGCGAGCTCTCGTCCCCATAGAAGTCCACAGGCACGATCGCCACCTTGCCTGCCGCCATCGTGTCACTTGCACGTGGCTTGCCGATGGCGATACCTCCCTCGTCAGTCCTGCACTCCCGCAGAGCCATCAAGCACTGCCACAGCAATCGCTGCCCGCCCTCCTAGCCTGAGACATGCGTGGAAGATGCCGGCACAAGACCTTGGCCGCCGTGCTCAAGATGGTCCCGGGCGCGGGAACACCGGATGGGACACTAGGCGCTGCTGATCCGGCTCAAGTCCCCACGCCGGCGGCAAGGCAATGGCGTACGAGAACATGGCTCATACCTGACCTGCAGGCATCGGATGGCATGCAAGCCTTGATGCCATATGGCTGCATCAGCCCGCAACGAGTGTTTCAGGGTGCGGCAGGCGAGTCCATGGCCGCCGCCGCTCGGCCCGCTGGCCGATCCTCGTCCTCGCTCTGGACGTCCGTGGTCCCGGGCCTGCCGGCCTGCAACATGGCCAGCAAGACCGCTCGTGGCAACTTGCCGGTATCGTTGCGTGGCAAGACCGCGACCCGTCGCAGCGGACGTGGCAGAAAAACGGGGTCCACCTGCCGCCGCAATGCATCCAGGATCGTCGCTTCATCCAGGCCGGGAGCCACGACCAGGGCCGCGATCCGGCCGACGCCGCCGCGACCCGGAGCCTGTTGCAACGCCACGCCGTCGACCACGCCGGGTATCGCCAGCAAATGACGATTCAGGGCCGCCAGCGACATGCGCTTGCCGGCCACCTCCAGCAGATCCTGCTGCCGGCCGATCAATCGGAATCTTTCACCGGTCGCATCGAGTTCGATCAGGTCTCCCAGCCAAAACGAGTGCTGCATGAACGCCGCCGTGACCTCGCACCCCTCCGGCCCGGGGCGCAGCCGGATCCCCGGCATCGGCTGCCACCATGCGCCCTCGATGGTGCGTCGACTTGCGATGGCACAGGTCTCGGTGGATCCGTAAATCTCGTAGACAGGGGCCCCCAGTCGAGTTTCGACAATGGTCGCGAGCTCCTCATCCAGTGGCGCGGTGGCTGACAGGATACCGGCGAGGGGTGGCAGTGCCATCCCGGAAGCCGCCAGAGTCCGCAGATGCAAGGGGGTGGTCACCAGGACCCGAGGCGCTGGCATCTCGGCCAGAGCCGCGGCGATATCTGCCGGAAACAGAGGCCGGCCGGCATGCACGCACACCTCCGACTGCAAAGGCAGGAGCACGGTGAATTCCCAGCCAAACATGTGCTGCGGCGGTACCGTGGCCACCACGCTGAAGCGCGAACCGAACCAGCTCTGCAGCCGCAGCCGGCTGCCGGCATGGGCTTGGCAGGCCAGATCCCAGGACCGTGGCCAGCAGCGAGGCTCGCCGGTGGTGCCGGATGTGCAAGCCACCAGGGCCGTGATGCCGCCCGCAATCCGCGGCCAGCTCAGTGGTTCGGGATGAGCCGTGACCAGCCTGCTCCGTGCATCGGCATCGTCGACCTCCTGACAACCTGGAAATGCCGCCGCCACGGCGGCGATCGCCGCCGGACTGCGTGAGGATGGCAGCAGATTGGTCTGTCCGCGCCACAGCAGAGCACAGAACAGCACGCTGAAGGCATAACGGTCATCCGCCAGATTCAGGGCTGCAGAGGCTTCCGGCAAGCGTTCGGCAACGGCAGCCACCTCTGCCAGAAAGCCGGCGACCGTCACGGCTTTCCCCTGATGCCAGGCCAGCATCGCATCCGGATCGTCCCTGACCAGCAGCGGCCGTCCAGCCGGCTCGCCGGGGGACTGAAGGGGGGCAGCTCTCACCACCGTACTCACGAGCGAACCACATGCCCATCCAATGCATCGCGAATGGTGCTGGGCCGCTCCAGCCCGCCCGTGGCACCTTCGACGACCAGATCAAGCCCTGCCGCAAAATGCTGGCGTACCTCGGCGGCGGTCCGGGCCGGTGCCAGCCCATGCGGATTGGCACTGGTCGACACCAGCGGACCACCGAAGGCCGTGCACAAGGCGGCTGCCAGCGGATGCGCCGTCCAGCGCAAGGCGATGCCCGGATACTCGCCGGCGACCCAGTCCTCGACCTGAGGACTGCGCGGAAAGATCCAGGTATTCGGTCCCGGCCAACTGGCCAGGATCTGCTGCCAGCGGACGTCGTCTACCTGACGCCGGTCCATGAAGGGCAGCAGCATTTCCAATGACGAACCGATCAGCAGCAGCGGTCGGTTGGACGGCCGCTGCTTGAGCTGATACAACCGCGCGCAGGCCTGCGCATTCATCGGATCGCAACCCAGTCCATAGACCGCTTCGGTGGGGTAGCCGATCACCGCCCCTTCGCGCAGGCGCTGTCCGATCGAGGCGATCCGGGAAACATCGAATGCAGGACTCACGTCAGTCCTGCGGCCCGGTGGCCGCTTCAGGCTTGGTCTTCGGCGCCGTCTTGGTCGCCGCCTTCCTGGTCGCCGTCTTCTTCACTGCCGCTTTCTTGACCGCCGTCTTCTTCACTGCGGCCTTTTTCGTGGCGGCAGCCTTGGTCGTCGCCGACTTGGTGGCGGCTTTTTTTACTGCGGTTTTTTTCACCGCCGTTTTCTTGACCGCAGCCTTCTTGGTCGCAGCACGACCGCCACGCGCCTTCTTCGCCGGAGCCGCCGCCAGCAGCTCCTGACACTGCTCCAGAGTCAGTTCGGCCGGCTCCTGATCCTTGGGAATCTTGGCATTCTTGTCGCCATCGGTGATGTAGGGACCGTAGCGGCCATTCAGAACCTGGATGCCGTTGCCGAAATCCTTGATGGTGCGATTGGCGATCAGCAGCAGCTTTTCCTCGACGATCTGCAAGGCGCGTGGCAGTTCGATGGTATACGGATCATCTTCCGCCTTCAGCGAGGCATAGACCGCCCCCTGCTTGACGAAGGGTCCGAAGCGACCGACGCCGACGCTGACTTCGTCGCCATTTTCGGCCTGGCCCAGCTTGCGCGGCAGCTTGAACAGTTCCAGCGCTTCTTCCAGGCTCAGCGTGTGCATGCTCTGGCCCGGACGCAGACTGGCGAACTGCGGCTTTTCCTCGTCATCCTTGGTCCCGATCGCAGCATAGGGTCCGAAACGGCCCAGCCGCACCGACACCGGCTTGCCGCTCTTCGGATCGAAACCCAGTTCGCGGGCGCCGCTGGCCTCGCTGCGGTCGACGGTTTCGGTCTTTTCGTCGACCTGCTGCTTGAACGGCTGCCAGAAGCGCTGCATCAGCGGCACCCAGGCCTCTTCGCCACGGCTGACCGCATCCAGCTCGTCTTCCAGATGGGCCGTGAAGTCGTAATCGACATAGCGGCTGAAATGCTGGGTCAGGAACTTGCCGACCGCGCGGCCGACATCGGTCGGCTTGAAGCGACGGCTGTCCAGCAGCACGTACTCGCGGTTCAGCAGTACCTGGATGATGCTGGCATAAGTCGAAGGGCGACCGATGCCGTACTCTTCCAGCGCCTTGACCAGGCTGGCCTCGGAATAACGCGGCGGCGGCTCGGTGAAGTGCTGGTCGGCCAGGATATCGCGCAACGGTACGCTGTCACCGACCTGCAGACGCGGCAGGCGGCGACCTTCATCGTCATCCTCGGCGGAGCGCTGATCACGACCTTCCTCGTACACGGCCAGAAAGCCCGGGCTCACCACCGTGGTTCCGGTAGCACGGAACCCCGCATCGCCACCTTCGGTCTGCGGCAGGGCGAAGTCGACCGACACCGTATTCAAAGTGGCATGGACCATCTGGCAGGCGACGGTACGCTTCCAGATCAGCTCGTAGAGTTTGCGCTGATCGTCATTCAGGAACGCCGCAATGGTGCGCGGAGTCCGCAGTGCCGAGGTCGGACGGATCGCCTCATGCGCCTCCTGGGCATTCTTCGACTTGGCCTTGTAGACCTGAACGGCAGCAGGCACAGACTCGGCCCCGAAGTCCCGCGCGATCAGCTGGCGCAGCTCCGCCACGGCATCCTCCGACAAGGCGGTGGCATCGGTACGCATATAGGTGATCAGACCGACGCTGCCCTCGCTGCCCAGGCTGACGCCTTCGTACAGACCCTGGGCCACCCGCATCGTGCGGCTGGTGGAGAAGCCCAACTTGCGCGCTGCTTCCTGCTGCAGAGTGGAGGTGGTGAACGGGGGGGCCGGCCGGCGCTTGCGCTCCTTGCTGCCGACATCGGTCACACTGAGCTGGCCGCCAGCCGCCGCGATCAGACGGCTGCGCGCCGTCATCGCATCAGCTTCGTTGGTCAGGTCGAACTGCTCGAAACGCTTGCCGTAGAGCCGGGTCAGCCTGGCCTTGAAATCACCTCCGGCATGCTGCAGGTCAGCATCGACGCTCCAGTATTCGCGCGGAACGAAGGCTTCGATCTCTTCCTCGCGCTCGACAATCATCCGCAGCGCGGGCGATTGCACGCGACCGGCGGACAGACCGCGCTGCACCTTGCGCCACAAGACAGGCGAAAGATTGAAACCCACCAGATAATCCAGAGCACGCCGGGCCTGCTGGGCATCGACCATATCCAGCGACAGTTCGCGGGGCTCGGCCACCGCCGCTTTGATCGCCTTCTGGGTAATCTCGGAAAACACCACCCGATGCAGCTGCTTGCCTTCGGTCAGACCGCGCTCACGGAGAATCTCGCTGATATGCCAGGAGATCGCTTCACCCTCGCGATCCAAGTCGGTCGCCAGATAGATGTCGTCGGCCTGCCTGGCCGCCTTGGCGATGGCATCGACATGTTTTTCATTCCGCTCGATGATCTCGTAGGCCATGGCGAAGTCATGGTCGGGATCCACCGCGCCCTCTTTCGGCTTGAGATCCCGCACATGGCCATAGGACGCCAGGACATGGAAGTCCTTGCCGAGGTATTTGTTGATCGTCTTCGCCTTGGCCGGCGACTCGACGATAAGCAGGTTCTTTGCCATCTTGGAGTGAATTCCGCTACGACGCCGAAGCGGGCGCCTTCTTTGCTCTATATATAGTTGGAAGCATGTCGGCCTTGGCCATGTCAAGCAAATTTCGCGCGCCGACATGGAAGATTCAGTCTTCCAGACGCTGATAGCGCGCGCCGGACAGGCTTTCAACCAGCCCTTCCAGTTCCAGCATCAACAACATCGATGACACGGCCGACACCGGTTGCCCGGTCCGTTCGACCAGCGCCTCCAGCGGAGTCGGATCATGTCCCAATGCATGCAGCAAGTCGACATATTCAGGATCGGCGCGCCAGCCTTCGCCAACCGCCACACGATCCCCGGCCACCACGGCTGGCGTCTCGATCGCCAGCCGTTCAAGCAGGACCGTCCCCATGGCCGCGGCCGGACCAGCCATCGCCTCGGCCACCTCTTCCGGCGCTTCCACCAACCGGGCGCCTTCACGAATCAGGCGATGGCAGCCCCGCGCCAGCGGGTGATCGATCGAACCGGGCAGCGCGAAGACCTCACGCCCCTGCTCCGCCGCCAGCCGTGCGGTGATCAGGGAGCCCGACTGCAGACCCGCCTCGATGACCACCGTGGCCAGGCTGAGACCGGCGATCAGGCGATTGCGGCGAGGGAAGTGCCACGGCCGTGCCGGCGTTCCCGGCACCAGTTCGCTGACCACGGCCCCGGTCTCTGCCAGGCGCCGGGCCAGTGCGTGATGGCTGGCCGGATAGACCCGATCTGCACCGGTGCCGATCACGGCCAGACTGGCACCGCCTGCGTCCAGCGCTGCAAGATGAGCCTCACCGTCGATGCCTTCAGCCAATCCGCTGGTCACCACGAAACCGCGGCGCGCCAGCTCGGCGGCGAAACGACGGGCATGACCGCGACCGGCAGCCGAGGCCCCGCGAGCTCCGACCACGGCGATCTGGGGGCGCAGCAGCAGCGAGGGATCGCCCGCCACGAACAACGCCGCCGGGGCATCATCCAGGTGGAGCAATTGCGGGGGATAATCCGGCTCGCCCCAGCACAGCAGATGGTGGCCAGGCTCGGCCAGCCAGGCCAGGTCCGCCCCCAGCAGGGCCGGGTCCGGATGCCGCAGCCACTGCCCGGCTTCGCCAGTAGCTCTCGCGGTGATCGTCTGCAAGGCCTGCTCGACACTGCCATCCAGCTGCAGTTGCCGGCGCAGGGCCGCCGCCCCCAATCCCGGGGTCCGCAACAGAAGCAGCCATCCGTATCGTCGATCTGCCGGCGTCGTCATGCCGGCAGTCTAGAGTCGCCTCCGGCAATGATCCATAGGCCGGGTCCGGCCCGTTCAGCACCTGGCCGGCCGCCGGCGGGACACGGACATCCGGTCAGGCGGCCGGGCATCACGCGACTGAGGCCTGATGCCTGTCAGCGGTCTATTCCGGCGGCTGCAGTTCGTCGTTCAGGGTGATGGGTGCCGTGCCATCCATGATGAGGGCGTAGCTGACATGAGCAAAGGTGCGGAAAATCATCAAATGCCCGCTGAACTCCCGCGGCAAAGTGATACTGCCGCCACGCACCGGGTCGTGGATCCGCGCCCCCGGATGGAATACGCTCCAGGTCTGACCATTGTCGGCCCCGTCCAGACGGCCTATCGAGATCGCCACCACCTGGTTGCGCCCCACCGCCGCCAGCGCGTCGCTGAGCGCGATCACCTGGGCGCCCGGTATCGCCTGACGTGCGGGGTGCGGGTAATACACCGGATCGTAAGCCATATTGTCCACGGGGATCACGCGATCGCCGGGGACCACTTCCTCACTCGATGACTGCAGCAGCAACGAAGCCGGATCACCGCCAGCCAAGGCTTCCGCGGTGCCGACCACATCCAGCTCCACTCCCACTTCCCGGCCGCGAAGCAGATGCCCGTCCTCGCGGGCATCCTCACTCCAATCGGTTCGTACCATCCGCGCATCGGCGTCCAAGGGGTGTCCCTTCTTGGAATGGACGCGGCCGGATGCGTCTTGGTCGAAGCCGCGAATCAGATGCGTTGGCCTGACGATGGCCCAATGTTGCCCCGGCAGAGTCTGCAAACCCCGAACGTACAGTTTTTCACCCGCGCTTGCACCCATGTGCTGCTGCTCCAGCGCCACCACGTACGCCGCATGCCTTACCGTCTCGATGTCATCGATGCGGACATCCTTGAGAAAGGTCTGCAGCTCATCCAGCGGAATTGCCGGAATCGGCGCCGCCTCGGTGCGAATCCCCGGTTCCAGCCGCAACTGCGGCACCGGCGAGGCGAAACTGGTTTCCAGGCTCAGCGTGTCACCCGGATAGATGCGATGCGGATCCTGCACCTGCGGATTGCGCTGCCACAACTCCGGCCACAGCCAGGGCTTGTCCAGAAAGCGGGCCGCGATGCTCCACAGCGTATCGCCGCGCTGCACCGTGTAACTGGCAGGATGGCCGTGCTTCAACTGGGCCTGGGCCTGGACGGCAAAGGCCGCCAGCGCCAGGCTGCAACAGGCTGCCAGGCCGATAAGCTTGCTCCTCACGATCCACCCCTTGCCACGTTCCGGCCATGTATGTGCCCCAGTGTAGCAAGCCCAAGGCCCGCCGCCGCAGGCCATCGCGATGAACTCGGGCACGCGTATAATCGCCAGCAACTGCCGGCATGCCGCCGGCCTCCATGAATCGACATGCCCGCCCGGTCCGCCGGCCGAGACGGGTCGGGACGATGTCTGTGGCCTGGATTGCCGATCCACCGCCCGCAGCTGTTCCGGACGAGGTACAAGACAATGACGACGCTAGACATTCTCCAGTTCCCGGATCCCCGGCTGCGGACCAAGGCCGCCGAGGTCACCCGCTTCGATGCCGATCTGCGCCAGCTGGTCGAAGACATGTACGAGACCATGTACGCCGCCAATGGCGTCGGACTGGCCGCAACCCAGGTCAATGTTCACCAGCAGGTGCTGGTCGCCGACATGAGCGAGGATCGCGAGGCTCCGATGGCGCTGATCAATCCGCGCATCGTCGCCCGGGAGGGCGAGCAGGTCTACCAGGAGGGCTGCCTGTCCTTCCCCGGCATCTTCGCCGACGTGACCCGTGCCCTGGCCGTGACGGTCGAGGCCGTCGACGTCGACGGCAAGCCGCTGCGGGTCGACGTCGACGGACCGCTGGCAGTCTGTATCCAGCATGAGATGGATCATCTGGCCGGCAAGGTCTTTGTCGACCATCTGTCCGGCCTGAAGCGCTCGATCCTGCTCAAGCGCTTGGAAAAGCAGCGCAAGGCGGCCAGCGCGTGAGTTCTGGCCTGCGCATCGTCTTCGCCGGCACCCCCGACTTCGCCGTTCCCTGTCTGCAGGCCTGCATCGCCAGCGGGCATTCGGTAGTCGCCGTCTACACCCAGCCGGACCGGCCGGCCGGGCGAGGCCGCAAGCTGAGTCCCAGCCCGGTCAAGCAGGCCGCTCTGGCCGCGGGACTGCCGGTGGAACAGCCCGATTCGCTGCGAGACACCGAGGCCCGTTCGGTGCTGGCGGCCTGGCAGCCAGACCTGTTGGTGGTGGTCGCCTATGGCCTGATCCTGCCCCGCAAGGTGCTGGCCACCCCGCGGCTGGGCTGCTGGAACGTGCATGCCAGCCTGCTGCCCCGTTGGCGCGGTGCGGCCCCTATCCAGCGCGCGATCCTCGCCGGTGACGCCGAAACCGGCGTCGACCTGATGCAGATGGAAGCCGGCCTGGATACCGGCCCGGTGCTGCTGCAGCGGCGGACCCCGATCACCGCCGAGGACACCGGCGGGCAGTTGCATGACCGACTGTCCCTGCTGGGTGCCGACGTACTGGCCGAAGGCCTGTGCCGCCTCGCCGACGGCAGCCTGCCTGCCGCTGCGCCGCAGCCGGAAGCGGGCGTCAGCTATGCCCACAAGCTGGACAAGGCCGAAGCCCGGCTGGACTTCAGCCAGAGCGCACAGGTGCTGGAGCACAAGATCCGGGCCTTCAATCCCTGGCCGGTGGCCGAGGCGGAAGTCGCCGGCGAACGGCTGCGGATCTGGGCCGCCACGGTGATCGAAGGTCACCGTCCTGATCAGGCCGGCCAGGTGCTGGCCGCCAGCCGCGCAGGCATCGATATCGCCTGCGGGGAGCAGGTCTTGCGGCTGACCACGGTGCAGCGACCTGGCGGCAAGCCGATCAGCGCCGCCGACTATCTCAATGCCCGTCCCGAACTGAAGCAGCCGAACTCATGAAAGACACCCGAGCACTGGCCGCCGCCGCACTGGCCGAAGTCGCCCTTCGCGGCGCCAGCCTGCGCGACGTGATCCAGCGACGCGCACCGCAACTGGCCGATCCGCGTGATCGTGCCCTGCTCAGCGCTCTGCTGAACGAGGGCACGCGCTGGTGGCTGCGTTTTGATGCGGCCGTCGAAGCCATGCTGCAGCAGTCCTTGCGCCAGAAGGAACCGACGGTCCATGCCTTGCTGGTGCTGGGTCTGATCCAGCTGGAAATCCTGCAGCTGCCCGACTATGCCGCCGTCGCTGCCACCGTGCAGGCCGTTCGCGGCCTGCACCGCCCGCGCCATGCCGGTCTGGTCAATGCCATCCTGCGCCGCTGGCAGCGCGAACGGGTCGAGCGACTGGCCCGACTCGACGCCGACGAAACCACCCGTCTGGCCTGTCCGGCATGGCTGCTGCAGGCCTTCCGCCAGGACTGGCCGGCAGAGGCCGACCGGATCGCCCGGGCCGGCAACGCCGAGCCTCCGCTGATGCTGCGGGTCAATCGCCGACAGATCGGACGCGAGGCTTTTCTGCAGTCACTGCAGGATGCCGGCTACGAGGCCGCGCTGCACCCTTGGCTGAGCGACGCGCTGATCCTGCCGCACAGCACGGATGTGACCCGCATGCCCGGTTTTGCCACCGGTCATTTCGCCGTCCAGGATGGCGCCGCCCAGATCGCGGCCGATCTGCTGCAAGCCGATCCCGGCATGCGCGTCCTCGATGCCTGTGCCGCCCCCGGCGGCAAGACCTGCCATGTGCTGGAGCGCGCCGAGGTGGGCATGACGGCACTGGAATTCGATGCCGGCCGTGCCCTGCGGATCCAGCAGAACCTGGATCGTCTGCAGCTGCAGGCCCGGGTGACCGTAGGTGATGCGAGCGAGCCGGCCGCCTGGTGGGATGGCCGGACCTATGAGCGGATCCTGATCGATGCACCGTGTTCGGCCACCGGCGTGATCCGGCGCAGAGCTGACGTGAGGCTGCACCGCCGGGCATCCGACATCGCCGCCCTGCAGGCCCAGCAAGGCCGGATTCTGGCGGCACTGTGGCCCTTGCTGGCTCCGGGCGGGCGCCTGGTATATGCCACCTGCTCGCTGCTGCGGGCCGAAAACCAGGCCGTCGTCGAGCCCTTCCTGGCCGCCCGTCCGGAAGCCCGTGCCCTCGCCATCGAGCTGCCGGTCGGACAAACCGCCGGCCCCGGCTGGCAAGTCCTGCCCGGCGACGGCGATCTGGACGGGATGTATTACGCCGTGCTGGAAAAGACCGCATGACGACGGGCGGCCCGGCTCGCCGCTGGTGGCTGTTCTGGCTGTATACCCTGCTCGTCATCGGCGCCGGCATCGGCCTTCGGGATCCATGGCCTTCGGACGAGCCTCGCTATACCTTGGCCGCCCAGCAGATGGTCAGCAGCGGCGACTGGCTGTTCCCGCACCGTGGCAGCGAGCTGTACGCCGACAAGCCGCCGATGCTGATGTGGACCGAAGCGGCCAGCTACGTGGTGACCGGGCACTGGCGCATCGCCTTTCTTCTGCCTTCGCTGCTGTCGGCGCTGGGATGTCTGTGGCTGGTCTACGACCTGGGCCGGCGGCTGTGGAATCCACGGGCCGGCGCCTATGCCGCCGCCGCGATGCTGATGTGCTTCCAGCTGATGTTCCAGGTCAAGCGGGCCCAGATCGATCCGCTGTTGATGCTGTTCGTGACCGCCGCCAACTGGGGCATGCTCAGGCATTTGCTGCTGGGCCCGAACTGGCGGGCCTGGTGGTTCGGCTGCTTCTGCGCCGGCCTGGGGATCATCACCAAGGGCGTGGGCTTTCTGCCCCTGCTGCTGCTGTTGCCCTGGCTGCTGGGACGACGGCTTGGCTTTCAGCCCCTGCCGGCTGCCGGGCACGGCACGGCGCTGCGCTGGTGGGGCGGCCTGCTGGCGGTGCTGGCTGCGGTGGCCTTGTGGCTGGTGCCCATGCTGCTGGGTGCCCGCCGGCATGGGGGAGACCCTGCCTATGCCGCCTATGTCCATGACATCCTGTTCCACCAGACCGCTGACCGCTACGCCCACTCATGGATTCACCGCCAGCCGGTCTGGTACTTCCTGCCGGTAGTGCTGCTGAACTGGCTGCCGCTGTCGCTGAGCTACCCCGGCACCCTGCCACGCTGGTGGCAGGCCCTGCGCGAACGGGACGCCCGGATCCTGCTGCCGCTGGGCTGGCTGCTGCTGGTGCTGATGTTTTTCAGCATCCCTTCGGGCAAGCGTGATGTCTACATCATGCCGGCCGTGCCTATGCTGGCCCTGATCAGCGGCCCCTATCTGGAAGCGATACTGGCCACCCGCTGGATGCGGCGCAGCTGCAAGGCCTTTGTCGCCGCGCTCGCGGTGATCCTGACGGTCGGCGGTCTGTATGCCTGGCTGGGACACCCCCACGCCGTACAGCATCTCAGCGTCGAACGCGGCTTCGGCCAGGACGGCGACAGCCTGTGGTGGATGGTGATCGGCCTGGGTCTGGGCATCGGTCTGATCGGTTGGTTCGGCCGCCGCCAACGGCCCGAAATGACCTTGCTGGCGGCCTGGGGTCTGATCTGGATCGGGTGGGGCCTGTGGGGTTATCCGCTGCTGAACAGTTCCAGTTCGGCCGCCGGACTGATGTCCGAGGTACGCAACCAGCTGGGGCCCGAAGATCAACTCGGACTGGTGGCCTGGAAAGAGCAGAACCTGCTGATGCTGGGTCGTCCTGCCACTGATTTCGGATTCTCCCGCCCAGAGGCCGAGCAGTTCCGCCGCGGCATCGCCTGGCAGGCGGCCGATCCAGCCCATCGCTGGCTGTTCGCGCTGGACGAAGCCGTCCAGCCCTGCCTGGATCCGCAACATGCCATTGCTCTGGGTCATGCCAATCGACGCGACTGGTGGCTGTTCCGGGCCGATGCCGTGCGGCCCGGCTGTGAGCCTGCCAGCTCGCCATGAGCAGCGCCAGCACTCCGCCGACCGCCACGGCGCAGCGGACAGTCCGCCTGATCGCGCGCAGCAACGGGGCAGGCATCAGTCAGGACCTGCAACGACTGCAACTGGCTCTGGAAGCCACCGGTCACCGGGTCGAGCATATCTCGCTGGGCCGGCGGCGGCGTTGGCTGCAACGCTGGCAGTGCCGTTGGCAGCGCTGGCGTGACCGGATCCGTGGCCATGCCGGCACGGCGCGGCATGACATCAATCTGTTTGTCGAGCAATTGCGACCCGAGCTGTTCGAACAGGCCCGCCACAATGTGCTGATGCCCAACCCGGAATGGTTCCATGCCGAATGGCTGCCCGAGCTGGCCCGGGTCGACCTGATTCTGGCCAAGACCCGTCATGCCGAGCAGATTTTCTCGGCACTGGGCTGCCGGACGCACTGGACCGGCTTCAGCGCCCAGGATTGCCGACGGCCGGAGATCGTGCGCGTACCGGACTTTTTCCATGGCCCGGGGCGCAGCGGCAACAAGGGCACCCTGCCGCTGATCGAACTGTGGTCACGCCATCCTGAATGGCCGATGCTTCATATCGTATGGCGCCGCAAACACGTGCAGCTGCCGCCGCTGCCGGCCAATATCCGGCTGTATCGGGACTATCTCGAGGAAGCGGAACTGCGCAGGCTGCAGAACGGCAGCGTCTTTCATCTGTGCCCCTCGCAGACCGAGGGCTATGGCCATTCACTGGCCGAGGCAATGAGTTGCGGGGCTGTCACCATCACCTGCGATGCCGAACCGATGAATGAGCTGGTCGGCCCCGACCGGGGTGTGCTGGTCGCCACCGTCGCCGGTCGCAGCCAGGCACTGGCCCGTCTTCATGATTTCCAGGCAGAGTCCATGGAAGCGGCCATCGAGCGCTGCATCCGCATGTCAGAGCCGGAACAGCGACAACTGGGCGAAGCGGCCCGGCAATGGTACGAAGCCGCCGTCGAGCAGTTCCCTCACCAGCTGGCGGCAGCCCTGGACAGCTTGCACGAAGCGCCATCCGGCTCCTAGACCCGGAGCACGCGGATCGGCACACCCCGCCGCATCGCTCGCCCGTGCCGATACAGCTGCTGTCGGCGGGCGCGCTTCAAGCTTTTGCCGTGCCCCGCAAGCGCTGTCGCCGCCCGCGCAGATAGCCGCCGATCATTCCCGTGCATCGCTCCAGGCGCCGCCGCAGAGGATCATCGCTGCTCCATATCAGCCGCAGATAGCGACGGGTCTCCTGCCAGTCCGGATCGACTCTGGATTTGAATTCGGCCTTGGCCAGCCGCAGAGTCAAGCCATCCATATGCATGATGGCCGCATAGTGGTTGATCAAGCAGCGCGACCGATACGTATGCAGAAACTGCCGCTCTCGTGCCTGGGTAAACCACCAGTTGTGTTCACTGTGGACCCGGTAATGGACATCACCGGTGGGCAGATAGTATTTGCGCCCTCCCAGCAGGCTGGCACCGAAGACCAGGCAATTGTCCGCCGCCAGTCGCCACACCGGATCGAAACTGGCCGGCAGATCAAGACATCGACGGGCCAGAGTCGTCCGCAGGGACAAGCCCGAGGTGGGTGCGCCATACCATACCGCCTCCTGCCAGGTGGCAATCGCGGTATAACCCAGGTCGACCGGACCGGCGGCAAAGGCTATCCGCTCCTGTACCCGCCCCGACAGCTGCATGTCGGAAAAAACAAAGTCCACGTCCGGGCGGGCGGCGTAAAGTGCCGCCAGCTTGGCCAGGTAGCCTTCATCCCAGTAATCATCGGCATCGAGGAAACAGACGACATCGCCACGGACCCTTGCCATGCCCGCCTTGAAGGCCTGCAGCTGCCCGCCGTTGGCCTGCGCCAGCAGAATGATCTTCGAATGGCCCGCATAGCGCTCGCGCAGCAATGACACCGAGTCGTCGGTGGAACCGTCGTCCACCACCACGATCTCCAGTGGAGGATGGCTTTGTGCCAAGGCCGCATCGACCGCCTGGGTCACGAATGCTGCATAGTTGTAATTGGTCACGACCACTGAGATACCCAGCGTCTGTTCGCTCATGCACTCTCCCCCGCTGCCCCGCCGTGAAGAGCCGGCGGCTTGCTCCCGTCCATTCAACGATCTATTGACGATGCCGGTTTTCCGGCAAGCAGACAAGCCGCGGCCAGCCGGCGCGACGAAGCCGCCGCAGGTTTCCAGCAGTACCGCCTGGGCCAGCGGCAGCCACAGCAGGATCCAGACCGGATGCGGACTGTCCAGCAACACGGGCAGATCGAACTGGGTCACCACCAGGCCATAGAGTCCGGTCTGCAGCAGCATTCGGCCCTCCGGCTGATGCCGCCACCGCAGTCCGGTGCGGAGTGCGGACAGCAGCAGCGCTACCAGCAGCAGCAGACCCGGCCAGCCCAGCTGCAGCAAGGTCTGGGTAAACAGATTGTGGGTGTGGGTCAGCGTCTGCCGACCGGCGTACACCAGAAAGTGGCTGCCCTGCCCCTGGCCATGCCAGGAACCCGCCGCGATCATCTGCAACGTCCGGGCCGCGATCTGCGGTCGCAGTGACATGCCACGCTGGCCCAGCAGATAGACCAGCAGGGCTCCGGTCACCAGCAATCCGCCCAGAATGACGAACCGGCGCGGCGTCAGCCGATGCCGGTAATACGTCAACCCTGTCAGCATGGCCACGGCCAGCCATCCGGCCAACGTCGATCTGGACTGGCTGAGCAGGACAAAGACCCACAAGATGGTGACGGCGACCCAGCGCCAGGCGTACCGCGGGCTCGCGCGCGAGCCCCCCCCCATCAACCACAGACAGGCCGCCCCCATCACCGCCCCGGCACTGTTGGCATTGCCCAGCACCCCGATCGCCGCCAGCCGATCCAGACCATGCCCGGCCGACCAGGCCATCCCGATCAGCATCAGAGCACTCAGGGCCAGTGCGGCGGCACCAATGTCCAGAAACTCGATGGTCCGCTCTCGATGCCGCCCGAAACAGACCAGCCAGGCCACGATCAGCGACAGCACGCTCAGAATGCGCCCGGCCTCCTGCCCCCGGTGATCGACATTGGACCAGCACAGACTGAGCAGGGCCCAGCCCATCAGCAGCAGGCTCAAACGCAGTGTCGATGACTGCCGCAGGTACCGTGGCCAGGCGCGAAAGCCGCGCACCAGCCATATCAGCACCGGCACATACAGCAGCAAGGCAACCAGCAGATTGTAGGCATGGCCGGGATTCAGCGAGGGTCCTGCCGGCATCCAGACCATGCCCAGCCACAACCACAACAGTCCCGCCAGCAACCAGGCGACATGTCCCGGAATCTGCCGAAGGTGGATCAGCGGATCTTCTCGCCGTTCAGACATGGCTGGCTTCCCTGGCTTGTCGTCCTTGCTCGAGGATGCCTTATCTCTTCACGCATGACCACGCGCCAGCCGTTCGCCCTGCAGCGGCAACCTCCGGCTCAACCGCCCCCCGCTTCCGGCAGCGGGCCCGTGCCGTTGAACTTGCCGGCCTGATAATCCAGGATGGCGGTGCGGATCTCGGCCTCGCTGTTCATCACGAACGGCCCATGCGACACCATCGGCTCGTCGATCGGATCGGCATGCCCGAACAGCAGCACGGCATCGTCCAGCGCCTCGATCAGAAGACGGTCACCATCATCATGGAGCTCCACCAGTTGCCAGGGCTGGACCGGAACACCGGCCACCTTGACCCGGCCCCGTACGGTATAAAGCAGCACGCTGCGACCGCGCGGCGCCGGCAACCAGATTTCCGCGCCAGCCTGCAGTCGCAGCGTCGACATGAAAACACCGGTCAGCGAACGGATCGGCCCTTGCACGCCCTCCCATTCGCCGGCAATCAGGCTCAGCTCGCCCCGACCGTCCGCCAGCGGCAGGGCCGGAATCGCCTCCCGCTGCAGACCGGTATAGGCCGGCGCCGTCATCTTCAGCCGCGCCGGAAGATTCAGCCACAGCTGCAGAATCTCCATCGGGCCGCCCTCGCGCTTGAAATGCTCAGGCGAGAGTTCGGCATGGATCAACCCCGATCCGGCCGTCATCCACTGCACGCCGCCCGCCTCGATGATGCTCTCGTGGCCGCCGGTATCGCTGTGCGACAGGCTGCCGTCAAGGATGAAGGTGACCGTCTCGAAACCCCGGTGCGGGTGCGGACCGAACGGCAGCCCGCGATTGTGCGGCGGGTAGACCTGGGGACCGTGATGGTTGAGAAACAGAAAAGGATCGATCTGCCGCAGCCGCGGTGCCGGCACCGGACGGCGCGTGACCAGATCACCGATGTCATCACGATAGGCAGGATGCTGGGCCGCCAGGGTACGAGCGCTCATGGATGTCTCCTTGAAAACAGGGGCCGATTCGCAGGTGGTCAGGAACGGTAGTGGCAGTGTAAGTTCTATATTTGCCGACAAATAGCCCCGTAGTTCCGAATCAACCGTTCTCGATATGGAAACCATGCGCCCCAGCCTGGATGAACTGAGTACCTTGGTCCACACCATCGAGGGCGGTGGCGTGACAGCCGCCGCCACACGCATGCGCCTCGCCAAGTCCGTGGTCAGCAAGCGCCTGAAACAACTGGAGGCGAGCCTCGGCGTCAGCCTGTTCCGCCGCAGCGGGCGTCAGCTGGTGCCGACCGACGCGGGCATGCTGGCCTATGAGCGTGCACGCGCCGTGTTGCCGCAAGTCGACGCGCTGATCGACGCGGTCGCCTCCCGAGACGGCGGACTGCGGGGGCCGATCCAGGTCAACGCGCCCCTGAGTTTCGGCATCCGCTACGTCAGTCCTGCCGTCAGCCGCTTTATGCGCCTGCACCCGGAACTGGAGATCCGCCTTGATCTGGATGACCGGCATGTCGACCTGGCCCGCCAAGGCTATGATATGGCCATCCGCATCGGACGTCTGGACGACAGCGGACTGAAGTCCAGGCGGATCGGCGAAAGTCCGCGGAGTCTCTACGCCAGTCCGGCCTATCTGCAGCAGCATGCCGTGCCGTGTCAGCCCGATGAGCTGTCGCAACACGAAGGCCTTGCCTACGGCAATGTCCGGTCCGGACATATCTGGCAGTTTCGTCATCGGCGTACCGGTGCCATCCGTTCGCCGGGCATGCCTTCGCGATTTGTTTCCAACAGTGGTGAAGTCCTGCTGGATGCGGCCATCGCGGGACTGGGTCTGGCTGCCCTGCCCACCTTTCTGGCGGATGCGGCCGTCCGCGCCGGCCAGTTGCGGGAAATCCGTCTGCCGGACTGGGAGATGGCCGGTGACGCCATTCAGGCGGTCTACCTGCAGGGTCTGGCGCTGCCCGCGCGGATCCGCGCGTTCGTGGATTTCATGGCAGCGGCGCTGGCCGAGGCGCCCTGTCCTTCGACCCATGCCTGAAAGGGACCCGGCCTCAGTCGCGGCTCTCGGCCAGGTAGCGGTCCTTGATCCGCACATAGTGTTCAGCCGAATAGTGCAGCCGCTCGATCTCGGCCGGTTCCAGGGCCCGCACCCGACGAGCCGGCTGGCCCATCCACAACTCGCCTTCACCGACCACCTTGCCCGGCGGCACCAGACTGCCGGCAGCGATGATGGCATGGCGATGGATGATGGCCCCGTCCAGAATCGTGGCACGGATCCCGATCAGGCAATGGTCCTCGATGCGGGCTGCATGGATCACCACCCCGTGGCCGACGGTAACGCCTTCGCCAATCTCGGTGTCACCACCGCCTGGCGACCAAGGGCCGTCGTGGGTGACATGGATGATGGCGCCGTCCTGGATATTGCTGGCCCGGCCGATCCTGATCGCGCCGACATCGCCCCGCAGTACGGCGGTCGGCCAGATCGAGACATCGTCGGCAAGTTCGACATCGCCGATCACCACCGCTGCGGGATCGACATGGACCCGGGCGCCCAGTCGCGGCCGGATACCCTGCAGGGAACGTAGCGCTGACACCATGACTCGACCTCGGACAGGATTTCCGGGCCACTATACCCGTTCCTTGCCGATCGCCAGAGCCCGGCCATGACCGGCGGCCGCGCTTGAATTCACGGCGAGGCACCGCCATCTGACAGGTACCCGAAGGAGCTGACATGAACGAACTCAACCCGCTGCTGTCCGACGCCGAGCTGCCCGCGTTTTCCAAGATCCGCCCCGAGCACCTGGCTCCGGCCATCGATGCGATCCTGGCGGATTTCCGCAGCGGAATCGACGCTCTGACTGCCGCCGACGGCGCCCGCGACTTCGAAGGCCTGATGCTGGCGCAGGAGCGCCTTGAGCAGCGCCTGTCCCATGCCTGGGCGCCCGTCGGTCATCTGCATTCGGTGGCCGATACGCCGGCCCTGCGCGAGGTCTATGGTCCGGCCGAAGAAAAGCTGACCGAGCACGCGATCGAGGTCGGCCAGAACCGCGCCCTGTACCAGGCCGTGCAGCACTTGCACGACGATCCGGCCTTTGCCCAGCAGGCTCGCCCGGCCCAGGCCCTGGTCGAACATGCCCTGCTCGGCTTCAGGCTGTCCGGGGTGGCGCTGGAAGAGCCTCAGCGCAGCCGCTACCGCGACATCGGCGTGGAATTGTCACGACTCTCCACCGAGTTTGCCAACGCCGTGCTGGATGCCACCGATGCCTGGAGCCTGCATCTGGCCGATGCCAGCCGGCTCGGCGGCCTGCCCGATTCGGCCTTGGCGGTATTGCGCGAGTACGCCCGCGAAAAAGATATGGAAGGCTATCTGGTCACCCTCAAACAGCCCAGCGTGCAGGCCGTGCTGACCTACGCCGATGATCGCGAGCTGCGCGCCGAAGTCTATCGCGCCTACCAGACCCGGGCCTCGGATCAGGGCCCGAACGCTGGCGAATTCGACAATTCGGAGCGGATCGAGAAGATCCTCACGCTGCGCCACGAGTCGGCGCAGTTGCTGGGCTATGCCAACGCGGCCGAAGAGTCGCTGGCCACCAAGATGGCGCCTTCGCCGGCCGCCGTGCTGGAGTTCCTGCGCGACATGGCCCGCCGTGCCAAGCCGGTGGCGGAGCGCGAACTGGCCAGCCTGCAGGCCTTTGCCCTTGAACTGGGGCTGGCCGATCTGCAGCCCTGGGATGTCGGCTACGCCTCCGAGAAACTGCGCCAGCAGCGCTATTCGCTGGACGAGGAACAGCTGAAGCCCTATTTCCCGCTGCCAGCCGTCATGAACGGCCTGTTCGGCCTGGTCGAGCAGCTGTACGGCGTGCAGTTCCAGCTGCGGGAAGGTGTCGATGTCTGGCATCCCGATGCACGCTATTACGATCTGTTCGATGCCGATGGCCAGCGGATTGCCGGTGCCTATGTCGACCTGTATGCACGCAGCGGCAAGCGCGGCGGCGCCTGGATGGATGTCTGCCGCTCGCGTTTCGAGGATGGCGGCAAGACCCAGTTGCCGGTGGCCTTTCTGACCTGCAACTTCGCGCCGCCGACCGAGGGCCGGCCGGCCCTGCTGACCCATGATGACGTGATCACCCTGTTCCACGAGTTCGGACATGGCCTGCACCATATCCTGACCCGGGTCGGACTGCCTTCGGTCGCCGGCATCAGCGGCGTCGAATGGGATGCGGTGGAACTGCCCAGCCAGTTCATGGAGAATTTCTGCTGGAACCGGCAGGCCCTGGACCTGTTCGCTCGCCACTACCAGACCGGGGAGCCGCTGCCGGAAGAGCTGTTCCAGCGCATGCTCGCTGCCCGTCATTTCCATGCAGGCATGTTTCTGGTCCGCCAGCTGGAATTCGCCCTGTTCGATTTCCTGCTGCACCAGGACTATGACCCGGCCCGGGGCGGGCGGGTCCTGCAGGTGCTGAACCAGGTCCGTGAAGAAGTGACCGTGCTGCACCCGCCCGCCTGGCAGCGTTTCCCGCACAGTTTCACCCATGTATTCGCAGGCGGCTATGCGGCCGGTTACTACAGCTATCTTTGGGCCGAGCTGCTGTCGGCCGATGCCTTTGCCGCCTTCGAGGAGCAAGGCGTGATCGACCGTGCCACCGGCGAGCGCTTCCGTGACGAAGTCCTCGGGGTGGGCTCCAGCCGCCCGGCGCTGGACAGCTTCATCGCCTTCCGCGGGCGGGCTCCGGAGCCTGAGGCGCTGCTGGCCAGCCATGGCCTGAGCTGATCCATCGCCTGCGTCCGGGGGCCCCGGTTGGCGGCCCCCGGACTCGACATCGGTTAAACTGGCGGCGAATATCGAAGACTCTGGTCCTGCATGAAACTCGCCTCCTGGAACGTCAATTCCCTCAATGTCAGACTGCCGCATCTGCTGCAGTGGCTGGCCGATGCGGCCCCCAACGTGATCGGGCTGCAGGAAACCAAGCTGGAGGACGCCAGGTTCCCCGCCGAGGCGATCCGTGAAGCCGGTTACCATGTGGTCTACGCCGGCCAGAAGACCTACAACGGTGTGGCCCTGCTGGCCCGCGAACCACTGACCGACGTGGTCACCGACATCCCCGGTCTGGACGATCCCCAGCGGCGGATCATCGCCGCCACCATCGGCGATCTGCGGGTCGTGAATCTGTACGTCGTCAATGGCAAGGCTGTCGGCGACGAGAAATATGCCTACAAGCTGGAATGGCTGGCCCGGGTCCGCGATTATCTGGAACAGCAGGCCGCGCAATACCCGAAGCTGGCCGTTATGGGCGACTTCAATATCGCGCCGGATGACCGCGACGTCCACGATGCCGCGGCCTGGGGCGAAGACATTCTCTGCTCGCCGCCCGAGCGGGCCGCTCTGCAGGCGATCCTTGACCTGGGCCTGAGCGACAGCTATCGCCAGTTCGAAACCGAAGGCGGCCACTTCAGCTGGTGGGACTACCGTCAGGCGGGTTTCCGGCGCAACATGGGTCTGCGCATCGACCTGATCCTGATCAGCGCGGCCTTGGCCCAAGGGGCCACCGCTGCCACGATCGACCGTGAACCGCGTACCTGGGAGCGTCCTTCCGACCACACGCCGGTTCTTCTGGAATACTCTGTCTGAGGCTCGTTTGAACTTGACCACCCAAAACACCACCGAATGGCCGAGCTCACTGGATGACGGCGAGCTGGCCGAACTGGACCAGTACCTGCGCGGCCATGCCCGCGAGGGCGACCTGCAGCTGGACGGCGTCCATGGCCTGCTGTCGGCCTTCAATATCGGCCCGATGCAGATCCTGCCTGACGAATGGCTGCCGGAAATCCTGCATGCTCCATTCAGCGACGAGGACGAAGGCAACCGGATTCTGGCCCTTCTGGCCAAGCTCAACGATTCGATCATCGCCGAACTGGAAGTCGATGCCTACGAGCCGATTCTTGGCGAGATCGAATCAGAGGAAGGCGAGCTGTATCTCTCCGCCGCCGGCTGGTGCGAAGGTTTCAGCCGTGGCATCGACCTGCGCGCCGGCCTGTGGGAGCAGCGTCTGGCCGGCGATCCGCAACTGATGCAGTTGCTGGGTCCGGTGATGGCTCTGGCCGTGGATGAAGGCATTCTCACCGCCGAAGCCGACTTCGAGAAACTCAGCGAGGAAGAATACGACCAGTGTCTGGGCCAGATTCCCGGCGTGCTGCAACAAGTCGGCCAGTACTGGCAGGATCATCCGGCCAGTGAGCAGGAACTGGAGGCCTCGCTGCAGCGAGCCGACGCGGAGGCCGAAGCCGCCAATGCCCCGCCCCGACACCGCAGCGGCCAGTCCGTGCACTGAGGAGTGCCAGACAGGCCGCGCCGGCCAGGACCTGCGCACCGCCGTCCGTCACCGACCTTTCGTGAGAAGCCGGCTCTGATCGAGGCGATCTGCCGGCCTGTGCTCAGGCGCCGTCCCGGATCTGCCGCAAGGCCAGCTCGACCGTGGCCAGCAGATCCAGATCGCCGCGCACCACCACCGGTGCCTCGTCCGCTGTCGGCGGCTCCAGGGTCTGCAGCTGACTGTCCAGCAGGGAAGCCGGCATGAAATGGTGGCGGGCCTGCAATCGCTGCTGCAGCACCTGTCGCGGGATATCCAGATACACGAAGCGAACCCGCGCCCCCGCCTGCCGCAGCCGGTCACGATAGACCCGGCGCAGGGCCGAGCAGCTGACCACCCCGCCTTCGCCCTGCCGCAGCCGAGTACGGATCCAGTCGCCAATCAGATCCAGCCACGGCCAGCGATCCGCATCGGTCAGCGGATGACCGGCCGCCATCTTGGCGATATTGGCCGCCGGATGCAGGCTGTCGCCCTCGCAGAATGGCAGTGTCAGGGCCTCGGCCAACGCCTGGCCGACCGTGCTCTTGCCACTGCCGGATACGCCCATCACGATCCATACCGTGACTTCGCCGGCCACCGGAGGCACGCCAGGCGGACACATCGTCGGGGACTGGGACTGCATGGCTTCTCCTTGAACAAGGCGGAATCGGGGTGATGCGGCAGCCGCAGTGTGCCGCGAACCGACCCGGCTTGTCGCCCCTCTTCCGTCCCTGTCGGCCGACGGGCTGGCGTCCGGCGAGCTGGCATCGGATACTGGCAGGCTTGCCCTTGCCGCCCGGATCCGATTCCGCCATGACCGCACCCGCTTCCCTGCGTCACCAACTCGAACACGGCCTGACCGCCCTGAACCTGTCCCTGGACGATGCCGTGATCGAGCAACTGCTGGCCTATCAGGCCCTGCTGCAGCGCTGGAACGCCAGCTACAATCTGACCGCGATCCGCGATCCGGCGGAACAGATCAGCCGCCACATTCTGGATTCGCTGACCATCCTGCCCCATGTCCGCGGCCAGCGACTGGCCGACATCGGCACCGGACCCGGCCTGCCCGGCCTGATTCTGGCGATTGCCGCCCCCGGCCGCGAGGTGGTGCTGGTCGACTCCAACGGAAAGAAGGTGCGCTTTCTGCGCGAGGCCATCCGCAGTCTGGGCCTGCAGGGCGTGCGCGCGATCCAGTCGCGCGTCGAGCAGGTGGAAGGCGAGTTCGACTGCATCACCGCCCGCGCCTTTGCCAGTCTGGCCGACATGCTGGGCTGGGGTGGTCATCTGCTGGCACCCGACGGCCTCTGGCTGGCCATGAAGGGCCGCCATCCCGACGACGAGCTGGAGGCGATGCCGGCCGGCTTCGAGTTGCGTCGCAGCATCCCCCTGCAAGTGCCGGGCGTGGAGGGTGAACGACATCTGCTGGAGATTGCCCGACGCCCATCCCCGGAGTGCTAATCTAGGTTCTTTACGCCAACGGTACGACGAATCCATGGCCCGCATCATCGCTGTCGCCAATCAGAAGGGCGGCGTCGGAAAAACCACCACCGCAGTCAATCTGGCTGCAGCGCTGGCCGCCGGGCGCCGCAAGATATTGCTGGTCGATTTCGATCCCCAGGGCAATGCCACCATGGCCTCCGGCATCGACAAGCGCGAGGTCCGGCCCAACGGCTGTGACGTACTGCTGGATGAAGCCGCCATCGCCGAGGCCATCATCCCGACCGAAGCCGGCTATGATCTGCTTCCCGGCAATGGCGACCTCACCGCCGCCGAGCTGAAGCTGATGGATGCGATGGCCCGCGAAAGCCGGCTGAAGGAACATCTGGCCGCGGTTGCTGACCGCTATCAGCTCATCATCATCGACTGCCCGCCCAGCCTGCATCTGCTGACGCTGAACGCACTGACCGCCGCGGACAGCCTTCTGATTCCGGTGCAATGCGAGTACTTCGCGCTGGAAGGCCTCTCCAGCCTGCTGGATACCGTCAAGGCCGTGCGTCAGCGCCTGAATCCGGCGCTCGCGATCGAGGGCTTGCTGCGCACCATGTACGATGTGCGCAACAATCTGGGCAACGAGGTTTCGGCCCAGCTGACCCAGCACTTCGGCGATCAGGTGCTGCGCTCGATCATTCCGCGCAATGTGCGCCTGGCCGAGGCGCCCAGCCATGGCCAGCCGATTCACCTGTACGATCGCAACTCACGCGGGGCCATCGCCTATATGGCCCTGGCCACCGAGCTGACCCGCCGTGATCGACAGCGCAAGCAGGATGCCGGTGCCGCGAGCACCGCCGCCGCCCATTAGGAGCAAGCATGGCCGCAAAGAAACGTGGACTGGGACGGGGACTCGACGCCCTGCTGGGCGGTGATGCCGCCACTGCGAACGGATCGGTATCGCCTCCCGCCAAGGAAGGCGAACTGCAGCAACTGCCGATCCAGCAGATCCGGCCCGGCAGCTACCAGCCACGACAGCATTGGGACGAGGCCGCACTGGATGAACTGGCCGCCTCGATCCATGCCCAGGGTCTGATCCAGCCGGTGGTCGTGCGCCGGACCGGTGCCGACCAGTACGAGCTGATCGCCGGCGAGCGTCGCTGGCGAGCCGCCCAGCGTGCCTCGCTCAGCCAGATCCCGGCCCTGGTCAGGGATGTGGAAGAAGCCGCCGTGCCGGCGATGGCCTTGATCGAGAACATCCAGCGTGAGGATCTGACCCCGCTGGAAGAGGCCGATGCGCTGAAAAGGCTGATCAACGACTTCAAGCTGACCCACCAGCAGGCCGCCGATGCCGTCGGCCGTTCCCGCGCCAGCGTCTCGAACTTGCTGCGACTGACCGAATTGCCAGCATCGATCAAACGACTGCTGGAGCAGCGCAAGCTGGAAATGGGCCATGCCCGCTGCCTGCTGACCCTGCCCGCCGCTGACGCCGAGGCCCTGGCTCTGGAAGCCTCGCGCTTCGGCTGGAACGTGCGCGAGCTGGAACAGGCCGCCCGCCGCCGGCAGAGCCCTGCGACCGGCAAGAGCAAGCCCGAGACGGCCCGGGACCCCAATGTAGCCGACCTTGAAAAGCAGCTGGCCGAGCGCTTCGCCACCCGGGTCGAACTGGCCCAGGGCCGCGGGGGGCGTGGCAAGCTGGTCATCCACTACCACAGCCATGACGAACTGGACGGCATTCTGGGCAAATTCAAGTAACCGCGGGGGCCGCTTCCCGACGGCCGGCAAGTGCCGGCTCGCAGCGAAGGCCGGCATAGACGATAATACGTGGCTGTTTATGTGGATTTGCCAGTCATGCCGCAACTTTCCGTGGTCGTCCCGGTCTTCAATGAGCGCGACAACATCGCCCCCCTGCTCGGTGAAATCACCGCCGCCCTGCGTGGCAGCATCGATTTCGAGGTGATTTACATCGATGACCATTCCGATGACGACAGCCTCGCTGTCCTGAGCCGGTTGAAATCCAGCCACCCCGAGCTGCGGATCCTGCATCATGTCAGTCGCAGCGGCCAGAGCACGGCCGTCTGGAACGGCGTGCGCCATGCCCGCGGCCAGTGGATCGCGACCCTGGACGGCGATGGCCAGAATGATCCCGCCGACATTCCGCGACTGCTTGCCGCCCGTGACGGCGCCCAGCCGGATATCCGTCTGTTCGCCGGCTGGCGCACATCCCGCCGGGACAGCTTCAACAAGCGGATTTCCTCCAAGATCGCCAATGCGGTGCGCTCGCGCATGCTGCAGGATGACACCCCTGATACCGGCTGCGGTCTGAAGCTGTTTGATCGCGAAGTGTTTCTGCGCCTGCCGTATTTCGACCATATGCACCGCTACCTGCCGGCCCTGGTCAAGCGCGCCGGCTTTGCCAGCATGAGCGTACCGGTCAACCATCGCCCGCGCACTGCCGGTCATTCCAAGTACGGCATGCTGGACCGGTTGTGGGTGGGTCTGGCCGACCTGCGCGGCGTCGCCTGGCTGATGCGCCGGGGCAAAGTCACCGCAGTCGAGGAAGAATAAGCCCGCCCGCCGCCATGATCCGGCTCAATAGCCGCGCTGGACCAACGCCGCCGGCAACCAGCTGGCCAGCGCTTCGCGAGCCTTGAGCCTGCCCAGTTCGATCAGCTCCTGAGCCCGGTAGAACTCGTAGACACTGGAGATGTTGCGGGGCAGCTCGATCAGCAGATCCGGCGGATAGGCCACCAGCCGCACCCGTGCCAGATTGGCCTGCATCAGGTCCAGCGACTGGCTGAGCAGCTCCAGCATGCCCGGCTCGCGCGGTTTGGCCTCGCTACCGGCCAGCGGATTGAAACGGGACAGATAATCCCCGAGGCTGGGACGAGTATTGCTGTCAGGCACGGTTTCCACCGCGGGTGCATGCAAGGCGTTGTCCACCGGACCATCGATGCTGACCGCGATCAGAAAATCGGCCGGCTCCCGGATCAACGGCGTCACCGGCACCGGATTGAGCAAGGCGCCATCGACCAATACCCGCCCGTCCAGACGATAGGGTCGCATCAGGGAAGGAATCGCGATCGAGGCCCGGATCGCATCGAACAGACTGCCTTTGACCAGCCAGGCTTCGCGCTCGCGCTCCAGATCCACTGCCACTGCGGTATAAGGCAAGGGCAGATTCTCGATATTGACGTCACCGATCAGTTCGCGCATCACGCCGATGATCTTGTCACCCTTGATCAGACCGCCGCCGGTAAAGCTCCAGTCCACCAGCTTCAGCACATCCATCCTGGCAAGGGTCGTGACCCAGTCACGATAGACATCCATCTTGCCGGTGGCATGGATGCCGCCGATCAGCGCCCCCATCGAAGTACCGGCGATCGCCACGATATCCAGGCCTTGGGCGAGGATCTCCTCGATGGCACCGATATGGGCCAGTCCCTTGGCGCCACCCGCCCCCAACGCCAGCGCCACCCTGGGCTTGCGTCGGGCAGCCTGCTCCTCGTCTGCACCGGCCACCGTCGATTGCCTTCCGTCATCCGCCATGATGTCTCCGCCTGCCTGGATTGCCCTGCCGTCGGCGACGGCTGTTGATCACCCAGCCTAGCAAGCTCAACTTTCACCCCGATAACCGCTCAGCGCCAACTGCAGCTGGATCTTCACTTCCTCGCGCAGTGACAGCGGTGCCACGATTTCGGCATCCGGACCGAACTTGAGCACATCCATCATCAACTCGCGAGCATTGGAATACGGCAACTGCAGTTCATAGCGGCCATCCGCCAGCCATTGCCCCTTCTGCTGCGAATGCCAGTGCTCGTCAGCAACCCAGCGGGCGGCATGCTCGGAAAAACGGATGGTGGCCCAGGCCTTGGGCTTGCCGGCGAAAATGCCGTAGCTGGACGCCAGCCATTCATTGAGCTCGACCTCGGCCACATCCCTTGCCGTGGTTTCCGCCACCAGCGGATCATCGATCCGGTCCACCGCAAAACTGCGCAGGGACTCGCGATCATGATCCCAGGCATCGAGATACCAGTTATCCCGGTAATGGGTCAGGCGCTGTGGCGAAACCCGGCGCCGGGTCGGCGCATTGGTGGTCCGGGCCCGATAGCCGAAACGCAACTGCTGGCGGCTCAATACCGCGCCGGCCACCTGCCGGAACACCACCTGGTCCAGGCGTCGCTCTCCCCACGGAATCACCCGGATCCGCTCGATCGGCAAGGCACGACCACTGCTTCGATCCGACAGCAATTGCTCGATGCGATGGCGCAAAGGCGCAAGCGCACCGGCCAGCACACCGGGCCCGGCCCGATCCATCAAGGCATTCAGTGCCAGCAGAGCCGCCAGCTCATCGGAATTCATCCACAGGCCGGGAAGCTCGAAACGCTCGCCCTCGGTTTCGGCATAACTGAAAGCAGCCATCTCGCCACCGCTGTTCTCCACCGGCGCACCCAGAGCATCGCGCAGAAAGGCGATATCCCGATACAAGGTGGCCCGTGAGCACCCCAGGTCCTCCAGCAAACTGGCCATGGGCACCGGATATCGGGCCGCCTTGAGGGCCCGATGCAGGGTCAGTACTCGCGCGTAACGATCCATAGATCCCAGGTCGACAGCATGGAAGGACGAGCATGCGCTGATGGCCGAGGGCCTGACAAGCCGGCCCCGGTCATCCGCGCGAACTCCCGATCACTTCGAACCCGCCAGCCACGAATCCGGGACTGGGGGCGTGAGCGCGGTTCCCAGCTGTTCCGGCGAGCCGGGAACAAGCTGAAGCCTGCGGCGAATCGCATTCAGCTTGCAACTTTATGCCGATTCAGACGTTATGTTACTGTTACTGCATAGTTTTGACTGCGTGACTTCACGCGGTGGGAATACTTTCGCCAGGTACGGCCTGTCACGGCGACCACGCTGTCGTCGTCGCTGCCGCCATGCGCGGCACGCCTGTCCATGGCCCACGGTACACCAGCTGTCTTGAACAAACACGATCTCCCGACGGCTCATCCGCTGCCGGGCCGTCCGGGGAATGTGCTCCATGTCCAGGCATCCCTCCAACTTCTTTCCATCAACCTTTGTGATCTTCAGACTTATGAAAAAGACGCCGTTTGCCAGTCTTCTGCTGATGGCCCTGAGTGGCTTCGCCGCCCAGGCCCAGGCCGACGATGCCGCTGATGCCACCACCGCGGCACCCGCCGCCGCTGCCACCACTCCGGCCAAGACCAGCAACTGGTCGGGCAGCGGTCAGCTCGGCTATGCCGACTCTTCGGGCAACAGTCGTTCCCAGAACGGCAATGCCAAGCTCAACATCAAGTATGAAGATGAGTACTGGCGTGACCAGGGCTACCTGACGGCCCTGCGCAGCAGCAGCGACAACGTCGCCAGCGCCAACCGCTACGAAGGCGGCACCTCGATCGGCTACAAGTTCGATGCCCGCAGCTATCTGGTCAATACCTTGCGCTACGTGCACGACGACTTTGGCGCGAACCTGTGGCAGGCTTCCTATGCCATCGGCTACGGCTATGTGGCGATCAAGAATGATCGCAACGAGCTGTCCTTCGAAGGCGGTCCCGGTTTCCAGCGCTATGCGCAGACCCTGACCACCAACAGCGACAGCCGCGTCACCAGCACCATGGCGCCCCGCAACCAGGCGATTGCCCGCCTGCTGGTCAACTACAAGTACCATTTCAGCAAGAACGCCTCGCTGGACGAAGCGCTGCTGGTCGAAGCAGGCAATCTCAACCAGTACTACCAGAACGATTTCGGCGTTACCGTCGCACTGACCAAGAAGTTCTCGCTGAAGGCGACCTACCAGCTGCGCTACAACAGCGATATCGTCAGCGGCGAAACCGTGCATACCGATCGCCTGTTCACTACCAATCTGGTCTACAGCTTCTTTTGATCGACTGCGCGACGCCGGGCATCGGCGCCGCCGGACAGCAAAAGGCCGGAACGCTTTCGCGTCCCGGCCTTTTGCTTGTGAAGCCGCCTCGCCCGATCAGGCCGTGACCGCAGCCACCGCCGCGGCGACACGATCCAGGTTGTTCTGGTTCAGCGCCGCCACGCAGATACGGCCGGTACCGATCGCATAGATCGCGTATTCCTCACGCAGGCGGTCCACCTGGGCCTTGCTCAGACCGGAGTAGGAGAACATGCCGGCCTGCTCGCGGATAAAGCCGAATTCACGACCGTGGGCGGCCAGACGTTCGACCAGACCGTCACGCAGGGCATGAATACGGGTCCGCATCGCACCCAGCTCGGCTTCCCAGCGCCCACGCAGCTCATCACTGCCCAGCACCCCGGCAACCAGCGAACCGCCATGCGTGGAGGGGCTGGAATAGTTCGCGCGAATGACCCGCTTGACCATCGACTGTACCCGCACGGCTTCTTCCTTCGAAGCACCGACGACAGACAGTGCACCGACGCGCTCGCCGTACAGCGAGAACGACTTCGAGTACGAGCTGGCGACCACAAAGGCCTCGATGCCCGAATCGGCAAACAGACGGATCGCCTGCGCATCGGCATCGGTGCCCTGGTCAAAGCCTTGGTAGGCGATGTCGATAAAGGGCAGCAGCTGCCGCTCCTTGACCAGTTCCACCACCTGCTTCCACTGTGCGGTGTCCAGATCGACGCCGGTGGGATTGTGGCAGCAGGCATGCAGCAGCACCACGGTGCCGCTTTCCAGCTTGCCCAGATCTTCCAGCAGACCAGCGAAATCCAGGCCATGAGTCGCCGGGTCGTAATAACGATAGTCCTCGACCTCGAAACCGGCGCTGGCAAATACCACGCGATGGTTTTCCCAACTGGGATTGCTGATCGCGATCTTCGCCTTGGGCAGCACCCGCTTCAGCAGATCGGCACCCACGCGCAACGCACCGCTGCCGCCGATGGTCTGGGAAGTGGCGACCCGGCCGGCTTCCAGCAAGCTCGAATCGGCACCGAACAGCAGGCGCTGGGTGGCCTTGGTATAGGCCGGCAGACCGTCTATCGGGATATAGCCGCGCGGCAGGCCCTTGGCGGCCAGCGACTGCTCGACTTCGCGGACCGTATCAAGCAGCGGAATCCTGCCCTGCTCGTCGTAATAGATGCCCACGCCCAGATTGACCTTCTCGGCACGAGTATCGGCGACATAAGCTTCGGTCAGACCCAGGATCGGATCACCGGGGGCCATTTCAACGGATCGGAAAAGGGACACAGGAAGGGTTCTCAGTCTATGGTGGTGGAAACAGGGATGGGTTCGGAGGGTGCCTCGGCAACGGCTTCGCTCCCCGCCAACCAGGCATGCGCATCAGCCGCGGCCGCACCATCGCGCGCGCCCAGCGAGGCGAAGTCGAAAAGATCGCGGTCAGCCAGCTGCGAAGGCGCCACATTGCCCAGCGCGCGGAAAATCATGTCGCTGCGACCGGGAAACTCACGCTCCCACTCGTCGAGCATGCGCCGTACTGTCTTGCGCTGCAAATGCTCCTGCGAGCCGCACAGATTGCAGGGAATGATCGGGAACTGGCGCTGGTCGGCATACTGCGCGATCTCGTCCTCGCGACAGTAGGCCAGCGGCCGGATCACGATATGGCGGCCGTCATCCGATTGCAGCTTGGGCGGCATCGCCTTCAGGCTGGCCTGGAAGAACATGTTCAGAAAGAACGTGGCCAGAATGTCATCGCGATGATGACCCAGTGCGATCTTGGTGATGCCGTTCTGCGCCGCCCAGGCATACAAGGCACCACGGCGCATGCGCGAACACAGGCTGCACATGGTCTTGCCTTGCGGGATCAGGCGGCTGACCGTGCTGTAGGTATCCTGCTCGATGATCTTGAAGGGTATCTCGCGGGAGGCCAGGTACTCCGGCAGGACCTCGGCGGGAAAACCCGGCTGCTTCTGGTCCAGATTGACGGCAACCAGCTCGAAGCGAACCGGAGCCTTGCGCTGCAGCGACAGCAGCATGTCCAGCAGGGTATAGGAATCCTTGCCGCCGGACAGACAGACCATCACCCGGTCACCGTCCTCGATCATGCGGAAGTCGGCGATGGCACGCCCCACCTGATGGCGCAGGCGCTTGGCCAGCTTGCCGGCCTCATAGACCTGTTTGCGGGATTTTTCGGTGGAACCGGACATCGATGGCACTGCGTTTCGCTCGGATCGGGCCGTCATTGTAACCGCTAACCCGCACCACCGACCGGGAAAAACGGCCACGTCAGGGGAGCCCGAGCGACACCGCCGCCGCTCACCGATCTGACACCGTCCCGGCTCCGGCCGTCAGGCCGGTCCGGGACGACTGCCATGACTCAGGACCAGTTGCCGGAATCGCCGTCGTCAAAGCCGCCGTTGTCGACAAAGCCACCATCATCATTGCCCAGAAACCCCTGATCCGGGGCTTGCTCATAGACATTGGTCACGTTCTCGACAACATCCGGGGCCCCATTGCCGCCGAAGAAGCCGCCCTCGCCGTCATGATGACCACTGAACATGCTCTGCAGGCCTTCGGCCAGGAACATGCCACCGGCAACACCTGCCGCGGTACGGGCGGCACTGCCCAGGAAACTGGGCTGTGCCGCCTGCGGGGCCGGCGGAGGAGGCGGAGCGGCATTGCCGCCACCGAAAAAGCGGTCGCGCCAGCTCGGGGCCGCCTGCTGGTTCATGCCCGGCGGAGGCGGCGGTACGGACCCCGCACCATAACCGGCGCCGCCCAGAAAGCTGGCAGAGGCCGGATTCTGGCCTTGGGCCGCCTGCAACTGGCTGAGCTGGGCCTGAGCGGCCTTCAAGGCCTGCTCCAGCAGAATCGCCCGCTGCACCAGCAGGTAGCCCGGATCGGGCAGGCTTGCCAGCCGTTGCTGGATCAAGGCGGAGGCCTGCGGGTCCCGGGCCGTGGCCGGCGTCGCCGCCAGCCGGTTCAGAAAGTCTTCCAGCAATTGTTGCTCTTGGGGAATCATCAGCCTTTCAACCTCGCGTGCATGGTCATGCGGCACTGACGCAACAGTGCCCTCGCTCACAATCTGGGCCCGACGGTGTATCGATTAAAGGGCTGCGTTGACGCATTGATCACTTCGGTTCAGCCGGCGTAAGGCCGGGTGGCGCGGGTGACGGGCAAGCGTCGCCGCCTGCCGCCCGAGCGGCCTCAATGCGCGGCGCTGGCGGTGACGGCCGGCGCCGTTTCCTCATGCGCGCCCCGCAGGGGATGGACCACCACGGTCGCCGTCATGCCCGCCGACAGCACCATGCCTTTCGGCATCTGGCTGGGGTCGATGGAAATCCGCACCGGCACGCGCTGCGCCAGCCGGACCCAGTTGAACGTGGGATTGACGTTGGCCAGCTGGTTGCTGCCGGTGGGATTGTCGCGATCAGTGATGCCGCGCGCCACACCGATGATCTTGCCCTTGAGATGAATGCCGCCAGCCATCAGGCGGATATCCACCGGATCGCCCACCCGCAGCCGCGGCAACTTGGTTTCCTCGAAATAACCGTACAGATAGAAGCTGTGACTGTCGATCAAGGCCATCTGCTGGGTTCCGGCGCTGGCGTAGTCGCCGACCCGGACCGTCACGTTGGTGGCATAGCCGTCCACCGGCGCATGGACTTCGGTGCGACGCAGATTCAGCTCGGCCGTCGCCACCGCCGCCTCAGCCTGGGTTTCAGCGGCAAGGGCCTGCTCGTGGGCCGCCTCGGCCTGACCCAGTGAAGCCTCCGCCTGATGCCAGCTGGCTTCGGCGGCACGGGCGATGGCCACCGCATTGCTGCGCGCTTCGACCGAGATCACCGTACCCTGCGGAATCCGCTGGCGCCGCTCGGCCTGTTCGCGATACATCTGGTAATCGGCATGCTTGGCCACGACCGCCGCTTTGGCCGCCGCGATATTGGCCACGGCAGCCTCGACATTGGCCTGGCTTGCCGCCCGATTGGCACGCAACTGATTCAGCGTCAACTGGTAGCGCGCCTGATCGATCACCAGCATCACGTCCCCTTGATGCACGAACTGATTGTCGACCACATTCACCGATGTCACCAGGCCGGCGACGTCAGGCGCAATCTTCACGACTTCAGCCCGCACCCTGCCATCGCGCGTCCATGGCGAGTACATGTAGTGCTTCCACAGGGCTGCTCCGACGAGTATCGCCAACAGGAAGATGAGAAGTGTCGTGGCAAAACGAAGTACGGACTGGGTATTCATGACACCGAGACTGGAGAATTAGAAAAGGATGAGGCCCAAGGCCCCGAACAGGGACGCAAACACGGCAAGACGGAACAAGGACGGGTGCCATACATAGCGGTACAGGCCCAGTCGCCCGATCAACAGATCCATGCCCCACAACAGGCTCAGACAACCGATCAGGACCAGCAGCAGACCCGGCACCAGAATGCCTGCTATTTCGATTTCACGTGGCATGGAACCAACCATTCGGCAAGGATTGCAACAACTCCACATGACGAATCAGCAGCGACTCGTCGTCATAGAGTTCGACACGCAGGTAATACAGATCGGCCAGCAGCAGCTGCACTGCGCCCGGGTCGCGGTCATGCTCGGCACGCAATACGGCAATCGCCGATGCCAGGCCCTCGCTGACCCGGTCCCAGGCGGCTTGGTCGGGCTGCTGGTAGAGCTGGGCCCAGTCGGCGATCAGCGGACCCAGCAGATGCTGCCAGCGGCCGGACACATCCTCGCGCGCCAGGTGCCGGCGCAGCTCGATCAGCCCCCGGCCGACGCCATGTACGGATAGCGACATAGCCAGCAATTCGGCCGAAACATGGGAGTCCGACGGCGTGCCTGCCACGATCTGCAGCAGCAGGTCACGGCTGATGCTCTCGAAACGGTTGCGCAGGCCATCCAGCGGCGCCTGGGCCGCTACCACCACCTGGCGTCGCAGCTTCACGATCTGGCGATGCCGCAACCAGCCCGAGCCGCTGAGTCCGGGGATGATGTTGAACATGCCCCATACCGCCAGAATGCCCATCAGCTGGCCCAGCGCACTGTCCAGAAAGACCACCGGCTGATAGCCCAGGACATTGACGCCGTTGATCACCGCAATGCCGCCCACCCCCATGCCGAATCCCAGAAGCGTGGTCTTGGGCCGGGACAACAAGGCGCCAAGCACCACGAACATCGGCAGGGTCGCCACCATCAGCAACAGAAATCCATCTACCCGAGGCAAGGCCCAGAAACTGACCACGAAGGACATCGCGGTACCGAGCAAGGCGCCTTTGCCGATGGTCGCCACGGCATTTTCCGGCCGCGGTACGGCCGCCAGCAGACCGCTGAACACCGTGGCCAGCAGGACGCCCGAAGTAGCGTAGTCCCAGCCGCTGCCGATCCAGAAAATGCTGAGCGCTCCCATCGTCAGAAAGGTCCGCAAAGCCGTGACCCCGGCCACCGCCATATCGCTGCTGCGATAGAACTTCGCCCGCTCCACGCCGCCCTGCAGACGCCGCCCCGCCAGCTCGCCACGCACCCTCACCATCTGTCGCAGCTCGACGGCCATCCGTTGCAGCATCGCCGAGCCGGTATCGAACTCGATCCTGGCCTCCTGTTCCACCAGCTCTCCGCGCAGCCTTGAGGCCAGCTTGTCCCATTCAGCCAGGCAATCATCCAACCGTGGCCGCAGCACCTCGCTGTCATAACGCCCGGCACCGGACACGTCCAGGGCTTCGCCGATCGGGTGATACAGCTCGATCAGCGCCTGCGCCGTGGACTGGTGCCCGGCCCGCAGCAGACCGTCGATAAAATGATGGGCTGCCTGGAAACTGGTGGTGGTTTCCATAAACAACTGGTTGAAAAAACGCAACCGCGAACTGCGGGCATGCGCCTCGGCGTTCTCGAACACCACCGTGCTGCGCATATCCTCCAGCGCCACAGCCTCGCGAGTGAATCGCAGATACTCTTTCGCCATCTCCTCACGCGGCATGGTGCCAATGGTGGTGCCGCGCATGAAATCGATGAAATGGGCGTACTGCTCGGCAAAACTGCGCCGCAGCGCATCGAACACCCGCTGCGGCATCAGGCCGTCACTGATCACCGCCGACACCAGAATTCCCAGCAGCACCTCGCTGACCCGCATCACGGCCGAGTTGAAGACCGCGGAAGGATCATGCACCACCGGCAGCATCACGATCACGGCGGTATAGCCCGAAAGCACAAAAGCATAGGCGGCGAAACCACGGAAAAAGATCGCTCCGCCCGAACATAGCCCCACCCAGACGCACAGGCTCAGCAGCAGCAGCACGGGCTCCTGCGGGAACAGCGCCATCAGCCCCAGCATCACCAGACTGCCGGTGACGGTGCCGATCGCACGATAAAAACTTTTCGCCAGCACCATGCCGCTGTTGGGGTGCATGACGATGACCACCGTCATCATCGTGGTCAGCGGCTGGGTGAGGCTCAGGCGCAGCGCGATCCAGCCGGCGACATACATGGCCAGCAGAAACTTGAATACGAACAACCAGGCCTGAAGGTCTCCGGGCAGAGAGATCTTCAGTTTGGGCAACCATGCACTTCGTTGGCGCTGAACGCTGGACATAGCTGCGGGACGGCCCTAGAAGCCGGCCAGAAGTTTTTTGAGCAGATGCTCGAACTGCCTGATCTCGGCCGCATCCAGCGTTTCCGTGAAACGATCCAGCAGCACGCAGACCTTGGGCAGGATCTCCCGTATCGAGCGCTTGCCATGCTCGGTCAGATGCAGCAGCACCTTGCGCCGGTCATGAGCGTCGACTTCGCGCTCGATCAGGCCCTTGCCGACCAGACCGTTGGCCAGCCGAGTGATATTGGCCGATTTCTCGCCGATGGCATCGCCCAGTTCCGAAGGAAACATCGCGTAGTCCGGGGTGCCGAACATCATGGCCAGAATGTTGTATTCGGGATTGGTCAGCCCGAAGTCGCGCAAGATGGCGTTGGCGCCATCATGCAGCGACTTGTGCAATACCCGGGTCAGCCGCACCACCGAGGCGCGCTCACGCGGAAACGCCGGGAAGCGCGCCTCCGTAAGTGCAAGGCGCTGCTCGACAGACTGCAGATTCATGAGACTCCGGATATCAGCCGACGGCGGAATCGCCGATCAGATCGAGCAATATACTTCAGAATTCAACTATTCAAAAGTAAAACTTTAACATCCCGCACATATCTTGCAGGACGTGGAGTTCAGCCGCCCTTGACCGGATAGGTCTGGAAACCGCCGCCATTGTCCGCCGGTGCCGCCTCGGCCGGACTCGTCACCGGTGAGCGGTAGCTGCCCTGCCCCGTGACCGGGCCCAGTCGCGAACCACAGCTGTAGGCCCCCCAGGGCTGCTCGCCGTCATGTGGCTGGCCCAGCGGCTTGACCGTATCGGCCGACAATTCCGAAGCCTCGTTGCGCGCCATGATTTCAAGCTCGTCGCGCACCTTGATGTCGTTCCGTGACATCGGCCCCACATGATCGGCTACCGACACCGTCACCTTGCCGACGTAACGGCAGGCGCTGACATCGCGATTCCATGCCGTGTGCACCCGCTGCCCGCCCTCGTTCAGCTTGATGCCCCAGGTACAGGCCGTCAGGACCACCACGGATACACACCACCAGGTCTTGCTCATGTCACTCTCCAGGCCACGAAAAACCGGGCCGGAACGGCCCGGTCGCTATCGTAGCTTATTGCGCGCCAGACTCAGGGCTTGCTTGTCTGAACAGGCTTGCCATCAGCATCGAGCACTTCGACCTTGCCCAGATTCAGAGCCCGCACCGGCGCCTCGATCTGCTTGAGGTCACCGACAATCACCCAGGTCAGGGCCTGGGGATGGACCATTTCCTCGATGGCCGCCTGCGCCTGCGGTTGATGCACGGCCTGCAGATGCTGGGCCAGGGTGGTCACATAGTCATCCGGACGGTGATACATGACATTGCCGCTGAGGGCATCGAGCACCGCGTCGGCGGTCTGATAGGCACCGGGCAGGCTGCGGATGTCATTGTCCTTGATCTTCTCCACCTCGGCCTCGGTCAGCGGATGGGCACCGATCACGCCCTGCGCTTCATGCAATACCTCGGTGATCGAGGGCGCCGTCTTGTCTGACTGTACCGGCGCATAGAACAACAGCGGGCGCTGACCGATGGCATTGATCAGGATACTGAAAGCACCGTAAGCCCAGCGCTTGTTCTCGCGCAGATTCATATTGATGCGTGAAGTGAAGGTGCCTCCGAAGGCATCGTTGGCCACTTTCAGCGCCAGATTGTTCGGTGCCAGCGTTGAAGGGGCCAGCAGGCCGGCCATCACCACCGACTGCGGCGCATCCGGCCGGTCGATCAGAAATACCCGCGGCACGGGCTGGGCCGCCACGGTGGACAGTGACTTCACCGGGACCGGACCGGCCGGCGCCTGCCAGTGGCCAAAGGCCTTGTCCAGCGCCGGGACGATCTTGGCCAGACTGGTGTCGCCCGACACCAGGATGGTGACATTGTCAGGACGCAGCCAGTGCTGCTGGAAAGCCACCAGATCAGCCGGTTGCAGCGACTGGATCGAAGCCTCCGTGCCCGATCCGGTGAATGGCACGCCATAGGCATGGTCCGTGCCGTACAGCAAGGGCGGCAAGGTCCTCAGGGCCATCGACATCGGCTCGGTCTTCTGCTGGGCGATATTGGCCAGCCACTGGCCGCGGACCCGCTGCATATCTCCGGCCTTGAACGCCGGCTGCAGCACCATCTCCGACAGCAGGTCCAGCGACGCCTGCAGCTGGTCATTGAGCGCGCTGAGCGAAGCATTGGACATGTCCAGACCCACGCCAAAATTGATCTGCGCCCCCAGTCGCTGCTCAGCCTCGATCACCGCGACCGAATCCCGCTTCTGCGTACTCTCGCTCATCATCCGCGAGGTAAAAGCCGCCGTGCCCAATCTGCCACCGTGGTCGGCGGCGTAACCGGCGTTGAACAGCAGCTGGACATCAGTGACCGGAATGGCATGCCGAGCGGCCAGAATCACCTGGATGCCATTGCTCAGCCGGGCCCGTTCCACCTTGGGGAAATGCAGGCCCGGGAACTGGCTGACCACGGGCACGCCTTTGCTGCGATCGACGGTACTGGCCGTAGTCCGATACGCAGCCTTGGCTGGCTGGATCGCCGCCGGACGTCCCGCCGCGGCCGGCAGCGGACGAACAGCCGCATCTTCGGCCGCCAGATTCTGGGTCGCCGTCGCCGGCAGCACTTGCAAGGTGTAGCTGCCCTTGCCCAGCCAGTCCGCGGCCGCCTGCTTCAGATCCGCCGGCGTCGTCGCCATGGCCTGCTGCAGATCCTTGCGGAAAGCTTCCGGATCATGGCGATAGACCTGGCCTTCGGCCAGGAAAAAGCCTTGCTGGGTGACATCGTCCAGCTGCCGGATGGTATTGGCCCGCATCTGGATCTTGGCACGGGCCAGCTCATCGGCGGTCGGCCCCTCGCGCAGGAAGGCCTTGATCACCTCCTCGATCACCGCCTCGACCCGGGCCGGGTCCACGCCTTTCTTCACATCGGCCTGGATCTGCACCTGGCTGGCCAGCGCGAACGGTGAAATGCTGGCTGACACGTCATCGACCAGGTGATCCTGATAGACCAGCCGCTGATAAAGCCTTGAAGTCCTGCCGCCGCCCAGTATCGTGGTGGCCAGATCCAGATCAATCGCCGGCCGGGTTCCCAGCTGCGGCACTACCCAGGTACGGATGATCCGTGGCTGGGCGACATGATCATGCTGAATGCCGTGCCGGTCACCGGCCAGCGGCGTGATCCAGGGCTGCTGACGCGCCACCGGCGGGCCGGCCGGAATATCGCCGAAATAGCGCTCGGCCTCGCTCCGTGCCTGGGCCGGCGTGATATCGCCGGACAGCACCAGGGTGGTATTGGCGGCACCATAATTGGCATGGAACCAGCCTTTCACATCGGCCAGCGAGGCGGCATTCAGATCCTTCATCGAGCCGATGGTGTCATGGGCATAAGGATGATTGGCCGGCAAGGTATTGGACAGGATGTTCTGGTCCACCCGGCCATAAGGGCGGTTCTCGCCCTGGCGCTTTTCGTTCTGCACCACACCGCGCTGGGTATCGAGCTCTTTCTGCCCGATCGCCCCCAGCAGGTGGCCCATCCGGTCCGATTCCATCCACAAGGCCATGTCCAGCGCAGTGGTGGGTACGGTCTCGAAATAATTGGTGCGATCGAACCAGGTCGTGCCGTTCATATTGGTCGCACCGACCTGCTCGAACGGCTGGAAGTAGGTGCCTGGATGATGCTCGGAACCGGAGAACATCAGGTGCTCGAACAGATGCGCAAAGCCGGTCTTGCCGGCCGGCTCATCGGCTGAACCGATGTGATACCAGATCCCGACCGCCACCACCGGTGCCTTGTGATCCTCATGCACCACTACGGTCAGCCCGTTGGGCAATACGAACCGCGTGTAATCGAGCTTGGGCAGCGCCCCCTCCCCGCTGGCCGCCAGCAGTCCCATCGGTACCAGTGCCATTGCACCGGCGAACAGGCGCATCCAGAGCGTATTCCTGCGAAACCCCATATCACTTCTCCCCAAAAGTGTGCATCGCCGACAGCGACGCTGCAGCCTAGCCCAAAGCGCAGCCTGCGGCAAAGTGCCTTTGCGGGCGCTGGGCAAACGCCTGAATCAGGCGATAATGAGGGCATGATCCATGTGATTCTGTTCCAGCCTGAAATCCCCCCGAATACCGGCAACGTGATCCGCCTGTGCGCGAATACCGGCGCCTCGCTGCATCTGATCGAACCGCTGGGCTTCGAGCTGGACGATACCCGTCTGAAGCGCGCCGGTCTTGACTACCACGAGTATGCCCGGGTCCGCCGCCATCCCGACCTGGCCAGCTGCCTGCTCGAACTTGGCCAGCCGCGGGTATTCGCCCTCACCACCCGTGGCCAGCGCCGACCCACCGAGGTGGCTTTCGCTGCCGGTGATGCCCTGCTGTTCGGGCGTGAAACCGCCGGGCTGCCTCCCTCCGTGGTCGAGAGCCTGCCACCCGATCAGCGTCTGCGCCTGCCCATGCAGGCCTCCAGTCGCAGCCTGAATCTGTCCAATGCCGTCGCCGTGACCGTCTACGAGGCCTGGCGGCAGCTGGGCTTTGACGGCGCCGCCTGATGGCTGCCGGGCCCGGCCTCTTTCGCCCCTTTCTGCTGCGGGCGGCCGCGCCCGCCTGTTTGATACGCACCGGCCGGGCCGGCATGACTACAATACGCCCATGACTGAAGCGACGCCTCTCCTTACCCTGCCGCGCCCCTTGCGCCGGATCGCGGCTCATACGCTCAAGCTGGTGCTCAATCAGGCACTGGCACTGGATCCGCAGACCCGGCAGCGCCTGCGTGGACTCGATGGCAGAATGCTGCAGGTGCATCTGACTGGCCCGGAACTGACCTTGGTCATCGCCGTGGAAGACGGCCTGATCGACATCCGGCCCGCTCACGACGACAGCGATCTGCGGATCTCCGCCACGCCCGGCAGCCTGCTGGCCATGGCTGTGCGCCGGATCAGCGGCCATATGGACGAGGCCGCTGTCGGCGGCAAGGTCGATATCGCCGGCGATGCCGAACTGGCTCGGCGGCTGGAGCGGCTGATGAGCCAGTATTCGGCCGATACCGAAGCCGCGATGAGCCAGCGTTTCGGCAATGTCATCGGCGTCCCGCTGGCCCAGGCACTGGCACGGGCCCGCGAGGCCTTGCGTCGACACGGCCGCAACTCGGTCGAGGACAGTGCCGCCTGGTTGCGCGAGGAATCGCGGCTCAGCATCGCGCCCGGCGAAATGGACCGGTTTCTGGATCAGGTCGACCTGCTGCGTGAACGCAGTGAACGCTTCGAGGCCCGCTATGAACGTGTGCGCCGCCAATTGCAGGAGGCCCGCTCGTGAAGTCGCTGCGCATTTTCTCCGGTTTGTTGCGCTTCGGCATGGTGTTGCTGCGCTACCGTCTCGATGAGTTGTTCGACGTGGTGCGTCCGTTTCGCCCGTTGAAACTGATCCGCCCCCTGCTGCCGCGTCCGCGCAGTGATCTGCGCAGCCTCTCGCGCGGTGTCCGTCTGCGTCTGGCCTTTGCCGAACTGGGACCGATCTTTGTCAAGGCCGGTCAGGTCTTGTCGACCCGGCGTGACCTGGTACCGGACGACATCGCCAACGAACTGGCGCTGCTGCAGGACCAGGTGCCGCCCTTCGACGGCCAGCTGGCCCAGGCCCAGATCGAGTCCGAGCTGAAGGCCCCGGTCAGCGAATTGTTTGCCAGCTTCGATCTGAAGCCGCTGGCCTCGGCCTCGATTGCCCAGGTCCATGCCGTGACCCTGCTTGATGGCGAAGAGGCCGTGGTCAAGGTACTGCGCCCGGGCATCGAGAAGCAGATCAACCGTGATCTGGGCCTGCTGCACTCTTTGGGTGAAATCGCCCAGCGCTGGTTGCCCAACTCCGACAAGATCCGCCCCCTGGAAGTGGTCCAGGAAATCGAGAAAATGCTGGAAAACGAGTTGGATCTGCAGCGCGAGGCGGCCAGTGCCAGCCTGCTGCGGCGCAACTTCGAAAGCGGCGTCGATCTTTACGTGCCCAGGATCTACTGGGATCTGACCGGCACCCGGGTGATGACCCAGGAGCGGGTCCGCGGCATCAGCTCCGATGACATCCTGGCCATCGATGCCGCCGGCGTCGACCGCAAACAGCTGGCGGCCAAGGGCGTGCGGGTGTTCTACGAACAGGTGTTCCGCGACAATTTCTTCCACGCCGATGCCCATCCGGGCAATATCTGGGTCGATCCCACCCGCATCGAGGAGCCGCGTTTCATCGCGCTGGACTTCGGCATCATGGGATCGCTGCCGGAAAAGGATCAATACTGGCTGGCGCAGAACTTCATCGCCATGTTCGAGCGCGACTACGCCCGCATCGCGCATCTGCACGTCGCCTCCGGCTGGATGCCGGCCTCGATCCGGCTGGACGAGCTGGAAGCCGCGGTCCGTACCGTCTGCGAGCCCTATTTCACCCGCCCGCTCTCCCAGATCTCCATCGCCGAGCTGGTGGTGAAGATGTTCCAGGTCGCGCGCCGCTTCCAGCTGACCTTGCAGCCACAGCTGATCCTGCTGCAGAAGACCTTGCTGAACATCGAGGGCGTGGGCCGCATTCTGGATCCCGAAATCGACATCTGGGCGGTGGCCCATCCGGTGCTGAAGCAGATCCTCAAGGATCGCTACAACCCGGCACGCACTCTGAAAGTGGTGCGCCGCCAGCTTCCCGAATGGCTGCATACCGCGCCGCAGATGCCGGCACTGGTCCGCGAGTGGCTGCAGCAAGGTGTCAACGGCAGCGCGGAACTGGCCGCCGCCCAGCTGCTGGTCAAGCAACAGCAGGAACTGGCCCGCCGCCAGCAACGGCTGCTGGCAGGCAGCCTGCTGGGCTTTTGCCTGCTGATCACCGCGGCCCTGCTGTTTATTGCCGGTCATACCAGTGACTGGCCCTGGGCCTTCGGCCTTGCCGGCCTGATCAGCTTTGCCTGGGGATGGCCGCGCCCGCGAGGCCCCGGCCAAGGCTGAGACCTGCCGCCAGTCCGGCATGATGATCGGGCCGGTCCCTGCCAGGGGCCGGCCCGATCCACTCACGGGCCAGCGCCGACAGCGCGCCGCTGTCATACCAGTCTGCCCGGCATCACAACCTCCGTCCCGGTCACCAAGTCAGCGCCTTGGGTTGCCTCCTCAACATCGCTTTTACTTCAGATTTCACGCGAGTCCCGATGACCCTGGAAATTGTCTACGACGATGGCGACCTGATCGCGGTCAACAAACCCGCCGGCCTGGTCGTGCACCGTTCCAACTATGTCGGCCCCAGCGAGGCCTATCTGGTCGACCTGCTGCGCGAGCAACTGGGCGGTTCGATCTCGCTGGCCCATCGACTGGACCGGGCCACAAGCGGCCTGCTGCTGGCCACCCGCAGCAGTGCCATGGCCGCCGCCATGGGCGAGCAGTTCATGGACCGGGAGGTGCGCAAGCAATACCTGGCCGTCTGCCGTGGCTGGCCCGAGCCGACCGAAGGCGAAGTCGACTATCCCCTGCCCGGCGCCCGTGAAACCGGTCCACGCCGCGAGGCCCGTACCGGCTACCGGAGGCTGGGCGAAATCGAGGTGCCGATCGCCCTGGGCCGCTATCCGCAACAGCGCTATGCGCTGGTGCTGGCCTCGCCGCATACCGGCCGCTTCCACCAGATCCGCAAGCATCTGGCCCATATCCACCACCCCATCATCGGTGACAGCCAGCACGGCCGCGGCGATCACAACCGGCTGTACAAGCAGTACTTCCAGTGCCATCGCATGCTGCTTCATGCCTGGCGCCTGCAGTTCCGCCATCCCTTGAGGCAGCAACTGATCGAGCTGGAAGCCCCGCTGGATGCCGACTTCAGTGCCATCCTGCAGCGCTTCGAATGGAGCCTGCCTGCCGTTACCATGCCCCCATGCTTACCATCAGCCGATCCATCCATATCCCCGAATCCGAGCTCGTCGAACGCTTCCTGAGAGCGGACGGCCCCGGCGGGCAGCACGTCAACCGCACCGAAAGCGCGGTCGAACTGCGCTTTGACGTCATCAACTCGCCCAGTCTGCCCGAGGCTTTGCGAACCCGCGTGCTGGAGCGAGCCGACCGTCGCCTGACCGGCGAGGGGGTGCTGGTGATCCAGGCCCGCCGGTTCCGTGATCAGGCCCGCAACCGTGAAGATGCACGGGACCGGCTGGTGGAAATCATCCGCGAGGTGCTTCAGCCACCCGCCCGGCGCATCGCCACCAAGCCCACCCGCGGCTCGAAGGAACGCCGGCTGGCGGGCAAGCAGCAGCGCGGCCAGATCAAGAAAGGCCGTGGCAGGCCCGGACTGCATGACTGAGCACCGCCGAGGCTGATCCGGCACGGGGGCGGCAGAGCACACCAGACCGCTCCCGTTGCAGTGCGCCATGACCAGCCCGGTCGACGGGAGGACACCGCCGCCATACCCCATCGTCCGCGCCAAACGGCCGGACATCCCTGATGATGGGCCACGGGCACCACCTGTCGGGCCTGGTGGACAAGCTGTCCGGATACACGCGCTGTCACCGCGACCCACGCCATCCCGCCATGCATATGTTTGGCGTGCCTATGATCTTGCGTGGTACCGCGGTCCTGCTGCCTCGCCCCGGGCTCGATGCGGCGCCGCACCTGCTGAACCCGGGCGTGCTGGCGCTGCTGGGCCGGGGTATCGCCGATATGGCCATGCCGATCTGGCGAAGCCTCGGCCTGGGCCTGCTGCTGGTCGGGCGGGTCTTGCAGCTGTGGGGCCATGCCTTTGAAGGCCGTAAGCTCGCCTTTCTGGATGATATTCAGCAATTGCTGACCGGTCCCTTCTTCGTGGTCGCCGAAATCGGATTTCGCCTGGGCCGAGGCCAGCGACGGCTGGGCGGCCTGCAGTGCGCTGCCCTGGTCACAGGCCCCTTGCTGGGCGGGCTGCTGGTCTAAACATATCGGCTGGCAGAGCATTTTCCAGGTCAATCTGCCCCTGGGGCTGATCGCTGTCACGCCGGGACTTTGGGCCATCCCCGAACGACGCCACCCGCAAAAGGCCGCCGCTGATCAACTTGGGCCAGCCGGATCGAAACCATGCTCGCTGGCTCTACCCACTAGCCGTTTCTGCCGCCAGCCTGCTGGCTTTCGTCTGGCAGGAGCAGCGCGTGGAACCTCCTTTGCTGCCCTTGCCGCTGTTTCGCCAGCGAAGTTTCGCCCTGGCCAATATGATCTCATTTGCCCTGGGTTTTTCGGGCTATGCCAGCCTGTTCTTTCTTTCGATCTTTCTGCAACAGACTCAGACCCACTCACCTGCCGTGCCGGGATGCAGCTGGTACCGCAGTTCACGATGACAGCATTGAACTCGCTGCTGTTCGGCTGTTTCTTGCAACGCTTCGCGTTGCAGGCACTGATGACCGCCAGCTACTTCCTGATGGGTTCGGACATGCTGCTGATGACCGGTTTCCAGCCACGGACCTCGACCTAGACAGAGATGGCCTGTCTGATGTTGTTGGGCTTGGGCATGGGTCTGGCCGTGCCTGCCACGAGAATGGCGGTGATGAATGCAGCGCCACCCGAACAAGCCTGCATCGCTTCGGTCACCATGAATGCCTTGCGCCAGACCGGCACGAGTATGGGGCTCGCCTTGATGGGCCGCCTGATGATCCGGCAAACCATCCGCCGGATGAGCCAGGCACTGCAGCAGGCCGGTCTGGTTGCGACAGGCTACCGGGCGGCCATGGCCAGTGGTTTCGCGCTGGCGATGGCGACGACGGGACTGGTCAGCCTGGCAGTCGCTGCAACCCTCTGACGACATCGCCGCGATTCGCAGCGCAGCGTCCGGCCACCCTGAACACTAGCGGCCCCATGAAAAGCCCCCGAGCACCGGCAACGGCGCCTCAGGGGCTGATTCACGCTGGCGGTCCGCCCCTCGGAGGAGGGGTCGCCATCCACTCAGGCCTTGAGCCTCAGAAGTTGCCGTCGATATCGGTGACACCGATCAACTTGTGGTTGACGAACTCCTTCAGGCCCAGGCCGATCAGCTCGCGGCCATAGCCTGAGCGACGCACGCCGCCGAAGGGCAAATCGGCCTTCACGGCAGTAGGATGGTTGATATAGACCATGCCGGTGGACATCTTGGCGGCCACCTTGCGACCGCGCTCGATGTTCTGGGTAAACACCGATCCGCCCAGACCGAACGGCGAGTCATTGGCGATCTCGATGGCATGAGCTTCGTCGCGAGCCTTGAAGATCAGCGACACCGGACCGAAGAACTCCCAGTGCCAGGCCGGATTGTCCGGCGTCACCTCGGTCAGCATCACCGGCTGCACAAAGGCCCCCTTGCTCGGCACTTCGGCACCGATCACGGTGGCCTTGGCGCCGTGGCCCACGGCCTGGGCCACCAGATCCTTTACTTCGTCGGCTGCACCCTGCGAAGACAGCGGTGCCAAGGTGGTGGATGCATCCATCGGATCACCGGCCTTCAGCTTGGCTACACCGGCGACATAGCGCTCCATAAAGGCATCGTAAACCGACTCCAGCACGATAATGCGCTTGGACGAGCAGCAGACCTGCCCGGCATTCCAGTGGCGGCCGAACACAGCCCATTTGGCAGCCTTGTCCAGATCCGCATCGTCCAGCACGATAAAGGCATCGGCACCGCCCAGCTCCATGGTCGACTTCTTCAGCGCCTTGCCGGCCTGCGAGGCGACCACGGCGCCGGCGCCTTCGGAACCCGTCAGTGCCACACCATGCACGCGCGGATCATTGATGATGGTTTCCAAATGATCACGGCTGGCAAAGAGGTTCTTGAAACCGCCCACCGGCAGACCGGCTTCCAGCATCAGCTTCTCGAAGGCATCGGCGCACTGCGGCACATTGGAAGCGTGCTTGAGCACCACCACGTTGCCGGCGGCCAGCTGGGGCGCAATGATGCGGGCAATCTGATAGTACGGGAAATTCCAGGGCTCGATCGCCAGAATGATGCCCAGCGGCTCATGCACCAGCTGGGCATCGATCACCGCCGGATCCTTGGACGGCAGCGGCTCGGGCGCCAACAGCTTCTCGGCGTTCTCGACGTAGTATTCGAAGATGCCGGCCGACAGTTCGACTTCGGCTTCGGCTTCGCCGATCAGCTTGCCCATTTCCAGGGTCAGCAGCCTGGCATAGTCGTGGGCCTTGGCCCGCAGCAGATCGGCCGCTTTCTGCAGCACCTTGACGCGATCGGCAACGGAACGTCCCTTCCATGCACGGAAAGCGGTATAGCCCTGCTCCAGAGCCTGTGCGACTTCGGCATCCGTCGCGTTCGGGAAAGTTTTCAGAGTTTCAGCGGTATAGGGATTGGTCGTAGCGTAGGCCATAAAACATTCCTTCAGTGCCTGGAACAAATTCGCTCTGGAACACCCAGATCCTGACAACGGTAGCGCGACTGCCATGCAGATGCCACCGACTTCCGGCGCTCGCAAGATTGGATCGATACAAATGCAAGTGGCGCCGTGACGCTGTTCCCGAACTGGAACAGCGGCTTGCGCAGCCTGCGACAGCGGCCTCCCCTGAACCGAAAGCATCAACGCGGATGCCGCCACGGCGTCTGACATCTTGCTCACGAAGCCTTGACGTAGTTTCTGCAAAATCAATTGTTCTTGCGAATCATTATCATCTAAAAGCCGAATCGTTCGCCTCCGCGGATCAAGGCCGCCGCATGATGGAATCCACGCCGACCCGACCACCAGCCAGCGAGGGTGCCGCCCTGCTGGTGAGCCGCTATGCCGAGCTGCATCGCTTTGCGCTGGGCCGTACCGGCTCGCGTCATGTGGCGGACGAAGTCATGCAGGAGGCCTGGTTGCGCCTGACGGCGACACCGGCCTCAGGGCAGCGGCCACGCCCTCCGATCAAACATGCCCTGGCCTATGTGTACCAGGTCATCACCCATCTCTGCATTGATCGCTGTCGCCAACGCCAGCGCTGGCAGTGCCGGCATTGCCAGGAATGTCTGGCCGAACAGATGGCCAGTCAGGCGCCCACGCCCTTCCAGATCGCCGCCGCCCAGCAGGAGTATGCGCAGCTGTTGCAGGCTGTACGCCAACTGCCCCCTCGCTGTCGCCAGGTATTTCTGCTCTACCGCGGCCAGCAGCTGAGCACGGGCGACATCGCCGACCGGCTCGGGCTGGCCCCCAAAACCGTGGAACACCATATCGCCCGTGCCGTGCAAAGCTGCCGCCGCCATCTGCAGGACCATGGCCACGCCTTGCGTCGTGGCGACGTCCATCGTGCCATGCTGCCAGCGAAAGCCGGCTCGGCCGACCGAGGGAGGTCTGCAAGCCGCGAAGGGCATGGGCGGATATCGGATCTTTGAGTCCGGACGGCTGGTTCGATGCCTGCCCACATGGCACGTCATGCGCCATGGCACTCAAGACCGACCCGCGCCATGCCAGCGTCAAGGCCCGTTCGATGCAGACCTCGTCCTATGCGTCGACGGCTCCCCATGCCATGGCCGCCCACCCGGAATAAAGAGCCGTCTGGTGCAACGCAGATCATGCGCCTCAGCCTGCCGCCCGGTACCAGCCCATGGGATGTAGCCATAGGGGGATCGGCCAGGTTGTGAACGTCTCTTGCAAAGCAACCCGGCTCGTCCCTTCCGGGCATGAACGATGCTTTCCGAACCACGAGGCTTTCCCATGCGGCGACGCGTTCCCCTCTGCAGCATCAAATTTCCAATGGCAGCCATCTTGATGGCTTTATCCTTCATCGCCTCACCCTGCTCGGCCCAGGCCATGACTGACCCGCCAGAGCGAAACAGTGAGCGCCGCCGTCTGGATATCGCTCCGCAGCCACTGGCCTCCGCTCTGGCCGCTCTGCGCGCGCAGCGCGGCATCGAACTGGACTACGAACCCGCCTGGCTGGAAGGGCTACGGGCACCGGCGCTGAAGGGTGATTACAGCGATACCCGGGCGCTGCAGCTGCTGCTGGCCGGCAGCGGACTGCAGGCTCAGCCGATGACGGCTGGCCACTACAAGTTGGCACCGGCACCTGCCGCGGTCCCGGGCGATGTGGTCAGCGGCGCCTTGGCGGTGGAGTCGACCGATGACCAGCCGGCCACCGGCGAAGCCCGGGATCGCCAAGGTTATGACGATGTCTACAACCTGGATGCCTCCAGCGTCTACAAGGGCAAACAGGAACTGGAACGCTACCGCGGCGAAAATCCGGCCGACCTGCTGAAAGGCATGGTCAATGTCTTCAGCGGCGATGCCCGCAACAGCGGCGCGCTGGATCCGAATATCCGCGGCATCGAAGGCCCGGGCCGGGTACCGGTACTGATCGACGGCACCGAGCAGGCCCTGACCGTGTGGCGCGGCTACAACGGGGCCAACAACCGCGCCTATATCGATCCGGCCCTGATCGGCGGGGTACAGGTCCTGAAAGGGCCCACCACCGAGCGCGATATTGCCGGCGGCGTCGGCGGCGCGGTGGTGGTCAAGACCCTGGACGTGGACGATGTGCTGAAACCCGGCCGGCACTGGGGTGCCGATATCAAGCTGGAAGGCGCCAACAACTCGGTCTCGCCGCACTGGCCGCATCTGCTGGGCGGTCAGGATTATCGCGACATCCCCGGTTTCCCCGGCGCGCCGGGCTCGCCGCCGTTTACCATACCCAATGCGCCTTACAGCGATCCCAGCCTGCTGCATCCCCCCGGCAACCGCAATCATCTGGTCAGCATGGGCGACCGCGCCTATCGCATCGCCCTGGCCGGCCGCAAAGGGCCTTTCGATGCCTTGCTGGCCTATGCCTATCGCCAGCGCGGCAACTACTACGCCGGCGAGGGTGCCTCCGGTTACTACACTCAGGATATCCAGCGCGGCGGCATGAACTACATCATCCGCAAGCTGGGCATGTCCTACCGGCCCGGCAATGAAGTGCCCAATACCTCATCTCGGATGCAGTCCTGGCTGGGCAAGCTGAGCTGGCATCCCACCCCGAACCAGCAGTTACAGCTGGGCCTGCGCGACAGCCTGTCCCGTTACGGCGAGGTCATGCCTTCGCGCATTTTCATCTCCGGTGTCGATGACATAGGCGCCATCCAGTGGCCCGAGAGCAAGGTCGACAGCAAGGCCTACAATCTGGAATACCGCTGGAAACCCGACAACCCCTGGCTGGACCTGTACGCCAATCTGTGGACCACCCGCACCGGCAGCCATACCTATACCTCGGGCGGTTTCCCCAATTACGCGCAAGGCCCCGACAACCCCATCATCTACAATACCGCCCTGGCCAACCAGCAGAACAATCGCGTCGGCCTGAGCTTAAGCAACCACTTCCAGTTGGGTGATCGCCTCGACCTGACCCTGGGCGGCGACTGGCAGCACGAAAAGCTGTCCACCAGCGATATCTGGAACAGCGATCTGGATGGCTGGAGGATGTATCCGCGTGCCGGTCGCCGGCAGGAATACCATATCCGCATGAAGCTGGCCTGGCGGCCCGTCGACGGCCTGGATCTGCAAGGCGGACTGAACTACTCAGGCTACTGGGCGCATGATGATTTTCTGGCCAGCCAGATCCGTGCGGGGAATGGGCATCTGTTCAAGAGCTATTACAGCCCAAGCCAATCGGCCATCTATAACACGCTTGAAACCACGCCCGACAAAGCGCTTGCACAAATACGGCAACAAGCCCTGGCTAATGGCCGGAGCGAGGAAGAGGCCGAGAGCAGGGTCGATTTCTGGCGCAATCAGAGCTGGTGGATGGAAGAGCATTCCAGGCCCTATCGCTTTCAGAATGAGGTCTATTGGTATCCCGATGCCAACGGCAAATACCATCGCAAGGACGATATCTGCATCAATGGCTTTTTGAACACTGTTCCCAACCTGATCCCCGGGAAGTGCAGCTATGGTGAATCCAATCAAGGCTATACCGTGCTGCCAGATGCACGCCCTCACCGGGCTCATGGTCTGGCGCCATGGTTCTCGGCCAGCTATCAGTTCACCCCCAGTATCCGGGCTTACGCCCGCTATGCCGAGGCCTATCGTTTCCCCAGCATGTTCGAGAGCACCGTCGGCTTCTCGGGTGCACTCAATCCAATGTATCCCATCAAGCCCGAGCACGCCTACAACATGGAGGTCGGCTATGTACAGGATCTGCGCGACTGGCTGGGGCTGAGCCAGCAGCAACGCGCCGATATCAAGCTGGCCTGGTTCAGCCAGCGCACTCACAATGTCATCGAACGCGGCGACTACCTGCAGTTCAGCAATATCGACAAGCAGGTGATCAAGGGGCTTGAACTGCAAGCCCGCTTTGACAACTCAAGGCTATTCTTCGACTTCGGGGCCGCCTATACTCCTACCAACAAGGCCTGTGACGAAAGCACCGCCATCCTGAAAGACAGCGGCCAGGGAAGGATTCCCGACTGTGTCAACTATGGTTTTGTCAGCAGCTATCTGCTGACCCAGGCCAGCCCCAAATTTTCAGCCAACCTCAATCTGGGCGCCCGTTTTCTGCACCGGTCCCTGGAAATCGGCAGCCGCAGCGTGTATTACCGCGCCTACCACAACCGTCAGCTGGATGAATGGGTGGGCGCACGCACCATCGGCGGCTATGGTCTGAACGTGCCCTATACCTGGGGCACGATCGCGACCATCGATGCCTATGCCGACTACCATACCCGTCGCGGCACCACCTTCGAGCTGGCCGACACCAATCTCAGCAATCGTTATTACGTGGATCCCCTGACCCGCTCGCTGATGCCGGCACCGGGTCGCACCTTGCGCTTCAGCATCAACGCAAGGTTCTGATTCGACCCAGGCCATGCTGTATCTATCAGCATGCCCAGGCTCCTTCCGCGCCGGTCGTCGGCGCTACTCAGCAAAGGAGCTTTATCATGAACCACAAACTCAATACCCGACTCGGCCTGCTGACCCTGGGGCTGTTGCTGGCCGCAGGAGCCCAGGCTCAAAGCTCGATCAGCGGCGTGACCAGTCGACCGAACGAACGAGACCTCATCCGGGTTGGAGAATCCACCGTCAATGGCGGTCCCCACCACTCCGGGGCCCCCGGTATCGGCGTGCAGTCCACTGATGCCAGCAAGCTGGTCGACTTCGCCGGTCTGGTCCGTTATGGCCAGACTGATGCCGCCGGCGTCACCACCCTGGCGCTGGAAAGCCCCACCCCGCCGCCCGGCGCGCCACCCAGCCATGACAGCCTTGGCTCCTTCCATTTCGCCAAGGTCAGCAATGCGGACGTCTATTATGGCGAGTGGTCGCAAAGCGCCAGTGCCAGCGACGGTACCCATACCAGTTATTACGTGGGTGACCACGCCGGTACCACTGTGCCCGCCACCGGTACCGCCACTTATGCGGTGCAAGGCATCAGCGACTATGCCAACCGTGGCGCCCTGGCCGGTACCTTTGCCGCCGACTTCGGCGCCCATCAGCTGACGGGCTCGCTGTCCAATGGCAACTATGCCGTGGATATCGGCACCGCCAGGATTGATGGTGCGGCGATCAGCGGCAATCAAGGCAGTGCCAGCGTGGCCGGTGCCACCGTAGCCAGCCAGGGTGCCGTGTCCGGCAGCTTCTTCGGTGCCAATGCAGCAGCCCTGGCCGGTATCGTGGCCTTCGATCAGGCCCATCAGCATGACACCGCCTTTGGCGGCAGCAGGCAATAAGGCTGGCTGATGCGCAAACGTGCAAGATCTGCAGGACCGGGACAGGAAGCGGCTCGCCGCCTCCTGTCCCTTATCGTGTGGCTGACGATGCTGATGGTTATCCCGGAACTGGGCCAGGCCCAGACCGTCGAGGACAACCAGCTGCGGCTGAACCAGTCCGGCCAGCGCCGGTCCGCCAGCCGAGATCGTGCCTTGCTGGAGGATACGGATACCCTGACCGTGGATGGTCGTGACTACAGCGTGGCACATACCGTCAGCGAGATAGGCCAGGCCATCTATATCGCACTGGGCCGGCAGCAATGGCCTGACGTGCAGCGCTTTCTGCGGCGCTATGCCAGCATGCCCGGCGCTGACCCGATGCTGCTGCATTATGCTCGCGGCGGGCTGGCCCGCCACAAGGGACATCTGCGTCAGGCAGAGCGCGAATACCGCGCCCTGCTGGCCTTGCAGCCGGATTTTCTGCCCGGCCAGCTGGAATTGGCCCGGGTCCTGTTCGAGAACCAGCGGGATCAGGCAGCCGCAACCCAGTTCCGGCAGATTGCCGCCGCGCTGCCCTCAACGGCCAAGGCCGACGGCATCCGCCATACCGTACAGCTGTTTCTGCAGGCCTTGCGACGACGACACAGCTGGCAAGGCAGCTTCGCTCTAGGCCCCGGCTACAATGACAATATCAACCAGGCCCAGGCCAGCCAGACCTGCCTGTGGATCGACGGCGCGGGCAACTGCATCATCCATCGGCGCATGCCCGCCGCCATCGCAGCCACCGGTCTGGATATCGAGGCCAGCCTGTTTCGCCAGCAACCGTTGTCGGGTCCGCACAATATCTACTTGCGCAGCCTGCTGATGGGCAGCCTGTATCCCGGCCATACCCGCTACCATCAGCTGAACAGCCTCAACCAGATCGGCTACCAGTACCGCAACGGCCACGACACCTGGATGCTGGCCCCCGGCTTCGATGCCGGCAGCTATGGCAGCGGTCTGCTCTATCGGGCCTGGGGCCTGCATGGCGAATGGAGCCACGGCTTTGCTTCGTCCTGGCTGCTGAAGCTGGAAGCCGATCACAAGCGTTTCCGTTATCCCATGTTCGGCTACCGTGATTTCGACGGCCATCTGGAGGACGGCTTTGTCACCGTGTCGCGCGCTGTCGGCCAGCACTGGCTGCTGCTGGGTGGGCTGGACCTGGTCGACAAGCAGGCACGCGACCCGGCTCAGGGTTTCATGCAGCGTGGCGCACGACTGGGTGCCGTCTACAGTCTGGAGAACCAGTTCAGCCTGTATCTGATGGCTTCCGTCCGCGAGCGCGACTACGCCGCCTTCAATCCCATGCTGGCACAACGACGCCATGATCTGGAACGGAATCTGATCCTGATCGCCAGCCTGCCTCGCTGGTCGCTGTTCGGGATCTATCCCAGCCTGGTCGCCCAGATCAGCGAGATACGCAGCAATGTGGACTGGCTGTACAGCTATCAACGACGCCAGATCAGTCTGCGTCTGCAACGACCGTTTTGAGCAAGCCGGAAACCGGGCCCCGCCCGGCTCCGACCACAGGCCGCCGATCCCGCCACCTGCACCCCTCCCGCCCTGCCCTCGCATGGACAACGGCGGGCCTTGCTGGACTCCATACCATCGCCAAGGTGATCCGATGCCGTCACTGCCTTCTTCCAGTATCGACCTTGCATCCATGCTGCGTCAGGCCAATCCGGTGGTACAGACCGTGATGGGCCTGCTGTTGCTGGCCGTGTTTATCAGCTGGACCATCCTCCTGGCCAAGAGCTGGGAGATCTGCCGCCAGCGCCGCCGACTGCGGGCAGCGACAAGTTTTCTGCAGCCGCTGACCTGCCTGCCCGCTATCGAGTCAGCCCCGCCCGGCCTGCTGCAGCCCCTGTTGCAGGCCGTATGGAGCGAGCGCAGCCATTCCAGCGGTCTGGCCGCCGCGGGCATCAAGGAACGCGCAGCTTCGCGACTGGCCGGCCTGGAACGCCACTGGCTGCGACAACGCCAGCAAGGCATCGGCGTATTGGCCACGATCGCCTCCGTGGCACCGTTCGTCGGCCTGTTCGGCACGGTATGGGGCATCATGAACAGCTTCACCGGCATTGCCCGCGCCCACACCACCAACCTGGCCGTGGTCGCCCCCGGCATCGCCGAAGCCCTGCTGGCCACCGCCTTCGGTCTGGCGGCGGCGATTCCGGCGGTGGTGATCTACAACCACTTCAGCCGGCTGCTGGCCAGCCTGCGCGCCGAGCTGTCCGATCTGTCGGCACGGCTGCAGGAACTGCTGTCCCGTGATCTGGATCGGCCGGCCCCGTTTCCGCTGCGGGCCATCCCACCCCGACCCTCGCCCCTGCAGGAGGTCCACGCATGAGCCTGTCACTGGACGATGGCGAGCTGGAACTGGCCCACGAGATCAATGTCACCCCCTTTATCGACGTGATGCTGGTGCTGCTGATCATCTTCATGGTGGCCGCGCCGCTGGCCACCGTGGATGCGCCCGTGGCGCTGCCGACCAGCAATGCGGCGGCCAGCCAGCGTGATGACAGGCCCGTCTATCTCAGCATCGATGCCCGGGGACATTGGACGCTGGATGAGGAAGCGGTGGCTCGCGAGCATCTCGGACCGGCGCTGGAGCGTCACACCCAGGGCGATCACCAGCGCCGGATCCTGCTGCGCGGCGACCGCCTGCTGGCCTACGAGCAATTGATGCAGGCCATGAATGCCTTGCGCGATGCCGGCTATCCGCGTCTGGCTCTGGTCGGACTGCAGGAGCCGCCGGAGTGAACACCGACCTGCGCCCCTGGACCGTCAGTGCCGGCATCGTGCTGGCCGGCTTCGCGCTGATCGGCGAATGGCTGCTGTGGCCGGTACGGAACACTGTCCTGCCACCACCGGCCCAGCCGATGGAAGCCATTGCCGTGGAGGCGGCACTGCGTCCCACGGCGCCGCCGGCACCGCCCAGCCAGCGTGCCATCGGCCCCAGACAGCAGGCCAGCGCCGCCAGTCAAAGCCAGCCACGCCCCAGGACACCGCCGCCACGGCCCAGATCTCCTCGCGCCGATGCCGTGGCCGCGCCGCCACGGCCCGCCAGGACCCGCGTCATGGATCCGGTCGCATCAACCCACTCACGGCCGACGGCACAAGCCACCGCCCCGGCCGCCGTGGCGGCAGCCGCCTCAGACCGCTATGCTGCCGCCGCCAATCAGGCCGGAGCCACGGCCCGGCAACGGGCCGACTGGCAGAGCCTGCTGCTCGGCCGTCTGAAACAGTATCGACGCTATCCGCGCCAGGCCGAGCGATCGCACCAGCAAGGCGTGGTCTGGCTGCGCTTTGCCGTCGACCGCCAGGGCCGGGTCGCCGATTCGCAGATCCAGCAGGTGTCCGGTCATCGCCTGCTGGATCAGGAAGCGCTGGCCACCTTGCGGCGGGCCAGCCCGCTGCCTCCGCCACCGCCGGAACTGCCCGGCGATCCGGTGATGGTGCAGCTTCCGGTAAGGTTTTTTCTGCGCTGAGGCCGGGGATCCCGGCATCGACACCGGTCTCGACTGGCCGGAAGGATTTCACTGCTGCACGCATCATCGCTGACCGTCAATGCACCAAGGACTCCATCGGCGTCAGCCGGACCTGCAGCACCCCCTTCACATCGCCCAGGGCCACCAGCAAAGGCGCGACCTGGGCCCGGCCACTGAGTTGCACCCTCACCGACGCCGTCGCCTCGTCATCCGCCTTCTGCGACTGCACCGCCAACTGATGCACGACATAGCCTCGCCCGGTACAGAGTTCGATCACCGTCTGTACGGCGTTCTTGCCCGGCAGATAATCCACCACCAGCTCCAGCTGAGAGGACCACAACGAACGGGTCAGCACGGTATAGCCATACACCACACAGAAATGCAGGGCGGTGGCAAACACCGCCAGCCATGGCAGGCCGGCACCGGCGGCCATGCCGACCGCCGCACATAGCCAGATGATGGCTGCCGTGGTCAGGCCGCGTACCGTATCGCGCTGCACGAAGATCAGGCCGCCACCGATAAAGCCGATGCCGGACACGATCTGCGCGGCGATGCGGGACGGATCAAGAATCACCGAACCCACCTGCACCACATCACCGAAGCCATATTTGGACACGATCATGATCAGCGCCGAGGACAGGCCGACCAGTGCATGTGTCCGCAGCCCGGCACTCTTCAGCCGGAATTCGCGCTCCAGCCCGATCAACGAGCTCAGTACCAGGGCCAGTACCAGCTCGCCCAACTGCACCAGGCTTTCGCCGTGCGGCTCCATCCAGCCCTGCCATCCACCGGTCATCGCGATACCTGCTGCAGCGGGATCCAGCGTCCAGACTTACAACCTGCCGCATGGCCGGGTCAAATCCGGGTCGGCCGGCCCACACTCCGACAGCCCCACACAAGCCGCCGCAATCCTGTCGGTGCCGATGCCATCGGCCCCGACCCGTTGCGACCGCAGACAGGCTGAAGATGGTATCTGGCGCGGGCCGCTTATGAATCCGCTCAATTCAGCGGAGTCGATGGACGTCCGTTGCAACATCCGGACCGGGCATCCCGCACCTGGGCCGCCGCCGTGCAATCACCGCAGTCGGCGGCGGCGAGCCTTCCCTTGCATCATGATGGCGGCAGGAACGGCGTGATCAGGCCGGTCAGGATTGCGCTGCAAAGTCCGTGCTGCGGGTCAGTACCTGCCAGCTGTCCATCTCGCTGGCGACACTGTCCAGCTTGACCCGGGCCCGATGCAATGCATCGCTGCCCAGCAGCAGATGCAGAGGTGGCGTGGCACTGGCCACCGCCTCGCTGATCGCCCGCGCAGCCGCCACCGGGTCACCGGCCTGCCGCCCATGTCCCGCCTTGAATGCCGACTGGCTGGTGCCGATGGTCGCGGCATAGGCCGCATCCTCCTGATCGCTGCGGCGAATGGAATGCTCGGACAGGAAATCGGTACGGAAAGCCCCCGGCGCCACGGCGGTGATCTTGATGCCCAGCGGTGCAACTTCCAGCGCCAGCGCTGCCGACAAGCTTTCCAACGCCCCCTTCGCCGCGCAATACAGCGCCGAGCCGATGCCGGGCGCCCGCCCCGCAATCGAAGTCACATTGACGATATGGCCATGACCCTGCACACGCAGATGCGGCAACGCCGCGCGGATCAGACGGATCGGCGCAAACACATCGACTTCGAACAGCTGACGCATTTCCTCGTCCGTAGAGGTTTCCAGCGCACCCAGCAGACCGTAGCCGGCATTGTTGACGATGACATCGATCACCTGCGTCCGCGTATAGGCTTCCCGCACCACGTCCAGCGCGGCCGCCGGGTCCGCCAGATCCGCCTGCAGCAGATGCAAGGTACCCGCGCCGACCTGCAGTGCGGGTGCGCCCTGGCGCACCGTGCCAATCACCGTATCACCCCGATCAAGTCGTTCCTGGGCCAGTGCCAGCCCCAAACCTCGCGAAATTCCAGTTATCAGCCACGTGGCCATGCAAGCTCTCCTCAAAGTTCTCAATAAGGTAATTCCTGCCTCCGGAAAAGATAATGGCGACAAATTTAATTGATCTTGTTAGCCGTGCTTAATAGTCTTATCCTCAACGGCATGCCCAGCTCTCTGCCTCCTTCCGATTACGGCCAATTGCGCGCCTTTGCCGCCGTAGCCGAAGCCCTGAACTTCAGCCGAGCCGCCGAGTCGCTGGCGGTAAGCCCCTCGGCCTTGAGTCAAACCATTCGCCAGCTGGAACACTCCCTGGGCACCACCCTGCTGCGCCGTACCACCCGCAAGGTCTCGCTGACCCCCGAAGGGGAACAGTTGCTGCAGCAGATTACCCCGGCCATCAGAGGACTGAGCGAGGCCATGCAGCAGGTCCAGGCGCGCCAGGGACGGCCCGCCGGTACGGTCCGGGTGCACGCCACCCGCTCGGCCTCCCGCCGCTATATCGAACCCATGCTGGCTCCATTTCTGGCCAGCCACCCCGAGATCATGCTGGACATCAGTCTGGACGATGAAACCATCGACCTCGTGGGAGGCGGCTTCGATCTGTCGATGCGGCTGGGTGAACTGATCGAACAGGATATGGTCGCCATCCCGCTGGGACCGCCCATGCGCCAGATCGCGGTGGCCACGCCCGCCTATATTGCAGCCCATGGGGCACCCGAGACGCCCGGCGATCTGCTGCTGCACCCATGCGTGCGCTGGCGCTGGCCGGGCCGGCAACACCCCTACGACTGGGAGTTCTGCGAGAATGGGCGCTGGTTTGAAGTCCGGACCGGCGGCCCGCTGATCGTCAACGACAAGTCGCTGGCCATCCAGGCGGCATTGCAGGGCATCGGTATTGCCTTTTGCGCGGAAGAGTCCGTGCACGCGCACCTGCAGGCCGGCCGCCTGCAGTCCCTGCTGGAACCATGGTGCGAAACCTTCCCGGGCATCCATCTGTGCTACCCCAGGCAACGCCAGATGGCTCCGGCATTACGGGCCTTTATCGATACGGTGCGCCACTACGCACAGACGTCCGGGAACGCGGATGACATGCCTAGCCCGGCGGCATCATCGCCATCAGGTAGTCCGGCCTGACCGCATATCGGCTAGATCCGAGCAAAGTCCTCTGCAGACGAAAGCCGAAGTCAGGCCGTGACGGCCTGAGCCCCATAACTCAGCAGGGCGACAACACCAACCCTGCTCAAACCGTGGGCAAACCACCCGGCCGCTGATCCTCCAAACGCGCTTGCCGCTCTGGAAGAGCCGGTGCTAGACTTCTTAAAGGATCCATCCACAGGCCGGGAGACCCGCATGCTCGATGCAAAAAAGCTTGCTGCAAGCTATCAACTGCCTCCAGCCGTGGCCAGGGATATCGTCGCGCAAGGCATGCAGCAGAGCTTGCGTCGACACTGGCAGTGCTGGACCGTGCTTGTTGTCGGCATGATCGTGGCAGCCACCTGCTGGACACAAAGCCATGCGGCCGGCCTATGGCTGGGAATGATCTTCGGTCAAGCCTGGTGGATGCTGGGCATGCACTACGCCGATCAGCCCATCCATGCAGCTGCACGCGAAAAAGTCATAAGCGCCGGGCGTAGCGTCGATGCTCTGGCACGGTTGATGCCTCGCGGCTGAAGTGCGCCTGCACTGCGTGCACGGGAAATCCACCGTCACAGCCAAGAGCGCGGCCACAGCCGCATTCGCGATATTCGTCAAGCCCGACCGACAGGGCAGCACGCATGGATGGCATGCCACGGCCCTTCGCCCCTGCACGTGCATCCACGCTGACTTGAGTCGCTGTCCTGCGACAGCGATTGTTGCGGCACAGCCATCATTCGCGCTGCCAGATATCCGTTCTTCTGGCGGTCCATCCAACAACTAGGGTCAAGGCTTGGCACCCATCTTGCGGGCCATGGCTTCGTATTTGTTGTAAAGCCGCTTTACATCAGGGCTCGCCGCGATCAGCGTGCATTGCAGTACCCTGAATGTGCCCGGTACCGAGTCGCTCAGTTTTACCTTGAGATAGCGATCAATCACGGCATCGCCATCGTTGTAGGCTTCGATCGGAAGGTCCCCGAACTCCAGCCACGCCGAAGCGCTGTTGAAAGCATCATCGGTCAGGGCTTTGCCGTAAGCCAGCTTGCCAATGCAGCGATTCTCGATCCAGTGCGTATACATCTTGGCCTGCGAGAACGTATCGACCTCGCGCAAGGATTCAGGCCCGTCCTTGGCCGCGGCGGCAGTGCATAAAAGCATGGTTGCCAGCATGGACAAGCGTTTCATGCCAACTCCCACAGGCAGGCCTGGGTTGGCATAAATGAACCATTGCCACTGTGACCGACGAAATGGCATTCATCCGCACAAGCACGGCCTGACCACAAGGTCACATGACCACGGGCATTTCCCCAACCATCGCCCTCGAACAACAAGATCCCCCGCCGGCCAAAAAATCCCTGAGCGGATGGTGTGGAAACCCGGACCTCGGCAGGACCGAAGGCCCATATCAGGAAGTCTTTCATTTCCATCACCCTGTACATATACCAGCGGTGATCACTGCCACTGACAGCGTGGTATCGGCCAGGTGGTGGGACGCGAAGGCCGCAGTCATTGAGCACATAACTCATCCGTAGCGGACAAGCATTCCGGAAATCGCCGCTTGCAATATTGACCTGCACATAGCCACCGATCTTTCGGCCGACTTCCGCAACGGGAAGATGGATCTCCTTGAACCGGTTCCATGCCGCTGCAAAACTGGGGCGCACCAAGGCCATAGGCCACCTCATCCTTGAGAAAATACCTGATCCGCCCTGCTTCGATGCCACAAAAGCACAGGTTTTGCTTTCATATCCAGCCACAACATCTCGTCATGGCGAAAGGACATCGATCATTGCCTGAGGGGACGCGTGATGCCTGGGCCGACGGGTCTGGAACGTGCCATCCATATCCTTGCCATGACTTCTTTCACTCAGCGGATGGTGGATATCATCGATGGACGGCAAGCCATCCATGCATGATGGTCCATCCAGGCATGAGCTGTGTCCATCGGCAAGAGGTGAATCCATCGCGATGGTACCGTGACCGCAATGCTTCCGATCTCCCTGCCAACCATCAGACCTGCTCGCACCCTCGATCAGGTTTCGGTCGATATCCGGACTGTCGGCTCGCCATCCAGGCCAGGTCTGGGATGCTCTCCGGATAAAGCGCCCCCGCTCTACGCATCAACAGGATCCCGCGAAGGCAGACAGATCGGTCAGCAAAGTATCCGCTTGCCCGAGCCAATATCACCCGCCAGCATGCTTGACTTGTTGGCGAAGGGCCTCCTGACACATGGATTTAGGCGATCCAGTCATTATGCGCACTGACCGATACCCGCTCCTTTAGCCCTCTCCGCTGACTATGGTCAAGGCTTGGCACCCATCTTGCGGGCCATGGCTTCGTATTTGTTGTAAAGCCGCTTTACATCAGGGCTCGCCGCGATCAGCGTGCATTGCAGTACCCTGAATTCGCCCGGTACCGAGCCGCTCAGTTTTACCTTGAGATAGCGATCAATCACGGCATCACCATCGTTGTAGGCTTCGATCGGAAGATTGCCAAATTGCAGCCACGCCGCCGCACTTTTATAGGCATCATCCGTCAAGGTCTTGCCGTAATCGAGTCGGCCAATACAGCGATTCTCGATCCAGTGCGTATACATCTGGGCCTGCGAGAACGTATCGACCTCGCGCAAGGATTCAGGCCCATCCTTGGCCGCGGCGGCAGTGCATAAAAGCATGGTTGCCAGCATGGACAAGCGTTTCATGCCAACTCCCACAGGCAGGCCTGGGTTGGCATAAATGAACCATTGCCACTGTGACCGACGAAGTGACACTCATCCGCACAAGCACGGCCTGACCACAAGCTCACATGACCACGCGCATCGCTCCAACCTTGACCCTCGAACAACAAGATACCCCGCCGGCCAAGAAATCCCTGAGCGGATGGTGTGGAAATTTGAACCTCGGCAGGACCGAAGGCCCATATCAGGAAGTCTTTCATTTCCATCACCCTGTACATATACCAGCGGTGATCACTGCCACTGACAGCGTGGTATCGGCCAGGTGGTGGGACGCGAAGGCCGCAGTCATTGAGCACATAACTCATCCGTAGCGGACAAGCATTCCGGAAATCGCCGCTTGCAATATTGACCTGCACATAGCCACCGATCTTTCGGCCGACTTCCGCAACGGGAAGATGGATCTCCTTGAACCGGTTCCATGCCGCTGCAAAACTGGGGCGCACCAAGGCCATAGGCCACCTCATCCTTGAGAAAATACCTGATCCGCCCTGCTTCGATGCCACAAAAGCACAGGTTTTGCTTTCATATCCAGCCACAACATCTCGTCATGGCGAAAGGACATCGATCATTGCCTGAGGGGACGCGTGATGCCTGGGCCGACGGGTCTGGAACGTGCCATCCATATCCTTGCCATGACTTCTTTCACTCAGCGGATGGTGGATATCATCGATGGACGGCAAGCCATCCATGCATGATGGTCCATCCAGGCATGAGCTGTGTCCATCGGCAAGAGGTGAATCCATCGCGATGGTACCGTGACCGCAATGCTTCCGATCTCCCTGCCAACCATCAGACCTGCTCGCACCCTCGATCAGGTTTCGGTCGATATCCGGACTGTCGGCTCGCCATCCAGGCCAGGTCTAGGACGCTCTCCGGATAAAGCGCCCCCGCTCTACGCATCAACAGGATCCCGCGAAGGCAGACAGATCGGTCAGCGAAATGTCCGCTTGCCCGAGCCGATATCGCCCTCCAGATCAAGGCCAGCGCCAGCCCGGAGCCGACAGCTGTTCGTAGAGATAGGCGCCCAGCACTTCGATCTTGGCCGGACGCTGACGCAAGGTCGGTGTCACGAAATACAGCGCACCGGAACCCTGGTCCCAATCACGCAGAATGGCTTGCAGACGGCCGTCATGCAGATAGGTTCCGGCCATAAATTCAGGCAACTCGGCCACCGCCTCGCCAGCCAGAAGCCAGGGCAGCAGGGCTTCGGCGTTGGTGGCTCGCAGGGGTCCCTGGGGCCGGATCACGACCTCTTCTTCGCCGCGACGAAAACGCCAGGCATCGCTGCGGGCCCGGTAGGCATAGCCCAGGCAGTGGCGCGGATCGAGGTCCTGCGGGTGAAGGGGAATGCCATGACGTTCCAGATACGCCGGTGCCGCTACCGTGAATCGCGTCACATCGCAGAGCTTGCGGGCCGCCAGCGAGGAATCCGGCAGCACGGCGATACGCAGCGCCGCATCCAGGCCCTCGGCGACCAGATCGACCACCGCATCGGACAGATGCAGATCAACGGATATCTGCGGGTAACGGCGCAGAAATTCGGGCAGCAAGGGGGCCAGCCAGCGCACCCCGAAGCTCATCGGCACTGCGAGGCGGATCGCGCCGCGAGGCAGCGCCGATTGCTCCCGGGCTCCGGCCTCGGCCGCTTCCGCCTGTCGATAGACCCGCGTCGCCGGCTCCAGCAGGCTCTCACCCAGGGCGGTCAAGGCCAATTGGCGGGAGCTGCGGTTGAACACGCGGCCGCCCAGTCGCTGCTCCAGCCGGGTCACGGCACGCGAGACGGTGGCCACCGACAAGCCCAGCTCACGGGCTGCACCGGCATAGGAATGTGCCTCGGCCACCTTGGCAAACAAGGCCAGGCCTTCGAAATCAGGAAGCTTGGTCGTCATTTCTGCAATGATAGTTTGAGATTATTGCTGTTTTGCCGACCCAGCATCCTGACTAAGCTGAGCTCCGTCAACACCACTCACTAATGGAGCACCCCGCATGAACCGCAAGCTTGAAAACAAGATCGCCGTGGTCACTGGCGGCAGCACCGGCATCGGCCTGGCCACCGCCAAGCAGTTCGCCGCCGAAGGCGCGCATGTGTATATCACCGGCCGTCGCAAGGCCGAACTGGACAAGGCCGTGGCCGAAGTCGGCAACGCCACCGGCGTGCAGGTCGACTCCTCCCGCCCGGAGCAGCTGCAGCAGCTGATGGATACCATCAAGGCCGACAAGGGTCGCATCGACGTCCTGTTCGTCAATGCCGGCGGCGGTTCGATGCTGCCGCTGGGCCAGATCACCGAGGCACAGTACACGGATACCTTTGACCGCAATGTCAAAGGCAGCCTGTTCACGGTGCAGGCCGCCCTGCCCCTGCTGGCCGCCAAGGCCTCGGTGATTCTGACCGGCTCCACAGCCGCCAGCTCCGGCACCCCGGCCTTCAGCGTCTACGCCGCCTCCAAGGCCGCTGTCCGCGCTTTTGCCCGCAACTGGATCCTGGATGTGAAGGACCGTGGCATCCGCTTCAATGTACTGAGCCCGGGCGCCACCCGCACCCCCGGCCTGGTCGATCTGGCCGGCCCCGATGCCGAACAGCAACAAGGCCTGCTGGATTATCTGGCCTCCCAGGTGCCGCTCGGCCGGGTCGGCGAGCCGGAAGAAATCGCCCGTGCTGCCGTGTTCCTTGCCTCGGATGACGCCAGTTTCGTCAACGGCAGCGAGCTGTTCGTGGACGGCGGCCAGGCACAGATCTGAATCGGCGCAAGATCAACCGGAAGACGGGTCAAACCGCGGGTTCCGGAACTCCCGCAGCCACGACCGGGGTGACATGCCATGGCGCAGGCGGAAAACTTTGCTGAAATGACTGAGATTGGCAAAGCCGACCGCCTGGGCCGTTTCGGTCACCGAACAACCCGCCAGCAACATGCCGATCGCCTGATCCAGACGGATGCGGGTCAGGTAGCCATGCACCGTCATGCCATACACGCCCCTGAAGCCGGCCTGCAGCTGCTTTTCATTCAAGCCCACCGCCCGGGCCAAGGCCGGCACACTCCATGCTTCGTCGCCATGCCGTTCGAGCAGGGCGCGAGCCCGCATCAGGCTGTGATGATCGGTGCAACCTCCCCCGTGCATGGATACATCGCCGACGACCTGGGCACCGTGCTCGATCACCGCCGCCAGCAGTTCAAGAACCTTGCCATGCAGGCATATCGAGCGAGCCCGAGGATGGCGGCAGGGGCATTGACCGATTTCGGCCGCAATCCGCTGCAGGTGTCGACTGATCATGATCGACGTCTGCTGGCCCATGCCGGCGGAAGGCCGCAGACAGGCCGGCAGGCCGGCCGGATCCAGACCGGCGAGATCCTGCAGGAGATGGAATCCCACGTGGATATGCACCATGTGGAAGGCCGTCCGACCCTGCCATTCATGCGTGATGGTGTGGCCCCTGTCCATGGCCACCCACAGGGTGTGCCCCGATTCCAGCATGCGTGGCACACCGTCATCGATCGTGATCTGGATCCGCCCCTCCAGCAGGAGGCTGATCGACAGTGCCGGATCGCACCGGGCCCGGAATGCCCAGTCGCTGCCGGGCCGTCCACGCAGGCAGCAGACATGCATCCCGGGCACCGGAGCATCCCTTTGCATCAGGTGCTGCCATGCACGGGGCATCCCGTCGCAAGATCCGCTCATCAAAGGTAGGGAGTCGCGTGATGGCCCGAGAGCCCTTGCATGCGCGCAGTCACTCATAAGGTTTTTCCGTATTGGACAAATCGCGGCGGAAAACCGTGAGCCAAACCGTGCCGTGATGCCTCATGATTCACCACATAAAATGATGATGCGTCTCATCCGTATCCATCGTCAATGATCTGGCGGCCGGAGCGGAATGCATCCTCCAGCGAAGCGCTTCGATCAGGTCCGTCATTCCCGCCGCTTTGCGGGAGCCGCCAGCCCAGCCAGCTATGACCGCTTCCCGTCAATGCCTAGAAGCGGCTCGCCACCGCAACTGACGCCAGCGCCGTCTCCACCGAAGCCGGTATCGGCTGCCGCCGCTCCCGCCACCGGTCGAGCGCCATGCCCTGCCAAACACATCGCCATGGCGGCCATCCTTATCCTTACCCTTCACCATGGGCCATTCATGACTACCTCTTCATCGTCATCACCCACGGGCAGCTGGGCCATCATGCGGCCGGTCAGAGGCCGCATCCGCCTCGCCATGCTGCTGGCCGCACTGGGTGCGGCCGCGACCCTGGCGACTCTGGCCGCACTGGCCTGGGCGCTGCAGCAACTGCTGCAGCATCCCGACCACTGGCCCTGGCCGGCCTTGCTGGTGGCCGCGACCTCGACCGCACTGGCTTTCGGACTGCGGCTGACCGCCTTCAATCGTTCGCACTACGCGGCCTTTGCCTTGGAAACACAGCTGCGCACCCGGCTTTCCGAACATCTGGCCCGTATTCCGCTGGGACGGGTCCAGCATCAGGGACCGGCGGCGCTGGCCAAGGTGATGATGGATGATGTAAAGGAAATGCACGTCTTTGTGGCCGACAGTACCCCACTGTATGCCCGCGCCTATGTCTCGCCCCTGCTGACCCTCGCCTTGCTGTGCTGGCTGGACTGGCGACTGGCGCTGGCGGCCAGTGGCGTGCTGGTTCTGGGTCTGGCCGCGGTGTCCCTGGCCCTGCTCGGCAGCAAGGAGACCTTCAGGCGCTACCACCAGGCGGCCGAGCATGTCAGCAAGGCCGTCGTGGAATATGTCCAGGCCATGCCGGTGGTGAGGACCTTCGACACCGGCAGCGAAACCTTCGGGCGCTATCAGCAGGCATTGCAGGTCTATCGTGATGTGGTCATCCAGTGGTACCGCGCCAACGGCCTGCCGGCCCGGCTGTCTCAGATCATCCTCAGCCCGTTGCCCAGCCTGCTGGTGCTGCTGTGGCTGGGTACCTGGCTGCTGCAAAAGCAGCAGCTGGCCATCGGCGACTGGCTTGCCGTGCTGCTGATCGGCGGTGGCATGGCCGAATCGCTGATGCCGGTCATCTCGCTCAAGCATATGGTGGCCCGTGCCGAGGTCAGTATCCGGCGCATTCACGAAGTGATGGCGATAACGCCGCAACCACTGCCCCCTGTGGACAAGGCACAACACCCCGCTGACGGCAGCGTTCGCTTCGAGCAAGTGGATTTCAGCTATGAAGCCGGCGGCCCCAAGGTTCTGCAGCAGGTCAGCTTCGAGGTGCCAGCGGGCCAGTTCACCGCCCTGGTCGGCCCCTCTGGCGCCGGCAAGAGCACCATCGCCCAGCTGATTCCACGCTTCTGGGACGTGGATGCCGGCTGCATCCGGGTCGGCGGTGCGGATGTGCGCGAGATGCTGCCGGATACCTTGCTGCAACAGGTCGCCTTCGTGTTCCAGGACAGCTTCCTGTTTGCCGGCAGCCTGCTCGACAATATCCGCCTGGGGCAACCCCAGGCCAGCCCGCAGGAAGTCATGGAAGCCGCCAGGGCCGCGCAGGCCCACGACTTCATCATGGCCCTGCCGCAAGGTTATGACACCCCCGCCGGCGAGCGCGGAACCTCTCTGTCTGGCGGTCAACGCCAGCGCGTCACCATCGCCCGCACCATATTGCAGAATCGTCCGATCCTGGTACTGGACGAGGCCACCGCCTTTGCCGACCCAGAGAACGAGGCCGCCCTGGTGCTGGCGCTGTCCCATCTGATGCGCGGCAAGACGGTGCTGATGGTGGCCCACCGACTCGCCACCATCCGCGATGCCGACCAGATCCTGGTCTTCGAACAGGGCCGTCTGGTCGAACAAGGTCGGCATGCCGACCTGCTCGCCCAGGCCGGCTGCTATGCCCGCCTGTGGCAGGCCGGCGAACGTGCCGGCCACTGGACGCTGCAGAGGGGGCACGCATGAGCACGCCGTCCTCCTCTCGCCCCGTCACGCCGCTGCGCGAGACCTGGCGCCAGCTGATGCGCAGCGCCCACGGCCATGCTCCGCAACTGCGGGCCAGCCTGATCGGCCTGTTGGTGGCCGCGGCACTGCAAGGTCTGGCTCTGGCCTGCATCCTTGGACTGTTTCAGAGCCTCCTGCGGCCCGGCCAACACGTCCTTGGCGCATGGTTCTGGTTGCTGACCATGACCCTGCTCAGTCTGCTGGGACTGGCCGTCCGCTGGTGGGCGCAGGGCTTCGACTACCGGGGCGACATGGTCGAAAACAGCTATGAACTGCGCACAGTCCTGGGCGAACAGCTTCGGCGGATTCCCCTGGAACGGTTGCAGGACCGGCGCGCCGGGGAGATTCATGCCACCCTGCTGGGCAATGTCGACGAAAACCTCAGCTATCTGCTGACCATCGCCACCATGATCAGCCATGCCCTGATCACCCCGCTGGTGGTGGCACTGGTCGCTTTCGGCTATGACTGGCGCATCGGGCTGTTGCTGCTGCTGATTTTCCCGTTGCTGATCCCGCTGTATCGCTGGCGTCGCCCGGCCTTGGACCGGGGCATGCGGGTGCTGGCCGAGGCGCACCAACGCACCAGCGCCGATATCCTGGAATATACGCAGGGGCTGCCCGTACTGCGCGCGGCCTGCTGTGTCGGCGACAAGGCCCTGAGCTTGCAGGCCAGCATGCGGCAACTGGAGACCGTGCAGGTCCAGGGCCAGAAGCGCGGAGCCGGCCCCAATCTGCTGCTGGCCACCATCATGGAACTGGCCTTGCTGCTGGTGATCGTCACCGGCACCTGGTGGGTCGCCGAGGGAAGTCTGCAGCTATCGATTCTGGCCGCCATACTGGTGATCATGCTGCGCTTTGGCGAACCGCTGGCCAACTTCGTGCTGTACGCCAAGGTCATCGAGCTGATCGAGGCCGCGCTGGAAAAAATCGAAGCCTTGCTGAGCATCGCACCCTTGCCACAGGTGGCCGCGCAGGCCAGGCCGGAACACTACGGCATACGTTTCGATGATGTGAGCTTCTGCTACGCGGGTGCCACCGCCCCCGTGCTGCAGGGATTGCAGATCGAACTGCCCGAACGCAGCCTGACCGCGATAGTCGGTCCCTCCGGCGCCGGCAAGAGCACCCTGGCCCGCCTGTTGATGCGCCATGCCGATCCGCAGGCCGGAAGCATCCGCATTGGCGGGGTGGATATCCGCGCGCTGACGGCCGAGCAATTGAATGGCCTGGTCTCGATGGTGTTCCAGGACGTCTACCTGTTTGATGACAGTCTGCTGGCCAATATCCGGATGGCCCGCCCCGATGCCAGCGACGAGGAGGTGCAGGCGGTCGCCCGGGCCGCCCACTGCCACGATTTCATTCAACGCCTTCCGGAAGGCTATCTGAGCCGCGCCGGCGCTGTCGGCGGATCACTCTCGGGCGGGGAACGCCAGCGCATCAGCATCGCCCGGGCGATGCTGAAAAACGCGCCGATCATGATTCTGGATGAACCTACCGCTGCGCTGGATACCGAAAGCGAAGTCGCCGTGCAAACCGCCATCGACAGTCTGGTGAGGGACAGAACAGTGATCGTGATCGCCCATCGGCTGTCGACCCTGGTCGCCGCCGACCGGATTCTGGTCATCGACCAGGGCCGGGTCATCGAGTCGGGGCGGCATGCCGAGCTGCTGGCCCGGGGTGGCCGCTACGCCCGCATGTGGCTGGCGCAGCAGGCCGCCAAGGCTTGGCACCCCGGAACCCGGCCCCATGATGCCGCCTCGGCGATGGAGTCACCCGATACCTGACCGTTCTGACAGGCAGGATCCAGCCACCATGCCGCACCTCGTCATCGTCCGGGCACGGCGACAGCTGATGACGAGAACATGCGCGTGAACCAGGCTGCCCGGCTTCTGACCATGTCCGGCAGATGCCCGTGAAGCCGGAACAAACCTCCATCAGCCCGGATGCCCGGCATCCGGCAGATCCAGCCGATACAGCTCGACCGGCCAATGCACGGTCGCATGCCCGTGATGGAATACGGCCGCTCCATCGAGCTGAGGGACGGGAAGATAGATATGGCCATGTCCGTCGAGAAAGGGCGCGTCCGCCCAACGCAGACGCCGGTCGCGTACCAGCATGGACAAGCGCCCGTCCGGTGCCCGCCGCATCAGGCTGCCATCGGCCAGGGGGGTGTAATACAGGCTGCCGTCGACCGCCATCGCGGTACCGCCTGACGGAGGCAGGGCAAACCAGGGCCGGACATGCTGCGCCAGCGCGGCATCATCCAGCATGTCATCATCCAGCCAGCGGGTTTCGATCTGCGACAGTGGCCCGGTCAGCGGACCGAAGTACAACTTGCGCCCGTCCGGACTCAATTCCAGAGGATCGACCTGTACGTGCAGGGGCCGGCCATCCGCCCCGTTCAATACCTGCCCCTGAACGATGATGCGGTCACCGGGTTTCGAGCGCACCCAGGCCATGCCGTCAAACCGCCGGCGAACACGGCCATCATCAAGATCAAGTACCAGCAATGCCCCTTCACCAGCGTCGGTGAGATAGGCATGATGACCATGGATACGAATGTCGTCGATATAGGTATGCCCATGGATGGCGGCCTCCGGCAGGCGATAAATGTGCCTCACGCGATCCTGCCGCGGATCGATCCGGACGATTTTCGGTCCACCAGCCACCGGCCGGCCACCGAGCGTCAGACTGCCTGTATCCACTACCCACAGATCGCCATCGGCCGACTGATGGATGGCATTGACGCTAACAAAGGCTCGTCCGGCATCCATGCCGGGCACCCATTGGTTCCATGAGGCATCGGGATAAGGGCTCAAATGTCCATGGGCATCGATGACGGCCACTGTCGGGCCGGCATACCCCGTCCAACGTGGCGAGCTGACGATATAGCGGCCGCGTGCATCGACCACCACTGCATTCCACGTCATCTGCATGGACTGACGAACCACCGTCAGCCTGGCCGGGGGTGAGGTGGCCATGGCGCGCCCCTGCACCACGGCACCGCCCAGCATGGCTGCAAGACACACGCTCAGGCGAAAAACAAAGAATGACGACATCACTTGCTCCGAAAATCCTGTGGACAGGGCGGCCTGGATGAGACGGCCGGCAGCACCCGATGACAGGATGATGTCCTTGCCGGGCCGGGCCGAACAGAGGCGGTTCATGCATTCAGATTCATGATAATTTTGAAAATGGCCCGATAACCTGTTCCATGATCGGCATTCCCCCAACTCAGGCCACGCCTCTCATGATCCGACTGGAAGACCTGCAGATCTTTGTGGCCGCCGCCAACCACGGCAGCCTCACCGCCGCGGCGCGGCAGCTGGATCTGAGTCCGGCCGTCGCCAGCGCCGGGCTGAAGCGACTGGAAACGGAACTGGGCACCCGACTGCTGGCACGTTCAACCCGCAGTCTGCGCCTGACACCCGATGGCGAGCGCTATCTGCCCTACGCCGGCTCCATGCTGGAACACCTTGATGCCGGCCGACATGCCCTGGCCCGCGACCGCAACACGATAGGTGGAAGCATGGCGCTGTCGGTTCCCTCCGATCTGGGCCGACATCTGCTGCATGACTGGCTGAATGCGTTCCAGGAACAGTATGCCGATATTTCGCTGCAGATCCGTATCGGTGACCATGTCACGGACATGTTTCGCGCACCGATCAGCCTGGCGATACGCTATGGCATACCCGAAGACTCCAGTCTGGTCGCCTTGCCGCTGGCACCGGACAACCGGCGGGTGCTGTGTGCCTCACCAGCCTATTTCGCACGCCACGGGCGGCCCGGACAACCCGCCGACCTGCGTCGGCACAACTGTCTGCGTTTTGCCTTGAATGACAGCCTGCATGATCGCTGGACCTTTTTCGAGCGTGGCCAACCGCAAGTCGTGCAAGTGGCCGGCAATCGCAGCAGCAACGATGGCGAACTGGTCCATCGCTGGGCGCTGGACGGACATGGCCTGGCCTATAAATCGCGACTGGACGTGCTGGCCGATCTGCGCAGCGGCCGGCTGGAAACCGCGCTGGACGATTGCGACGGCGAACCGGCGCCCCTGCATCTGATCAGTGCCCATCGCAGCATGCTTTCACCCAGCGTCCATGCACTGTGCGAGTACCTCCAGCAGCAGGTGGCCATCCATACTGCATAAGTCCGGCGACAAACGGTCCTGCTCGGCTTCAATTTCTCGTTGAAACTGATTCGACAGCCAGCACCTGTGATCGAAACGCGTGACGATCGATCATCTGCCTTGCCTGGCACGTCCCGGCGGCAGCCTGATTCAAAGCAACGTGATTCAAAGCAGCCTGATTCAAACCAGCGTGATTCAAACCCGTGCCTGACGTCCCGCCGCCATCATCCGCCACCATCCGGAGTCCCCCCATGAAAGCCGTTGGCTATGCCCAAAATCTGCCGATCAGCAACCCGCAGTCGCTGATCGATCTGGAATTGCCTGAGCCGATCCCCGGCGAACATGACCTGCTGGTCGAAGTTCGCGCCATTTCGGTCAATCCGGTCGATGTAAAGATCCGCGCCAACAGGGCGCCAGAACCGGGCCAGACGGCCGTGATCGGCTGGGATGCCGCCGGCGTGGTGCGTGCCGCAGGGTCGAAGGTGAGCCTGTTCAAGCCCGGTGACCGGGTCTGGTATGCCGGCGATCTGCGGCGGCCAGGCAGCAATGCCGAGCTGCAGATCGTGGACGAGCGCATCGTCGGCGCCATGCCGCAAAGCCTGGACTTCGCCGCCGCCGCCGCCCTGCCGCTGACGACCATTACCGCCTGGGAGCTGCTGTTCGACCGCCTGCGCATCCCCGAAGGCCATGCGACCGCCGGAGCCAGCCTGCTGGTGATCGGCGCGGCCGGCGGCGTCGGATCCATCCTGGTGCAACTGGCCCGCCAGCTGACAGGCCTGACCGTGATCGGCACCGCCTCGCGCCCGGAAACCCGGCAATGGGTGCTCGACCTGGGTGCCCATCACGTCATCGACCACAGCCGTCCGCTGTCCGAAGAACTGCAGCGCATCGGCTTCGAGGGTGTCGAGCATATTGCCAGCCTCAACCAGACCGACCGTCACTTTGACCAGATCGTCGCTTCGATCAAGCCCCAGGGCCAGCTCGCCCTGATCGATGATCCCGAGCTGATCGACGTACGCAAGCTGAAAACGAAAAGCGCCTCCTTGCATTGGGAATTCATGTACACCCGCTCGATGTTCGCCACACCTGACCAGATCCGGCAGCATGAATTGCTGAATCGCGTCGCTCGGCTGATCGATGCCGGTACGCTACGCAGCACCCTGAATGAAAGTTTCGGCACCATCAATGCCGCCAATCTGCGTCGCGCACATGCCTTGATCGAAAGCCAGACTGCACGTGGCAAGATCGTGCTGGAAGGCTTCTGATCCGGTTCGCCGTATCGGTCGTCGAGGGCCTCTCGACGACATCCGGGTGATCGTCAGACCCCGACCGCCTGACGATCAACATGGAGCAAAGCCCGGCGGGAGAGGCGTCGCGAACCTCCGCTGTTCCGCCGTCTTGCGCCGGAAGCCACCCTGATGGACTGATTGCATCCGGCCATCTCGCCGGCCAGAATAAATTCGTGCGTCGCGGCCCTCCTTGAGCATGCCGCTGACTCGCCATGCTGCCGAAATGCAATCCGCCGCTGCACGGCATGGTGCTGGTGCACAGTCATTGCGGCCGCGTTATTTGGCCCGCGGGGACCATCTCGCATCCGCGGCCGACATCCTCCCGCTTCCGATATGCGAGAATCTGGACCGACGCCTCATCGCCGGATCCGCCTACGGAGCTTTTCGCATGAATCGTTTGTCCATTCTTGGCCTGACCGGCCTCTCCACGCTGGCTTTCGCTCTGGCCTCGCCGGCCTGGGCCCAGAAGCACACCCTGCCGCCGACCCGGCAGGCCGGGCAGCCGCTGACCGAGATCGCCAGTTTCGATGATGATTTCAGGCTGGTCGGCATCGGCGTCACGCCGGACGGACGCATTTTCGCGACCGCTCCGGCCAATGATCGGCGCTCGCTCTACAGCGTGGTCGAGGTCGACCCCAGGACCGGGCATATCACGCCCTATCCCGATGCCGCCTGGAACCGTTTCTCCGAGTCACGCCCTGCATCCTCGGAATGGATCAATGCCCAGGCCTTGTGGGTCGATGTGCAAGGGCATCTGTGGGTACTCGATATCTCTCTGCCCAGTCTGGACCAGAGCCTGTTTCCGCCGAAGCTGGTCGAAATCGATCCCGTCAGTCATACCGTGCTGCGCCAGTATCCACTGGGCGATATCGTGCACCGGCCGGATGCGCTGAACGACTTGCGGGTCGATCCGCGCGTGGGTGCGGCTTACCTCACCAATGCCGCCAACCAGGGCAGTCTGGTGGTGCTCGATCTGGCCAGCGGCAAGGGCCGCCAGGTGCTGGTCGGCGACCGCTCGACGCGTTCGGACCCGGATCAGCATTTCACCGTCGAAGGACAGCAGGCCTTGAAAAACAGCGGCCAGCCGGTGGTACTGCATGCCGACGGCATCGCCCTGTCACCCAAGGGCGACTGGCTGTACTACCGCCCCCTGTCCGACCACCATTACTGGCGGGTGCCCACCGCCGCTCTTCGCGATGCCTCGCTGAGCCCGGCCACACTCGCCAGCAAGGTCCAGTTTCTCGGCGACTCGGTGATGTCCGGTGGCCTGATCATGAGCCCGGCCGGCACGTTGATCGGCGGCGATCTGCAACACCGCACCGTGGTCGCCATGCAAGTGGACGGCCAGCCACCCCGCCTGACCACGACCCTGCTGGCCAGCGACCCTCGCCTGTCCTGGGCCGACGGCTTCGCCATCAGCCAGGGCAAGCTGTATATCGCCGATTCGCGGCTGTGGGAGGTGTCATTCAAGAACGGATACAAGCGTGCCGGCAAGTTTGCGATCTACAATCTGGAATTGCCCAAGAGGAAAGCTGACTGAGCCCGATATCCGACGCAGTACCAGTCCCGGGGCACAGCATGGTCACGAAACAGCAGGACCGCTGCTTCGAGGACTGGCACTGCAACGCCTCCCATCATCAAAACACCGAGGTGGAGGCCCGGCACCACAGGAGCCTCTTTTGATCATCTCGACTTTGCTGCTTGCGGGTTCAACCGTGCGCCCTCAGACACGTCAGCAGATTCCGACCGTCTATGAAGCGGGTCACTTCTATGCCGTTCCTTAAACAGTTGACCACCAGCGACTGCGCCTGCTGGTCGACACGGGGGGCGCAGGCGGCAGTGGCTGGTTTGTTGTCGACGCCGGTGCCGTACGACGCCTGAAGTTGCCGACAGTCATCTGCTCGCTCGGCGCAGCCAGGTTCGATGTGATCCAGTCGCTCCCTTTCCGCTCTGGACATTCACTGCCCGACACATCCGCGACGCCCTGTGGTTCCGCGGCTCTGGTCAGCCTGACCATAGGCCATGCCACCCACGGCGCGGACGGCGTGCTTGGTGCAGGTTATCTTCCCGATCACGTATGGACCTTTGACTATCCGCAGCGGCAAATCTGGGAGGAGGCCCGAAACTGGCGTCCCACGGCAGATATGCACCGTGCCGATCTGGGTTTTCCACGCAACATGGCCGGCAAGCCCGTCAGCGGCTTCCCGCGCATCACCATCCACGTGGACGGGAAAGCACTGGACATGCTGCTCGACACCGGCGCGACGGCGCAACCCACAACCGCAGGCGAACAAGCCAGTCATATCCCGATCAAAAATGGTATCGGAGTGACCAGCTATATCACCGCCAGCTTGCTTGAGCGCTGGCATCACCAGCATCCCTGCTGGCGTATCGTTGACGACGGGGACAGCTTGCTTGGGCATGCCCGCCTGATCGAGGTGCCGCAGATCGAAATCGCCGGGCTGAAAACCGGCCCCGTCTGGTTCACCGAGCGACCGGACGCCAACTTCCACGACGGCATGTCACGTTATATGGATCGCAGGGTGGAAGGCTCGCTGGGCGCCAATGTCTACGGCTATTGGGTCATGACTCTGGACTATCCGCGTGCCACGGTCTGGTTCGCCACGCAATAAAACGACGCCATCCCGAGACCCAAGCCACTTCCGCCATCACACTGTTGGGAGGAAAGAGGGTATCCATGAGCAACACGCCTCCCCGGTCCCAGGCGCCAGATGAGGGACTGACTGGCCTCTGTTGCGACCTTTGCCGAAGCGATGCTCCCGGTCGCTCGAGCACACCAGCCAATGTATTCATTTGCAATAACTTTGAATACACGTAGCCATCTTGAGGGTCACACCATGCCCCGTTCCACAACTACGACCCTGACCGTGCGCCTCAGCGGACCGCTGAGCGACTTCGTTGCCTCAAACGTGGGGGAGCATGGTGCCTACGAAAACGTCAGCGAGTACATGCGAGACCTTGTCCGCCGCGACAAGGAACGCACCGAACAGCAGGCATTTGACCGACTGGAGGCCGAGCTGGCCCATGCCTTTGCCGCGCCCGAATCCGCGTACCAGCCCTTGACCGCCGCCGACGTCATGACCCGCAACCGGAGATAAGGCATGCCCCAGGTGCGCGTCCAGGCATCGGCATCCCGTCGGCTGGATGAAATCTACCGCTATACACATGACCGCTTGGGCGCGCAGCGGGCGGACAGCTATATCACCGGTCTGTTCGCAACGTTCGACGGCATCGCCACCCACCATACGCTCTCACGCCCCATCCCTGCCGAGTTCGGCCTCGAGGGATATTTCTTCCGCTACGAACATCATTACGTCGATTGGCGCCACCTCTCGAACAGAGATATCGGCATCGTCACCATCCTGCACAAGCGGATGCATCAGATCGACTGTTTCCGAGAAGACACTGGCATCCAGCGCTGCCTCGGCTGAGTAGAAACCGGTGGGTTATTACACCTGAGATGACAGGATCAACGATGCTCGCCTGATCACGATGGGGCCTGGTGTTGAAGCCCGGGCTTTGATCTCCTGAGCTTGCATGGCACTGGAGCAGCCAAATCCATAGGCGGCAACAAACTCGATTCGAGCACCCCTTCAAAGCGGAAACTCATGTGCGTATCACGCGTGCAGCCTTGCGGTAGACCAGCAACCATGTTGCCACCACCCAGAGCACTCCGCTGACCAATGACTGGGCCAGCACGATGGACAGTTTTGAAACAGTCAGCTCGATGCCCTGCATGGCATAGATAAAAGCAAAACCCATAAACAACAAGGCGGAGAAGAAGGCGCCCACCGTGTAGGCGTAGAACAAAAAGCCTTTGCGCAAAATCAAATCTTTCATGTCGATGCTCTCCTTCGCTGGAAGAGTCGCTGTTGGCCTTGAAGCTGAAAATAATGCCAACGAACTGGCTACAGCCGCATTGGCCCTGCAATCGCGCTGTACTCAGCTCAAGGCTACCGCGCAACCAATCGCCGCACCCACAGCACCGATACCGGCTCCAGCTACCAGCCCGCCCAGTCCACCTAACGGTCCTCCGATCAGTCCCGCAAGACCACCAGCTAGTCCCCCGGCGGCAGCTGCACCGCCCAACGTTCCAATGCTGCACTCGCCAGGAAGCACTGCACCACAAACGATCTCCTGTTCGGTAGATGTCAAAATACGCATGTCATATCCTCCTTCGCATTTTTGGAAGAAAAACCATGCTGGCTCCTGCATGGAAAGACCGCCTGGATCGCTCTCTTCTTCGGTACACCCGTGATGGCTCACCAGCACCCGATGGCTGCCGGAGACCACGCTATCCTGACCATTACAGACTTTATCCAAGGTAACGCCGCGTTGCAGGTGCCTATCGACGCGGATATCCATTCTCATCGCCGGGACTGCATCGACGACGAGATGAAATGGTCCCACTCGGTGACTCTGGTGTGGGATCTCATGACCGCGAGGCCGATACCGTCACAACACGGCTGTAGAAGCCGGCAGCGGGATTCAAACTAAGACAAGCTGGGTCAAGCGATTGTGCAGGCCCACTGAGCGGCACGGTAAGCCCAGGCAACGCTCAGGCACCAGCTGAACATGGATTTCAGGGACTCGCATTTTCGGCCTTGCCCGGCACGGAATCCGATGGAGTCGCGTTCGCAAACCAGAAGCAGGAGAATCTCCGGGAGCATCTGACCTCCATGCCGTTGTCCATGGGATCGGCTTGGAACCCGATAAATACTGGAGCGGGTGAAGGGAATCGAACCCTCGTCAGTAGCTTGGGAAGCTACAGCTCTACCATTGAGCTACACCCGCCGAGGCCGTTGCGGCAGGGGCATGTTACCCCAGTCCTCGTGGCTTGCAAACTGTCCGGCATGGCCGCGACAAAGCCGTGGTCGAGTCCTGGCCCCGGAACGGCTACAATTGACTGTTATGCTTGGGCAAAACCTGCGACCGACAGCCCCCTGGCTGGGCCGGAGTGGCCGCAGCTTCACTTGCGGGTGAGGTGGTACGACCACTGCCACAGGTTCTGACCCAGGCCTTGCTTTCACCGACCGACCGGCCCTTCTGCCATGACCGATACCGACCAGCCCGCCTCCCCCGCTTCCGAAGCCTCCGGCGACGAGTCCCTGCGCCAGCGCCGCATACGCAGTTTCGTGCTGCGTGAAGGCCGGATGACGCCGGCCCAGCAGCGGGCCTTTGATGCGCACTGGGCGCGTTTCGGCTTTGACTATCGCGCCGCGCCGCGGGATCTGGAGGCCGATTTCGGCCGTGCGGCGCCCAAGGTGCTGGAAATCGGCTTCGGCAATGGCGAGGCGCTGGCCTGGGCCAGCGAGCATGATCCGGCGCGCGACTATATCGGGGTGGAAGTGCATGGCCCCGGCGTGGGGCGGCTGATGAATGCCCTCGCCGCTCGGGATGCAAGCAATGTGCGGATCTACAAGCACGATGCGGTGGAAGTGCTGCGCAACGATATTCCGGCAGGCGCGTTGTCCGAGGCACGGATCTGGTTTCCCGATCCCTGGCACAAGAAGCGCCACAACAAGCGCCGGCTGGTGCAGACCGAATTCGTGGAGCTGCTGGCATCGCGGATGGCGCCGAACGGACTGCTGCATCTGGCCACCGACTGGCAGCCCTATGCCGAGCACATGGTCGAGGTGATGGAGGCCGCGCCGTCGTGGACCAACCAGGAAGGTCCGGGCGTTTATGCGGCCAAGCCTGACTGGCGCATCGAAACCCATTTCGAACGGCGCGGTCTCAAGCTTGGCCACGGCGTCTGGGATCTATTGTACCGCCGTCGCTGAGCGGCGGCCTCAGGCCGCTGCGGTCTGTCGCTTGGGCACGCCCAGCTGGATGGGCTGTGCCGCGACCTTGCGGCCACTCTCGGTGCAATAATCCGGCAGACCGCAAGCCGGTACGCTGGTACGGCTGAACAGCTGCCCAACCCAGTCGATAAAAGCCTGCACCCGTGCCGACAGATGTCGGCGCTGGGGGTAGATCAGCCAGACCGGCGAGCCTACCGAGATGGTGTCCTGCATGATGATTTCCAGCTGGCCGGCCTCAATCGCGCAAGCTGCCAGGCAGTAAGGCGCCTGAATGATGCCGAGGCCGGCCATCGCCGCCTGGATCACCGATTCGCCATCATTGATGAGCAGGTGGGCCTGCACATCCAGGCCCCGTATGCCTTCCGGCGTGGTGAACTGCCATTGGATGGGCCGACCTGTTGCAGGCAGCACATAATTGATCACACGATGCGTGGCCAGATCCTCGATCCGTCCCGGGCGGCCGAAGCGCTGCAGATAGGCCGGAGCCGCGCACAGCACGTTGTTGAAATAGCCCAGCTTGCGGGCAATCAAGGCCGAGTCGCCCAGCTCGCCCATCCGGATCGCACAGTCGATGCCCTCTTCCACCAGACCGCTGGCGCGGTCGCTCATCACCAGCTCCAGCCGGATATCAGGATAGCGAGTTTCAAAATCGACCAGATTGGGAATCAGCGAGGCCCGGCCGATGGACATCGGTACCGCCACCCGCAGCTTGCCGCGTGGCGCGATCTTGGCCTCGCCCAGCGCATCCACCGCCTCGCCCAGATCAGCCAGGATGCACTGGCAGCGCTGGTAGAAGCTCTCACCATCCTCGGTCAGTCGCAGGCTGCGGGTCGAGCGTGCCAGCAGACGCACGCCGATACGGTGTTCCAGCCGTGAAATGGCCCGGCTGACGCCTGAAGGCGTCATGCCCAGTTGCGCCGAGGCCGCGGCAAAACTGCGGGCTTCGACCACACGAACAAAGGTAGATATTGCGGAGAAGTCTTCCATGGTCGGAAATCCTACCCCTATTCGTGACTGTATGTCATGAGTGGAATGCCTGAATCCAGGGTTATTGCACTGTCCAGTACACCATATATAGGAGACACGAGTCACTGCCGCCACGGTCGCGGCTACACAGGGGTAAGCATGAACAAGAAAGGGATCATTGCCGCTGCGGCGCTCGCCGCCATCGCCGGGGGCTGGGCCGCCTTGGGTGGCCATGCCATGCATGCGCAGACACCGGTGGCCGGACAGGCCCCGATGGATGTCACCGTGGCCCGGCCTGTCAGTCGCGCGCTGACGGATGTCGAGCATTTCACCGGCAGCTTGCAGGCCGTGGATCAAGTCCAGCTGCGGCCGCGAATCAGCGGCTATGTCGATACCGTCCTGTTCACGGAAGGTGCCCGCGTCAAACGCGGCCAGCTGCTGTACCAGATCGACCCTCGGCCCTATCAGGCCGAGGTGGATCGCCTGAGCGCAACTCAGTCCCAGGCCAAGGCCGAGCTGAGTCTGGCCCGCAGCAATGCCGCCCGGGCCGACCGCCTGCTGGCCCAGCACGCGATCGGTCAGGCCGACGCCGACCAGCAACGCACCGCGGCACTCAGCGCCCAGGCCAGTCTGGCCGCGACGACGGCCGCACTGGCCGCGGCACGCCTGAATCTGGACTTCACCCGGATCCGTGCACCCATCGACGGCCAGGTCAGCAATGCCCAGGTCCAGGCCGGCAATCTGGTGACTCCTGAGACCGTTCTGACCAGTGTGGTCAGCGTCGATCCCATCTATGCCTATTTCGAGATCGATGAACACAGCTGGCTGCAGATCTCGCATCTGTTGAGCCGTCAGCAGGCGCATCTGCAAGTGGCGCTGGGGCTGGCCGACGAAACCGGCTACCCGCACCCCGGCCGGATCGACTTTATCGACAATCAGCTGCAGCGCAATACCGGCACCATCCGCCTGCGCGCAGTGTTCGACAACACCGATGGCAGCTACAAGCCCGGCCTGTACGCCCGCCTGGCCTTGCGCTGGGGTCAGCCGGCATCGCGCCTGCTGATCGAGGATCGGGCGGTGGGCACTGACCAGGACAATCAGTTTGTCTACGTGGTCGATGCCCAGCAGCATATCCAGTACCGGCGCATCCAGACCGGCCGGCTGGTAGATGATCTGCGCGAAGTGCGCAGCGGCCTGCAGAGCGGTGACCTGGTAGTGGTCAACGGGCTGCAGCACGTGCAGCCGGGCCAGAAGGTCCATCCCGTGCCCGAGACTCGCACTGTCGCGAACCTGCCGCTTGCAACGCCTGTCCGTTCGTTGGCGACGACGCGCTGAGCCGAGGCGCTGCCAGGAATATCCGATGAAAAACTTTGCCCAATTTTTTGTACAGCGACCGATCATGGCCGCGGTGCTGTCACTGATCCTGGTGATCGCCGGCAGCATCGCCTTGTTCAAGCTGCCGATCAGCGAGTACCCGGAAGTGGTACCGCCCACCGTGGTGGTGCGTGCCAACTTCCCCGGCGCCAATCCCGAGGTGATCGCCGAAACCGTCGCCACTCCACTGGAAGAGCAGATCAACGGCGTGGAAGGCATGCTGTTCAGCTCGTCGCAGGCCACCAGTGATGGCCAGATGACCTTGACCGTGACCTTTGCCCTGGGCACCGATCTGGACAATGCCCAGGTCCAGGTCCAGAACCGGGTCGCCCAGGCGCTGCCCAAGCTGCCCGACGAGGTCCAGCGGCTGGGGGTGACCACCCAGAAGAGCTCACCGGACCTGACCATGGTGGTGCATCTGGTTTCACCCGATCACCGCTATGACATGGCGTACCTGTCGAACTATGCCCGCCTCCACGTGAAAGACATTCTGACACGGCTCGATGGGGTCGGTGACGTGCAACTGTTCGGCATGGGCGAATACAGCATGCGGATCTGGCTGGATCCGCAAAAACTGGCCGTGCGCAAGCTGACCACCGGCGATATCGTCAAGGCGGTACGCGAACAGAACATCGAGGTGGCAGCCGGTGCGGTCAATGCCAACCCGGCCCGCAGTGGCGCCGCCTTCCAGATGAACGTGAATACCCGCGGCCGGCTGGTGACCGAGCAGGACTTCGGCAATATCGTAGTCCGATCCAATGCGGAAGGCGGCGTTATACATCTGCGGGATGTGGCGCGGATCGAGATGGGTGCCAGCCAGTATGCATTGCGCAGTCTTCTGGACGGCCAGCCAGCGATCGCCATGCCGGTGTTCCAGCGACCGGGTTCGAACGCGATCCAGATTTCGGATGAAGTTCGCAAGACCATGGCCGAGCTGAGTCGTGATTTCCCGCAGGGCGTCGAATATCGCATCGTGTATGACCCCACCATCTTCGTGCGTGGCTCGATCCACGCGGTGGTGCACACCCTGTTCGAAGCCATCGTGCTGGTGGTGCTGGTGGTGATCCTGTTCCTGCAGACCTGGCGGGCCTCGATCATCCCACTGGTGGCGGTACCGGTGTCACTGATCGGCACCTTCGCGGTGATGTATGTGGCCGGCTTCTCGTTGAACGCACTCTCGCTGTTCGGACTGGTGCTGGCCATCGGTATCGTGGTCGATGATGCCATCGTGGTGGTCGAGAACGTCGAACGGAACATCGAACTTGGCCATGAGCCGGCCGAAGCCACCCGCCGCGCCATGGCCGAGGTGACAGGTCCCATCGTCGCCACCGCTCTGGTGCTGTGCGCGGTGTTCATCCCCACCGCCTTTATCAGCGGACTGACCGGCCAGTTCTACCGGCAGTTCGCCCTGACCATCGCCATTTCCACGGTGATCTCGGCCTTCAACTCGCTGTCGCTGAGTCCGGCCCTGTCGGCCGTGCTGCTGCGTGGCCACAACGCTCCCAAGGACAGGCTGACCTTGTGGATGGAACGCTGGCTCGGCTTCGTGTTCCGGCCGTTCAATCGCCTGTTCGAACGGGCCTCGCTGGGCTATGTCGGTGCCGCCAGGCGGATCATCGCCAAGGGACCGATCGCGCTGGCGGTGTATGCCGTGCTGATCGGATTGACCGGATACGGCTTCCATCACGTCCCCGGCGGTTTTGTGCCGGCCCAGGACAAGCAATACCTGGTGTCGTTCGCCCAGCTGCCGGACGCGGCCTCGCTGGATCGCAGCGAATCGGTGATCCAACGCATGAGCAGGATCGCCATGCAACAGCCGGGTGTCGAACATGCGGTGGCCTTCCCCGGTCTGTCCATCAACGGCTTTACCAACAGCACCAACGCCGGCATCGTGTTCGAGATCCTCAAGCCCTTCGAGGAGCGGCGTGACCCTTCGCTGTCGGCCGCCGCGATAACCGCTGCCCTCAACAGCAAGTTCGCGACGATCCAGGACGCCTATATCGCCACCTTCCCGCCCCCGCCAGTGCAGGGCCTGGGTACCATCGGCGGCTTCAAGCTGCAGGTGGAGGATCGCAACCAGGAAGGCCTGCAGGCGCTGTACCAGCAGACCATGGGGCTGATCCAGAAAAGCCGGAAGGTACCCGAGTTGGCCGGTCTGTTCTCCAGCTACCGGGTCACGGTTCCGCAGGTGAATGCCGATATCGATCGTGAAAAGGCCAAGGCTGAAGGTGTCGACCTGGGTGATGTGTTCCAGACCCTGCAGGCCTATATGGGTTCGCTTTACGTCAATGACTTCAACCGCTTCGGACGCACCTACCAGGTCAATGTCTCGGCCGATCAGGGCTTTCGTCATGATGCCGGGGACATCCTGCAGCTGAAGACCCGCAATGCCGACGGCGACATGCTGCCGCTGGGCTCGTTCCTGACCGTGCACACGGTGGCCGGGCCCGAACGGGTGATGCACTACAACGGCTATCCCACCGCGGAAATCAATGGCGGGGCGGGCCCCGGCTTCAGTTCAGGCCAGGCCCAGGCCGCGATGGAAAAACTGGCCCGGGAAAATCTTCCCCGCGGTATGAGCTTTGAATGGACCGACCTGACCTATCAGCAGATTCTGGCCGGCAATACGGCTGTACTGGTGTTCCCGCTGTGCGTGCTTCTGGTCTTTCTGGTGCTGTCCTCGCTGTACGAGAGCTGGTCATTGCCGCTGGCGGTGATCCTGATCGTGCCGATGGTGCTGCTCTCGGCCATCAGCGGGGTCTGGCTGTCCGGTGGTGACAACAACATCTTTACCCAGATCGGGTTGATCGTGCTGGTGGGTCTGGCCTGCAAGAACGCGATTCTGATCGTGGAATTCGCCCGCGAACGCCAGGCCGAAGGCATGACTCGCCACGAGGCGGTGCTGGAGGCGGCACGGCTCAGGCTGCGACCGATTCTGATGACCTCGATCGCCTTCATCATGGGCGTGGTGCCGCTGGTGACCTCGCAGGGCGCCGGTGCCGAAATGCGTCATGCCATGGGTGTGGCGGTGTTCTCGGGGATGCTCGGCGTGACCTTGTTCGGGCTGATCTACACCCCGCTGTTCTACGTGCTGATCCGTGCCTGGGTGGAGCGTCGCGAGGCGCGCAAGTGCCAGGCGGCGAGTGCCAGGCATATTCTGGAAGGACATTGAGATGAAAAAATCCGCATGGACTTTGCTGGCATCCAGCCTGCTGCTGGCCGGCTGCGTCAGCGTCGGCCCCGATTATCGCGCGCCGATGCCAAAGGCACCGGTGATCCAGGGGCTGGACCCGGCCCGGGAATCGGCCGCGCAGTTCCAGGCCCAATGGTGGCGCCAGTTTCGCGATCCGACCTTGGACCGTCTGATCCAACGCGCCGTGGCTGGCAATCTGGATCTGAAACTGGCCCTGGCCCGCTTGCGCGAGGCCCGCGCCGAAGTCTCCCATGCACGCTCCGGAGAAATTCCGGACGTGCAGACCGGCATCGACTACTCCCGCACGCTGGAGCAATATCCCGGCTTCAGCCGCCAGCGGCTGGACATCCGCAATTACCAGATGGGCTTTGATGCCAGTTGGGAAGTCGATCTGTTCGGCGGCATCCGCCGCAATATCGAAGCCGCCCATGCCGAGGCGACCGGATCGGTGGCCGATCTGCAAGCGGCCCAGGTCAGTCTGATCGCCGAGGTGGCCCGCGATTATTTCGCCCTGCGCGGGACCCAGCTGCGCATGAATGTCGCCCAGCGGACGATTGCCAATCAGCAGCAGACCCTGGGCCTGACCCGCTCCCGCGAGCAGATCGGCACCGGCTCCGAACAGGATGTGGCCAGTGCCCGCGCCCGGCTGGAGGCCGTGCAGGCCCATCTGCCCAGTCTGCAGGCCGAGGCCAGTGCCGAGACCTTCCGCTTGGCCGTGCTGCTGGGCCAGCGTCCGGGTGAACTGGATATCGATCTTTCGCCCGCGAAGTACCGGCCCATCGACGTGGTGCTGCCGCTGGGTCAGGCCGGCGACGTGTTGGCCCGACGGCCGGATATCCGCGCTGCCCAAGCGCGCTGGCATGCGGCAACGGCCCGGATCGGGGTAGCCAAGGCCGATTTCTATCCCCATCTGCGGCTGGGCGGTTTTTTCGGCCTGTTGTCGGGAACCGATGCCGGCCTGCTGTCCAATGCCAGCCGAGCCTGGTCGTTTGCGCCCAGCATCAGCTGGCAGGGCCTGAACGTGACGCGCGTGCTGTCGCGTCTGCACCAGAGTGAAGCCCAGGCCGATCAGGCGCAGATCAGCTATCAGCAGACGCTGCTGGCCGCGATCGAGGATGTCGACAATGCCGTGGAAGGCTACAACCGGCAGCGCGAACGTACCGTCCACCTGCTGGCGCAAGCCGATGCCAGCGAACGGGCGGCATCGCTGGCCCGGATCCGCTACCAGGAAGGCGCGACCGGCTTCCTCGAGCTGCTTGATGCCGAACGGGTGCAGCTGGCGGCCGAAGATGATCTGGCCATTGCCCAGGCCGACATCAACACCCGTGCGGTGGCCTTGTACAAGGCGCTGGGTGGCGGTTGGCAGGCCTGCGGCGACGTGAACTGTCGAGCGCTGCAGTCGCCCTTGGCTGTCAACCGTCCGGTACAAGACCCACGTTGAGACCACAAAAAGCCGGAACCAGATCCGCCGTATCACGACAGTCCGGTTCCGGCGGCGTCCCTCTTTATCGGCGTTGATCAGGGCCGGCCGCTGGCCGGCCTGATCCCCCATCTCCGGGTCAGATCGGATCCAGCGCGGCCTGCATCACCGCCAGCTGCTGTTGCAGGCGTTGCATCTGCTGCTGCTGCTGACGCTGTTCAAGCAGTTGCTGACGGCACAGACGCAGCGCCGCCAAGGTCAGGCGCTCCCGGTCATCGGCCAGGGCCCGCGCCGGACCCGAGATCGATCCCAGGGTCCGGTTCAGCAGGGCGGTCGAGGCTTGCAACAGCTCGACCTCATCACCTGCCACCTCGAACTGGTAGCTGGTTCCCAGCACCTCGACCGAGGAAATCACCTTGCCGTCTGTCGCCGCCAAAGGACTCAGGCTCCGTGCGGCTGGCTGGGCGCGGCCACCGGAGCAGCGGGCGCAGCAGCAGGCGCGGCCGGAGCGACATTCGCCTCGGCGGCATCCTTCAGCAGGCTCAGCAAGGCGTGCATGCGCTGCTCACCCATGGCGTGCTTGTCTTCCTGTTCCATCAGGCTCAGTTCCAGCTTCTCGCACAGCTCGCGCGATTCGCCCAGCTGCTGGCTCAACTGGGCTTTTTCGCCGCGCAGCTGTTCCACCAGCAGCAGCAGGTTCTTGATGCCCTGCTCCACATCGATAATCGTCTGTTCCATCATGTCTTGCCTCAAAACCAAAACTGCAAAAAAGGCCGGAAAGGGTATCAAATCCGGGACCGGTCAAGCCAAATACCGGCTGACCGGCCGGTATCGCGCTCAGTCTTCGCCGCGCAGCCAGCGCGCGGCATCGATCGCGTAATAGGTCAGAATGCCATCGGCACCGGCGCGCTTGAAGGCCGTCAGCGACTCCAGCACCACTGCCTTTTCATCCAGCCAGCCATTCTGCACGGCGGCCTTCAGCATCGCGTATTCACCACTGACCTGGTAGACAAAGGTCGGCGCGCCAAAGGCGTCCTTGACACGGCGCAGCACATCCAGATACGGCATGCCGGGCTTGACCATCACCGCATCAGCACCTTCCTGCAGATCCAGCTCGACCTCACGCAGGGCTTCATCGCTGTTGGCAACGTCCATCTGGTAGGTGTGCTTGTCGGCCTTGCCCAGGCTGGCGGACGAACCGACCGCATCACGGAACGGGCCATAGAAGGCCGAGGCGTATTTGGCCGAATAGGCCATGATCCGGGTGTGGATGTAACCGGCTTCCTCCAGCGCATCGCGGATGGCGCCGATGCGACCGTCCATCATGTCCGAAGGCGCGATGAAATCCATGCCGGCCTCGGCCTGGGCCAGCGACATCTTGATCAGCGCCTCGATGGTCGGCTCGTTCATCACATAGCCGTTCTCGTCGATGATGCCGTCCTGACCATGGGTGGTATAAGGATCCAGCGCTGCATCGCCGATCAGGCCCAGTTCCGGATAAGCCGCCTTCAGCTGACGGCAGGCGCGCTGGAACAGCCCGTCCGGATTCCAGGCTTCACGCCCGTCCTCGGTTTTCACGGCGTCGCCCGCGGAGGGAAACAAGGCCAGCGCGGGAATGCCCAGACGCACGCACTCGCCGGCGAGTTTCAGCAGCTCATCGATGGACAGACGCTCGACACCCGGCATCGAGGGCACCGGTTCACGCTGGCCTTCACCTTCGCGAACGAAGGCGACCATGATCAGGTCGCTGGGCAGCAGAGTGTGTTCGCGCATCATGGCGCGCGAGAAAGCGTGACGGCGCATGCGCCGCATCCGGGTGGTGGGGTAACTCATGCTGGCAGCCTCGTTAACAACAACGGTAAAAAGAGTGTGGAACGGCACACTGCATCGCCGGTCGATCTGAAGGGCGGACACTGGACCTGGATCGTCTGCCATTTTAACGCCGACGGCACCGAAGATTCAGCAGCGCAGTCCCATCGTCTGCCCCGCCACGGCGCTGCAAGGCCTTTGTCTGCCCGCTTTTGCTGCAGTGCAACACCCATGAACGGGATCAGCGGTACGATCTGCCATCGATGCAAACACTGGACGAAACGGCTCGGGCGTAGCACTCTTTGCGGGCTGAATACTAAGGATCTGTCATGGTCGCCAGTCACGCTGCCCCGACGCTACTCGCCGACTTGGGCGGAACCAACGTCCGCTTTGCCATCTCCCATCCCGACCGGGAACGGCCGATGCTGGAAGAAAGCATCCGCCGCTACCATGTCGCTGATTTCGGTTCGCTGGGCGAGGCGGCGGCGGAATATCTGCGCGATACCGGTCTGGAGGCCAGGCGAGCGATCATCGCCGCGGCCGGCCGCATCGTCGACAACGAGTCGGTGAAGATCACCAACAATCCCTGGCAGATTTCTTCCCGTGAGCTGGCGGGCAAGCTGAAGCTGGAGTCGGTGCATCTGGTCAATGACTTCGCGGCCCAGAGCATGGCCGTGCTGTTGCTGCAGCCCAAGGATCTGGTGCCGGTCGGCCCGCTGGCCCTGCCCGAACCTGGCCATGACGAGGAACAGACTTTCGTCATCGTGGGACCCGGTACCGGTCTGGGCGTGGGCGGCCTGCTGCTGCGCCCCGGTGGCCGCAGCAGCATTCTGCAGACCGAAGGCGGCCACGCCGGCTTTGCCGCGCATACCGCCGAAGACATCGAGATCCTGCGCTATCTCAATGTGCGCTTCGGCCGGGTTTCCAGCGAACGCCTGCTGAGCGGTCAGGGACTGGTCAATCTGTATGACGCGATCTGCGCGATCCAGGGCAAGAAGGCCGAAGCCCTGAAACCGGAGGACGTCACCCGCCTGGCCGAGACCGGTGCCGACACCCTGTGCGAACAGGCACTGGAAACCTTTGCCGGCATTTTCGGCAGCGTCTCCGGCGATCTGGTGCTGGGCATCGGCGGCTGGGATGGGGTCTATCTGACCGGCGGCATGATTCCGATCCTGCTGCCATGGGTGCAGAAAGGCCTGTTCCGGCAACGCTTCGAAGCCAAGGGCCGCTTCCAGGAAACCATGGCGACGGTACCGACCCAGGCGATCATGAATCCGGAGCCGGGCCTGGTCGGTTGTGCCGCCATGTCCGTTGCCGAATCCGGCGGCAAGCTGATGCACCGCTTCAACTGAAAACCTGATCGATGAGCCGGACCTGATACCGGCCGGCTCATCGGCGACCTCAATCCCGGGCGACCTGTGTGGCAAAGATCTTGCCGGGATTCATCAGATTCAACGGATCCAGCGCCTGTTTCAGGCTGCGCATCACGTCCACGGCATCATCCCCGGCCTGGTCGCGCAGAAAGCCCATCTTGTGCAAGCCGATGCCATGCTCTCCGGTGCAGCTGCCTTCCATCGCGATGGCTCGCGCCACCAGTCGGTGATTGATGCGCTCGGCCTCTTCCCACTCCTCGGGCTGCTCCGGGTCGATCAGCATGATGAGATGGAAATTGCCGTCACCGACATGGCCGACGATGGGGGCCGGGATGGCACTGGTCGCCAGATCGGCGACAGTCGCCTCCACGCATTCAGCCAGCCGGCTGATCGGTACGCAGACGTCGGTGGCCATCGCCCGGCAGCCGGGTTTCAGCTGCAGCGCCGCGAAATAGGCCTGATGACGCGCATGCCAGAGCCGATTGCGATCTTCCTGCTGCTCGGCCCAGGCAAAGTCCGAGCCGCCGGCCTCGGCCACCAGCCCGGCAACGATCGCAACCTGCTCCTGCACAGCCGCGGGGCTGCCCGCAAACTCGAAAAACAGGGTCGGCTGCTCGGGCATGTCCAGCTTTGAATAGGCGTTGATCGCCTGCACCGCCAGCGCGTCGATGAATTCGACCCGGGAAATGGCCATGCCGTACTGGATGATCTGCACCACCGTGTCGACCGCATCGGCAATCCGCGGAAACGAACAGCTGGCGGCCAGGATCTGCTCGGGCTGCGGATGCAGGCGCAGGGTGATCTCGGTGATCACGCCCAAGGTACCTTCACTGCCGATAAACAAATGGGTCAGGTCATAGCCGGCCGAGGACTTGCGGGCCCGGGTGCCGGTGCGGATGATGCGGCCGTCGATCAAGACCACCGTCAGCGCCAGCACGTTTTCGCGCATGGTGCCGTAACGCACGGCATTGGTCCCCGAGGCAGCAGTGGCACACATGCCGCCGATGCTGGCATCGGCACCGGGATCGATGGGAAAGAACAGACCGGTGCTGCGCAGCTCCTCGTTGAGCTGTTTGCGTGACAGACCCGGCTGTACCGAGACGGTAAAGTCCTCGGCATGGATGTCCAGCACTCTGGCCATCCGTGACATATCCAGACTGATGCCGCCCTCGATCGCCAGGATGTGACCTTCCACTGACGAGCCATTGCCGAAGGGAATCACCGGGACCCGATGCGCCTGGCACAGTTTAAGCACGGTCGAGACCTCTTCGCTGGACTCGACGAAGGCCACACCGTCGGGCAGCATCGGCGGATAGGAAGACTCGTCACGGCCATGATGCTCACGCACCGACTCCGACTGCGACCAGCGCGCTCCCAGCAGCTCGCGGACCGCCTTCTCGAAGGCTTCCGACAGACGGTGCGACCCCTTGCGCTGCACCGGAACCATCATTTCAGCAGACATCCTCGAATCTCCTCAGCACCCACGCCGGCGCGTCCGCGACAGGCCGGCCAGCTTCAACCCGGTGCCAGCAAGGCATCCAGATCGGCCTGATCAAAACTCAGCCGCTCACGACTGCCACCGCCTTCCAGCACCGCCTCGGCCAATTCGGCCTTGCCGGCCTTCAATTCTTCGATGCGTTCTTCCACGGTATTGGCGCCAATGAGGCGGAACACGAAAACCGGCTTGTCCTGACCGATGCGATGGGCGCGATCGCTGGCCTGGGCTTCGGCCGCCGGGTTCCACCACGGATCGTAATGGATCACGGTATCGGCAGCCGTCAGGTTCAGCCCGACCCCGCCGGCCTTCAGCGACAGCAGGAACAACGGAGCCTCGCCTTCCTGGAAGGCCCGCACAGGCTCGCCACGGTCGCGGGTCTCGCCGGTAAGCGTCACATAGCGGATGCGCCGCCGGTCCAGTTCCTGACCGATCAGGCGCAGCATTTCGGTGAACTGGGAAAACAGCAGCACCTTGCGGCCTTCGGCCAGCAAGGCCGGCAGCATGTCCATCAACAATTCGAACTTGGCCGATTCGCGCACGCCACGGGCCGCTTCCAGCTTGACCAGCCGTGGATCACAGCAGACCTGACGTAGCTTCAGCAGGGCATCGAGCACCACGATGCCGCTGTGGGCGATGCCGCGCTGGGCGATGACTTCACGCAGCTCCTCGGCCAGGGACAGACGCAGGCTCTCATAGAGTTCACGCTGGCGGCCTTCCAGCACCACCTTGCGGGTGATCTCGGTCTTGGGCGGCAATTCGCCGGCGACCTGGGCCTTGGTCCGGCGCAGGATGAACGGCGCCAGTCGCCGATTCAGACGCTGCTGGCATTCCACGTCATGCTGCTTTTCGATGGGGCCGCGATAATGCCTGCGGAAAGCCCCTTCATCGCCAAGCAATCCCGGTACGGCCAGATCCACCTGCGACCACAACTCGCCCAGATGGTTTTCCAGCGGTGTGCCCGTCAGGCAGATGCAGCGCCCGGTGCGCAGGGTCAGCAGCGCGCGCCGGGCCTGGGTGCGCGGATTCTTGACCTGCTGGGCCTCGTCCAGCACCACCAAAGCAAAGGCCTGCTTGCGCAGGGCCACCACGTCACGCGGCAGCAGGGCATAGCTGGTGATCACCACATCGACCTCGCCCAGGCGGGCAAAACCGCCATTGCGCTGCGGGCCGTGCAGGGCCAGAACCTTCAGCGAGGGCGCGAATCGCGCGATCTCCGCCAGCCAGTTGGGAATCAGACTGGTCGGCACCACCACCAGAGCCGGCTGCTGCAACCAGCCACGCTGCTTCAGTGCCAGCAGATGGGTGATCAGCTGCAAGGTCTTGCCCAGACCCATATCGTCTGCCAATACGCCCCCGACCTCGGCCTCGGCCAGAGCGTTCAACCAGCGCAGACCTTCGCGCTGATAAGGGCGAAGCTCGGTGGTCAGGCCTTCCGGCACCACATCACTGGCCCGTTCGGCCGCCTCGCGCAGCCGCCGGGTAAAGCCCCGCAACTGCTCGGGCGCCTGCAGCCCGCCACCCGCAGGCAAGGCCTCGGCCAATTCATCCAGCCGTCCGGCCTGGACCCGCGGCAGATGCAGGCTGGCCCGCGGTCGCTCCAGGTATTCGGCCAGAGGCGCCAGCAGGCCGCGCAACTCGGTCAGCCGGACCGGCACCCGCCGTCGCTGATCCAGGGGCGCGTACCAGACCGCATCGTCCGGCTCGTTGGGCGATGGACTCAGGGTCAGCTGATGCTCGGCCAGGGCCTGGGCCACGGCTGGCAGCAGATTGTGGCGCTCGCCATCCACCTCGATGCCGACTTCCAGATCGAAGGCATGGTCATCGGCATCTTCTACCGCATGACCATACCAATGCACCGGCCCTTCCAGCACCTCGAAGGGAAAACTGGGTGAATAATCCAGCTGGAAGCCTTCCTGCTCCAGACGCGGCCGCAGAGCCAGCCAACGGGCCGGAGTATTCACTTCAAGCGCGCCGGCATGGCCCTTGCCCGGAAACAACCAGGCATCTTCCGGCAAGGTGTCGGCCATATCCCAGGGCAGACCTTCAGTGTCGACCGCAGGCGTCAGTCCGGCCCGCTCCAGCTGCTCCATCGCGCTCAGCTCTTCTGCCCGACGGCGCATGATCTCGACCAGCTGGCCATCCCTCACCCGGCGCACCAGCGGCTCGCCGCCGCGTCCGGGCAATCTTTCGCCGGCATAATCGAATGACAACCGGGCATAGGCCAGCGGCGGTGTGCCCGCAGCCAGCCGGGCATGCCGGCTCAGCGCATGCAGGGTCACGATCGGCTTCGGCGCCAGCGAGGCGCCGCGAACTTCGCCCAGGACCTGCGGCGGCGGAATCCGCTGCCCCAGCGGCTGGTCATGCAAGGTGGCCCGCAGCATCGCGCTTTCCTCATGCCGCAGCGGTGGCAGATCCAGCCAGGCAGTTTCGGCACCGGGTGTTTCACACCGGCCCAGCACGGCGCCTTGCGGATCCAGGTACCACAAGCCGTCGATCCGCAACAGACGGCGATTGGGCAACAGCGCCGGCCACAACCTCTGGCTGCCATCCTGTTCCAGATGCCACTGCCAGCTCAGCGGCAGAGTCGGTCCGGACGCCAGTCGCAGCCCGGCAAGCCCCCCCAGAAAGCAGGGTCGATCCAGAACCGCTTCCAGCAGAGGTTCGCCCAAGGCCCCCTGCAGACGCACATAGATGCGGCTCTTGCGTGGCATCTGCGGCAGGCCGAGGACACTGGCCGCCAACTGCAACTCGTCGGCCGGCAGCGGAGCCTGGGCCAGTTGCTTGCTGTCCAGCGGCACCGGCCGCTGAAAGCGTCCCGGCTCACCGAACACCGCCGTCAGCAGCACCGGCGCCACATCCAGCCAGGCCCAGGGCTGATCGGCTTCGGCCACCACTTCCACAAAAAAACCCAGCTGCGACCGCACGCCGACCGCAACGGCCGGCGGGGTCTCGAACAGCCGCGCCCACGGCGCCGACAGCCGACCCGCAGCGGTGTCGCCTGGCATCTCGAGCGATGGTTTGTCGTCGGTCTGGTGCATCGCGGACCGCCGCCCTTGAGTGACCAAAAGAACGAGGTTAACAGGATTTTTGCAGAATGCCCTAAGGGATGTTCCGATCCATCTCGCACGGGCCCCATGGCCCATCGCGAAGACGCCGGCCACGGCCCCTCAGCCGGGGGCAGCTCGCGGATCTGCCCGGCAGTGAAGAATGCTCTCCGGAACGAAAGAGCCGAGTGCCCCGGCCCGGCGGTTTGCCGGGGTCGCTGGCCACCGTGCGCGGCGAAAGCCCGCTCTGACAGGATCCACGCCACCGGCCTCAGGACACGCCACCAGAGCCGGCACCGGTCAGCAGATATCCAGTCAGTTCGCTCAAACCGCCATCAACGGCGCTGCCCGCCTTTTCAGGCCGATCCTGTCAGGTCATGACCGCTCAGATCATGACCGCCAAGATCAGCCCTGCCCGATCCGGTCGAACAGTCCCTGCGGATATTCCGGCTTCTGCTCGCGAGCCATCAGGCGCTGCAAGGCTTCGCTCGGAGTTTCCCGACCATGCAGCACCGAATAGACCGCGGCGCTGATCGGGAGATCCAGATCATGCTTGGAGGCCAGGCGCATGACTTCGTCGGCCGTGAGCACGCTTTCCACCACCTGCCCGATCTGGCGAACGGCATCATCGATAGCCACCCCTTGCCCCAGGGCCAGACCCAGCCGGCGGTTGCGGGAGAGATCACCCGTGCAGGTCAGCACCAGATCGCCCAGACCCGACAAGCCCATCAGGGTTTCGGCGCGGGCACCCAGGGCCGTGCCCAGTCGCAGCATCTCGTTCATGCCTCGGGTAATCAGGCCGGCGCGGGCATTGAGCCCCAGCCCCATCCCGTCGGCCACCCCGGTGGCCACCGCCAGCACGTTCTTCATCGCCCCGCCCAGCTCGCCGCCCAGCATGTCACTGCCGGTATAGGCGCGCAGCTGGGGGGCATGCAGCACCTGGGCCACCTGCCGCGCGAATTCGGCGTCATCGGACAACACCGTCACCGCACTGGGCAGGCCCGCCGCCACTTCACGCGCAAACGAGGGGCCGGTCACCACCGCCGCCGGCCGACCCGGCAGATGCTCGGCCACCAGTTCGTGCAGAAAGCGGCCGGTACCCGGCTCGAAACCCTTGGTCGCCCAGGCCACGGCCGCCCCGGAGGGCAGCAGCGGCGCCAGATCGACCAGCATGTCGGCAAAGGCGTGACTGGGAACCACGATCAGCACCAGCCTGGCCTCGGCGACCGTGGCCGCCAGATCCGCGCTGTAGTCCAGCGCGGCCGGCAAGGCTATGCCCGGCAGGTAGCGCGCATTTTCGCCATGGCTCGCCATCGCGGCCATCGCGGCCGGATCACGCCCCCACAATACGGTAGGCACTCCATTGCGAGCGGCACCGGCCGCCAGTGCCGTACCCCATGAACCTGCGCCGATCACGGCCAGCCTGGACGTCATTGCCGACACTCCGCGATCAGCTGTTGAGCGGATGCGATTCTTCGCCCGACAGCATGCGACGCTGCTGCTCGGCGTACAGAGCATCGAAGTTGATCGGCTGCAGCAGGAAGGGCGGGAAGCCACCTTCCTGGATCAGACCGGAAATGATCTGGCGTGCATAGGGGAACAGCACATTCGGGCAGTAACTTCCCAGAATGCCGTCACGCTCGACGTCGCCGAAGCCGGCCACCACGAACACGCCGGCCTGCTCGACTTCGGCCAGATAGGCGGTGCGCTCACCCATGGTGCAGGTCAAGGTGATGCTGAGCACCACTTCATACACGCCTTCGGCCAGCGGATTCACCTTGTGGGCCAGATTCAGCTGGACCTGCGGTGCCGGGCTGTTGCCTTCGCCCAGCTCCTGGAAGATCTGGGGTGCGCCGGGCGCTTCGAAGGAGACATCCTTCACATAGACTTTCTGCAGCATCAGCTGCGGCTGGCCGGGCTGGTCGTTGGCGGTAAGGTCGGTCATAGCGGTTCTCTCGTTCTGGCCACAGGCCGGATGGGCAAAGACCTAGGATTGTTCCACACATCCCGTGAGCACGCACGTCACCTTGCATAAGACCCTGTGCAGGCTGCATAATAGGCGGCTAGCCATTCCGTGCCTGAAGACTTCGGGCTGTGCCGGTGCGCGATCCGGTGCCTCGTCGGCATGGCTGACAAACGCAGTTTCTGCGTTTCCAGCTTCGCGCCGCTGTCCTCGTGACGGCCGGCTGGGCCGACGCCATCCTGGCCAATGGGTGGTCCATCATTCGATTACGGAGGTCATCATGGCCCGTGTATGTCAAGTCACCGGAAAGGGTGTGCAGAGCGGCAACAACGTTTCGCACGCCAACAACAAGACCCGTCGCCGCTGGTTGCCCAACCTGCATGAGCGTCGCTTCTGGGTTGCCAGCGAAAACCGCTGGATCAAGCTGCGCGTTTCCAACAAGGCGCTGCGCACCATCGACAAGAACGGCATCGAGGCCGTGATCGCCGAACTGCGTGCTCGCGGCGAGAAGGTCTAAGGAGAAGAACCATGGCGAACAAGAAGCAGGATCTGATCCGTCTCATCTCGTCGGCCGGTACCGGCCACTTCTACACCACGGCAAAGAACAAGAAGAACACGCCCGAGAAGTTCGAGTTCAAGAAGTACGACCCGGTCGTCCGCAAGCACGTGATCTACAAGGAAGGCAAGATCAAGTGATCTGGCCCGTCATGCCATCGGCATGACACCTGGAAGGCCCGCCTCGGCGGGCCTTTTTTGTGGTCGCGTTGCCACTCGCTCGCCGATGCCATCCCGGCAGACAGCACACCGCAATTCCGGCTGTGCACGTCGCCAGCGCAAGCTGACCGGATTCGTCGGCATGGTTGCCGCACCGAATCCGGACGCCCTGATCGATCAGGATCGGACCTCGCGGCATCGCCATGACCTCCATGAAAGAAGTCACGGCATGCGCATCGCAAATCGCCCGGTCACGCCTGACTTCCGCCCATAAAGGCCGCGCAGATGCGACTCGGCCGGCGGATCGATGACCGGGTGCGTGCCATCATTCCGGTCGCAATGCTCGACACCACTATCGGAGCGCTCCCGGACCATCGCCTCAGCCCGTGGCATCGGCCCGGGCGGCGGGGCGTATCCAGCGGCCCATCATCAGTCCGTTGACGGCCATCAACAGCAGCAACAACGCCACGCCCGCCAAGGCGGCAGGCAGGCTGGTGCAATGGGCGAAGCTGCCGATCATCGCCGGTCCCACCAACAATCCGGCATAACCCAGAGTCGAGGTGGCGGCGATGGCCTGGCTGGCCGCCATGCCGGCGGTACGACTCGCGCTGCTGAGCAGGATCGGCACCACATTGGACAAGGCAGCACCCAGCATCACGAAACCCAGCAGACTCAGCGGGATCGAATTGACCGTCGCGGCCAGACACAGCCCGGCCGCGCCCAGTGCACCCCCGACGACCAGCACCGTCTGCGGCCCCAGGCGATCCACCAGACGGTCGCCGAACCAGCGGCCCAGGGCCATGGTCACCGAGAAACCGGCATAGGCATAACCGGCATGGGCCATGCTCATGCCCCGGCTGGTGCGCATAAAGACCGCACTCCAGTCCAGGGTCGCGCCTTCGGCCATAAAGGCCACGAAACACATGACCCCGAGCACCAGCACCGCCCCTCTGGGCAAGACAAAGCCAGCCGGAGCCGTGACCGCGGACGGACGGGCGCCTGGGCCGAAACGCAACAGCGGCAGCAACAGACCGATCAGCGCGATCACCGCCAGGCTGCAACCCCACAACGGCAGGTGCCGGCCCAGCAGCAGAGAGATCGAGCCGGCGCCGAGCAGCGCACCGCCACTGAAAAAGGCATGAAACGAGGACATCCAGGGGCGGCCACTGCGACGCTCGACCTCGGCCGCCTGATCATTGACACCGACCGCCACCGTACCCAGAGCCGCACCAAACACCGCCAGCGCCAGTGCCAGCAGCCAGGTCCGGCCGGCCAGTGCCAGCAGCGGCAGACAGGGAATGGTCAGGGCGAAGGCCACCTGCAATACCTGACGGCTGCCGTAGCGAGCAATCAGCCAGCCGCTCAGCGGCATCGCCAGCAGCGAGCCACAGCCGGGTGCAAGCAGCAGCAGCCCCAGCTGCCCGTTGTTCAAGGCCAGCCGGTTCTGGGCATAGGGCACCAGCGGCGCCCAGCTGGCAGCCACCACGCCACACAACAGAAACATGGCCCGGGTCGCCCATACCAGACGACGCAAGGCCGTCCAGCCGGCAGTCCCGACTGCGGCCGTTCGGAGATCGAGTTCCATGGGAGGTCCTGTCACGATGCACGGCCATCCGGATGCGGGTGGCCTTCGACATTCATGCTACGGATCAGGACGTCAGTGCCTAGACCCTGACAGGCATCCGGTTCAGCTCGCAGCCATCCGGCGGCCAGCCGCAAACTCCGCTCAGGTCGCGACCAGAGACACCCGCCTCACGCCGCACAGCAGCTCGTAGAGACTGGCATGACAGCGCGCCGCGACCTCGGCGGCCGAAACCTGCCGCCCCCACAGCTCCACCTCGGAGCCCACGCCGGTCCGAGGCAGGTCGGTGAGATCCACGGTCAGCATGTCCATCGATACCCGCCCGGCCAGCACCGCAGACTGACCATCCACCGCCACCGGCGTGCCCGTCGGTGCGCATTGCGGATAGCCATCGGCATAGCCCATCGCCACCACACCGATGCGCGATGGTCGGGTGGTCACGAACTGCGCGCCGTAACCCACCGGCTCGCCGGCGGCCAGCTCGCGCACCGCGATGACTCTGGATAGCAGGGTCATCACCGGCTGCAACTGCCGGCTGGAAGCACTGGGCCGATCCAGCGGATCCATCCCGTAAAGCATCAGTCCGGGGCGCACCCAGTCGCTGGCCGGACCGGACCAGCCCAGCAGCGAAGGGGAGTTGCGCAGACTACGTTCGCCGGGCAGGCCCGCCGTGGCAGCCGCGAAGCTGTCCTGCTGCTCTTGCGTGCGGGCGCAACCCATCTCGTCGGCACGCGCGAAATGGGTCATGCACACCACGCTGGCGACGGCGGCACACTGTTGCAGACGCCGCCAGGCGGCCTGATACTCGGCCGGCGAGAAACCGACCCTGTGCATGCCCGAGTCGAGTTTCAGCCAGGCCTTGATCGAAGCCGCACCCGACCATTGCTCCAGCAGCCGCAACTGCCACTCGGAGTGGACCACTGTCCACAGTCGATACCGCACGATCAGCGCGAGTTCGTCGGCCGCGAAAAACCCTTCCAACAACAGGATCGGTGCCTGGATGCCGGCCTCGCGCAGACTCAGCGCTTCCTCGATGCAGGCCACCGCAAAACCGTCAGCCTCCGGTTCCAGCGCCTGTGCGCAGACCACCGCGCCATGACCGTAGGCATCGGCCTTGACCACCGCCAGCGCGCGTGCCGCCCCCAATTGCCGAGCCAGACGATAGTTGGCGCGCAGGGCTTGCAGGTCGATCAGGGCTCGGGCGGGACGCATGGCAGACTCGATGGAAGAAAAGGAGAGGCGGACAGGGTATAACGCGATGGCCGATCAGCCATACCGCGACAGATCCAGCCCTTCGCCGCTGATCGCCGGCCTCCGGCCGCTGATCAGGTCAGCCAGATACTGGCCGCTGCCGCAGGCCATGGTCCAGCCCAAGGTGCCGTGACCGGTATTCAGATACAGATTTTTCCAGCCGCTGGCACCGATCACCGGCGTGCCATCCGGTGTCGCCGGTCGAAGACCGGTCCAGAAACTGGCCTGAGCCAAATCACCGGCTCCCGGATACAGATCACTGACTACCTGCTCCAGGGTTTCGCGCCGCTCCGGCCGCAGCTGGTGATCGAACCCCGCGATCTCGGCCATGCCACCGACCCGGATCCGCCGCTCGAAACGGGTGACCGCGACCTTGTAGGTCTCGTCCAGAATCGTCGATACCGGCGCCCGCTCGGGATCGACAATGGGCAGCGTCAGGGAATAGCCTTTCAGCGGGTACACCGGCAGCCGGATGCCCAAGGGTGCCAGCATCGCCGGTGAATAGCTTCCAAGAGCCAGCACATAGGCATCAGCCGTTTCACGCTGGCCGTCAATCCAGACTCCTTCCACACTCTTTCCTTGGACGTCCAGACGTTCAATATGGGCACCATACCTGAACTGCGCGCCTTTCTCGGCAGCCATCGCTGCCAGTCGCCGGGTGAACAGCTCGCAATCACCGGTCTGATCATTAGGCAGCCGCAGCCCCCCGCACAACCGCTCGCCCATCTGGGCAAGGGCCGGCTCGACAGCGACCAGACCGGCGCGATCCAGCAGTTCGTAGGGCACGCCTGACTGCTCCAGCACACCGATATCCTTGGCTGCGGCATCCAGCTGCTGATGGGTCCGGAACAGCTGCAAGGTACCCTGCTGACGACCTTCGTAGTCGATGCCTGTATCGGCCCGCAAGATATCCAGGCAGTCCCGGCTGTACTCGGACAGGCGGACCATGCGCTCCTTGTTCACAGCATAGCGTTCAGCCGTGCAATTGCGGAACATCTGCCACATCCACCGATACTGGGCCATATCCCATTGCGGTCGTATCGCCAGCGGAGCATGTTTCTGGAACATCCAGCGCAAGGCCTTCAGTGGCACCCCGGGGGCGGCCCATGGCGAAGCATAGCCCGGAGATACCTGTCCGGCATTGGCAAAACTGGTTTCCTGGCCAGCCTCGGCCTGGCGGTCGACCACCGTGACCTGATGCCCTGCCTGGGCCAGATACCAGGCTGCCGACGTCCCGATGACCCCACTCCCCAACACGATCACCCGCATCACCGCTACCTCGACTTAATCGCTGCAAATTCCCCGAAGACATCAGGATAACCAGTTCATCCACGGCTTGAAGCAGTGGATTCCACTGTTATTGGCATGAATTTCAGGTATCCTGACCATGCTTTCGCCATGCCGGAGTTGTTTTGCGCAGCCAACGTCAGACCCGCCGTGAAATGGACCGCACTGATCGCGCCATTCTGCGCATCCTGCAGACCGAAGGTCGCATCTCGTTCACCGAGCTGGGAGAGCGTGTCGGCCTGTCGACCACCCCCTGCACCGAGCGGGTGCGGCGGCTGGAACGCGAAGGCATCATCACCGGCTACTACGCACGCCTGGCCCCGGAGCACCTCAAGGCGGGGCTGCTGGTCTTCGTGGAAATCAGTCTGGCCTACAAGTCAGGGGATATCTTCGAGGAATTCAGACGGGCGGCGGTCAAGCTTCCCCAGGTGATGGAGTGCCATCTGGTGTCCGGCGATTTCGACTATCTGCTCAAGGCCCGGATTTCGGAAATGGCCTCCTACCGCAAGCTGCTGGGCAATATCCTGTTGAAGCTGCCCCATGTCCGGGAGTCCAAAAGCTATATCGTCATGGAAGAGGTCAAGGAAACACTGGCCTTGCCGATCACTGATTGAGCTCTTCGCCGGCGGTCAGCCAGCTGCCGCCCTGGCACCGGCTCGTGCGTACAGGTGCCTGACCAGACAGGCTCCGACCACAGCCACCATCATCGGCACCAGAAAGTCATAACCGACGTGGGTGAACTCCAGCGACAGCACCAGTGCCGTCACCGGCATTTTCCGGGACGCGGCCAGAAAGGCGCACCCACCGACCAGGGCAAAGGCTCCGGCTGCCGTCGGTACCGGCGACACGGCGTTCCACAACAGGCCAAGCACCAGTCCGGCCAGAGCGCCGATGGCCAGCGATGGTGTCAGCAGACCGCCTCCTGCCCCCGCACGCAGTGCCGCGCCCACAGCGAACAGCTTCAGCAGCAGCAAAGTCACAGCCAGCTGCAGGCCGATGCAGGCACCGAAACTCTCCGCTACCGGCCCCCTGCCATTGCCCAGCACCTGCGGATAAACCATACCGCAGAGGCCGATCACTCCGAATACGCCGAGCGACCAAGGCAGAACCCTCCCGTCCGTCGGGGCCCGGTGCCTGGCCCAGTCGATCAGCCGGTTGAATTCCGCCGCAGCGAGTCCCAGCACGGGGCCGACGAGCAGGCTCCACCACAACAGGCCATGGGTGCTTGACCAGGCCGGGATGTGATATTGCCAGCCATGACCCAACACCATTTCCGCCAGGGCCGCCGCGATCGCCGAGGATGCCAGGGCACATAGCGCCCCCCGCCAGCTGAAGCTCAGCAACAAGGATTCCAGAACAAACAACGCTCCGCCCAAAGGGACGTTGTAGACCGCCGCCAGACCGGCGCCGGCCGCGCAAGCCACGACGATCCGCCGTTCATCGGCAGCCAGACCCAGGCGGTCGGCCACCGCCTGGGTGGCGACGGCAGCGACTTCGCGCGGCGCCACCTCACGCCCCAGCGGCGAGCCCAGTGCCACGGTGACGACCTGCAACAGCGCATGGATCAGCGTGCTGCCGGCCGGCAGCTCGGCACCACCCTCCGTCAGCGTGCGACTGATGCCGACCAACGGGCGGCCAAATCGACGTAGCGCCCACCAGCCGGCGCCGGCCACCACGCCGCAGCACACCATGACCAGCCACCGACGAAGCGGCGAGGCTGCCGTCACGCCCTGCAGAAAACTCACCGGGCTGATCAAATGACCGCCACCATAGCCGTAGGCAAGATGCTGGACGAACCGCAGCAATCCCACCAGGCTGATGCCGGCCAGCCCCCCGGTCACGCCCGCTGCCAGAACCGCCAGCCACAGACGCCATGAGGCCCGCCCCGTCTGCAACGGAGGCGCAGGTTCATCGGACATCATCTGATCTGACACGGGGCAGGCGTCGGGCATGCATCCATTCCGGCAAGAGAGCAAGGTACCGGCGAACCGGTCGGCCGCAGGCCGGCCTATGGTAGTCCCCGCCGATGAGCCGGGCCTGACCGGTCACCGATGCGCCGCATGGCCGTCGTGTCCCGGTCCCGGTCAGAGCAGGTCATTGCACCGGTGTCCGCCAAAAGGCCGCCGGTGCAATGACATCCTGCGTCAGACAGCGCGCAAGGCGGAGAAGCCGCTCCCGCTTCGACACACTGGCCGATACAGGAATCCCCCCCCGCCGGATCCCGCTCAGATCACCGTCAAGGTCACATCGATATTGCCGCGGGTGGCATTGGAGTAAGGGCACACCGCATGGGCTTTCTCGACCAGGGCTTCAGCCACTGAACGCTCCAGCCCGGGCAGGCTGATCTTCAATTCGACCTCGATCCCGAAACCACCTTCGATCTGGCCGATGCCGACCACACCGTGGATCGAGGTATCCGGCGGCAAGACCAGCTTCTGCTGCGCGGCGACGAACTTCATGGCGCCGATAAAGCAGGCGGAGTAGCCTGCGGCAAACAGCTGCTCGGGATTGGTGCCTGTGGCGCCATTGCCACCCAACGCTTTGGGAGTGGTCAGTTTGACATCCAGCACACCATCCGAACTACGGGCCGAACCCTCGCGACCGCCAGTAGCCGTGGCTTCGGCGCGATACAGAACTTTTTCGATACTCATGATGTCACTCCTCATAGGATGGGATTTGCAATGTATATTGCTCGCTTTTTAATAGCGCGCTATTTGATAGGCAGGCTCAGCGTAGGAATTTTTCTCATTCCAGACTGGCTTCCACCGCAACCAGCCGCCCTCTCAAATCATCCAGGGACCGCTTGATACCGATCAGCTCTTCCACCGGGCAACCGCATGCCTGTGCAATCGCCGGCTGGACAGCCCTGGCCGAGTCTTGCAGATGCTGCCCGGCCGCCGTCAGCCAGATTTCCACCTGACGCTCGTCGGCCTGACTGCGCTGGCGGCGCAGCAAGCCCGCCGCCTCCATCCGTTTCAGCAAGGGCGTCAATGTCGCCGAGTCCAGCGACAGCCGGTCACCAATGGCCGAAACGGTCAGCCCGTCACGCTCCCACAGCACCATCAACACCAGATACTGCAGATAGGTCACACCCATCGGCTTGAGCAGACGCCGATAGACCTTGTTCATCGCCAAGCCGGCCGCGTACAAGGAAAAACACAACTGGTTTTCCAGACGGGGAATCGCCGGCCGAGGCAACGAGGGAGATGATTTCATGAGTCCATATTACATAGTGCACTACTAAAAAGCAAGCGATCATTTTTGGGCCGGCATCACCCTGTCATCCGACCTGCCGTCCATAGACCTCGGCGGCGGCATCACGCCATCGACAGGGAGTTTACGTCTAGACGTATACATTTCGAAAAGACATGCGCTATAGTCGGAATCAGAGATATCCAGGTCTCACTTCCCCTCCGCCCGGTGCAAGCTGCGGCGGTTTTTTTTGCCCGGCCCCGCCACCGGACCGATGGGTGGCCATCCGTGCCAGGATCAGGGACTTCGTCCAGTCATGCCTGTCAGGATATGGCCTGCCCGGCAGCTAGCGCGACGGATCACAGCTGCCCGAAAGGCACTGCATGGATCTTGAACGAGCTACAGGATCCGTTACAGGTCACCACTTCCCGAATCGATGCCGTCCCCGCCCCGGCCACGGCTGTCCCGATCGAGCGACAGCCCGTCGTCAATGACCTCTGCACGCGTCTGCCGGAGCCCCCCTCGACTCGGGAAGGGTCAGCGAAGCCAGTGATCTGATTTCATCACGACATTTGACATCGCATCTGCCCGCCCGAGGTGGGCGGCAAACAGCCGGTGACCGGAAAACGCGGCGTGGCACCGCTTTGCACCGCACGCTTGCGCCGGATCCAGCCCGACTCCGCCATGGCCATTGCGAGGTTCCATGAAATCGCCAGGGCGGCTTTGCCGATTTCGTACCGCCTGAGTGCCGAAGCCGCAACTACCTCACGGCTCACTTCAGACCATGCCGCCATTGACCGAGATCACCTGGCGAGTGATATAGGCCGCGGAATCGGACAGCAGGAAGACCACCAGATCAGCTACCTCTTCAGGCTTGCCCAGCCGGCCTGCAGGCACATGCTTGAGACCATGTTCGATCACTTCATCGCTCAGCATTTCGGTCTCGATCAGACCCGGAGCCACGCAGTTGACCGTAATGCCACGGCTGGCCAGCTCCAGCGCCAGTGCCTTGCTGGCACCGATGATGCCGGCCTTGGCCGCACTGTAATTGACCTGACCGCGATTGCCCACCAATCCTGATACCGATGACAAGGTGACAATGCGTCCGGGCTTGCGTCGGCGGACCATCGGCATGATCAGAGGCTGCAGCACATTGTAGAAGCCATCCAGATTGGTATGCAGGACCTGATCCCAATGCTCCCCTGACAACGCCGGAAAAGCAGCGTCACGGGCCATGCCGGCATTGCAGACCACTCCGTAATACACGCCGTGCGCCTCGATATCGGACTCAAGCGCGGCCCGGGTGCCGGCGCGGTCGGCCAGGTCAAAACCCAATACCCTGGCCTGGCGCCCCATCGCCTCGATTTCGATGGCCACCTGTCGGGCTTCATCCATCCGGCTCCGGCAATGCACCACCACATCATGACCCGCGCTTGCCGCCCGCAAGGCGATCACCCGGCCGATACCACGACTGGCGCCAGTCACCAGCACACTCCGATTGTTCTGCATATCGTCCGACTCTCCAAAAATCGCATCACTTCCGCGGGCTTGAATACCGCCATATTGGCCTCGACCGGTACATGTTCGTCGGCCACACGCCGCAGGAAAGCATGTCCCGTCCAGACTCAAGTCAAAACGGGCATGCACCTGCAACCAATGCTCCCATTTGAGTGGCGTTGCACGAACTGATGCAAGTCTGCCCGCCCGGCCGGATCTGCCCCTCGTCGTCCCCATCGCTGCTTCGGCCTGGGCCAAACTTCCATGCCCTCCCCAAGTTGCTCGACTGTGCCCAAAAGCAGGCTGGGCAGACCGATACGCCTGAAGCGATGTGCCAACCCTCCCTGCAGGTCTGGCAAGACTGAAGTCAAATCCGGCCATCCCCCGCCGCAGGCACAAAAAAACCGCAGGCTCTGCGAGAGAGGCTTGCGGTTTTCTCGGGGTGCGACGACCCTGTACATGGTGCGCCCGGAGGGATTCGAACCCCCGACCAATGGCTTCGGAAGCCACTACTCTATCCGGCTGAGCTACGAGCGCATCTTGAGCTTGCAATCACCGATGTTGCAGTCCTTACTGCAACACCTGCGACCGGCAGGACGGGTATTGTACCCAATCCATGCCGCCACGCCTACTGGTTTCTGCCATTCCCTGCAGCGGCACCCCGGAAGCGATCTGAACCGCCTCCGGGATGCGCCGGGATCACTTCATCGGCGCCATGATGGCGCTCAGACGATCCTTGGTATTGGGAATGCGCACCAGGTGCGGATACTGCAGACCGCCATGGTAGTCGATCTTGATGGTCTGGAATTCATCGAAGTTCTTGACCATCAGCTCGATCGGCGCCGTACCGGTCTTGGCCGCCGTGATGGCCGCCTTCAGCACGTCAGGAGAGAAGGTCTTGCCATTGACGGCGGTAATGACCATGCCTGCACCCAGACCTGCCTTGAAGGCCGGGCCGTTCCATACCACGTCATACAGGCTGCCGTCGGCACGAGCCGCCAGACCCAGCGAGTAGATGGCATCGATATAATGGCGATGGGCTTCGGAGGCCGCGATGGCCGGCGACGGGGTCGCATCGTAGGAAAGCTTCCAGCCGGCACGCTCCAGACCATCCAGCGGAGCCTTGTGGGCATCCAGGCGACTGCGCAGGAAACTGGCCCAGTCGTAGGGCACGATGCTGTTCAGCGTGCTGACCACATCTTCGAAGTGATAGGGATCGACGTCCCAAGCCCCATCATTGACACCGAAGAAAGCATGGGCGAAGTCGTTCAGCGACTTCTTCTCATGACTCAGCTCGCGCAGCTTGGTGTCGACCGACAGCCAGATCAGGGCACCACCGACATAATAGTCTTCGCTCATCTGGTAGTTGCGGTACGGCAGCGGCGCACGCTGGGCGATGGTCGGGTCATTGGTGGTATCGGCAATCGAGCGCCAACCCAGAGCCGGGCGATTGCGATCATAGGTCGCCGCGGCCAGCGCCCAGACGTCACGATCCTGCTCCGGCGTCATCAGACCGGAACGGGCCGACATCATGTAGCCCCAGTACTGGGTCTGGCCTTCGTAGACCCACAGCAGGCTGTCGCCCATCGGCACATCGAAGTTCGGGGTGTTCAGATCGAAGCCGCGACGATACTTGCCGTCCCAGGAATGATTGTATTCATGGGCCAGCAGATCACGGCCATACCAATTGTCATCCCACTTGGTGAAGTAGCCCGGCGAGGCGCCATCTTCGCTGGAGCGATGATGCTCCAGGCCGATCATGCCCAGCTTCTTGGTCAGCGACAGCAGGAAATCATAGTGATTGTAATGACGGGCGCCATAGAGCTTGTCCATCTGGCGCACCAGATTGCGGTGCACTTCCAGCTCCTTGGGAGTCACCTCCAGCGAGGTGGCATCATCGGCGGCGATATCCAGATGCACTGGCGAACGGCCCTTGGGATCCAGATCCAGCCGCTTGAAATACTTGCCGGCCAGGATCGGCGAGTCCACCAGATCATCGTAGTTGATGGGCTGGAAGCTGACGACGTTGCCGACCTGCGAGGCCGTGGTCAGCGCGGTGCCGAACTGCCAGCCGACGGGCAGCTTGACGCTGGGCTGCACAGTGATCTGGCGGGCATAATGCCCGGCCGGCGACAGGCTGACATTGGCCCACTGGATGCTTTCCATCTCGGGCGTCATCAGGATGCGGCCCTGCCCGCTGTTCTGGGCCGAAAGCATCTGGAAATCAACATCGATGGAGCTGACTCCTGCCGGCACATCGACATGGAAGGCATAGACATCATACTGGTCGCGGACCCAGGCCAGCGGCTTGCCACCCGCGCTGATCTTCAGACCGGCCACCTTGTCGATCGGCCCCGTCGGCGAATGGTCGCCGGGGATCCAGGCCGGATACAGCAGGGTCAGCTTGCCCGCCTGGACCGGAATCGTCTCATGAACGCCGAAAACCCGGTGCGCCAGATCGGTGGCATCCACCTGCAGCGTCAAGGTTCCCGGATACGGCACATTCTGCGGTGCGGGCACATCAGCCGGAATGGTGACGGCGGCATGGGCTGAAACCGAAGCCATGGCGGCCAGAACGGCACAGGTCAGGAGATGTCTTTTCACAATCAGTTTGCCTCGGATAGATCGACCATCGATAAGTACGTGATGCGGTGCCAGCCTGCGGTTCCGGCCAGCTATGAAGCCAGAGCTCCAGCGGATCTGTTCCAGGACATGCACCGGATCCAGCTTTTCGCACGGCACGACCGTCGCGCCGCAGCATCGTCAATCCCCGATCCTATCCCTGCTCCGCGGATGGCGACCCTGCCATTGGTCATGCCTTGCCGACTGCCCGGCCGCAACCTCAGTCGCTGACCATGGAGGGCGACTGCCAGTAACCGATGGCCCGCACATCCAGCTCGCAATGCGCCCAGTGCTCGCGACACCAGGACTCCAGGGCCCTTGCCAACCCGGTTTCACCAGCGATCCAGAGCTCGCCACGACCGCTGCGGGGTGGCAGTTCCGCCACCGCCTGCCACAACCGGGAAGGCTCGGCATTGGCATGGATAGCTCTTGACAGCCATTGGATCCGCGGATCCTCCCGATAGGCTGTCGCCGGCAGCGGCACGTCCAGCCTGACCTCGACCGGCATCTCCGGCCCGAGCCGCTGCAGGCGACTGGCAATCGCGGCCACGGCCGTTTCGTCGCCCAGCATGACATGCCAGTCGACATCCTGACGTGGCTCGGCCCCCCCGCGCGGACCGATCACATGCAGGTGCTCCCCCACCTGCAGATGCTCCAGCAACCAGTCGGAGCGTACCCCGCCATGGCGCCTCCGCATCACCTGGATCTGCAACCGATGATGATCACGATCAAATTCGCGGATGCTGTAGACACGCCCCACATCCCCTTGCGGACCAGGGATGAACACGCGGAGCCAGGCGCCCGGACGGCACGGTCCGAACTCGGCGAGTTCCACCCCCTGCAGCGTCAATCGCGCCTGTCCTGCCAGACTCCGGTCGATGGCCACCACCTTCAGCGTCAGGTAACCCGGCGGCGGAAAACGTTCCGTCGCGATGACACTTCCATCCTTCATGTGCTTGCCCTGCTCACTCCATCACAATGGATTATCGCCGCTCATCCCTGGTCGTGGCGATGCGGGGCCGACACGGGCGCATCCGGCCGGCCACCGCGAGGCCATCTGCCATTGTATGGTCATGGACATTCGATACCTTGTCCTTAATCCCGCTTCCGATGGCCACCATGCCTGTTGATCGCCGCCGTTTCCTGCAGATGTCCGCTGCTGCCGCCAGTTCGCCGCTATGGCCCGCCTCGATTGCCAGGGCGTTGGCCGTTCCCCCCGCGACAGTGACCGGTACGCTGGATGACGTACAACATGTGGTGATCCTGATGCAGGAAAACCGCTCCTTCGATCATTATTTCGGCTGCCTGCGCGGGATTCGCGGCTATGGCGACCCGCGCCCGCTGACCTTGCGCAACGGCAAGCCGGTATGGCAACAGCCGCTGGTCCCCGGCGGAAATGAAACCTTGCTTCCCTTTCACCTGGATACCCGCCGCAGCGGAGCCCAGTGCATGGATGACCTCAATCATGACTGGAAAGGATCGCACGAGGTCTGGAAGGACCATGATGCCTGGGTGGCACGCAAGACCCGGATGACGATGGGCCATTTCACCCGCCAGGACCTTCCCTTTTATTACGCGCTGGCCGATGCCTTCACCATCTGCGACGGCTACCACGCCTCGCTGTTCGGCCCCACCAACCCCAACCGGCTGTTTCTGTTCAGCGGCAGCAGCGGCCTGTCGGTCGGCAACGCCGGCCGCCAGGCCGTGGACAACGTCGATGACGGCAACTGGACGGCCGACATGTCGCGTGACAACCCGGACTGGCAGGGGGCGTTGCACTGGAGCACTTATGCGGAAAGGCTTGAGCAGGCCGGAGTCAGCTGGAAGCTGTACCAGGAGTACGACAATTTCGGCGACAACGCCTTGCAGTCCTTTGCCAGCTTCCGTCAGCTTGATCCGGATACCGCCTTGTATCGCAAGGGCCGAGCCTGGGCCGAAGGGTCCACGGCTGAAAATGCGGCCAGCACCCTGGGCGAGCCGCTGGTCCAGGCTTTCCATCGTGACCTCGATCAGGGTCGCCTGCCTCAGGTCTCCTGGATCGTGGCGCCGTTTGCCCTGTGCGAGCATCCCAAGGCGACACCAGGCTACGGCGAATCGCTGGTATCACGCCTGCTGGAATCGCTGGCGCGACATCCCGAGACCTGGTCCAAGACCGTATTCCTGATCAATTACGACGAGAACGACGGCCTGTTCGATCATGTCCCGCCGCCCATCCCCGCAATCCGGTCCGAGCTGGGCCAGAGCAATATCGATACCCGCGGCGAAGACTATCAAGGCGTACCGGTGGGCTTCGGCATCCGGGTCCCCATGCTGGTGGTCTCGCCCTGGAGCCGCGGTGGATGGGTCAATTCACAGCTGTTCGATCACACCTCGGTGATCCGCCTGCTGGAACGTCGCTTCGGCGTGGCCGAGCCGAACATCAGCCCCTGGCGCCGCAGTCTGGCCGGCGATCTGACCTCGGCGCTCGACTTCAGCCGCCGTGATGCCGGTTGGCCGAGCCTGCCATCGACCCGACATACCATCGCCGCCACCGATGCCAGCTGCAGACTGCCGCCACCGCAGCCACCGGCCCGACAATCGATGCCGCAGCAGGAGCCGGGCCAACGACCTGCCCGGGCCTTGCCCTACGATTTCGAGGTCAGCCTGCAGATCGGTCCCCGCGGAGAGCGCAGTCTGTTGCTGGACAATCGTGGCACGGTCGGCGTGGCGCTCAATGCCCATACCCGTGACGATGTCGCCGGGCCATGGTTCTACAGCGTGGCGGCAGGCAGCCAGATGCTGGTGGCCTGGCCCGAGGCGGCCAGCCGGACAGGTCCTGTCCGCTGGCTGGACATTCATGGTCCGAACGGCTTTCTGCGCCAGTTCAGCCATGACCCGACGGCGGCGGCGGAACCACGCGCAGGGACATGGGCCGACCCGGCCAGCGGCGAGCTGGTGCTGAGCCTGGCCAATCCGGACCGGATCGCGGTGGAATTGCAGATCGAGGACCTCTACCAGAGCCGCCCGCCACGCCGGCTGACATTGGCTGCCGGCGAAAGCCTCCGGCTGAGTCTGCCTTTGGCTGCACGCTATCACTGGTACGATGTCAGCGTGCGCTGCAGCCAGCGACCGGACTATCTGCAGCGGATGGCCGGCCATGTGGAAACCGGCGCGGCCAGCATGAGCGATCCTGCGATCGGACGTGCCACGGCCTGAATGGCGGAGGCTGCGCCGGATTCAGTACACGTCGCGGCGATAACGGCCGGCCAGGCTCAGCGCGTCGAGCTGGCTTGAGCCCAGAATCCCGCGCAGACAGAGATCCACGTCGGTCGCCATGCCGTGCAGGCTGCCGCAGACATAGATCGCCGCGCCACGCTCCACCCAGAACAGCAGATCAGCCGCGGCTATCTGCAACTGGTCCTGGACGTAGCGCGGCCCTTGCCCATCCCGCGAATAGACCCGATCCAGTCGCTGCAGAAACCCATCCTGCTGCGCCTGACGCAGTTCTTCCTCGAAAAAGTCATCCGAACCGGCGTGGCGTTCACCGAACACCAGCCAGTTGTCACCGGCGCCGACCGCGACACGTGCCCGCAGATGGGCCAGCAGGCCGGCCAGGCCGGTACCACTGCCGATCAGAATCAGCGGCGTGGACTCCGACGGCGGATGGAAGCCCGGGTTGCATCGAATCCGCAGCGGAATCGTGTCGCCGATCTCAAGACCTTCGGTCAACCACCCAGAACAGACACCCAGACTTCCATCGGCATGTCGAACCTGACGTACCAGCAATTGGATCTCGCCCTGTGCCTCGATCGAGGCAATCGAATACTCGCGCGGCTTGAGCTCAGGAATGCCAGCCACTTCGGCGACCTCCGTCGCGGTGGCTGAACCGGCGCAGGTCGTTGCCACATGGCTGCCATCGGCGGCCGTGGCCCGAGGTTCGATGACGGCCAGGCGATCCAGCCAGGCCTGCATGCGTGCCGGTGCGTCGGCAGGCAGGATCTCCACCAGATCGCCAGCCCTCCACGGCGCGAGCCCGGCATCGACAGCGGCCAGTCGCAGCCAGTAGGCCGGATGCTCCGGTGATCCCGGATTCAGACAGCGGCGTTCCAGAAGGCGCCAGCGCTGCCACGGCACTTCGCCCCAGCCGACATGGTCCGTCGCCGCAACACCCCAGCGGCGCAACTGCCGTTGCCATTGCTGCAGGCCCGCCGGGCTGTCGCCATCCAGCGCCAGCATGGGAAAGGCCCGCCGGGCACCGGACTGCTCCAGCCAGGTATCCAGCTGCCTGCCGAACGCGCAGAAATCGGGATAGAGCCGATCACCCAAGGCCAGCACCGCGAACTCCAGAGCCGGCAGCCGGCGAGGGATCGCGCTGCACAATTGCGACTTGGCAAACAGCCGCCCCTGATCCGGCGGCTCGCCTTCACCATAGGTACTGACCACGAACAGACACAACTGCCCATCTCGAACCTGGTCTGGCTGCCAGTTGTTCAGTGCCAGCAGGCGGGGCATCTGGCCCTGGACGTGGAAAGCCCGGGCAGTCAGCCGCGCCAGCCGTTCGGCATGGCCGGCCTGACTGGCGTAGATGATCAAGGGTCCATCGGTCGCCCCGCCTGCAGCAGCAGGCAAGGCGATGGTCCGCAAACGCCGCTTCTGTCGACGACGACCGATATACAGCAGCAGCCCGGTGACGGTGAACAAGGGCATGCTCAGGCTCGACAGCAGCAGCAGCACCCGTCCGGGCAGACCGAAGAAACTGCCATCATGGATCGGCAGGATATGCCCCAGAATCAGGTCACCGGTCGCCAGTGCCCGATAACGCCGAACCCCGACAAGATGGCCATCATCCGCGGCGAAACTCCAGTCGTCCGTCATCCGCCCATAGCGGGCATGACGGTCCAGTGCGCGGATCACCAGCTGCCCCTTGGCTGCGCGAGGCAGCATGACACTGGCCCGTGCGATGTCCGGACCCGCCGCGCGCCGGAATTGCTGCCAGCTGACGTCCAGAATGGCCGGATCCATCCGGAAGCCGTCATGGCCGTCCCGGCCACCGCCATGCCCTTCCGCGGTACGCCGTGGCATCGTGGCTGCCGGCGTGCTGCTCAGCATCCGGGTCAGCCCGCCGCGATAGAATTCAAACGACCACCACAGCCCGGTCAGCGCACTGAGCAGATAAAGCACCACCAGCCAGGCGCCGATCACGGCATGCAACTGGCGATAGAGATCACGGCCGCGCCGGCGCAGATCCAGGGTCAGCCAGTTGCGCCAGTCCAGCGGTTTGCGCGGCCAGCGCAGATACACTCCCGACAAGGCGAAGAAGATCAGCGCAAACGTGGAAATCCCGGTGATCGGCCGACCGATGCCACCGGCATCTCCGGGCAGCAACAGATAACGATGCAGATTGCGCACACCCAGAAAAAAGGCAGCGCCATGCGGCAGACCCAGCAGCTGCCCGGTATAGGGATTGATATAGCTGCGGTCGCCATGATGCTGGCGCGGATCGCTGGGCGCGAACTCCACCTGGGCGGCCCGGTCCGCGGCCGCATCCAGAACCAGAGCGGCCACCGGCTGTCCTTGGTGCTGTGCCGATGCAGCCGCCATCAAGGCCGATGGCTCCATGCGCGGACTGGATGATGGGGTGACGCCGACCACCTCCGGACTGAAGGCGGCCATCAACTCGTCCTGAAAGCTCATCATCGCGCCGGTCACACCCATCACGGCCAGAACCAGACCGGCCGTGATGCCCAGCAACCAGTGGATTTGAAACAGCACTTTCCGCGTCATGTCAGCCTGCTTGCAAGATCTGGGAACCATCAGCCGATCAGTGGTCCGACCCTGATGCCTGCTGTCAGGTCAAGACACCAGAGACCGCGCGAGCCATCGACGCGCTGCGAATGCCGTCACTCTCCGTGGCCGGCGCGTGGCCGGCTGCGAAAAGCAATGTCAAATGATAACCATTACCGATATCAGGGGCAAGACAGAGGCCGCAATGCGGCCCCTGTGTTCAGTCGCCCTCGGCCTGACCGAGACGGCTGTGGCGGATGCCGTAGCCGAAATAAAGCAGCAGACCCAGGCCCATCCAGATCAGGAACCGCTCGAAGGTCACCCAGGGCAAACCAGCGATCAGCAGCACCGAAAAAGCCATGCCCAGCGGCGCGACCAGGTTCATGGCCGGCACCCGGAAACCGCGGACCAGTTCCGGTTGCCGGCGGCGCAGCAGCCATACGGCGCCGCATACCAGAACAAAGGCACTGAGCGTACCGATATTGACCAGCTCGGCCACCTCGCTGATCGGCAGCAGGCCAGCCACCAGCCCGGTAAAACAGCCCAGCAGCATGGTCGGTCGGGCCGGCGTGCCGAAGCGCGGATGCAGACGCGAGAACCAGGCCGGCAACAAGCCGTCGCGCCCCATCGCGAAACCGATGCGGGCCGCCCCCAGCATAAAGGCAAACAGCACGCTGGTGACCCCGACCACCGCCGCTGCGGCAATGGCCGTCGCCAGCCAGCCCAGCCCGATCGAACGGAACGCATCGGAAACCGAGGCATCACCACCCAGCCGGCTATACGAAGTGATGCCGGTCAGGACCAGCGATACGGCGATATACAGCACCATCGCCACCGCCAGGGACAGCATCACCGCCCGCGACAGATCCCGCTGCGGATTGCGTGCCTCTTCGGCGGCGGTGGTCAGGGTGTCGTAACCGAATACGGCAAAGAAGACCACGCTGGCACCGGTCAGCACGCCTTGCCAGCCGAAATGCCCCACCCCTGCAGCATCGGTGATACGAGCCGGTACAAACGGATGCCAGTTGGACGGGTGGATATAGAACACGCCGACGCCGACCACGGCCAGTACCGCCAGCAACTTGATCCCGACCACGACGGTATTGAAACGTGCGCCCCACTCGGTTTTCAGGCTGAGCAGACCCGCGACGCCGATCGAGGCCGCGGCCGCGATCACATTGAAACGATAGCCGTCGGTGGGCGCAGGCGGTCCGGACGAATAACTGAGCCCAAGCCCGGCCAGCAACTGATGCAGGTAATAGTGCATGGTGGCGTCACTCATGCTGCGCCGGGCCCAGATCGGCAGCTCGATGCCCACCGAAGCCAGCAGCACCTGCACATAGCCGGACCAGCCGATCGCCACCACGGCAACGACCAGCGCGTATTCCAGCAACAAATCCCAGCCGATGATCCAGGCGACCAGCTCGCCGAGCACGGCATAGCCATAGGTGTAGGCACTGCCGGTGACCGGAATCATGCCGGCGAACTCCGCATAGCAAAGCGCCGCACAGGCGCTGCCTAGCCCTGCCAGCAGAAAGCTCAGCGCCACGGCGGGCCCCGCATTGGTCGCCGCCTGCTGGCCTGCCAGCACGAAGATGCCGACCCCGATGATGCCGCCAACGCCGATCGCGGTCAGCTGCCACAGGCCCAATACCCGCCGAAAGCCCCCGGGGCTGGCGGCGTCGGCCTGCAATTGCGCTACCGACTTGCGTCGCCAGATCTTCGCTGTTTTTGTCATGCTTCTGTTCCCTGCCGTCTGTTCCGTACGTGCGGCGGCCGAGGATGGCCGGCCGGCGCGCCCTCGCGCTTCGGCCGACCTCGTCGACTGCAGCCATGCGTCCGTGCACGACTTTGTGCTGCCTGAATCACCCGACCCGCTCCGCCAGTGTCATTGCCGCGCTGTCGCCGGAAGGCTGACAGCGAGCACTCTGATCAAACCGCCACCGGCCGGGCCCGACTTCTTCGCCGTCCAAGCCGCGGATGATGCTTTTTCCACTTTAACCGTGATGACCTTCACTGCCTAGTTGCGCTGCAACCAGGCAGTGCCGTTCCGGCACCGATGACGCAACGAAAGCATGGATAGGCCACCCGGCATCGGAACAGGACCGCTCCGCCATCACCTGAGGTCCGGGAATGGTCGACAGCAGGCAGTGCGGACCCGGGATCTGGTGCCTCAGGAATCCGTTCGGATCGATATCCACATCCAGTCATCAGACACAAAAACGGCCGCCAGACAAGGCCGGCGGCCGTCGATATCGGGTTTTACCGCCGATTCATATCTTCACATTGACATTGAAGAAGAACTGTCGCGGTGCACCGACCTGCAGCGTCTGCCAATAGCCATTGGGATCGCTTGCCACCCAGCCGCTGGTGCCGACACTGGCGAAATAACGCTGATTGCCGAGATTGTAGACGTTGAAGCCGACGCTGATATCTTCCACATCGCGGATCACGCGGCCGAAATCATAATTGACGCCGGCATTGAACAGCCAATAGCCGCCGACCGAGGAATCATTGGTATAGGTAATATAGCGACGACCGGTATATTTTCCGTCGACATCAAAGCTCAAGTGGCCGAAGCGGAGGTTCAAGGTGGAGGAGTACATCCAGCTGGGAATGCCGACCACATACTTTCCACGGGTTTCCACCAACCCGCCATTGAGATAGTCGTTCTGGTACTTGGAGTTGTTCCAGGAAACCGAATTCAACCAGCGGACATGGCGGTTGGGATGCCAGACCACGGCCACGTCGGCGCCCTTGCTCTTGACTCCGCCGACATTGCTGAGCACCGATGCGCACGTCTGGATGGCCGAGCATGGCGTGGTGGCCAGAAGTCGATTGGCAAAGTGGGTGTAGTACAGATCGGCCGAAGCCTCGAACTGCCCGGTCTGCACCCGATAACCCAGCTCGTAGGTCTGCGAGGACTCCGGCTTCAGCGTCGACTTGCTGCTGTCAAAGGCCGACTGCGAAGTCGAGAACGGCAGCATGCCATAGGCATCAATGTTCTTGCTGTAGGAGGCGTAGATGTCCTGATGCTGATCGATCTTGTAGTCGACACCGACCTGGGGCAGAAAGCCGCTGTGCGCAGCGATCTGGCCCTGGGCATAGGAGCTGGTAGCCACCAGTGACTGGGCCTTGGTGTTGGCATACAAGGCCTTGGTGCCTACATTCACGGTCAGGCGATCATCCAGGAAGTGCAGCGTGTCCTGGGCATAGGCCATCCCGGTCTGCATCGTGTATTTCTGCAGGAAGTCACGCCGGAACGGGGTGTCGCGGGAATAGAAATCGAACAGGTTGCTGAAGGGTCCGTAGAGATTGAAGTAGTTGCGCTCGGTGGTGTTCTGCGCCTGTTCCAGCCACAGCCCGACCACGATGTCGTTGTTGCCGACGGTGTACTTCCAGTCGGCGGTGCCGCCCAGGCGGTCCAGCGCATAATCGGTGGTCCGCATCGAGACCGGCAGCCCCGAGGCCGGCGAGCTCACGTACGGCGTGGTCCACTGGCCTTCGCCCTTGCTGGTCTGATCGTAAACGGTGGCTTCCAGCGTGGAATGGTCACTGAGGGTGAACTGGCCATTGAGGCCGGTCAGATAGTCCCGACGGATACCGCCACCGGAATAATACGAGGCATCGAGCCAGTCGTAATCCGCGGGCAGGCCCGACATCGAACCGGGATATCCATTGGCCACGCCGCCATAGGCACCCGTGTTGTGGTAGGCATTGGCCATCTGCAAGGCCGCCTTCCAGTTCGGCTGCAGATAATCGTAATTGTAGCCCAGCGCCTTGGCACTGGTCTTGGACAGATCCATGTAATCGTGTTCATGGCGATCGGATTCATCTGCAAACAGACTGATCCGGTTGCCGTCGCCCCATTGATACAAGGCCTTCAGATTGACCTGCTGATATTTCTGGGCGCCATAACCTTTCCACTTGTCGGTATCCGATCCGGTGTAGGACACATACATGGAAAAACCATGGTGGTCGCCCGTATCCAGGCGCACGTAGCTGCGGGCCGCGGAGTCGGAACCGACCATCTGATTGAAGCGGACGCCGGCCTTCTCGTCGGGATCCGCCGAGTAATACTGGATGGTACCGCCGAGATTGGAGTTGGATGCGGTGCCCAAGGCACCCGCCCCCTGGGCCAGCTCTACCGAGGCGATGTTCTCGGTAGAGATGGCACGACTCACCTGCATGCCATTGGTCACCGAATAGCTCATATTGCCCAGCGGAATGCCATCCAGCGTAAAGCCCAGCCGACTCTGATCGAAACCGTGCAAGGTAATCTGGGTCGACCACTCGTAGGCACCGAAGGGATCGGACGACTGGAACTGCACCCCGGGCAGCTCGCCCAGAATTTTCAGCGCACTGGTCCCCGGCACGGCCTGCTTGAGATCGACGCTGCTGATCGACTGCACCTGGCGGGTTTCGCCTCGCGATACCACCGTCACCGCCTCCAGATTGGTGGTCTTGGGCTTGTGAGCCACCGGCACGGGAGACGGGTCGGGCGCAGCTTCATTGGCAGCAGCAGGCAAAGCCGCCATCGTCAGGGCAAGGCCACAGGAAATCGCGAGCAGACGGGGTGCTGAACCGAAACGGTTGCAAGACATAGATCGTAAGTCCGGAAGGCATCGGGGAATCCGATGCCAATCTAGACATCCAATATTCAACTTCGATGACAGCGACATGACATCCGACGCACAGCCCGCGCAATATCAAGCCCAGATCCGCAGCAGCATCTTCTGGCGCACGTCCATGCCCGCCAGGAACCGTCGACTCATCACTGGAAAATCCGTCCATGGCAGCTTTTGTTCATAAGCATCTATGCATGACCTATCAAATATCGGTCTTGATGGCACCAGGAAAATGCGAAAGCTCATGAGAGCTTGATTGATATGCATGAAAAAGGGCGCCGAAGCGCCCTTTTTCATGCAATGAGCCGACGTGCCGTCAGCGAGTGGATTCGAACAGAAACCACACGCGCCGCTCGGCCTCGTCGATCCAGTTTTCGATCAGGCTGGCGGTCGCTACATCGCCCTTCTCGTCACACAGTTCATGCAATTGCCGCAGTGATACCACCAGCGCCTGGTTGTCCTGACGCAATTCAGCCAGCATGTCCTTGGCATCGACAAAGTCGGCATCATTGTCGGAGAGTCGCTGCAGCCTGGCGATCTGGCCGATCGAGCGCAGCGCCGTACCGCCCAGTTTGCGGGCCCGTTCGGCAATCGGATCGGTGATCGCGAACAGCTCGTCGGACTGTTCGTCCAGCAGCAGATGGTAGTCGCGGAAATGAGGGCCACTGACATGCCAGTGGAAGTTCTTGGTCTTCAGATACAGGGCGAATACATCCGCCAGCAGAATCCGCAGCCCGCCTGCCAGCTCGGCGCGCGCCTCCTCGCCCAGATCGGTCGGGGTGGTCAGCGGAGCCTGTCGGCGCTGGGCAAGATCGTCATGCTTCGTCATGGTGTCATCTCCTGTTGCAACGAGGAAAGCGAGGGACCGGGCAGCTGCCGAGGCAGCCGCGGGGCAGACCGTGCGGTCAGCATACGCTGCCGCCACAACTGAGAATGTGGTCCCATTCACAGAATCCAAGCTCCGAGTCCGCGATCAGCAGACGATCAGTGTCCGTACTCATCCAGTGCGACACGCCCCAGGGCTGGATCATCCGTGAAGAAACCGTCAATCCCGGTGGCCAGATAACGCCGGATCTCGGCAATCGATCCCTGTGGAGAGCGGGCCTGCGGCGATGTGCCTTGCCAGAAGTTTCGTGCAAGAAAGACATTCTCAGGCCGGAAGGTATAGACATGCACGTCCAGCCCTGCGCGATGGGCATCGGCCACCAGTGAGGTCGGCCTGCCCAGCCGGCCATCGTCGCGCAAGGGAATGATCTGCCGGGTGGCGGGGCCGATGGCATCGGCATAGCGGGCGATCTCGGCCAGGCCGGCCGGCCGCTCCATCTCCGCATAGGTCAGATGGCCGCCGGCAGCAAGCACATCACCCGGCCGTTCGCCGGATTCGCCCAGCAACTGCAACAGTCGCACATGCAGGGGCAGATTCCTCAGCCGCGCATGCAGATATTTAAGGTTGCCGATCTCGAAGGACTGGATCTCGATCGGTGCGATGCGCGTATAGGCATGGTCCTGCAACGTCCGCAATACCTTGTCTTCCATGGGCAGACCCAGCTGACGGAACCAGGTGGAATGCTTGATCTCGGGGATGATGCCGATCACCCGGCCACGGGTACTGGACTCGGCCGCCACGAAATCGATGATCTCGTCGAAGGTCGGAATCTGGAACTGGCCGTCATATCGAGTGCCGCGCAGTGCCGGCAGGCGTTCACGAGCGCGCAGGGTCTTGAGCTCGGCCAGCGTGAAGTCCTCGGTGAACCAGCCGGTGACCGATTGCCCATCGATCCGCTTGGTGGTCCGTCGCGCGGCAAACTCGGGATGCCGCGCGACATCGGTGGTCTCGGTGATATTGTTCTCGTGGCGGGCCACCAGAAAACCGTCGCGCGTGGAAACCAGATCAGGCTCGACATAGTCGGCGCCATCGGCAATGGCCAGGGCATAGGCCGCCAGCGTGTGTTCGGGACGCAGGGCGCTGGCTCCCCGATGGGCCAGCAGCAACACCTTGGCCGCACGGGCATGCACGGGTATCGGCTCATCCGCCAGCAAGCTGCCGACCGGCCATGCCGCCGCCAGCAGCCAGCCGGTATACCAGCCTGTACGGCGCGCCAGGCGGGACCAGGGTGCCAGGCCGCCGAATCCGGATCTCGTCATGCGCAACTCCATGGGCCAGCTCCTCGGCGCGCGACCCGCTCATGGCCTGCATCGTGCAGGCCCCAGACTCGCACCTTGGACCAGGCAAGTGACGATTCCGAGACAGGCTGAGGTCCCCCGCCGACGGCGGACCGGCTGAAACCGCTTTTGTCTCCGCCAGTGGGGATATCATCATGGCCATCCACGGCCTTTCGATGGCGAGAGGATACAATCCTCGTCTCCCGCCGCCTCTGCGCCACGTCACGGAGTCCCTGCAATGCATCGTCTAGCCCTGGTCCATGGTCGAGTGATGGGCCATCACGGTCCGCGTGAAGGACTGGCCGTCGTGATCGAAGGCGAACGCATCGTCGGCATCTTCGACGAAGAAGCCCCCGAGATCCGGGACCTGGCCCGCCATGACCTGCAAGGTCGACTGTTGCTGCCGGGCTTTATCGACGTCCAGGTCAATGGTGGCGGTGGCCTGCTGTTCAACGACAACCCTGATCCGGAAACCTTGCGCGGCATCGCCCGGGCCCATCGACGGTTTGGCACCACCGCCATGCTGCCGACCTTGATCACCGATACCCAGGCCACGATGGAAGTCGCCATCGCCGCCGTGGACGAAGCCATCGCCGCAGGAGTTCCCGGCATCCTCGGGATTCATCTGGAAGGCCCGTTCCTGGCGACCCAGCGTCGCGGCATCCACAATGCCGAACTGTTCCGGCTGCCGGACGCCAGGGATTACGCGCTGCTGGCCAAGGCTCACCGTGGCGTAACCATGCTGACCCTCGCACCGGAGCGCGTCGGTCTTGACGCGATTGCCCACCTGGCCGGGTCCGGCGTGATTCTCGCCGCCGGACATACCGCCGCGGATCATGCCACCATCCGCGCCGCGCTGGATGCAGGCATCGTCGGCTTCACCCACCTGTTCAATGCCATGACACCGCTCAACAGTCGCGAGCCGGGCGTGGTCGGCGCGGCTCTGGATGATCCCGACAGCTGGTGCGGCATCATCGTGGACGGTCATCATGTCGCTCCGGCCAGCCTGCGCGTCGCCATCGCCGCCAAGCCGCGTGGCAAGATGGTGCTGGTCACCGATGCGATGCCGCCCGTAGGCTCGGATCAGCCCAGCTTCAAGCTCAACGGCCAGACCATCACCGCCCGTGACGGCATCTGCCAGAACGAGAATGGCACCCTGGCTGGCTCGGCCCTGGACATGGCCTCCGCGGTACGGAATACGGTGCGTTGGCTGGGCCTGCCGCTGGCTGAAGCCTCGCGGATGGCCAGCGAGTATCCGGCCCGATGGCTGGGCCTGAGCCGCAGCCACGGCCGGATCGCTGCCGGCTACCGGGCCGATTTCGCGGTGCTCGATGACGAACTGCACGTGGTGGAAACCTGGATCGGCGGTCAACCCTGACCCTAAGCCGGCACTCTGTCGGCGTCCGGCCGAGGCCGCTGTCATCGTCATGTCGGCACGAATCTGCTAGCGTCATGGCCCCGTTTCCGGTTTCTCTGTCATGGCCCTGCTTCCCCGTCTCTCGCTGCTGTCCGCCACCTGCCTGGCAACCTTGCTGTCCGCCGCTTCGGCATCCGCCGCCACGGAGGCGCTGCCGGCCGGAAGTTCGGCCCAGGTCGCGATTCTGGAAACCACGGATCTGCATTCCAATGTACTGAGCTACGATTACTACAAGCAGCATGACGATGCCAGCGTCGGGCTGGAGCGGGTTGCCAGCCTGATCGCCCAGGCACGGCGGCAGTATCACAACACCTTGCTGTTCGATGCCGGCGACACCATCCAGGGCACGGTACTGGCCGACTACCAGGCTCTGATCCAGCCGCCGGACTGCAAGCATGAACTGGCGATCTATCAGGTCATGGACCGTCTGCACTACGACGGCGGCACCATCGGCAACCATGAATTCAATTACGGCCTGCCCTTCCTGTCCAAGGTCAGCGGCACCCCGATGCAGGTCAGCGGTGTCCCCGTCGAGCACTGCCATGGTCCGACCATGCCGCTGGTGCTGGCCAATCTGACCAGCCTGCAGACCGGCCAACCAGTATTCAAGCCGTGGACCATCGTGCGCCACGAGATCCAGGTCCGCCAGCCGGACGGCCGCATGCGCCGCGTTCCGCTGCGCGTCGCCATCATCGGCTTCACGCCGCCGCCGATCATGCAGTGGGACCACAAGAACCTGACCGGCAAGGTCCAGGTCCAGGGTCTGGTGGAAACCGCAAAGCGCTATCTGCCGGCGATCAAGGCGCAGCATCCCGATCTGGTGATCGGTCTGGTCCACGGTGGGCTGGATGGCGAGGCCTACCATCCGGACATGGAAAACGGCGCCCTGCCGCTGGCCAAGGTGCCGGGCTTTGATGCACTGCTGCTGGGCCATCAGCATGCCGAGTTCCCCGGCCCGCATTTTGCCGGCATCGATCAGGTCGACAACATCCATGGCCGGGTCGCCGGCGTGCCGGCGGTGATGGCGGATTTCTTCGGCAAGGATCTGGGCGTGATCGAGCTGCAACTGCAATGGCAGAACGACCACTGGCAGGTGCAGCGTGACCGGACCCGGGTCAAGCTCGAGCCGATCTGCCCGCAGGCCGGCCATTGCGTCGCCGGCGCGCCATGGGTCGCACCCTTGATCGCCAAGGTCCACCAGGGGGCCATGGCCTATGTGAATACCCCCATCGGTTCCAGCCGGATCCGGATGACCAGCTATTTCGCCGATCTGGGCCAGAGCAACGCGGTGGCCGTGGTCAATGCCGCCCAGCTGGACTATCTGCGCAAGACGCTGCCGCGGGTGCGTCCCGATCTGGCCGGCCTGCCGATTCTGTCGGCAGCCGCGGCCTTTCGCACCGGCTTCGGGGGCCCCGGTGACTTCACCGATGTCGCCGCCGGACCGCTGACCCTGCGCAGCGCGGCCGATCTGTATTTCTTCCCCAATACCCTGGCGGCAGTCAAGGTCAGCGGTGCGACACTGAAGCAATGGCTGGAAACCGGCGCCCAGCACTTCAACCGCATCGACCCCGCAAAGACCGGGCCCCAGCCGCTGCTGAACCCGGCCTGGCCTGGCTTCAATTTCGACCAGCTGCAAGGTGATCTCAGCTACCGCATCGACCTCGGCCAGCCGGTGGGTCAGCGCATCGTCGATCTGCGCTACCGGGGCCAGCCGGTGGATCCGCAGCAGTTCTTTGTGGTGGCCACCAACAATTACCGGGCCAGCGGCGGCGGGCACATCCCCGGCGTGGATGCCGCAGCGATCGTGTTTTCGGCACCCGATGGCAACCGCGAGATCCTCGCTGACTGGCTGCGCGCCCATCCACAGCTGAAAACGGCTGATCTGCCGGCCCCGTCATGGCACTTTGTACCGATAAGGACCGCCGGTCCGGTGCTGTTTGCCAGTGCTCCTGGCCAGGCGGATCTGGAGAATGCAGGCAAGGGTCCCAAGGTGAAGCAGATCGGACAGCAGGCCAACGGCCTGGCTGATTATCAGCTGCAGCTGGCCCCCTGACCGGGGCCGACAACGGCCCGTTCACGGGCGGTGGAAAAACACAGTTCCACGCCCGCTCTGGCCACCCGGGCGAGTTCGGCCGGCTCCGGCCGGTCGCCCACGCCCAGCAGCAGATGATGCATATGCCAGCTGCAGCACATCTGCATGAACAGCGAGGCCAGCTGCTCGGGATCGGCCACGACAAAATCGCATCGATGGCTCCATCGGCGGAAATAGGCCTGTATCGGCTGATACAGATGTTCCTCGAACCAGGCATGCAGCTCGGCGGCCAGTTCGGGCATGGCATGGCTTTCGGCAATCAGCTGACGCCGGATCGCCAGCACCTCGGCATCGACACTGAAGGCCAGCAACTGCTCGGCGATGCGCGGCAAGGCCTCGGCCGGCGGCTGCTCCAGCAGACTCTGCGACAAGGCCTGCTCGCGGATATGAATGGCCATCTCCAGGATCACCGCGCGAAAAATGCCGGCCTTGCTGCCGAACAGCTGGTAGGCCGTGCTGAGCGAGCCGCCGCCTTCTTTCACGATCTGCTGCAGCGAGGTCGCTTCGTAACCCTGACCGGTGAACAATCGGCGGGCCGCCTGCAACAGCGCCTGTCGCCGCCTTTCACCGCGCCTGCTGCGGGGCGGACAGCCTTCCTCGGTCGTATCCGGGCTGTTCAAGGGTTCATCACTGCTCATGGCTGCCGGAATCAGGCGCTCTCGTCGGGTGGCTCGAACCGCATTCTAGCATCCCCTAGGCAAAACCGTAATTTGGGTTACACTTCAGCACTGCACCCTCGCAGGGTCCGACCCACCATGGACGCATATGCAAACAGGCTTGACTGAAGACTCACGTCGGGGTGCTCGCGCACGCCGCCACGGCGGCTTGGCAGTGACCCTGCTCGCAGGCCTGCTGCTGACGGCCTGTGCGCCCAGCATCCGTCCACCGACGTTCACCCCGCGTGAACAAGTACCGCTGGCCGGCCTGCCGACCGGTCAAGCCGGGTGGCCGCAAGCCCAATGGTGGAAACAGTACCGGGATCCCCAGCTGGACCGCTTGATGCAGATGGCCCAAGGCCATGCCACCACCCTGGATCAGGCGCTGGCGCGCTATCACAGCGCCGCCCGCCAGGTCGACAGCGAACGGGCCAAGCTCGGACCCACGGTCGGTGCCGCCATGGGTGGCGGCATCGGCTACGGCCGCAATCGCGTCGACGGCCTGCCGGCCAGCCTGGGGCGTGACTCCTACAGCAACGCCAGCACCAGCGCCGGCGGCATCGTCGGTCTGACCGCACGCTGGGATCTGGACCTGTGGGGCAAGCAGAAGGCCGCCGTGGCCCAGGCGGTCGGCCTGACCCGTGCCGCCGAAGCCGAACAGGCTGTCACCGCCAATGCCCTGCAGTATCAGATCGCCAGCAGTTATTACGATTGGCAGACCCAGCAGAGTCGGCTGGCACTCTCACGTCAAAGTGAGCAACTGGCCTCCCACCTGCTGCAACTGGCACAGTCGCGGGTCAATGCCGGCATCGCCGATCCGCGCGACATCGATACCAGCACCGCCCAGCTGGCCCAGCTGCGTCAGGCCAGCGCCGGTATCGATGGCCAGGCCCGGCTGGACCTGGTCGCACTGGCCGCAATTCTGGGCGTGGATCCGGCCCAGCTGGACTGGCTGCAACCACGCCCCCTGCCCGAGCCGGACACCCGACTGCCGGCCGATGCCCGCATCGGTCTGATCGCTCGACGCCCGGATATCGCCGCCGCCCGCTGGCAGATCGAAGCCTCCTCGCGTCAGATCGATCAGGCCCGCGCCGCCTTTTATCCGGATGTCAGCCTGTCGGCTCTGGGCGCTTATCTGAGCTCGGATCCATCTTTCGGCTCGGGCCTGCGCCTGCATGGTCCCTTCGGCGGCATCGGCCCTTCGATCACCCTGCCCATCTTTGAAAGCGGACGCCTCAAAGCCGCGTTTGCCGGCAGCCAGGCCGCGCTGGACAGCGCCGTCGCCGACTACAACAACACCGTGGTCCAGGCCGCGCATGATGTCGCCCAGCGCGTGCTCGGCATGCAGCAGCAGCAGGCCGAACAGCTTCAGCAGCAAGCCCGGATCGAGGCCATTGCCCACAGTGGGCGGCGTCTGGATCGCATGTTCCATCAGGGCATTGCCAATCAGCGCCCTCTGCTGGACAACCAGCTGCAGATCCAGCAGCTGCAGGACGCCGAGCTGCAATTGCACGGCCAGCTGCTGGACAGCCAGCTGGGTCTGATCCATGCCTTGGGCGGCGGTTACCACGCCACGACCCTGCCCGCCCTTCCAGCCCATTCGAATCAGGACGCCCATTGATGAACGAGCGCGACAATCCCGGGACGGGCGCAGCGGCCGAAGGCTCGACCGCCCCGTACAAATACGAATACAAGTACAAATATCTGTACCAGCAGCAGTCACCCGACGCGAGCGAAACCGAGCCCCCGACGAAAGCGGCGAGTTCCCCGGCGGCCAAGGATGCGGAGCCGGTCAGCGCCGGCCCCGAAGCCAAGACCCCCGAACCCACTGAAAAAGGCAAGGGCAAAAAGCGCGGCGTGCTGCTGGTCATTGCCCTGATCTTTATTCTGGCCGGTCTGGCCTGGTACCTGTATTACCTCTTCGTGCTGAGCGTGCACGAGACCACCGACGACGCCTATGTGAATGGCGACATGGTAACAATCTCCTCGCGCACCAACGGCACGGTCGTCGAAGTGGGGGTCGAAGACACCGACCGCGTCGTGGCCGGCCAGGTACTGGTGCGGCTGGATCCGGTCGATGCGAAGATCAGCCTGCTCAATGCCGAAGGCCAGCTGGGCCAGGCCGTGCGCAATGCCAGCCAGCAGATCGAACAGGCCCGCCAGGCCGATGCGGCCGTGGCGCAGCGTCGTGCCGAGTACCAGCAGCGCCTCAGCGAGTACCAGCGCCGCCATCCGCTGCTGGCCGAGCATGCCGTTTCGCGCGAAGACGTGGACAATGGCCGCCGCGCCGTCGATGCCGCCCGTGCCGCCTTGGCCCAGGCCGAATACAGTGCCGCCGCCGCCCGTGCCCAGGTCAACGGCAGCAAGATCACCGACTTCCCCTCGGTGATCCAGGCCCGCGCCCAGTTCCTGAGCGCCTGGGTCAATCACTTCAATGATGCCATCATCTCGCCGATCGACGGCTATGCCGCCCGTCGCCAGGTCCAGGTGGGTCAGCGGGTTCAGGCCGGCCAGACCCTGCTGACCGTGGTACCGCTGCGCGATCTGTGGATCGATGCCAACTTCAAGGAAACCCAGCTGAAAAACATCCGCATCGGCCAGCCGGTGAAGATCACCACCGATCAGTACGGTGACCAGGTCTTCCACGGCAAGGTCGCCGGTCTGGATGCCGGCACCGGTGCCGCCTTCGCCCTGCTGCCGGCCGAGAACGCCACCGGCAACTGGATCAAGGTCGTGCAGCGCCTGCCGGTGCGCGTCGAGCTGGATGCCGACGAACTGGCCAAGCATCCGCTACGGATCGGCCTGTCGACCTATACCACCATCGATACCCACGATACCGAGGGCAAGGTGCTGGCCACCGTACCGCGGGCCAAGCCACTGCTGAGCACCGACGTGTACCAGCACGAGCTGCAGCATGCCGACCAGGCCGCCGATGCCATCATCCAGGCCAATGCGGCCCCGGTGACGGGGAACTGACAGGCCATGGCCCAGTCCGCTATCGGCGCACCAGTGGCCCGCGCCCCGCTTACCGGCGGGGCGCTGGTCGCCCTGACTGCAGGGGTCGCCCTGGCCACCTTCATGGAGGTGCTGGACATCTCCATCGTCAATGTCTCGGTGCGGACCATTGCCGGCAATCTCGGCGTCAGCAACACCGAGGGAACGATGGCGATCAGCGCCTATTCGATGGCCAGTGCGATTGTGCAGCCGCTCACCGGCTGGATTTCGCGGCGCTTCGGCGAAGTGAAGACCTTCGCCGTGTCGGTGGCCTTGTTCGTGGTGTTCTCGGTGCTGTGCGGCCTGGCCAACAGCATGACCATGCTGATCGTGTTCCGCCTGCTGCAAGGTGCGGTTTCCGGGCCGATGGTGCCCCTGTCGCAGTCGATCCTGCTGAACAACTATCCACCGGACAAACGGCCGCTGGCATTGGCACTCTGGGCGATGATGGTCGTCGTTGCACCGGTGTTCGGACCGATCATGGGCGGCTGGATCACCGACAACTACAGCTGGGCCTGGATCTTCTTCATCAATATCCCGATCGGACTGTTCGCCCTGGCCGTCACCTGGATATTGCTGCGCAAGCGTGAAACCCGCACGGCCAAGATCCCGCTGGACGGCATCGGCCTGTTCCTGCTGGCCGTCGGCGTCGGCAGCCTTCAGTTCATGCTGGACAAGGGCAACGACTACGACTGGTTCGCCTCGAAGCTGATCATCGTGCTGGGCGTGGTCGCCCTGGTCTGTCTGACCTTCCTGGTAGCCTGGGAGCTGATGCACAAGCATCCGGTGGTGAATCTGCGCCTGCTGGGGCGGAGGAACTTCGGCATCGGCGTGCTGTGCCTTTCAGTGGGTATGTTCGCCTTTTTCGGCGGCACCGTGGTGCTGCCGACATGGCTGCAGCAGGTGATGGGTTACAACGCCACCTGGGCCGGCTTTGCGGTAGCACCCATCGGTCTGCTGGCGATCATCATGTCGCCCCTGGTCGGAGCCACCCAGCGCCACTTCGATCTGCGGGTGCTCAACTCGATCGGCTTCGCGATCTTTGCCGCCTGCTCATTCTGGATGGCCAGTCAGGACACCAGTGTCGGCTATGCCCAGGTGGCGATACCGCGGTTGGTGATGGGGGCCGGCATTGCCCTGTTCTTCGTGCCGGTCAACCAGATCATTCTCTCGGGACTGCCGGACGAGGAGATCGCCAGCGCATCCGGCCTTTCCAACTTCCTGCGCACCCTGGCCGGCAGTGTGGCCACCGCGGTCAGCACCACCATGTACGAACATCGCACCACCTTCCATCATGCCATGCTGGTCCAGCATACCCAGGATGGCGCCACGGCGACCCAGGCCTATCTAAACGGTTTTGGCCAAGCCGGACTGCAAGGCCCTGCCGCCTATGCCTCACTGAACAAGATCGTCAACGCCCAGGCCGCAACCCTTGCCTCCAACGACGTGTTCTGGTGCTTCGGACTGATGTTCGGCCTGGCCATGGTTACCATCTGGTTCACCAGACCGCCCTTCACCGGTGGCTCCGGTGGCGGCGGTCACTGATCGATGTGTCCGCCGCCATCGGGTGCGGCGGCGGACGTCAGCACGGCCTGCAGCCGCAAGCGTTCCTGCGGGCTGAAACCGGCCTGCTGCAGATCTCGAAGCGCGGCCTGCCGCTGCATGGACGACAAGGCCGGGTCAGCCTCGATCGAATGGCTGGCCTGACGATACAGTTCCACTCGCTGCCTCCATTGCTGTCGCCGCTGGTCCAGATCCGCCAGACGATCGGCAGCGGCATCGCCCCAGACTTGTGCCCTGAGGGCATGACGGGTCTCCGGATCCACCTGCTGCCGATCCAGTTCAGCCGTCATCCGCTCGGCCGTGACCGCCGATTCCTGCTCCCGACGAACCTCGTCAGTGACCTGCGCGCGCTCCTGCCATGCCTCCAGTTGCTGCCGCTTTTCCGAGACCGAAAGGAGCGGATCGGCCGCGATCGACAGTTGCGCAAGCTCCGCGTCCTCGCGTGCCTGATCCCCTCCGTAGAACGCCTGCGCCAGGCTGTCTCCCAGCACCTGCCGTCGCAGCCGATGCAAGCTCTGCAGCTGTTCCGGCAAGCTGAGGCCCGCGGCTGAAGTCAGGCTGGCACTTGCCTGTTGCAGCCGCACATAGCGATCGAAATCGGCCATGACAGCCGCTGCCACGGAAGCCGTCAGCCCCCGTCGTTGCAGTTCCTGCTGCAACAGAGCGCGGATCTCGGCCAGCGAAGCCTCGCCGATCAAGGCCAGATGGTAGTCGAACAGATGGCGCAAGCCGATATCGGGCTTGAGCTGCCCATCCACCCCCACGACCACCTCGCCGTCGACCCTTGTGCCCCGCAGCGAGCTTTCGGTACGCTCGCGTTCAGCCGTCCATCGACGCCGACCGGAAGCGGTGCCGGCCACGGTGAATGCCGGTCCGGGTCGCGCCGGCCCTTCATCCCCTGCCGCCATCGGAGGTGGCGAGGCCATGGGCGCGGCCACTCGCCATGCGATCACTGCGCCCGCGCCGGCAAGGATCAGCCCCCCTCCCAGCCCATACGTCCATCGATTCATCGCGGCATCCTCCGCATGTCCTCGCCGACCGGCTCGTTCCGGCACCTGCCATGCCGCCCCCGGCTTCGGCAAGGCCTGCCCACGACCATTGTCTACAAGCCGGACTGCTTCAGACGATTGGCCTGGGCCCGGTACACTTCACCCGGATCCGGCGAGAACAGGGCCCGCAGGCCAAAGATCTGGTTGACCGCATCCAGGTGGTTCCAGGGATAGTCATCACGCAATACCTCGCCCCAATGACTGGCGCACTTCCCCACCAGGCCATCATTGCGCACCGACCCGAAAAACAGGCTGGTCAGCACCATACCATCATCCGACGGGTCCAGTGGATTGGTCAGCACCGCGGTTCCCCCCAATGAATAGTAACGTACGCCATTGGCCCCCACCTCGGGACCACCGCCGCAAGGACGGCCCGGTGCACCGGCAGGATAGAGCGCATTGAAGCGGGTCATCGCCGCCGTAGTCATCGAGGCATTCACCGCCAGCCAGTCCTCCGTCTGCAGGCCCTGCCCCGAGGCGATGGAAATCAGTTCGCCCCCCAGGTCCGAAATCGCCGCAAGAATTCTTCTTTGCAAGGAACCAGGGGGTGCCAGCACCGTATTGCCGTCGGCGAACAGGCTGCCGCCATTGGGAGCACTCAGCGTCGTGACCGAAGCCACCAGATCCGGTCTCACGGCCGCCACATAGCGTGCGGTCAGACCGCCCTGGCTGTGCGCGTACAGATTGAAGCGACGGTAGCCATACACCGCCTGCAGGTTCTCCAGCTGGCTGATCAACTGCTCACCTCGCGCCGGATTCACCGCCAGAGGATTGAGCCTGGCCAGATAGACTTCCGCACCACCTTGCCTCAGTTGCTGAGGTATGTCGCTCCAGTAGTCGATGAAACCCAGAAGCATGTCGAAGCCGAACGACCCCGGCACCAGTACGATGGGAAAACGGGTCCGGGCATATCCGTCCGTCGTGGTGGCCGTGATGGCCATCGCGGACATGGCCGGACAGAGCAGTGCCAGCCATACGACCATTCTTGCAAGATGCTTGTTCATGATCCCCCTCCATGGACTGGTGACGCATGCGCGTCGATGACGACACCGACCACCGTGACTGGAATGACCACCCCCGGCCATTCATCACGACTGATGGGTTTGGCTCGCGACAAAGCAAGTCAAACGACCTTGATATCGGCACGGATATCCATGCACATGACGGATGAAGAAAAAGTCCATGCATTTTTCCACTCCGCATCACCTGACGGAGGGAGGTCGCGGAATGACATCCAGTTCCGCCATGCCAGAAACCGGCTGACGAACTCGCTGTCGATGCTCGCGGGTGCTCATGCATCTTTGCATCCATCAGCAGGACATCATGACTATCCATCACAGGCGGCGCGATCCCGGTCATGAACTTTTGATACCATGCGCACATTCCGGACCATCCGCATGACACAGACCGCTCGAGTCGGCACCGCGCCCGACCGCCCTGCTACAGTCCGGTCAGTTTGAGCCGATTCAGCTGGACCCGCAGGACCTCGCCAGGGTCCGGTGAAAACAGGCCGCGCAACCCGAACAGCTGATTGATCTCGTCCAGATGGTTCCAGGGATAGTCATCACGCAACACCCATCCCCAGTGCGAGGCGCAGCGTCCCACCAGCCCGTCACCGGGTTCGCCCTTGAAGAACAGCGAAGCAAGGCCCAATACATAGTCGCCCGGATCCAGCGGATGGGTCAGCACTCCGGTACCGCCCAGCGAGTAATAGCGCACCCCGTTGCCGGCCAGCTCAGGCACGCTGCCACAGGCCATGGGCGGCGCCCCCGAGGGATGATCCAGATTGAAAGCCTGCATCCGCTGCGTGCTCAGACCCTGCAAGGTGGTCTCAAACCGCTGCGGACTGAAGCCGGCTCCGGAGCCCAGGGATTCGAACTGGCCAAGCAATTCGATCATGCCTTTCAGCAGTGCCCCCTGCAGCGATGGCTCCGGCGCCCATTTCAGCAGCCCGTCCGCCACCCGGCTGCCGCCATGGGGCGTGCCCAGCGTGGTCAGCGAAGCGACCAGATCAGGCCGGGCCTCAGCCACGTAGCGTGAAGTAGTGCCGCCCTGACTGTGCGCGATCAGATTGAAACGTGCAAAGCCATGTATCGCCTGCAGCGCCTGCAACTGATCCAGCAACTGCTCGCCACGCACCGCATCGGAATCAAGCTGGCTGAGCCTGACCACATAGACCCTGGCGCCGCCCCTGCGCAACTGGTCGGGAATGTCACCCCAGTACTGGATCAGCCCCAGCAGGGTATCGAAGCCCAGCATGCCGTGTACCAGCACCACCGGGTATCGTGTCTGTGTATAGACGTCCATGGACGGACGATCCTCTGCTGCTCCTGTCCCCATTGCGGATCCCGCACAAAGCAACAGCCACAGAAATGCTGAAATCGAGACGCGATACATGGTCCTTCCCCTCCGGATGGGCTCCGGTCCGTATATAGCCGGATCGCCGCCATGACGCTGCATTTATAGAAAACACGAATATGTTGCGCCGCATCGCCTGTCCGTCCGCGGCCGTCCTCAGGCCTTGGCGGGTCAGTGCATTGCGGCGAGCCACGCCTTCGCCGGAAGCGAGGCCGCCACTGCCATGACCGTCACTGCACGCTCCACTGGTGGCTGCGACCGAGGGTTCCGCAGAGATTGCGGCAGTGCAGACGTCCGCTGACCGGAAAGCGTCAAACAAATATCAGTCGCGCGCCGGGCCGGATCGTCAACAGGCTTGACAATCCCTCCGAAGCTGGGGAATGATGAAAACATGATTTCCCTTCCCGTCCAGATCGATGCGTTGGATGCCTTGCCGCTGCGGCAGGCGTTGTCGATGTCGATGTCGACGGGCTTGTTTGCGCTCACCACTACCGCGATCACCTCGATTACCACCGGGGTGCGGGTGGCTGCGCGCGTTTAGCAAGATCGACGCACCGGCCCCCCTCCCTGAGGTGGCCGGTCGAATCCAGATCCCCACCACAGCGAGCACGGGCCTCCAAGGAGACCACCGTGACGCGTTTCGCCCAGACATTGCCCGATCCGATCATCGCCGCCAAGGCGGTCCCCCCGTTGCCACCCACCGGACCGCGCTCGCTGGCCGTCGGCGTGATCGGCCCGGGGCGGGTCGGCAGCTGCCTTCTGCAGCAACTGGAGGCGGCCCGACCCCGGCTGTGGCACGAAGCCGGACTGGACCTGCAACTGCCAGCCGTGGTCGGTCGCCAACGGATGTGGCTGGACTGCGATGATCCGGAACTGAACCATCGCCAGGACGCCGCCCAGACCTGGCGACCCGCGGATCTCGAGGAGTTTGCCAGTTACCTGCAAAGCCGGCGGGCCGATGCCGCCCTGCTGGTCGACTGCAGCGCCAGCGAGCTGGTCGTCGCCCGCTACCCGTCCTGGCTGAAAGCCGGCATGCATATCGTGACGCCCAACAAACTGGCGGTCAGCGGACCACTGCCTCGCTGGCTGGAAATCCGTCGTGCCTGTGACAGCGGCGCCCGCCTGCGCTATGAGGCCACCGTAGGAGCCGGTCTGCCTGTGATCCAGACCTTGCGCAGCCTGCTCGATACCGGTGATCAGTTGCGGTCCGTGCAAGGCATGTTCTCCGGTACCCTGGCCTGGCTGTGCAACCGGCATGACGGAACGCGGCCTTTTTCCGTGCTGCTGCGGGAGGCCCGGGATCTGGGCTATACCGAACCGGACCCGCGCGATGACCTGTCCGGCATCGATGTCGCCCGCAAGCTGGTGATTCTCGCTCGCGAAGCCGGCCACCCGCTGTCACTGGAAGATGTACGGATCGAAAGCCTGGTCCCGGCCGAACTGGCCGCCCTGTCCTGTGAAGCCTTTCTTGAACGGCTGGAGGCACTGGATGCGCCGATGGACCTGGCACTGACCCGAGCCCGTGCAGGCGGTGGCGTGCTGCGCCATGTCGCCAGCTTCGACCCGCAGGAAGGCGCGCGGGTCAGTCTGCAGGTGCTGCCGGCCTCGCATCCCTTCGCCCATACCCGGCTGACGGACAATATCGTGCAGTTCACGACCGCCCGCTATGGTGAAAACCCTCTGGTCGTCCAGGGCCCCGGCGCCGGTCCCGAGGTCACCGCCGCCGGTGTCTTCGGCGATCTGCTGCAGATCGCCCACGCCCTGCCCGCCCACGCCTGAATCAGGCCGTCCCGGATACTTGCTGCCATGTCCATCTCCGTTCCCTTCCCCCGTACCGCCCGGGCTCGTGCCAGTGCCAGTCTCGGCAACGTCGCCGTGGGCTTCGACATCCTTGGTCACAGCATCGATGGCCCCGCGGACATCGCCACGGTGAGTCGCATCGATCGCCCCGAGGTGGTCATCACCGCCATCCGTGGCTGCGCGCCTGACCTGCCCACCGATCCGCGCCACAATACCGCCGGCATGGCCTTGCTGGCACTGCGCAAGGCACTGGGCATTCAGCACGGCTTCGCCTTGGCTCTGGACAAGGGCATCCCGCTGGGATCCGGCCTGGGTGGTTCGGCTGCCTCCTGCGTCGCGGCCCTGGTCGCGGCCAATGCCTTGCTCGACCGCCCCCTCCAACACGAGGCCCTGTACGGCTTTGCGATGGAAGGCGAGGCCGTCGCCAGCGGCAGCCGCCATGGCGACAATGTCGGCCCGATGCTGACTGGCGGCCTGGCGCTGGCCACCCGGGATCGCCTGCTGCGGATTCCGGTGCCGGCCGAGTGGCATTGCGCGGTGGTCCACCCCCATCACGTATTGGAAACCCGCAAGGCCCGTGCCGCGCTGGAACGTGATTTCGACCTGCCGGTCTTTGTGCGCCAGAGCAGCCACCTGGCCCTGGTCCTGGCCGGCTGCTATCAGGCCGACCCGGAACTGGTCCGTGAAGGCCTGAAAGATGTTCTGGTCGAACCCCTGCGTGCGGCTCTGGTCCCGCAATTTCATCGCGTCAAGCAGGCCGCGCTGGACCATCACGCCCTTGGCGCCAGCATCGCCGGTGGCGGTCCCAGCGTCTTTGGCTGGTATACCACCCGGGCAGATGCCGACAAGGCCGCTGCCGCCATGGCGGCAGCTTTTGCCGAAGGCGGCCTGGACAGCGATCGCCACGTATCGGCCATCAACGGGCCGGCCGCCTGCCTGCTGGAATCGGCCTGCGAGGTGGCCGCATGAGCCGCCCCATGGTCTTCCACAGCACCCGTGATGCCACCGTCAGCGCCGGCTTGAGCCAGGCCATCGCGGCAGGACTTGCGCCGGACGGCGGCCTTTATGTCCCGGCCGCACTGCCGCGACAGCATCCGGCCGACTTTGCCGCCGGGGCCGATCTGGCCGAAACCGCCTGTCAGCTGCTGCAGCCGTTTTTTGCCGGCGATCCGCTGGAGGTCGAACTGCCCGCCATCTGCCGTGAAGCCTTCACCTTCCAGGCTCCGCTGCGGACTCTGGGTTTCGGCGAAGCGCAGGTGCTGGAGCTGTTCCATGGCCCCACGGCCGCCTTCAAGGATTTTGGTGCCCGCTTTCTGGCCGCCTGTCTGCGTCGCCTGCCCCGCGCCGACGCTCGCCCGCTGACCATCCTGGTAGCCACATCCGGTGATACCGGCGCGGCAGTCGGCGCCGCCTTCGATGGTCTGCCCGGGCTGCAGGTGATGATCCTGTATCCGGACGGCAAGGTATCACCACGTCAGGCCCATCAGCTGGGCAGTTTCGGCGGCAATGTCCAGGCCCTCAAGGTCACCGGCCGCTTCGACGACTGCCAGCGCATGGTCAAGGCCGCCCTGAATGATGGCCGGCTGCAAGCCGACGTGCCCTTGTCCTCGGCCAACAGCATCAGTCTGGGTCGGCTGCTGCCGCAGATGGCCTATTACGCCCAGGCTTGCCTGCAGGAATGGCAGCGCGAAGGACGTCTCCTGAACCTGATCATTCCCACCGGCAATCTCGGCAATGCGCTGGCCGCCACCTGGGTCCGCGCCATGGGCCTGCCGATCGGCGAGATCGTGCTCAGCTGCAATGCCAATCGCACCTTGCCGGACTATTTCGACGGCCAGGACTACCGCCCTCGCGAGGCCGTGGCCACTCTGGCCAATGCCATGGACGTCGGTGCACCCAGCAATTTCGAGCGATTGCGCTGGACCTTCCCGGAGGAAGAGCTGCTGCGCCGGCATCTGCGCGCCTTCAGCATTGATGATGCGGACATCATGACCAGCCTGAAGCGCCATGCCCTCGATGACGGCGAGCTGCTGTGCCCGCATACCTCGACCGCGGCCGCCGTGCTGGATCGCCTGCGCCAGGCGGCCGATCACCGCCCCTGGACCCTGGTCGCCACCGCGCATCCGGCCAAGTTCGAAACCGTGATCGAACCCCTGATCAGCCGGCCGGTGGCTGTTCCGCCTGCTTTGCAGACCATGCTGGACCGTCCTGCCCGCGCCAGGTCGATACCGCCCTCCGATTCGATGCTCGCTGCCTGCCTGCGTGCCTTCCCGTCAGATCAGTGAAGTCTGGGGAAAATATGGCCATGGAAGGCCATACGTCCTTGCGGAAGGCGGATAGGTCGGCATGAACAGCCGCTCCGGATCCGTTTCCGCCCCGGTGAAACCAGCTATTGACAGCCGCCATGCGAGAGGTTTAAGTTCGATGCCTATGTTCTCTCGCACCCGCCCTTCCGACGTTTCCAGCACCCGCTTCATCGCGGTCGTTGCCGGTACGTCCGCGCGTGCCCTGCAGCTTCTTGCCCTCGTACTCGTACTCCTTATTACCAGCGGAGGAGCGGGCTGAGGGCGACTGTCCAGGTAAAGCGAAAACCACCTGAACCAGACAACCAAAACCCGCCTCCGGCAACGGAAGCGGGTTTTTTTTTGGCCCTGCATTTCCCCCCCAGATCATATGGATCCCCTCGTGATGACCACCGACTCCTCCAGCACCGCCCCCCCGGGTGACGTAGCCAGCCAGCAGGTCCGCATCTTCGATACCACCTTGCGTGACGGCGAACAGGCTCCCGGCTTTTCCATGAATCGCCAGGCCAAGCTGCGGATGGCCCAGATGCTGGAATCGCTGGGCGTGGATGTGATGGAGACCGGTTTTCCAGCCGCCTCGCCGGACGACTTCGCCGCCGTCGCCGAGATCAGCCGCCAGTTGCGCAATACCACGGCCTGCGCCCTGGCCCGCTGCCAGGCCGCCGATATCGAGGCCGCCGGCCGCGCTCTGGAGGGAGCCCATCGCTCTCGAATCCATGTGTTTCTCTCGACCAGCCCGCTGCACCGCGAATTCAAGCTGGGCAAGAGCAAGTCCGAAGTGATCGATCTGGCCTGCAGCGGCATCGAACGCGCCCTGCAGTACTGTGACGAAGTGGAATTTTCGGCTGAAGACGCCTTGCGTACCGAGCCCGACTATCTCATCGAAGTCTTCAATGCCGCGATTGCTGCCGGTGCCAGCACCTTGAATGCCCCCGACACGGTCGGCTTCACCACCCCAGCGGAAGTCGAAGCCCTGTTCCGCCAGCTGTACCGAGAGGTCCGGCACCAAGGGCGGGCGATATTCTCGGCCCATTGCCACGATGATCTGGGCATGGCCGTTGCCAACAGCCTGGCGGCCGTCGCCGGCGGCGCCCGCCAGATCGAATGCACCATCAACGGCATCGGCGAGCGTGCCGGCAACGCCTCGCTGGAAGAGGTGGTGATGGCCTTGAAGGTCCGCTCGCCGCTTTACGGCCTGCAGACCCGCATCGACACCCGCAAGCTGTATCCGGCCTCGCGCCTGCTGAGCCAGCTGACCGGTCAGTCCGTGCCGCGCAACAAGGCCATTGTCGGCGAGAACGCCTTCGCCCATGAGTCCGGGATTCACCAGCACGGCATGCTGAAACACCGGGGCACCTACGAGATCATGACGCCGCAGGACGTCGGCATCGCCGAGACCCGACTGGTGCTGGGCAAGCATTCCGGCCGCGCCGCCCTGCGCCAGCGCCTGCAGGTGCTGGGCCAGCAGCCCGACGAAGCGGCGATGGAGGATATCTTCAGCCGTTTCAAAGCTCTGGCCGACCGCAAAAGCGAAGTGCACGACGATGATCTGATCGCGCTGGCCCTGGGCCAGGATCCGGACGCCGTCGGCCCCTGGCACCTTGGACGGCTGAGCACCCATTCGGATCTCGGTGGCCGGGCCCGCGCCACGATCGGCCTGCACCATGACGATGGCCGCCAGATCAGCGGCGAGGCCCAGGGTGACGGTCCGGTCGATGCCGCCCTGAAAGCCATTGCCGACGCCATCGGCCTCAGCCCGCAACTGACCGAATTCCAGATCCGTGCCGTCGGTGCCGGCAGCGATGCCCAGGGCCAGGCTCATCTGAGCGTCAGCCACCAGGGTCGCCACTGGCGCGCCAGTGGCGTCAGCACCGATGTCATCGAGGCCGCCGCCCAGGCCCTGCTGAGCGCCATCAACCGCATCCAGCGCAGCACGCCCGACCAGGTCGATGCTGCCGCCAGGCGAGCCGCGCCCTGATCGCCGCCCAGACCCCCAAGCCTTCCCATACACAGGCAGAACCATGACCTACCCCCGTACCTTGTTCGAGAAAATCTGGGACCGCCATGTGGTGGTTCCCGAAACCGCCGATACACCGGCCATCCTGTATATCGACCTTCATCTGATCCATGAGGTCACCACCCCGCAGGCCTTTGACGAGCTGCGCCAGCGCGGTCTGGGCGTGGCCCGCCCGCAGCAGGTACTGGCCACCCTGGATCACTCCACCCCGACCCTGCCGGCCAATCCCGACGGCAGCCATCCATATGTCACCGAACAGGCGGCCCGCCAGGTCGCCACCCTGGAACGGAACTGCCACGAGTTCGGCATCGAACTGAATGGCTGGGGTTCGGCCCATCGCGGCATCGTGCATGTGATCGGCCCGGAATACGGTGCCACCCAGCCCGGCATGACCATCGTCTGCGGCGACAGCCATACCGCCACGCATGGTGCTTTCGGTGCCTTGGCTTTCGGCATCGGCACCACCGAGGTCGGTCATGTGCTGGCCACCCAGTGCCTGCTGCAGCGCAAGCCGAAAACGCTGGCCATCGAGGTCGACGGCGAGCTGCGACCCGGCATCGGCGCCAAGGATCTGATCCTGCACATCATCGGCAGGATCGGCATCGGCGGCGGCACCGGCCACGTCATCGAATACCGTGGCAAGGCCATCGAAGCCTTGTCGATGGAAGAGCGTATGACGGTCTGCAATATGTCGATCGAGGCCGGTGCCCGCGCCGGCCTGATCGCTCCCGATGCGACCACCTATGCCTGGCTGCAGGGCCGTCCGAAAGCCCCGGCAGGGGCGGACTGGGACCGTGCCGTGCAGGCCTGGCACGAGCTGGCCTCCGACCCCGGTGCCCGCTATGACCGCGTGGTGCATATCGATGCCGGCGAGGTGATGCCGACCATCACCTACGGCACCCATCCAGGCATGGTGATCCCCATCGGCGAAGCCGTCCCCGACGCTCGTGACGAGCAGGAGCGCAAGGCGCTGGACTACATGCGCTTTCAGAGCGGCCAGAGTTTGCTGGGCGAGAAGGTCGATGTGGTCTTTGTCGGCTCCTGCACCAATTCCCGGCTGTCGGATCTGCGTGAAGCTGCCGCCGTGCTGCGCCACAAACCGGTTGCGACCGGGGTCCGCATGCTGGTGGTACCCGGCTCGGTGCAGATCAAGGCCGAAGCCGAGGCCGAAGGACTGGACAAGGTCTTTCGCCAGGCCGGTGCCGAATGGCGCGAGGCCGGCTGCTCGATGTGCATCGGCATGAACGGCGATATCGCCGGGCCCGGCCAGCTGGTGGTCTCCACCAGCAACCGCAATTTCGAAGGCCGCCAGGGTCCGGGTGTACGCACCGTGCTGGCAAGCCCGCGCATTGCCGCTCTGGCCGCCGTCCACGGCTGCATCACCGCCCCTGACGACGCCATGGAGATCGCCGCATGAAGCCGCTGACCGTGATTGATTCCCGTACGGCGGTATTGCCGTTTGAAAACATCGATACCGACCGCATCATTCCGGCCCGGTTTCTGACCACCACCGAGCGCCGGGGTCTGGGCCGGCATGCCTTCAATGACTGGCGCTATCTGGAAGATGGCCGCGACAACCCCGATTTCGTGCTGAACCAGCCCCAGGCCGCCGGCTGTGAAATCCTGGTCGCCGGGCACAACTTCGGCTGCGGCTCATCGCGTGAGCACGCACCATGGGCCTTGCTCGATTTCGGCATCAAGGCCGTGATCTCTTCGGAAATCGCCGACATCTTCCGCAGCAACGCGCTGAAAAACGGCCTGCTGGCCATCGTTCTGCCCGAGACCGAGCACGCCCGACTGATGCAGCATCCCGGCCAGCGCCTGCATATCGATATCCAGACCGGCAACATCCAGACCGCGGATGGCCGGAACATCCATTTCGAACTGGACGGCTTCGCCCGCCATTGCCTGTTGAACGGCGTCGACCAGCTGGGCTATCTGCTGCAGCACCGTCAACAGATCAACGATTACGAACAAAAGCGGGATATCTGCGCATGAACTACCGGATTGTGACCTTGCCCGGCGATGGTGTCGGCCCTGAAGTCTCCGCCGCCGCGGTCGAGGTACTGCATGAAATCGGCCGTCAGTTCGGCCACCAGTTCCAGATCGACGAGCAGCTGATCGGTGGTGCCGCCATCGATGCCACCGGCCAGGCCCTGCCGGAAGCCAGCCTGGAGGCGGCCCGTCAGGCCGATGCCGTGCTGCTGGGTGCGGTAGGTGGGCCCAAGTGGTCGGATCCGCAGGCCAAGGTTCGCCCCGAGCAAGGCCTGCTGGCCTTGCGCGCCGCGCTGCAGGTCTATGCCAATCTGCGGCCGCTGCAGGTACATCCGGCACTGGCCGAGCTGTCACCGCTCAAGAATGAACGCCTGCAGGGCGTCGATATCCTGTTCGTTCGCGAGCTGACCGGCGGCACCTATTTCGGTGCCAAGCAGCGCGGCAAGGATTTCGCCACGGACGAATGCCGTTATACCGAGGCCGAGATCGAGCGGGTGGTCCGTCGCGCCTTCGAGCTGGCCCGCGGTCGTCGCCGCCATCTCACCTCGGTGGACAAGGCCAATGTGCTGGAGACCTCGCGCCTGTGGCGCAGCACCGTGCAACGGCTGGCCGGCGAATATCCCGATGTCGTCGTCGAACACCAGCTGGTCGATTCGATGGCGATGCTGCTGCTGACCCAGCCCTCGCGGTACGACGTGGTGGTCACCGAAAACCTGTTCGGTGACATTCTGACCGACGAGGCCGCCGCGCTGGCCGGCTCACTGGGTCTGCTGCCCTCCGCCTCGCTGGGCGAAGGCCGCAATGCCTTGTATGAACCCATCCATGGATCGGCACCCGATATCGCCGGCCAGGGCATTGCCAACCCAGTCGGCACCATCCTGTCGGCAGCCCTGCTGTTGCGTCATTCACTGCAGCTCGATGCCGAGGCCTCGGCCGTGGAGAAGGCCGTGGATCATGTCCTGAGCAAGGGACCGCATTCGCGGGACATCGGCGGTGAGGCCGGTACCGACGAGGTCCTGACCGCCGTACTGAAGGCACTGCGCAACAACCGTCACTGAACATCACTCCCACTGACCCCAGCCCACTGCCTCTGCCACCGGCAGAGCATTTATCCAGGAAATCCGATCATGACCGATACACCCGCCACCACCGCCCCGCTGGCCCAGGCCCGCATCGCCGTTATCGGCTATGGCAGCCAGGGTCGCGCCCACGCCCTGAATCTGAAGGACTCCGGGCTGGACGTGATCGTCGGCCTGCGCAAGGACGGCCCCTCGTGGCAAAAGGCCATCGAGGACGGCTTTGCCGTCGCCGAACCGTCTGCCGCCGTGGCCGAAGCCGATCTGGTGGCGGTCCTGACCCCGGACATGGTCCAGCCCGAGCTGTACCGCACCGCGATCGAACCCAACATCAAGCCCGGTGCCACCCTGTTGTTCGCCCATGGCTTCAATGTCCATTTCGGCCAGATCAAGCCCCGCGCCGATATCGATGTGGTGCTGGTGGCCCCCAAGGGACCGGGTGCACTGGTCCGTCGCGAATTCGAGATCGGCCGGGGCGTGCCCTGTCTGTTCGCGGTCTATCAGGATACGACCGGCCATGCCGAGGAGCGGGCCAAGGCCTATGCCGCCGGCCTGGGCGGCGCCCGCGCCCTGCTGATCCGCACCGACTTCAAGGAAGAGACCGAGACCGACCTGTTCGGCGAGCAGGCCGTGCTGTGCGGCGGCGCCAGCGAACTGGTGATCAAGGGCTTCGAGACCTTGGTCGAGGCCGGTTACCAGCCTGAAATCGCCTATTACGAAGTGCTGCACGAGCTGAAGCTGATCGTGGACCTGTTCTATGAAGGCGGCATCAGCCGGATGCTGGAATTCATCTCCGAGACCGCGCAATACGGCGACTACGTCAGTGGCCCGCGCATTGTCGACGATGCCACCAAGGCGCGCATGAAGGCCGTGCTGACCGACATTCAGGATGGCACCTTCGCCCGCAACTGGACCGAGGAATACAAGGCCGGACTGCCGAACTACAAGCGCCTGAAGCAGGCCGATCTGGATCATCCGATCGAGAAGGTCGGCAAGGCCCTGCGTGCCCGCATGCCCTGGCTGTCAGCCACAGCGCCGGCCGCCAAGCCCGCCTGAGGTCGTCTCCGCCTTGCCGCCGGTACCTTGAAGGGACCGGCGGCAAGGTCCTCCCATTTCTGTCTTGACCATGTCAGGAGCCGCGCTGTGAATGTTGTTGCCCCGCCCCGCACGACCACCGAAACCGCCACCGAGGCGGTCCATCCCTGCCATGGGAAAACGATGAGCGGGGCCGAGATCGTGGTCCAGGTGCTGGCCGATCAGGGCGTGGATATCGCCTTCGGCTACTCGGGAGGGGCGATCCTGCCGGTCTACGATGCCATCTACCGCTACAACCACGAACATCCGGGCACCACGGAGGCGCTGTCACTGATCGTGCCCGCCAACGAGCAGGCTGCCGGCTTCATGGCCTCCGGCTATGCCCGCGCCTCCGGCAAGGTCGGTGTCGCCATCGTCACCTCGGGACCTGGCGCCACCAATACCGTGACACCGGTACGCGATTCGATGTCCGACTCGATTCCCATGGTCGTCATCTGCGGGCAGGTCGGTACTGCCGCCATCGGCAGCGATGCCTTCCAGGAAGCACCGATCAGCAACATCATGAGCGCCTGCGCCAAGCATGTCTTTCTGGTCACCGATGCCGACAAGCTGGAAGCCACCCTGCGCAGTGCATTCGATATCGCCCGCAGCGGCCGTCCCGGACCGGTCGTGATCGACCTTCCCAAGGACATCCAGAATGCCGAAGTACCCTTTGACGGAAGCAGTATGCTGCCGCTGCCAGGCTACCGCGCGCGATTGCTGGCGTCCGCCCGGCGTGAGCTGGGCGAGGCCGCATGCAACGACTTTCTGCAGGCTCTGACACGCGCTGAACGACCACTGATCTATGCCGGCGGCGGCGTGGTCGCCGCCAATGCCGCCGATGCACTGCGTGCCTTTGCCAGTCACTTCGGACTGCCGATCACCACCACCCTGATGGGTATTGGCATCACCGACACCGCCGCACCGCTGGCCCTGCATATGCTGGGCATGCACGGTACCGCCTATGCCAACTACGCGGTGGACGACTGCGATCTGCTGATCGTGGTGGGTGCCCGCTTCGACGACCGGGTGGCCGGACTGCCGGACCGGTTTGCCGCAAACGCCCGCTTTATCGCCCAGTTCGATATCGATCCGGCCGAGATCGACAAGGTCAAGACCGTGGACTGGCATTATCTGGGCGCATTGGCTCCGGCACTGGACCAATTACGCCATGCCGGGTCCGACATGAACACCCGCAAGAAACTGGAACCATGGCATCGGCATCTGGCCGAACTCAAGCGCGTGCATGCCATGAACTACGACCGCGGCAGCGATCGGATCCAGCCTTATGCAGTCATCGAGGCGATCAATCGCGTCACCCGCGGCGAGGCCATCATCAGCACCGGCGTCGGCCAGCACCAGATGTGGGCCGCCCAGTATTTTGACTTCCGCCGGCCCCGGCAATGGCTGACCTCAGGCGCCATGGGCACCATGGGATTCGGTCTGCCGGCGGCCGTCGGCGCCCAGTTCGCCCGGCCGGATGCCATGGTGATCGATATCGACGGCGATGCCAGCATCCGCATGAACATCGGCGAGCTGGAAACCGTCACGACCTATGGTCTGCCGGTCAAGATCGTAGTGCTCAACAACTGCGGTGACGGCATGGTCCGGCAATGGCAGAAACTGTTCTACAAGGGCCGCTTCGCCGCCTCGGACAAGAGCCTGCACAAGAAGGACTTCATCAAGGCGGCCGAGGCCGACGGCTTCGAGTGGGCGCGCAGACTCAGCCGGCCGGACGAAATCGAAACCAGCATCGCCGAATTCCTGGCTTTCCGGGGACCGGCCTTTCTGGAAGTGATGATCGATCCGGATGCCGGCGTCTACCCCATGGTCGGTCCGGGCGCAGCCTATGCCGAAATGATCACCGGCCCGTTCATCCCGTCCCGGTCGCCAGCGGCGGCCGACACTGATCGCGACATCCCCAGCAACATGTTTTGAAGCCCCGGAGCATGACATGAAAACCCAGCTGCAGCCCCATATCATCACCATCCTGCTGGACAATGAAGTCGGCGCCCTGGCGCGCGTCGCCGGACTGTTTGCCGCCCGCGGCTACAATATCGACTCGCTGAGCGTCGCCGCGACCGCCGATCCCAGCCAGTCACGACTGACCCTGACCACCCATGGCGATACCCGTATACTGCATCAGGTCGTGAGTCAGCTGCGCAAGCTGGTCGATGTGCTGGAGGTGCAGGATCTCACCGGACAGACCCATCTGGAATCCGAACTGCTGATCATCAACGTCCGCTGCCCGCAGGGACGAAGCGATGCTGTCGATGCCTGCCTGTACCGACATCGGGCCTTTCCAGTGGCAGTCAACGGTGACGTCTCCAGCATTCAGTTCGCCGGCACAGGCAAAGCGGTCCGTGCCTTCCTGGATGACATCGAGGCCGTCGCCGAAGTACTGGTACTGGCACGCAGCGGAACGGCGGCCCTGCAGCTGCATTGAGTCTTCAGCGGGCCTGAACAGTCATCCGGCGGTGCCCTTCACCTGATCTGTGGATGGGCTGCAGCCAGAGCCAGGACGGGTTGTTCAGAACAGGTCGACACTGCCGCTCATCACTCCGCCATCCAGCGCGCCCGCATGGATCAGCCCCTGATAGCTGCGGACCTGGTTGCGGCCATGCTTCTTGGCGTAATACAGCGCCTTGTCGGCCAGATCCAGCGCCTGGGTCGAAAATCCCGCCGTGCTGACCTCGACAAAACCGATGCTGACGGTCACCGTTCCGATCTGCGAAAACACATGTGCGGCCATCCGCGCCCGAAACCGCTCCAGCATCGTCTCGACACCGGCCTCGTCCGGGCCCAGCAGCAAGGCCACGAATTCCTCTCCGCCGAAGCGAAACAGCGCATTCGGCGCGGGAAAACTGGATCGCAGCTGCTGCGCCAGCCACAGAATCACCTCATCACCGTATAGATGGCCATACGTGTCATTGACGCGTTTGAAATGATCGATATCGAGAATCGCCAGCCACAACCGCTCCGGCGCCACCCCCTGATGAGTCAAGCCGACCCGCTCCAGCAGTCGTTGCAGCTGGCGATCCAGCGTGCTGCGATTGAAGAGTCCGGTAAGCTTGTCCCGTTCAGCTTCGCGAATCAGGCTGACATAATTGGAGTAGATTCGACTGAAGCCATCCAGAACCTTGGATATGGCATCGAACGGCTCGCCACCCTCGACCATCAGGGCGCCTGCAACAAGTCCATCTTTATGGATAGGCGTCCATACGTAGTGATATCCATCCGCGCCTGCCGAGTGACCGGGGCGCTGGCCATCTTGACAGGCCCGCAGCCGAGTCTGCCAGGCGGCTGTCTCGACTGGCAGAGCTGGACGAACCGCGTAATGCCCTGCCTCCATTTGACGGCAGGACACCCAGGACTCCATGACCCCATCGTCGCCCATGCATTTGTACAGAAGCACATGGCGAGCACGCAGCAACTCGGCCAGGGACAGGGTCAGGCTGTGGTCCAGGGCGTCAATATCCCGGTGCAAGGTCAGCTGGGCCACGGAGTCGACGAACCGCTCCTCCGGCCGCAGCTCGTGCACAGCCGGATCCGCAGACATGGACGGAGCTTCTTCGGAAGCCGCCGTACTGGGCAACCTGATTGACACAGCATCTCCTGGGCAGGCTGCGGCATGATCCGGTCATCACGTGGAACGACCCGGGCGCAGATCTGCATGCCCACAGGAACCCACATGAACAACACCTCACCAACACACAGCCTTCATGGACCTGACCTCGGCCCGGACCATAGGCGGGCGTATGCACCACCTCTTGTGCGAAAGATACTAGCGCGGCTCATGTGACAACACCAATTCATATCGCCGCAGCCGATCCTGCAACCGGCTGATGCCGGTCCCGTCCATCCACGGCCGCCGCGGATCAGGCCTCGTAGCTTCGGCCTTTCCACAGTGAGCGGGTGCCACGCCAATAGCGGATGGCCGAACTCCAGGTCATGGCCAGATACAGACTTGCACTGATCGGCAGCGCCAACCCCCACCACGGCGCCATGCGGTAATAACGCAAGGTGGGAAGGTAGCTGACCCACATCGCCAGCAGGGCCGCAACGGCCAGATCGCGAGTACCAGGCAGGGCCAGCAGCAGCAGCGGCAGCCAGTAGGAGGCGGCGAACACGAGCGTGACCAGCAGCAGCAGCAGGGTCGAATAACCCAGCTGGGTGAAAGCCGACCTGGCCACCATGTCGTGAATGGAACCCAGCGTGCCGTAGGGCCGCAGGCTGATCACTCCCCGACTCAGGCCGGTCCAGGTCCGCAGGCCGGCACGCTTGATCTGGCGTGCCAGGGTGCAGTCGTCTATCAGCGCGTCACGCAGACTCTCGAAGGCACCGACCTGCCGCAGCGCCGTCGTCTCGACAAGAATGCAGCCGCCCGCCGCTGCCGCCGCCCAGCGCCAGCGGCCATTGGCCAAGGCGAAGGGGTACAGCAGCTTGAAGTAGTACACGAAGGTCGGCAACAGCAGGCGGTCCCAGACACTGGTCCGACGCAGATCCGCCATCAGGGAGACGAACTGCACACCCTGCTCGCGCTGCTTGGCCAGCAAGGCAGCCAGCATCCCCGGCTGCAGCACGATGTCGGCATCCAGCAGCAAGGTCCACGGAGTCTGCACTTCGCCCCGTCCCTGTTCCAGCGCCCACAGCTTGCCTGCCCAGCCCTTGGGCAGCGGCTTGCCGGAGATCACCGTGACACCGTCGAAACCCAGCGCTACCTCCGCGGTGCCGTCAGTAGACTGGTCATCGATCACCACGACCCGCAAGCCCTGGCCCTGGGCTTGCAGCCCGGCCAGGGTCTGACCGATCACATCGGCCTCGTTGCGAGCGGGGATCAGCACGGTCAGCTGATCCAGACGCAACGGCTGCGCCGCTGGCGGGGCCGGCTCCAGATGCTCACGGACCCGCCAAGGGAGCCAGGGCAGCAGCAGCAGCCCGAACCAGATGAGGACCGGGGGCAAGGCCCACAGCCATGCCGCATGGGCTTGCCAGAACACGCCAGTCACTCCGGTTTCTGTCAGTGGCTGCTGCTGTCGACGTCAGCCGTTTCCTGCGACGGACGCTTGATCGAGGTGATCGGCACATGCACCGCGGTCGCATTGGCGCGGTCACCATAGCGGATCGGCAGATCCGGAGCCATCGAGCCTTCGGTGCGAGGACCGAACATGGCGACCTTCAAAGCTTTCAGCGGGTGGGCAAAGGTGTCATCCACCGAGGTGCCCTCGAAGCCGCAATGGGCCATGCAGTTGTCGCACTTCGGATTGTTGCCGACGCCGTACTTGTCCCAGTCGGTGGTTTCCATCAGGTCCTTGTAGGACTTGGCGTATCCCTCGTCGACCAGCAGGTAGCAGGGGCGCTGCCAGCCGAACACGTTGTAGGTCGGATTCGACCACGGAGTGCACTGATAGGACTGGTTGCCGGCCATGAAGTCCAGGAACATGGAGGACTGGTTGAAAACCCACTTTTCCTTGCGCTGCTTGCCAAGGCGGAAGATGTCGCGGAACAGGTTCTTGCTCTGGGTCCGCCCCATGAACACGTCCTGGCGCGGGGCATGCTGGTAGCTGTAGCCCGGCGACACGGTGATGGCCTCGATACCGAGGGTCATCGCGTAGTCGAAGAACTCGGCCACTTCCTCGGGCTTTTCGCCGGAGAACAGGGTGCAGTTGATGGTGACGCGGAAACCGCGGGCCAATGCCATCTTGATGGCCTCGACCGCCTTCTCGAACACACCTTCCTGACAGACGGAATCATCGTGGCGCTCTTTCAGGCCATCAAGATGCACCGACCAGGTGAAGTACGGGGAGGGCTCGTATTCATCGATGTGCTTGGCCAGCAGAATGGCGTTGGTGCACAGATAGATGAACTTCTTGCGCTTGATCAGGCCCTGGACGATCTGGGGCATTTCCTTGTGGATCAGCGGCTCGCCACCCGGGATCGAGACCACCGGCGCACCGCATTCGTCCACCGCGGCCATCGCCTCCTCGACGCTGACGCGCTTCTTGAGGATTTCCTTGGGATAATCGATCTTGCCGCAACCGGCACAGGCCAGATTGCACTGGAACAGGGGCTCCAGCATCATCGCCAGCGGGTAGCGTTTCTGGCCCGTGAGCTTCTTGCCGATGATGTACTTGGCAACTTTGTATTTTTGGATCAGCGGAATACCCATAGGGTTTTCTCAATCTCGCATCAGGGGAGCATGGGGTGCCCAATACTCGGAATTTTAACTAGTTTGCGTCGCCGCAGCGACTCCACAGTTCGGAATGGTCCTGCCGGAGACGTGCCCACTCCAGCTTGAACCAGGGGGTGAATGTCTCAGGCTGATCGTTGATCCAGCCATCCAGGGCCTGAGGATCGATATAGCGCAGCTCCGCAACCTCGTTCGGATTGACCTCCGGCATGGCATCCGCCTGGCCGGCATAGACCCAGCACAATTCGTGTTCGGCACCATCCTCGTCGAACTGTGCATGATATTCGAATTTGTACAGATAGCGCAGGACAGCAACCAGTCCCAGCTCCTCGTCCAGCCGGCGTCGCACCGCCGACTCCATCGACTCGCCACGACGTGGATGGCTGCAGCAGGCATTGGACCAGTAGCCCGGCCACAATCGCTTGGCTTCAGCCCGACGCTGCAACAGCACCTCGCCGCGGCTGTTGAAAATAAAGATCGAAAAAGCCCGGTGCAAGGTTCCTTGACCGCGATGAGCCGAGGCCTTGTCCAGAAAGCCGAGTTCGATATCCGCGGCATCGACCAGCACCAGCGGCTCATCGTCAAACGAAACGATGGGTGCCGATGCCTGGGCCGTCCGGCCTTGGCGGGTTGAACATTCGACAGTCAATGAAAACTCCTGAATCTGGCCGCTCGGCGGAACCTGACTCCATTGGCGAGTGGCTTCCGCGCCGGTTCACTGGTGCAGTGCGGCATTAAAAACTCGTTTAGTCTACATCTTTAACCGGTCTGAAATCAGACTGTCACCTTAACCGTTCCTGGCACCCTGCCGGCGCAGCCGATCCCGGCCGTGTTATTCTAGGGGAATCATGTTCACCCTTACCGTACTGCCAGAGGCTCTCGGCACCGCCCTGATCCTGGCGGCATGCGCGTACGCGCTGCTTGCGTGTATTGCGCTGCACAAAACACGTTTGCAAAGCCGGGCCCGCCCCGTCGGCGCCACCCGGCCGACAAGCGTGCTGAAGCCACTGTGCGGAGCCGAGCCGCGGCTTTACGACAATCTGCGCAGCTTCTGCGTGCAGGACCACCCGCAGTACCAGCTGGTATTCGGCGTACGCGAGGCCGATGATCCTGCGATCGAGGTGGTCGCCCGCCTGCAGCATGAATTTCCGGATCTGGACATGCAATTGGTGATCGCACCGCAGGTGCATGGTCAGAATCTGAAAGTCAGCAACCTTATCAACATGTTGCCAGCCACCAAACATGACTGGCTGGTGCTGGCCGACAGTGACATCGATGTTCCGATCAATTACCTGAGTCATGTTGTCGCGCCCCTCGCCGATCCGGCGACCGGAATCGTCACCTGCCTCTACCGCGGCCGTCCCGCCGCAGGCCTCTGGTCCCAGCTTGGTGGCCAGTTCATCGACGAATGGTTCACCCCCTCGGTGCGACTGTCCCAGCTGCTGGGCTCGCAACGCTTCGGCTTCGGCGCGACCATCGCCCTGCGTCGTGACTGTCTGGCAGGTCTTGGCGGCCTCGAGGCTCTCAAGGACACCTTGGCCGATGATTACTGGCTGGGCGAGCTCAGTCGCCGCCAAGGCCTGCGCAGCGTGCTCTCCGATGTGATCACCACCACCGATGTCACCGAGACCAGCCTGGCCAGCCTGTGGGCGCACGAAATGCGCTGGCTGAGAACCATCCGCTCATTGGCGCCGTTCGGTTTCGCGATGACGTTCGTCTGCTTCACCCTTCCTGTTTTGGGTATCGGCCTCATCTTGGCGCATAATAGTTATAATTTTGTCATGGCCGGTGTCGGCGCAATGGCCCGTTGGTGGATCCACTTCACCCAGCGACGGGGCCGCAGCTGGCAAGGCGCGAAGTACGAAGCATGGTTGGTACCGGCTCGTGATCTGCTCCTGTTCATCGAATGGACAGTAGCGCTCACCCGCTGGCAGGTAAGCTGGCGTGGTCAGGTCATGAATGCCAAAGGCCAAGATCCAGCATAATCTCTCACCGTCATGGGTGCGCGACTCAAGTTCGCGTCCTGTCACTTAGCCGAACACGATCAAGTTCACTCCTATGAAAACACTCTTTCTTCAGGCCCCTTCATTTGACGGCTTCGATGGCGGCGCAGGCTCTCGTTACCAGGCCAAGCGCGAAATCAAGAGCTTCTGGTATCCGACCTGGCTGGCCCAGCCTGCCGCGCTGATTCCGGACTCCCGCGTGCTGGATGCTCCCGCCGACGAGATCGGCGTCGAGGAGACGCTGGCCATCGCCGAAAAATACGATCTGGTGTTCATCCACACCAGCACACCGTCGTTCCCTACCGATGCCAAGTTCGCCGAGCTGCTGAAAGAGCGCAAGCCGGGCATCATCATCGGTCTGGTCGGCGCCAAGGTCGCCGTGGATCCTACCGATTCGCTGACGGCCTCGGCCGCGATCGATCTGGTCTGCCGCGAGGAATTCGACTACACCTGCAAGGAAGTCGCCGAAGGTCGCCCCTTCGCCGATATCACCGGCATCAGCTACAAGCTGGCCGATGGCAGCGTGAAGCACAATCCGCCGCGCGCCATGATCGAGAACATGGACGATCTGCCGTTCGTGGCGCCGATCTACAAGCGTGACCTGAAGATTCCGAATTACTTCATCGGTTACCTGAACTACCCCTACATCTCGATCTACACCGGTCGCGGCTGCCGCTCCAAGTGCACCTTCTGCCTGTGGCCGCAGACCGTGGGCGGCCATCGTTACCGCGTGCGTTCGGCCGACAACGTGATCGCCGAGGCGAAGTGGATCAAGGAGAACATGCCCGAGATCAAGGAGCTGATGTTCGACGATGACACCTTCACCGACAGCTCGAATCTTGAGCGCGTGCATGACATCGCCCGCGGCCTGGGCAAGCTGGGCTGGACCTGGAGCTGCAACGCCAAGGCCAATGTTCCTTATGAGTCGTTGAAGATCATGAAGGAAAACGGCCTGCGCCTGCTGCTGGTCGGCTACGAGTCCGGCGACGACCAGATCCTTCACAACATCAAGAAGGGTCTGCGCACCGATATCGCCCGCAAGTTCACCGAGAACTGCCGCAAGCTGGGCATCCAGATCCATGGCACCTTCATCCTGGGCCTGCCGGGTGAAACCAAGGAAACGATCGCCAAGACCATCGAGTATGCGAAAGAAATCAACCCGCATACCATCCAGGTCTCGCTGGCAGCGCCCTATCCCGGTACCGCCCTGTACAACCAGGCCATCGAGAACGGCTGGCTGGAAAAGAACCATGCCGTGAACCTGGTCAACGAGAAGGGTGTGCAGCTGGCCGCCATCAGCTACCCGCATCTGTCCAAGGAAGAAATCTTCCACAGCATGGAACAGTTCTACCGGGCCTTCTATTTCCGCCCGTCCAAGATCTGGGAAATCGTCCGCGAGATGATGGCCAGCTGGGACATGACCAAGCGCCGTCTGCGTGAAGGCGTGGAGTTCTTCCGCTTCCTGCGCGCTCACGAGTCCTGAGTGCCCCCGACCGGATGTCTGCCAAGGCAGGCATCCGGTCTGACGGAATTGCAAACATGAGCATGAAGGACGCCCATGCGGCCAGGCCCCGCCTGATCGTGACGGCTGATGATTTCGGCCTGCACGAAGCCGTCAATGATGCCGTCGAGCAAGGTTGCCGCAACGGCGTGCTGCGGGCCGCCAGTCTGATGGTGGCCGCTCCTGCGGCGGCCGATGCCGTCGCCCGCGCGAAACGACTGCCTGAACTGGCGGTAGGCCTGCATCTGGTGCTGGCCGATGGTGCGCCGATGCTGCCGCCGACTCAGGTGCCCGATCTGGTCGGTGCAGATGGTCGTTTCGGCAGCAACATGGCCAAAGACGGCGTGAAATTCTTCTTCCTGCCCCATGTCCGGCGTCAGCTGGAAGCGGAGATCCGCGCTCAGTTCGAGGCTTTTGCGGGCAGTGGCCTGGTACTGGACCACGTCAATGCCCACAAGCATTTCCATCTGCATCCCACCGTCCTGTCGCTGATCCTCTCGATCGGCCGCCAACACGGCCTGAAGGCCGTGCGCCTGCCGGTGGAGCCGAGCATGCCCGGCTGGCTCAAGCCCTGGCTGAACCTGATGCGCTGGCGCCTTCAGTGCAACGGCATCGCCCACAACGATCATGTGTTCGGCATCAGCCACAGTGGCGGCATGGATGAGACTACCGTGCTGGAAATCATCGACACCTTGCCGGCCGGCGTCTCGGAAATGTACCTGCATCCGGCTGCACGCAACCAACTGACGCCGAGCATGGCCGAATACCGCCATACGGATGAGCTGGCCGCGCTGATTTCCCCGGCGGTGGGCGCGCGGGTAGCCGAACGCTGCGAGCTGCTGTCCGGCTTCGGTGGACTGCAGGCAGCACGCGCATGAAGTGGATCAGCTATCTCGCCGGTCTGGCCGGCCTGGTCACCGTCATCGTGCTCGGCTTGCAGCAGAACTGGACCGACATCGGTCAGGCTCTGGATCATGCCGGCTGGGCCTTGCTGTGGCTGCTGCCTTTCCATGCGTTGCCGCTGGGGCTGGATGTGATGGGTTGGCGGGCACTGCTGCGACCCAGCGATCCCGAGCGCCGCGCCCACTTCAGCTTTCTGTTCTGGGTTGCGGCGATCCGCGAAGCCTGCAATCGATTGTTGCCGGTCGCCAATGTCGGCGGCGAGCTGATCGGCATCCATCTGGTCAAGCGTCGTGGCATCAGCGGTGCCGCCACCACCGCCAGCGTATTGATCGAAGTGCTGCTGACCTTGTTGAATCAATATGCCTTCACCGCTCTGGGCATCGTGCTGCTGGTCTGCACCCAGCAGGCCACCGGCAGCGCCACCACCGTGATGATCGCCCTGGCCGCCAGTCTGCCCTTGCCGGTCGGACTGGTGCTGCTGCTGCGCTTCGGCAATCTGTTCTCCCGCATCGGGGAAATCGCCGAGAAGATGTTCGGCGGTGAGTCCAAGCTGGCAGGCCTGCTGGATGGCGCCCAACTCGACATCGAGGTCCGCAAGCTGTTCGATCAGCCGCTGCGAATGGCCGCTGCCGGCGGCTGGCAGTTCGCCGGCTTTGTGGTAGGCAGCTTCGAGACCTGGCTGGCGGTCAAGTTGCTGGGGGCGCCCATCACCATCTGGGATGCCGTCGCCGTGGAGGCGATCACCCAGGCGGTGCGCCATATCATCTTCTTCGTGCCGGCCGGTCTCGGCGTGCAGGAAAGCGGTCTGCTGATCTTCGGCCACATGATCGGCCTGCCGGCCGACATCAGCATGACCCTGTCACTGATCAAGCGGCTGCGTGAAGTGCTGTTCGGGCTGCCGGCCCTGCTGTCCTGGCAATGGCTGGAACGGCACCAGAAGAATCTCCCGCCGGAACAGGTGGCCGAAGGAGCCTGAGCTCCTTCGGATGCTCCGCCGGCCGCTCAGGCGCGCTGGCGGAACCAGTTCACGGCATCTTCCAGCGCCTGGCGCGCCGGACGCGGTCGATAGCCCAGCTCGGCCTTGGCCCGGGCACTGGAGAAGAACATCATCTTCTTCGACATTTTGATCTCTTCCACCGTCGCCACCGGTGCCTTGCCGGTGATCCGCGCCAAAGCCTCGGAAACATAGGCCACCGGCAGCACCAGATTGTGTGGCAGGCGGATCCGCGGCGGCGGTCGACCGACGATATCGGCGATTTCGGTCAGCAATTCGCGCAGGGTCAGGTCCTGGCCGCCCAGAATATAACGCTGTCCGGCCACACCCTTCTGCCAGGCCAGCCAGTGACCTTCGGCCACGTCATCGACATGCGCGATATTGAGGCCGGTATCCACATAGGCGGGAATCTTGCCCAGCATGGCATCACGCACCACCCGCCCGGTGGGCGTGGGCTTGATGTCACGCGGTCCGATCGGGGTCGAGGGGTTGACGATCACCAGATCCAGGCCGGCCGCGGCGAATTCCGCGGCCACTTCCTCGGCGAGGAACTTGGACCGCTTGTAATGGCCGATCATGTCGGCCACGGTCACCGGCGTGAATTCGGTGCCGGGGGTGTGATCCTTGGGAATGCCGAGGGTAGCGACGCTGCTGGTATACACCACCCGCTGCACGCCGTTGTCACGTGCTGCCGTCAGCAAGGCCCGGGTGCCCTCGACATTGGCCTGATACAACTCGGCCGGTCGCGGAGTCCACAGCCGGTAGTCGGCGGCCACATGAAACAGTGCATCGCAGCCTCGGCAGGCCGCAGGCAAGGTTTCGGCCCGGGTCAGATCGCCCTCGGCCAGCTCGACGGGCAGCCCCTGCAGATTGCTGCGATCGGAGCGGGGACGGACCAGAACCCTAACCGACACCCCTTCATCGAGCAATCGCCGGACCATGGCGGACCCGACGAATCCGCTCGCGCCTGTTACCAGTGCTTTCACGACAACTCCACAATTTACGCGCTTATATCGCCACGGCCCAGAGCAGACCGGAGCGAATCTGAAAGATGGAAGACAGCAATTATCCCCGAAATTCAGGGTCTGCGCCGATGCAGTGCACAAGATATCACTTGCAGCCGGGGCGTCTCTGGTAGAATCCGCAGCTAGTCCGGGCGGATCCGATGCCTCCCGACCTCCCAATTCGCTTATTTGCATCGACTGGCATGACCCTGTTTGCAGTGATGTCGAAGTCGCAGTCGAAGGCATGCCCATGACAAGAACCGATACTGCCATTCCATCCACGACCGACGCCGCCGATCGCTTCCAGGACGCGATATTGCCCAAGGTGTCGCGTACCTTCGCCTTGACCATTCCCCAGCTTCCGCCTTCGCTGTGCCGGGCGGTGGGCAATGCCTATCTGCTGTGCCGGATCGCCGACACCGTCGAAGACGAGCCGGCCTTGTCGGCCGAGGACAAATGCAGGTACGAAGAGGCGTTGATCGATGCCGTCACCCAGCGCATCGATCCGGCACCGCTGGCAGCCGAAGTCGCCGCTCGACTGTCGTCGGCCACTCTGGACGCCGAGCGCGACCTGTTTGCCCAGCTGCCGACCGTGCTCGAAGTCACCCGTACCCTGCGCCCTGCGCAGCAGGCGGCTATCGAGAGCTGCCTGCGGATCATGGCTTCTGGCATGCACGACTTCCAGACAGACGCCGGTGTGCAGGGTCTGGCCACGCTGCAGGAGCTTGATCATTACTGCTATATCGTCGCTGGCTGCGTCGGTGATCTTCTGACCGACATGTTCGTCGATTTCGATCCCGAAATCGCCGCGCGCGGCGCAGCCATGCGTCGACTCTCGGTGTCCTTCGGCCAAGGCCTGCAGATGACCAATATCCTGAAGGACCAGTGGGAAGACCGCACCCGCGGTGCCTGCTGGCTGCCGCGTGATCTGATGCGACGCCATGGCGTCGATCTGGCGACCCTGGCGCCGGGCAGGACGCCGGCCGGATACAAGGCCGCACTCGACGAGCTGATCGGCGTTGCCATCAGCCATCTTGGCAACGCACTGGAATATACCCTGCTGATACCAGCACGGCATGCCGGCATCCGGCGCTTCTGCCTGTGGGCGATCGGCATGGCGGTACTGACCTTGCAGAACCTGCATGCCTCGCCCGATTTCTCGGGCGGAGCCCAGGTCAAGATCACCCGCAAGATGGTCCGCCGCACGATCATGCTCAGCAATCTGGGCTGCCGTCACGACTGGGCCCTGCGCGGCATGTTCAAGTGGGCGACCCGCAAGCTGCCCAGAACCCCGCTGGCCGCCGAATGGACGGGCCCGGACGATATCCGTCAGCTGTGGATCCGTTCTGCCGCAGCACGACCGGCCGATCGCGCCCGTGATCTGGCGGACGCCACCCACGGGGCCGGCTGATGGATACGCGGGTGGAACTGCGGCCGACGGGGGAGTTGCGCCAGTCGCCGCTGACTCGGGCCATGGAGCAGGCCCGCGCCGCGTTGCTGGGCCGTCAGGCCGCTGACGGCCACTGGTGCTTCGAGCTGGAATCCGATGCCACCATCACCGCCGAATACATCCTGATGACTCACTTCATGGATGAAATCGACGATATCCTGCAGGCCAAGCTCGCCCGCTATCTGCGGGCCACCCAGCAGCTCGACAGTCACGGCGGATGGCCGCTCTATCATGGCGGCGACCTGGATCTGTCCTGCACCGTCAAGGCCTATTTCGCCCTCAAGGCCGCCGGCGACAGTGCCGAGGCCCCGCATATGCGGCGGGCCCGCGAAGCCGTGCTCGAGCGCGGCGGCGCCGCCAAGGCCAATGTCTTCACCCGCATGCTGCTGGCCATGTTCGGCCAGGTGCCCTGGCGCGCCACCCCGTACACCCCGGTCGAACTGATGCTGTTCCCGCGCTGGGCGCCCATCCATGTCGACAAGGTCGCCTACTGGGCGCGCACCACCATGATTCCGCTGATGGCGCTGTGCTCGATGCAGGCCCGCGCCGCCAATCCCCGCGGCGCCGGCATCGCCGAGCTGTTCGTCACCCCGGCCGAGGAGGAGCGTGACTATTTCGCCCGTGGCGGCGTGCTGAACCGGGTCTTCCTGGCGCTGGACAAGCTCGGCCGTGCCGTCGATCCGCTGATCCCCAAGGCTATCCGCCGCAAGGCGATCCAGAAGGCCGCCGACTGGTGCGCCGAACGCATGAACGGCGAAGATGGCCTCGGCGCCATCTTCCCGCCCATGGTCAATGCCTACGAGATGTATCACCTGCTGGGCTATCCCGCGGACCATCCGCTGATGCAAACCTGCCGCAAGGCCCTGCACAAGCTGCTGGTGTTCCGCCCGGACGGCTCGGCCTATTGCCAGCCCTGCGTCTCCCCGGTATGGGATACGGCCTGGGCCCTGATGGCCTTGCAGCATACCGGCGATGACGAGGTCACCCAGAGCGCCGTGCAGCGCGGCTACGACTGGCTGCTGCCGCGTCAGGTGCTGGAGCTGCGCGGCGACTGGAAAGAGCATTGCAGCGACCAGGTCCGCCCCGGTGGCTGGGCCTTCCAGTATGCCAACGACTATTACCCGGACATCGACGACACCGCCGTGGTCGCCGGCATGCTGCACTCGCGGGCGCAGCGGCTGGGCGATCCGCAGCGCTATCGCGAAGCCACCGATCGGGCGGCCGAATGGATGCTGGGCCTGCAGTCGAAAAACGGCGGTTTCGCCGCCTTCGATGCCGATTGCACCCGCTATTACCTGAACTCGATTCCCTTTGCCGACCATGGCGCCCTGCTCGATCCGCCGACCGAGGATGTGACCGGCCGCGTGCTGGCCTGCCTGGGCCTGCTCAAGCGCCCGCAGGATGCCGAGGTGATCCGCCGCGGCGTCGAGTATCTGCGCACCACCCAGCTGCAGGACGGCTCCTGGTGGGGGCGCTGGGGTACCAACTATGTCTACGGCACCTGGAGCGCCCTGGCCGGCCTGGCCCTGGTCGGCGAAGACCGCCAGCAGCCCTATATCCGCAAGGCCATCGAGTGGCTCTACGCCTGCCAGAACGCCGACGGCGGCTGGGGCGAGACCAATGACAGCTACCTGGACCCGGCCCTGGCCGGCCAGAACCAGGGGGTCAGCACCCCCAACCACACCGCCTGGGCTCTGCTGGCCCTGATCGCCATCGGCGAGGCCGACCACCCGGCGGTCGCCCGCGGCATCGAGCATCTGCTGGCCACCCAGCAGGCCGACGGTCTGTGGCATCACCCTTCGCACAATGCACCCGGCTTCCCCCGCGTCTACTATCTCAAGTACCACGGCTATACCGCCTATTTCCCGCTGTGGGCACTGAGCCAGTACCGCCGCCGGCGTTCCGCTGCAGCCTCGTGAATCCAGCGACGGGCATAGGGCTGGTGGTGGCCATGGCCAGCGAGGCGAAACTGCTGACCCGCGATCCGCTGCAACCCGGACAAAGCCGGCTGCTGGCGCCCGGTGTCCGACTGCTGCTGTCCGGCATGGGCGAGCAGGCCGCCAGGAATGCAGCCCGTCAGCTGGTGGACGAAGGCGTCGAGGCTCTGGCCGTGATCGGCGTCGCCGGCGGCCTGGATTCCGACTATCCCGCCGGCAGCGTGATCTGCGCCAGTGAAATCTGTACCCCCGGCGGCCAACGTCATCCCACCGACGCCGCCTGGCGGCAGGCGCTGCACCTGGCCACTCGCGGCCAGTGCCGGGTCGCCCCATTGCTGGGCAGCGCCGTCGCCTTGTCGACGCCCGCCGCCAAACGTGATGCCGCCCATCGCCATGGCGCGGTGGCCGTGGACATGGAGAGCGGGGCGGTGGCCGCCGTGGCCGCTGCCCATGACAAGCCGCTGCTGGTGCTGCGCACCATCGCCGATGAGGCGGGGGACATCCTGCCCGAAGCGCTGCAGCGGGCGGTGGATCCGCTGGGCCAGCCACGCCCCTGGCCCATGCTGGCCACCTTGCTGCGCCATCCCGGCCTGATCACGGTCCTGCCAGGTCTGGCCCGGCGCATGCGGGCTGCCACCCGCGGCTTGCAGCAGATCATCGCCCAGACCGGTCCCGACCTGGCCTGGAGCCGCCGCCAGCACGCTCTTCGCGGCGGCTGAAACGATCAGACACGTCCCATATCCGCGCGTATCCTGCGATTTGGGATGCCTGCGCAGCGCGCATCGGCTATTGTATGCGGGTTCGGGACATCGATCGTGTCCTCCAATCTCTGCCTGATGTTGTTTCTGGATAGTCTTATGACCGCGTCAACCGCCCTGCCCGATTTCGCCAGCAGTGTTCCGGCCTTGCTCAAGCGCCTGGATGCCAGCCTTGATCGCTGGTTGCCTGCTGCCGATACCGATCCGCACCGCCTGCATCAGGCCATCCGCTACGCCTGCCGCGGCGGCAAGCGCCTGCGCGCCCTGCTGGTTTACGCCAGCGGCGAAGCGCTCGGCGTACCGCTGGAAAAGCTCGATGCGCCCGCCTGCGCAGTGGAACTGATCCATGCCTATTCGCTGGTGCATGATGATCTGCCGGGCATGGACAATGACGACCTGCGTCGCGGTCAGCCCACCGTGCATATCGCCTATGACGTCGCCACCGCGATCCTGGTCGGTGATGCCTTGCAGACCTTGGCCTTCAACCTGCTGACCGACCCGGCCAATGCGCTGGATGCCCGCCAGCAGGTCGCCATGATCGCCAGCCTGGCCCATGCCTCCGGTCCGCTGGGCATGGTCGGTGGCCAGGCCGTGGACATGGAATCGGAAGGTGCCAGCCTCAGCCTGGAACAGCTGGAATCGCTGCATGCCCGCAAGACCGGCGCCCTGATCCGGGTATCCTGCGAACTGGCCGCCATCGCCGGTGCCGCCAGCACTCCGGTGGCCCAAGCGCTGGCCCGTTACGGCAGCTGCCTGGGTCTGGCCTTCCAGATCCAGGATGACGTACTGGACCAGACAGCCGATACCGCGACCCTGGGCAAGACCGCCGGCAAGGACCAGGCGCAGCAGAAGTCCACCTTCCCCTCCCTGCTGGGTCTGGACACCGCCCGCCAGCGGGCCTCCGACCTGTTCGATCAGGCCCGCGAGATCGCCATCGAAATCTCCGGACAACCGGCACCGCTGCTGTGGCTGGCCGACTTTATCCAGAAACGCGATCACTGAGCTCACGGCCATGTGACCGTTGTCTTTCGAAAGGCCCGCGCCATGCGGGCCTTTCGCGTTCAAGACCCTCGATCATCGCGGAATTTCACGGTCCGGCGGAGATGAAACGCTGAAATCGTTGCTGCAACGCAGCGTGATTTGAATCACGAAAAAGCGGCCATGAGCCGCCCGGCCAGCTTGGACCCTGCGGATCACTTCCATGTAAGTCATGATTCATGCAAGGGTTTATATCCCTGCGCGGCAAGCCGGCCATCCTTGCTCAGGCACCCTCTCCAGCCATGCGACGGCAAGCGCGGCGTGCTGCTGTGCGTCGTGTGCTGCCGAAAGTGAAATGTTACGTTTTTGCACGAGAAAACCAGGCTTCAGATGCCTGGTCTCGAGGCATCACGGCGATCAGCCGCGCCCCCCCCATTTCGCCCATTGCACCGCACGGCTCAGCCCGCCATGTGTCCGAGGAATTTCATTCACATGAACGTAAAAACGAGATTTCATTCCTGTTGGCTGGCACTGGCGGTCGCCATGGGAGGTGCTTCCAGCGCTCAGGCCATGCATGCAGGTATTCAGGATGATGATGCCAACGACGTGTCCAACAGCTCGTATTTCGATACCAGTCCCTACCTGCTCGGTGACTGGGGCGGAGCCCGCACCCGTCTGGCCGACAAAGGCGTCAGCTTCCAGTTCGGCTGGGTCAACGAGGCCGCCAACAACTTCACCGGCGGCAATCGCCGTACCGCCCGCAACACCGGGCAGCTGACCTTGGGCACGACTCTGGATCTGGACAAGCTGTGGGGCTGGAAAGGCGGCACCTTCCAATTCACCATGACGGACCGCTACGGCCGCAATCTCAATGCCGATGCAGGTCTTGGCAACAACCAGCTGACCCAGGAAGTCTATGGCCGCGGCCAGACCTGGTGGCTGACCCAGCTGTGGTTCGAACAGGCCTTCTTCAACGGCCGCCTCAGTCTTCGATTGGGCCGCATGCCGGTAGGCAGCGACTATGGCTATGCCGACTGTGATTTCCAGAACCTCACCTTCTGCGGTTCGCAGACCGGCAATATCGTCGGCAGCTACTGGATGAACTGGCCCGTCAGCCAATGGGCGGCCCGGATCAAGCTCAAGACCAGCGAAAAGACCTATCTGCAGTTCGCGGCCTATCAGGTCAATCCCCACTATGCCAATGAGAGCTGGGCTCGCCACAACGCCTGGAAAATCAACAATCCGGGCGGTACCCAGGGCGCACTGATGCCGCTGGAATTTGGCTGGACACCGGCCCTCAACGGTCTCCAGGGCCTGTACAAGTTCGGCATCTACTACAGCAATGCCGGTGGCAGCGATCTGTATCTGAATCAGGACTACCAGCCGATCGCGATCAATGGCGGCCAGGCCCTGCACCGCAAGGGCAGCTACGGCGGCTATCTGTCGATCAAGCAGCAAGTGACCGGCACCGCCGATGGCCAGGGGACCACCTTGTTCCTCAATGCCTCCAAGGCTGATCGCAATACCGCACAAACCGATGCCAAATACTCGCTCGGCGTGCAATACAAGGGCATTTTCAGCCGTCCGAACGATGCCGTCGGTTTCGCCATCGGCACGACCCATACCAGCAATTACTATGCAAGCTATGCCCGGCTCTACAATGCCACCCACAGCGGTACCCACCTGATCGCCGGCGGCGGCTATGAAAAGGTGGCCGAACTGTATTACCAGTGGTCACCGGTCGCTGCCGTGCAGATCCGCCCCAATCTGCAATATATCGCCGACCCGGGTGGCAGCAACGAGAACAAGAACATCTTCCTGTTCGGTCTGAAGTCGGTGGTCAACTTCTAGACAGAACCGCTGCCGCCGATCTGATCCCACAGCCACGGCCGCCCTGCAGGGCGGCCGTGGCCCGTTGCGGGCCTGCCTGCCGACGGAGCCCGGTCCCAGAACAAGGCGAGTCGCACCCACCGGCACGACAGCAGGCTGTCCAGCGCCGTCCCGCCCTCTTTCACGGCCGTCAGCATCGCGCAGACGCCACATCCGTCCGGTGCCGGCAGGCGTGCGGACCGTCCGGGACTCACCGATCAGTCACAGTCATTCTGGCAGCGTCAGCTTGCTGGGCGCGACCGCTTGAGGTCGATGTTCGACAAGGCTGCAGGGCAGTACCCGCAGCATCACCGGGGCATCCACAGGCAAGGCATTGCGATGGGCATGCCACTGCCATCCCGACCCGGCCAGACCCATGCCCGGAACGGGCTGACCCCATCCACCCTGCCTGCCCGCCAGCCTCGCTCTCTGGCGACGACGCCGGCGACGGAAGCCGGTCACCCGGCCACGGGCCCTTGCCGCCATCACCGGAGCGGAATGCCCATGCCCAGCGCTGCCCGTTGTCGTCGCTTCGTCCTCGCTCTGATCCTGGCCGGCACCCTGCCGGCAGGCGCCCTCGCCACCCAGATCAACTCACCCCAGACCGGCCTGCTGTCGGATGCCGACGGAGGCCGCCTGTATCTTGCCGGCGACTGGAACGGCGCCCGCCATCGCCTGGCGGACAAAGGTGTGCAATTCCAGTTCAACCTGGTCAATGAGCCGGCCTACAACTTCACGGGTGGCGACCGGCATACCGGCAGCAACAGCGGCCAGCTCGGGCTGGGTGCCAGTCTAGACCTCGAACGACTGGTGGCCTGGCCGGGGGCGCAGTTCCAGATCACCGTCACCGAACGCTACGGACGTGACCTGGTCCAGGCTGCCCACCTCGGCTATGGCTCGCTTCCGCAGGAGATCTACGGCCGCGGCCAGACCTGGTGGCTGACCCAGTTCTGGCTGGAACAAGCCTTCTGGCATGGCCGTCTGAGCCTGCGCATCGGGCGGATGCCGGTCAACGCCGATTTCGGTTTCAACGAGTGCACCTTCATGAACCTGACTTTCTGCAGCTCGACCATCGGCAACATGATCTACATGCTGTGGCTGGACTGGCCGATCAGCCAGTGGGCGGCCCGCATCAAGTGGCGTACCGGCACCGACACCTATCTGGAAGTCGCCGGCTACCAGGTCAACCCCGCATATGCCGATGAACACTGGCAGCGCCGCCATGCCTGGCGGCTGAACAATCCGGGCGGCACCCAGGGCGCTCTGCTGCCGCTGGAATTCGGCTGGACGCCTCGCCTCGGCGGACGCCGGGGCGAATACAAGTTCGGCGTGTATTACAGCAATGCCGGTGGTCCGGATCTGTTCCTGAACCGGGATCACCTCCCTCTGGCGATCGAGGGGGGACCGGCCTTGCACCGCCATGGCAATTACGGCGGCTATCTGTCATTCAAGCAGCCGATCAGCGGCCATGTCGAAGGTCAGGGCGCATCGATTTTCCTGAATCTGGGCCGGTCCGACCGCCACACCGCCCAGCTCGATGGTCAATATCTGCTGGGCCTGCTTTACAACGGCATCGGCCGGCGCCACAACGACTGCATCGGCCTTGGCATCGGCGCCACCCACAGCAGCACCTACTACGCACGGTATGCCCGTCTCTACAACCGCAACCATCCCGGTCAGCCACTGAGCTACGGCTCGGGCTATGAAAAAACGGTGGAGATCTATTATCAGTGGGTCCCCGTACCGGCCATCGTGATACGTCCGGACCTGCAGTATCTGGATGATCCCGGCGGCAGCCATGCCTACCGCAACGTCTGGCTGGCCGGTCTCAAGACCATCATCAACTTCTAGGCCGCGGAAACAAGGACTCACGGCTTGTCGCCGAGGGGACCTGCTCCTCTGCCGGCCCCTTGCCGAGTCTCCAGACAAAGCTCCCGGATGCACGGTCCCGGCAGGCCCCGGAGCTGCTGCCTCAGGCCGCCTGCGCCGACACCGGGCCCGTGTCTTGCGAAGATGCCACCGAGCTGCGGATCAGATAGTCGAAGGCAGCCAGCGAAGCCTTGGCACCCTCACCCATGGCAATCACGATCTGCTTGAAAGGCACCGTGGTGGCATCGCCGGCGGCAAAGACCCCCGGCATCGAGGTCTGGCCCCGATCATCAACGATGATCTCGCCGCGCGGGCTGAGCTCGATCACGCCCTGCAGCCACTCGGTATTCGGCACCAGCCCGATCTGCACGAAGATGCCTTCCAGCGCCAGCGAGTGAAGTTCGCCAGTGCCGCGATCCTTCCAGGCCAGACCGGTGACCCGGCTGCCATCACCGATGACCTCGGTGGTCTGGGCCGACATCAGGACCTTGACGTTGGGCAGGCTCTGCAGTTTCTTCTGCAATACCGCATCGGCACGCAGCTGGTCACCGAACTCGATCAGAGTCACCTCGGCGACGATGCCCGCAAGATCAATGGCCGCTTCGACGCCCGAATTGCCACCACCAATCACCGCCACTCGCTTGCCCCTGAACAGCGGGCCATCGCAATGCGGGCAATAGGCCACGCCCTTGTTGCGGTACTGATCTTCGCCCGGCACATTCATCTGCCGCCAGCGGGCACCCGTGGAAATCACCACCGAACGGGCCTTCAGGCTGGCGCCGTTGGCCAGACCGACTTCGATCTCGCCGCCCTGGCGGCTGAGCGAAACGGCCCGCTGCAGGTTCATGATGTCCACCTCATAGCTCTTGACGTGCTCTTCCAGCGCGCTGCCGAGCTTGGGGCCTTCGGTTTCCTGCACCGAAATGAAATTCTCGATCGCCATGGTATCCAGTACCTGGCCACCGAAACGCTCGGCGACCACACCGGTACGGATGCCCTTGCGGGCCGCGTAGATGGCGGCGGAAGCACCGGCCGGGCCACCGCCGACCATCAGCATGTCAAAGCGATCCTTGGCCGCCAGCCGGGCGGCATCGCGCTTGTCCGCGCCACTGTCCAGCTTGCTGACGATCTCCTCGACCCCCATCCGGCCCTGTCCGAAGACCTGGCCGTTCAGATAAACCGTGGGTACCGACATGATCTGGCGCGCCTCGACCTGCTCCGGGAACAGTGCGCCGTCAATGGCGGTATGGCTGATGGCCGGATTGAGCACCGACATCAGATTCAGGGCCTGCACCACATCCGGGCAGTTCTGGCAGCTCAGCGAAAAATAAGTCTCGAAACTGAGCGGGCCGGGCAGTTCCCTGATCTGCTCGATGACATCCATGCCAAGCCTGGACGGATGGCCACCGACCTGCAGCAGTGCCAGCACCAGTGAGGTGAATTCATGGCCCAGCGGGATCCCGGCGAAGCGGACACCGCTGACCTGGCCGGGATTGTTGATCGCGAAGGAAGGCACCGGCGCACCGGCTTCGATTTCCTCGCGCAACGTGATCTTTTCGCTCAGACCGGCGATCTCGCCAAGGAGCTCGCGCAGCTCGACCGACTTAGCAGCTGCATCAAGGGACGCGACGATCTCGATCGGCTGCGTGACCTTTTCCAGGTAGGTCTTCAACTGGGTTTTGAGAGTGCTGTCCAACATGATGTGCTCCAGGGGCTTGACGCTGAATTTTGGCCGAACGCGCCCTGCGGACGGGCAGGCCGGCACCGCGAAAGCGTGATCAGTGAGGTGCATCCGGCGCCGGAACGGCGCCGGATGCGGGTCGGGCTTCAGATCTTGCCGACCAGGTCCAGCGAAGGTGCGAGGGTCTTCTCGCCTTCCTTCCACTTGGCAGGGCAGACTTCACCCGGGTGGCTGGCGACATACTGGGCCGCCTTGACCTTGCGCAGCAGTTCCGACGCGTCGCGGCCGATGCCGTTGTCGTGGATCTCGTACAGCTTGATCTCGCCTTCCGGATTGACCAGGAAGGTGCCGCGCAGAGCGATGCCTTCTTCGGCGATCAGCACTTCGAAGTTGTTCGACAGCACGTGGGTCGGATCGCCGACCAGCGGATACTTGACCTTGCCGATGGCCGGCGAGGTGTCGTGCCAGGCCTTGTGGGCGAAATGGGTGTCGGTGGACACGCCGTAGACTTCCACACCCAGCTTCTTGAACTCTTCGTAATGATCGGCCAGGTCTTCCAGCTCGGTCGGGCAGACGAAGGTGAAGTCAGCCGGATAGAACACGAAGACCGACCACTTGCCCTTCAGATCGGCATCCGAGATGTCGACGAAGTTGCCATCGACGAAGGCGGTCGCCTTGAACGGCTTCAGTTGGGTATTGATCAGGGACATGGCTGTTTCCTTATCCGTTGGGGAGAGGTGAGAACGAGATCGATGGTAGGCGAAGCTACCACCTTGAACAAATTGATTGATTGCATGATATCAATTGATATCACCTATCAAACACAGCAGTCAGACCCTATGTCATCGCAGCGATGCCGCGACAGGCCATGCGCGACTTCTGCCCGGCCACGATACCGCAAGCCTGCGCCCAGACCCTAGCGGATGCCACAAGCACCCGGCCATCCTGACGCAGGCCTGCCCGCCATCATTCTGGAAGCGGCCTGTGACCTTGGGCCGAACGATGCCACCATCACCACCATCAATGCACTGGGCAGAGTCTGGCCGGGTTCGTCGCCCCCTGGGCCGTGGCCTGCTGCGCGACAAGGCCGGCGACCATCACCCCGGGCCTGCTGTTGCTGGCCGTGGTGGTCCTGGCCGGCGGGGTTTTCGCCGCGATTCATGGCCGCCGCCAGCGGTTGGGCGAGGTTCGCCCCTGACGGCCTCGACATCACCGCCCGCCGTCAGGCGGACAACCGTCGTGCTCAGAAATTGACGCCAGCATGCAGAATGACGTTGGCATAGGGGCTGCATTCACCCGTGCGTATCACGGCACGTGCCTGACGACTGGCATGCTTGAGTTCCTCGTGACTGCACAGGCTTCGCGTGATCTGCGTGCCGCTGGCGGCGAGCAGATGCGCCCAGATGGCCGGATTGAGCCGTTCGGTCTCCCGCGCCACGGTCAAGCGCTCGGTCACCAGCTCGACCAGCACCGCATCCAGCACGGTAACGAAATCCGGCACCCCCCTGACCAGGGCCAGATCGATGCAGAGCACCTCCGGTGCCACCGGCAGGCCGGCATCGGCGATCACCAAGGTATCGGTATGCCCGAGCCCGGCGATCAGGCCGCTGAGCTGGGCATGCAGCAGACCCGAGGGCCTCATGCCTGCTGCTCCAGCAACGCTTCGACCGCCGCCAGTGACGGCATGCCGGACTGGGCACCCAGCCTGGTGATCGACAAGGCGGCAGCGGCGGCGGCCTTGCAGACAGCGGTTTCGATACCCTCGCCCAGGAAGACGGCCAGGGCGGCATTGAAGGTGTCACCGGCACCGGTGGTATCGACGACCTCGACCTGGAAGGCCGGCTGATGCCTGATCTGATCGCCGTTGCGGAACCACACGCCCTCGCCGCCACGGGTCATCACCAGCGGCAGAGACTGTTGCTCCAGCACGGTACGGAAATCCCGCTCGGCCGGGGCGTCGATCAGAATCGCCAGCTCATGCTGGTTGGGAGTGATATGACTGGCCAGTTCCAGCCATTCGCGTGGCAGGGCCTGAGCCGGCGCCGGATTGAGGATCACCGGCACCCCCAGTTTGCGGCCCAGCCGCAGGGTGGCTTCGACCGTGGCCAGCGGAATCTCCATCTGCACCAGAATCGCATCGGCCGTGGCCAGGGTGGCTTCAGCGGCCAGGACATGCTCAGGGGCGACCCGGGCATTGGCACCGGCCACGATCACGATCCGGTTTTCACCCTCGGCCACGCTGATCGATGCGGTGCCGGTGGCGGTATCCGCCAGCCGCTGCACGTGGCTCAGATCAATGCCTTCGGACTGCAGGCCCTGCCAGAGCTGATCGCCAAACAGATCAGCCCCTACGGCACCGATCATGCTGACTCTGGCACCCAGCCGTGCCGCCGCAACGGCCTGGTTTGCACCCTTGCCACCGGCCACGGTCAGAAACCGCTCGCCGATCAAGGTTTCGCCGGGATCCGCAAACCGGGACGCCACGGTCACCAGGTCCATATTGATACTGCCAACCACCGCAATCTGAACCACGCTGCTTCCTCACCCTCACTTCATCAGCGGCCAAGCTTAGTCCCAGATCGTCTGGCTGTGCACCTTGCAGGCAGACATCCGCCGAATAGATCGATCCAAGTCAAATTTCGTGCTGAATATCCTCCCCCGCCGCGGTGCAAAGCATCACCAAGGCGCCTCCCGGAGACTGTCCGGAGATACAAGGACGGGTGGCTCACACGGCGGATGGACGCCCATCCGGTGGATGGCGTGCCATCGCATCGCGTGCAGACAACACGCCAAGGCGACCTGACACCCGGTACCGGCCGCGGAAGAAGGGGAACTGAAATCCACGAAGCGGCGGCCACCGCCCAAGGCACCGCCAGCAGCCGAAGCCTGCAGAAATTCACCGTCAGGACTAGCATCTGCAAGGGAATAGCAGTCAAATGCGCGTCCCATACGAAGGATCGTCATGCGTTACTGGCTACACTGGATCTTTATCGCCATTACACTGCCGGTCATGGCCGACTCTCTCGATATCGATCACATCTTTGACGGCGGCAGCCTTGCCGGCCCCGCGCCGCGGCGACTGAAGATTTCCCCCGATGGCCGATGGGTGACCTTCCTGCGCGGCGAACCGCAACAGCCCGGACGAATGGACCTGTGGGCCTACGCCCCGAATACCGGCAAGTCCTCGGTGCTGGTGGCCGCCGACCAGCTGCAGCAGGGCGACGCGCAGCTGTCCGCCGACGAACGGAGCCGGCGCGAACGCAGCCGCACGGCCGACCTGCGTGGCATCGTCGACTACCAGTGGTCGCCGGACGGCAAGGCCCTGCTGTTTCCGCTCGATGGCCGGCTTTATCTGTACACCCTTGGCCAGCGCCAGGCCCGTCTGCTGGATACCGGCGAGGGCGAAGTCCTGGATCCGCAGCTGTCGCCACATGGCCGCTACGTGGCCTATGTGCAGGACCGGAACCTGTGGACCCTGGACCTTGTCAGTGGCGAACGACAGGCACTGACCCGCGACGGCGGCGGCAGCGTGCACAATGGCGAAGCCGAATTCATCGCCCAGGAGGAAATGGGCCGCAGCCGTGGCTACTGGTGGTCGCCGGACGGCAGCCTGATCGCCTTTGAACGCTACGATGAAGCCGATGTCCCGCTGACGCAGCGTCTTGAAATCCATGCCGGTCACAATGAGCTGGCCAGCCAGCGCTATCCCTTTGCGGGTGGCCCCAATGTCACCGTCCGGCTGGGCCTGGTGGCACCGAGTGCCGGGCCGGTCCGCTGGATTGATCTGGGCTCCCAGGCCGATATCTACCTGACCGGGGTGCGCTGGCGCCCCGATGGGCAGCAGCTCAGCTATCAGCGCATGAGCCGCGACCAGCAACGACTGGATCTGCAGGCCGTCGATGTCCATACCCTGCTTCAGCGGACCCTGCTGACCGAGACCAGCGATGACTGGATCAATCTCAACGATGATCTGCATTTTCTGGCCGACGGCCGATTTGTCTGGGGCAGCGAACGCAGCGGCTTTCACCAGCTGTATCTCTATGGTCCGCAGGGTCGCCTGCTGCATGCCATCAGTGCCGGCCCCTGGGCCATCGACGAACTGCTGGCCGTGAATGAAGCCCATGGCAAGGTGTATTTCAGCAGCAACCGCGATGCCGTCCCGGACCGTCAGATCTACAGCCTGCCGCTGGACGGCAGCGCCGCCGGCCGGCCGCAGCGGATCAGCCTGGGCGAGGGTACCCACCAGGCCGTGTTCAGTCGCCAGGCCGACTTCTATGTCGACACCTGGTCCAATCCGCTGACGCCCCCCCAGGTCAGCCTGCGCCGCCCGGATGGTCATCTGCTGAACTGGCTGGAAGCCAACCCGCTGCAGCCGGGCCACCCGTTCTGGCGCTACCGGGACAGTCTGGTCGAACCCGAGTTCGGTACCTTGACCGCCAAGGACGGCCAGACCCTGTACTACCGCCTTTACAAGCCGGCCGGTTTCGACCCGCAGCGACGCTATCCGGTCTTCGACAGCTTCTATGGCGGCCCGCATGCACAGTCGGTCACCAATGCCTGGGGTGATTATTTCAACCAGTACATGGCCAATCAGGGATTCGTGGTATTCACCCTCGACAACCGGGGCACCTCGCGGCGCGGGCATGCCTTCGAACAGCCGATCTACCAGCAGCTGGGCGATGCCGAGGTGGAAGACCAATTGACCGGCCTGAACTGGCTGAAAACCCTGCCCTGGGTCGATCCCGAGCGTATCGGCGTCTTCGGCTGGAGCTATGGCGGCTATCTCAGCCTGATGCTGCTGGCCAAGGCGGGCGACCAGATCGCGGGCGGTGTGGCCGTGGCGCCGGTCACCAACTGGAAGCTGTACGACACCTTCTACACCGAGCGCTATCTCGGCAAGCCGCAGGACAATCCGGGCGGCTATATCCGCAGCTCGCCGATGGCCTGGCTCGATGGCATGACCGGCAAGCTGATGCTGGTCCACGGCATGGCCGATGACAACGTGCTGTTTCTCAACAGCACCGAACTGATGTCCGCGCTGCAGGATCTGGGCCGGCCGTTCCAGCTGATGACCTACCCTGGCGGCAAACACGGTCTGAACAGCACACCGGCCCAGCGGCGCCATGTGTATCACCTGATCGACACCTTTTTCCGCGAGCAGATCGCCGGGCGCAGGCTCCCGCAGGCCTCGCCTTGAAGGGCGCTCGGGCAGACCGGACGGCTACCGGTTGCCGGCAGCCGTCCGGCCGGATGATCGGCTTTGATCCGGCATGGATCTTTTTTTCACTCTGACCATGCCGCGCAAGCGCTAGAACGCGCTGACACCGCCCAGCTATCCGGCCCACCGGGGTACCTACCCATGGCAAGCATCCGCTGGATCTCCGCTCCGTTGCTGTTCGGCCTCTGGCTGTCCACCGGCCTGCCCGCTCAGGCCGGAACAGCCGATCCGGTCGGCCCGATCCTTCGGCTGGAGCCGATGCCGGCCTTCGGCCATGCCTTCGGCAGCATGCCCTTCCAGCAGGTGCCGGATGATCCCGCGGCTGTTGGCTACCGGGAGGACGAGTATGCGTTTTCGGGAGTGGCGCGTATCTATGGCTTCGCCGCCGGTAGCGACAGCAGCCACATTGAACGGCTGGGCAGCACCGAATACGTCGACCGGATGCTGGTCCGCCGGCCGGTGGATCCCGGACGCTTCAGCGGCAACGTCCTGGTCGAGATCATCAACTCCGCACTGGACTTCGACGCCATGGCAGCATGGCCCTACATGTGGCGACAATTGACCCGGGCCGGTGATATCTGGGTCGGTCTTACCGCCACGCCCGCCGGGATCCGCGCCCTGCAGTTCGCCAATCCTTCGCGCTATGCCCAACTCGGTTTCGGCACCAACCCTGACCCTGGCTGCCACTCCACGGCACCTGAAGCGGGCGTGATCTTCGACGTGATGACCCAGACCAGCCAGCTGCTGCGCCAGACCGGCAACCCGCTGAATCCCCTGCACGGTCTTCCGGTCAAGGCCCTGATCGCCACCGGCTATTCCCAGGGCGCCATGATTGTGGCGACCTATACCAATGCCATCGCCCCGAATCTCGAGGGCCCGGCCTACGATGGCTATATTTCGATCGCCGGTCTCGGCGGTTACGCGCTCAACAATTGCGAGGCCCTGACCGATTTCGCCAGCAGGATCCTGACCCCGGTCTCCAACGGCATTCCGTTGATGCAGGTACAGACCACTTCGGAAACCGTGCTGCTTCCGCTGGGCTTGCCCGGCGAATCCGTGCATGACCGCGACATCGGCGCACCATATCGCTATTACGATGTGGCCGGCAGCGGGCATCTGGACCGGATCCTCACCAATCATGCCGCCGATGCCGCCGACCTTTACGCCGCTGGTGGCTATGATGTCGAAGCGGCCATCGAGGGCTGCCATCTGGCCTGGCCACTCAGCCGCTTTCCCGCCGAGTATGTCTACGACAATCTGCTGGCCCGGATGGAGGCCTGGATCCAGGAGGGGCAGCCACCGCCGCCCAGTCAACGTTTCCTGCTGGGCGGCTGGCTGTGGCCCGGCCAACCTGTGGGCGGATTGCGCTCACCGGCGATGGACGTGCCGACCGCCGACTATTTCATCGGTGCCGGCCTGCCGCTGCTGACCAGCAGCGGCGGTTTCACGCGAGGCATTCCCTGCTTCTTCCTTGCGATCGAACATGATTATTCGCACAGCGAGCTGAAACGCCGCTATGGCAGCCACGACCAGTACCTCGAGCAGGTCAGCCGCCGGACCGTGCAGTTGCAGCAGCAAGGCTGGCTTACCGATGACGATGCGGCCGAGATCGTCCGTCAGGCGAGGGCGGCAGATATCCCGTGATGCCCGGGGAACACCGTGGCGGCAGCTCGGGCCGCCACGGTCGGCCCGCTCAGTGCCGGCTGACCGGCAGCGGATACTCCCTGGGTGGTTCGGCACCCAGCAGATAGCGCACAAAGTAATCCCAGCGTCGCCGCATCATGTAGGGCGCGGCAGCCCCGTAGCCATGGTGGGCATTGGGTATCACCACCAGATCAAAATCCTTGTTGGCCTTGATCAGCGCGTCGACCACCAGCAAGGTGTTGTTGGGCGGAACATTGTCGTCCAGAGTACCGTAGGCCAGCATCAGATGGCCCTTGAGACCGGCCACGAAGGATTCATTGGCCTGGGCATCGTAATTGCTGTGACCGGAAGCATCGACATGCTCCAGCCCCTGCCATTTCTCGGCCCAGTCATCCTCGTATTCACGGTTCTCGTGATTGCCGCTTTCCGCGATACCGACCTTGAACACTTGCGGGTAATGGAACATCGCTGCCGCAGTGGTGTTGCCGCCGCCGGAGTGCCCCCATATTCCGACCCGGTTGGTGTCGATCCAGCTGTAACGCTGCCCCAGCTGCCTGATGGCAGCTACCTGGTCAGGCAGGGTGTCGTCCTCGATATGCTGGAAATAAGCCGTATGGAAGTCCTTGGATCGCCACGGCGTACCCATTCCGTCAACCGCGATCACGACAAAACCCAGTTCGGCCAGTGCCTGATTGTCTCCCGCCGCCGGCAGAAAGCTGCGGCCTCGCACCGAGCCGGTCTGCGGGCCGGGATAGACGTAGTCGATCAGCGGATAGTGTCGGGAGGGATCGAAATGCGAGGGCTTGAACATCATCCCGTACAGATCGGTCCTGCCATCGCGCCCCTTGACCGTGAAGGGCACGGGCGGCACCCAGCCGGCGGCCAGCAATCGATGGATGTCAGCCGTGGCCAGCGTCATCCGCACCCGCCCCGCGCCATCCCGCAACACGGCCGTAGGCGGCACTGTCCGGGTGGAACGGATATCCACGAAATCATGGCCGGCCGGCGACATGTCGATGCTGTGGTCCGCCGCTTCGGGGGTCAGCAAGGTCTCGCCACGACCATCAAAGCCGATACGGTAGAAGGCCTGATAGTAGGGGTTCCAGCCCTTTTCCCGACCCACGCCGCGAAACCAGATCTGCCGACTGACCGGATCGACGGCCAGAACCTGAGTGACATTGCCCTGCCCGCGGGTAATCCGCGACTTGAGCTTGCCGGTGTCGAGATCGTACAGATACAGCTGGCCCCAGCCATCGCGCTCGCTGAACCAGATCACCTCATGGGAGGCCGGCAGATACTGCCAGTTGACCATGTCGTTGCCGCTTTCGAACCAGGTCGCCACCTGCTCGTCGAACACCGTACGGACCGCACCGGTCTGCGGATCAGCGACCCGGAACCATTCATGCCGATGGTCGCGCGAGGTGGACACGAAGCCCAGACTGCGGCTGTCAGGAGCCCATTTCACATCATCCCAGCCGCCGTCCGGTCCGCAGCTGATGTCATCGCACAGGCTTGAGCGATGCTGGTCCGGTGGCATGTCCAGGCGGATGACCTTGCGCGCGGCCACATCGATGACCACCCGCTGGATCATGGTGACCTGCTTGTCGCCCACCAGCGGATACTTCCAGCTCAGCAGTTTCGGATGGCCGATCTGGGTCGTCACCAGGTACATGTCGCCGGTATGGCGCTGATCCTGCTGGAAGGTGGCGATCCGACGCGAATCCGGAGACCACACCAGAATCGCGTGATCGGTATGCTTCCAGCCGGCATTGTCGGTGGCATAGCCGAAATTCTCGACCCCGTCCGTGGTCAGCTGCGTTTCCTGGCCGGTCGCCGTGTCCCGCACCCAAAGGTTCCAGTTGCGGATAAAGGCCGCCTGCCTGCGATCCGGGGACAGCACCCCCGGTTCCTGCCCCGCCAGTCCGCCAGCATGACGCCTGATGGCTGCATCGGATGCCGGGGCGCAGTGCAGCGGTGTTGCCGTGGTGCAGGTGTAGTAGCGATCCCCGCGCCGGACCAGCGCTACGCCTTCGGCCTGTGGCCACCAGCCGCTGATGACCGGTACGGTCGCCGCCACCGGGGACGCGCCAGCCGAGATCAGGGCCGCGTCCAGGGCCGCAGGATCAAACAGCGAGCTTCGCCGGCGAGTGTCGGCATCCACCAGCACGTACTGCGTGACGGAACGTGCGGTATCGGCATACCAGAAATGGTTCGCGTCCAGCCAATGGACCTGCCTCACGTTGTGATCGACCAGCGGAGCCAATGCCGGTGCCAGCATCGACTGGGCTCGCTGGTAATCGGTCGCCGTGACCTTGGGCATGGGGCCGGCCGTGACCTGGGCCGAAGCCAGCGGCGGCAACAGCCATCCAAACGCCAGGGCCAGACCCCAGCCGAACTTGTTGATCGTGCGAACCATCCCCGCTCCTCGAAAAAGCCACCCCAGGCGGCATATCGCCTCGAGAATAGGGCAGATGCACCGGCCCGGCCTGTGCCATAGGTTGATCGCCCGGCAAGCCACCCCGACGCGAGGCGGCTATAATGTCGCACTGCCCCCCATGGACGCGTCCTCTCATGTTGCCCGAAGCCCGCCTGCAGGAAATCGTGTTTCCCGACCATACCAACCATCTGGGCACCCTGTTCGGTGGTCAGGCTCTGGCCTGGATGGACAAGGCGGCCTTCATTGTCGCTTCCCGTCATTCGCGCAGAACGGTGGTGACGGCCCGCTCGGAACGGGTCGACTTCCGGCTCCCGGTCCGCAAGGGACAGCTGGTCGAGCTGGTGGCCCGGCTGGTCACGGTCGGCCGCAGTTCGATGCAGGTCGATGTCGAGCTCATCGCCGAGGATCCGCTCTCCGGCGAACGCCAGCTGTGCACCACCGGTCGCTTCGTGATGATCGCCCTCGACGAAAACGGTCAGCCCTCGCAGGTCCCGCCACTGCCGGCCTGAGGGTCCGGGGCTCCACCGATGACCGGTGAGCGCCCTCCCCCCTGCTGCGAGCGGCGCGGCTTGGGCTAACATAGCTCCATGACTACTCCTGATCATTCCCCTCTGGGCAAGGCCACGGTTTACGCCAGCCACTACGATGCCGGCTTGCTGTTCCCGATCCCGCGCCAGGCCAATCGCGGCCAGTTCGGCCTCGGCGAAGGACCGCTGCCGTTCAACGGCGTCGATATCTGGAACGCCTATGAACTGTCCTGGCTGAATGCGCGCGGCCTGCCGCAAGTCGGTCTGGCCGAGTTCCGGGTTCCGGCTGATTCACCGAACATCATCGAGTCCAAGTCCTTCAAGCTTTATCTGAACGGATTTTCCCAGGAAGTCTTCGACAGCCCCGACGCCCTTGCCGCCGTTCTGGGCAGGGATCTGGGGGCGGCCGCCGGCGCTCCGGTCAAAGTCAGCCTGCGCCCCGCACGCAGCGATCAGGTCCGGCTGCAGGACCTGGAAGGCCAGCTGATCGACAAGCTCGAAGTCAGCATCGACAGCTACGGTCCGCCGGATGCATCGCTGCTCAAACTGCAGGATGCATCGGCCGGCGCAGCCATCGAGGAAACCCTGGTCTCGGACCTGCTGCGCTCCAACTGCCCCGTCACCGGCCAGCCGGACTGGGGCACGCTGCAGATCCGTTACCACGGAGCGCCCATCGATCACGCCAGCGTGGTGCGCTATCTGGTGTCCTTCCGCGAGCACAGTGACTTCCACGAACACTGCGTGGAACGGATCTGGCTGGACCTGCAGCAGCAATGCCGGCCCCGCAGCCTCAGTGTCTATGCCCGCTATACCCGCCGCGGAGGGCTGGATATCAACCCTTACCGCAGCAGCGGCACGGAAACGGCTCCGGATATCCGCACGGCACGCCAGTAGGGCTCCGCATGCTCAGTAATCCTCGCTTCATATCCACTGCGCTTCAATAAACCCAAACGTATTCGGCGATGTACGGCGCCGCCATGACGGCGTCCATTGCACGGTATCCGCCAACTCGAGTCCATTCGGAACCTTCACGACCATGACGCCCACCGCCCGCACCTACTCATTCCTGGCCCTGACCACTGCCGTGGCGCTTGCCCTCAGCGGCTGCGGCAATGGCTCGCACAATGCCGGCGGTCCCGCCAGCAGCGGCACCGTGACCGCGCCGGCCCATGCCGGCACTGCACCCGCCGTAGCCCACAGTGCCCCCGCCGCCGCCAGCAGCGCCCCGGCCAAGGCCGCCAGTGCACAGGCGGCACCTGCTCCTGCCGCCACCGCGCCGAGCGCGCCCGCTCCGGCGGCCACCAACAGCCAGCTCAGTCTGGTCATCGGCAGCGCCGTCACCGCCGACCACCGGGTCGCGCATGCAGTCAGCAGTTTCAAGCCGGCGGAAAAAGCCTTCTACGCCAGCGTCTCGACCAATGGCAAGAGCCTGGGCGGCACTCTCAACGCGAAGTGGCTGTATCTGGAAGGCAAGAAGCCGCTGGTAATCTCCAGCGTCAGCCAGCTGATCTCGGCCGAGACCCCCAGCAGCACCACCTTCACGGTGCGCAATCCCAATCCCTGGCCGCAGGGCCGCTACAAGATCGAAATCTCGCTGGACGGCAAGAACGTCGCCAGCCAGGATTTCCAGGTCCGCTGAATACCGACCCTGGATGCCGCCTGAGGCGGCATCCAGGGTCGGCCGGCGCGTGGCTCAGCGATAGACGATGCCCCCGTCGATCAGAATCGACTGGCCTGTGACGTAGTCCGAATCCGGACCCGCCAGGTAGGAAACCAGACTGGCCACGTCATCCGGGGTCTCGGCCCGCCCCAGCGCAATGCCGTCGACATACTTCCTGAAGGTCTCGCCCTTCGGCGCGCCTGTCAGCTCGGCAAAACGGGCATCGATCTCTTCCCACATCCCGGTGCCGACGATGCCGGGGCAATAGGCATTGACGGTGATGCCCCTGGAGGCATATTCCTTGGCCGCAGCCTGGGTCAGTGCCCGCACCGCGAATTTGCTGGCCGAATAGGCCCCCAGCATGGCAAAACCGTCATGACCGGCGATCGAGCAGGCGTTGACGATCTTGCCCTTGTGGCCACGCTGGATGAACTTGGCGGCCGCCGCCTGAATGCCCCAGAGCGTGCCCTGCACATTGATCTTCATGACCTTGTCGATTTCCTCGGGGGTCACCTCGGCAATCGGCTGGACCTGGGCAATGCCGGCGTTGTTCACCATCACGTCGAAACCGCCCAGCTGCGCCTCGGCATGGTCGATCGCCGCATAAACCTGGTCCCTGTCGCTGATGTCGGCCTCCAGGCTCGTCACCTGACCGCCGGCGGCCATGATCTCGGCGGCGACCTGTTGCAGCGGTTCCGGCTTGAGATCCACCAGCGCCAGCTTGAAGCCGTCACGTGCAAGACGCAAGGCGATGCCGCGACCGATACCTTGCCCGGCTCCCGTCACCAGGGCCACTTTGTTTTCGAGTGCCATACCAGACTCCTTAGCAGAAAAGGATGGATTGTCCGTCTTGAATGTTCCGGCCTTCGTCGGCATCCCGCCACCCGCAGCCCGGGTACGGCCCCTCGCGGACCGCCGACCGGCAAGGTGGCCTGTTCCGACAGGCACGGCTCCTGGCCCGCCTTGCGGATGACTGCAAACCCGGAGCAACTGCCGCCCCTGACACGCTGCACCACCGGCCCTGCAAACCCGCCGCACACAAAAAAGGCCCGTACAATGCACGGGCCTTCATATCAGCTCAAGAAACGGTCCATATCAGGCACCGACCACTTTGACCTTGTAGCTTTTCAGACGAACCGCGAAATCATGCAGGGCCTGAATGCCGCTCTGTTCGGCTTCGTGAACCCATTGCTGCAGACCCTTCAGCTGTTCTGCGCCACGCAGTTCCAGCAACTGGGCCAGACGCTGGCGATATTCGCACACCGTCTGCAAGGTCGGACGCTTGGCCAGCACCGACTGCATCCGTTCGGTACCGGCACCGTCCAGCCAGTGGCCGCCATTGGCCAGGGCGCGACGCAGACGACCGGGTACAGCCTTCAGACTGTCACCGGCATGGCCGGCTTCTTCGCGCAGGGTCGGCACGATCACCGTACGGTAATACTCGGTCATGGCCTGCACGCGATGGGTCAGCACCGCCTTCAAGGTTTCCGCGTCCGGCAGGTTCACATTGGGGCGGATATCCAAGGTCGGAGCGACGCGCAGAACCTTGGCCAGCTTCAGGGTTTCCAGAGTGCGGATCGCGAACCAGCCGATATCGAATTCCCACTTGCGCATGGAAAAGCGCGCAGAGCTGGGGAAAGCATGGTGATTGTTGTGCAGCTCTTCGCCACCGATCCAGAAGGCCCAGGGGAACAGGTTGGTGGACTTGTCGTCGCTCTCGAAGTTGCGATAACCCCACCAGTGGCCCAGGCCATTGACGAAGCCGGCGGCCCAGAACGGGATCCAGGCCATCTGCGCCGCCCACACGGCCACGCCAAGCACGCCGAACAGACTGATGTTGATGATGGCCATCAGCACGATGCCCAGCATCGCATGACCGGTGTAGACATGCTTCTCCACCCAGTCGTCAGGCGTGCCGCGACCGTATTTTTCCATGTCGTCCTTGCGGGCTGCCGAGTTCCGGTACAGGCTGACACCATCCCAGAACACCTTCTTGATACCGGCGTACTGCGGGCTGTGCGGATCTTCTGCGGTATCCACACGGGCATGATGCTTGCGGTGCACCCCCACCCATTCCTTGGTGATCATGCCGGTGGACAGCCACAGCCAGAAACGGAAGGCGTGATTGATGGCCGGATGAAAATCGACGCCGCGATGGGTCTGGCTGCGATGCAGATACATGGTGACCGAGAAAATGGTCAGCTGGGTCACCACCAACGCGTAAATCAACACGCCGACCCAGCTCGCGCCGGTCAGGCCATGGGCCAGGAAATTGAGCAGTGCCTGCAACATGTATGACGATTTACCGATAGATGGACCTCTGGATTTTACGGCGCAATGGTCCATACCTGCCAGCACGGCAGCTGAACCGCGGTCAGTTACAAGGTAGCAATGGCTTGTCCGATGCCTGCGGACAGGTGTCTGCGGCCGGGCAATCCCGCAAAATACTGCTTTTTGCCGCCCCGGCCGGACCCGCCCATGCCCGAACTTCCCGAAGTTGAAACCACGCGTCGCGGCATCATGCCGCATGTTGAAGGGCGCGTCGTGACCGATGTCGTTCTGCGCCGCCCGGATCTGCGTTGGCCGATTCCCTGGGCAGTGGTCTCAGAGCTGCCCGGCCAACGTATCGAGTCGATCGAACGTCGCGGCAAATACCTGTTGCTGCATACCTCCGTCGGCAGTGCCCTGCTTCATCTGGGCATGTCAGGCGTCCTGCGGGTGCTGCCGGCCGACACGCCGGTGGCCAGGCACGACCATGTCGATCTGGTACTGGAAACCCGGCCGGGCGAGATTCCGCAGGTGCTGCGCTTTACCGACCCCCGCCGCTTCGGCTGCCTGCTGTGGCAAGCCCCCGGCGAGGTGCATGAACTGCTGGCAAAAATGGACCCCGAGCCCTTGTCCGAAGCCTTCGACGGCGATGTGCTGTGGCGGGTCGCGCAAAAACGCCAGAGTGCCGTCAAGCTGATGCTGATGGACAATGCGGTGGTGGTCGGCGTCGGCAACATCTACGCCAACGAGGCCTTGTTTGCTGCCGGCATCGATCCGCGCCGCGCGGCCGCGAAGATCTCCCGGGCACGCTATCAGCGGCTGGCGACCGAGATCCGCCGGATCCTGGCCTGGGCCATCGAGCGCGGCGGTACCACTTTGCGGGATTTCATCAGCCCCGACGGCATGCCCGGCTATTTTTTCCGCGAGCTGATGGTCTACGGACGTGCCGGCGAGGCCTGCCTGCAGTGCGGCAGCACCATCCAGACCGCGATGCTGGGCCAGCGCGCCACCTGCTGGTGTCCGCGCTGCCAGCGCTGAGCCGGATCCGGTAGCCGCCGATTCAATCCGGCCAGCTGAACTCCACATAGCGGTTGTTGAACCGCGGATCATCGAACGAGCCACCCAGGCGGGCGGTCAGGCCCTCGGCGATGCCATCCACCTCCACCTGCTGCCCATCCTCCAACCGGGCACCCAATGCCTGCAGCTGGGCCAGTCGCTCGACCAGCAGGCCGGCCCGGTCCAGAGCGGCGTCAGGTACCTGGCGAAGGCTCAGGTCAGGACGACCGAAGGCCCGCATGCCTCGAGTATGGATCCAGTGACGCCCTGGCCGCTGCTCGTCGTCGCGGAGAATCAGCAAATGGTTGCGGATCGGCGCACCGTCCTTGACCAGATAGCGACGACGCCAGCTCTCGGCGCTGAATACCGACAGCAGTTGCGGATCGATGATCGCCATGCCGCCGACATCCAGCAGGGCGGCCAGCACGCCGAAGGTATCGCGCAGATAGCCGGTATCCGGCTGATCCGGGAAGCGACCGTGCAGTACCAGCACCTGAGGTGCAGCCTTGGCCAGCGCGCAAGCCTGGGGATCATCGCGTTCCAGCAGCTTGCCCAGCGCACCGTGCAGGGGATTGCCGTCCCAACTGGCCAGATCGGACTGTCGGTGCGAGCTCAGGCTGACCTCCTTGGGCAGACCCGGGCTGCCGTAGTCCTGCGACGGCGCACGGCCGCTGCCGAACTCCCCGTACACGAAATACTGCAACACGATCTCCTCGTCGCTGCGCTGCCAGTGCGGTCGCTGCCAGGCGGGCAGATAAATCGGTGTACTCATCAGCTTGTCCTTGATTTCGAAGCGCCAGGCCCATCGCCCAGCGGTAATACCGGTTGCTGCAACTCGATGCGACCACGGCCATCGGTGATGCGCTTGAACTCGGCCCGGCTCACCGAGACATAACGTTCATTGCCGCCGATTTCCACCTGCGGCCCTTCGGTGATGGCCCGACCGTGGACATCGACACGCACCACCATGGTGGCCTTGCGGCCGGTATGGCAGATCGTCTTGATTTCCTCGAGCTTGTCCGCCCAGGCCAGCAGATGGCGACTGCCTTCGAACAGCTCGCCCCGGAAATCGGTGCGCAGGCCGAAGGCCAGCACCGGAATATCAAGTTGATCGACCACGTCGCTCATCTGCCAGACCTGGGCCTTGCTCATGAATTGGGCCTCGTCGACGAAGACACAATGCAGCTCGCCCTGTGCGGCGATGTCGGCCCGCACCAGAGCCAGCAGATCCTGCTCCGGACCGAAGCACAGTGCCGGGGCCTGCAGACCGATTCGCGAGCCGACCACGCCGCTGCCGAAACGGTCGTCGATGGACGGGGTCAAGATCAACACCCGCATACCCCGCTCGCGGTAGTTGTAGGCGCTTTGCAGCAAGGTCGTGGTCTTGCCGGCGTTCATCGCGGAGTAATAGAAATAGAGCTTGGCCATCATGCCTCCTGCTGGAACCCGCATGGTAGCGGCTGACGACGCCATGCCAAGTCACGGCGGCCATCGCCCGGGCCGGGAGACGCGCCTCTGCTACCATCGGACATCTGTCCGTGCCGCCATAGACTCATGCTCAATCCGCAACAATTAGCTGCCGTCGAATACTGTGAAGGCCCGCTGCTGGTGTTGGCAGGTGCGGGCTCGGGCAAGACCAGCGTGATCACCCAGAAGATCGCCTGGCTGATCGGGCGGCGCCATGTCCGGCCGGCACGGATTGCCGCGATCACCTTTACCAACAAGGCCGCGCGCGAGATGCGCGAGCGTATCGGCAAGCTGATCAGCGAAGAAGCGGCCAAGCAACTGACGGTCAGCACCTTTCATGCCATGGGCCTGAAGTTTCTGCAGATGGAGCATGAGGCGGCCGGCCTGCGCCGCGGCTTTTCCGTGCTGGATGCCGATGACAGTGCAGGCATCGTCAAGGAACTGGCGCCGAAAGGTGCCAAGAACGACGTGCTGTTCGGCCTGCGCAACCTGCTGAGCCGTTACAAGAACGGCGGCCTCAACCCCGACCAGGCCCTGCGCTCGGCCCGCACGCCGCAGGAAATGGATGCGGCCACCATCTATCAGCTGTACCAGAACCGGCTGGAAGCCTACAACGCCGTCGATTTCGACGACCTGATCCGCCTGCCACTGGCCGTGCTGGAGGGCAACGAGGAAGTCCGGGCCCGTTGGCAGGAAAAAATGGAATACCTGCTGGTCGACGAATATCAGGACACCAATGACGCCCAGTACCGCCTGCTGAAAATGCTGGCCGGCGAACGCGGCCATTTCACCTGCGTGGGTGACGATGACCAGTCGATCTATGCCTGGCGCGGCGCCAACCCGGAAAACATCGACCAGCTGGGTCGCGACTGGCCGCAGTTGCGGGTGATCAAGCTGGAGCAGAATTACCGCTGCAGCCGCCGGGTGCTGCGCGCCGCCAACCGGCTGATCGCCAACAACCCGCATCTGCACGAGAAGAAATTGTGGAGCGACCTGGCCGAGGGCCCGCCGATCCGGGTGCTGGAATGCAAGGACTCCGAGCACGAGGCCGAACGGCTGGCCGGCATCCTCACCACCCTGGCCGAAAAGCACAAGGCGGCATGGAGTGACATCGTCATCCTCTACCGCGGCAACTTCCAGGCCCGCCCGCTGGAAAAGGCCTTGCGTCTGGCCAGGGTGCCTTACCATCTCACCGGCGCACTGAGCTTTCTGGACCGGGTCGAGGTCAAGGACCTGCTCTGCTATCTGCGGCTGTTGACCAACCCCAGTGACGATGCGGCCTTTATCCGGGTGGTCAACGTACCGCGCCGGGAAATCGGTGCCACCACACTGGAAAAGCTGGGTCAGCTGGCCCAGGCCCAGCACAGCTCGCTGCTGGACGCGAGCCGCAGTGACACCGTGCTGCGGCAGCTGTCACCTCGTCCGGCCGCGGCTTTGGCCGGCTTCGCCGCGATGCTGGACGAGTTGCGCAGCGCCTCCCTGCACCAGAGCGCCGCCGAACTGGTGGAAACGGTGCTGAGCCGCACCCAGTACGCCGAGCACCTGGCCGCCAATACCCCGGATGTAGTCACCCGTGATCGCAAGATCGGCAATCTCAAGGAACTGGCCGACTGGTTCAGAGCCATGCAGCGCGGTCGCCAGAGCGCCGGCGATCTGGCGGGCCAGCTGGCGCTGCTCAGTCATGCGGACCGTGACGAGCCGGGCAATGCAGTAAGAATGATGACCTTGCATGCCGCCAAGGGCCTGGAGTTCCGCTTCGTCTTCATTGTCGGCTGCGAAGACGGCACCCTTCCCCATGAAGGGGCCATCGACGAAGGCCGCACCGACGAAGAGCGCCGGCTGATGTATGTCGGCATCACCCGTGCCAAGGAAATGCTGACCCTGTCATGGTCGGCCCGCAGCAGCCGCTACGGCGAAGTGATCCAGCACCGGGCCAGCCGGTTTCTGGATGAGCTGCCTCCGGAAGACCTGCACTGGGACGGCAAGGACCCGGAGGCCGATGCGGAAATCCGCAAGGACACCGCGCAATCGCATCTGGCCAAGATCGCCGCCCTGCTGGGTCAATGAATCGACCGGCAAGGGCTGACGCAGCCGGCTCTTCAGATCAGCCCGGTCTGCTCCAGCTCCCGCTTCAGATAGGCATAGAAGATCGGCGCGGCGATCACGCCGGGCAGGCCGTAGATCGCTTCCATCGCCAACATTGCCAGCAACAGCTCCCAGGCCCGGGCATTGATGCGGCTTCCGACGATGCGGGCATTGAGGAAATACTCCAGCTTGTGCACAGCCACCAGATAGATCAGCGCCACCAGCCCCACCCATGAGGAAACCGACAGTGCCGCGACCACGATCATCACGTTCGAGATCAGGTTGCCGACCACCGGCAGCAGGCCGGCGATAAAGGTCAGGGCGACCAAAGTCTTGGCCAAAGGAATACTGACGCCGGCCAGCGGCAGCGCGATCAGTAGAAACACCGCGGTCAAGGCCGTATTGACCAGGGAAATCTTGATCTGGGCAAAGACAATCTGGCGAAAGGCCTGGGTCAGCTGGTGGCAACGCTCGGCCAGCGCCGCCGCCAGTGGCCGGCGCGGTGTGCTGGTACCGGACTGGCTGAGCGCGACAATCGCGCCCAGCAGCAGTCCCATAAAGACATGAACCAGACTGCGGGCCGCTTCGCGGCCGGCCAGCTGCAAGGCCGTAGCATGCTTGCGCGACAGGCTGGAGGCCATCTGGCGCAAATCGTCGACACTGTCGGGCAGATGATTGACCAGCACTCCCGGCAATTGCTGACGGGCCCGGTCCACCAGCGGCATGACCTGATCCTGCAGCAGGGTCTGGGGATTGCCGATCTCATGATGGTAGAAGCTGATGCCGCCCATGATCAGCAGCACGATCAGGCCCACCACCACCACGCCCAGAATCGCCACCACCACCGCACGGGCGCGGTCGCCCGAAATCCGGTGGCCCAGCCGGGGCGCCAGCGCCGTCACCAGTGTATAGACCAGCAGACCGGCCAGCAGACAGGGCAGCAGCTTGAACTGCATGATCAGCAGCAAGGTCCCGGCCGCCAGCAGGTAACTGGCAACGCGTACCGCGGTGGCAGGGGAGGGCGGCGCAGCAGAGAATCCGCTCATCGGGGCATCGTCATGTCAGAAGATATAGGCATGACCGCAGACTAGCAGTCCCGTCATGACAATGGTTGAACAGCCCTTGGAGACTCAGATCATCCTCCAGACTCACTCTTTTAAATCATAGTGTTAACCACTAACTTCTAAAGTGTTGCCTCAAGTATGGCCAGCGATTATCATGGCCGCGCTGCATGAGGCGTCCAGAACGAGGGATTGCAGCCATTTCCCCTCCGGCCCTGCCGGAATTGCCCCGTGCGGCCTGGAGCCCGCGGGGATTTTCTTTTGCGGCACGGCCATCCGGCCGCACAGGCCTTGTGGATTGGCCGGATCCCGTCTTACGCTGCCTGCTTGCAGCGGCGATCCGACCTCGGCGGCCGCCACTCACTCAATGAGAGTTTGTTATGAGCAAAGGATTTCTTCGCGCCTGGCTGCTGGCTGCCGTGCTGATGCTGGCAGCCTGCCACCACGCCGCTCCCGGCGAATCGGCGCCGCCTGGCGGGGCCAGCCCCACCGAGGCGGCCCAGCTGCTGGTCGACCGGCTCAAACACGATGATTTCATCGGCTATTGGCGCCAAGGGCTGCCGGCCGACGACTTCAAGACCATGCAGTCGGACTGGGCCCTGAGCCGGCAGATGCCGTCAACCCTGAAGCCGGCTGATCGCGAACGCATGAATGCCTGGCTGGCGCAGTTCGACGCCCCCCATGCCCAGAGCACGCTGCAGGCCGAATGGCTGCCGAAGCTGGCCGGCTACCAGCGGCAGTATGCCGATCAGCTGCCGATGCTGATGAGCGTGATGCAAATGGTGGCAGGCACGGCCATCGACCAGAGTGCAAGCCTGACCACCTCGGAAAAGGCCCCGCTGCACGATATCGTGGGTGCCGTCGGTCCCTGGGCGGCCAAGGCCCCCTGGTTCGATCCGGCCAAGGCCAGGCAGGGCATCGCCATCGCGGTGGCCACCGTCCAGGGACTTGGCATCAAGGACGTGCAGGTCCTTGGCAGCCTGGACTTCGATCAGGCCATGATCCGCTATGCAGCCTTTTTCAAGGGCCTGAAGCAGCTGCTGGCCCTGTACGGGCTGGATATCGATGCCAGTCTGGACTCGGTGCATGTCAGCGCCAGCCCCGTCGACGCCGATCATGCCCAGCTGAAGATCGACTATGTTTTGCTGGGTCATCCGATGTCGATCACCACTACCGCCGTGCGGATCGAGCAGCGCTGGTTCGTACTGAATCTGATCGACACCGTGCATGAAGCCCACCAGCGACTGCAGGCCTCGCCGGCCGATGCCGACAGCATCGGCCCGGCACCGACCGGAACGACCGGTGCCGCCGCCGTGGCGGCCTCGGCCGCGACACCGGCCTCCTCCGCCTCCAGCCATCGCTGACGCTACAATAGGCGCATGCAGAAAATGATTGGGGCAGATTACGGCGCACACCTCCCCTGGTGGTTCAGACTCGCCGCGCAGTTGCTTGAACCCTGGGTGCGCATCAAGCGCGACCCGGCCGAGCCCGCCACTCTGGTTCACCCCGACCAGCCGGTATGCTATATCGTCGAACGCGACGGATTCTCCGACGCACTGATTCTGGAGCGGGCCTGCCGCGAGGCGGGTCTGCCCAGCCCGATGCAGCCGATGCGTCTTGCCCGCCGGCGGCGTTCACTGATCAGCCTGAACAAGCGCGACGGTTGGTTGTTCGGCCGCAATCGCGGACGCCTGCCCCAGGAAGCACTGGGTCATCTGGCACATGCACTGGACCACACGCCGGACAGCGACATCCAGATTGTCCCGGTCTCGATCTACGTCGGCCGGGCACCCGCCCGATCCAGCGGCTGGTTCAGGGTCCTGTTCTCGGAAAACTGGGTGATGGTCGGTCGCACCCGCCGACTGCTGGCCGTGCTGCTCAACGGCCGCGACACGGTCGTGCACTTTTCGGCGCCGGTGTCGCTGCGGGCCGTGCTCGATGATGCCGACCGGAGCGATTCCAATCGCTTTGCGCGCAAGATGGCGAGGGTGCTGCGGACCCATTTCCGCCGCATCCGCGCCGCCGTGATCGGTCCCGACCTGTCGCATCGTCGTACCGTGGTCGATGCCGTGCTCAATGCCGGCCCGGTCCAGCAAGTGATCCAGCAGGTCGCGCACAAGGAAAAGGCTCCGATCGACAAGATCCTGAAACGGGCCCGGAGTTTCGCGGTGGAAATTGCCGCCGACTACTCGCACCCGGTGATCCGCTCGGTGTCTTTTCTGCTGTCCAATTTCTGGAACAAGCTCTACGACGGCATCGCCATGCATCACTTCGACAAGGCCCGCGCAGCAGCGCCCGGCCATGAAGTGGTCTATGTGCCCAGCCATCGAAGCCATGCCGATTATCTGCTGCTGTCCTATCAGCTGCATCATGCCGGCGTAGTGATCCCTCATATCGCCGCCGGCGTCAATCTGAACCTGCCCTTGGTCGGCCCCCTGCTGCGCCGTGGCGGCGCCTTCTTCATGCGTCGCAGCTTCACCGGCAATGCCTTGTATTCGGCTGTGTTCAAGGAATACCTGTCGCAGCTGATCGACCGCGGCGTGCCCATCGAGTATTTCATCGAAGGCGGGCGCTCGCGTACCGGTCGCCTGCTGGCACCCCGAGCCGGCATGCTGTCGATGACGATTCGCGCCTTTCTGCGCGCACCGCATCGCCCGGTACTGTTCCAGCCGGTCTATATCGGCTATGAGCGATTGATGGAGGGCAAGTCCTATATCGGCGAGCTGTCCGGCAAACCCAAGGAAAAGGAATCGCTGTGGGGGCTGATCGGCAGCCTGCGCGGCCTGATGAAGCAGCGTTTCGGCCATGTCACCCTCAATTTCGGCGAGCCGATCGAGCTGACTCCCCGACTGGATGCGGCCCACGCCGACTGGCGCCGGGCGGCGGCGGAAGATCCCGATGCCAAGCCGGAATGGCTGAACCATGTCGTGAACGGACTGGCCGAGCAGATCCAGGTCAATATCAACCGCTGCGCCGACGTCAATCCGATCAACCTGCTGGCGCTGATCCTGCTGGCCACGCCCAAGCATGCCATCAGCGAGAACGATCTGCTGGACCAGCTGGCCCTGTACAAGGCCCTGATCAGCGAACTGCCCTATTCGGACCGGGTCACCCTGACCCCGATGGAGCCAGCCGGCATCATCGCCTATGGCGAACAGATGGGCTGGATTCGCCGCGTCAAGCACAGCTTGGGCGATGTGCTGGTCACCGACGACGAAGCCGCGGTGCTGCTGTCCTACTTCCGCAACAACGTGCTGCACCTGCTCGCCGCCTCCTCATGGGTCGCCTGCTGCTTCATCAACAATCGGCGGATGTCGCGTGCCTCCATCCTGCGCCTGGGCCGCATCATCTTCCCCTTCATCCAGAGCGAGCTGTATCTGCCCAACGACGAGGAAGCCTTCAGCGACCAGTTGCAGCTGAGCATCGATTTCTACGTCGAACATGGTCTGCTGGAAGCCCAGGGCGATGGCCGGCTGCTTGAACGGGCACCTGGCGAAGATGACAGCACCTTCCAGTTGCGACTGGTGGCCCGCAATCTGCTTCAGGCCTTCGAGCGTTATTACATCACCCTGGCGACCCTGGTCCGCAGCGGCGAAGGCCGTCTGACAGCCTCCGAGCTGGAAAAATCCTGCACGCTGACCGCCCAGCGCCTGGGTCTGCTCAGCGAGCTGACCGCGCCGGAATTTTTCGACAAGGCCCTGTTCCGCGGCTTTATCCAGAAACTGCGCGAACACAAGGTGATCTGGGTCGGCGAAGAGAGCAAGCTCCACTTCGATGCCAGCCTGGGTGACCTGGCCGATGACGCCCGTCTGATCCTCAGCCGGGAAGTCCGTCACGCGATCCTGAAAATCGCCCAGGACAACAACGAAACCAGCCCCGAGCGGGAGGTTCCGGTACCGACCGGCGAAGACTGAGCCGGACCGGGACAGCTGCCCGGCTTGGCGCTACACTCGGGAATCCAGCCCCGACCGAGCCAAGCCATCATGCCAGCCTATCGCTCCCGCACCAGTACCCACGGCCGCAACATGGCGGGCGCCCGCGGACTCTGGCGAGCCACCGGCATGAAAGACGGCGATTTCGGCAAGCCCATCATCGCGATCGCCAATTCCTTTACCCAGTTCGTGCCGGGCCACGTCCATCTCAAGGACCTGGGCCAGCTGGTGGCCCGACAGATCGAGGCCGCCGGCGGCGTCGCCAAGGAGTTCAATACCATCGCCGTTGACGATGGCATCGCGATGGGACATGACGGCATGCTCTACAGCCTGCCCTCGCGCGAACTGATCGCCGACAGCGTCGAGTACATGGCCAATGCCCATTGTGCCGACGCCCTGGTCTGCATCTCCAATTGCGACAAGATCACTCCGGGCATGCTGATGGCCGCGCTGCGGCTGAACATCCCGGTGATCTTCGTCTCCGGCGGACCGATGGAAGCCGGCAAGGTCCAGCTCAAGGGCAAGACCGTGGCCCTGGACCTGGTCGATGCCATGGTCGCCGCCGCCGATGACCGGATCAGCGATGAAGAGGTCAGGACCATCGAGCGCTCGGCCTGTCCGACCTGCGGCTCCTGCTCGGGCATGTTCACCGCCAATTCCATGAACTGCCTGACCGAGGCCCTGGGTCTGGCTCTGGCCGGCAATGGCACCGTGGTGGCTACCCATGCCGATCGCAGGCGCCTGTTCGAGCAGGCCGGCGAGCAGATCGTGGCACTGGCCCGGCGCTGGTACGAGCAGGATGATGCCAGCGTGCTGCCCCGCTCCATCGCCAGCTTCCAGGCCTTCGAGAACGCGATCACCCTGGATATCGCCATGGGTGGCTCCACCAATACCGTGCTGCATCTGCTGGCCGCCGCGCATGCAGCCGGGGTCGATTTCACCATGCACGACATCGATCGCCTGTCGCGGCGCGTACCGGTACTCTGCAAAGTGTCGCCTGCCGTGGCCGATGTCCATATCGAAGACGTGCATCGCGCCGGCGGCATCATGGGCCTGCTGGCCGAACTGGACCGCGGCGGGCTGATCAATCGGGAGGTTTCGACCATCCACGGCCGCTGCCTGGGCGAGGTACTGGCCGAATGGGACGTGATCAGTCGCGACGATGAAGCCCTGCATGCCTTCTACCGAGCCTCGCCCGGCGGCATTCCGACCCAGACCGCCTTCAGCCAGTCACGTCGCTACGACAGCCTGGACCTGGATCGCGAACGGGGAGTGATCCGCAATATCGAACATGCCTTCAGCAAGGATGGCGGCCTGGCCGTGCTCTACGGCAATCTCGCCGAGGAAGGCTGCATCGTCAAGACCGCCGGCGTGGACGCCGGCATTCTGCGCTTCACAGGGCCGGCAAGAGTCTTCCACAGCCAGGACTCGGTGGTGGCCGCCATTCTGGGCGGTGCCATCAAGGCCGGCGACGTAGTCGTAATCCGCTATGAAGGCCCCAAGGGCGGCCCCGGCATGCAGGAAATGCTGTATCCGACCAGCTATCTGAAATCCAAGGGTCTGGGCAAAAGCTGCGCACTGATCACCGACGGCCGTTTTTCCGGCGGCACCTCGGGACTGTCGATAGGACATGTCTCGCCCGAAGCGGCCGAGGGCGGCGAGATCGGCCTGATCGAGGAAGGTGATCGCATCGAGATCGACATTCCCGCCCGGCGGATCCACATCGCCGTGGATGCAGCGGAGCTGGCGGCCCGCCGCGCGGCCATGGACGCCAGCCCCGATGGCTGGCAGCCGGGACCGCGCCCGCGCCGGATCAGCGCGGCACTGCAGGCCTATGCCGCTTTGACCACCAGCGCCGCTCGCGGTGCCGTCCGTGACGTCAGCCAACTGCAACCCCGCGTCCGTCGCTGACGGCCATGATGAGCCTGCTGACAAAACCCAAACCCGCAGCCGTTCCAGCCTCGTGTAGCATGCAACCATGAGCAAAGATAATTCGACGACCCATTTCGGCTTTCGCGACGTCCCGGTCGGCGACAAGCAACGGCTGGTTGGCGAGGTATTCACCTCGGTTGCCGGCAATTACGACTTGATGAACGATCTGATGTCGATGGGCATCCATCGGCTCTGGAAGCGCCATTTCGCCCTGGTCAGCGGCGTTCGTCGTGGCGATCGGGTGCTGGATCTGGCCGGCGGCACCGGCGATATCGCCGCGCTGCTGCTGCCGCTGGTCGGCAAGGATGGCGAAATCGTGGTCGGTGACATCAATGCCGCCATGCTCGAAGTCGGCCGTGACCGCCTCACCGACCGCGGCCTGGTCGACGGCCTGTGCTGGGCGCGCATGAATGCCGAGATGCTGCCCTTCCCCGATACCAGCTTCGATGCGGTGACCATGGTCTTCGGGCTGCGCAACGTCACCAACAAGGCGGCGGCACTGGCCGATATCTACCGCGTGCTGAAACCGGGTGGCCGCGCTCTGATCATGGAATTCTCCAAGGTCAAATCGCCTCTGCTCAGCAAGCTGTACGACTTCCATTCCTTCAAGGTGCTGCCACGGCTTGGCCAGCTGTTTGCCGGTGACGCGGACAGCTACCAATATCTGGCCGAATCGATCCGCAAGCATCCCGACCAGGAAGGCATGCGCGAACTGATGAACGAAGCGGGTTTTGACCGGGTCGATGTCCGCAACCTGAGCCACGGCATCGTCGCCATCCATCGGGGCTACAAGTTCTGAAGACCACGGCGACGACTCATGTCGTCGCCATCACGGCAGCCGTCGCGCGATTCCGGATCTGTTAGGGATCACCCTGCTAGCTTGCCGCCGACCGGATCCGCCAGCGAGTGAAGCTCATGCCTGGCATGGCCGGCATGACCGGGCGCGGTTCCCAGCGTCAGGGGGTTTGGATTCACTCCGGATTGGCAGCTCAAGCTTATGAATGCGATGGTTCCCCCGCCGCCGGCCGTGCCGACTGATATCCGTCCGGCTCCCGGCCGGTCGCAGCAGCGGTTCGTGGCCCTGGAATGGCTGCGCTTCGGTCTCGGCCTGTATATCGTCCTGTTCCACACCATTTACCATTACGGCGCAAGCTGGCCGTGGGCGCACTATCTCAGCGACCTGGGCTTCTTCTCCACCAGCACCTTCTTCGTGCTGTCGGGCTTTTTGCTGACCCATGTCTATCTGCGCCCGCAACCGGATGGCGACTTCGCCATGCGCGAATCGAGCCGCAGCTTCCTGATAAAGCGCATCGCCAATCTCTATCCCATCCATATCGGTGCGATCCTGATCACCGCGGCCGTGCTGTGCCTGCTGGCCTGGATGCGAATCACCCCGGACGATGCGGCCCATGCCTCGATCCGCTTCGTCATCTATGACGTCAACGACGGAAGCCCCATCGAAAAGCTCTACCACATGCTGGGCAATGCCGAGCTGTTCCGCGCCGTGGTCATGAACCTGACCATGCTGCAGGCATGGAATCCTTATTACCTGACCTTCAATGCGCCCGCCTGGTCGATCTCGACCCTGCTGTTCTTCTATATCTGCTTCCCCTGGGTCGCACCGCGACTGCACCGGCTGCGCAAACCGCTGCTGGCCATCGCCGTGTTCAACCTGATCTATCTGCTGTTTCCCCTGACAGCCATCCTCACCCATCAGTACGGCATGCCGGTAACCGGCGTCCTGCATCGCAACCCGCTGGTCCGTCTGCCGGAGTTCCTGTGCGGCATTCTGCTATGCACCTACTACCATCGACAGGTGAGTCAGGGGCGCTCGCTGTCAGGCGCAGGCGCCTTCCTCTGCGCAGGCTGGATCGTGTTCAACCTGCTGGCCGCCAGCTGGCTGCTGCATCGCGGTGCCGCCTTCTATTTTCTGCTGCATGACGGCCTGATGCTGTCGGCCCAGCTGTGCCTGCTGTATCTGTTCCTGTTTCTGCCCTCGCCACGCAGCGAGCGATGGCAGCGGATCGCCACCCGCTTCGGCGGCGCCTCGCTGCCGATGTTCGCCCTGCATGTGCCGCTGTATCTGCTGTTCTCGCGGATCGAGATGGTGCTGGCCGGCCAGCCCGGCCTGTGCCGACAGAGTCTGCGCCGCTGCTTCGATGCCGCCGGCCATGTCTCGCCCCTCTGGTACGGACTGTATCTGCTGCTGACCGTGCTGTTCTGTCTGTTTTTTCAGGAACGGGTCGTGGTGCCGGTCCGTCGGACATTGCAGGACTGGCTGCTGCCGATGGCAGGAAGCAGGTGCAGGCCACGCTCGGAAGCCACCTGAACAGCAGCTCGGCCCTCCCCCTCTCGGTCGGGCCTCATGCCCCGACAGCTGGCCGCCGGATCCGCAGGACCGGCGGCAGAAGATCAGCGAAGCGGACTCAGGAGTTCGGGCCGGGGGTCCAGCCACTGGGCGCATCCAGCGGAATGTTCTGGTTGCGCAGTGCCGAATAGATCAGGCTCATTTCAGTCCCGCCGGTATGCACCAGGCCCAGCAGGTACTGGGCCAGAGCCGGGTCGGTCTGGGCCTTGGCCGACAAGACGGCAAAATTCTGGACCTGCCATACCAGGCTGTTCCAGGCCCGCCTGGCCTCTTCCTGCTCGTTGGCATCATCGGAAAGGGTCTGACGCAGATGCAGGCCCAGCGAACGTGCCAGCGGACTGCTGGCCCAATCCAGCACCTTGGCCAGCTTCAGGCAATCAGCCTTGATCGAGGCATCCGAGGCATTCTTTTCGCAATAATCGGCCACCACCGGCAGCACCGGACGCGGCAAGGTCTCGCCCACGCTGGAAACCAGCAGATAGATCACCCCGGCAGCACTGCCGCCCTTGGCCGCGTCATAAGTGGCCGGTGGCGGTGGCAGGATCGCCGCGGCCGAGGCCAGAGCCCCCTTGCTGGCCCCGACATAATCGTCATAAGTGGCCGAGGCCGCCGCCTTGGCCAGATCGGCACGCGCAGCATCGCCACGCATGTCCTGACGATCCTGGCCCAGTTTCAACAGCCAGCCGGCGGCATTGTCGGGCGCCTGCTCCAACAGGTGATCCAGGGCTTCGCTGCGGGGGCAATCCCGGATCTTGGGATCACAGTCCACCAACTGCTCCCAGGTCACATACGGCCCGGCTCCCGGTGCCCTGGCGGCACGGCCGAGCAAGGCCGGAAACTTGGCGGCCAGTGATTCATCATTCAACGCACGAGCCATTTCGGCGGCCGCCAGCAAGGGCGAGGCTTCCGCCCGCAGGGCCAGCAGGCTGATCAGATCATGCTGGAAGCCACGCAGTGCCTGCTGCGCCGTCGGCTTGGACACCGTGGCCGGATGGGCCTTGTGCCGCTCCGCCGCCTGGGCGGCGGCGGTCGTCGCACCCGCGACGGCGATGGCAAGACTCGCGATCACGCGCCAAGTTTTCATCCACTACTCCTGATCGGACCGCGTCGGCCCACAAACCGGTGATCCTAACGCTTTCAAGCTGAAAGCCCGCCGAGCCACCCGCGATGGCGGCCCGGCGGAAGACTTATTCGCCGAAAGCCTCGCGCATGAATTCAGGCTGGGCCAGCGCGCCGCGGTGGACTTCGGCGTTGTAGTAGCGCGTGGTGAAGTTCTTGCTCATGGCGCCGCGCTCGCGGAAGTCCGCCAGATCCCCCCCCTTGCGGGCCATGGTGCAGCTCCACCAGCCGGTGGGATAGCAAGGTTGCGGGAAAGACAAGGTCCGCACCGCCGCGAAATTGGCGGTACGCATCGCCGCACGCATGGCCTTGATCAGCTCCAGATGGGCCAGCGGCGACTCGCTCTGCTGGACCAGGATGCCGCCATGCCGCAGTGCCTTGTAGCAGCTGGCGTAGAAGGCGGCATTGAACAGGCCTTCGGCCGGACCGACCGGATCGGTGGAGTCGACAATGATCAGATCGATCGATTCCGGCTCGGCCTCGGCCATGTACTTGATGCCGTCGATAAACAGCAGCTCGGCACGCGGATCCCCGTTGGAATCGCACAGTTCAGGGAAATACTGCTCAGCCAGGCGGGTGACCCGCTCGTCGATCTCGACCTGGATCGCCTGCTCGACTTCTTCATGCTTGAGCACTTCGCGCAGGGTTCCGCAGTCACCGCCGCCGATGATGACCACGCGCTTGGCACGGGCATGAGTGAACAAGGCCGGGTGGGTCATCATCTCGTGATAGAGGAAATTGTCGCGCCCGGTCAGCATGACGCAGCCGTCGATCACCATCAGGTTGCCCCAATCGGTGGTCTGGTAGATCTCGATGGTCTGCCACGGTGTTTTTTCCGCGTGCAGCTGACGCTCGATGCGGAACCCGATGGAGGACCCGGACGCTTGATGGGCCTCGGTGTACCAGCTGGACTGCGACATGAAGTATTTCCTGAAGGTCAAAAGTCGAAAAGCAATTGATAATGATAGCAAATCGGGCCCGTCTGGTGGCAGCGGCAACAGCTTCGCCGTCGCACCCCGCTCGCACATCCCGATCAGAGCCGATTACACTTGCAATCCTGAGGCTCCAGTCGCACTGGAACGCCAAGACTCCGCCGTTGCCGTGGGTCCCTGCCCCCGGCAACGGCGCGGCCGCCACCGTTTCCATCGCAGCCTGGCCTGCGCGTGACCCGAGATTAAGTGAGATACCCATGACCACTCGCTGGAGCATTGACGCCGCTCGTTACACCTACGCGGTTCCGCATTGGGGCGACGGCTATGTCGACATCAATGATGCGGGCGAAATCACGGTCCGCCCGCAAGGCGACCGCGGTCCCACGCTGCGTCTGCCGGAACTGGTCGAAGAGGCCCGGGCCCAGGGCCTGCGCCTGCCCTTGCTGGTGCGTTTTCCCGACATCCTGATCGATCGGCTGCGCCGGCTGCAGGCCGCCTTCATCAAGGCGACCCGGGAATGGGATTATGCCGGCGGCTATACCGCCGTGTTCCCGATCAAGGTCAATCAGCAGCGCAGCGTCTCCGGCGAGCTGGCCGAGCGCGGCGGCCCCGGCTTTGGCCTGGAAGCCGGCTCCAAGCCCGAGCTGATGGCCGTGCTGGCGATGGCCCGACCGGGCAGTATCGTGATCTGCAACGGCTACAAGGATCGCGAGTACGTCCGCCTGGCCCTGATCGGCCTGAAGCTAGGCGTGAGGGTGCATATCGTCATCGAGAAGCCCTCCGAGCTGGACCACGTACTGGCCGAGGCCAGCGACCTGGGCATCGAGCCGTTGCTGGGCGTGCGCGTCCGACTGGCCTCCATCGGTGCCGGCAAGTGGCAGAACACGGGCGGCGACAAGGGCAAATTCGGTCTGTCGCCCAGCCAGGTGCTGGATCTGATCGGCCGGCTGGACCAGGTCGGGCTGAAGCATACCCTGCGCCTGCAGCATTTCCACATGGGTTCGCAGATTTCCAATGTCCGCGATATTGCCTCCGGCATGCGCGAGGCCAGCCGCTATTACGTCGAGCTGTGCCGGCTGGGCGTGCCGCTGCAGATTGTCGACGTCGGTGGCGGCCTGGGCGTGGATTACGAGGGTTCGCGCTCGCGCAGCCACAACTCGATCAACTATTCGATCGAACAATACGCCGCAACCATCGTCCAGTCCCTCGCCGAAGCTTCCGCCGAGGCCGGCCTGCCTGCACCGCATATCGTTACCGAGGCCGGTCGGGCCATGACCGCCCACCATGCCGTGCTGGTGGTCAATGTCACCGAGGTCGAGCCCTGCCCGGCGGGTGCCGCGGAAACTCCGGCCGGAGATGAGGAGGAAGCGCCGGTGCTTCGCCGGCTGCGGGAAACCTATGCCGAGCTGGGCCAGCGCCCGCCGCTGGAGCTGTTCCACGAAGCGCAGCACCACCTGCAGGAGGGTCAGACCCTGTATGCCCTTGGCCAGCTCAGCCTGGCCGAACGTGCTCGTCTCGACGACCTCTACTACGCCATCGCCAATGCGGTGCGTTCGCGGCTGTTGCCGGCCGAGCGCGCTCATCGCCAGGTCATGGACGAACTCGACGAAAAACTGGTCGACAAGTATTTCGTCAATTTTTCGGTATTTGAATCGGTGCCTGATATCTGGGCGATCGAGCAGATCTTCCCGATCGCTCCGATCCACCGTCTGGATGAAGAGCCCACCCGCCGGGGCGTGATCGTCGACCTGACCTGCGACTCGGACGGACGCATCGACCACTATGTCGATGCCGAGGGCATTGACGTCAGTCTGCCCCTGCACTCGCTGCGTCCTGCCGAACCCTACCGGCTGGGCATCTTCATGGTGGGTGCCTACCAAGAAACCCTGGGCGACATCCACAATCTGTTCGGTGATACCGATGCCGTCAACGTCAAGGTCGACGGTGACGGCCACGTGTTCTCCCATCTGCGGCGCGGCGATACCACGGATCTGATGCTGGACTATGTCGGCTACGATCTCGACCGCCTGCGTGAAGTCTACCGGCAGCGCATCGTCGAGGCCGGGCTGGCGGACAACGAAGCGACCCGGCTCTATCAGGATCTGGACCGTGGCCTGACCGGCTACACCTACCTGGCCGAAGCCTGAGAGTCACCCCGTCTGATCAGCGTACATCGGCATGACGACTCCCGCGGGCCGGGGCCTCATGCCGGGCAAGTCCGCGCCCTTGGCTGATCAGGACATCGGACCGGAACAAGCCTAAAGAGACCTTCACCCAGGCCTCGATATCCAGCGAACCCTTGCCCCCCTTCCATGCGGGGATCGCCAGTCGCCGATGCCCGCCTCCTTCGCGGGCACCTCTCAGACCAGCCGCTGACCGCCGGGATGATCCGTGCCGGCGGCATGTGTCGCCGCCCTGCCGATGGCGGCCCGGACAAGGCATCCCATACGGAGGCATGTCCACCACTGTGCGCGATCAAAAGCAAGCACCCACTCCCCGCCATACATGAGTCATATTGACGCATGCGCTGCAGGTTTGCTTCTATCGCGCATGTCCACTGCCCTGCCCGGCACCGCCACTTCCTAACTCCCTGTCATCAAAGGCCGTTTGCCGTGCCCCCGACTTTCGATCCACCGTCGGGATCATGAAAATCAAGGCGTCTTTACGTCCATATCATGCAATGTCCTCTTCAAACACCCGCGGGTCCCGGCTGGACATATCTTCCGATTCAGGTATGTTGATGAAAACAAACAACTGATCAGTCTGCCACGTATCGATGGCCGAGACGATCTACGTCCATTCGCATTGATGGACGAAGGCAGTCACATGACTGCATTGCGGCGCATATGGGTGCCAGCATCCTGAAGCGGTCATCCACATGGATGTCGGCTCTTCTTCGAATATCTCTGACAATATCCAAACGCATAGAGGTCCAAACGTTTTGAACAGCAGAGTCGAATCAATTTCATCACAGTCACCTGAAAACGAGGGCATGTCACCTGCCTCGTTCATGCGGGTCATTGCCGCCATATCAGCCATAGCTGGCGGCCTGTACGGCTACGATACCGGCATCATATCAGGCGCCCTGCTGCAGATATCCCGTGATTTCTCGCTGGGATCGACCGGCTCGGAGCTGGTGGCTTCCGCCATTCTGATCGGTGCAGTCATCGGATCGCTCGCATGTACCCGGATGTCGGCCACGCTGGGACGGCGACGCACGATCATGATCGTAGCCGCGATATACACCTTCGGCGTGATTGCCTGTTCGCTGTCACCCAATGCCTGGGCACTGGCCATTGCGCGCCTGATTCTCGGCTTTGCCGTTGGTGGCTCGACCCAGATCGTGCCGACCTATATCGCCGAACTGGCGCCTCCCGAAATGCGCGGCCGGCTGGTGACCTATTTCTGTGTGTCGATCGGACTGGGCATTCTGGCCGCCGCCATCGTCGGCGTGGCCCTGCAGGATGTCTTCACCTGGCGCTGGATGATCGGCATTGCCGCCCTGCCTTCGCTGCTGCTGCTGCTGGGCATGACCCGGCTGCCCTTCAGCCCTCGCTGGCTGGTCGAGCAGGATCGTGTCCGCGAAGCTCGCGAGACCTTGCTTCAGGTCCGCGAGACGCCGCAGGAAGTGCGGGAAGAAATGGCCGACATCAAGGATGTGTTCGCCCGCAAGGCCGCCGCCGCCGATCACGGCTGGCGCGGACTGCTGCAACCCTGGGTCCGCCCGGCCCTGGTCGCCGGCCTGGGGGTCGCCGCGTTCACCCAGCTGACCGGCATCGAGATGATGATCTATTACACCCCGACCTTCCTGTCCAAGGCCGGCTTCGGTCATGGTGCCGCTCTGTACGCCGCGCTGGGCGTGGCCATCGTCTATCTGGTGATGACCTTCACCGGAAAGATGATCGTCGATCATGTAGGCCGTCGTCATCTGCCGATGTATACCCTGCCCTTTGCCGCGCTGGCCCTGTTCGGCATGGCCGCGGTGTTCCAGTGGAATCTGGGCGGCCATTACCATGGTGCCCTGGTGGTGACCTGCCTGCTGGTCTACATGTGCTTCAATTCCGTCGGGATCCAGGCCGTCGCCTGGCTGCTTGGTTCGGAAGTCTATCCCCTGAGCATCCGCGACAAGGCCACCGGCGCGCATTCGGCTACGCTGTGGGGTGCCAACGTGCTGTGCACCGCGACGGCCCTGACCATGGTCGACACCCTGGGTGTCGGTGGCGCGATGGTCGTCTATGGCCTGCTCAACGTGGTCGGCTTCATCTTCGTGGTGCGCTGCCTGCCGGAAACGGCCGGGCGCAGCCTGGAGCAGATCGAGCGCGCCCTCAAAGAGGGCACGTTCGACCCGAAACACATGAACAAGGTCCTGCGAGGCCCCGCCGCTGCACAGACCGGCACCTGAACGGACATCGCCCGGAGAAGGGGCCGCAACAGTCAAGCCAGCCACATCAGGCTTGATGATCCGCACCCAAGGGGGCCGGCCATGCCGGCCCCCTTGTCAGTTCGGGACTGGACCTGCCGCGCAGGTCCAGTCTATAAATGTATGGCGATATGTAGGTGAACTCATCGGGTAACTGCTCATACGACGGACGATCAGGCATCGTCGCTTCAGAGGAGGTTTCGCGGTATGGATTCGGATTCGCAGTACAAGTCACCCACGACATCATTGTCAGCCTCGGGCTACATGACCATGATCGCCTCGATCGCAGCGATTGCCGGCGGTCTCTACGGTTATGACACCGGCATCATTTCCGGGGCACTGGGTCAGATCTCTCATGACTTTTCGTTGTCCCATGTCGGCGAGGAACTGGTCACCGCCGCCATTCTTGCCGGTGCCGTGATCGGCTCGCTGGTCTGTACCCAGCTCTCGGCAGGTATCGGGCGGCGCCGGACCATCATGGTGGTGGCATCGGTGTACGTGATCGGGGTGCTGGCCGCGGCAGCATCGCCCAATGCCTGGTTGCTGGGCATCTCGCGACTCGTTCTCGGCTTTGCCGTCGGCGGCTGCACCCAGATCGTGCCGACCTATATTGCCGAACTGGCGCCGCCGGACAAGCGCGGACGTCTGGTCACCTATTTCAACGTATCGATCGGCGTCGGGATTCTGATCGCCGCATTGGTCGGTTTCGGACTGCAGGATCGCTGGAGCTGGCGGATCATGATCGGGGTCGCGGTCATTCCCTCGCTGGGTCTGCTGCTGGGCATGACCAAGCTGCCGTTTTCGCCGCGCTGGCTGGTGGAGCAGGACGAGATCGATGCCGCTCGCCAGGCCTTGATGCAAGTGCGCGAAACCCGCCAGGAGGTCCGCGAGGAGATCCGGGATATCCAGTCCATACAGGCCGAGAAAGAGCAGGCGTCAGGCCTGGGCTGGGGCGGTCTTGCCCAGGCCTGGGTCCGCCCCGCCCTGATCGCCGGATTGGGCGTGGCCGCGTTCACCCAGTTGTCGGGCATCGAGATGATGATCTACTACACTCCGACATTTCTGTCCGATGCCGGCTTCGGCCATTCCGCCGCCCTGTTGGCCAATGTCGGTGTCGCGGTGGTGTATCTGACCATGACCTTCTGCGGCAAGCTGATCGTCGACCGCGTCGGTCGCCGGCATCTCGCGTTGTGGACAGCTCCCTTCGCCGCGCTTGCGCTGTTCGTGATGGGCGCGGTGTTCAAGTTCGATCTGGGCGGAGCCTGGCATGGCCAGCTGGTGGTGGCCTGCCTGCTGACCTATATGCTGTTCACCTCGATCGGCATCCAGGTCATCGGCTGGCTGATCGGCTCGGAAATCTATCCGCTGGGCATCCGCGACAAGGCCACCGGCCTGCATTCGGCCATGCTGTGGGGCTCCAACCTGTTGCTGACCGTGACGGCACTCAGCATGACCCACTGGCTGGGCGTGGGTGGTGCCATGGTGGTCTATGGCCTGCTCAACGTGGCCGGTTTTCTGTTCGTGCTGCGACGGGTCCCCGAAACGGCCGGACGCAGTCTGGAAGATATCGAACAAGCCCTCAAGGATGGCAGCTTCCTGCCTGGCAGGCACAGGGGGTGAAATCAGAGGCGGCCCTGTTCGGGGCCGCCCCCGGTCAGACCCGATGCGCGTGGCCGGGCGTATGGTCCAGCGCAGCGCCGCGATCGGCCAGCATCACATGCAGCAGATGAATCATGCTGCGGATCCGGATGCAATTGGCATCATCGCTCTCCGGATACTCAGCCACCCAGGCCTGTTCGGCCTGCAGCAGCAGTGAATAGGCCAGCTCACGCTCGGGATCGCCCGGATGCTCGAACCAGGCGCCCAGCGCATCCACACCGCGCCGGACCCGTTCCACCAGCCCCGGCGGCCAGCTGCCCCGGCGCAGGTCATGCCGCAGATCCAGTGCGCAGCGACCCAGTCCATGCACGGTCTGGGCCCAGTCCAGAACATGCCGTGTCTGCCGCTTGGTCATCGCCGGATAGGCCAGCAAGGCATACAGCTGATCGCGGCTGCCACTCTCGAAAGCCGCCGTCAGACCCTCCAGCGGCGCACTGCAGGCACGGACCGCATAACGACGCAGACCCAGCAACATGCGGCGCTGTTGCCATTGGCTGCTGGCCGGAATCAGCACCGCGAAACCCAGGGTCGCCATCGAAACCCCGAACAGATTGCCCAGTACCGTATTGATGAAATGCGCCATGTCGTAATGCATGGTGCCGGTCAGCGACATCGACGATGTCAGCATGATGTTGTAGCCGGCACCCATCGCGGCATACTTCGGCTGGGTCAGCAGCCAGGCCCCCAGGGCCAGACAAGGGGCCATCACCACGCCCAGCATGGCAAAGCTGTCCAGCTCGGGCAGCAGCACGCTGTAGCAAAGGGCCGCTACCGGAAAGGCCAGCAGAAATCCACGCCAGACCAGCTTGAGAGCGGCTACCGGCTGCGGTGAAATCGCGAACAGACCACTCAGCATCAAGGCATAGATCATCGCCCCGATGCCCGAGTCCCATTCGGTCTGGATCCAGAACAAGGCGGTGACCAGCACGACCAGCATGGTGCGCAGGCCGGCGGCCAGACCCATCAGATTGTCACGATGATGATGAAAACTGTGACTGGCCGTGGCCTCGTCCGACTGGGTGGGCGGAATCGCCAGCAGGGGTACGGAGCCACCCTTGAGATGTACCTGGGCTTCGGTATAACGCCACAGCTCCAGCAGCAGCTGGTCCAGCAGCTCGGCACAGATGTCATAATCCATGGCCGCCGACTCGCTGCTTGCACGCAGTTCGACTCGCTCCTCGATGACCTCGTCGAGCAGACGCCCGCGCATCTGCGCAAGCTGGTGCATCAGCTCCAGCAGGCCGGGCACATGGTCCGGTGCCGCCGACTCGGGCAGGATCTCGGCCAGCTCGCGATAGCGCACCCAGACCTTGCGGATCACCAGATCCAGCTCGAGGCCACGGGGACTGTCGGCGGCTACCGAGGCCCGTTCACGGTAGAGATGGGCCATCCAGCGATGCAATCGCTGCAGACCGGTACCCGACTCCATGAAACGCCAGTTGAGACGCAGCAAGACACTGTTGTGGGCCCGCAATTCGGGACTCTCGAAAATCGCCGAACTGCGCCGGTTCTCCAGAACCACGGCATCGCTGACGAAACCGCGGAAAGCCGAGTCCAGCTCCTTGTCCGAGGAATCTCCGATCAGGGCATGACGGCAGAAATTCACCATCCGCGCATATTGGGCATCCAGCTCGCGCAACATGATGTCGCGCAACGGTTTGGGAAACAGGCCGTCGCTGATGAAGCCGGCACTGAGAATGCCCAGCATCACTTCGGACACGCGTGCCACCGCACGATCGAAGACCTGGGTCGGATCATTCACGGCAGGCAGGCCGATGATGCAGGCGGTGTAGCCGGCCAGAACATAGGCATAGGCGGCAAAATTGCGATTTCGCTGGGCCTCGGCGACACAGACCCCCAGCCAGACCGACAGCCCCAGCAGAAACAGAACCCGTTCCTGCGGCACCAGCGCATACAAGCCCAGGGTGGCCAGCGCCCCGACCACGGTACCGATCGCGCGGTAGAAACTCTTGGCCAGGACCAGACCGGACTGGGGATTGACCACCAGCAGCACGGTCAGCAAGGTGATCGAGGGATCGGGCAGGTCCAGGCGCATCGCCAGCCACAGGCCGACCAGACCGGCGGCGATCACCTTGACGATGAATGTCGCTGCCGAGCGATAAGCCGGTTCAGGCCACGCCGGTTGCAGCAGGCGGGCGGCTGCCTGCCACGAAGAAGGTATGATCTGAGGCATCGCCATCGCCGCCGGCCGTCAATCCGGCCAGCTGGTTCATCCCGTCCATCTCGTTGACCTCGCCCCCGCCTCAGTGACCGGAGGCGGCGGGACCCGCTTTGGCAGTGAACGGTGGTTTTGCCAGCCAGACGACCGCGATCAAAGCGATGAAGATGATACCCAAAACATAAAACACTTCGTCAAACGAAATATTGAAAGCCTGCTGGTTGACCATCTGTTCCAGCTGAGCCCGGGCCCGCTGCGGGTCATGGGCGGCTCCCATCTGCGCCATGGCCTGTTGCGCGATCGGATTGTAAGGCGTAAGGGTTTCAGTCAGTTGCGAATGATGGACAATCGCCCGGTGCTGCCAGAGAAAAGTGACGATCGATGCGGCAAAGCTGCCGCCGAGGGTGCGCAAAAAGGTCGCAAGCCCGGATCCTGCGGCAATTTCACGCGGCTGCAGATCCGAAAGCACGATGGTGAGCACCGGCATGAAGAAGAACGCCACTCCCAGTCCCTGCAGCAAGGTCACCCAGACCACGTGGTTGAAGTCGACATCGCCATAGAAGTTGGCACGCATGAAACAGGTGCCGCCCATCACCAGAAAGGCGAAGGACGCCAGCCAGCGCAGGTCGAAGCGTGTCGCATATCGGCCCACGAAGACGGTCAGCAGCACCGGCAGGACGCCGATCGGTGCCGTCGCCAGACCGGCCCAGGTCGCGGTATAGCCCAGGTTGCGCTGCAGCCATTGCGGAATCAGCAGGGCAATGCCGAAAAAGGCGGCATAACCCAGCACCATGCTCAAGGTACCGGTCGTGAAATTGCGATGCCGGAACAGGCGCAGATTGACGATGGGATCCTTGTCGGTCAGCTCCCAGATCAGGAACACCGCCAGTGAAATGGCCGAGGTGACGCTCATCGCGATGATGAACTGGGAATTGAACCAGTCATCATCATTGCCTTTGTCCAGCACCACCTGCAGCGCGCCGACGCCGATGATCAGGGTGATCAGGCCGACATAGTCCATTTTAGGCCGCTCGGTATGCTCGGGCCGGCCAGCCAGCTGGGTCGCCACCACCGAAACCGCGAACATGCCCAGCGGCACATTGATGAAGAAGATCCAGGGCCAAGTGTAATTGTCGGTGATCCAGCCGCCCATCACCGGGCCGGCGATCGGTGCAACCACGGTCACCATCGCCAGCAGGGCAAGTGCCATGCCGCGTTTGGCCGGTGGGTAGATCGAGATCAGCAGCGCCTGGGTGATCGGATACATCGGTCCGGCCACCGCGCCCTGGATGGCGCGGAACAGGATCAGCATGTTCATGCTCTGAGCCAAGCCGCACAGCAGCGAGGCCAAGGCAAACAGCAGGGTCGACCAGATAAACAGCTTGGTCTCGCCGAAACGGCGGGTCAGGAATCCCGTCAGCGGCAGAGCGATCGCGTTGCTGACCGCGAAAGAAGTGATGACCCAGGTGCTCTGCTCCGAGCTGACGCCCAGGTTGCCGGCAATCGTGGGCAGCGACACATTCGCGATGGTGGTGTCCAGCACCTGCATAAAGGTCGCCAGCGACAGACCCACGGTGGCCAGACCGAGATTCGGCGGGCGGAACGTGTTACTCATGACATAGACCTGTCAAAGAATCATTGGAAAGAGCCGGCGCCGCGAGACCCGCGGCGCCGAGGCCACCGGATGCCTCAGTGCCCGACCTGCCCTGCCATATTGGCGTGGATGATGTCCTGGATCAGCTGGTCGGCATGGGCCAGCTGCTGCTGATAGACCTTAGTCGCGAATACCGGAGCGCTCGGTGCCTCGGTCGGGAGCAGGGCACCACCCTGCTGGTGCAGATTGACCTCCGCGTCCATCGACAGGCCGATCCGCAGCGGATAACGATCCAGCTCCCTCGGATCGTCGAAATACACGCGCACCGGAATGCGCTGCACGATCTTGATCCAGTTGCCGGTCGCGTTCTGCGCCGGCAGCAGAGAGAAAGCGCTGCCGGTGCCGATGCCGAGGCTTTCGACATGGCCGTGATAACGGACTGCGCTGCCATAGATATCCGAACGCAGCTCTACCGGCTGCCCCAGCCGCATATGGTTCAGCTGGGTTTCCTTGAAATTGGCATTGACCCAGACCTGGTGCAAGGGCACCACGGCCATCAGCGCAGCACCCGGCTGTACCCGCTGCCCCAGCTGCACGCTGCGCTGGGCGACATAGCCGGTGACCGGCGCGACGATGGTATCGCGCACATCGGCCAGATAGGCACTGCGCAGACGGGCGGCTGCGGCCTGCACGTCGGGCTGCGAAGCCACCACCGTGTCGTCGATCAGAACCTGGCTGGTCTGCAGCTGCTGCTGGCTGTTGCTGAGGGCGGCCTGGACGGCGGCCAGTTCATCGCGGGCGTGGGCCAGCTCCTCGCGCGAAATCGCGCCGCTCTCCGCCAGTTCCCGGCGCCGCTTGAAATCGGCTTGCGCACGACCCAGCGCGACCTTCTGGGCGGCGACCATGGCCTTGGCACCATTGACGGTACTGTAGTAGCCGCGCACCTTGCGCACGGTACCGGCCAGCTCGGCCTTGGCCTGGGCCAGCGCGATGTCGGCATCGCTGGGGTCCAGTTTGACCAGCATGTCACCGGCATGGACCAGATCGCCATTGTCGGCGCCGATGCTGACCACGGTGCCGGTCGTCTGCGGCGTGATCTGTACCAGATTGCCATCGACGTAGGCATCGTCCGTGCTTTCGGACCAGCGACCGACCAGGAAATACCAGACGGTGCAGGCGATCGCGACCAGTACCACGACCAGCAGCAGGATTCGCAGCATCGCACCGCGCCGATTCTTCGGGGCCGGAGCGGCGGCGGCCGTATCAGGAGTTTGAGCGGACATGGAACAGCCTCAACGCGAATGATGGGATGAATGAGCGGCCAGCGCCTGAGCGGACGGCTGGAAACCACCCCCCAGGGCCTGCACCAGCTGCACGGACAGATCCAGCTGACGGGCATGCAGGTCGGCGAGCTTCTGGTCGGCCACCAGCAATTGCTGGCGCACCACCAGCGCTTCCAGATAGCTGCCGACACCGGCGTGATAGCGTTGCTCGGCCAGAGACCAGGCCGCCTGGGCGGCATCGCGGGCGCGCTGCTGGGCATGCAGCTGGGCGCTCAGCGACTGCACATCGGTCAACTGACGGGCAATATCATTGACGGCACCGATCAGTATCTTGTCGTACTGGGCCACCGCCTGATCGTAGCCGGCATCGGCACCGGCCAGGGTCGCCCGGCGACGGCCGCCGTCAAAAATCGGCAAGCTGAGTGCCGGACCGCCACCGTAAAAGGCCGCCGGAAATTCAAAAGGATTGGCACTGCCCACCGCCAAGGCACCGGCCAGAGCGCTGATGCTGATATTGGGCAGAAACTGGGTCTTGTCGGACTTGATGGTGTGCCCGGCCGCTTCCACCCGCCAGCGGGCAGCAACCAGATCGGCACGGTGGCCGATCAGATCGGCGGGAACCACAGTGGGCAGCCCCGGTATCGCCAGCGGCAGGGCCGGCGGCCGGCTCAGGCTCAAGCCTCGATCCGGCCCCTTGCCCAGCAGGATCGCCAGCTGGATGCGGGCATCGTCAATCGCCTCGCGAGCAGCCAGACATTGCTGGTCGGCACTGGCCACCTCGGCATCGGACTGCTTCAGCTGACTCTGGTTGTCGATGCCGGCGGCGACGCGCTGGCGGGTCAGCCGGCGGGCATCTTCACTGCGCTGATGCTCGGCATTGGCGACATCCAGCTGGGTCCAGGCATAGCTGAGCTGGATATAGGACCGGGCCACGCTGGCCGAAAGTTCCACACGAGCCGCCTGGACGTCCACTTCTGCCGCATGGGCCTGGTCCACGGCCGCGACCCAGGCTTCACGCTTGCCGCCCCACAGGTCCAGATCCCACTGGAAATTCAGGGCGCCATACTTGGCGCTCTTGAAACTGCCCGCCGCAGGGATCACGGCCGGCGGCGGTCGCCCGCCACCGATGCCCGCCCCGAGGTCCAGACTGGGCAGGCGAGCGGCACGGCTGGTATCAGCCTGCGCCTGCGCCGCCCGCAGGCGAGCCTCGGCCAGACTGATATCCGGGTTGCCCGCGAGGGCCTCCTGCTCCAGCTGATCCAGCTGGGGGTCGCCCAGAGACTGCCACCAGTCCCCGGTCGGCCAGGCCGCCGGACTGAAATCAAAGCGCGCGGTGGTCTGCGCCAGTGCCAGACCGCGTGGATCCACCGGTGTCAGTTGCGGATGCAGGCCGCGGCTGGTCGTACAGCCAGCCAGCATCGACAATAAAGCCAGACTTGCGCCCAGGGCGCAGGAAGAGCGTCGCATGATTGAACCCCTGGTATTGCGTCAGGAAACGCCGGAACGCAGTGTTTCCAGCACCCGCCGCAGGTAATCGTTGAGCTTGTCGATCTCGTCCGGCTGCAGCGCCTGCTGCGCCGTGGCCAGCACGCGATCGGCATGGAGCATGGACTTCCGGTTCATTTCAAGACCGGCCGGCGTGACTTCGATCCGCAGCGCCCGACGATCCTGTTCATGCCGGACCCTGCGCAGCAGACCTTTCTTTTCCAGCTGGTCGAGCTGGCGGGTCATGGCCCCTGCATCCAGATCGATGGCCTGGGCCAGTTCACCGGCCGTGACCGGCCCCAGCACGACCAGCTTTTTCAACAGCAGAAAACTGGTGAAGCGTATATCGATGGCATGGGCATGAAATTCGCGATCCAGTGCCCGAATCAGCTCGCAGCGCACATGAGAGATCAAGGCGCCAAAACTGTCGGGTATTTTTTCGGGCTTGCTGACACTGGACATGGATGGCGAGTTTACGCCGCATCATTTAGTTGTCAAGGCAAATATATGCATCATCAAATATTCACCATGGAACTATTGACCTGATCAAACAAAAGGCCGCCACGGTCTGACCGTGGCGGCCCTGGATCACCTCATACCCGTCCGGCGACGGGCTTGGACTCGACTCAGTTGGAAGCGGCAGCGGCCCGCGGCTGCAGCCAGGTCTGGAACAGCTCGTCAATGCGTCGGTATTCATCGAACCAGGAATCGGGATGAACGAAACCATGCCGTTCCATCGGATACAGCGAAATCCAGAAGTTGCGCTTGTGCAGCTCGATCAGGCGCTGGTACAGCCGGATCGAATCACTGGCCAATACGTTGTTGTCGATCAGTCCGTGCTCGATCAGCAAAGGGTCGCGCAGCTGATCGGCATACTGGATCGGCGAACTGATCGCATAGGCGGTCGGATCGATCTGCGGGTCATTGAGAATGTTCGAGGTGTATTCGTGGTTGTAGTCATTCCAGTCCGCCACCGGCCGCAGTGCCGCCCCGGCGGCAAACTCGCCAGGCGCCCGCAGCAGGGCCATCTCGGTCAGGAAACCGCCATAACTGCCACCGTACAGTCCGATGCGGTGCGGATCCACGTGCTGATGCTTGACCAGCCAGGCCTTGCCATCCAGCAGATCCTCCAGTTCAGGATGCCCCATCTGGCGGTAGATCGCGGTACGCCAGCCGCGGCCGTAGCCGGCCGAGGCCCGGTAATCCAGATCCAGCACCACGAACCCCTGTTGCACCAGCAGATTGTCGAACATCTGTTCCCGGAAATAAGGGGAATAACCCTCGGTCACCTCCTGCAGATAGCCGGCACCATGGATGAAAATCACGGCCGGACGAGGCTTGCCGTCGCCGGAACCGGCCGGCCCGAAGAACTTGGCATAGATGGTGCCGGCACCATGCGAGGATGGGATGCCGACGATGCGCGGCTGGATCCATGTCCGTTGCCGGAAGGCCGGCTTGACCGTGTCGGTCAGCTCGTGCGGCGCGCCGCCGGCCGCCGGAACCACCGCCAGCTGCGACGGCACGTACGGGGCGGAGTGCAGCACCGCCAGCGACTGATCATCCGGTGACAGCACAAAGCCGTCCGTACCGCCATAGCGGGTCAGCCTCTGCAGCTCGCCCCCTTGAGTCGATACGCGATAGACATCGTAGCTGTAGGGCGCCACCTGATTGCTCATCACATAGAACCAGCGACCGTCATGCGACAGCTGCGGCTGGCTTACTTCGAAGCGGCCGCGAGTCAGCGCCTGCACCGCCCCCTGCAACGGCTTGCGATACAGCTGGGAATAGCCGTCCTGTTCGCTGAGAAACCACAGGCTGCGACCATCGGCAAGCCAGCCGAAATCATTGAAGGACCAGTTGATCCAGGCCTTGTCGGTCAGCCGATGCTGGGCCACCAGCCGATGTCCGCCCAGATCCACGCTGGCGATCCAGCGGTCCTTGTTGTCGATGGCCCGCAACTCGATCGCCAGCTCAGCCCCGTCACGGCTCCACTGCATGCCGCCGCCGTCGATATCGCCGCCGCCGCTGGAGACGATCACCGGGCGCACGGCCGGGGCCTTCAGTGCCTCGGCCCCGGCCGTGTCGCCCTTGGCCAGCAAGGCCGCCCGGGTCCGGGCCCGGATGGCAGCCAAAGGATCATCCTTGATCCCCGGCAGCCCGGCGGTATCCAACGGCCAGACCTTGTGGCCGGCCAGATCCAGCAGGATCAGCGACTGCGGCGCAGGATCGGTCCGCCCGACATAGGTCCGTGCAGCCTCGGTCTCGGCATATCCCGAATCGGTGACGTAATGGGTGACGATGGGAGCTTTGCCCTCGGCATGATCTTTGGCTTGTACCGCCAGCGCCAGCCAGCGGCCATCGGGCGACAAGGCGCTGTCGACCAGTTCGATCTTGTCGCCCAGCCAGAACGGGACCGGCTCACCGCCGGGCGCGGCCGCGGCCAGTGCCGCGTCGGCATCCCGCAGAGCCTGATGATCGGCATGGATCTGGCGCAGGGTGCTGAACAGCTGTTGCTGCTGCTGTTCCAGCTGGCCGCGGGCCGGTGCTGCCGGGTCATCGGCAAACTTCAGCACGGCCAGCACCCGGGTACTGCCGTCACGCAGTGAATGACTCAGCCAGTGATCACCTTGCAGGTATTGCAGGGCCTGCCCGTCCGCCGAGAACTGCGGCCGCTCGGCCGGTGTCGGCGGCACGCTGATCTGCTGCGCCGGCCCCTGGCCGAGGGTCTGCAGATACAACACACCGTGGCTGACCCAAGCCGCCCGCCGATGGTCATGGTCGAAGACCGGCTGATCGCCGATCCGGGCCACCTCGGCCAGAGGCAGCCGGGCCGGTCGACCATCCGCCGGATTGACCCCGTACCAGTCACGGACAGGACTGCCGTCGCGCTTGAGCGCGTAATGCAGCTGCTTCGAATCCAGACTCCAGCCCGCTTGTTCGACGGGCTGGCCGATCCAGTCGGGGTCGGCCATGATGGTTTCCAGGTCCAGAGGCTGGGCCGCCTGCAGGGCGGGTGTTGCGATAGCCAGCGCAACCAGCGCGGCCAGGGAAAAACGGCGCATAAGCGGCTCCCGGGAGAAAGTCCCCGAGCTTCCGCCACCGAGCCGGCCACAACAAGCCCCAGAGGTCATGCCACCACCCCGGCTCGCGCTACCATGGCAGCCCCTGCCGCTATTGCGAGTCCGTCATGAATCTGTCCACGATCGAACAGGAAACCGGCCCGGCCCCCCGCTTCAGCATCATCTGGCTGCACGGGCTGGGGGCCGACGGCAATGACTTCGCCCCCATCGTGCCGGAACTGGTGGATCCGTCCTGGCCGGCGATCCGCTTCGTGTTCCCGAATGCTCCGGTGCGGCCGATCACCATCAACGGCGGCACTCCGATGCGGGCCTGGTTCGATATTCTCAGCTTCGATCGCGACCAGACTCCCGACGAGGCCGGCATCCGTGAATCGATCAACAGCCTGGAAGCTCTGATCACACGCGAAAACCAGCGTGGCATCCCCAGTGAGCGCATTCTGTTGGCCGGTTTCTCCCAAGGCGGCGTGATCGTACTGGAAGGCGGCCTGCGCCATCCGCAACGACTGGCCGGCATCGTGGCCTTGTCGACCTGGCTGCCGGGGATCGGCGATCCGGGTCGCGAAGCCCTCGCCGCCAATCGCCAGACCCCCGTGTTCTGGGGCCATGGCAGCGCCGACCCGATCGTACAGCCCGCCTGGGGCCGGCAATCCAGGGACCGGCTGCATGCCCTGGGTCTGCCCGTAAGCTGGCATGAATATCCGATCGGCCATCACGTATGCAGCGCGGAAATCGCGGATCTGCAAGCCTGGCTGGGCCAGCGGCTGACGAATTGAAGCGGGTCCGGCCCGGACCGGCCATGCAGGCCGCGACGCGTTGCGCGACAATACCGCCGCCACGGCAAGCACGATCCAGGCCGACCCGGCTCGCTCCCTGTCATCCCTGAAGGACATTATGACTATTCCCAAGCTGCTACGCATCGCCACCCGCAAGAGCCTGCTCGCCTTGTGGCAGGCCGAGCACGTTGCCGCGCTGCTGCGCGAGCGCTATCCGCAGACCCAGGTGGAACTGGTACCGCTGTCGACCCGCGGCGACGAGATCCTGGACCGTTCGCTGGCGGCCATCGGCGGCAAGGGACTGTTTCTGAAGGAGCTGGAAGTGGCGATGCTGGAAGGCCGTGCCGACCTGGCCGTGCATTCGCTCAAGGACATGCCGGTCGAACTCGACCCCGGCTTCGCCCTGGCCGCCGTGCTGCCTCGCGCCGATGCCGCCGATGCCTTTGTCAGCTTCCACCATGCCAGCCTGCAGGCCCTGCCGCAGGGAGCACGCGTCGGCACTTCCTCGCTGCGCCGGCAGGCTTTGCTGCGTTCGCTGCGTCCGGATCTGCAGATCAATGATCTGCGCGGCAATGTCATCACCCGCCTGGCCAAGCTGGAAGAAGGCCAGTATGACGCCATCATCCTGGCCTGTGCCGGGCTGGAACGGCTTGAGCTGGGCCAGCATATCCGCCAGCGCCTGCATGCCCCGGACTGGTTGCCGGCCCCCGGCCAGGCCGCGATCGGCATCGAGGCCCTCAGTGCCGCCGACGATGTCCTGGCCGGCCTGGCCGCGCTCGACGATGCGCCCACCCGCCGTCAGGTCACCGCCGAGCGGGCCATGAACCAGGCCCTGGGCGGCAGTTGCAGCGTGCCGGTCGGTGCCTGGTGCGAGCAGATCGATGCCGACTGGCTGGTGCTCAGTGGCCTGGTCGGCGACATTGCCGGCGGCCAGCTGATCCAGGCCAGCCAGCACGGCGAGGCCGCCCAGCCCGAGGTTCTTGGCCGGGCGGTGGCGGAGCAGCTGCTGGCACAGGGCGCAGCGGCCTTCCTGAGCTGATCCTTGCCCTGCAGCGGGACATCCACCGGCATTCCGAATTACACTCGGGCGCACACGGCCGAATGGCCGGCCATCGTCACGGGAGATCTCCGGTCATGCACGAACTGGTGTTGCTGCGCCACGCCGAAGCTGAAATCGACAGTCTCGGCGTGGGTGATATCAGCCGGCCCCTGAGCGAGCGTGGTCGTCTGGCGGCGCAGGCCGCCGGGCGCTGGCTGGCCGGGCACCGTATCGCGCCGATGCGCGTGCTGTGTTCGCCGGCCACCCGCACCCGCGAAACCCTGGCCTTGGTCCAGCCTCATCTGGCCGCCGCCGAGGTCATCATCGCTCCGGAGATCTACGAGGCCACGCCTGGCGAGCTGCTGGCCCTGCTGGACAATCATCTGACTGCCGCCACCGTGCTGCTGGTCGGTCACAACCCGGGTCTGGAGCGGCTGATGGCCTTGCTGCTGGAAGGCCGCTCCGACGAATTCCGCGGCATGCCGACCGCGGGCATCGCGGTCCTGCATCTGGATCAGGCGCTGGAACCGGCCAGCGCCCAGCTGAACGCCTTCTGGTCACCTTGACACCGGCCGGACCGGGCGCGGGCCCGTACTTGTCCCGCACCGCCGTACCGGTCCCCGCTTCGGTGCGGGCCTTCCGGCGAGGGCCGGGCCTGTGGCTGCTCCTGCTGCTGGTGTTGCTGCTACAGGGTTGCGCCCTGAGCCCTGCCAAAGTGGAACAGGCCCGCCGGCAACTGTTGCCGTATCCGGCCACCACTCCGCCATGCTTGCAGGCCGACCACTGCGCCAGCCCTTCACCACTGCTGTCGCTGGCTCGCCAGGCCGCACTGCGTTCGACAGCCGAGGCTCCGGTCAATGCGGTGACCCTGCTCGATCACGGTGACGAAGCCCTGGCGGCTCGCCTCAACCTGATCCGCGGCGCGCATGCCAGCATCGATGTCCAGACCTTTATCTGGAGCGAGGACGATGTCGGCAAGCTGATGCTGGATGCCCTGATCCAGGCCGCCCGGCGAGGCGTCCAGGTCAGGATTCTGGCCGACCAGATGTTTTCCTTCAATGATCCGCAGCTGCTGGACCGCCTGGCCCGCACCGATCCACATCTGCAGATCCGGCTGTACAACCCCACCTTCCACAAGGCCCGCACCAGTCCGCTGGAATTCGCGGCCGCCATCGGTTGCTGCTTCGTGCGCTTCAACCAGCGCATGCACAACAAGGTGATGATCGTCGACCGGGTCGCAGGCATTACCGGCGGGCGCAATTACGAGGACCGCTATTTCGACCTGGATCCGGCCTTCGATTACGTGGATCGCGACGTCCTGGTCGGCGGCCCGGCGGCACAGGCGATGAGCGACAGCTTCGAGCAGTTCTGGCAGCACCCCCGCTCGGTGCCAAGCATCGCCCTGCGGGATGTCAATGCGCTGATCAGGCATGATCAGGCGCCCTTCCCGAGCTGGCAGCCCCCGGTCTACCGACAGCCGCAGGCCATCGCCCGGATCCGCCTGGAGTCCGCGGATCCGGCCTGGCTCCGGACGCGGCTGATCGCGCCCAGCCTGCTGACCGGCAAGGTCAGCTTTCTCAGCGACCTGCCGGCCAAGACCGGCCATCCCGGCAAGCGCCATGCGCTGGCCTTTACCCGGCGGATCATGCAGATGATCGGCCAGGCCCACTACGAAGTGATCATGCAGACGCCATACCTGGTGGTAAGCCGGCGCTCACGCAAAGTGTTCACTCATCTGCATGCCCAGGATGATCCCCCGCGGGTGGTGATCTCGACCAATTCACTGGCCTCTACCGACGCGTTCGCGGTGTATGCCGCCTCCTACAAGCATCGCTATCGCTATCTGGAAAAATACGGCTTCGAGATCTATGAAATGAAGCCGCAGCATCCTGTATCCGGACCGGATTCGATGGCCCGCGATCTGGGACTGCTGACTGCACCGCCCTTGGCAGGGACGTCCAGACGTTCGAAGCCGCGTACCGGATCCGAACATGCCGGCCTGCTCGGTCTGTATCGCCATCATCTCGAAGTGCCCCTGCGTAGCCATCCGGACAGCGCCGAAGCCCAGCGCTTCGGCCTGCATGCCAAATCGCTGGTCATCGACGACCATCTGGTCATGATCGGCTCGCACAATCTGGATCCGCGTTCGGATCATTACAATACCGAAGCCGGTGTGATCATCGACGATCCGCGGCTTGCCGATGCGGTCCGCGGCTCGATCCTGGCCGAAACACGACCGGACAATGCCTGGGTACTGGCCCCGCGGCAATGGCCGACACCTGTGCTGGGAGCGCTCAACCGCAGGCTGACCATCACCTCGGAAAGCCTGCCGGTCATGGATGTCTGGCCATACCGCTATGCCACGGATTACCAGCTCAAGCCCGGCTGCGGGCCGTTGCGACCCGACTCGCCGCATTTCCATGACTGCTATGTTCCGGTGGGTGATTTTCCCGATGTCGCCTTTTCGGCCAAGCTGATCCTGACCCGGCTGATCACCGCCCTGGCCGCCGAACTGAACGGGGTGCTGTAGGCCGCCTGCGGGCCCGCGCCGTTGCCTCGCTCAATGCCGGCCCGCCTCGAAACGCAAGGCCAGCAGACCGGTCGCCTCGTCCGGTGGCGGCGAGGCGAAGCGCCAATTGCCGACCCGCTGCAAGGCATAGCGATCCAGCACCGTGTCACCACTGCTCTGCTGCAGCCACAGGCCCGCCACCCCGCCGTCAGGATCCAGCCGGATCCCCAGGACCACCCGGCCATAGTGATGCAGGCGCATCCTGGCCAGCCGCATGCTTTCGGCCGGCATCTGCAATGGCGACAGGTAACGGGCCGGCATCCCGGCTTCCGCCGGCGATGATGCCGTTTCCTGTCTGGCCGGCAGGCGTGCAGGTGCCGGCCAATGCGTGACTGTCCTCGCGACCGGATGCGGCCCGGACCGTGTCCTGCGGTCATGCCGCCTCGTCTCTGCCACCTGAGGCGGCGCGGATTCGAACAGCGGACGCCGACCGCCGACCGCTTCCATCTGTTGGGCCAGACTGGGGCCTTGCGCCGTCATCGGCGACAACCAGGCCGTGCCTGCCACCATCACCGCCAGCAGCAGGATGCTGAACGTCCAGCTGCGCGCCAGCTGCCGCCGGATCCATCGTGGCCGCACCGGCCTCCGTTTGTCCGACCGGCGCCCTGGCCGGCTTGCCTTCCCCATCCTGATTCCGCTCCTGGCTGCCGCCTGTCAGATCCGCAGCGGCCTCGTCGTTGCGGCCACGCCCCATGGAATGTACCGCAGCCGACCGGATCCGCCCAAGCCCGATGGGTCGCGCTGACCGATGAGCCGCGAAAGTGCCGTTCCAGGCATGCCCCACGCAGCGGCCTGATATCATCAGCGCTTCGTTCCGGTTCGGATGTGACCATGGCTCCCCAGCTGATTGCCCTGCCCGTCGTGCTTGCCGTTGAACTGCCTGCCGGTGGATGTTCCTGGCCGGCGACCCTGCCCCGTGACGAAGCCGCCGAGCTTGGCAGCCTGATCGCCGGGGATCTGCGCCAGTGGCTGCCCGGTCTGGAACAGGCCCGGCTGGCGATCTGCGGGGCCTGGTTCGACAGCATCGAACTGCTGCGGCCCGGGTTTCCGATATGGGCCAGCCTGGACGAGCTGGCTCGCCGCGTACCACGCGGCCACCTCGAGAACATCGTCGCCTTCGGCACCCATGAAGGCCGCATGCCGGCACCGGCCCTGCAGCCCGATCCGGCCTGCGCCGGAGGCCCGATGCGACTGCTGCCCATCACCATCCTGGCCGAAGAAACCCTGGCCACCACCCTGGCCAGTGACCTGGAACGCGAGCTGATGAACCGCGGCGAAGCCAGCGCGACCACGGCCGACTGGCTCAACCGCCGGCTGGACGCACCCTTGCAGCATGCCCGCTACATGAGTCGCAACGATCTGCTGGCGCTGACCTGCGTGCAATACGAGAACGTCAATCTCGGCGCCTTGTGGTCTCTGGTCGAAGCCGCGCTGCTGACGCCTTATCGCCCCGAGCAGGTGCTCAGCGCCCGCGGCCTGCCACTGCGCTATGTGGATGGCCGCGTCGAGGCCGAGGCGCCCGGGCGCTGGCTGGCCCGTCAGAGCGGCGAGCCGGCCGAACGCCGCCATGCGATGGCAGGACTGATCTTCGAATTGCGCCAGTATGCGGCGCTGCTGGCCGCCCACGGTCTGCCACTGCGGTTGCAGTCAGGCGAAGCGGGCGAGGGCTGGCTGCATGAGCCGCTGGCAGAAGCCCGCCCGGATCTGGACACGCCGGTGCTCTACGGTCACCAGGCTCCGGGACTGGGCATGGCGGTACTGACCGTGGCCCAGACCTCCGGCGGTCAGGCCCATGTGCTGGCCCATGGCTATCCGCTGAGGTCGCAGGCCTTGCTGCCACTGGCCGCGGCCCTCGCCGAACGCTATGGCTGCACCCCTGAATTGCAGCCGCTGGATGGTCTGCTGCTGGATGGCGAAGGACGACTGTCGGCGCCGGCTGCCGCCCTGCACTGACACCGCACCACCGCGATGCCGGCAACGGAGCCGCCTCACTCCTGTGGCCGGCTCCGACGCGAGCGCGAAGCGCCCAGTTTGCGGGTCAGGGTATTGCGGCCGACGCCCAGAGCCGCAGCGGCACGCTGGCGATGGCCGTCATGAGCCATCAGCGCGACCTGAAGCAAGGCCTTGTCCATGGCCTCCATGGCCCGGGCCCGGATATCGGATTCAGCGCCCGCCAGCGCCCGGCCGGCCCAGTCCCGCAGCCCCTCGGTCCAGTCCCCGACCGGACCGTTCGCATTCACTCCGTCCAGATCGGTCGGCATGATCCATTGCCCCGGGGCCACCACGGCCAGCCGGCGGCACAGATTTTCCAGCTCACGGACATTGCCCGGAAAATCCAGCAGACTGATCCGGGCCAATGCGTCGGGGGTGAACTGTTTGCCCGGCAGGCCCAGCTCATGCGCGGCTGTCGCCAGGAAATGGGTGGCCAGCAAGGGAATATCCCCTCGGCGCTGGCGCAGTGACGGCAAGGAAATCCGGATTACATCCAGGCGGTGGCGCAGATCGGCGCGGAACCGTCCCGCACTGACCAGAGCATCCAGATCCTGATGGGTCGCTGCCACGATGCGGGCCCGGCCCCGCAACAGCTCGCGCCCGCCGACCCTGTAGAATTCGCCGCCGGCCAGCACCCGCAACAGCCGGGTCTGCAACAGCAACGGCATGTCACCGATCTCGTCCAGAAACAGGGTGCCGGCCTCGGCCTGTTCGAAGCGACCCGGTACCCGTCGGCTGGCCCCGGTGAAAGCGCCGGCCTCGTGTCCGAACAATTCGCTTTCCAGCAATTCGCCCGGAATCGCAGCGGTATTGAGCGCCACGAAAGGCTGTTCATGACGCCGACTCTCTTCATGCAGGGCCCGTGCCACCAATTCCTTGCCGGTACCGGTTTCGCCGGTGATCAGCACATTCAGGTCGCTGGCTGCGACCCGTCCGATCAGACGGAAGACCTCGCGCATGGCCTGACTTTCACCCAGCAGCACATTCGGAGGCAGGGCCGATCCGGGCACGCTGGCCGGCTCGCTGCGGCAGGCATCCTGCAAGGCGCGGTTCACCGCGGCCACGGCCTGATCCAGATCGAAAGGCTTGGCCAGATAGTCCACCGCGCCGGCCCGGTAAGCTGCAGCGGCCGTCGCCACATCGGTGAAGGCGCTCATGACAATGACCGGACCGGCCTCCAGCCGCCGCAGCTCATCCAGCAATTCCAGGCCGCTGAGTCCGGGCATGCGCACATCGGTCACGATCAACCGCGGACGCAATGTCGCACGGACGGCCAGCAAGCTGGTGGCATCGCCAAATTCACGCACCCGGTGACCGGCATCCCGCAAGGCGGCCGCCAGCACGAAACGGATGCCGCGATCATCGTCGACGACCCAGATCTCGTCGCTCAAGGGAGGGGGGATTGCCGCATCATTCATGCCATCGACTCGTTAGCCGGATCATCATGGAGTTCGGTCCGGGGCAGATACAAGGAAAACACGGTTTCACCCGGCCGACTGCGATAACGCAGCTCACCGCCATGTTCACGGGCGATTTCACGGCACAAGGCCAGGCCCAGTCCGGTCCCTTCGGCATGGCCGGAAACCAGCGGCTCGAACAGGGTGTGGCGCAGCGCTGCAGGTACGCCAGGGCCATCGTCGACCATATCCAGACGCAGGCAGCCACCCAGCTGACGCTCCCCGATCCGCACCCGATGCTCCATCCGCGTCCGCAGGATCAGCTGCCCGGCACCGGCCGTGGTCGCATTGCGGGCCAGATTCAGCAGCAGCTGCAGCAAGCGATCGGCATCGCCGAAGGTATCCGGCAGGCTGGGATCGAAGTCGTAGCGGACCTGCATGGCCGGATCCTGTGCCAGAACAAGTCCGCGCAGCCGCTCCAGCAGCTGATGCACATTCACCGGTCCGATACGGACAGCGCCCTCATCGTGCTGCAGCAGCCGGTTGGCCAGACCGGCCAGGCGATCCGCCTCGGCGATCACCAGCTCTGCCAGCTCGCGCAGCTGATCATCACTGACACGACGGGCCAGCAGCTGAGCCGCTCCGCGCAGTCCGGCCAGAGGATTTTTCACTTCATGCGCAAAGCCCCGCAACGTCGCCGACAACGGCGTCGCCGCGGGTGCCACCTCGTGCAGGCCGTGGATTTCCAGGTACAGGGCCGCATCGGACCCGCACTGTACCGCAATATCCACCGAACGCCACAGGCCGTGGGCCGAAGGCAGTGCCACGGCCCACAACCGGGCCGAGCGCTGTTCGCGATGGACCCGCCGGACCTGCTGCAGAACACGCTCGTCCGGCAGCACCGCCGACAAGGGCAGGCCCAGCACACGACGCGGACCGACCTCGAACATCTCGGCAAAAGCCGTATTGACCCAGCTCAGACACAGACCGCCATCCAGCCTGGCCAGGCCGGTACTCATCTGATCCATCCATTGTGGCCAGAACTCTGCCGTCATTCGGCCATCATCGCCAATGCATCAATCTGGTGCAATGCTTGCCACGGGGAAAGTCCGCCCACAAAAAAGGGCCCGACCGAAGCCGGGCCCCGCTCCTGCCGGGCAGGGAGATCAGATCGCGTAGTACAGCTGGTATTCCAGCGGATGGGTACTGGCGCGGAACTTGGTCACTTCCTGCATCTTCAGCGCGATATAACCGTCGATGAAGTCGTCGGTGAACACGCCGCCGGCCTTCAGGAACTCGCGATCCTTGTCCAGCGCTTCCAGTGCCTGATCCAGACTGGAACAGACCTGCGGGATGTTCTTCTCTTCTTCCGGCGGCAGATCGTACAGATCCTTGTCGGAGGGCGCGCCCGGGTCGATCTTGTTGAGGATGCCGTCCAGGCCGGCCATCATCAGGGCGGTGAAGGTCAGATAGCCCGACTGCACCGGATCGGGGAAGCGCACTTCGATGCGACGGCCCTTGGGGTTGGAGACGAACGGGATGCGGCAGCTGGCCGAGCGGTTGCGGGCCGAGTAGGCCAGCATCACCGGGGCTTCGTAGCCGGGCACCAGACGCTTGTAGCTGTTGGTGCTGGAATTGGCGAACGCGTTGATCGCCTTGGCATGCTTGAAGATGCCGCCGATGTACCACAGCGCCAGCTGCGACAGGCCGCCGTACAGATCGCCGGCGAACAGGTTCTCGCCGTTCTTGGACAGCGACTGGTGGACATGCATGCCCGAGCCGTTGTCACCGACGATGGGCTTGGGCATGAAGGTCACGGTCTTGCCGTTCTGGTGGGCGACGTTCTTGATCACGTACTTCATGGTGATCAGTTCGTCGGCCTTCTTCACCAGGGTGTTGAACTTGACGCCGATTTCGCACTGGCCGGCATTGGCCACTTCATGGTGATGCACTTCCACGGTCTGGCCCAGCGATTCCAGGACCTTGCACATGTCCGCACGCAGATCACCCAGGGTATCGACCGGGCTGACCGGAAAATAGCCGCCCTTCACACCCGGACGATGGCCGGCATTGCCGTCTTCGTACTTGTACTTGGTCGCCCAGGCACCTTCCTCGGAGGTGATCTCGTAGAACACCTTGTTCATGTCGTTCTGCCAACGGACCGAATCGAACACGAAGAACTCGGGTTCAGGGCCGAAGAAAGCCGTATCGGCGATGCCGGTGGACTTCAGATAAGCTTCGCCGCGCTTGGCGATCGAGCGTGGGTCGCGGCCGTAGGCCTGCAGGGTCGAGGGTTCCAGCACGTCGCAATGCAGGACCATCTGGGTGTGGCCGCTGAACGGATCGAGATAGGCCGTTGCCGGGTCCGGCAGCAGGATCATGTCCGACTCGTTGATGCCCTTCCAGCCGGCGATCGAGGAGCCATCGAACATCTTGCCGTCTTCGAAGGTGCTCTCATCGATGCTGTGCGAAGGAAAGGTGACGTGATGCTGCTTGCCCAGCATGTCGACAAAACGGAAATCGACGAAATCGACATCGTGCTCCTGAATCAGGTCAAGCACTTTCTCAACTGACATAGATCGAACCTCGGGGTGAGCGTAATGTGTTGGGGTGGCCATCGGCCAGGAACCGTCCTGAAGCACAAGCAATACCCGTGCCAGTCTGCGGTCACCCTGCCGGGCCGCATTCCGCCGGCCATGGCAGACGGCGACGGCACCGGACTGCACCAGAACATGCCATGCAGCAGCCGGTATCCGGCACGATCTGGTGCAAACGGATCGGCACCACGTTAGCACAGTCCGCCATGGCGGAAAGCCTCCATTCGCCACACCATCCGCACCGGATCCTGCCCCTGTCGACGACGGCGACGGGTTCAGAAACTGAAGCTCTTGCTCAAGGTCGCCACCAGCGCCCCGCGGGTGATCAGCCGGCCCTGGTCATTGCTGTACCAGGTCCGCCGACCGTTGCCGCGACTCCAGGCCAGGCTCAGCAGCCAGGCATGCCGGAACTGATGACTCAGGCCCAGCTTCCAGTCGGTGAACGAAGCCGCCCCGCGATAACCCGCCACGGACTGATGTCCCAGATGGGCACTCAGCATCCAGGACCCGGCAAATGACCAGCTTTCATTGAGGTCGACATAGCCCGAACCGGCCGATCCGGCCATGCCGAACCAATTCGAGAACGCGTACCAGTAGCGCACGCTCAATCCGTGCCAGGCCAGCTGGGCATAAGCCTCGCTGGTATCCGGCAAGGCATAGCCATGCGCCGGATACCGGCCGGGATAGGCATAGTGGTAAACCCCCAGGTCGTAGCTCAAACCCGCGCCCAGGTCATGCCGGAAACCGCCCCAGGCATCGATCTCGATGCCGTTGCGCACATCCATGCCCGGCGGCCGCGCATCCCTGACCCAACTGACATTGCTGACGAACACGCCGCCATACAGGCCGTCAGCAGCATCGTACTCCAGACTGCCCTGCAGCGCCGGCCGGTGGTTGGTCTGGCTTTCCGAGCGGAAGATGTAATCGCTGCCAGCGCTGACAGTGGCGTTGAAATCACCGCCCCACGCCGGCCCGTTCATCAGCGTGACCAGCAACAGAAGCAGGCCCCGGCCTGCCGTGGATGGCGTCGTCATCTTGAACTCCCCCTCCGCACGGTTGCCGGACATGAGGTCGCGACATACGCATGACAGCCGTCGCAGAGCCCCCTCCGCGCACCGGTCGAGACCGGTCGAGAGCCACTCATAAGCGAATCGAGGTGAAATTCACGGGAAGAGATGTGGCCGGCCTGCAGCCACGCCCGTCACCTTCAACGACGTCGGCGGCGGGCAATACCGTCCCGGGCCAGCAAGGCAAACATGACACCGAACAGAAAACCCGAGATATGGGTCCACCAGGCCACCGCACCGTAACTGGCACCGATATAACTGAAGATCAGCTGGATCAGCACCCAGATTCCGATCAGCATCCAGGCCGGCAGCCGCACAAACTCGAAATACAGACCCAGCGGCAGCACCAGCCCCATCCGTGCCCGTGGAAACAGAGCGATATAAGTGCCGACCACCGCCGATACCGCCCCGCTGCAGCCGATGATCGGCGCCCGGTAACCCTCCAGGCTGATCGCGCCACACAGATTGGATGCCACGCCTCCCAGCAGGAACAACAGCATGAACCGCGCCGAGCCCAGCGTCCGATCGGTGGGCACCCCGAAAATCACCAGAAACAGCATATTGCTGAGCAGATGCAACCAGGTGACGTGGATGAACAGACCCGTCAGCAGACGCAGCAGGGCCGGATCGGCCAGTTGCCGGAGCCAGGGCTGGTGGCGATCCAGCACGTCGGCCGGAACCACGCCCCACTGCGTCACCCACTGCAACTGGCGAGCCGGTGGACACAGCGAAAACCATACGAACGACAGCACGCACAGACAAACCAGCACCCAGATCGCCCACTGCGACTGCCGGCGACGACGGCCCTCGACATGAATGAACACGGACATGGCTCAGTCCGTCCGCGACAGCCGCCGCCAAGCCTGCAGGATGCGCTCAGGACGCGACATGGACCTGCGCTCCCAGCTGAGCCAGCTCGGCCTGCAGTTCGGCGGGTGGCGCGGCATCGGTGAACCAGGCATCGATATCCGCGAACGAGCCCAGCCGGACCAGGGCCTTGCGCCCGATCTTGCTGGTATCCGCCGCCAGATAGATCTGCCGGGAGTGCTGGATGATGGTCTGCGCGACCCGGACCTCGTGGAAGTCATAGTCCATCAGGCTGCCGTCCGCCTCGATGCCGGAAATGCCGATGATGCCGTAATCCACCTTGAACTGGCGGATCAGGTCGATGGTGGCTTCTCCGGTCACGCCATGGTCGCGACCACGCACCACGCCGCCGGCCACGATCACCTCGAAGCCGGGCTGGCTGCTGAGCATGATCGCCACATTCAGATTGTTGGTGATGATCCGCAGATCACGCCGTGCCAGCAAGGCTCTGGCCACGCATTCGTTGGTGGTGCCCAGGTTGATGAACAACGAGGCACCATCAGGGATATGTTCGGCCAGCAAGGCTGCAATCCGCAGCTTTTCCTGCTGCTGCAGACCGGTTCTGGCCTGATAGGTCAGATTCTCGGTGCTCAAGGGCAGACTGACCCCGCCGTGGTATCGACGCAGCAGGCCGGCCTGGCACAGAGTCACCAGATCCCGGCGAATGGTCTGGGCGGTGACCTCGAATGTCACCGCCAGCGCCTCCACGGTGGCAAACCCCTGACGGCGGACCGACTCGATCAGCTCGTGCTGCCGCCGATTGAGACTCAACTGGGTCATTCGCCGGGCACGCTCCATGGCATGACGACAGCCGACCGGCAGCGCAGCCGCCGGTCGGCTCCAAGGTCCCCGCCAGCGGGGACCGATCTCAAAACGGGATCTTCAGCGACGGATCGACCGCCAGCAACTGCTCGCGATACACCGCCTGGATCCGCTGCAGGGCCTCGGCATCGTCGGCATCGAAGCGCAGCACCAGCACCGGAGTGGTATTGGAAGCACGCACCAGACCCCAGCCATCAGGCCAGTCGGCGCGGACACCATCGATGGTGGTCAGTACCGCCTCGTCACCGAAGGTGGCCTGGGCCACGAACTTCTTGATGAAGGCGTAATGCTCGCCCTCGGCCAGCTCGATCTTCAATTCAGGCGTGGAGACGCCCTTGGGCAGAGTCTCGAACACCTGCTCGGCGGTACCGGACTGGGCGGCCAGGATTTCCAGCAGGCGGGCACCGGCATAAATGCCGTCGTCAAACCCGAACCAGCGCTCCTTGAAGAAGAAATGACCACTCATTTCGCCGGCCAGCTCGGCCTTGGTCTCGCGCATCTTGCTCTTGATCAGCGAATGGCCGGTACGCCACATCAGCGGCAGCGCCCCGGCCTTTTCGATTTCGCCCTTGAGATGACCGGTGCACTTGACGTCATAGATGATGGTGGCACCCGGCACACGGCTGGCCACATCACGGGCGAACAGCATCAGCAGACGGTCCGGGAAGATGACCTCGCCGCGACGGGTGACCACGCCCAGACGGTCGCCGTCGCCGTCGAAGGCCACGCCCAGATCGGCATCCGAGCGCGCCAGCTCGGCGATCAGATCTTCCAGATTGTGCAGGTCCGACGGATCGGGATGGTGATTGGGAAAGGTGCCGTCCACTTCGCAGTACATCGGCACGACTTCGGCGCCGATGCCTTCCAGCACCTTGGGCGCCACGGCACCGGGAATGCCGTTGCCGCAGTCGACGATGACTTTCAGCGGGCGCTTGAGCTTGATATCCGAGGTGATGCGCTGGATATAGGCCGGCACCACATCCTCATGCCGCAGCGAGCCACCGCCGCCACTGGCCAGCTGGCGACTGGCCATCCGCTGGTACAGATCCTGGATCGCGCCTTCGGACAAGGTCTCGCCACCGACCACGATCTTGAAACCGTTGTAGTCCGGCGGATTGTGGCTGCCGGTGACGGCCACGCCACTGCCCACATCGAAATGCGTCGCCGCGAAATACACCACCGGCGTCGGCACCGCACCGACGTCGATCACGTCGATGCCCGCCTCGTTCAGACCCTGGGCCAGGGCGCCGGCCAGTTCGGGACCGGACAGGCGACCGTCACGGCCGACCACGATATGGCCCAGCCCCTTTTCCTTCATCACCGTGCCGATGGCCTGGCCCAGCAGAAAGGCCAGCTCGGGGGTCAGCGACTTGCCGACGACGCCGCGGATGTCATAGGCACGAAAAATGGAAGGATCCACGGGATAGCTCGGTGCGACTTCGATGCTCAAGATTCTGGCCTCACAATCATTAGTCAATGGATATCAGCCCGGCCGTGCCGATGCTGGGTGTGCTCACGATATGTCGGCAGTATGCCGGCCATGTTGCGACTGTCCGATGAATCGGACCATCGACGCGCAGCATGGCCGGCCGGTGTCTCAGCCGACGCCGGTCGAACCAAAGCCGCCTTCGCCGCGCTGGCTGGCGGCGAACTCGTCGACCAGCTGGAAGCGGGCCCGACCGACCGGCACCAGCAAAAGCTGGGCAATGCGGTCGCCCTCGCTGATGGTCACCGGCTGTTCGGAACGGTTCCAGCAGGAAATCAGCAAGGGTCCCTGATAATCAGCATCGATCACCCCGGTCAGATTGCCCATCACCAGCCCCTGGCGATGGCCCAGGCCTGAACGCGGCACGATCAATCCGCACCAGCCCGCATCACCGATATGGATCGCGAATCCCGTCGGCACCAGCACGCTGGCGCCGGGCTCCAGCGTCAGCTGGCCGGCGATGGCCGCACGCAGGTCCATGCCCGCGCTGCCCGGCGTGGCCGGTTCAGGCAGGGGAATCGACCGGCCCAGGCGTTCATCGAGGATTTTCAGTTCTACATCGATCATCTTGTTGCATTGTCATGGATAGGTCAGGCCCAAGCTTAACCCATGCCGCCGACGGCACGGGTTCAAGCCGGGCTGTCCACCGCGACAGCGCCGGTCGCGCGAGTCAGCCGGTAGCGATGGGCAATCTGCTGCACCAGCTGCCAGGCCAGTTCGCACTTGGGTCCTTGCGGCAGATCCAGGCCACCGTCCGCCCAGAACAGACTCAGGGCATTGTCGGCCATGTCGAAGCCCAGGCCCTCGCCGACCCGGTTGGCGGCGATCATGTCCAGGCCCTTGCGGGCGAGCTTGTCCCGTGCATAACGCGCCACGTCACGGGTTTCGGCCGCGAAACCGACCAGAAACGGATGCTGCCGCTGCCGGCCCAGGCCGGCGATGATGTCCGGATTCTCCTGCAGAGCCAGGCTCAAGGCCTCGCCGGCCTGCTTCTTGATCTTGTGCGGAGCCACTTCCTGCGGCCGGTAATCACCGACTGCCGCCGCCGACACGAAAATGTCGGCGCGGGCGGCCTCGGCATAGATCGCCGCCTGCATCTGCACGGTACTGCGGACATCGATGCGCCGCGCCACGCCCGCGGGCGTGGCCAGGTGCACCGGGCCGGCCACCAGGGTGACTTCGGCACCGGCCCGCACGGCCGCCGCGGCGATGGCGAACCCCATCTTGCCGGAGCTGCGATTGCCGATAAAGCGCACCGGATCCAGATCCTCATACGTCGGACCGGCGCTGACCAGGACCCGCAGACCGCGCAATTCGTCGGAACCGAAACTGGCCGCCACCGCATCGCGCAATTGCAGCGCCTCAAGCATGCGGCCGGAGCCGACATCGCCACAGGCCTGTTCCCCGGCCGCCGGCCCCAGCACGCTGACTCCGCGTCGCTGCAGGATCGCCAGATTGGCCTGCACCGCCGGGTGGGCCCACATCTGCTGGTTCATCGCCGGTGCGATCAGCAGCGGCGCCGCGGTGGCCAGCGCCAGGGTCGTCAGCAGATCACCGGCCAGACCATGGGCCAGCCGGCCGATCAGATCGGCACTGGCTGGCGCGATCAACAGCCGCTCGGCCCAACGGGCCAGCTCGATATGGCCCATGGCCGCCTCGCCCGCCGAGTCCCAGACATCGACGCGCACCGGCCGGCCACTGAGGGCCTGGAAGGTGGTCGGAGTCACGAAATGGGTGGCCGCCTCGGTCATCACCACCTGCACTTCGGCCCCTTGGTCACGCAGGCGACGGACCAGTTCACAGGCCTTGTAGGCGGCAATGCCACCCGAGATACCCAGCAAAATTCGACGCTGTTGCAGACTCATGTAAGCCCCGACTGACTTCCGGCAAGGTACTTAGCTTACCGGAAACCCCAGCCTTCGCGGCTGGGCGGTGGCAGCAGGCCCCGCTTAGGATGCAGGCCATGAGCATCAAGCACTGGCCCGCCAATGAACGCCCCCGCGAAAAGCTGCTGGGCCAGGGCTGCCAGCATCTGTCGGATGCCGAGTTGCTGGCCGTACTGGTGGGCTCGGGCTGCCGCGGCAAGGATGCGATCGCGCTGGGGCGCGAGCTGCTGCAGGGCGCGGGTGGTCTGCGCGCCCTGCTGGCCGGCCAGACACCCTGGCCCTCGGTGCCGGGACTGGGCCCGGCCAAGCAGGCCAGGCTGATGGCCAGTCTGGAACTGGCGAGGCGGGCACTGGGCGAGGAACTGCAGCAGCGCACCACGCTGTCCAATCCCGCCGACAGCGGGCGCTTTCTGCGGGCCAGGCTGGGACATCTGCCCTACGAGGTGTTTGCCTGCCTGTATCTGGACAATCGCCACCGGGTACTGGCCTTCGAGGAATTGTTCCGCGGCACCATCGACGGCGCCAATATCTATCCGCGGGAAGTGGTCCGGGCCTGTCTGAGCCACAATGCCAATGCAGTGATCTTCGCCCACAACCACCCCTCGGGTGTGGCCGAACCCAGCCAGGCCGACCGTCATGTCACCGGCCTGCTGAAGCAGGCGCTGGATCTGGTCGGAGTACGGGTGCTGGATCATCTGATCATCGGTGAAGGCCAACCCACCTCGATGGCCAGTCTGGGCCTGCTCTGAAAGGATCACGGCCAGGCCGCTCGACCGTGGATCCGGGGATCGGCCTCTGCGGTCATGGACAAGGCAAAAAAAGCGCGACCACGGGGAATGGTCGCGCCTCGAATGTACCGGCAAGGGGGATGCCGGTCAGCTGCTTGCCGTCCACCAAGGGGGGGGAAGGGGAACGACCGGCACAGTATTCCGCGCTCGGATGACATCGCCATGACGATACGGCGTCGGCCCGATGTCGACCGACAGCGGCGATCTTCGCCCGTCTTCCGATGGCAGGCGAAAACATGCACGACTTATGCACATTGGCGATGTCAAGCCCTTTTGAACACACCAGCTCACAACCATCTCATAAAAAAACAACAAGACTTTGATTTAAAATCATAAAACAAAGAACAAAAGAGGCTGGCGACGAGGTTGAGCGAGGCTGGAGCGGGTTGTCTTCAAGTTTTCCTCACAGACTTATCCACAGACCTGGACCGTTCGCACCGGAGCTTCGCCCCGGGCCACAGCACGTCATGACGCTGCCGACCGCCTGCCCGGCCTCGGGCTCTGTTAAAATCGGAAGTTTACGATTGATCAGACTCTTAGCCGTGAAAGAATCATTGCGCGAACTCGTCCTGCAAGCCGTCCAGAGCCTGGTCACCGCCGGCGCCCTGCCCGCTGATCTGAGCCTGCCTGCCTTCGTGATCGAACGGGCACGCAGCCGCGAGCACGGGGACTTTGCCACCAATCTGGCGATGATGCTGGCCAAGCCGGCCCGGGCCAAACCCCGCGACATTGCCCAGCAGCTGGTCGACGCCCTGCCCGCCTCGCCGCTGGTGGCGCGCTGCGAAATCGCAGGCCCCGGATTCATCAATTTTTTCCTCAGCCCCCAGGCCTATGAAGCCGAAGTGCTGCGGGTCCTGGACCAGGGTGAACATTACGGCCGTTCCACCCATGGTGCCGGCCGCCGCGTCGGCGTCGAGTTCGTCTCGGCCAATCCCACCGGTCCGCTGCATGTCGGCCATGGCCGTGCCGCTGCGATCGGCGACTGCCTGAGCCGGCTGCTGCACGCTACCGGCTGGGATGTGAAACGCGAGTTCTACTACAACGATGCCGGGGTGCAGATCCAGAATCTGGCCATTTCGGTGCAGGCGCGCGCCCGCGGCATCAGTCCGGACCAGGCCGAATGGCCGGAAGGCGGCTATCGTGGCGACTATATCGCCGACGTCGCCCAGGCCTATCTGAATCGTGAAACCGCGATGGCCGACGGCAAGGAAGTGGTCGGTGCCGGTGATCCGGAAAATCTGGAGGCGATCCGCCAGTTCGCCGTGGCCAGCCTGCGCCATGAACAGGATCTGGATCTGAAGGCCTTCGGCGCCGGCTTCGACGTCTACTTCCTGGAATCCTCGCTGTATGCCGAAGGCAAGGTCGAGGAAACCGTGCGCGAATTGATCGCCCATGGCCATACCTACGAGGAAGGCGGCGCGCTGTGGCTGAAGTCCACCGACTTCGGCGATGACAAGGACCGCGTGATGCGCAAGTCCGACGGCAGCTACACCTATTTCGTGCCGGACGTCGCCTACCATCTCAGCAAGTGGCAGCGCGGCTACGAGCGCGCCATCACCGAGCTGGGCTCGGATCATCACGGCAGTCTGGCCCGGGTCAAGGCCGGCCTGCAGGCACTGGACACCGGCATTCCGAAAAACTGGCCTGAATACGTGCTGCACCAGATGGTGACCGTGATGCGGGGCGGTGAAGAGGTCAAGATCTCCAAGCGCGCCGGCAGCTACGTGACCCTGCGCGACCTGATCGAGGAAGTCGGTCGCGATGCCACCCGCTTCTTCCTGATCGCCCGCAAGGCCGATTCGCAACTGGTGTTCGACATCGATCTGGCCCGCTCGCAGAGCAACGACAATCCGGTGTACTACATCCAGTACGCGCATGCCCGTATCTGCAGCGCGCTGCGCCAGGCCGAGGAAAAGGGCATGCCCTTCGACGAGGCCAACGGTCGGGCCAAGCTGGCTCGGCTGGAGAGCGAGCACGAGCAGATTCTGCTGGGCGAACTGTCCAAGCTGCCCGAAGTGCTGGAAACCGCCGCGCTGAATCTGGAGCCGCATCTGGTCGCCAACTGGTTGCGCGAACTTGCAGCCGCCTTCCATGGGTATTACAACTCCTGTCAGTTCCTGGTGGATGACAAGGATCTGCGCGATGCCCGGCTGTGCCTGGCCCTCGCCACCCGCCAAGTGATTCGCAACGGACTGGACCTGCTGGGCCTCGGTGCCCCGGAGAGCATGTAATGGCCCCATCCCGACCATCCCGCAAGAAAGGACGCCAGGCGGTACGCAACAGCCAGGGAGGCTTCCCGGGCTGGGGCTGGGCCATCATCGGCCTGCTCGGCGGCGCCTTGCTGATGTGGTTCTTCGTGCTGCATCGTGCAGGCCCTTCACAGGGCCCGGTGATCGGGATGACGCCCAAGACCGAGCCCCGGGCCGGTGCCCAGCCGTCCAGCGCGCCTGCCCAGGATTCAACCGCACCGGCACCGCCGAAGAAGCCGCAGTACGACTTCTATTCGGTACTTCCCGAAAAGGACGTGCGGATTCCCGATGCCGAGCTCAGCGCCAAGGTCAGGGCCGAGCAGCAGGCCCCGCCGGCCACGCCGCCCGCACGTCCGACCGCGCCGCTGCCCTCGGCTCCGGGCAAGACCATCACCGCCGCCCCGTCGCTGACCGGCAATGCCGGCGGTCCGGACAGCTACCTGCTGCAGATCGGTGCCTTCCCCAACAGCGGTGACGCCGAGGCGCTGAAGGCCAGACTGGCCATGCAGGGCTTTGTAGCCAATGTGCAGAATGTGACCATCAACGGCCAGGCCTACCACCGGGTCCGGCTGGGTCCGTTCCAGTCGGCGACCGTGCTGGAAAGCACCAAACAGCGCCTGGCCGCCGCCGGCATCCATGCGATCGCGTTGAAGGAAGGCAAATAAGCCATCTGTGAAGACGCCCCCGGTGCTGGCCAGCCAGCACCGGGTTTTCAATCGCTCTCGGGATCGAGCAGCAGCAGCAACAGACAGGTCAGCAGTATCGGGGTCAGCATCAAGACCATCGCCAGCATCACGCCAGGCTGGTCGATGCGGCTGAACAGGGCCGGCAGGGTCCGCCAGCGCGAATCGGCACAAACCATCAGCACCCCGCCCAGCAAACTGCCCATGACGGGCCACCAGCGGGCAGAACGACGGTGGCGCCGAGGCGGAAGCCGTTGCATCACTCGATCGGAAAAACCGTCATCGGCCAGCCAGCCGGGACCGCGGGCCGCCTCCCGCCGCAGCGCCCGAGCCAGGCTATCGTCATCTGATACTTCGGGCGGAAAGGGTTCCATGGGTTTCATGATGATTCCTTGCTGTGCCAGGCCGCAAGCGCCTGCCGCAGTTTCTGTCGCGCGCGGAAGATATGGGACTTGACCGTGCCCACGGCACAGCCCATGACCTGGGCAGCCTCCTCCTGCGGATGCTCCAGCAGAAAGCATTGCACGATCGCTGCATATTCATGCGGACTGAGCACGGCCATGGCCGCCGCCAGATCGCGCTCCATGGCAAAGCGCTGATCCACTGCCGGTCGCGGATCCGGCCATTGCTCCAGAACGGCCGCATCGACAGCCTCACGCGCTCGTGCGCCAGCATGCCTGCGCTCACGCATCAGGAACTGGCGATAGCCGATGCTGTGCAGCCATGTGCTGAACTGCGCCTCGCCGCGGAACTGGTCCAGCCGCCGCCAGGCCTGCAGGAATGTTTCCTGGGCCAGGTCGTCGGCTCCGGCCAGGTCTCCGTGACACAATCGTGCCAACCAGATGCGCAAGGCCGACTGATGCCGTCGTACCAGCGTGTCGAACGCATGACGGTCATCGTTAAACAAGGCCCGTGCCACCAGCACTTGATCGGAAGGACCGTGCTCGCTCATCCGGGCGTCTCAAGCATGGCCCTCGTTCCCACCGGCATCATGCAACTCATGCATCGCCTGCCCCGGCATCCTGTCCCGCACGCAGCGAGCCACGCTCGGCACGTCGCTGATAGCGGAAGCTGACCAGAAAACCCAGGCCGATGCACAGCGGCAAAAAGGCAGCCGCCATCCAGTCCCGATCGCTCTCGACCAGCCCGGCCGCCAGCAGCCCCAGACCCAGCATCGCCAGCACCATCCCGGTACGGTAGGTGGCCCACAGGCGCTGGCTGCCCAGGTGCAGCACCAGATCGATCGACTTGCCCTGCCGGATGGCCTCCAGATACAGGGCCTGCCGCCGTTCCTCGCTGCGCGAACGGTATTTCAACAAAATCAGCAGCATCACTACCGGCATCGACAGCGACAGCACTACCGCCATCAATCCGGTCAGACTGTCCATCGGGTCACTCATCATCGACTCCTCGTCACCATGTCGGCATCGGCACCTTGTGCTGCCGTTCATTGCTCAGATGCGGCCGGATCGATTTCGGTTGCAGCCGGCATACGCGACGATATCCACGGCACCTCATATCACTCGGCAAGGCCGGCTCCGGACCGGAAAGCCCTTTGCACGACACGCGCCCCTGCCCCGAACCCGGCCACGGCTCCCATGCACGGTATCCGCTATGATCGATGGATACTTCCATCCCGGCACCGTATTCCCATGGCCTCACGCCCCAGCGCCCCGCCCTCCCTGACCGAAGGACCGATCGGCCGGCGACTGCTGATGTTTTCACTGCCGATTCTGGCCAGCAATATCCTGCAGTCGCTGAACGGCTCGATCAATGCGTTCTGGATCGGCCACTATTTCGGCGAAGCCGCCTTGCTGGCCACCGGCAATGTCACCCTGATACTGTTTCTGGCTCTGAGTGCGGTATTCGGCATCGGCATGGCCTGCACCATTCTGGTCGGCCAGGCCATGGGGGCCCGCGACATGGCGGCGGCACAGCGGGTGGCAGGTACCGGCGCCGTATTTTTTCTGGCGGTCGCCTCGCTGTTCGCAGTGATCGGCGATCTCGGTGTCGATGCCATCCTGCGCATGCTGGAAACCCCCGCCACCTCGCTGCCCTATGCCCACGATTATCTGAAGGTCATCTTCATCGCGATGCCGGCCATGTTCTTCTTCACCTTTCTGATGATGGCGCTGCGCGGTGCCGGTGATGCCAAGACCCCTTTCCTGTTCATGCTGCTGTCGGTGATGCTGGATATCGTGCTCAACCCCCTTCTGATGTTCGGCTGGGGCCCGATTCCTGCGCTGGGCATCACCGGCTCGGCCACAGCCACCCTGATCGGCCAGAGCTTCAGCGTGCTGGCCCTGCTGGCCACCCTCTATCACCGCCGGCATCCACTGTGCCTGCGTGGTCCGGCGCTGGCCTATCTGGTACCGGACCCGGTCATCGTCAAGGCCCTGGTCGGCAAGGGCCTGCCGATGGGTCTGCAGATGATAGGGATATCCTCCTCGGCGATTTTCATGATGCGTCTGGTCAATACCTATGGCACCGACACCGGCGCGGCCTACAATGCGGCCGTGCAGCTGTGGACCTACGTGCAGATGCCGGCGATGGCAATCGGTGCCGCCGTCTCGGCGATGGCGGCACAAAACGTGGGAGCCGGCCAATGGCACCGCATCACCCAGATCGCCCGCTCCGGCCTTCTGATCAACCTGCTGCTGACCGGCACGCTGGTGATCGTCATCTATCTGGCCGGTGCCTGGGCCATGCGCCTGTTCCTGCCCGCCGGCAGTCCCGCCATCGCCGCCGCACTGCACCTGAACGCCATCGTGTTGTGGACCTTCGTCCTGTTCGGGCTGACCTTCATCCTGTTCGGTATCGTGCGCTCCACCGGTGCCGTCTGGCCGCCACTGATCATCCTGGTGATCGCGATGTGGCTAGTCCGCCCCCCGTTCGCGATCCTGCTGCGCCCGTACTGGGGCGTGGACGCGGTATGGTGGAGTTTTCCGGTCGGCTCGGTGGTCGCGGTCGGCCTGGCGTGGGCTTATTACCGTTGGGGCCACTGGCGCGCGGCGCATATGCTGCCGCCATCCAGGTTGTCATCGCCGCTGGGCGAGCGGCATCTCGACGGCGACAAGAACGGCAAGACCGCCAGCTGAGACCCTGCCGTATCACGCCACGGACACTCGCACCGTTCCCGGCCACAGGTCTCAGGCCGGTACGACCACTCGCTGGCAGGCTGACCGCCAGCGGCGCGCATGTGAACCACGGTCTGCACCTTTCCCGGGAAGGGGCGGCACAAGATCGCTCCTGCCTGCCATCCTCTGCTCCGAACCGACGGTCCCGCTGAGCAACCGTAGGCCTGCATCCTGGCACAGCCGGTCATGATGCGAGATGACTTGCCCGGGCCGTGCTGACATCCGGCAAAGGCTGTCAGCGCCCTGCTCTGCAGCTCCGGCCTCACGGAGCCACCGCTGCCTTGCGGGCCGCACGTCGAGCCTGGCGTGCCGCCTTGCGCTGCTTGCGATCATGATTCCACAAATAGATGGCCGGCGTGCTGAGCAAGGTCAGCAGCTGGGAGACCAGCAGCCCGCCGACGATCGCGATGCCCAACGGCTGGCGCATTTCCGAACCGACTCCGAAACCGATCGCCAGCGGCAAGGCCGCACCCATCGCGACCAGAGTGGTCATGGTGATCGGGCGGAAGCGGACCAGTGCGGCCTGGCGTATGGCCTCGGGTGCCGGCAGGCCCTGCTCCCGTTCGGCCCTCAATGCAAAGTCGACCATCATGATCGCGTTTTTCTTGACGATGCCGATCAGCAGCAACACCGCGATGATCGCGATCAGGGTCAACTGGGTGTGAGTCACCAGCATCGCCAGAAACGCGCCGGCGCCAGCTGCCGGCAGGGTCGACAGAATCGTCAGCGGATGCCCCAGACTCTCGTACAATACGCCCAGCACGATATACATCGCGCAAATCGCGCCGATCAGCAGCACCGTGCCGTTGGACTGCATGTCCGCCAGCCGCTGGTTGTCACCGGTGAAGTCCACCCGGATTCCGGCCGGCAACGCCTGACGCGCCAGCTGGGTGACCAGCTTCATGGCCCGGTCCGGCGTCATGCCCGGGGCCAGATTGTAGGAAATATCCGCGGCTTGCAGCTGGTTCTGATGCTCGATAGAGCTGGGCACGTTCTGCGTCTCCAGATGACCCAGCGAAGCCAGCGTCGTCATCGAGCTCAGCACGGGGTTGCCGCTGGCCGAACTGGCGCTGACCGGTACCCAGGTATGCAGCAAGGTGTCGGCGGTGGCCTGCTCGGCCGCCTTGGACACCAATACCACCCGATACTGGTTCAACTGTGAATAAATCACCGAAACCGGGCTCTGGGCCATCGCATAGGAAAGCACCGAATCGATGGTGCCCATCCCGACGCCCAGGCGGCTGGCCCGGTCACGATCCACATACAGGATCTTCTGGATGCCCACTTCATCCAGGCTGGAACTGACATCCTTCAATTCCCGCTGTGTCCGCATCGCACGCACCAGCTTCAGCACCGAGGGCTGCACGTTCTGACCATCGTCACTGATCAGCTGGAAGGTGTATTGAGCGGCCTTGGTATTGCCTCCGCCACCGCCGCCCAGCATCTGGACCGGCTGCAGATACAAGGCTATGTCCGGCATTTTGGCCGCCTGATCGCTCAGCCTGCGGATCACTTCGGTGACCTTGTCCGGACGCTGGCCAGGACCCTGCCCGTAGGGCTTGAGATCAATGAACAACTGCCCGTTGTTGCCGACCGCACCCCCGCTGTCGCTTCCCAGCACCGTCGTCACGTCAGCGACTGCCGGATCATGCTGGATCAGGGTGGACACCTTGAACAAGCGCTGTTTCATCTCGGCAGGGGAGATATTGATATCGGCGCGGACCGAGGCCTGCATCATGCCCATATCCTCTTGCGGCATGAAGCTGCCGCCGGCGGTCTTGACCACCGCCACGGCCAGGCCCACGGTGGCAAAGAGCAGGATCAGCGGCTGCCAGCGCATCAGCCGCCGGTGACGCATCGCCCAATCCAGACCACGACTGTAGGTAGCCAGCAATTGCTGGTCAAAGCGTTCCAGCGCCCGTTCCCAGCGCGAAGGCTCACGATCCGAGGGTTGATGGTGATCGAGGAAAAAGGCGCACAGCGCCGGCGTCACGGTCAGCGACACGATGGCCGAGATCACTACCGCCGCGGTCAAGGTCACCGAGAATTCGCGCAGCAGCATCACCAGCATGTTGTCGCCGAACAGCAAGGGCGCGAACACCGCGATCAAGGACAGAGTAATCGAGATCACGGTGAAGCCGATCTCGCCCACGCCCCGCAGAGCCGCTTCCATCGGGCTGGCGCCCCCCTCCATATGCCGCACGATGTTCTCGATCACCACGATCGCGTCATCGACCACAAAGCCCACACACAGCACCAGCGCCATCAGCGACAAGGTATTGAGCGTATAGCCAAGCGCCCACATCACCACGAAGGCGCCGGCCAGCGACAGCGGAACGCTCAAGGTCGCGATCAGCGTCGGTCCCGTCCGGCGCAAGAAGACCAGCATCACCACGATCACCAGCACGATGCTGATCAGCAGCGAGGTCTGCACCTCGTTGAGCGCCGACTTGGTGGTCTGGGTCAAATCGAAGATCGGTGTCACCACGACATTGCCCGGCAGCAAGGCCCGCAATCCCGGCAGCGCGGCACGTATCGCTGCGACCGTCTCGATGGCATTGGCCTCGGGCCGCTTGCTCAGCTGCAGATTGACCGAGCGTTCGCCATTGAACCAGGCCGCCTGGTAGATATCCTCGGCCCCGTCTTCCACCGTGGCCACATCGGACAGGTGCACCGGCACGCCGTTGACCATCTTGATCATCAGCTGCCGGAAGTCCTTGGCCGTGTGCAGGGCGTCATTGGTCTGCACCATGGTCTGGGTCTTGCCATCGCTGAGCGCACCTACCGGCTCGCTGACATTGGCCGCGATCAGCACGTTGCGCACGTCCAGCGAGGTCAGGCCCATCGAGTTCAGGGCCTGATTGTTCAATTCCACCCGAACCGCGCGGGCCGCGCCGCCGAAGACCTGGACTCTGGCCACCCCGGATACCCGCGACAGCGCCGGCGAGATCAGCGAGTCCGCCAGATCGTAAAGCCGCTCCGAGGACATGCCCTTGGAGGTCAGGGAGATCAGCAGGATGGGGATCGAGCTGGTATTGAACTTGAAGTACTGCGGCGGGCTGGGCAGGCTGCTGGGCAGATCCGACTGCGCCTCGTTGATGGCCGCCTGCACATCACGTGCGGCGCTGTCGGTATTGCGGCTGAGATGAAACTGCAACTGGATCATGGTTGCACCTTCACTGCTGCTGGAATACATCTGGTCGACACCGGGAATCCGGCCCAGGTGACGCTCCAGCGGCGCCGCCACGGTCGTGGCCATGGTATCGGCGCTGGCCCCCGGCAGATTGGCCGAGATCATCACTCCCGGCACATCCAGCGAGGGCAGCACGGCGACGCCGAGCAACGCATAGGCGAACAGTCCCGCCAGCAGCAGACCGATCGCCAGCAAGGAAACACCGGCCGGGCGGCGCACGAGTGGTGCGAACAGATTCAAATCAGATCCCCATGGTCCTTGCGACCCGTCACCGGCGACGGCCGGCTGGCAGGGTAGCGTCTAACGGCGCGGGATGGAAAGCAAGTCTTCATGCATGATCTTATGCCTGCAAGCAGTCGCGAAATAATGTGCCTTTAGTCCCGGGGTGCCGAAAGGCATGGGCCTCCGCGAACAGACGCTCATACCGGCAGGCAGGCACCGGAGCTGGCGAAATAGCACATTCTGCAGGCGTATGCCTTCATCGCCATCTTGTTCTGCGACCAGCGGTGGCAAGGGGACGGCCGGCCATGACGGAAACCGGACCGACCACCGAAAAAAGGGCGCCTTGCGGCGCCCTTCTGATCAACGAACTGCGGAAGGCTGCGGCTTACTTGCCGCCAGCCAGCCCGTATGCCGTCTGTGCCTGCTTCTGCAGGGCCTGGACATCGGCATCGGACAGCGGGCTGCTCTTGCCGCCGGCCTGCGAGACGTTCAGCACGACCTTGCCGTCATCCCCCCAGACCACACGCTGCTCGACATCCGTGGCAGCCGTATGGGAGGCCTTCTGGTCCTGCACGATGGCCCAGACCTTGCCATTGTTGTAGGCAAAATCGGTGGTGGTGAAATGCTTGCCCTTGTAATCGACCAGCTCGCGGATGAACTTGACGTTGCTGCCGTCGCGGAACACCTGCCAGGCCAGCGAATCATCGGCTTCCAGCTTGGTACCGTTGCTGACCTTCAGGCCGCCGATGCGGCTGCGCAGGTCGGTGAAGGAGGCAAACGCCTTCTCGCCATCGGTCGGCACCGGAGCCAGCTGCACGGTCACGGTGGCGGGCTTGCCCTGGGTCAGCACCGGAGCCTGCAGCGGCGCCACGAAGTGACGCTCGCCGTCGATGATCTCGGCATGAACCACATACAGATCCGCCGGATTCACGTCCTGGACGTTGATCGGCAGCTCGAACTTCAACGGAAACTGGGCCGCAGGCTGGATTTCCTTGGCCACCAGCGGGGTACCCGCCGGATTGGCGGCATCAACGATGCTCAACTCCAGCTTGGCCTGGTCGGTCGGCTGGGCACCACCGGCGGCAATGGTGACGGTACCCGACACCGAGCTGGCCACCGGGGCTGCGGCGGTAGCGTCCTTCGATGATTCCGACGACTGGCAGCCGGCCAGAGCCAGCGCTGCCACTGAAATAACCGATAAAGCCGACGTACGCATAGCTGCAACCTCAAAAAGGGAAATAGGGTCAAATGATGATCAGGCACGCCACCCGAGTCCGGAAAACCGGGCTTTATGGTGCTTTGCGCCAAGGCCAGTCCCTAGCATACCCATCGCCAGCGCCGGGTCAACGCAAAACGCCGTCCATATCGATGCCCGCCCCGCGACCGGCTGACGCCCCCCTTCGGGGGCGTCAGCCGCTTCAGCCCTCGCGGGGTGCCATCGCTGCGCTCGCCGGTTCGGCACTGGCCAGCCCGGGATCCCAGGCAGTCGCCTGCTGCTCGGCCCACACCGCGCCATGCAGCTGCGACAACGCATGCGGATCGCTCAGCAACTGCAGCCGCTGGGCCTCGGCCAGAGCCGGTCCCTTGGCCAGGGCGGCCTCGAAGCGGCGCTGACGCGCCGCGATCTGGATAGGCGTATCCAGATGCCGTGCCCGGGCCGCGCCGCAGGCAATGGCATTGACCAGGGGATCGGCCACGGCATCGGCAAAACCGGTATCGGCCGGCGCTTCACGGTTGTAACGGAAGGTATCGCCCAGCTCGGCCGGGGTGTGAATCTCCTCGGGAATCAGGAACAGCCCGGCCCGCTTGCAGCCACGACCGAAACTGACCCGGCTGGAATATACCGACACCGGCACCGACAGGGCCAGCGACACCACGATCGGCAGCATCCAGCCCAGGAAGTCCGGATTGAGCTTGTAGATCAGGATCGCCCACAGCACACCCAGCAGCGACTGCAGCCCGTGTCGGCGAAAGGCCTCGCCCCAATGCGTCTGGCTGTCATCGCGCGGCGGCGACTTCCAGACGATGGACCAGCCCATCAGCGCGGCATTGACGAACTTGGTGTGGAACAGCATCCGCACCGGGGCCAGCAGCATCGAGAACAACATCTCGATCAACATGCTCAGACCCAGCCGGGCGGCACCACCGTAGTTCTTGCTGCCCTTGATCCACAACCGCAGCACCGCCAGCACCTTGGGCGCAAACAGCAAGGCGGCGGTGGTACTGAACAAGGCGACCGCCCGCCCCGGATGCCATTGTGGCCAGATCGGCATCAGCTGGTGGGGCTGGGTGAAATAAGTCGGCACGATCAAGGTATGCACCGCCAGCAAGGCCGTGGACAACAGCAGGAAGGTGAACCACAGCGGCGCCGACATATAGGACATCACACCGGTCAGAAACACCGCACGATGAACCGGATGCATGCCCTTGACGAAAAACAGCTTGAAGTTCATCAGGTTGCCCTGACACCAGCGGCGGTCGCGCTTGAGCTCGTCCAGCAGGTTCGGCGGCAGTTCCTCGTAGCTGCCCGGCAGGTCGTAGGCAATCCATACGCCCCAGCCGGCACGGCGCATCAATGCCGCTTCCACGAAATCATGGGACAGGATGTCGCCGGACAAAGCCCCCTTGCCAGGCAACGGGGCCAGCGCGCAATGGCGAATGAACGGTGCCAGCCGGATGATGGCGTTGTGACCCCAGTAATGCGACTCGCCCAGCTGCCAGAAGTGCAGACCGGCCGTGAACAGCGGACCGTAGACCCGGGTGGCGAACTGCTGCACGCGGGCATAGAACGTGTCACGACCCGAAGCGCGCGGCGCGCTCTGGATGATGCCGGCCCCCGGATTGGCTTCCATCATCCGCACAAGGGTACCGAGACACTCGCCGCTCATCACGCTGTCGGCATCCAGCACGACCATGTACTTGTACTTGGCCCCCCAGCGCCGGCAGAAATCATCGATATTGCCGCTCTTGCGCTTGACCCGGCGACGGCGGCGACGGTAGAAGATCCGACCCGCTCCCTTGACGGTGGAGACCAGGTTGCGCCAGGCGCTGAGCTCGGCGGTGGCGATGTCCGGGTCGCCGCTGTCGCTGAGCACGAAGAAGTCGAAGCGATCCAGGTGGCCGCTGCGCTCGACCGACTCGTAGGTGGCCCGCAGACCGGCGAAAACCCGGCGCACGTCCTCGTTGGCGATCGGCATCACCAGCGCCGTACGCGCCTCGACGTCGATCGGCCCTTCCATCAGCCCCTGATGAGCCGAAATGCTGTAGCGGTCGCGGCCGATCAACAGCTGCCAGAAGCCCATCAGGGCGGTCCAGAAGCCCACCGAAATCCAGGCGAACAGCAGCACGAAAAAGACCAGGGTGACCATTTCCAGCCAGTGCCGGCCCTGATAAGGCATGGTCTGTGCCATGTACATGGTGGCTACCGCTGTCTGGGCCACCGTCATCAGCAACAGCGCCAGCCGTCGGATGGCGCCGGCACGACGCCAGTTGCCGCCCCGCGGATCCGGCGGTACCGGATCCTTTTCGTCCCGTTTGCGGGCCTGCTCCCGCTTGCTCCACAGGCTCTTCAGCCCCAGCCAGCCACGCTTGAAGGGACTGGTCACCCAGGGTTCGGGCACCATCGCCGAGCGCTGGATAGGCGGGGCCAGCGGCAACACTCCGTCCACCGCGACATCGGCCGGCAACGGCGCTTCACCGGCCGGCGCCTGATGCAGACGCCAGGGCTGGGAAACAGCCGCCGGATCCCCGGCCTGCGCGAGGATGGGCGGAGCCGGGTCCAATGCCGCCAAGCGGCGGTGCAGCTCGGCCAGCTGGGCCGCGGCATCAGCCGTCGGTGAATGACTCAGTACCTGGGCGCGCAGCCGGTCGCACGCGGCATCAGCCAGGTTCAGCTGCTGCAGATACTGCTCGCAAGGCGAAGAAAGACGGATGTGATCGGTCATGGCACGGGCAGCAGATAGCTCCAGGTTTCACTGAGCGTGGTGTCGCCCAGATGCAGATAGGCATTGATCTTGGCCGGCCGCGGCTTGACCCCGTCCGGAGTGTGCCGACGGAAGCGCAGCAGCAGACGGTAGCCCCCCACCGCTTCGTTGCGGACCACCTTCACTTCGACCAGGCTGATCTGCTGGCCCGGTTCGACCACGGCCTGAACCGGCGCGTTGACGGGCAGCTTGTCCAGATTGGCACCGGCGAAATCCACCAGCAGCTCTTCGCTGCCATCCGGCTTGCGGATCAGATTGTCCTGCTTGACCGTGCCCTCGCTGTAGCGGGTCTGGGTCACATGCGCCAAGGTCTGCGGCAAGGTCTGCTCGGTATTCTCGAAACGCAGCGAATACTCGTAATTGAAGGGCTGCAGCGGCTTGGGCTGCTGGCGGGGCACCCAATAGGCCACGATATTGTCATTGGTCTCGTCCGGCGTCGGAATCTCGACCAGTTCGACCCGGCCCGGACCCCAGTTGCCTTTCACATCGACCCAGCCGCTGGGGCGCAGGTCATAGCGATCATCCAGATCTTCGTAATCACTGAAGGCGTGGGAACGCTGCATCAGGCCGAAGCCCTTGGGGTTGACCGTCTCGAAACTGCTGATGGTCAGCATCCGCGGATCCAGCAGCGGCCGCCAGAACCACTGGCCATCCCCGGCATGCACCGACAGGCCCTCGGAATCATGCAGGGCCGGCCGATAGTCCGGGGTCTTCGGCGGCTGATTGGGGCCGAACAGGAACATGCCGGTCAGCGGTGCCAGTCCCAGCTTGTCCACATTGGCACGCATATAAACCCGCGCCTTCACATCGATCACCGCCGTGGTTCCCGGATGCAGGGTATAGCGATAGACACCGGTCATCCGCGGCGAGTCCAGCAGCGCGTAAATGATCAAGGCACTGTCGGTATTGCGCGGGCGGGCGATCCAGAATTCGGTGAAATAAGGAAATTCCTCACCGGTCGGCGCGCCGGTATCCACGGCCAGGCCTCGCGCCGACAGACCGAAGCGCTGGCCCTGACCGATCGCGCGCAGATAACTGGCACCCTGGAAGACCAGATTCTGATACCACTGCTTGGTCTTGGCATCCGGAACTTCGACCCGGAAGCCCGCGAACTGCAGCCCCTTCAGGTCATCGGCCGAAAAATGGTTGCCGCCGTAATTGAAATCGGCCGCATTGAACTTGATGTCCTGCACGCCATGGGCGGTGATCTGATGGATCTTGACCGGGGTGTTGTACTGCATGCCCTCGTGGAAAAAGCTGAGCCGGAAGGGCAACTTGTCGTTCCGCCACAGATCATGCTCGGCGTTGTACTGGATCTTGATGTACTGCTCGAATTTCAGGTTGGCCAAGGCATCCGGCAGATCGACCTGCGGACTGCTGTAGCTGTGCTGCGCCAGACGCTTGGCCTGGGTGGCGACATTTTCGAAACCGAAATCGAAATCCTTGGCGACCGCGGCCGAGCTCAGCAGACCGCCAAGCAGAAGACCTGCTGCAAGGCCGATCCGGCGCTGGAAAGATCCCGGCACTCGCCCGGAGCGCATACGGAATGTGGACGAACTGAAAGGCATAAGTGCGACCATGATTGAACAGGCTGGAGATGGAATGGGACCGTGCGCTTCACCGTGCCGACACACCGAGACCCAAGCCCTTGAATTTAGCACAGTGAAAAACCGGCCATGAATCGATTGCGAACCGGACCTTGCCGGTCGGAGCCGGATCAGTCAGGACCGCAGGCCGCAGTTTTGCCCCTGCCCGTCCCGTCGAGCCGCTTCGTGGCTCAACGACATGCTGATGGCCTTTCCATGCCGCGCAGCTGCAGACGAACGGGAAGTACTTGCATCATAAGCACTTTCATCATCATGGATTGATGCATCGCAGCACCCGGAGAGGCGGCGTCCGGCGCCTTTCGGGCCCTAGGACACCTGCCTGCACCGGACATGAATGAGGGGCGCACGCGGCACGGCCTGCAAGCGTTCGGTCCCGGCACCTGCTTGCGCATGAGGTTGCGAATCAGCCCGTGTCAGACATAGTGCATGGTTCGTGACATGCCTCCGTCGACCACGAAATCCTGACCGGTGACAAATCCCGCCAAGGACGAGAGCAGATAAACCGCAAGATGGGCGATATCCGGCGGCACCCCGACCCGACCCACCGGATGCTGGGCGTGATCAGCGGGGCTCAAATCCGGCTGTCGCCGCCTGGTCGCGACCTGCCAGGCGTCGGTGGCAATCCAGCCCGGACTGATGCTGTTGACCCTGATCCGCGGCCCCGCGCTGACCGCCAGCGCATGCGTGAAGGCCACCAGCCCCCCTTTCGCGGCGGCATAAGCTTCAGTGTGGGGTTCGGACTGCCAGGCCCGGGTCGAGGCGATATTGACGATCGCGCCCTGATTCCGGTCCAGCGCCCCGAAGGCATGCTTGCTGCACAGAAACGCCCCGTGCAGGCTGGTCAGCCCCTGGTTCCACTGCGCCCAGCTGAGCGTATCGATCGGCCCTTGATGGGCCTGGGCCACGCCGGCATTGTTGACCAGCCCGTCGATCTGTCCGAAATGGCGCAAACCCGCAGCTACAAAGGCCTCGACACTGCGTTCGCGGCGAACGTCCAGCCGCTGGAAGCGTGCCCTAGCCGGACACTTCCATGCCTGCAGACAGGCCTTGCCGGCCGCAGCATCCAGATCACCGATCAGGACCTTGCCCCCCGCCCCCAGCACCGCCTCGGCCAGGCCGCGACCAATGCCCTGGGCGCCGCCGGTAATCAGCACCACCCGATCCTGCAGCGGCGCCGCCGGCCATGCCATCACTCCAGGTTCGTTCATCGCCATGCTTCCGCCTCAGGATCTCCGACCATTGTCGCCTCCCATTCCACCAGCCGCCAGACTCGCCTTCGCGCCGGCCATCCGCGATGCCCGGGAGGACTGTCATCCCGCTCATCGCCTGTGGATAACTATGGTGATAACTGTGCCGCGTCACGTCAGGTCACGGCTTTGCGACAACCACGCGAGCACTTCCGGCAAGGCTTCGGGCTGAGCCGTGGCGCATTGAAAGCCATCATCGGTCAAAACCACAAACCGCACCATGGCGGGCTTTGCGGCTCGACCATCAGCTCTGACCGCACAACCGGGCTCAGGCCTGTGCGTCGATCCGGACCGGACCTTGCCTCGGAAATCGTCGTCAGATATGCCACCACCCGCTTGTGGATATCCTTGAACGACCCTCACATCGCCTCGATGAACGACATTTCCCGCGAACCGAACGGCAGTCGGTCCGGAATATGCATTGGTCACGTTTTGGAAACGTAGTATCCCGCCCAGACGGATTTAACCTCGCCGGCAAGGCCATATCCTAGAGACCGATCATGGTCCCGGTCCCGCCAGACCCGATCCGGCTGATCAGCGGATCCTCTTCGGCGGCTCGGCGCCCCCCACCCCTTGCTTGCTGGAGGCTTTCGTGCCCCGTTTGCCCTCGCTGTATATTTCCCACGGCTCGCCCATGACGGCCCTGCAACCCGGGCTGGTCGGCCAGCGGCTGGCCGAACTGGCTCGCGATCTGCCCCGCCCGCACGCCATCGTGCTGGCCACCGCCCACTGGCTTGCCCACGAACCGCAGGTCGGTGGTGCCGCGCAGCCGGCGACCGTACACGATTTCGGTGGTTTCCCACCGGCCTTGTACCAGATGCAATACCCGGCGGCCGGGGATCCGGCGCTGGCCGCCCGCGTGCTCGACCGTCTGAATGCTGCCGGGCTTCAGGCCCGAATCGATCCGCAGCACGGTCTGGACCATGGTGTCTGGGTTCCGCTGCGCATGCTCTACCCGCAAGCCGATATTCCGGTGATACCGCTGTCGATCCAGCCGCGACGAGGGCCGAGCCATCACTTCGAGATGGGCCGTGCCCTCGCTTCGCTGCGTGAGGAGAACATTCTGGTCATCGGCTCCGGCAGCATCACCCACAATCTGCATGACTGGAGGGCGGGCTACGGCGAGGGTCGCGAAGCCCCCTATGTGCGCCCCTTCATCGAATGGGTGGAACACGCATTGGAGCGCAATGACATCCCCGCCCTGCTGGACTACCGCCGACAGGCACCGCAGGCCGAGCGCGCCCATCCCACCGACGAGCATCTGCTGCCCTTGTACTTCGCGATGGGCGCCGCCGGTAGCGACACGCTCGGTGCCACCCGTATCGATGCCGGCATCGACATGGGCATGCTGGCCATGGACATCTACCGTTTTGACGGCACAACCACTATCGAGAAAGCGGCATGAGTCCCGAAACACTGCATTTCATTGAACGCCCCGCCATCGGCCAGGCCCACGGTCTGCTGCTGCTGCTGCACGGGGTGGGTGCCAATCCCCACGGTCTGGAGGGCCTGGCCCGGGAACAGGATCCAGGCCTGCACGTGATTCTGCCCGCCGGACCACTGACCTTCGGACCCGGCGCTTATGGCTGGTTCCAGGTCCAATTCACGCCTCAGGGGCCGGTGATCCAGCCGGAACAGGCCGAGGCCAGCCGCCAGCTGTTGATCCGCTTTATCACCGAGCAGCAACAACGGCTGGGCCTGGAGCCCGCCCAGACCGTCATCGCCGGCTTCAGCCAGGGAGGTATTCTCAGTGCCAGCGTCGGCCTGACCTCACCGGACAGCGTTGCCGGTTTCGCCATCCTGAGTGGCCGGATCCTGCCGGAAATCGAAGACCTGATTCCCGCCGATGTCGGCCAGCGCCTGCGCTCGGCCCTGATCCTGCACGGGCACCATGACAGCAAGCTGCCCTACAGCCTGGCAGAACGCTCGGAACAACGCCTGAAACACCATCAGGTCAGGCATGTCGTGCATGGCTATCCCGCCGACCACGAGCTGACGGCCGGAATGCGGGCGGACTTTCGCCACTGGCTGGAGCAGACCCTGCCGGCCTGACACCGTACCGCACCGCTCAGCCTGGCTGGGCGGTGTTCTCGCCAACCGCCCGCATCTTCTTCAGCAACAGTGACAGCACGCCACCGTGCCGGATGATCCCCGGTCCGACGTGAATGCCGATGGCATTGAGATTACCGATCACGAAGCATTTGGCGAACCGCTCAAAACCGCCCCGCCTGCGCTCCTCGAAACAGCCGTTGACGAACAAGGTGTCAAAGCCGAACGGAAAACGGAAGATGAATTCCAGCGAACGCGAATGCATGGCCAGATCAAGGTCATCGGGCGGAACGACGTCCAGACGTCCAAGCAGAGGATCCACCTCCACGGCCAGTGACAGGTCCAGCAACCATAGCCGGGTCGGCGCAAATGGCTGCAGTTTCATCCAGCGACGTGCCTGGCGCATCAACCAGCGGCTATTGTCACGGAATACCCAGGACTGATATACCGACATGGCCTCCCGCAAGGGGTCCAGGCCATCCATCAGCGGATATTCGGCCAGCGGTGCTGCCGCCGCCTCGGCATAACGCTGATCCCAGAATGCCAGGCTTTCCTGATCCTGCCGCAAGCGCCGCAGCGACTGCACTTCACCCGGTCGCATCACCACCACCTCGGCCCCGCTGGAAGCCAGTTCATCCCGTACCTGTCCAGGATGATTGACCGCATCGTTCATATACGCGTTCAGGCGATGTCCGAAACGGACATAACTTGCAAAAGGTATGCATGCCGAGGCCCCCAAATGCTCCATCTGCCGTCGCATCACGTCCAGCTTGGAACGGGCCGCGCGCTTGCGCCAGGCCGGATGGTCAGGGCCGCCCTTCCATGCCGCGTAGCTGAACTGGGTCAGCAGCACATCACAGGCGCCATGACATGTCCGGAAATCGGCCAGCGCCTGATCGGTACTGAGCAGGCAATCATTGAGATTGAAAATCCGCACCCCGTCGACCTCGATCAACAAGGCCGAGTCATACAAGTCGTTCTTCACGATCTGGACTGTAAAACCCGGTTGCAAGGCCAGCACTTCATCTTCATCCAGCTCCTGCACAGGGAAGCCCTGTCCCCGCAGGAATCCTGCCACCCGCTGATCGCGTGTGGTCTGGAACAGAAAGCGAATGCCCCGCTGGCGGATCAGCTCGCCATAACGCTTGAAAAACGGGGGCGAGAAGTGGTCCGGATGCTCGTGACTGATCCAGATCACATCGGTCCGCTGCAGCAGATCGCGTATCTCGGCATCCGTCGTTTCAGTCAGCAACGACCAGCCTTCATGGAAGACACGCCCGAAATACCAGGGATCGGTCAACAGGCCCAGCGAAGTATTCGAAACCAATACCGAGGCATGATTGACGAATTCAAGACGAGGACCTGACTCTTTCAGCACGACGACATCCGCATCCATCCACCTGCTCCATTACCTGTCCGGACTCCCTGGGCACAGGAATCATCGATGGCGATGATATCCGCTATCCCTCCCTCCGGCGACAGCCGTCCCTGCTTCGCTTTGCGGCCGGCAAGTCCATCACGGAACGCCTTCCGGGCAGGCTGGACATGATGGTGCTGTCCGCGGCCAGTCATCACGGATCCGGCAACAGTGCCGGCCGGGAGCAACCCGGTCATCGGCTTTTACAAGAGTATGGATCGAGATATCGGGATGACCCGATCATCGGACCGGAGCCTTCGGAAATACGGAATAAACGTCCATATGTTTTCATTCAAGTCCGCCCTGCACCAGGATCGCAGATATGTTGTCCCGGCCTTCGCCACCGGAAATCCGCTCGAACAGTCGGCGGACACCATCGGACGGGCTTTCGCACTGCCGCAGGATGGCCTCCAGCCCGGCATCTCCGATGTCGTTGTTGAGACCGTCCGAGCAAAGCAGATAGCGGGTTCCGGCTCCATGTTCCAGTGCCAGCCACTCCATTTCGAGCCGGCTGCAGGCGCCGACTGCCCGGGTCAGTGCACCGACCGGACCGATACGCCGGCCCGTGGCTTGCTGCTCGCCAATGACATGATCACGCGTGAGCTGTTGCAGATTTCCTTCCAGAAGCCGGTAGATGCGACTGTCTCCTGCCCATCCGCATATCGTCCGCACTCCGTCACACAGCAAGACGGCCACGGTGGATCCGATCACGACCACACCAAGCTGTCGCGCCAGTGTCCTAAGATCGCGATTGACCTGTTGCAGAACCGCTTCGACCTGAATCTGCAGCGCATCCAGACCAGAAGATGGCGGCAAGCTCTCCAGGCGCGCAACAATCATGGTGCTGGCCACATCGCCGGCAGCGTGGCCCCCCATGCCGTCGGCCACTACATACAAACCGATCTCCTCGCGCACCAGAATCGCATCCTCATTGCGAGGGCGGACCTTGCCGACGATCGTCTTCCCCGCTGCGCGCAAGCGTTGCCGGTCGTGCATCACCATACACCTGCCCCCCAGAGCGATACTGCCATCCACATGCCTTGCCGATATCCTGTCCCCGGGCCACGAATCGCCGCCGGCCAGGATGGGCCCAGTATCCACCGGCCATGCCCATCCGACCCGACAGCGGGGCTCAGCCAGCTGAGTCTGCGGCGGCCATATCGTCCGCCCTGGTACCTCCCGCTACAAGCCGATGTCGCCGTTGCGGCGTCAGCATCGCCATCACCCAGCGGGCCTCTGACTATCTCGGCCCCACGTGTCAGCCCTGGCATTTATCGGGCAACCGGATCAGGACCCCGGAAACAGGTATCCGCCCCGGGGGCCGGCCAAATGGCTGCCGGACGGTCAACCGCTGTCAGCTCAAATGTTTCGTCAACCAGGCTCTCGCGAAGCGCAGGTCTCGCTCCACGGTCGGCGTTGAAATACCAAGCAACCTGGCCGTTTCAGAAGCGGTGAAGCCCGCCATTTCCGTCAACGCGAAAACCTGCGCCTTGCGGACATCGATATGCTCCAACTGATCCATGGCCGCGGCTACCTCGCTCAAATCAGCCACCGGCAGACCGGGATCGACCAGACTCACGGTCAAGGTGACTTGCCGGCCACGCCGCTTGTCACTCTCGCGCCTGCGCGCCAGATCTATCAGCAGATGTCTCATTTGCAGGGCCGCGATGGCATGAAAATGTTCGCGGGATTCAAAACTGCTTCGCCGGGCGGAAAGACGCAACCAGGCCTCATTGACCAGTTCCGTAGGTTGCATTTGAGTGCGAGATTCGCCCGCCAGCTGGCGAACCGCCAACCGATGCAGCTGCTCATAGGCTTCGCGTGCCAGCAAAGCACCCGCCAGAGCATCGCCTGTCTGCCAGCGTGAAATCAAATGCGTCTGATCATCGTCAGAGGTGGCAAGCATAAATGAATCCTGTTCCGGAGATAGGCGCTCGATTCAATCTACGCCTTAGAAACAGGATTGCAAATGCATTTGCAAAAATCGCTTCGAAGCCGCCTGGCCATGCATGTCGCAGCAAAGCTCCGGTCCATGGGAAACGGGATCTGGCATCGATCCACCTTCAATGGATCGATGCCAATCCCGGACCGCGCCACTTTTCATCCCTGACCGAAGAAAAGGCGCCGACTGCAGAAAAACACACCTGCCGGCGGCATCTGAGCTCCATTCCCTTTGCCATCGAAGGGATCGGTTGAATATGCCACTTATATTATAATCGTGTGGCAATATATAAGGTCAGAAAACAGCCCAAGCTGAAACCCTGCAGATCATCTTGCCGGGGCATGCCGGCACCAGTTATTCAGGAACAGACTGCATGCCCGCTCCACGTTGCCACTCCCTGGACTCCGGGCACCGAGGAGCGCCCTGGCCCGGACGTCGAGTCTCCCATGGATAAAACCGGACAGCCGGCCGATAAAGATGGCAAGGTCAATATCGGCACATCAAGGTCTCAGACCCCGGACGGGCATGAATTGAATCGCTGGCGCCGGGTCAGTCAACTGTTCGACCAGGTATGCGGACTGCCTCCCGAACAGTGGTCCAGTGCGCTCAATGCACTCAGTCACGATGCCGCCGACATTGCCGGCACGCTGGATCTTTTGCAGGTCAGGACCCTGGATTTCAGCCGTCTGAAAAAGTCCATGGATCACCTCCTGCCTGAATCTGCACCCGATGCTCTGCTGGGACGGGAACTGGGCCCTTGGCGACTGGAGCGGGTATTGGGCGAAGGCGGCATGGGGGTCGTCTACCTCGCCGTACGCGCGGATCAGCTTTATACCCGCCAAGTGGCACTCAAACTCCTGCACCCCCGCTACCAGCATCTGTTGCACAGTCATCCGGGCAGGGAACGGGAAATCCTGGGCCGACTGGAAATTCCGGGCATTGCAAGGCTGTACGACGCCGGCGTCGCAGACCACGGCCAAGCCTATATGGTAATGGAATATGTCGAGGGCATACCCCTGGATACCTATGCCACTGCGCTATCGCTGCCGGACCGCATACGCCTGCTGGCAGCGATCTGCCGCATCGTCCATGCCGCCCACAACCAGCTGATCGTGCATTGCGATCTCAAGCCCGGCAATATTCTGATCAACGCGGCCGGCAAGCCTGTACTGCTCGACTTCGGCATCGCGCGGCTGATCGATCTGCTGGACGCGGACGGCGCGGTCGGACCGGCCTTCGCCAGTCCGACCTATGCCAGCCCCGAACTGCTGCATGGTGATATCGTCGGCGTCGCCTCCGATGTATTCAGTCTCGGTGTCCTGCTGGCCCAGACTCTCAGCGGGCAACGCCCTCCCATGCCCATGAGTGATCCGGCCGCAGCCGCGCCGAGTCTGTGGCCGGGCCTTGCACCAAAACTGCGTCGACAATTGCGAGGTGATCTCGATGCCATCGTCACCCGCGCCTGTGCCCCTGCTCCCGGCATGCGCTACAGCAGCGCCGAAGCCCTGGCCAACGACCTGGAACGTTATCTGCAGCATCGACCGGTACGCGCCCGTTCCGGCGCCCGCCTGCATCGAGTCAGCCTGTCGCTGCGCCGTCACTGGCGCTCGCTGCTGCCGATCTCCGTCGCCACGGTGGTGTGCGGACTGCTGCTGATCCGACTGATCCTGACCCAGCGTGAGGCCATTGCCAACGCAGCCATCACCAATCAGGTCAGCGAGGTCCTTATCAGCTCGTTCCAGGCCGTCGATCCTGAAAACCGGCATGACGACAAGCGCATGCTCAGTGCGCGGGATGTACTGGATGAGGCCGTAGCCCGCATCAACAGCAGCCTGCCAAACGCACCGTCCCTGCGCGCGCAGCTTCAGGCCGTGCTGGGTCAGGCCTATCAGAACCTCGGCCAGCCCAAGACCGCCGCAGGCCTCCTGGAACAAGGTGCTGCCGGACTGGAGCGCAACGGACATCCCATCCACGCGGCCTCCGCTTATGCCCGGCTCTCGATCCTGCAAAGCCGTGAGGCACAGTATGGCAAAGCCGCAGAACTGGCTGATCAGGCGAGCCGGTTGCTGCAGCAGGCCCACAGCCTCGCTCCCGCCCCCGCAGTGCAGTTGCAGATCTGGCAGGCCCAGGCCCTGGCCTTGGCTGGACAGGGCCGACACGAGCAGGCTGAAGCGCGATTGCAGCAGATTCTCGATACGCATGTGGCGGCAAGCGACGAGGCCAGCCGACACGAGGTCCTGGAAGCCATGCGCAATCTCGGCATCCTGTACCGGCAGCAAGGCCTGCTGCTGCGCTCGCAAGCACTGCTGGAGCGGGCCATGGCCATTTCGAAGACCCAGGATGGCTCCGACAGCTTCGAATACCAGTTGAGTCTGGATGCCTACGGTATGACCGTCTATCAGCTGGGTACCGTCGAGCGGGCGACCCGGCTGGCCGACCAGGAGCTTCACCTCACCAGCCACCTCTACGGACCGCACAGTCATCGGACCATTGATGCGGAAACCTGGCTGGCAGGTCTGGATCTGGATCTGGGCCACTACCTTGCATCAAGCCGTCATTTCGACCACGCGCTGCAAACGATTGCCCTGCTGGACGGCACCCTCAGCCGCGATTACGCCACCACCCTGTTCGGCAGCGGTGTCATGGAAGAAGCTCGCGGTGACCTGCCCGAAGCCGAGCGCCGCTATCGCCAGGCCCTGACGATCGCCCGCGCCGTCATGGGGCCGGACCACCCGGACAGCCTGTCCATGGAATGGGGACTGGCCCGGGAACTGACCCGCGCAGGCAAGCTGGCAGCTGCCCGCCCGATGCTGGATCGGGTCATCGCCATCCAGAAAAACCGGCTCCCGCCGGATGCGCCTGAACGGGTATACATGGATCTGGCCCTGGCCGAATGGCAGATTCACGCACGCCAGTTCGACGAGGCACGGCAGATCCTCGACCGGCTGGCTCGACAGCACCAGCACCCCGCGCCCGTCTTGTGGCTCAGCTGGATGATGGAGACAGCCAGGCTGGCCCAATGGAAAGGCGATGTCAGGGCCGCGGCACGCGACTGGGGCAGCGTCGTGCAGTCCTTCGCCCGGCACTATGGAAAAGACTCCACCGCCACCGCCAAATGGCGCATCATCTGGGCCCAGGCTCTGCTCGCCGATGGTCAGCAGGCCGCCGCACGTCAGGAACTGCAGCGAGCACAGGGCAAACTGCTGGAAGTGGCACCAGACTCCGATTTTGTCCACATCATGCAGGACTTGCGCAAGAAACTGGCCACAGGCAAGCCATTGCCGGCCATCGATTCAGGTGATTTGCCAGCACCTGCGCCCGGCCTTTTCACTCCGCTTCAAAAAAGCCGTCATGGCTGAACCATCCACCTGACTCTCGATGACAGCAGCTTGTTCTCGAGACATGACAGCCCGGCATGCCCGCCCTCTCCCCAAACTGCAGCGGGCAAGTGATGGAATTCGCAGCCGCGTCTCGCCTTGTAGAGATAGACCCCTCCTACACCAGGCGTTTCATGAAGCAGGCCATGCATTCACCCAGCCCCAAGCTCCCCCTGACAGCCTCTCCGGCGGCGGCCGACTCGACGGCCGCTTCACGCCACCTGCAGATCCAGCGCCTGCTTGCTTTTGTCGACCAGCATATCCGCGATCCTGATTTGTGCAGTGAACATCTTCAAGCACGCTTTCATATGTCACGCGCCAGCCTCTACCGCCTGTTCCAGTCCCGGGGTGGCATTGCCAACTATATCCGGGACCGACGCCTGCAGTTGGCGCATACCCAACTGCGCTTGTACCCGGCATCCAGCATCACGTGGCTGCTGTATGATTTGGGCTTCGGATCCGAACGGCAATTCCAGCGAGCCTTCCAGAACAAGTTCGGCCAATCTCCTACGCAATGGCGAGCCCGCTGCAGATCATTGGAATGCAGCACGGCAAACCACCCACCGGCGATTCCCGGGGTCCATGCCGCCGCCCAGCAGCAGACGGTCAGTTTTTCACAAGGAAAAAACACCACGGGACAGGCATCGCACCCTGGCAATCAACCCCATGCAAATCAGTTGATTGACTCAATCATGAGCTCCATATATACATAAGAATGCGCAGCACCGCACGCCGAGCGCGCCCAGGAAGAACGCCTCAAAAAGGCGTTATCCAATATATAAATACATCTATACGTAAATACATCTATACGTCTAGACATATATAGTGTCATAAATTTACCAATACATGGAGCATCATGACTTCATGGCTCGTTCCGACCAGGCTTGTCACTGCCTTGTCAAAGGCAGGTCGTGGGCTCGATCCATCTTACGATCCGGCATGATGCCGGAATTCACCGGCGACACGAATCAGCCGCAAGCCGGTTATATAAGCCGGCACAGGATCATCCAAGCATCGGTTCCGGTGATCTGCGAGTCGATGCCTCCGCTCGTCATGCCCTGTACTTGAGCCGGAGGCCATGGCGAGAAGTCGGGCCAGGGACCTGCGCCATGCAGTCAAACCAGGGCTCCTCCACCGCCTGCGTCCCACGCAAGTCATGATCGAGGCCATCGAGCGCTGCGCACCTGAAGAACACGTTGATGAATACAACGGTCGGAGTCACTGGCAACGATCGCCCACTTGATACGACTTGTGTCCGCGTTTTTTGTCGATGGCCCTTCGCCATGCGATCACTATGGGCACATTTGTGCCGTACCTCGCAACACAGACCTTGTGCAGCCAACTCTCCATGGAGTCATACCTCCGAAGAAAAACGAGCCTGAACAGTCCGCACAGGCTCCAGAGGCTGCCGAGCCCTGTCCGGCACGCAACGGTCCCAGTAAACGATTCATTTCCAGGCGCTTCAGCACCCATCACGCCCGACCTGGTACGTATGGAAACGGCAGGCGGACACAGGCCACTTGAGTGAGTGCCCGTCGGAAGGCGCGGGCGGCATCCCCGGCCCCATGCCTCCTCTTTCAGCCATTGACCTCTCCCCGGGCTGACGGAACACCTTTTATCAACAGGCTTATCCACAGATGGGATCCCAGTCTGGCCCCGTCTCGATCCGTGCCCGTCCGGACGACAAACCCAGACCATGCACGCAGCCATGTTGAAGGCGGTGGCTTTGGAACCGGCAGCTTTCCTTTGCAACCCCATCACACTGCACGGGCGGCATGCTGGTTGGCCAGCTCCCTGACCGACGGCAGCCGAGGCAACTCGGGGAAACCTTTGCTGTCCGGGCGCCCCTCGGGCGCTTGCCGGCGATGGCTTGGACGCCATCGCAAGCTTGATGTGCCTGGCCTGCGCGGCAAGCACCGCCTGCCCCCTCTTGCTGGGCCCGTCGCCGGACAGGGCATGCTCTTCCCTGTTGCCGCACGAATAAATGCTCGTTCTGATGCAGCTCAGTCGAAACAGGCTCGCTGCCCGCAGCATTTCTCCGTGTTCGCCGGCAACATGCCGGTCCAGCGGCCGCCAGCGAAAAGGCCGCTCCCGCCACCACCCCCAACATACGGCACGATGTATTCGGCCATCGACAAGAAAGTCCTGCTGTCAGGCTCCGACCGACTCCATATCCTGTATCGCAAGTCGTCGCTTCCGGGCCGGCATGGGCACTGCGCTGCCGCAGACAACACTGTTATGCTGAGCCGTCTTCGAGCAATCTGCGGCAGCTGCAACCTGACCGCCTGATCGGACCGATATCGCCCATTCCTGACACGTCCCGATGAGCACCACGAACTTGATCGACGGCCCTCTTCCCAAGGCCATACCTGCCGCATTGCTGCCACCTTCCGGCAATGGTGTCGTGCACAGCCATTTCAGCGTAAAGGGTGATGCGGGCCAGAGCTTTCGGAACTGGCAGGAACGCATGGGACCGGTCTACGACGTGCAGCCTCCATCCGCCAGGGCCATGGATACATTCCATGCTTCGGTCACCCGCCACAGCATCGAGCAGCTCAGTCTGCTGGAAATCCATACCGGGGCCAATCTGGCCGTACGATCGCTGGCCAGAGTTTCGACCGAAAGCATCGACGACATCAGCTTCAGTCTCTTTCTTGAAGGTCGACCCGCACAATACCTTGGCGGCCGCTCAGGCAAGGCTTCGGCGCCTCCCGATGCAGCTCCCGCTGTATTGGCGCTGGATATGGCCCAGGCCTGTACCATCCACAGCTTCGACAGTCGCATGCTGCTGCTGTTCGCACCGCGGAAATCGGTGGAGAAGTTCATTCCCGATGCCTCATCCCTGCATGGGCGCTGGCTCCGTGCGGAACAGCCGCTGCTGAGGTTGCTGTGCGACCACTTGCTGGCCGTGCGTCGTGATATCTCCGTACTCAGCGCCAAAAAAATGCAGGCGGATCTCGACACGGCGTTGCAGATCCTGGTTACGGCCTATGGGCGCCAGGCCGGGCTGGATGGCAATGGGCAGGCAGCGGTACGCGCCGCTGTCTACGCGCAGGTCCGCCGCCACGTGCAGTCCAGGTTGCATGACCCCATGCTTTCGCCTGAAAGCGTGCTGGAGTCGCTCCACCTTTCACGCGCCAGCGTTTACAGGATCTTCCAGGAGGATGGTGGTATAGCCGCCTATATAAGAAATCAACGCCTGCGCGCCGCGGCACGCCAACTGATGGTAAATCCACGTATCGATATTCTTCCACTCGCCTTCAATCTGGGCTTCAACGACGCATCGACTTTTTCCCGGGCATTCCGGATGGCGTTTGACATCACTCCGCGCGACCTGCGGAAAACGGCACTCGAACAGCCCTTCAATCTGTATGGAAAAAGCCGTTTTTCGACCCATGATGAAATCAACATGCTAGCTACCTGAACTGGATGGTCTGTCATGCCGCCTGGAGTTCAGTTACGCCGCGATGCGACAGCTGCCCGCCGAAGCGGATGATCTGCAGCACAATCAGTCGCAGATATCTCCAGTGACGATCTGGCCGCCCGGCTTCGCGTCAGTCACTGCCCCGGCGACGACACGCACCGGCCTTTGCATGAGTCGGCCCCGGGCCGGCATGCCTGAAGCGCCCTGCAGGTTCGAAGCGACTACTGGTCACCGGCAGCTGCAGGACTACTTGCCGATGCAGAACGAACCGAAAATGGCACCCAGCAGATCGTCGCTATGATACTCGCCAGTGACTTCGCCCAGTATCTGCTGCGCAGCGCGCAACTCCTCGGCGGCCAGCTCGCCACTGCGCTCGACCCGGACCATGGTCTGGGCTGCCTCGACATGGCTCAGCACGGTTTCCAGCGCCAGTACATGGCGACGACGAGCACTGTAATCGCCGTCACCGGCCTGGGCGCTGGCCAGATCCTTCAGCATCTGCTGCAGCAGGACCATACCCTCGCCGCTGCGGGCTGACAACCAGACCCGGCGGGCATCACCGAACACATCGCTGCGCGCCGGCAAACCCGACAGATCGATCTTGTTGATCACCACAATCCGAGCCGCGGCAGGATCCGTACCTTCGAACAAGGCCAGGTCCGCCTCGGCATGGGCCGCATCGGTCACCAGCACCACGATATCGGCGATGGCCCGCTCACGGCTGGCACGAGCCATGCCCTCGCGCTCGATGACATCCTCGCTGTCACGCAGGCCGGCCGTATCGGCCAGCTCGAGGCTGTATCCATCCAGGCTGATGCTTTCGCGCAATACATCGCGAGTAGTACCTGCGGTGGCGGTGACAATCGCCCGATCGCTGCCCGCCAATGCATTCAGCAGACTGGACTTGCCCTGGTTGGGACGACCGATCAGCGCCACCCGGCCACTGTCACTGAGTCGACGTCCGCGGCGTGATGCCGCGAGCAGCTGCCCGACCTGATCATGCAAGGCAGACAACCGGGCGGCAATCGCCGGATCGGCAAGAAAATCGATTTCCTCTTCAGGAAAATCAATGGCCGCCTCGATGTGCACGCGAGCTTCGACCAAGGCGCCGAAAACCCCCTGCACCTGATCGGAGAAGTCGCCTTCCAGCGTACGCAAGGCCGCACGGGCAGCGCTCTGCGAACGTGCCGCGATCAGATCGGCCACGGCTTCGGCCTGGGCCAGATCCAGCTTGCCATTGAGAAAGGCGCGCTCGGTGAATTCTCCAGGCCGTGCCCAGCGGGCCCCAAGCTGAAGGCAACGTTGCAGGACCTGATCCAGCAGCAGCGGGTTGCCGTGGCCTTGCAGCTCGAGTACCGGCTCCCCGGTATAGGAACCGCGCCCGGGGAAATACAGAAGGATGCCACGATCGATCAGTTCACCAGCCGCGTCGTGAAAGCCGCAGTAATGGGCGTGCCGCGGTCTGGGCCGCTGGCCCAGCAAGTGCTCGCCGATCCGGCCCGCCTCAGGCCCGGAGACGCGGACCACACCGATGCCGGCCAGTCCCGGCGCGGTGGCAATGGCGACGATGGTATCGGCAGATGACATGGAGGTGATTCCGGCAAGGCAGGCTGCAAACGATGACGCCGCCCGAAGGCGGCGTCATCGGGGCAGCGTCAGGATATCCGCAGCTTGGTATCGGCCTGCTCCACGCGGCGGATGATCATCCACTGCTGGATCAGGCTGGTACCACCGTTGATGATCCAGTACAGCACCAGACCGGCGGGGAAGAAAGCCATGACCACCGCAAACAGCAGCGGCATGAACTTCATCATCCGGGCCTGGGCAGGATCCATGCCAGCAGGCGGCGGGGTCAGCCACTGGGTGGCCAGCATCACCAGCACATACAATGCCGGCAGGATGAAATAGGGGTCCTGTACCGACAGATCATGGATCCAGCCGTAGAACGGCGCCTGCCGCAGTTCGACGCTTTCCGAGAGCACACGATACAGGCCGATGAAGACCGGGAAGGTGATCAGCACCGGCAGGCAGCCGGCCATCGGATTGACCTTTTCCTTCTTGTACAGGTCCATCATGGCCTGCTGCATCTTCATCTTGTCGTCGCCGTAGCGCTCCTTCAGCGCGTCGACACGAGGCTGCAGCTTGCGCATGCGGGCCGCCGAGTAGAACTGCAGCGCGGTCAGCTTCCAGATCGCCGCCTTGATCACCAGCACCAGCAGGATGATGGCCAAGCCCCAGTTGCCGCACAGCGCTTCCAGCTTGGAAAGCAGCCAGTGCAGCGGCTGGGCGATCAGGGTGAACCAACCATAATAGGTGGTCAGATCAAGGCCGGGAGCCACGGCGTCCAGGGTGCCCTGCAGCTTGGGACCGATATAGATCCTCGCCTCGTGCTGGTAGCTCTGCCCCGGTGCCACGCTGATGGCAGGGCTCACCGCACGCAGGATATAGCTGGGACGCGCACTGTCCGGCCCCAGAATGGCGGTACTGAAGGTATCTGCTTCACCCGCAGCGGGAATCCAGGCGACAAAGAAATAATGCTGCAGCATCGAGATCCAGCCACCGATCGTGGCCTGGTTCAGCGGATGCTTCTTGAAAGCGTCGAAACCCAAGGTCTGGAACTTGTCCTGCGGACTGTACCAGCCGCCGCCGAAGAAGCTGTGCGACGAGGGATCGGTCAGTGATTTCCACCAGCCGTGGTCTTCCACCGGCGCCATCCGCTGCAATTGCTCGTAGGCATTGCCCTGCCAGGGCGTGCTGCCGCCATTGTCGATATGCTGACCGAAGCCGACCACATAACTGTGGGCCTTCAGCACATAGCTCTTGACCACCTTGACGCCGTTCGGGCTCTGCCAGTCCAGATCCAGACGCACCGAATCCTGACCCGATGCCAGCTTGACCTGACTCTGGGCGGCATGGAACAAGGCATGATGATCAGGCGCAGCACCGCCATTGCTGACCAAGCCGCTTTGGGCGACATAGATGTCGTCACGGCTGTTGTCCAGCAGGGTGGTCGGCGCAGGATCGGGGTTCTTGCGCGTCCGGGGTGTCGCCGTGAAGTCCAGCAGCTCGGACTTGACGATATTGCCGCCACGGGTATCGATGGTCAGCCGCAGCACATCATTGCTGAGCGTCACCAGCTGGCCGGCACCGGAGGGAGTCGCTGCTGCCGTATCCTGACCGGGAATCGCCGCGGTCGGAGCGACGTCGACATCCGGAGCATTGGCCGCGACCGATGAAGCCGCAGGCTGAGGACCATAGTCCTTTTCCCAGGCATTCCACAGGAAATAGGCCACAGCCATCAAGGCGAACAGCAGAAAAGTACGCGTTTGGTTCATCGCGGAAACGGATCCAGAAAGTGGAGCAGGACGAAGTTCGCGTCCGCCAACTCGGTGGGAGGATACGGCGCAGTCAGCGCGCCATTGTGCCGACCGGCGCCGCAGGCTTCAACGCCCGCAGCTTTTTCCACAGCAGATCCATTTCATCGAGCAACACCCGCCCCGGCACACCGGAGGCCTGATCACGAGCCATCACCACCAGATCGACATCCGGCAATTCATGGCGAACGCGACGGAATGACTCGCGCAGCAGGCGCTTGATGCGATTGCGTTCAACCGCCCGCTTGGATACCCGCTTGGAAATCGCCAGGCCCAGACGCGCCTGACCCAAGGCATTGTCCCGATACCGGGCATGAAAACAGCGGCCGCCGAGGCGACCGCTGGATTGACGCAGGGCGGCGAAATCAGCGGCGCTACACACCCGCGCGGTGCGCGGCAGATCAGCGTCACCCTTCATCGCAACGCTCGATTACGGGATCAGACGCTTGCGACCCTTGGCACGGCGGGCATTGATGATCTTGCGACCATCGGCAGTGGCCATGCGGGCGCGAAAGCCGTGGGTGCGAGCACGCTTGAGCTTGCTGGGCTGGTAGGTCCGCTTCATGGCTTCCTCCTAAATTGGGTTGGTAAAAGGGTCGAAATTGTGACCTGAAAAACGGCACCTTGTCAAACCCCCTCGCTGCGGCCTGTGGAGAGAGCTGTGGAGGGCTGTGTGGACATCGGTGTGGATATCTCTGTGTCCGGTTTGTGTCTTGTCATCACAAGCTGCTGCTAGAATGGTGCGTCCACCGATACAGACGCGATTTCGAGGCTGTGGATAAGA